>CAWDDN010000029.1:0-31813 GCA_963801135.1 uncultured Actinomycetota bacterium | reverse complement strand
ATCACCGGCTGCTCCAGGCACTGACGGACCGGGTGGGTCCCAGACGGGGTCCTACCCGGTCCGTTTTGTGCAATCCGCGACCCATCGTCGCCGAAACTTGTCAGACTTTCCCCATGCCCCCCGAGCCACGTTCCGGCCAGGCTGCCGTGAACGCCGTCGTCGACGTCCGCCACCTCTGGGTCCGGTTCGGTCAGGTCGACGCGGTGCGGGGGATCTCACTGGCGGTCGCCCCCGGTGCGGCCACCGCGTTGCTCGGACGAAACGGCGCCGGAAAGTCCACGACGATGCGCGTGCTGGCGGGCGTCATCCCCGCCTCCGGCGGCGAGGTGCGGGTGCTCGGCCACGACCTGCGCACCGACGCCCTCGCGGTCAAGCGCCTCACCGGGTACTGCCCCGACGTGGGCGGCCTGGTGCCTCGCGCCACCCCCTGGGAGCATCTCCAGCTCGCCGCCAGGCTGCGTCGCATCGAGGGGTGGGAGGACCGGGCCCGCGAGCTGCTGGAGCGCTTCGACCTCGGCGCGGCAGCGCACCGGGTCACCGCAGGCTTCAGCCACGGCATGGGTCGCCGGATGTCGGTGATCCTCGCGGCCTTCCACCAGCCCGAGGTGCTGCTGCTCGACGAGCCGTTCGACGGGGTCGACCCGCTCGGGGTCGAGGCCACCATGGACGTGATCGCCGACGCCCGCGCTCGGGGGTCGGCGGTGCTGGTCTCGACCCACCTGCGTGAGCTGGCGGTCCACGCCTGCCAGGCCGCCATCGTGCTCCGCGGCGGCTCGGCCGTCGCCGAGATGCCCGCCCACGAGATGAGGGGGGAGGCCGGGGCCGATGCCTACCGGGCTCTCCTCGACTGAGTCGCTGGCGCCCCCGCCGCCCAGGCTCGCCGTCCTCGGCCGCAGCGAGCTCCGTCGCGGGCTGGCCGACACCCGCTCGTTGCTCGCTTTCCGGGCAGCGTCGCTGCGTGGGCGGTCCCGCCGCGTCGCGGCCGCCGGCATCTCGGCGATCCTCCTGCTGAGCCTCGCCGCCGCCTGGCTGCCGGCGTACCTGCCGACGGGTGACGGCCGACGCAGCGACGTCCTCACCCTGCTGCCGAGCGCCATGATCGGCATCCTCGTGATCGCTGTGATCTCGGCCGCAGCCTCCGCCGGCGGCCGGGAGCTGCTGCCGCGCGACCAGGCGGTGGCCTACCCGGTGACCCCACTGACCGACCATGTCGGGGCGCTGCTGATGGCACCCCTCAACATCGCCTGGCTGATGCAGACCTGGGCGCTCCTGGGCGCCACGGCGTACGTCGTGGGGCCGACCTGGCGGCTGCTGCTGGCCCAGCTGCCGATCGTGCTCTGGCTGGCCTGCGCCACCACTCTGGCGCAGGTGATCGGCTGGGGCATGGAGTGGGTGCGCCGCGGCCCCGCCGGCCTCTGGGTCATCCGGGCCGTCTCCCTGACCTCGGGGCTGCTGCTGGCCTGGCTGATCGCGTCGGACCGGCTGGTGCCGCTGCTGGAGCGCAGCCCGACGCTGCAGGTCACCATCGCCTCCCTGGGGGCGCCCGGCGACGTCGGGCTCCGCTACGCCCTGGTCACGCTCACTCTGGTGGTCATCACCGTGGCGGCGATGGCGGGCGGCGTGCTCGTCGCCGGGGCGGCGGCGGGTCGACCGACGCGTGACGAGGTGCGCCTGGAGTCCGCGTCGTACCAGCCCCGGTCGCAGCCCACGTCGGACTTCATGGCGATGGTGCGCACCGACCGGGTCGGCATCTGGCGCTCGGTTCCGCTGCGGCGCGGCCTCGCGGTGCTCATGGTGATGCCGGGGCTGGTCGCGATCGCCGGCGGCCTCGAGTGGTCCATGCTGCCGATCCTGCCTGGCCTGGTCGCCTCGGGTGGCGCGCTGCTCTTCGGGGTCAACAGCTGGTCGCTCGACGGGCGCGGCGCGCTCTGGCGCGACAGTCTGCCGGTCCCGGCCCGGACGGTGTTCGTGGCGCGTGCCTACGTGCTCGCTGAGGTGCTGGTTGTCGCCAGCGCCGGCACCATGGTGCTCGCCAGCCTCCGGGCCGGCGTGCCCTCGGTCAACGAGCTCACCGCGGTGTGTGTGGCCATTGTTGTCGTGGTGACGCAGGTGGTATCGGCGTCGCTGCGCTGGTCGGTGCGCCGTCCGTTCTCCGTCGACCTCCGCTCGGCACGAGCGACCCCGGCACCCCCGCTGGTCATGGTTGCCTACTCCTCTCGCCTGGCGCTGAGCACGACGCTGGTGGGGATGTTCTTCTCGCTGATGGCGCGGGTGTCATGGGAGTGGTCGGTGCTGGTGGCGGTGCCGTTCCTGCTGTTCTCCGCAGCCCGGCTGGTGCGGACGGGCCGGCGCTGGACCGACCCGGAGACTCGGGCCCGCGTGGTCGCCACCGTCGCCAGCTGAGATCCCTTGCTGGTGTCGGAACACCGGGCAGTGCCGGTCTCGTGGGGCAGCAGGGCGCAGGCCGACCTGCGACATCACCGGTTGAGGTTCCCGTGGTGACATGAAGGCCTCTTCCCTGGGTAGGGGTTGTGCTGCTTGGGTCAACGGGATAGTCGCGAACGTTGGGGGCAGACCCAGCCCTCGTCGGGCCGGGTTAGCGACGGTCATGGGTGGCTGCCCAGTCGTCGCCGCACCACACGCCGCCGCAGTGTGGGGGAGGCCGCCACCTCGTAACCTGCTTCGAGGAAGACGTGCACGAGACCGACCGACGCCTCGTCCCAGATCACGGACTTGCCCGGCGGCGGCTCGATCGGGTAACCCTCCAGGACGCGGGCTCCGACCTTCTCGCCGTACTCGACGGTGGCGGTGGCGAGTTCGTAGGTGAGTCCCGTCCGACGCCACCCCTTGCGCACGACGAAGCAGGTGACTGACCAGACGCCCTCGAGCTCTGGGTCCATCCGCATCCACGCCTGCTTGCGGCTCCACAGCCTGGGGTAGTTCTCCCGCGGCTCGACCGCGACCCAGCCAGCCGCCTCGCCGTCGACGTACCCGATCAGCCCGGACGTCGGTCCGCCCGTGCCGCAAGCGGTCTGCTCCAGCAGCGCGGCGTCCCTCTGCTCCTGGGTGGTGTCGCGCCAGATCCAGCCCGGCACCTTCAGCGCTTGGCACCGGCACTGGTGGGCGCCACCCGTGGCGAACACCGCCTCGACGTCCTCCGTCGCTGCTTGGTTGGCCGGGAGCCAGGTGAAGTCGGGCATACGGCGAATCTAGTCCGCACCGTGCTCGAGGACCGCGAGGTCGCGCGGGAAGCCTTTGGCGTCGGGGGCCTCGTCCCACGGCAGGTCGAGTGGGTGGCGTGAGGATCCCCGAACGAGACCATCGCGTAGAGCTGTATGGCAGTCCCGTAGCGCATTCCGGACGCGACGCGACGGATGCTATTGACTCGATCGACGCCCGCCGACGGGATCCGGCCTGCAAGCGGAACGTCGATCGGACGCGATCGGCGACCGGGGGGCCGGGCCACGCCGGCACCCTCGGTGGGGTGTCCCGAGCGTGACCAAACCGATCGGCGCACGGGGCGGGGAATGAGAGACGATGGGCAGCGCTGGACGCGAGCGCAGACACACCTTAGGTACACGCAACGTGTACGATGCGTGTATGCCCAAAGTGCGCACCAACATCGAGATCGAAGACGACCACGTCCGGGCGATCATGGATCGCTACGGCGTTCATACCAAGACCGAGGCTGTGGAGTTGGCGCTGCGCCACCTTGCGGGCCAGCCGATGACGCGCGAGCAGGCACTGGCCATGCGTGGCGCCCGCGCGGTCGACGACGTTCCGGGCGACTCTGCTCCGCGCGGCGCGGCGTGATCCTGGCCGACATGTCAGCGTGGGTCGAGTACGACCGAGCCACTGGCAGCGCGGTGGACCAACGCCTTGCCGCGCTGATCGCCGACGACGGCCCTCTGGTGGTCACCGAACCAGTTCTGATGGAGATGCTGGCCGGCGCACGAAGTGAAGCACGGGAGGCGGAACTGCGACGCCTGCTGCTGAGTTTCGGGTTCCTGCCCTTCGACGCAGTCACCGACTTCGAAGCCGCCGCGAGGATCTACCGCCGCTGCCGGCAGGCGGGCGTTACTCCTCGCGGGATGGTCGACTGCATGATCGCGGCGGTGGCGTACCGCCGCGGAGCCGCACTGCTCTCGTCGGACGTCGATGTGGACCGTGTCGCTCAGGTCATCGGTCTCGAGCTGGACGAGGCATCGCTGCGCGCTTGATGCCGACGAACCTGACTTGGAGGCAACCACCCGGGACCGACGACCACCCCGTCGGGGGGTGAACTCGACCGAGGCCACCGTGGCTGACGGGATGGACAGGATCTTGTTGAGTGCAGTGGTGACGCGCACGTGCGGCTCGCTTCGGAATCGGTTGCGTGGTTGCTCCGAAACCTAGGCGCCAGCACGTGCGCGTCCTGGCGTTCAGAAAGCCGAGGAGTCCCGGACTTCGCAAGCCGATCCCCAGTCGACACCGAATTGCCTCAGCTGTGGGGGTACTGGCGCGGGCACGAATGCTCCTCCGGCGATCGCCCGACCATGCAGGTGGAGGACCAGAGGCACTGACCGGTGCGGGCGGGACCACCTAGCGCTAGCGTCGAGCACGGGCGACGGCGTGACCCAGTTCCGGTTGAGGCTGATCGCTCGTCAGTGGACGGGAGACACACCATGGCCGACGTTGACGAGGCGACCGTGCGGAGTGACGCACGGCAGTGGCGTGGGCTCCTCATCACCGGGGCGTGGTGCGCCTTCGCGAGTGTCGTGATGATCGTGGTGCAGGTCCCCCTCTACGTCGTCTTTCCACCGCCTGAGTCGACGGTCGGGTTCTTCGAGCTGCTGGTGGACAACCCGCTGCTGGGCCTGGTCTCGCTGGACGTGTTGTACGTCGTCTCGAACGCCCTGATGTACCTGGTCTATCTCGCGCTGGCCGTCGTGCTGTGGAGGGTCAGCCGGTCGGCCGTCGTGATCGCGCTGGCGTTCTGCGTCGTGGGGATAGCCGCCTACATGAGCAGCCCGCGACCGGTCGAGATGCTCTCGCTCGCCCGGGCCTACGCCGACGCGGACGCTGAGACCCGCACCGCTTTGCTGGCGACCGGAGACGGCATGGTCGCGACGTGGGCGGGCACGGGCTATGACATCTACTACTACTTCACTTTCGTGACCTTGGCGGTGCTGGCCACCCTGATGCTGCGATCCTCGATCTTCAGCCGAGCCACGGCGGTGTGGGGCCTGGTGAGCGCCGCGCTCATGACCGTCCCCACGAACTTCGGTACGGTCGGCATGGTGTTCGCGATCGCGTCGTTGGTGCCGTTCTCGGTGTTCGCCGTCCTGGTCGGGAAACGCCTGTTGGAGCTCGCAAGTCCGGGGAAGCCCGCGGCGGCCACAGAAGGTTCACCAGATCGGGAAGCGGGCAGGTCGGGCCGGGAACCCCGACCGTGACCCCAGGACTCGCAGTGCAGCGAGCGTCCCAGTCATGGGACAGCTTGCGGTGACTGTACGGCGCGAGGTGGATGGCTCGGTCAGTCACCGTCGAGCGTTCGGCAACCGGCCACCCCAGGCACCGAAGCTGCCGACGGCCGCCGGGATCAACCAGCCCTCACCGGAGGCCCTCATACAGACCGCGTGACGAGACGTGTCTCAGACTGCTTGACATCTTCCGGCAGCGGCTCAGGCAGGGTGAGACAGAACCGGCTCCCTCCGTCGGAGTTGTCCTCGATCCAGATCCGGCCGCCGTGCCGGTCAACGATCTTGGCGCACACGGCGAGGCCGATCCCCGTCCCGGAGTGCGCTTCGGAGGTCTCCAGTCGTTGGAACATCGTGAAGGCGCGCACCCGGTCCTCAGGGCGGATGCCGATCCCGTTGTCTGCCACGACCACCAACCACTCGTGGTCCAGCCGGGCGCTGCTGACGTGGACCTCAGGGATCACTCCGGGCGCCACATAGGTGAGCGCGTTGCCGACCAGGTTCTGGAACAGCTGGGTCATCTGCGTCCGCTCGGCCTCCACCGTCGGCAGCGGGTCGGCGGTGACTCGGGCGCCGGTTTCGGCAAGACGGTCGCGGAAGATCGAGACCACATCGTCCACGACGCCGATGAGATCGACCGTCTCGGACGGACGGGCCTCCGTCATCAGGCGGCTGTAGGTGAGCAGGTCACCGATGAGGATGCGCATCCGCTCGCACCCGGTGACGATCTTGTCGATGTAGTCGCCCGCGTGTGCACCCTGGGGCCCGCCTTCGCGTAGGAGCTGGGCGAAGCCAGACACTGCTTGCAGCGGCTGCGAGAGGTCGTGCGATGCGATGGAGGCGAAGCTCTCCAGCTCGGCGTTGGAGCGCTCCAGCTCCTTGTGAGTGGCGATGAGCGCCTGTTCTGCCCGCTTGGCGGAAGAGTCGTCGCGGACAGAGACCACGGCTCCCCCAGGCTGCCCGCCGGCCCCGAACACTGGGCGGCCACTGACCTTCACGAAGGTGCTCTCGTCGCCCTCCCCGTCGGCTACGAACAGCTCCAGGTCGTCGAACGGCTCGCCCTGGCATGCCCGGCGCACCGGGAGGTCGTCTGTCAAGGTTTCACCGGTGTCAGCCCGCCGTACTCGCCGTGTCGCGGGTCCGTGCCCGAGCAGTGGAGTCGAGCCGAGCAGCCGATCCGCAACCGGGTTCGCGATCACCAGCCGACCTGACCGGTCGAACAACGCAGCGCCCACCGGGCTCGACGCGACCGCGGCCTCGAGGAGCTCCGTGGCCTCCTGGAAGGCCTCGGGGAGGGCCGCCCTCCCAGGCGCAGGCGTGGGCTCCGCCGACCCCCTCGACTGCGCCAGCACCCAGGTCGCGACGAGCTCGTCGGGTGCGGTCCGAAGGAGGCGTACGTCGAGTGCGTCGGCCGCCCTGTCACCCGCCCTGTCACCCGCCCGGTCAGCCGCGCTCGCTCGAGGGTCGTGCGGCACGCAAACCTCCCCGACGTCGAGCGCTTCGACGAGATGGGGGAACAGCCGGTCAGAGGCACTGAGGTCGGCCGTGGACGGTGAGCCGTCTCCTGCGTGCCACCCCGTGAGCGAGCGCGCCGCGCGGTTGGCGCGATCGACGCGGAAGTCCGTCACCTGTCCCCCGTCGCCCGTCCGGGCGTGGAGGACTGCAGCGGGAGAGCCCACCATCTCGAGCAGCAGAGCCAGCTGTCGCTCAGCGTCCTGGAGGGACCTGCTGAGCCGGCGCTCCTGCGACACGTCATGGAGCACCACGACGGCTCCCGACGGTCGCGCGGTCTCCCCCGCGAAGAGCGGTCGCACGTTGACCGAGACCCAGACGACGCTGCGGTCTGGGCGCGCGACCCGGAGTACGGTCCCTGACTGCGGGCGGCCGGAAATGAGTGCCGCGGTGAGCGGGTCGGGCTGTGGGCCTTCCGACAACGGCTCGTCCTCACGTTGGCCAGACCCGAGGTGGTCGGCCAGCCGCCACCCGATGATCCCGCTCGTCGGCACTCCCAGGAGCAGCGTCGCGGTGAAGTTCGCGGAGACGACGCAGCCCTGCTCGTCGGCGAACACGACGCCGGAGTCCAGGGCATCGAGGAGGAGGTGCTCCCGAGACATGCCGGTCCCGCCGTGCCTGCCATCCCTCGGAGACGAGCGTGGACTCGGCAGGGTGTCCGCGCGGATGTGGAACAGCCCCTCGAGCGCCGCGAGCAGCGGCCCCTGACCCGCACTCTTCTCGACGTAGACGTCAGCTCCGGCGTCGATGGCCTTCTGAGCCATCCGTCCGGCGCTGAACGCGGAATGGATCACGATTCTGGCGTCCGGGAGAAGTTCCCGGATTGCAGTTGCTGCCTCGAGACCGTCCATCCGAGGCATCGCAAGGTCAAGGATCACCAGCTCCGGCCGCCCCCGTCCGGCCGCCTCAACCGCCTCCAGGCCGTCCTCGGCGACCTCGGCGACGTCATATGTCCCGGCTCGTTGCAGCCATGCCGTGAGCAGGAACCGTGCGTCGGCGTCGTCGTCGGCGATCAGTGCCCGGACTCGACGTTGCCCAGGGCCTTCAGTCTCGTGCGCAGGCGCCACGACTCTCACCACCCGTCGCTCAGCCGCTCTCGTCGGCGCTCAGCCCGATCGGCTCACCGAGCACGATCCCGTCCGTGGTGATGTCGAACTCGTGGACCTGAGGGTCGTGGCGAGTGCCGCGTGACTTGATCACCGTGAGCGCGCGTTTGATCGAGGCGTCGCGATGCACGTACTGCAGGAGCACGACGTTGTCGGCGAGGTGTGAGAAGGCCTGGTCGGTGAGCCGCGACACCTGGAAGAGGTCAAGCAGCTCGACGGTCAACATGACGCTCACCCCGGCCCGGGTGCACCGCTGGATGAAGGAGTAGACGAACTCCCGGAAGCGCATCTTGTCCGAGGCCACCGCCTCGAGGTCGCCCACGCTGTCGACCAGGACCCGGCGGATGCCGAGCCGCTCGATCTGTTCGAAGACCATCGACATCCATTCGTCGATGTAAAGGTCGACCGCCGACTGGTAGAAGTGGTGCACGGACTCCTCGTCCAGGCTCCACCCGAAGGGAGCGAGGATGCGTCGCATCTGGCTGGGGTTCTCCTGGAACGACGCGATGAGCCCGGGTTCTCCGGCCCGAGCCCCGGCGAAGATGAAATGCATCCCGGTCAAGGTCTTGCCTGACCCGGACGGCCCCGCGACCAGGGTCGAGGACCCGGTGAGGAACCCGTCCTCGATCAGGGCGTCGACCGCCGCGATGCCCAAGGACGCGCGTCCCACCGCGACCTCGTAGTCGGCCGCGTTCGACGGGTCGGCGACGCGAGGGAACACGTCGATCCCGGCCGCGCTGATCCGGCAGGCGTGCTTGCCGGACATGAAGCCCGACCCCCGAAGCTTGAGGATCTGAAGGTACCGGAACTCCCGCACCCCGATGTCCTCACGGGAGAGCGAGATGACGGAGTCGGTGACCGCGAACTCAGGTGCCTGGGCGATGTCGCTCGCGTTGTACTCCCCGATCCAGAAGGCCGAGAGGGGAAACGCCGTCAGCAGGTCGGAGAGATCAGCGAGGAACGAACGGAAGCTCAGCGCGTCGCCGTACGTCGACAGCGCGCGGAAGGAGTCGATGGCGATCAGCCCCGGGCGACGTGACTTGATGTCTGCGGCGACGCGCTCGACCACCGCGTCGAGGCCGCCGGCCCGAACCTGTGGTCCGAGCGTCTCGTAGAAGACGCTGCGGCCGACTGCGGTGGGGTCGAAGAAGTCCAGGGTCTGGCCGTAGCGCAGCAGCTTGTCGTGCGGCTCGGACACGGTGGAGTAGTAGATCGCGGGTCGTTCCTCGGTGGCGTTGTGGAAGACGTACTGGTCGGCCAGGATCGTCTTGCCCGCGCCGGGCGGTCCGATGAGCAGGTTGATGGCATTGGCCGGAAGGCCGCCGTGAAGGACGTGGTCGAGGCGAGTGCAGCCGCTGGCGACCCTTGCCATCTCAGTCATCCTCGACCCGTCCATTCCGAGAGTTCGCCGGAGGGACGCAGGTAGGCGCTCGCGCCGAGCAGGTCCTTGATCGTCGAGATGAGCACGAACGGGTCGAGCGGCTTCAGCAGGAAGGCCTCCGCTCCACATTCCAGCGCCTCGTCCCTCCTGTCGAGGCTCGACACCGCCACCACCGCCGCGTTCGACACCTCCCGGAGCCGGCGGCACAGCTCCAAGCCCGCGTGCCCGGACAGGGTGAGCTCCACGACCGCGACGTCGGGTTGCAGTGCCGCCGCTCCGGTCTCCGCCTCCTGGGCGCTTGTGGTGACCTCGACCTGGTAGCCCTCCGTACGGAGGAAGTACTCCTCGAGGTCGGCTGCGTGCGGGTCTCGCTCGGCGACGAGCACCAGGATGTGCGGCGCGGGCTCCTCGGCGGCGGGTGGCACCGGTGAGATCGCGCCCGCGATCTCAGCCGGCTCGGGCTCGCGGCCGGCGGCTAGCTCCAGGGCCAGCCAGCGCAGCCTCTCCACGTCGTCGCGGGAGTAGAGCAGCTGACCGCCTGGGCTGCGGTCCGGCAGAGGTAGGCGATAACGCTGCTCCCATGAGCGGATCGTCTCCGCCGAGGTACCGATCATCCGCTCGACGGCTGCGATGGCGTAGATAGCACGGCAGTCAGCCACGCTTCGAACACTACGCCCCACAAGCGCCGCCCTCTGGGTCTCAGGCGCACTGGTCCACCGCCGACCCGGCCGCGCTGAACACCCTCGCGGCCGACAAGACCCACCGCGGGCACGCGATCATCGAACAAGTCGACGCCGACCTGAAGAACCCAGCGCTGGCGCACCTTGCCCTTCGGGGATTCTCACCGCGACCCCGGCCTGGCTGGTGCTCGCGGTCATCGCCTTCAACCGCACCCGCGCGGCCGGTGCCCTTGCCCCCACCGACCTCGCGAAGGCGACCACCGCAACCGTCCGTCGCAAGCTCGTCCACGTCCCATGTCGAGTCGCAACATCAGCACGGCGCGTCACCCATGCACCTGCCGCGGGACCGGCCATGGGAGACAGCCTGGGCCCAACTGCTGTGCCGCCGAGGTGTCGGATGCGGGACAGCCGCTCCGCCGCATCGGGGCTTGCTGGTGGTGTCAGGCACTGCCTGATGCCCGAACCGGACCTCATCCCGCGGCCAGGCCGGGCCAACTTCTGGAGGTGCGCCGGCCGCGCGCGCTGTGGCGAGGGCAGAGGCCGGGCGGAGACTCTTCCCTCGCCTCATAGGGTTGCCGATGTGACCGACAGCACGACCAACGAGAAGCGACAGGCCAAGCGGGCGGTGATGGCCTCGCCGCACTTCGACGCGGCCATCGTCGAACTGGTTGCCAAGACCGCCCGCACCCGCGCGGATCTGGTCGAGCACGCGGAAGCGTGTCTCGACGAGATGACGGCCGAGGTGGACCCAGCGGCTATGCGCGCATGGGATCGGCTGGGTCGCTGGCTGACCCGTTCCTACACCGTGGACACGATCGATACGTCCATTCCGCACTTGGCCGAGCTCTCGGCTCGACACTCGCTGGTGTTTCTCCCGAACCACCGCTCCTACCTCGACCCGCTGGTGCTGCGCACGGTGCTTGCTCGGCACCGCTTCCCCGGCAACTACACCCTGGGAGGGGTCAACCTGGCGATGTGGCCGCTCTCGGAGTTGGGTCGTCGCAGCGGGCTGATCTTCATCCGTCGCACCGCCAAGGACGACCCCGTCTACCCGGTGGTCTTGCGCCTCTACCTGGGCTCCCTGCTTCGACAACACGCCAACCTGGAGTGGTACTTCGAGGGTGGACGAACGCGGACCGGCAAGCTGCGACCGCCCAAGATGGGTGTGCTGCGCTATCTGGTGGACGCCTTCGAGACCAACGGAGACGATGCCGACGACGTCTACTTGGTGCCGGTCTCGATCGTCTACGACCAGCAGGCAGAAGTGGCCGCACTCTCGAGAGAGGAGTCCGGCGCCTCCAAGACACCTGAGAGCCTCGGTTGGCTCGTGCGGTTCGCCCGCGCGCAGTCTCGCGGCCGCGGCCGCGCCCACGTCCGCTTCGGCCAGCCGTTGTCGCTGCGTGGTGCCTTGGCTGAAGCCGGTGAACGCGCCGACAGCGAGGACCTCACCCAGCTCGTGCCTCGGGTCGCCTTCGAAGTTGCCCATCGCATCAACTCCGCCACGCCGATCACGCCCTCGGCGCTGGTCGCCTTCGGCCTCTTGGACAACGACGGCCGGGCGATGACCTTGGCCGAGACGTTGGCGTTGCTTGAGCCCTTGCTGGACTACGTGCGGCAGCGGGGCTTGCCCCTCACCTCCGAGGTCAATCTGGGGCGCCCCGAAGGGCTGAAGAAGGCGCTGGCCACCTTGGTTCGCGAGGGTGTCGTCGAGGAGTACGGCGGCGGGATCGAGGCCGTCTACACGATCGCGCCCACCCGCCAGCACGAGGCCGGCTTCTACCGCAACACCGTGACGCACTACTTCATCACCCACGCCATCGTGGAGATCGCAGCGATGCAGTGCCGGGGCGTGGCCGACGCTGATCTGGCTCCTGCTCTGTGGGAGCGGGCGCTGGCGCTGCGCGACCTGCTGAAGTACGAGTTCTTCTTCGCCACCAAGCGCGACTTCGATCACGACGTGCGTGCCGAGGCGGCCTTTTCGAATATCGGCTGGTCTGGTGGCCAGCTCACCGCCTCCGAGTTGACCCAGGGGCTGGAGTCGAGCCAACTGCTGTTGGCCCACCGGGTGGTTGGCCCCTTCCTGGAGGCCTATCACGTGGTCGCAGACCGCCTGGCCGCTGCGGAACCAGCCGCATCTGTCGATGTGAACGCACTGGTTGCAGAGAGCCTGGGGGTGGCCAAGCAACGCTGGCTCCAGCAGGAGTTGCACAGCCCGGAGTCAATCAGCCAAGACCTGATGAGAGGGGCGGTGAAGTTGGCCGCCAACCGTGGCCTTCTCGGCACTGGCGGAAGCGAGCTCGTTGAGTCGAGGCTCGCCTTCGCCGAGGAGCTGGCAGCGGCGGTTCGGGCGGTGCGCGACGTGCGCTCTCTGGCCTTGGGGGTCCAACCCGCGCACGACGAGAGGGGGGTCGATGGCTGACATCGATGATCTACTTGCCGAGGTCTCTGCCGGTCCGCAGGGCCCGGAGGTTGGGGCGTTCTTCGACTTCGACGGCACACTCATCGATGGCTATTCGGCTTCGTTCTACTTCAACGAGCGACTCAAACGTGGCGACATCAGCCCGGGCGAGCTCACGCGCACCGTGGTGGAAGTCTTCAACATGAAACAGCGTGGACACGACGTGACGCGCCTGGTCACTGTGGCGTTGGAGGCCCTGGCCGGGCGTGACGTACAAGCCCTCGAGGAGTTGGGCGACCAGCTGTTCGTGTCCAAGATCGCGGGCAAGGTCTACCCCGACGCACGGCGCCTGGTCGCAGCCCACCTGCGAGCGGGCCACACCGTGGCCGTGGCGTCGTCGGCCACCCGCTTCCAAGCGCAGGCCGCTGCCACAGACCTGGGCATCCAGCACGTTCTCGTGACCGAGCTCGAAGCCGAGGACGGACGGGTGACCGGCAAGGTCAAGGGGAACATTCTTTGGGGTGAAGGCAAGGCCGAGGCCGTACGCCGGTTTGCAGCCGATCACGACGTGAACCTCGAGGTCTCCTGCGCCTACGGCAACGGTGGCGAGGACGTGCCCTACCTCGAGGTCGTTGGCAGCCCTCGACCGCTCAATGCCGACTCAACCCTCAGCAGCGCTGCCGAGCAGCGCGGGTGGAGGACCTATCGACTACAGCGACCGCGACCTCGCCGGATGACGCCGATCACCGCGGTTCGCAGTGCCGCCTCGTTCGCGGGTCTGGGGGCGGGGGTTGCTGCCGGTCTCGGCCTGGGGTTGGTGAATCGCAACCGGTCGACCGCGCTGGAGGTCGCGTCAGCAGTCGGGTCTGAGTTGGCCTTGGCAGCTGCCGGGGTGCGCCTCGATGTGATCGGCCAGGAGAACCTGTGGACGTCACGCCCTGCGGTGTTCGTGTTCAACCACCAGAGCCAGCTTGACGTGGCGATTCTCGCGGCGCTGCTGCGACGTGACTTCACCGGCGTGGCGAAGAAGGAGCTCCAGAAGGACCCGACGTTCGCGGCGATGGGCTGGCTGGCGAACGTCGCGTACGTCGACCGATCCGACTCGACCAAGGCGCGCGAAGCGTTGGCACCTGCATTGGAGAGCCTGCGCGCCGGAACGTCCCTCGTCATCGCGCCGGAAGGCACCCGTTCGCCGACCCCGACGCTGCTGCCTTTCAAGAAGGGCGCGTTCCATCTGGCGATGCAGGCGGGCGTGCCCATCGTGCCCCTCGTCATTCGCAACGCCGGGGAGATGATGCCGGCACACTCGGTGCTCATCTCTTCCGGCACGGTGCAGATCGCGGTCCTCTCGCCGGTCCAGACCGCTGACTGGACGCCGAAGACGCTCAACGAGCATGTGGCGGAGGTGCGGCAGCGCTTCCTCGACACGTTGGCGGAATGGCCGGGCTGACGCTGCCCAGAAGCGCGCCGACACCGAGCGGGTCTCGGCGACGGGCATGGTCCTCGGGAACACCCCGGCCTGCGGCCGTCGTTCCAGTCGGCGCACATCACAGCGGCACTCTCCAGCCCCACATTGGGTTAGCCGGACGCTCTTCACGTGACCTACGACCCGATGACCAGGCCGCCGAAGTGGCGCGGCTGGAGGGCCTCGGCGCCCGCACGAGCGACGTCGGCCAGGGTGAGCAGACATTCGTGGTGATGGCCGACCCGGCGGGCAACGAGTTCTATGTGCTCCGCGTTCCGCCCGTCAGAATCGGACCAGTAGCCGCCCATCAAGCATTCGCAGGCCCTTCGGCCGCCACCCCTGGACGCGAGGCCGGTTCCGCTCTGACCATCACGCGCCGGTGACCGGTGACCGGTGCCGCTCGCTCGGGGTCGGACCTGGACCCATGGGCTCGTGAGCGTCACGCGCAGGTTGCCACAAGCCGATCCGCATCCGGTGATGGCCTTCGTCGGCGATCTCGGGCCCGGTCACCTCCACGGCTGAGCCGAAGGCGGCGGTGAGGCCCGTGAGGGCCTCGGCCGACCCACTCGACAGGTCCAGGTGCTGCCAACCGTCAGCCTCCACAGCTCCGGCAACGTCGACTTCAATGCCCGGCATCCGCGACAGGATGGCCGGAACCCACGGCCGAGCCCGGGCGGTGAGGCGCACCGGGTCACCCTCGCCGCGCAGTTCCGAGGCGATCTCGGCCCAGGCCGCGGCCAGGTTGAATCCGTCAGGTCGCGCAGACCCCTGGTCCAGCACCAGTGGCTCCTCGATCCGATCCACCCGGAAGGTACGCCGCCCGGCGTCGGTGCCCGCGACGAAACACCACGCTCGTGGCCGCACCACCACCCCCCAAGGATCGGCAGCGCGTCGACTCCGTCGTCCGGCACGGTCGATGTAGCCGAACTCCTGTCGGCTCGTCAAGGTCCCTTGACTTCCGGCGAGACAGTTCCGCACGACATCCTGGAAGGTCGGCTGGTTGAGGTCGGGCAGATGTTCTCCAACCTGGTGGGCAACGCGATCACGCGCGCAGTGATTGCAGCGCTGCGGCCGTCAGTCGGTGGTGGTTGTGCATGGCTTCGTTGTCGGCGAACCAGTTCACGAGTTCGAGAGACACGGTGGCGTGGTAGGCACTCCACAGGAACTTCGTCTGGCGGTGGACGTCACCGGGCCGGATCGTGCCCTCTGCCTGACCTGCTCGGAGGAGGTCAGCGATCACCTGCGACGCGCCGAGGACGGGATCGCGCTGCGGTGCTGAGGGGAGGAGGTCGCGCACCCGCGGGCCGAACATGAGCTCGTACAAAGCCGGTGACCGGAGGGCGAAGCTCCGGTAGGCCTCGGCGATGAGCCCGAGACGCTCGAGCACGCCACCCTCACCGCTCGGCGCTCCTCGAACCGCGCCAGCCAGCTGCTCGAACCCATCACGGTAGAGCGCGTCGACGATGCCGGGCTTTCCGCCGAAGTGGCTGTAGATCACCTTGGTCGACGAGCCGACCCGGGTGGCGATGGCCCGAACGGACATGTGGTCCAAGCCCCGTTCGGAGAGAAGACTCGCCGCCGCGTCCAGGATCGCCGCCCGGAGCCGCAGGCGCTGGTCGTCCCGCTCCTGGGCGTAGTTGAACTCTGCAGCAGGTTCCATCATCTCTCTCCAGCGTTGCACTCCAGGCCCTCCGTTGGTAACGTTGTTACCTCCCAAACCAATGTTACCCTGGAGCATCCGTGACGAGCAAAGCACTGCAGCAGTGGCACGATCGAGGCGACCGGCTCGACGTCTTCGGAACCGCCGGCACCCGCATCTGGAGGCAAGGGGACGGCCCGCCCGTCGTGCTTCTCCACGGGGTCCCGACCTCGGCCTACTTGTACCGGAAGGTGCTTCCGGAACTGGCGAGTCGGGGACTCGAAGGCATCGCCCTCGACATCCAGGGGCTCGGGTTCTCGGATCGCCCCGAGGACTTCGACTACACGTGGACCGGGTTGTCCGGCTGGCTCGAGCGGGCGATCGACGCCGCCGGCATCGACGAGTTCCACCTGGTCGTCCACGACCTGGGCGGACCTGTCGGGTTCGATCTCATCAGGCGGATCCCGCAACGAATCTCATCGCTGACAGTCCTCAACACCCTCACGAACGTGTCGACGTTCCGCAAACCGCGGGCGATGCGCCCCTTCGAGTCCCCGCTGTTGGGTCGTCTGGCGGTCTGGCAGATGAACTCGCCTCTCGTCGTGCCGTTCTTCCGCTGGAAGGGAGTGAACAAGGGACCGAGCTACGCGGAGATCCGTGTCTACGGCGAGTTGCTCTCCCACGGGGACGACGGTCGCGCATTCCTCCAGATCATGCGCAGCTTCGAGACCACCGCCGAGTTCGAACGTCGAGTCCTCGAGACGCTCGGCAGCCGCGGCTTCCCGGCACAGGTGGTCTGGGGACGGGGCGACGCCGAACTCCGCGCCGATACGTTCGGCCAAGACGCCCGGGCAGCGCTGGGCCTGGAACCCGACATTCACCTTGTCGACGGAAAGCACTTCCTCCAGGAGAACAGCCCCCGGGAGATCGCCGAGCGCATCGCGCTCATCGTAGAGAAGGGCGAGGACGTCTGATCGGACCTTGACCCGGGCTCTCCCACGCCCGTGACCCGCACATGGGGGTCCAACGCCGCGGCCAACGAGCTGCGTGAGCGGCCTCGGAGGTGACCACTCAGTGCCCAACGAAGTAGATGACCCTTTCGAAGGCGCGGGTCATGCGTGGTGCGCGGCCCGTCGGGCGGCGACGTCGGCAAACACCTGCTCACCGGAAATGCTTCTGACGGCATCGCTGGTCAGGCCCAGCCGAGCTCGCGCAGCCTTCCCTCGGGCATTCCCATCGCGTGCCCGACCTCGTGCACCAGCACGGTGCGCACCCGGCCGGGCACGTCCTCGATCCGGGCGCAGACCTCGACGATCGGGACTCGGTACAGGGTGATCGTGTCCGGAAGCGTGCCGGGGGCACGGCCGTAGTGCGTGGTGCGCGGGATGCCGCGGTAGAGGCCCAGCAGCAGGACGCCGGGACGTCGATCGGCCTCCGCCTGCTCGTCCTCAACGAGGACGGCGATCTCGTTGATGACGGGCAGCACCCAGTCCGGCAGCGAGTCGAGTGCGTCGGTGACCATCACCTCGAAGGCCTCCAGCGGCACTGCGGCTGGGTCCATGGACCGAGTATGCACACACGGCCAGAGCGATGGGTTCAGGTCGCCTCCTGATGGAGTCGGCCGATGCCCGATGCCCGATGCCCGATGCCCGATGCCCGATGCCCGATGCCCGATGCCGGAGTCGGTCGCCGATGAGCTCGCGACCCGGCAGATGAGTCTGAGACTGGGAGGGTCGGTTGCGACAGCGGCGATTGCAGCACCCTCGAACTCGTCGAGCTCTTCGGTGTCGGCCGCTCCACCGCGTACCGGGCCATCGAACGCCAACGGGACGTCCGCGGACCCTCCCGCGTTCAGGTCGGCGACCGGGTGGCCCCGACAACGGGATCGACGGCGCGGCTGAGCGGCAAGGTCGCGATGCGCGGCGGGCCCGGCTCCATCCGAAGGACAGTGGGGACCATTTCGATGGTCGAACCGCACGATGACGGGACCCGGGTGAAGGGAACGTGAAGCCTTTCGTCTTCACCGGCCCTTCATCCGGCCCGGCCTCACGTCTCGAGTTCAGGTGGGCGCCCCGGCCCCGGACAGCTCAGAGAGGCGATTCAGGTGAACGGTGGAACGGTGCCGTGGGGCCAGGTCCGCGAGAGCTGGTTCCTCGACGGCAACCAGTTCTCCCAAGCCACGCCCTGGCTGCACGCGCCGATGATCGGGTACGCCAAGTACGGCGTCGGACTGTTCGCCGGTCTGCTGCTGGTCTCGTGGTGGCTGGCACGTCGCGGAGCCACGGCCCTACGCCGTGCTGCCCGACGCCTTGGTCCTGGTCTCGCGCAGCGTCGATCCAGCCTTTCCCAGCGACCATGCGGTGATGGCTGGAGCCGTCGCCGCAGGACTGTTCGTGGCACACCGTGGTCTGGGTGCAGTCGCCGCCGTGCTCGCCATCGCGATGGCTTTCACCCGGGTGTACGTGGGTGCTCACTTCCCGCTGGACGTCGCAGCCGGACTCGTGATCGGCGCCGGGATCGCCTGGCTGTCCTACTCCATCCTGGCCAGCCGGTTGTCCCGGATGGTCGGCATCTTGGCCAACACCGCAGTGCGGCCGTTGCTGATCGCCGAGGAGCCGATCGATGACGGGCTGATGGAACACCTCCTCTCGGCGCCAGCCTGGCTGGTGCTGCTGGTCGTCGTCGCGCTGCCGGCACTCGAGTCGTCGATCTTCCTCGGCTTCGCCTTCCCTGGTGAGATCGCGGCGCTGCTGCTGGAGTCGGGCACATCGGCGGCATAGACCCGGGTCTCCGTCGAGCACCATCCCATTCGCCCCTCACCTCGAGTACGACGCGCTTCCCAACGCTGAGCGGATCGTCGCCGCCGCCAAGGGTCTGGCATGACGGGTTGAAGGAGCCGCCAGGCCACAGGTCCCGGTCTGGGTCGAGGGACTGATGGCTCTGGTCGGGGCCGGGCCATCGTGAGCACCGTGGAGGTGGAGGAAGGCGGTCGCGATGACGTCGCGGAGTGCGAGCGGTCTGCCCTCTGGCGTGGCACGGGTGCGGAAGGTGCGCACGGGGGGTGTCCGAGTTCTCCGGACCCGGCCGGCGGTCGTGGCGGGGGCCGTGGCCCTGCCTGTGGCCCTGTGTGTGGCCCTGTCTGCGATGTTGGTCGGCTGCGGCACGGACTCGTCGACGGCTCCTGCGAGCTCCGCCTCCGCTGCCTCGACTCCTGGCACGACGGCCTCGACGCTGGTGCCGCTGTCGCGGGACGCCCTGCTGACGGCCAGGCAAGTGCCGGCCTGGAATGGGGCGATGGGTTGGGTCGAGCAGCAGCTGCCCTCCGGGGTCAGCGCCCTGACCGTGTGCCGGCTCCCGAGCCCGGAGTCCCTGGGGGCCCTCCAGGTGCTGACGCGTGACTTCGAGGCCGCTGGCGTGGAGGACCCCGGGACCACGCCCGATCCCGGAGCGCCCGCGTCCTACGCGGTGAACGAGGTTGCCCGGTTCCCCGACGAGGACGCGGCCGCCGCTGCGGTCGGAGCGTGGGAGGACGCCACGCGGGACTGCGCCTCCGGGCTCTCGTCAAGGGACCTCAAGAGCATCCGGATCAGCGACCTGCCGACCGGTTCGACGTGGACCGCTTCCGGTTCCGAGCTGAGTGCCGAGTGCCCCGAATGCATGCGCTTCGACTTTCTCGGCTTCGCCTCGAAGGGTGCTGCAACCACGTTGGTGGGGTTCTCCCTGACGGGGCAGGACGCCAACTACCAAGGTGACCCGCTCGCCGAGTCGATGGATGCGGCGCTGGCACGTCTGCCGTAGGTCATCATCGACTCGATGCCCTCGTCGACAATGGCACCATCATTGCTCGTCCGGCGCTGAACGTCGCCCCACGTCGCGGCACCCAACAGGGCCATGATCAGGACCTCGACCCAGGAGCAACGCATGCGCGTCACGCAGATCATCGCCGACCTTCACGTGACCGATCTCAAGGCAGCCAAGGGCTTCTACACCGACTACCTCGGGTTGACCGAGGAGGAATTCAACCTGGGGTGGGTGGCGCGCTACACCTCTCCGGACACCGGGACCAACCTCCAGCTGATGACCCGCGACGCGACCGCGCCTGAGGACCCGGTGCTCTCGGTCAAGGTCGACGACGTCGAGGCCGCCTATGCCCAGGCGCAGGAGCGTGGCTACGAGATCGTGCATCCGTTGACCCTGGAGGAGTGGGGCGTGACCCGCTTCTTCGTCCGGGCGCCGGACGGCAACGTCCTGAACGTCGTGCAGCATCGCGACTGACCAGGGGAGCCCGCCACTCGCGGCAGTGCCCGGGGAGCAGGGCCGGGGTCAGTGGGGCTGGTCGAGCTGCTCGGCCAGGAGATCCATGAGCAGTCCGTCGTGCCATCCGACTCCGTCGGCGTCACGCTCGTAGCGGCGCATGACCCCAACGGGTCGGAAACCGACCGCTGCGTAGCATCGGATGGCCGGCTCGTTGTCGGCTGCTGGGTCGATCACCAGCCGGTGGTGGCCGCGGTCGCGCACCAGGTGGTGGGCCAGCGTGGCCACCGTGTCGCGGCCGAGACCACGTCCGTGCACGGCGGGGTCGAGGAAGACGTCGAGGGAGGCGTGCCGGTAGTCGGGGTCGTCTTCCTCGCTGTACTGCACCATCCCTCGCACCCTGCCCTCCACCAGCACAGCGAAGCGGACGGCCGACCCGTCGTCGAAGGGCCACCACGTCCATGGGTCCTCGACGCGCCAGCGCGCCCGCACCTCGGGGGTGTCAAGGATGCGACGTAGCTCCGGCACGTGCTCGGCGGCCACAGGCACCAGGACGACCTGCTGTCCACGCAGCGTCGGCGTCCCGGTCACGCCGACGCTCGGGGAGAAGCACACGGCCGGCAGCAGCCCATGAGGACCTCGGCGATCACCACCATGACCACTCCCATTTCCTCATTGTCGGTTCCGTGGGCCTTGGTCGCCAGGGTCTGGTGCCTCCCCACGGCGGCAGAGAACCTCGCACTGAGGTCGTCGCGCACACCGATGCGCGGGCCCCGGAACGCTTCGCCGATCGCCTGGCGGAGCGAGAGTCTCCCGACCGGGCTTGCTGGCTCGCTTCGGTCCCAGCCCTCGACGATGCGCAGCCACAGCGTGACGCGCCTGTTGGCGTCAGAGATGCGGCGGGCGACTGGGACAGCGGTGTCCGCGGCAGTGACCGAGCGGGGAACGTCGCCGCCGTGATGCCAGTGCTCGGCGATCGCCAGCGAGGTCTTCCCGATCCCGGCCTCGCCGGTCACCACGACGCAGCGCGGCCGGCCGGCACGGGCCTCCTCGGCCGCCGCCGTCAGTGCCGCGACCTCCCCGTCCCGGCCGACGAGTGAACTCGCCCGGGCCTGAGTCACGCCCCGATGGTCCCACTCCGCCGCCGGTCTCGCATCTGTGGTTCCGGTTCGTCCCGTGAATATGCGGGAAGTCCGAAACCCGAGGAATGGCCGCCGAATGCCGGGCCACAACGGACCTCGCAGGAGGTCCGTGCGGTGGCAACGCTTCGAGGGACCGTTGCTGGCCGGGAGGGCCTGGCCAGGAGGACCCGGTCAGGAGGATCTGGTCAGCTGCCGGGCTGGATGCAGGTCATGAAGTCCTCCTGGAGTGAGGACTGCATGCCGGCGGTGTCGCCCTGGAAGGTCGCAGACATGATCTCCTTGACCTTCTCCTCGTCGAGCACGTCCTTCATGCACTCCTGCTGCTCCTTCGACAGGCTCCCGGTCATGCTGGAGAACTGGTCCTCGAGCATCTTCTCCGCGTCCACGCAGTCGACGAAGACGCCGGCCATGGCGTCGGCGTCGTCCTTGTCCATCGTGACGTCACCGACCGCCTCCTCCACCCCGAGGTCCTCGTTGAGCAGCTTGTACTCCTGAAGCTTCTCGGTGCCGATCTCGTCGACGATCCCGTCGGACAGGCAGGTGGCATCGTCTTCGGTCACCTCGGTACCGGCGATGTTCTTCTCCTCGAGGATGCTGGCCTTGATGTTCTCCTTGGCCTGCTTCCCGTCGTCACTGCCGCACCCGGTGAGCAGCAGGGTGAGAGTGGCCAGGACGGTCACGGTCATCTTTGTCATGAGTGCTCCTCGCACGCTGGTGGCTCGACGCCGGAGTGCCTGAGGCTACTTCGTCAGGCAGGTGGTCATGTCCTCCTGGAGCTGCTGCACCGCATCGTCGCTGGAGTCCGCGCCCCTGAAGCCCGCCGAGATGAGTCCCTTGAGGCTCTCCTCCGACATCGTCTCCTTGACGCAGTCCTGCTGCTCCTCGGTCATGCCCTCCTGGATGATCTGCTCCTCGACGATCGTCTCGGTCCCGATGCAGTCGACCAGCGCTGCCGCGACCGTGTCGGAGTCCTCCTCCGACAGCTCGGCACTCTCGAGATCCTCGTTGACCTTGGCGTCCTCGTCGAGGATCTCGTACTCCTTGAGCTGGTCGACCCCGACGCCGTCGACGATGTCGCCGGCCATGCAGTCAGCCTGCTCCTCCTTGACCTCCAGACCCCCCAGGTCCTCCTCCTGGAAGCTCGCGGACAGCGACGTCTTCGCGTCGTCCTCCTGCCCGCCGCAACCGGCGAGACCGAGCGACAGCACCGTGACGGTGCCGACGACCAGGAGCTTCTTCATGTTCGAGCCTTTCGTAGGAATGGCGGCGCGCGGTCGCGCGCCGACGAGTCAGCGCAGGCACGCGCCGAGCTCGTCGCGCAGCTGAGCGAAGACGGGGTTGTCCTCGCCCTGGAACTCCAGCGACATGGTGCGGGTCACCTGCTCAGCGGTGACCTTGGTCCGGACACACTTGGCGGCCTTGCGGCGCTGTTGTCGGGGCAGGTCGAGCCCCGAGATGATCTGGCGCTCCATCAGCTTCTCGACGTTCATGCAGCCGGCGAACACCTTCGCCAAGGCATCGGCGTCTTGGGCCTCGAGAGTCACGTCCTGCAGTGACTCCCCGGCACGCAGATCTTGGGTGAGCAGGTCGTAGGCCTGGAGTTGTTGCACCCCGAGGGCGTCGACGGCACCCTGCGCGACGCACGACGTCTGCTCGTCGTCGAGGGCCCTTCCCGTCGTCATGCCGGCGTTGGCGACCATCTCCGCCTTGAGCGCAGCGGCGGCGCGCTCCTCGTCGGGGTCACTGCCACAGGCCACCAGCGAGGTGGCCAGGGCCATGGCCAGTGCGAGGGCGTGCGCCAACGCGCGGCCCCTTCTCGCCATGGCTTGCCCCGTCCCTCTCGGTTGAGCCCTCCCGGTTGGGGGCAGCATACCGACGCTGCTCGGTGACGGTGCCGCACGGACGGGCGCCCGGTGTTGGCTAGGGTCGGCACAGTGACCACTGCGGCACTTCCTCCTCCGATCGGCCCGGGCGCCCGTGTGCTCGTCACCGGCGCTGCGTCCGGGCTCGGTGCCGCTCTCCGGGACCAGCTGCGACAACGAGGCGCACGTGTGCTCGCCACCGACGCCCGGGGGGAGGTCGGGTGGGAGGAGTCGGGCGACCCGGCGCCCCACGACGCCGTTCGCAGGCTCGACATCACCTCCGAGCAGGACTGGGCCGAGGCGGTGCGGTGGGCGCAGCGTGAGTGGGGCGGCCTCGACGTCCTGGTCAACAACGCCGGCGTGGCCGGAGGTGGCCGCATCGACCGCTGCCCCCTCGAGGAGTGGCAGGCGATCTTCGACGTCAACCTCTACGGCGCTGTCCGCGGCATCCGCGCGTTCACGCCGCTGTTCAAGCAACAGGGATCGGGCCGCATCGTCAACGTCGCCTCGCTCGCGGCGCTGGTGCACCCAGCCGGGATGGCGTCCTACAACGCCGTCAAGGCGGCGCTGCTCGCGCTGACCGAGACGGTGGGGCACGAGCTCGCGGCGTACGGCGTGCATGCCCACACCGTCTGCCCCTCCTACTTCCGCACCAACCTGATGGCGTCGCTCCAAGGGGCCGACGAGGCGGTCGGGCGGGTGCTGGCCGACCTGGTGGACGGGGCACCGCTCGGTGCCGACGCGATCGCGGAAGCGGTGCTGGCAGGGATCGACGCCGAGGACGAGCTGATCCTCCCCGACGCCGCGGCCAGGGCGGCGTACGACCTGAAGCGGACCGACCGGGCGGCCTACGACGAGGTGATGCGCGCCCAGGCCCGCAAGCTCGACGCTGCCGCTGCCAAGACCGTCGACGAGGTGCACGGAGGAGTCCGGTGACCAGTTCTGGAGCACAGCAGCGGCCCGAGCCCGAAGGGGCTCGCGGCGTACGCGACGAGGACACCTTCGACGTCGAGGCGGTGACGTCCTGGCTGCGGGACCACACCTCGCCGCAGGACGCCGCGGTCATGACGGGGACGCCGCAGGTGCGGCAGTTCAGCGGCGGCGCCTCCAACCTCACGTTCCTGCTGCGGTTCCCCGACCGCGACCTCATCCTGCGGCGAGCCCCCAGGGGCACCAAGGCCCGAGGTGCCCACGACATGGGGCGGGAGTACCGCATCCAGAAGGCGCTGGAACCGGTGTTCCCCTACGTCGCGCACATGGTCGGCTTCTGCGACGACGAGGACGTCCTGGGTGCGGAGTTCTACGTGATGAACCGCATCGACGGCATCATCCCCCGCGCCGAGATGCCCCCCGGCGTAGAGATCGACGCCGACGGGGCACGCGGGATGTGCCTGGCGATGGTGGACGTGCTCGCCGAGCTGCACTCGATCGATCCCGCGCAGGCCGGTCTGGAGTCGCTGGGCAAGGGGCGTGGCTACGTGCGGCGCCAGGTCGAGGGCTGGTCCGCCCGGATGCGCAACGCGATGACCGACGACGCGCCGGACTTCGAGCAGGTGATGAGCTGGCTGTCCGAGCGCCAGCCCGACGACGTGGCGACCTGCGTGATCCACAACGACTTCAAGATGGACAACGTGGTCTTCGACCGTGACGACCCGACGCGGATCGTGGGGGTGCTCGACTGGGAGATGGCGACGCTGGGCGATCCGCTGATGGACCTCGGCGGCAACCTCGCCTACTGGGTCGAGGCGGGTGAGGACGAGTTCGAGCGGTTCCGACGGGTGCCCACGCACCTGCCCGGCATGTTGACGCGCTGGGAGTTCGTGCAGGCGTACGGCGAGCGGACCGGCCGCGAGGTCACGCGTGAACAGTGGGCGTTCTATGAGGTCTACGGCTACTTCCGCTCCGCCGTCATCGCCCAGCAGATCTACTACCGCTACTTCCACGGCCAGACCAGCAACGAGCTGTTCTCGGTGTTCGGCCCTGCCGTGCACTCGATGCGAGACCACATCCTGGGCCTGCTGCGGTGAGCGTGCTGCTGCTGGTGCGCCACGGCCAGGCATCGTGGGGCGAGGCGGACTACGACCGCCTTTCCCCGGACGGCCTCGAGCAGTCGCGGGTGCTCGGTCGTCACCTGGCAGGCCTGGGCGTGACCCCCGCACGGGTCTGGACCGGCGGCATGCGACGCCACCGGCAGACGCTGGAGGCCGCGGTCGGTGCCGCCGGCTGGCACGCGCGGGAGGAGACCGACCACGGCTGGGCCGAGTTCGACCACGTCGAGGTGCTGCGCCGCTTCGAGCAGGTACGCCGCGACGAGGGCATCCACGAGCCCGGCGACTGGGACACCTACTTCGATGCTGCCGTCGACCGGTGGACCGGCGGTGACCACGCCCACGACTACTCCGAGTCGTTCGACGAGTTCACCCGGCGCGTCGACGACGGCCTGCGTCGGGCAGCCGACTCCCTGGGCCCCGGCGAGACCGGCGTGGTCTTCACCAGCGGCGGCGCCATCGCCTGGGTGGCGGCGGCTTTGTGGCACATGGGGGTGGAGCAGTGGTCGCGGATCAACCCGGTGCTGGTCAACACCGGAGTCACCAAGCTCGTGACCGGCTCGCGCGGCATCACCCTGGTCTCCCTCAACGAGCACGACCACGTGCCCCCGGACCTGCTCACCTACCGGTGATTGGCTGCCGCTCTATGGTTCCGACCCCGACCCCCGACCCCCGACCTGAGGACGACGACATGGGTACGACGATCCTGATCACCGGCGCGAGCTCCGGACTGGGCGCCGAGATGGCCCGGCAGTTCGCAGCCAAGGGCTACGACCTCGCGCTCTGCGCCCGACGGGTCGAGCGGCTGGAGGAGCTGCGCGAGGAGATCCAGGCCGCCAGCCCGGGCCGACGGGTGGAGGTGGCCGGACTCGACGTGAACGACCACGACCGGGTGTTCGAGGTCTTCCGCGGCTTCAAGGACAGCTTCGGGCAGATCGACACGTTCGTGGTGAACGCAGGGCTCGGCAAGGGCGCCAGGTTGGGCACCGGGAAGTTCTACGCCAACAAGCAGACCGCGGAGACCAACTTCATCGGTGCGCTGGCCCAGACCGAGGCAGCCGTCGAGATCCTGCGCGAGCAGGGCCGGGGCCAGTTCGTGATGATCTCCTCGATCTCGGCGATGCGCGGAATGCCGCGGACCATGACGACCTACGCGGCGTCGAAGGCAGGGGCGGCCCACCTCGCCGAGGGCCTGCGCGCCGATCTGACAGGAACGCCGATCAAGGTGACGGTGCTCTACCCCGGCTACATCGAGTCGGAGATGACGGCGCGGTCGGAGAGCAACAAGCGGCTCATCGTGAGCACCGAGAAGGGTGTGCGGGAGATGGTCGACCTGATCGAGAAGGGGAAGTCGTCGGCCATGGTCCCGCAGTGGCCGTGGACCGCGGTCGGCACCGCTCTGAAGCACCTGCCGCTGCCGCTGGCGCGCAAGCTGATGTGAGGCTGATGCCTCACTCCGGTGCGGACATCCCCCAGTTGGCGGCGCCGACGACGGTCATGCGCAGCTGACGTTCGGCCACCCGGCGCACCTCCGCCTCGAGGTCGGGGCGGTGGGGTGGCAGCGTGACGAGGTCGGTGGTGGTCTCCACCATGAGCTTGACGATGAGGTTGGCCAGCACGTGCAGGTCCTCCGACGTCCAGTGCGAGACCTCTGGCAGCCGGGCGACGTCCAGGGCCAGCTCCCGCTCGAAGAGCCCGAGCTCGTGCCTGATGGCCTCTCTCACGCTGGCCAGACCACCGATGCGTTCTCGGCCGATGAACGCGAAGTGCCCCCGCCGCTCGGTGACGTTGCGCTGCAGGATCGCGACCGAGTCCTGGATCACGCGCCGGATGTCCATGTCCTGGCGGAGGTCGCGCAGCACCTTGCGCAACGAGGCGAAGGACTCCGAGACCAGCGCGAGGCCGAGCTCCTCGATCGAGGAGAAGTGGCGGTAGAAGGCGGTCGGTACGATGCCGACCTCCTTCGCGACCGAGCGCAGCGACAGCCCGGCCAGGCCGGTGTCCGTGCTGAGGCGCAGGGCCGCCTCCATGATGGCGCGGCGGGTCGCCTCCTTGCGCTCGGTGCGTGAGGACGAAGCCACCACGCCAGTCTAGGCAAGCGCACACGTGTTCACCGCGCGCCGGCAGGAGTTCTGGGAATCGCGCGTGATTCTTGTCGCCACGTCCGCAGTTCCGAGGTCAACAAGTACGTGGAGAAGGTGATGCCGAACGCCTCGGTGGCCAACGGCGTCGGCCGTCTGATCTTCTGGATCATCTTCGTGGTGGCCGCCATCGTCTCCGGCGCTGTTGCCGGCGGGGTCGCCAAGATGATGGGTGACACGGCCACGGGCAAGATCGTGGCCGCGGTGGTGCCGGCTGTGGTCATGGTGATCGCCATGTCCATGATTCTCGAGCAGCTCCAGATCGCCCCGGAGATCATCCGGATCGCCTTCGCCGCGGTGATGTTCGCGCTCGCGCTCGGGCTGGCGCTGGCCTTCGGGCTCGGTGGTCGAGGGGTCGCCGAGCGGATGCTGGAGGACGCCTAGCGCAAGGGTCAGGACGCCCGTCAGCAGGCACGCCGCGACGTCGAGCTCGGCAAGGAGCGTGGCGAGCAGAAGGCGTCGGAGGCGCAGAGCCGGGTCGAGTCCGGCGGAGGCGGCTCGCACGGGTCGACCCGTGACGAGCCTCTGCGTGAGGCGGCTCACGCTGGCTCGACGTTGCAAACCAGGGGACGGTGGGCACACACTTCAGTGTACGGTTGTTCACTGAACTCAACGTCCCGGAAGGCACCGTTGTGTCACTCACCCAGACTCTGCTGCGGTCCCCGCTGGCTGCGGCCCTGGCGACGCCCCACGGCGTCGACCGCTACCTCGAGCTCGTCCACCCGCTGTCGGTCGTCGACGAGGTGCGTGCCCGCGTCGTCGACGTCACCCGGGAGACCCGGGCCGGCGAGCCGGTCGCCACTGTCACCGTGGAGCCGACCCGCGCGTGGCGCGGTCACCAGGCTGGCCAGTTCGTCCAGGTCGGCATCGAGGTCGACGGCCGACGCCGCACCCGCGCCTTCACCGTCTCCTCGCCCGAGTCCAAGCCGGGCGACCTGATCACGCTCACCCTGCGGGCCAACCCGGACGGGGTGGTGTCCAAGCACCTCGTCAATGACGCCCGACGAGGGGACGTCCTCTACCTCTCCCAGGCCCAAGGCGAGTTCACGCTGCCGAACCCGCTGCCGAACGAGCTGCTGCTCATCTCCGGTGGCTCCGGCATCACGCCGGTGATGTCGATCCTGCGCACCCTGCTGCGGCGCGGGTACGGCGGGACGGTCCACTTCGTGCACTACGCGCAGTCCCCGGACCACCAGATCTACGCCGAGGAGCTCGCCGACCTGCCGCCGAACGTCCGCGTCCGGCTGCTCTACCCCGAGTGCGGTGACCCCGTCTACTGCACCGAGGAGCTCGAGCGCGTGGTCGCCCACTACGCCGACGTCGACGCGTGGGCCTGCGGTCCGGCCGGGCTCATCGAGCTGGTCCAGGAGACCTACACCGACAACCCGCGCCTGCGCGTGGAGTACTTCAAGACCTCGACCAAGCCCCGCGGTGATGTCGCGGCGGAGGGAACCACCCGGTTCACCTCCAGTGGGGCGGAGTCCGAGAACACCGGCGAGACGCTGCTGGAGCAGGCCGAGGCGCTGGGCCTGCGCCCGGAGTTCGGCTGCCGGATGGGGATCTGCCTCTCCTGCACCTCCCGCAAGACCGAGGGCACCGTGCGCAACGTCATGAGCGGTCACGAGTCCTCCGAGCCCGACGAGGACATCCAGATCTGCGTGACCGCCGCCGTCGGCGACTGCGAGGTCGACGTCTGACGCGCGGGGCCCGCCCCACCGCCCGGACCCGGACACCCAACCCGGACACCGAATCCGGACACCCAACCCGGACACCGACCCCTGCACACCGAGACCGACCCACGAAGGGAACCACCATGAGCTACACCCTGACCCCCGAACAGCTCGAGGACTTCGGCCGTGAGCTGGACGAGATCCGCCAGCGCGTCATTGACGACCTGGGCCAGACCGACGCCGACTACCTCCGCAACGTGATCAAGGCTCAGCGCGCCTTCGAGGGCGCGGGGCGGGCGCTGTTCTACCTCCCGCCCGCCTGGCCGCTGGCGGTGGCGAGCCTGGGCATGTCGAAGATCCTCGACAACATGGAGATCGGCCACAACGTCATGCACGGTCAGTACGACTGGATGGGTGACCCGGAGCTGAACTCCCGGATGTACGAGTGGGACACCGTCTGCCCCAGCGACCAGTGGAAGTACTCCCACAACTACATCCACCACACCTACACCAACATCCTCGGCAAGGACCGTGACATCGGCTACGGGATCCTGCGGATGGACAAGGACCAGAAGTGGTCGCCGTACTACCTCGCCAACCCGATCTCCGCGTTCTTGCTGATGACGTTCTTCCAGTGGGGTGTGCTCCTGCACGACCTCGAGGTCGAAAGGATCTGGAGCGGCGAACGCTCGTGGCGTGAGACCAAGCACCTCCACCGCGGCATGATCCGCAAGGTGCGACGCCAGACAGCCAAGGACTACGTGCTGTTCCCCCTGCTGACCGGTCCGCTCTTCCCGCTGACGCTGGTGGGCAACGCCACGGCCAACCTGATCCGCAACATCTGGGCGTACAACATCATCTTCTGCGGCCACTTCCCGGCGGGCGTGGAGTCCTTCACCCTCGAGGAGACCGAGGACGAGACCCGCGGCCAGTGGTACTACCGCCAGATGCTCGGCTCGGCCAACATCACCGGCGGCAAGCTGTTCCACATCCTCAGCGGCAACCTGTCGCACCAGATCGAGCACCACCTGTTCCCGGACATGCCGGCGCGCCGGTACCCGGAGATCTCCGACGAGGTCCGCGCCATCGCGGAGAAGTACGGCCTGGAGTACAACACCGGGTCGCTGACCAAGCAGCTCGGCAGCGTGTGGCTCAAGATCGCCAAGCTCGCGCTTCCCGACCGCTTCACCCGGGTGAAGCAGGACGAGGCCAAGCGCGAGTCGCTCGAGCGGGCGCACCAGGAGGCACTCCGGCTGCGTCAGGAGGAGCAGGCGCGCGAGGCGCTGGCCCGCCGCGGGGCTCAGGTCCGGGTCGACAGCGGAGACGACGTCGACCAGACGCAGGAGGACCAGGTGCTCGTCGGGGCCTGAGTGAGACGCACGACACGGACGACGTCGGGGCGCGCGGTGATTGACTGTGCGGGCCGGCGTCGTCCGGTTCTCGAGACGAAGGGGGGACGATGAAGGAACGACTCAGCAAGGGCGAGATCACCAAGGACGCCGTGCAGCACACCCTGAGTGCCGGCGCCGACACGGTCGCCTCGGTGACCGGGATCGTCGCGGGCGCGGTTCGTGACGTGATCGATGCGATGGGCGGCTTCGCCACCGAGGTGTTCGAGATCCGGGATGCGGCACGCCGGGCGCGCGACGAGGCTGCGCAGCAAGGGGCCGGCCCCGAGGAGTGAGCCCGAGGAGTGAGCCCGAGGAGTGAGCCCGAGGAGTAAGCCCAGGGGTGAGCCTCGAGGGAGTCAGTCGGGGACGAGCGGCATGCGCCACTGCAGTGTCGTACCGCAGTCGCTGTCGCTGCAGTAGGTGAAGGTGCCGCCATGGGCCCGGGCGCGCTCGTCGAGGTTCTCGAGGCCGCCGCCGGGGCGCGGGGGGGCCTGGATGCCGACCCCGTTGTCGGTGAGGGCCAGGACCACGTGGGAGTTTTCCACTCCTGCCCGCAGGTCGACCTTGGTCGCCTTCGCATGCTGGACGACGTTGGACAGCGCTTCGCGTAGGCAGAGCGCGAGGTCGGCGGCCAACGGGCCGGTGACCTGGTCGACGTCCGCGGCGATGGCGACCCGGGGCGAGAAGCCGAGCAGCGGGGTGGTCTCGGTGACGATCGTGGTGAGCATGTGGTCGAGCCGGTCGGCGGCGGTGCTACGCAGGACCAGGATCGTGTTGCGGATCTGCCGGATGGTCTGGTCCACGGCGGTCATCGCGTCGAGCACCCGCTCCCGCTCCTCCCCCTCGAGGGTCCGCGAGGCCTGCTGGAGGTAGAGGCCGGTGGCGAACAGCCGCTGGACGACGTTGTCGTGCAGGTCGCGGGCGATCCGGTTGCGCTCCTGCAGCATCCGCAGCTCTTCCTGCGACTGACGGGCGGCGTGCCACTGCATGGCCACGGCGGCGTTGACCGCGAACGTCTCCGCCGTCTGCAGGTCGTCCTGCAGGAACATCGGTCCGCCGTAGCGACGCGCCACGAAGAGCACCCCCAGCGGACCCTCGGTGCCTTTGAGTGGCACCGCCATCCCAGGGCCGAACTGCGCCTCAGGCATCGCCGCTCTGGGCCAGGCCGAGCGCATCAGCTCGTCGTCGGCGATCATGCCGCGACCGCGCCGCATGATCTCCAGGGCGTACTTCGCGGTGAAGGGGAGGGACTGGCCGCTCAGCTCGTCCATTCCCAGCCCGCGCACCTTGTGGATGTCGAGGCGGTTCTCACGGGGCATCACGATCCCCACCGCCTCGGCCTCCGCGAGCCCCCAGACCGCGTCGACCACCGCGGTGTACGGGTCGACGTCTTCCTCGGCCATGAACTGCTCGACCAGCTGGACCGAGGCCGCCCCCCACCTCTCGGCGCGCTCGGTGCTGAGCATGCGGATGCCGTGGTGGATCGAGGGGCCGACGGCTTGGGTGAACAGGTCGAGCAGGGAGGCGTCGTCGGGGGTGAATTTCGAGCCCTTTCCGTGACGGGCGACCAGGAGCGCCCCGAAGTCACCTCGCTCCCCGCGCAGCGGCGTCAGGAGTCCGCTCCAGCCAGGCCCTCCGTGGGCGGCGACCTCGGACCGCTCGAGT
>CAWDDN010000028.1:0-26120 GCA_963801135.1 uncultured Actinomycetota bacterium | reverse complement strand
AGGCTCCGGGCTCGTGACCCGATCCACCCCCGCCCCCGGGCGCTCCACGCACGCCCCGGTCGGGGTGGTGGCGCTCGCCGTCGCGGTCGGGGGCGCCCTGGGGGCATGCCTACGGGTGGCGATCGGCGAGCTGGGACCGGCCACCGACGGGGGCCTGCCCTGGACCACGCTGGCGATCAACATCGGTGGATCCGGCCTGCTGGCACTGCTGCCCGCGCTGGGAGCCGTGCGTCGGCGTCCGCTGCTGCCGCCGCTGCTCGGGACCGGCGTCCTCGGTGGGTTCACCACGCTGTCGACGTGGTCCCAGGAGACCCACGACCTGCTCGCCGACGGGCGGGTGGCGCTCGGGCTGGGCTACGCCCTGGGCACGTTGACCGCCTGCCTGCTCGTCGTGGCAGCCGTCGACCTGCTCTCCGACCGCACCCAGCGTGTGGAGTTCGACCGTGAGGAAGGCGACCTGTGAACGTCGAGCCGACGTTGCTCGGCTACCTGCTGGTGGCAGCCGGAGGTGCTGCCGGTGCCGCCCTCCGCTATCTCGCCGGCCACGTCGCCGACCGGGCCGAGGCCCTGCCGTGGGGGACCGTGGCCGCCAACCTGGCCGGCTCCCTGGCGCTCGGGCTGCTGACGGGGCTGGGGATCGAGGGGCGGGGCGCCGCCCTCGCCGGCCTCGGCTTCTGCGGAGCCCTCACGACGTACTCCTCGTTCGTGGTGCAGTCCCACGACCGCGGCCCCCGGCTGGGTGCGCTCACGGTCGCGGTGACCGCGGTGCCGGCCGTGGCGCTCTACGCGGTCGGCACGTGGCTCGGCGCCACGATCGGATGAACAGGTGGCAGGTCAGGCGCAGTTGCCGGTGGCGACCGACGAGGATCGGTTGATGCCGGTGACGCCGGCCTCGGCCACCTGCTCCGCGGTGAGCACGTACCCGGTGGAGTCGTCGGTGACCGAGGCCGCGAAGACGACGCCGAGCACCTTGCCGTCGCTCGACACCAGCGGTCCGCCGGAGTTGCCCGGGCGGATGAGGGACCGGACGGCGAAGACGTCGCGCACCACCGTGCCCTCGCCGTAGATGTCGGGGCTGCGCAGTCGCTGCTCGGATCGGATGCGTGCGGACTGCACGTCGTAGGGCCCGTCGTTGGGGAAGCCGAGGACGGCGCCAGGCGTGCGCGCCTCACCGTTGCGGTCGAACTGGAGCGCGGGACGCCCCAGGCCCGGAGCCCGGATCACGGCGACGTCGATGTCGGAGTTGTAGTAGACGACGTCCCCCTCGACCTCACCGCCCTCGGTGATCACTCGGGGCCGAGAGACCCCCGCCACCACGTGGGCGTTGGTCATCATCCGGTCGGGAGCGTAGAGAAAGCCCGTGCCCTCCACGCCGCGGCCGCACCGGTTCTCGCCCCTGATCTTGAACACGCTGCGTCCGGCCGCCACGACATCGGGGTCCCGGCCGATTCCGGGGGGTGGCGGACCCACGTCGGCGATCCGCTCGGGCGCGAACGGCTCGAGGTAGCGCGGGAAGAAGCTCTGCCCGACGACGTCGTTGAAGGCGTTGAGCGACTCCACCGCCTGTGGCGGCATCACCTTGTCGACGCGCGACAGCACCGAGGAGGTCCGCACCTCCTTCGAGACCCAGGGCAGCTGGGCTCCCGAGACCGCGACGCCGAGGGCCCACGTGACCACGAGCACGGCGACCACGCTGAGCGCGGCCCCGCCGATGGCGTCGAGGGCCCGCACCGGCTGCCACGTGATCCGGTCGCGGAGTCGGGCGCCGAGGTACTGCATGACGGCCTGCCCGGCCGAGGCGCACAGCAGCACGAGGAACAGCGCGCCCAAGGAGACCCCGAGCGACGGCGTGGCGGTGCCGAGCAGCTGCGGCACCAGCCAGATCCCCCCCAGACCGCCCAGCAGCAGCCCCGACGTCGCGAAGGCGCCGGTGACGAACCCCTGCCAGTAGCCGGAGATGGCGTAGGCGAGCACCAGCAGCAGCAGCGCGATGTCGAGGTAGTTCACCCCTGGCCTCCACGACCCTGGTCCTCGTTGCCGATCGGGTAGCTCGTGCCCTCGGGCGTGTCGTCCTGCTCGTCGCCGTCGCGGGCGTGGTCGCGGTCGAGCGACACCCTCCCCTCGGTCCTGCCGGCCTCGATCAGGCGGGCGACCTCCTCGGGGGTGTCGACGCCGAGGTACTCGGCGATGCGGTTCCAGTCGACGTGCTCCTGCGGCAGCGTCCGCATGTCGCCGCGGTCCCACTCCCGGGTCCACCCGACGTGGTCGAAGAGGGCGTCGAGGATGCCCGCGGTGAAGCCCCACAGCAGCACGTCGAGGTCAGGGCCCACCATCCACCCCGGCCCGTGCCACCCGAGAGGGTGCTTGACGCAGAACCGCTTCGCCGGGTCGAGCAGGTGCTCGAGCGGGGTACGGAAGACCGCGTGCACCTCCTGCTCGTTGACCACGTGGATGGGGCTCGGGTGGTCCCAGTACGCCAGCACCGGCGCGACCGCGAAGTTGCGTGGCGGCAGCCAGATGCGCGGCAGCACTGCGAAGACGTCGACGCCGTCCGGGTCGAGACCGGTCTCCTCCTGCGCCTCACGCAGGGCGGTGGCCACCGCGTCCTCACCCTCGTCCGAGCCACCGCCCGGGAAGGAGACCTGCCCCGGCTGGGAGCGCATGGTGTGAGCGCGCTCGGTCAGCAGCAGGTCGGGTCCCTCGGGCCCGTCGCCGAACAGCACCAGCACCGCACCCTCGCGAGGCGGCGGGTCGTCCGGGGGCACGAACGAGCTGAGGTCGTCGGCCTTCATCGAGCGCACCGCCCCGCGCACAGGCTCCAGCCACTGCGGCAGCTCGACGTCGTCCATCGTCACGGACGGGGGGGTGGGCGGCACGGGGGCGAGCCTACCCAGGGGCTAGCCGGCGGCTTCGACGGTGATGCCGAGCTCGGAGGAGACCAGGGACGTCAGCTCCTCGTAGGAACGAGCCCGATCGTTGCGGAAGGTGGCGGTGCCGTCCTCGCGCACCCACAGGATGCCGGGCAGCCCTCGGATGCGGTAGTGGTCGGCCAACCGGCCCCCGGGGTCGGCGACCTGCGGGAACGTGGCGCCGGAGTCCCGGAGCAGCTCGATCGCGAGGTCGGGCTGGGTGTCCTCGTAGTTGACCCCCAGCACCGTGAGGCGGCCCTGGGTCTCCTGGGCCAGCCGTGCGAACAAGGGCAGCTCGTCGCGGCAGGGGTCGCACCAGGATGCCCACAGCGGCAGCACCGCCGGACCGTCAAGCCCGGCGAGCTGCACAGGCTCGCCGCCGCCGAGGCAGGGGAGGTCGAGCAGAGGCAGCTCGCCGCCTTGGCCCCCGGCATCGTCCTCGGTCGCGGCCACGCCGGCGCCGGTGTCGGTGCCGGTGGGACACGCCTCGATCCCGGCGTCCTGTTTCGCCTCGCGCAACCGGGGCGTGTCGACGTCCACCCGGGACTCAGCCGGCGGCGGCGTGACGCCGGCGCCGTCGCATCCCGCGAGCAGCGCAGCGACCAGGACGAGACCGCCCAGGGCACCCGCCCTCACGCCCGCCCACCGGACTTCACCAGCGCGGCGGCCGTCTCCGGATCGGTCGGCCCCTCGCCGTACGCCGGGCACCACCGGGCCACCGGGCACACCCCGCACGCCGGGTTGCGGGCGTGGCACTGGCGGCGACCGTGCCAGATCAGGTGGTGGTTGAGCTTGACCCAGTCGCGCTGGGGGAAGAGTGCGCCCACGGCGTGCTCGACCTTGACCGGGTCGGTCTCCGTGGTCCAGCCCAGGCGGCGGGCCAGGCGCCCGACATGGGTGTCGACCGTGATGCCCGGCACGCCGAAGGCGTCACCGAGCACCACGTTGGCGGTCTTGCGACCCACCCCCGGCAGGGTCACCAGGTCGTCCAACCTGGCAGGCACCTGCCCGTCGTACCGTTCGACGAGCGCCTGGGAGAGCTTGATGATCGCCTCGGTCTTGGCGCGGAAGAACCCGGTCGGCTGCACCAGGCGTTCGACGTCCTCACGGTCGGCCGACGCCAGGGCGTACGCGTCCGGGTACGCCGCGAAGAGGGCCGGGCTGACCGAGTTGACCCTGCGGTCGGTGGTCTGCGCGCTGAGCACCGTGACCACGAGCAGCTCGAAGGGGGTGCCGAAGTCGAGCTCGCAGTGCGCGTCGGGGTAGGTCTCGGCGAGGACCCGGTTGGTCTTGCGGGCGCGACGCACCAGGGTGGTCGGGGGCGGTGAGGGCTGGGGGGCCGGTGAGATCGTCGGGGAGACACCCGGGGTTGAGCGACGCGGCACGCCGGCCAGCCTACGGGCGGATTCGCGCGGCCGACGACCCGCCGCCGCCGGACACCATCGCGGCAAATCCCCCCTCGTTTCGCCATCGGAGACCCGATACGACAAGATGTGACCTGAGACACCCCCCTAGGAGGAGGCACCGTGGACTCTGACGTCCTCCGTCAGGCACCGCTGTTCAGCGCGCTCGACGACGAGGCTGCGGCCTCCCTGCAGACCTCGCTGACCACGATCAAGCTGCGCCGCGGGGAGGTGCTCTTTCACGAGGGCGACGGCGGGGACAGGCTCTACATCGTCGCGGACGGCAAGGTGAAGCTCGGCCGCACTTCCAGCGACGGTCGCGAGAACCTGCTCGCCATCCTCGGTCCCGGCCAGATGTTCGGCGAGCTGTCGCTCTTCGACCCAGGGCCCCGATCGGCGACGGTCACCGCGGTCACCGACGTCACCTTCTACTCGCTGGCCCACGACGACCTGCTGCGCTGGCTCGAGGGTCGCCCCGACGTGGCGCGAGGGCTGCTGACTCAGCTGGCCCACCGGCTTCGCCGCGCGAACGACGTCGTTGCCGACCTGGTCTTCTCCGACGTACCAGGCCGCGTCGCCAAGGCGCTGCTCGACCTGGCCGACCGGTTCGGACGCACCGCCGACGACGGCATCCACGTCCACCACGACCTCACCCAGGAGGAGCTGGCCCAGCTCGTCGGCGCCTCCCGCGAGACCGTCAACAAGGCCTTGGCCGACTTCGCCTCGCGCGGCTGGCTGCGGCTGGAGCCCCGCTCGGTGGTCGTCATGGACGCGGAGCGGCTGCGGCGCCGCGCCCGCTGACCCTGCCCTCGGGTCAGCTGGAGTGGCGGAGGTAGTCGAGCTGGGCCTTGACCGAGAGCTCGGCTGCCCCCCAGAGCACCGGGTCGACGTCGGTGTAGACGTGCTCGACGACCTGCCGGGCGACGACATCTGACCCGAGCACCGCCACGGCCGACCGCACCTGTTCCAGCCGCTCCTGGCGGTGGGCCAGGTAGAAGTCGAGGACCGCGAGCGCATCGTCGATGACCGGGCCGTGACCGGGCCAGACGTGCTGCACCTCCCTGGCCTCCGCCAGCGCGTGGAGCCGGTGCAGGGACTCCAGGTAGGCGCCCAGCTGCCCGTCAGGGTGCGCCACGACCGTGGTGCCGCGTCCGAGCACGGTGTCACCGGTGAGCACGGCCTCCTCGGCGGGCAGCAGGAACGACAGCGAGTCCGAGCTGTGACCCGGGGTGGCCACGACCCGCACCTCGAGCCCGTCGACCTCGACCACGTCGCCGTCGGCCAGGCCCTCTTCACCCAGGCGGTGGGCCGGGTCGAGCGCGCGGACGGGCGCTGCGACGCGTTCACCGAACTCGCGGGCGGCCTCGGAGTGGTCGAGGTGCCCGTGGGTCAGCAGCACCAGTCCCACACGACCGGCGGTGCTCGCGACCCGGTCCAGGTGCGCGGTGTCCGACGGTCCCGGGTCGATGACCACGGCCCGGGCAGCATCGCTCTCCTTGAGCACCCAGGTGTTGGTGCCGTCGAGGGTCATGATCCCGGCGTTGGGCGCCAGCACGCACGTCGCCCGCGACCCGAAGCGGCCGCCGGCCCAGTCTCGCCCCTGTCCGGTCGCCGTCACGAGCTCGCCACCGCCCGCTGCACCGCGTCGCCGAGAGCCACCAACCTGTCGGGGAGACGCAGGTACCCGCCCTCGCTGTCGACCTGCATCTCGGGGAGGATCGGGGTGCGGTCCTTGGTCTGCGCAGAGGCCAGCGCCGCCGCCACGTCGGTCGGCTCGAACAGCTCCAGACAGGTCGCGTACGTCGGCGGCAGCATCGCGAGGCGGCCGTCATCGACCTGGCGGATGACCTCGCGCACCGGCATCCACAACACCTGGTCGGACTCGCTGGAGACGTCGCGGGTCACCTGACCCTCCGGCAGAGCCGCCGCGAAGAACCTGGTGTCGAACCTGCGCGGCTCGAACACGGGGGTGATCCAGGATCCCCACCAGGTGAGCAGGTCCGAGCGCACCACGAGGTCGCGGCGCCGCAGGAACTCGGTGAAGCTCAGCTCGCGCGCCTCCAGCGCCTGCCGGTCCTCCTCCCAGTCGTCGCCGGTGGTGTCGGCCACCACGGTGGCCGCGGTGGGGCCGGCGAGCAGCACCCCGGACTCCTCGAAGGTCTCGCGGACCGCCGCGCAGACAAGCGCGCGGGCGTGCGAGGTGGAGGTCTCCAGGAGCTCGGCCCACTCCTCGGCAGTCGGACCCGCCCAGGCGATCTCCTGGTCGAAGTCGCGGGGGTCGACGCCCCCGCCGGGGAAGACGCAGAACCCTCCGGCGAAGGCCATCTGGTTCACCCGACGCAGCAGGTAGACCTCGAGGCCGCCCGGACTGCCGTCGCCGTCACGCAGCAGGACCACCGTGCTGGCGTCCCGGGGCTCGGCGGGTGACTGACCGCTGTCGAGGAAGTCGCTGCACGTGACGGGCGAACTCCTCCGGGAGGCGACGAGTGGGATCCACTCAGCCGTCCTCGCTCTCGGGCCCGTTCTCGGTCTCCAGCTCGACCACGAGCTCCACCTCGACGGGCGCGTCGAGGGGCAGCACGGCGACGCCGACCGCCGAGCGGGCGTGCACGCCGCCGTCGCCGAAGAGGTCCCCGAGCATCTCCGAGGCGCCGTTGGCCACGGTGGGCTGCCCGGTGAAGTCCGGGGTCGAGGCCACGAACACCACCACCTTGACCACACGCTTGACCCGGTCGAGCCGGACCACCGAGTTGACCGCGGCAAGGGCGTTGAGCACGCACTGCTTGGCGCACTCACCTGCTTGGTCGGGATGGACCGAGTCCCCGACCTTGCCGGTGGCCATGAGCTCGCCCCGCCGCATCGGCAGCTGGCCGGCGGTGAAGACGTGCCGGCCCGAGCGCACCGCGGGGACGTACGCTGCGACCGGCTTGGGCACCTCCGGCAGCTCGATGCCGAGCCGTGCCAGCTCGTCGTAGGGGGAGGTCACGACTTGGGTCGCTTCAGGTAGGCGACCAGGTTCTCCGGGTTCATGCCCGGCACGACCTGGACGAGCTCCCAGCCGTCCTCACCCCAGGTGTCAAGGATCTGCTTGGTGGCGTGCACGAGCACCGGGACGGTCACGTATTCCCATTTGGTCATGGCGCGACTCTAAGGCCTGGGGGGAGTGCCCGCTTCCGCCCGGGACCCGCCGTCGCTGCTCACAGCAGCGGCGGTTCGGTGGCCTCCTCGACCTGCTCCCGAGTCACGTCGGGCGCGAGCTCGACCAGCCGCAGCCCCTCCTCGGTGACGTCGATGACGGCCAGGTCGGTGATGATCCGCTGCACCACGCCCTTGCCGGTGTAGGGCAGGGAGCACTCGTCGACGATCTTGTACGACCCGTCGCGGGCCACGTGCTCCATGAGCACGATCACCCGCTTGGCGCCGTGGACGAGGTCCATCGCACCGCCCATCCCCTTCACCATCTTGCCGGGGATCATCCAGTTGGCGATGTCGCCGGAAGCCGAGACCTGCATCGCTCCGAGGATCGCGGCGTCGATCTTGCCGCCTCGGATCATGCCGAACGACGTTGCGGAGTCGAAGAAGGAGGCGCCTCGACGGACCGTCACCGTCTCCTTGCCGGCGTTGATGAGGTCGGGGTCCACCTCGTCGTCGGCAGGGTAGGCGCCGACGCCGAGGATGCCGTTCTCGCTTTGCAGCACCAGCTCGACGTCGTCGTCGACGTAGTTGGGCACCAGGGTCGGCAGCCCGATGCCGAGGTTGACGTAGGAGCCGTCGCTCAGCTCGGCGGCCGCTCGCGCGGCCATCTGCTCACGGGTCCAGGGCATGTCAGGCTCCTTCCCCACTCACGCCCGGCGCGGCGGACTCGTCGCCGCGGCTCGAGACCCGGGTGGTGCGCTTCTCGATCCGCTTGTCCTCGGCTTGCTCGGGGGTCAGGCCGACCACGCGCTGCACGAAGACCCCTGGCGTGTGGATGGCGTCGGGATCGAGCTCGCCGGGCTCGACCAGCTCCTCGACCTCGGCGATGGTGACCCGGCCGCACATCGCGGCCAGCGGGTTGAAGTTGCGGGCCGAGCGTCGGTAGACGAGGTTGCCGTGCCGGTCACCCTTCCAGGCGCGGACGAGGCTGAAGTCGCAGCTGATCGCGGTCTCCAGCACGAAGTCGCGAGGCCCGTCCGCCGTCTCGAAGCTGCGCACCTCCTTGGCCGGGGAGGCCACCGCCACCGAACCGTCCTCGGCGTGGCGCCACGGAAGTCCGCCCTCGGCCACCTGGGTGCCGACACCGGTGACGGTGAAGAACGCCGCGATCCCCGAGCCGCCGGCCCGCATCCGTTCGGCGAGGGTGCCCTGCGGTGTCAGCTCGACCTCGAGCTCTCCGGAGAGGTACTGCCGGGCGAACTCCTTGTTCTCCCCGACGTACGACGAGACCATCCGACGGATGCGCTTCTCGGCCAGCAGCCGGCCGAGGCCCCAGTCGTCGACGCCGCAGTTGTTCGAGACCGCCTCGAGATCGCTCACCCCCGAGCGCAGCAACGCCTCGATGAGCACCGACGGGATCCCACAGAGTCCGAAACCTCCGACGGCCAGGGAGCTGCCGTCTGCGATGTCGGCCACGGCTTCCGCCGCGCTGGCCACGACCTTGTCCATCCGTGCACCCTAAGGCAGCAGATCGCGGTGGGCGAGATCCTGACCCAACCGTGCCCTCCGACGTCGTGGGTGTCGTCGGGGCTGGTGTGAACGCCGTGCGACCAGGGGGTGTGGACCCGTGCCGGGGACGCGGGTGGGGGCGGGCCGATACCCTCGACCACCGTGACCGACGAAGCCAGCACGACCCACTGGCCGAACGTGGCGCTCCACGTCGTGAGCGGCAAGGGAGGCACCGGCAAGACCACGGTGGCGGCCGCCCTCGCCCTGGCTCTCGCTTCCCGCGGCAAGCACGTGCTGCTCTGCGAGGTCGAGGGGCGACAGGGCATCGCCCAGCTCTTCGACGTCCCTCCCCTTCCCTACGAGGAACGCCGGGTGGCGCAGGGGCCTGACGACGGTGGAGATGTCTACGCCCTCGCCATCGACGCCGAGTCGGCGATGCTGGAGTACATCCAGCTCTACTACCGGATGGGGAACCGCACCGGTCGCCTGCTCGACAGGTTCGGGGTGCTCGACTTCGCCACGACCATCGCCCCCGGGCTTCGCGACGTCCTGCTCACCGGCAAGGTGTTCGAGGCGGTGGAGCGGAACTCGCGCAACAAGGGGGCGCGGCGGTACGACGCCGTGGTGCTCGACGCTCCACCCACCGGACGGATCGCCCAGTTCCTCAACGTCAACGGCGAGTTCGGGGACTTGGCCAAGGTGGGCATGGTCAAGGGGCAGACCGAGCGGGTGATGAACCTGCTCACCTCGCCCCGCACGGCCGTACACCTGGTCACCGTGCTCGAGGACATGCCCGTCCAGGAGACCGCTGACGGCATCCAGGAGCTGAGGAAGAACGGCCTGCCGGTGGGCGGCGTCGTGGTGAACCTGACCCGGCCCGACGAGCTGGATCCCGTCGCCCGGCAACGGGCGCTCGCCGGCGAGCTGTCCAGCGCTGAGGTCGACAAGGACCTTACCGACGCCGGTTGCCAGGTGAGCCCGGAGCTGGTCCAGGGCCTGGTCGACGAGGCCCATTCCTACGCCGAGCGCCGCGACCTCGAGGACCGTCAGTGGACCAGGATCGAGGCCCTCGACGTCCGACACTACGAGCTGCGGCGGTTGCCTGACGGCATCGACCTGGGCGGGCTGTACGAGCTCGCCCAGGAGCTGCGAGAGCAGGGAATGGCATGACCTCGAAGACCAGTCACCCACGCGTCGGCCCGCTCGCGGCCCGCTCGAGCACGACGCCCCACCTCGACGTCGACGCGATGCTGCGTGACCGGGGTACGCAGGTCATCGTCTGCTGCGGGTCCGGCGGGGTGGGCAAGACCACCACCTCGGCCGCGCTGGCGTTGCGGGCGGCCGAGATGGGGCGAGACGTGGTCGTGCTCACCATCGACCCGGCCCGCCGGCTCGCCCAGTCCATGGGCATCGAGAAGCTGGACAACGAGCCCCGGCCCGTTGCCGGCGTGAGGGACAACGGCGGCTCGCTCGAGGCGATGATGCTGGACATGAAGCGCACCTTCGACGAGGTGGTGCTCTCCCAGACGACCCCGGAGAAGGCGCAGTCGATCCTGAGCAACCCGTTCTACGTGACGCTGTCGAGCTCCTTCGCGGGCACACAGGAGTACATGGCGATGGAGAAGCTCAGCCAGCTGCGCCAGGACTCGCGCAGGAGCGGCCGCTGGGACCTCATCGTGGTCGACACCCCACCAGCCCGCTCGGCACTGGACTTCCTCGACGCCCCGGAACGTCTCTCCGGTTTCCTCGACGGCCGCTTCATCCGGATGCTGCTGGCACCGGCGAAGGGACCGGCCAAGCTGATGACCGCAGGTCTGGGCACCGTCACCAACACGATGGCCAAGATCGTCGGCGCCCAGGTGCTCAAGGACCTCCAGATGTTCGTCGCGGCGTTCGACACCCTCTTCGGCGGCTTCCGCAACCGCGCCCAGCAGACCTACGAGATGCTCCAGACGCCGGAGACCGCCTTCCTCGTCGTGGCGGCGCCCGAGCCTGACGCGCTGCGCGAGGCGACGTTCTTCGTCGAGCGGCTGGACGAGGAGCGGATGCCGCTGGCGGGCCTGGTGGTGAACCGGGCGACCGAGCCGCTGGCGGGCCTCGGCGTCGAGGAGGCGATCACCGCCGCCGACCGCATCGAGCGACTGCGTCCGGACAGCGTCACCCCTGGCCTGCTGCGGTTGCACGCCGACCGGATGAAGCGGGTTGCCCGTGAGCTCCGGCTACGCCAGCGCTTCTCCGCAGCTCACCCGCACGTGCCCGAAGCCGTGGTCCCCGCTCTGCCGACCGATGTCCACGACCTCGAGGGGTTGCGACGGGTCGGAGACCTCCTGGCCGGGTGAGCCCGCGGCTCAGGTCCGATCGCGGGGTGCCGGCCCGCCGAGGCGGTCGGTCTCAGGCGCCGATGGAGCGTGAGACCGAGACCGCCTGCTCGCTCTGCGCGGTCTCCAGGATCCGTCGCCACGAGGTGACGTTGGGGCGCTTGCGCAGGATCGCCCTGCGCTCCCGCTCGGTCATGCCGCCCCAGACGCCCCACTCGATCTGTTGGTCGAGGGCTTCTGCGAGGCACTCGGTGCGAACGGGGCACCCGCCGCACAGCTGCTTTGCCTTGTTCTGCGCTGCCCCGCGGACGAAGAGCTCGTCCGGCCGGCTCGCCTTGCACTGTGCGTGCGACGCCCAGTCGTCGTTCCAGGTCATGGCTTCGTATCCCTTTGCGCTCACCCTGCTCTCCCAAACAGGGGCCGGAGAAGATCTCCTGCATCCAATGTAAAGACAAGACACGCCCGTAGACAGACACCAGGGGGGCAAATGTCATTAGTCATTAGTAACTACCCGTCTTCACTAATCGGCGGACCTTAGGCCTGAATGACCCTAGCGCCTTGTGACGAAATGACATCGATGTTGTTTCTGTGACTGCTGTGACGCGTATTTCGGGACGGTCCCTGGTCCTTTCGGACTAGCCCAGGAATCCGGGTTGGTAAATGACATCCATGTGTTTCTTCGCGCCTTGGTGTAAGGCGAACCGGCTCGGGGGGTCACGTACGCTGCTCCCATGCCACGTCGGGACCAGGACCTCACCGCGGCCTCGGTGCTCTCCCATCTCGGGGTGATGCTGGGCGTGTCCGCCCTTGTCGGCCTGCTCGTCGCCGGGCTCGCGCTGCCCTTCGTCGCGGTCGCGGGGATCGGCGCCAACGAAGTCGCCGACAGTCTCGAGGACCTGCCCGAAGACCTCGAGGCCGAGCAGCTGGCCCAGCGCACGAAGGTGCTCGACGCCAACGGCAAGCGGCTGGCGACGTGGTACGACCAGAACCGCGTCAACGTCCGGCTCGATGAGGTCTCGCCCGTCATGCGCAAGGCGATGCTCTCGATCGAGGACTACCGCTTCTACGAGCACGGCGCCCTCGACCTGAAAGGCACGCTGCGCGCCTTCATCACCAACCAGGCCAACTCCGGGGTGGTGCAGGGCGGCTCCTCGATCACCCAGCAGATGGTGAAGCAGACCCTGGTCAACCAGGCCGAGACCAAGTCCGAGATCGCCGCTGCGACTGCGGACACCTACCAGCGCAAGTGGAACGAGCTGCGCTACGCGGTCGCCTTCGAGCGCAAGTACAGCAAGGACTGGATCCTCGAGCGCTACCTCAACGTCTCCTACTTCGGCGACGGCGCCTACGGGGTCGAGGCGGCAGCACGGCGCTTCTTCTCCAAGCCCGCGGCCAAGCTCAACCTGCGGCAGGCCGCCCTGCTGGCCGGCCTGGTCAAGAACCCGTCCCGCTACGACCCCACCGACAACCCCCGCGAGGCGAAGGCCCGCCGCAACGTCGTCCTCGAGCGGATGCGGGAGCTCGGCGTCATCCCCGACAAGCGGGCACGCAAGGTCACCAGCAGGGGCCTCGGCCTGAAGGTGAAGCCGTCACGCAACGGATGCGTCGGCGTCAACGGCGAGTTCTTCTGCGACTATGTGCGTGAGTGGCTGCTCCAGGACCCCCGCCTCGGGGAGACGGTCGCGGACCGCCGCCGCCTCCTCTTCGGTGGCGGACTGACGATCAAGACCACCATCAACCAGCGCATGCAGCGCGCGGCCGACTCCTCGGTCCGTTCCCACGTCTACCCGAAGGACCAGGCGATCGGCGGGCTCGCCATGGTCGAGCCCGGCACCGGCCGCGTCCGTGCGTTGGCGCAGTCACGGCCGATGGGGCCTGACAAGGCCGAGGGGCGCACCTTCCTCAACTACGTCGTCCCCAGCGAGTACGGCGACTCGGGCGGGTTCCAGGCAGGCTCGACCTTCAAGGTCTTCGTGCTGGCTGCAGCCGTCAAGCAGGGAATCCCGCTCTCGACCAGCATCTACGCACCCGACAAGATCTCGATCCCGTCGAACCGCTTCGAGACCTGCCAAGGCCCGTTGGCGAGCACCGACGTATGGACGCCCTCGAACTCCACCGGCTCGGGGAACTTCACGCTGGTCACCGGCACCCGTGAGTCGGTGAACACCTTCTTCGCCCAGCTCGAGCAGCGCACCGGCCTGTGCGACCCGATCACGTTGGCCCGCAGCACGGGGATCGACGTGCCCGAGCGCGACGTCGTCGCTCCGTTCACCCTCGGAGTCACCAGCACCAACCCGTTGTCGATGGCCGGCGCCTACGCCACGTTCGCGGCTCGCGGCGAGTACTGCGAGCCGCAGCCGGTGACCGAGATCCTCGACGACGCCGGCAAGGTCCTCGCCGACTACCCCTCCACCTGCCGCCAGGTCCTCCCCGCGCCCGTCGCCGATGCGATCAACGAGGTGCTGCGGGGCGTGCAGGAGCCCGGGGGGTTCGGGTACGGCGCCGGCCTCTCGCTCGGACAGCCCTCCGCCGGCAAGACCGGCACGATCAACGACAACATGGCGGTCTGGTTCATCGGCTACACCCCGAACATGGCGACCGCCGCCATGATCGCGGGCGCCAACAGCCTGGGCCACCCGATCACCCTCAACGGCCAGTCGGTCGGCGGAAGCTACATCAGCCGGGCCTTCGGCTCCACCCAGGCCGGCCCGATGTGGGGCGACGCGATGAAGCGGGTCACGGACCAGCTGGAGGACGAGGACTTCGTGACCCCCGACCCCAACGCGATCCTCGGACGCGTCGTCCGGGTTCCCGACGTCACCGGGCTGTCCTCCTCCGAGGCCGCCGACTCGCTGCGCGAGGCAGGCTTCGTGCCGAGCATCGGGCGTTACGTCAACTCCCGTCTCGACAAGGACCGCGTCGCCCGCACCCAACCGGTGGCTGATGCCCGCGTCGGCACCGGCACCCTGGTGACGCTCTACATCTCCGACGGCAGCCCGAAGCGCGACAAGAAGAAGGACAACTGACCCCAGCCTTCCGACGGGGCCGTCGGGACGGGGCTACTGGCCGAGCTGGCGACGAACCTCGGCGGCGACGGCAGCTCCGTCGGCGCGACCCTTGACGCGCGGCTGCACCACGCCCATCACCTTCCCCATCGACCGCATCCCCTCGTCGCCCGCCCCGGTCTGCTCGATGGCCGCGCGCACGATCTCGGTGACCTCAGCCTCGGACAGCTGCTCGGGGAGGTACTCCGCGATCACCCCTGCCTCGGCCCGCTCCTTGTCGGCAGCCTCCTGGCGCCCGGCGTCGTCGTAGGCGGTGGCGGCCTCACGACGCTTCTTCGACTCCGAGGTCAGCACGCCGATGACGTCGTCGTCGGTGAGCTCGCGTGCCTGCTTGCCCGCGACCTCGGCGTTGGTGACCGCGGTCAGCACCATGCGCAAGGTGGAGGCACGCAGCTCGTCGCGGGACTTCATCGCGGTGGTGAGGTCCTGGCGCAGCCGGTCCTTGAGAGCGCTCATGACCTCCATTGTGGCAGCCTGACCTGGTGAATTCGTCCGGCTCGTCGTCTGGCCCGTCGCCTGGCCCGCCTCCAGCTCCCCGCCCCGCCTCACGACTCGTGCAGGCCACCGCGGCCCTGGGCGCCGCGGGGGTCGGCGGACTCGGGTACGCGTGGCTGGAGGCTCGGTGGTTCACGCTGCTGCGCGAGACCCTCCCGGTGCTGCCACCAGGCGCGGACCAGATCCGGGTGCTGCACATCAGCGACGTCCACCTCACGCCGTACCAGCGACGCAAGCGGCAGTGGATCGCCTCCTTGGCCGCCCTGGAGCCCGACCTGGTCGTGAACACCGGGGACAACCTCGCGCACCAGGACGCCGTCGCGCCCCTCGTCGATGCCTTGGGTCCCCTGCTCGACATCCCCGGGGTCTTCGTCCAGGGCTCGAACGACTACTTCGCCCCCACGCTGCGCAACCCCGTCATGTACCTGCTGCCCGATGACGGCAGGCGCAAGGTCCACGGCCCCCACCTGCCGTGGCGCGACATGGTGACCCGGTTCACCGGGGCCGGGTGGCGCGACCTCACCAATCGATGCGACGAGCTGACGGTCAAGGGCGTGCGCTTCGCGTTCGCCGGCGTCGACGACCCCCACCTCGGCTACGACGACCTCGACGCCGTGGCCGGCCCGGCCGACCGCACGGCCGACATCCGGATCGCCGTGGCCCACGCCCCCTACCTGCGGGTGCTGGACCAGTTCTCGCGCGACGGCTACGACGCCATCCTCGCCGGGCACACCCACGGCGGGCAGCTCTGCCTGCCGGTGCGCCGCGCACTGGTCACCAACTGCGACCTCGACCGTGCCCGGGCCAGCGGCCTCAGCACGCACCCGGCGCAGTCCGACCCGAAGGCCCCGGGAACCGCGTGGCTGCACGTGTGTCCCGGCGCCGGCACGTCGCCCTACGCCGTGGGGCGGGTGTGCTGCCGGCCTGCTGCTTCGCTGCTGACCCTGGTGCCGCGCGCCTGAGGGTCGCTCGCCCCGACTCCTGCGCAGCCCGGCGGCTCGGTTAGACTCGCCAGCGCTTCACACGGGCTGTGGCGCAGTTTGGTAGCGCGCCTCGTTCGGGACGAGGAGGCCGCAGGTTCAAATCCTGTCAGCCCGACGCTGTGATGTCTCAGGACATCGGCGACACCCGGACCTGCGGAGACGTGGGTTCGGGTGTTCGTCATTTCGGGGGTCGGTGGCTGCGAAGTCCTTGCTGGTCTCGACGGCGAGCTCGCTGAGCCGTCACCCGGTCCACCGGACCTCGACCGACCCGACCTCGGCCAACCCGACCTCAGCGACGGGAATGAAATGTCCGTGCCTTTCGCTTACACTGGCCAGAGCGATACCCCCCCTGGTATCTCGACCTAGGAGGCACCTTGACCACCATCGTCCCGATCGACACCCCAGGACTCGGCGACCGCACCTACCTCGCCCACGACGGCGAGGTCGCGCTCGTGGTCGACCCCCAGCGCGACTACGACCGCGTGCTCGCCGTCGCCGAGGAGCAAGGGGTGAGGATCACCCACGTCTTCGAGACCCACATCCACAACGACTACGTGACCGGGGGGCTGGCGCTGGCTCGCGAGCTGGGCGCGGCGTACCACGTCAACGCCGACGACGACGTCGCCTTCGACCGCACCCCGGTGCGCGACGACGACGTCATCGACGTCGGCGCCATGTCCGTGCGCGTGATCCACACGCCGGGCCACACCCACACCCACCTCTCCTACGCCCTGTCCGTCGAGGGGACGCCGATGGGCGTCTTCACCGGCGGATCCCTGCTCTACGGCTCCACCGGCCGGCCCGACCTGCTCGGCCCGGACCACACCAACACGCTCGTCCACGCCCAGTGGAACTCCGCGCAACGCCTCGCCCACGAGCTGCCGGACCAGGCGTCGGTCTACCCGACCCACGGCTTCGGCAGCTTCTGCTCCGCGACCCAGACCGAGGGCACCGCGAGCACCATCGGCCAAGAGAAGCGCAACAACCCCGCCCTGACCAAGGGCGAGGAAGCCTACGTCGAGGAGCTGCTCGACGGCCTCGAGGAGTTCCCCGCCTACTACGCCTACATGGGCCCGGCCAATGCCGACGGCCCGGCGGCCCCCGACCTCAGCGCGCCCCAGGTCGCCGACCCGGCGGAGCTGCGTCGGCGCATCGACGCCGGGGAGTGGGTGGTGGACCTGCGCACCCGGTCCGCCTTCGCCGCGGGCCACCTGCAGGGCAGCGTCAACTTCGGCACCGACGGCGAGTTCATCACCTACCTGGGATGGATCCTCCCCTACGACGCTCCGGTCACCCTGCTCGGCGAGACCCCCGACCAGGTCGCCGAGGCGCAACGGGACATGGTCCGGATCGGCAGGGACCCCGCCGCGATGGCCACCGGCAAGCCGGAGGACTGGTCAGCCGGCAAGCCGCTGGCCGGCTACCCGGTCAGCGACTTCGCCGGGCTCGCCACCGAGCTCCGCGATGACCCCGACGCCGAACGCGTCATCCTCGACGTCCGGCGTCCCGCGGAGTTCGAAGCAGCCCACATCGACGGTGCCGTGAACGTGCCCATCCACGCCGTGCTCGCCCACCTCGACTCGATCCCCCACAAGCCGCTGTGGGTGCACTGCGCAGCCGGCTACCGGGCATCGGTCGTGGCCTCCATCCTGATTGCACGGGGACACGACGTGGTGTCGGTGGACGACTCGTTCGACGAGAACGCCGCCAAGTCCGGCCTCCCGATCGTCTGAGATGGACTCACTGCCCCTCATCCTGGTCCTGTCGCTGCTCATCGGGGCTTCCCTCGGGCTGCTCGGCGGGGGCGGATCGATCCTGACCGTCCCGATCCTGGTGTACGTCGCCGGGCTGCCGGCCAAGGAGGCCATCGCGGCGTCGCTGTTCGTCGTGGGCGTCACCTCGATCGCCGGGGTGATCGGCCACGCCCGAGGAGGCCGGGTGCAGTGGCGCACCGGGCTGCTCTTCGGGCTGGCCGCGATGGGAGGAGCCTTCGGCGGCGGCCTGCTCGGCGGGCAGATCCCCGGCGACTGGCTGCTCGTCGCCTTCGCGCTGATGATGCTCGCCACCTCGGTCGCGATGCTGCGCGGCCGGAAGTCGCCACCGACACCGACCGGAGGTGAGCAGCACCGGCTGCCGCTGGCGAGGATCCTGATCGACGGCTCCGTCGTGGGACTCGTCACCGGTCTTGTCGGCGCCGGCGGCGGCTTCCTGGTGGTCCCGGCCCTGGTGCTCCTCGGCGGCCTGCCGATGTCCGTCGCGGTCGGCACCTCGCTGCTGGTGATCGCGATGAAGTCCTTCGCCGGGCTCGCCGGCTACCTCACCACCGTCACCCTCGACTGGCCGCTGATCCTGGGCGTCACCCTGGCCGCGATCGCGGGCAGTGTGGCCGGGGGCCGGCTGGTGGGAGTGGTGCCGGAAGCCGCCCTCCGCAAGGGGTTCGGCTGGTTCGTGCTCGCCATGGGCGGCTTCGTGCTCGCCCAGCAGGGACCCTCGTGGGCGCTGCCCGTCGTGGCGGTCGTCGTCGTGGTCATCGGGACAGCGGCCGGAGCCTGCTTGTCGTTCGTTCGCTCCTGCCCGCTGCGCCGGATCATCGCAGCCGAGGTCCCCGCCTGAGCCTCGGGCGGGGGCGCTGCGCGCCGCTCCCGCCCCAGGGCTCACTCCCCGCACTCCGGATGGCGGCGTGGCAGACTTCACCCATGGCTGAGAAGGACCCCGAGACCGAGAAGCTGGAGCTCTCCCTCTTCGGGAAGAAGAAGCGGCGCAACGGGGCGTCGGCGCCGCCGCCACCGGAGTCCGCTTCGGCAGAGTCCGCTTCAGAGTCCACGCCGGCGGGGTCCACGCCGGCGGAGTCCACCTCGGCGGAGTCCACCCCGGCAGGGTCCGCTCCCGCAGAGCCTGCTCCCGTCGGTTCCACTGCGGCAGAGTCCGCTCCGGCCCCCGAGACGCCCCCGCAGGGCACCGAGCAGCCACCAGCCGACCGGGCACCCGCGGTCGAGGACCGGCCGGAGCCCACCGTCGAGACCGAGCCAGTCACCCAGTCCGTCACCCAGCCCGTCACCCAGCCCGTCACCCGGCCCGAGCCCGAGGCGACCCAGATGCTCGGGGCCCCCGATGAGCCCGCCGCAGCCGGCAACGCCACCAGGGGTCCGCGCCGGCGCCGCGGTTCGCGGATCGCGCCTCCGGCCGCCCGCCGGTCACCGAACCTGCCGTCGCTGGGCGCCCAGGTCGCCGCCCTCGTGGTCGGCGCCGTCATCGGGCTCGCTGCGGTCGTCCTGACCTTCGTCAGCCTCGTCGGGTGCGAGCTGGTCACCGGCACCGACTCCTGCGGCGGCCCCGGTCTGCTCGTGCTGCTGGTCGTCGTCGTGCTGATGGTGCTCGGCGGCTCGGCACTGCTGCGGATGTTCGGGGTGCAGGACTCGGGCGGACTGAGCTTCCTCGGCGTGGCGATGTTCGTGGCGCTGTGCCTGGTCGCGCTGCTTCCCAGCCTGCTCGAGCCGTGGATGATCATCGTGGCGCCGATCCTCTGCGCGCTCACCTTCGGCGTCGCGCACTGGATCGTCAGCCGCTTCGACGAGGAGATCCTCGAGGAGGAGCAACCCGAGCTGCACGACGTCCGCTGACCGCAGCGGAGGTCTCGACGAGCTCGACGGGGTGGTGTCAGGACGTCTTCGACGCCGCGACGAGCTCCGCGATCTGCACCGTGTTGAGGGCCGCCCCCTTGCGGAGGTTGTCGTTGCTCACGAACAGCACCAGGCCCCGTTCCCCCTCGACGCTCTGGTCCTGGCGCACCCGGCCGACGTACGCCGGGTCGCGGCCCGCGGCTGCCAGCGGGGTCGGCACCTCGGCGACCTCGACCCCCGGGGCCTTGGCGAGCAGCTCCAGCGCGCGCTTGGCAGGGAGCGGCGAGGCGAACTCGACGTTGAGCGACAGCGAGTGGCCGGTGAAGACCGGCACCCGTACGCACGTGCCGGAGACACGCAGGTCGGGGATGTCGAGGATCTTGCGCGACTCGTTGCGCAGCTTCTGCTCCTCGTCGGTCTCTTCGCTGCCGTCGTCGACGACCGAGCCGGCCAGCGGGACGACGTTGAAGGCGATCGGGGCGACGTACTTCTCCGGCGCTGGCAGCTGCACCGCAGCGCCGTCATAGGCCAGCGGCGTCGGGTCGTCGGTCGCGGCGAGCTGGCCCGCCAGCTCGCGCACGCCGGCCACACCGCTGCCGGACACCGCCTGGTAGGTGCTGGCGACCAGCCGCACCAGCCCGGCCTCGTCGTGCAGCGGCTTGAGAACCGGCATCGCGGCCATCGTCGTGCAGTTGGGGTTGGCGATGATGCCCTTCCGTGCCTCGCGGATCGCCGCAGGGTTCACCTCGCTGACGACCAGGGGGACGTCGGGGTCGCGCCGCCAGGCCGAGGAGTTGTCGACCACGATCACCCCCGCCTCGGCGAAGCGTGGAGCCTGGGCCCGCGACGTGGTGGCACCGGCGGAGAACAGGGCCACGTCGAGCCCGGTCGGGTCGGCGGTCTCGACGTCCTCCACCACGACCTCGCGGTCACCCCAGGTCAGGGTGCGACCCGCGGAGCGGGAAGACGCGAAGAACCGCAGCTCGTCGACGGCGAACCCGCGCTCGAGCAGGATGTCGCGCATCGCGACCCCCACCTGCCCGGTGGCGCCGACGATGCCGACGTTGAGCGGGCGGGCTCGACCGGCGAGGGCCGTCACCGGCCGGTCCCGCCGTAGATCACGGCCTCGACCTGGTCGGAGTCGAGGTCGAACGCGGCGTGAGCAGAGCGCACCGCGTCGTCGACCTGGATCTCGTCGACGACGACGGAGATCCGGATCTCCGAGGTCGAGATCATCTCGATGTTGACCCCGGCCGAGGCGAGCGCGGAGAAGAACTTCGCGGTCACGCCGGGGTGGCTGCGCATTCCGGCGCCGATCAGCGAGACCTTGCCGATCTGGTCGTCGTAGAGCAACGAGTCGTAGCCCACCGAGTCCTTGATCCGCGCGAGCGCGGCCATCGCGGTCTGCCCGTCACTTCGAGGCAGCGTGAAGGAGATGTCGGTGAGGTTGGTGGCCGCGGCCGAGACGTTCTGCACGATCATGTCGAGGTTGATGCCCGCGGTCGCCACGGTGTCGAAGATCGCGGCCGCCTCCCCGATCTTGTCGGGGACGCCGACCACGGTGATCTTGGCCTCCGAACGGTCATGGGCGACGCCGGCGATGATGGCCTGTTCCATGGGTTCACTCTCTGCTGCGTTGGTGTCGGAGATCCAGGTGCCGTCGAGCTTGCTGAACGACGACCTCACGTGGATGGGGATGAGGTAGCGCCGCGCGTACTCCACGCACCGCAGGTGCAGGACCTTGGCGCCACAGGCCGCCAGCTCGAGCATCTCCTCGTAGGAGACCCGCTCCAGGCGCTGGGCGGTGGGCACGATGCGCGGGTCGGCGGTGAAGACGCCGTCGACGTCGGTGTAGATCTCGCACACCTCGGCGGCCATCGCGGCAGCCAGGGCGACCGCCGTGGTGTCGGAGCCACCTCGGCCCAGCGTGGTGATGTCCTTGGTGCCCTGGCTCACCCCTTGGAAGCCCGCGACGATCGCGATCGCCCCTTCGTCGAGGGCTGCCTGGATCCGGCCCGGGGTGACGTCGATGATCTTGGCCCGCCCGTGGGTGCCGTCGGTGATCACCCCCGCCTGGCTGCCGGTGAAGGACCGGGCTTCGTGACCGAGGTTGCCGACCGCCATCGCCAGCAGCGCCATCGAGATCCGCTCACCAGCGGTGAGCAGCATGTCGAGCTCACGCGGCGGGGGTACCGGCGACACCTGCTGAGCGAGGTCGATGAGCTCGTCGGTCGAGTCCCCCATCGCCGAGACCACCACGACGACGTGGTGACCGGCGCGTTTGGCGTCGACGATCCGCTGCGCGACGCGCTTGACTCCGTCCGCGTCGGCGACCGAGGAGCCGCCGTACTTCTGCACGACAATGCTCACGCCTGATCCTTCCCTGCCGACGGATGCGCCGGGGTCTCGGCAACCCCCCGATCGTACCGGCGGTGCGTCCTGGCCCCGAAACCCGATTCCGGTGACCGGCGGCTTCAGTCACCCAGTTGGTCGCCCATTTGGTCGCCCAGCGCGTCGCCCAGTCAGTCGCCCAGTCAGTCGCCCAGTCGGTCGCCCAGCACCTGCTCGGCGGTGGCCAGCACGTCGGCCTCGCTCGTGTCCTCGGTGTCCAACCTGTCGTGGGTGACCACCGACTGCAGCGCCCGCAGGGCGCCGCTGGCCTCGTTGCCCCAGGAGGAGACGTAGGAGAACTGCCACCACCACAGCGCCTCGGCGACGTGGCCGCGCTTGAAGTGGCGCAGGCCGTGGGCGACCGTGGACGCGACCGACGTGAGCTCGTCGGAGAGCAACGAGGAGACCAGCTCGGGCGGGTCTGCGTAGGGATCGAAGTTGATCGTGTAGGCGTCGACACCCTCCAGCAGGACGCCGAGGCGGTGCCGCATCGCGTCGAGGTCGGGGTCGGGCCCGGCGTCGGGCTCGTAGACCTGGGGGCGGGGGAAGTCCACCTGGACGCCCAGCCGGCCACCGGCGAGCAGCAGCTGGCTCACCTCGAGCAGGAGCAGCGAGACGGCGTGGCCGCCGCTGACCTCGCCCCGCGAGATCTCGCGCAGCGCGATCAGGAAGGACGCCACCTGGTCGGCGACGCCATGGGCGAAGTCGACGGTGGCTTCGTCGAGCAGTGGCTCGACGCGTGGCGTCGCGCCCTCGGGCGCCGGGCTGGCGTCGGGCTGGTTCCTCGGCCCCTCATCCATGGACGATCCTCCTCCCTTCGAAGGCGCGCCCGAGCGTCACCTCGTCGGCGTACTCCAGGTCACCGCCTACCGGCAGTCCACTCGCCAGGCGCGAGACGCGCAAGCCCAAGGGCTGGAGAAAGCGCGTGAGGTACGTCGCGGTCGCCTCGCCCTCGAGATTGGGGTCCATCGCCAGGATGACCTCCTGGACCTCTCCGTCGGCCAGCCGGCTCATCAGCTCACGGATGCGCAGCTGGTCGGGCCCGATGTTGTCGATCGGCGAGATCGCGCCGCCCAGCACGTGGTAGCGCCCGCGGAACTCCTTGGTGCGCTCGATCGCCACGACGTCCTTGGGCTCCTCCACCACGCAGATCACCGACGCTTCGCGCCGCGGATCCCGGCAGATGCGGCAGACCTCGTCCTCGGACACGTTGCCGCACACCTCGCAGAACCGCACGGTGTCCTTGACCTTGACCAGGATCTCGGCCAGTCGACGCACGTCGGCGGGATCGGCCGCGAGCAGGTGGAACGCGATCCGCTGGGCGCCCTTGGGGCCGACTCCCGGCAGCCGACCGAGCTCGTCGATCAGGTCCTGGACGACGCCTTCGTACATCAGTGGCCCGCGTCCATCAGAAGCCCGGGGGGAGACCGCCACCGCCGGGGCCGCCGCCCGGCTCGCCGCCCAGGTCACCCCCCAAGGGGCCCAGGCCGCTGGCCAACGGACCGAACGTCTCCTCCGCCAACGCGTCCGCCCGGGAGCGGGCGTCGCGGTAGGCGGCGACGATCATGTCCTCGAGGTCGTCGGTGTCGTCGGGGTCGAACGAGCCACGGCGGATCTTCACGCCACGCAACTCCCCGGTGCCGTTGACCGTGACCGTGACCAGTCCGTCGCCGATGGTGCCCTCGACCTCGGCCTCGGCCAGCTCCTGCTGGGCGGCCATCATCTGCTGCTGCATCTGTTGGGCCTGCTCCAGCAGGGCCCCCATGTCGAAGCCGCCCGCGTCACCCGCGTCGCCGCCGAAAGGCTGTTGGCTCATCGTGCTCTCCTCTGGTTGTCGCCCACGGTGCGGAGCGGTGGATGTGAGTCGCGATGTCAGTCGCGCGGGATCTCCTCGATCAGCTCGGCGCCCAGCCGATGGGCCAGCAGCTGCTCGGTGTCGAGGTGGTCGGCATCCCGGTCGTCGGGGCTCACGTCGTCCGCAGCCGGCCCCGGTGCCGCTTCGGTCGCCGAGTCCGGCCGGGTCGGCGGGCTTGCCGGCGCCGATGAGGGTGCTGACGGTGCGCTGGGAGCCGGGCCCCCGGCTGAGCCCGGCGCCCCGGGAGTGGAGCGCTGCGTGGACGCCGTCGGGCCTGGCCCGCCATCCCCGGTCGGCATCGGCTCCTGCCGTGGCGGTGGGGGGGTGGCTGCTCCCGGCCGCGCCGACTGGTCGATGACCGCCTCGATCACCAGGTCATCGCCGATGAGGTCGATCAGGCACTGCCGCAGGATCTCGTCGTTGCCGCCGCCGACGAACGAGGCGTGAGCGCCCGGGTTGTTGAAGCCCAGCGTGAGGCGTCGCCCTTCGAGGCTGATGGCCTGCGCGTGCTGGCTGAGCAGGATCCACGCCATCCGGCGGCGTTGCCCGATCTTGGTCAGGATGTCCGGCCACAGCCGACGGATATCGACCAGTGACAGCCGTGGCGGCTGGGTGGGCTGCTCCGGATCCGGGGGCGGGGCAGCCGGGGTCGGGGCTGCTGGGGTCGGTGAGTCAGGCGGCGTCTGCGAGACGGGCTGGCCTTCGTGCGTCGGCTGCGATGGTGCCGAGGGTTGGGCGGTGTCGGAACCTGGCGACACCTGAGCCGACGGCGGCTGTTGCGGTGCCTGGTGGGCGACCGGCTGCGGTGCCGGCTGGGTGGTCGGCTGGGTCCGTCGGCTGGGTCGGTCGGCTGGTTCGCGGACTGGGGTGCTTGCTGGGACGGCCGCGGAGGCGCGGCCTCGGTGGCGCCCATCGCCAGGCGCTTCTCCAGCCGGTCGATGCGCGCCGCGAGGCCGCCGGTGGAGTCGTCGGCCCCAGGGAGGAGCAACCGGGCACAGATCAGCTCGAGCAGGATCCGCGGCGCCGTGGTGCCCTTGAGATCGTTGAGGCCGTCGGCCACGAGGCCCGCAGCGCGGGTCAGGTCGTGGCGCCCGAACCGGGCAGCCTGCGAGACCAGCCGCTCGGCGGCGTCCTCGGGCACGTCCACGAGGCCGGAGAGCGAGGCATCGGGAACCGCGGCGACGATGACGAGGTCGCGCAGCCGTCGCAGCAGGTCGTCGAGGAAGCGCGCCGGGTCCTGCCCGGTCTCCACCACGCGGTCGACCCCCTCGAACACCGCAGCGCCGTCGTGGGCGGCGAGTCCGTCGACCACCTCGTCGAGCAGGTTGTCGGGGGTGAAGCCGAGCAGCCCGGCCGCGAGCTCGTGGGTGACACCGTGCTCTCCGGACCCGCCGATGAGCTGGTCGAGCACCGAGAGGGTGTCTCGCGCCGAGCCGGCGCCGGCCCGGATCACCAGCGGCAGCGCCGCCGGGTCGACCCGCACGCCCTCCCGCTGGCAGATCTCACCCAGGTAGGCCGACAGCACCTTCGGCGGGATCAGCCGGAAGGGGTAGTGGTGGGTGCGGGAGCGGACCGTGCCGATGACCTTGTCGGGCTCGGTGGTGGCGAAGATGAACCGCACGTGCTCCGGCGGCTCCTCGACGATCTTGAGCAGGGCGTTGAAGCCCTGGCGGGAGACCATGTGGGCCTCATCGATGATGTAGATCTTGTAGCGGTCGCGCATCGGACGGAAGGTGGCCTGCTCCCGCAGCTCGCGGGCGTCGTCCACCCCGCCGTGCGACGCGGCGTCGATCTCGATGACATCGACCGAGCCCTGCCCCCCGGTGGCGAGCTCGCGGCACGAGGCGCACTCACCACAGGGCTCCTCGACCGGGCCGTTGGCGCAGTTCAACGCGCGGGCCAGGATGCGCGCGCTCGTGGTCTTGCCGCAGCCGCGCGGACCGGAGAAGAGGTAGGCGTGGTTGACCCGGTTGTTGCGCAGCGCCGCCCGCAGCGGACCGGTCACGTGGTCCTGGCCGATGACGGCGGAGAAGGTGTCCGGCCGGTAGCGGCGGTAGAGCGCGAGGGGGGCTTCCACGGCACTGACACTAACCGCCACCACTGACACCCGGCACCCCCGCTCGATTGGTGTCCACAGCCGTTGGATCCGACACCGCCCATGCCGGACCGGACGGGGCCACCCCCGGAGAAGGAGAGGCCCCCCGCGCACCCAACAGAGCTCGCCTGCCCTTGCTGCCTTCCGGCCCTGGGGGAGTTCAGCAAGATGCTGCCGCACGGGGGGTTGGCCCGAGTCTAGGTCACGACCGCCCCGCGTTTCGACGGGGTGGAGCGGGACCGGTAACCTCTCCCGCGGAGGATTCGCCTAGTGGCCTATGGCGCTCGCTTGGAAAGCGGGTTGGGTTAACGCCCTCGCGGGTTCGAATCCCGCATCCTCCGC
>CAWDDN010000027.1:0-27074 GCA_963801135.1 uncultured Actinomycetota bacterium | reverse complement strand
ACCACGAGCTCGAACGCCTCGTACGCGAGCGAGGCCCCGTCGATGTCGGGCTGCTGGTTCGGTTGGCCCGCAAGGCACGACGGGACGCCCGCATCGACGAGGAGGCCGTCTGCTCGAGCATCGACACCAGCACGCTGCTGGTCTGGCGTCCCGACGGCACGGTGGACCACCTGCTGCGGGTCCTGGACGGCATGGTCCTGACCCCGGGTCCGGGCCCCGCTGGCCGGTCGCACCGAGCTGTGGGCGACGGTGTCGCTGCAGCCGCTGCTCAACATCGCGGCGTACACCCCTGTCCCGCTGGCGGACGGCCAAGGCGAGGTCGCCCGAGCCGCCACCGGGCACGAGGTGCTGCTGGGCCCTGCCGGCTGGCTGCCGGACATCCCGCGATACGGCGTCGTCGGCCTGCGCCTCGTCGACGGGATGTTGGCGGTCGAACCGGTCGATGAGTCCGCCTTCCCAGAGCTCGCGCAGCAGCAGCGGGTCCGTGAGCTGCTCGTCCACCACTACCGGTTGGAGCGCTGGTACACCGGCACGGACGACCTCGCGTCACGGCCGGGCGAGGTGGTCCGCGCCCTGGGTCACGCGAAGCTGGAGGACCCTGACCTGCCTACCACGCCGCATCCACCGCTGGAGGAGGTTCTCTACCTCACCCTCGAGAAGGACCGGGACGTCCACTACTGGCGCGAGTACGCCGCGCAGCAGGAGTTCACCTGCTCCTTCTCCGTGCACGGCATGCCCGAGTCGCTCAACATCGAGCTCGAAGCCCGCGCCAGGTGCTACGGGATGTCCTTCGACCAGTACGTCATCGCGGTGCTGGGGCACCTGGCCTGGCGGACACCGTTCGCCGAGGACATGGCACCCTGGCGGGACTGGGAGCCCGACGGCCGCCCCGTTGCGCCAGTGACGCCGATGGTCGGCGAAGTCGACGAGCCATCTGCGTCGCGCATGGAGTAGTAACATTGCTACATGCTTGTAGTGGACGGTGTAGAGATGCTTGAGGTCCGGGAGGTCGCGAGGTTGGCCCACCGTTCGCAGGAGACGGTGCGCCGCTGGGTCTGGTCGGGCAAGGTCAGAGCACGCAAGGACGGCAACCGCCTGCTCATCCGTCGCGACGACGTCGCCCGCCTGACCGGCTCCGACGACGAGGCGGCAGGCGAGAGAGCCCTGACGCTGGCGGAGTGGCGAGACGGCCTGCCTCAGGCACGTAGCGTCACGAACGGCGGCTCGGCTGCGGACCTCGTGATCGGCGACCGCCGCGCCAGGAGCGAGCAGCAGGATCTCGGTCGTGCCGGTCGTTGACGCCAGCGTGGTCGTGGACTGGGTCGCGCCTGAATCCGATCCGTCCGGACCGGCGCGCAGGCTTCTCGACCGGCTCAGCACCACCGAAGCCGTGCTGCATGGTCCGGTACTGCTCCTGCAGGAGGTAGGCAACGCACTGCTCACCGGTGTCCGGCGTGGCAGGTGGAGCGGCGACGACGCAGACCAGGCGTATCTCCAGCTCTCGCGCCTTCCGTTCCAGCTGGCCGATGCGCCTCGTGACGTCACGCGCGGATACGAGCTCTCGCGACGCTTCGACGAGCATCCGCTCTACGACATGATGTACGTCGCGGTCGCCGAGCGGCTGGGCCAGACGCTGTACACCGCGGATCGTCGCCTCGTCGAGCGGCTCGCGGGCTTCACCGACGTGACCATGGTGGGCGACGAGCAGTAGCGCCCGAGCGGACCTCGAGTCGATGCCCGATGACGGGCACCGCTACGAGCTGCTCGACGGGACGCTCGTCGTGACCCCTGCGCCGGGTAACCGACACCAAAGGCCGTCGGCAAACTGCACCTGGCGCTGACCCGGGTCTGCCCTGAAGATCGACCGTGCGCCTCGCCCCGTTCGACGTGGCGCTGGCCGACGACACCGTGGGGCAGCCTGACCTGCTTGTGACCTCCAGGAGTGCGCTCACTGAGCGCGGCCTACCGGGGGCTCCCCTGCTCACCGTCGAGGTCCTGTCTCCCCAGCACTCGCCTGGTCGACCTGAGAGGTTGCCCCCCTTCAGTAAACGAGTCGCGCCGACGCGTCGCGAGGACAAGCCGGGCAGCTGATGGGAAGCTCTGCCTATGGCGTCGGTCATCGAGGAGCTCGAGCACCGCCGCCGGGTCATGGAGCGACTGGCCGTCCGGGTCGCCGAATCTGGCGGCTTCCTACGACGGGACGAGCTCAGCTCCTTCGACCTCGGGAGCGGCGACCACATCCGCCTGATCGACACCAGCAAGGGCATCTGGAACCCACGTCATCTGAACGCGACTCTCTCCATCGTCAGCTCCCCCGACGGTCCCTACGACGACGGGGAGATCGAGGGCGGTCTCTTCCGCTACGACTACCGGGCCGGCTCGGTCGAAGGCGACAACGCCAAGCTCCGGCGGGCCGGTGAGCTGCGGCTGCCGCTCATCTTGCTGCGCAAGGTGGAAGCCGGCGTCTACATCCCCGTCTTCCCGGTCTACGTCGTCCACGACGACGTCAGCAGGCGACAGTTCGTCATCGCGCTCGACGAGTCGCTGCAGATGTTCCTCGACCCGACCCACCTCAGCGAGGTCGAGCGCCGCTATGCCGAGCGCATCACCCGTCAGCGGCTGCACCAGTCGATGTTCCGAGGCATGGTGGTCCGCGCTTACGAGGTGCGGTGCGCGGTGTGCCGACTGCGACACGGCGAGCTTCTGGACGCCGCTCACATCACCGCCGACAGCGAGGAGACCGGCCTGGCCATCGTCAGCAACGGACTCAGCCTGTGCAAGATCCACCACGCCGCTTACGACCGCAACCTGCTCGGCATCTCCCCTGGGTATCGAGTGGACATCAACCGCACGCTGCTCGAGGAGACCGACGGCCCGATGCTCAAGCACGGTCTGCAGGAGATGCATGGCGCCACCCTCGTGTTGCCGCACCGTCGCGCCGACCGTCCGGATCGCGATCGGCTGGCGGCGCGCTATGACCTCTTCCGCGCTGGCTGAGTCAACGCGCTCCTGCACTCCTCCTCACCGTCACGACGATCAGGCCACCAGCCAGACGGTGAAGATCACGAGGCAGGCCAGCCCCAGCAGTCCCAGCGACAAGGCGAACCAGGCTGCGGTCCGCATCGTCGAGGTGTGGTCGATCTCCCCGGAGCGGTAGGCCAGCATGCGGATGAACCCCATCGGCAACGCCCAGAGGGTGACGACCAGGCTGACACCCCAGGAGACGTAGAGGGGGTCCATCAGACGTTGGTGCGGGCAGCCACGGTGGTGTCTCTCGCCGTGGCCTTGGGCCTCTTGCCGTCGTCCTTGCCGCGTACCTCGCCGACCTTCATGACGCCACCTCCCGAGGGATCACCCCAGCTGGTCTTCAGCTGCCGCCGCTTCCCGACCTCAACTCCCCTGGTCGGGGTCGCGTCGCCGCTCCGGCTCGTCGTAGCGGACCGCCTCGTGGGGGAAGTCCTCACCGACCGGGTGCGACTGCCCCGGTGAACCCTCAGCCGGGTCGTCCTCGCCGCGGGCGGCAGCACCCTCGGTGGTGTCGGAGGCCTCTTCTGCCTCCTCCTCGTCGCTGAGGCGTCCGAGCCGCTCGGTGTTCTCCGGCTTGTGCTCGCTCATGTGTTCACCTTCCGTCGGGTGCGGTCGCACCAGCCTTACCCGGTTGGGGGTCTCCGAAGACGTGGGAGGCGCCGCGATGGGCGGGCTGTGGTCTCGACAAGCTCGACCACCGATGGAGGGCTCGACCACCCACAGAGGGCTCGACCACCCACAGAGGCTTCGACCACCGACTGAGGGCTCGACCACCGATGGAGGGCGGCTCAGCGAGTGCGCGCCTCGGGGGGCAGCGCGGTCAGGTGTCCCTGCGGGTCGAGCCGTCCCAGCAGCGCGTCACCGATGTCACGCAGCTGAGCGAGCTGCTCGGGGGTGAGGGCATCGACCACGGAGCGGCGCACGGTCTCCACGTGGCCGGGCGCGGCGGCCACCACCGTCCGCCAGCCGGACTCGGTCAGCCGGGCGTTGGTGGCCCGACCGTCCTCGGGGCACGGGAACCGCTCGACCAGACCCCGGTCCTCCAGCCGTCGTACGACGTGGGAGAGCCGCGGCAGCGTGGCGTTGGTGCGCCGGGCGAGCCAGGTCATGCGCAGCGTGCGGTCCTGCGCCTCGGAGAGCATCGCGAGCACGAAGTACTCGAAGTGCGTCAAGCCGGAGTCGGCCCGCAGCTGGGCGTCCAGCACCCCGGGCAACAGCTCCACCACGCCGATCAGGCGCAACCACGCCTCCCGTTCGTCGGCCGTCAGCCACTGAGGTTCCATGACGTCACGCTACGCTTGAGTTGACGGAACAACTAAATCGTGTACGGTCTTACTTGACGCAACAACTACCCTGGCTCGGGCCCGGGCCCCCGAGAAGCCGCCTGCGTCCCCTCCGACCCACGAAAGCGAGCACACGATGACCGTCAACGCCGTCCGCCTCAACCACGCGGTGCTGTTCGTGGCCGACCTGGAGCGCAGCCTGGCGTTCTACCAGCAGGCCTTCGGCATGCAGGTGGTGGCGCGGGAGCCCCGGGCGAACGCCGCCTTCCTCCGACTCCCCCGCTCCGGCAACCACCACGACCTCGGGCTGTTCGGGGTCGGGACCCAGCGGCCGCGGCCCCGGGGGTCGATCGGCCTCTACCACCTCGCCTGGCAGGTCGACACGGTCGAGGAGCTCCAGGAGGCCCGCACGACGCTGGCCGAGCTGGGCGCGCTGACCGGGGAGTCCAGCCACGGCGCCACCAAGAGCGTCTACGCCCAGGACCCCGACGGCAACGAGTTCGAGGTGATGTGGATGCTGCCGAAGGAGAGCTGGGGCGAGTACGAGAACTCCGCGCCCATCGAGCGGCTCGACCTCGCCGCCGAGCTCGACCGCTGGAGCGGTGTCCGCACCGCCGCCGAGCTGGTGCCCCACGACGGAAGCTGACCCTCAGGGCCGGCTCACCCTCCGCCCGCGCTCGTCGGTCTGCCGCGATGCCACGGCGTAACTCAGGTCACACCGGCCCAGGTGATTGCACCCTCCCCCGAACCGGGCACGGTGAAGGACATGAGCAACGAGAGAGCATCCGAGGCACGTGAGGGCCTGCTGGACAACATCTCCGGCAAGGCCAAAGAGATGACCGGCGCCGTCACCGGCAATGCCGACCTGGTGCAGGAAGGCACCCTCCAGCAGGAGGAGGCCCGCCACCGCAAGGAGGCGGTCGCCGAGGAGTCGATCGCCGACGCCAAGCGCGACGAGGCCACCGAGCAGTACCGGCAGGAGCGCGACCAAGCGGCCGAGCTGAAGGACCGGGCTCGCGAGGAGGCCGGCCGTGAGGAGTCGGCGGCCGAGCGGCTGCGCGCGAGCGAGAGGTCCGCCGCCGAGCACGAGGAAGCGCTACGCGAGCAAGCCGGACGTGAGGCTGCCGAGGAGCACGCCGGGGACGTTGCTGAGTCCGGCCTCCGCGAGGCGGAGCAGGCCGAGACCGAGGCTGACGCCACCGAGCTGCGTACGGCGACCGAGAGCCTCCCGCTCGAGGGGGAGGCAGCGGCAGCAGAGCAGCGAGCCGCCGAGCTCCGCGCCGAGACCGAGAAGTGAGGACCGCAACCATGATCACCAACCTGATCGCCCTGCCCTACGAGCTGGCGCGCAAGCCGCTCGCCGCCGCTGACCAGCGGCTCTCCGACAAGCTGCCCGACAAGGTCGGTGCCCGCGTCGGCTGGGCCATGGGCTCCACCGACAAGATGGCCGGGACGCTGCTGCGCAACCCCGACATCGCCCGGCGCGGCGCCGCCAGGGTGGACCGCGCCGGCAAGCTGCTCACCGCGACCGAGCTCGAGGCCGAGGCCGAGACCCGTCGTGAGCAGGCCCGGGAGACCCAGCTGGCCGGCCGGCAGGAGGCTGCCCGCAAGCGTCAGGAGGCGCAGGACCGCGCCGCCTCCGGACTCGACGAGGCCGATGAGGTCGAGGCCCGTGACAAGCAGGAGGCGCAGGAGCGCGCCGCCAAGGCCGCCGCGGACAAGAAGGCGGCCGCCGACAAGCGCGCCACCAACCGCAAGTCCGCCGCCGAGAGCCGCAAGGAGCAGGCCAAGACCGCGGCCGAGACCAAGCAGAAGGCCGCTCAGCGACGGGCCAAGACCGAGCTGGACGACGCCCGCCAGGACGAGCAGGCAGCCGAGGGGACCCGCGCCGACGCCGAGCGGCTTGAGGATCTCACCGAAGCCAAGAAGCAGGAGCGCAAGGAGGACTGACCCTCCGAGCACCAGCAGGGCCCCGCGCGACGTGCACGGGGCCCTTCGCTGTGCCGGCTACACCTGAGGCTGGTCCTGCCGCTCCCTACACTGCAGCACGTGGGTCCCCTGACGGCACTGGCTCTGCTCGCCGGTTTCCTGCTCCTGGTCCTCGGGGGTGAGCTGCTGGTCCGCGGCGGCAGCGGCCTCGGCCGAGCCACCGGGCTGTCGCCCCTCACCGTCGGTCTGACCGTGGTCGCGTTCGCCACCTCCGCGCCCGAGCTCGCGGTCTCGCTCGACGCCACCCTGGCCGGCGCGCCCGGGCTGGCCGTCGGGAACGTCGTCGGCAGCAACATCACCAACGTCCTCCTCGTGCTCGGCCTCGCGGCCCTCATCCTTCCTGTGACCGTCCGCACGCAGCTCGTGCGTGTCGACGTGCCGGTCATGGTCACGGTGTCGCTCCTCGTGCTCTTGCTCATGCTCGACGGGGTGGTCGGACGTCTGGACGGCGGCCTGTTGGTGGCGCTGCTCGTGTTCTACGTCGCCATCACTGTCGTGATCGGGCGTCGGACCGGCACCGGGGACGCCCCCACCGGAGCCGCTCCCCGGGCCTCCCGGCCGCTGGTCGACGGCCTGCTCGTGGCTGCGGGCGTGGGCCTGCTCGTCCTTGGGGCCAGGCTGCTGGTCACCGCAGCCACGGATGTCGCCGTCGCGTTCGGCGTCAGCGACCTCGTCATCGGCCTGACCGCTGTCGCGATCGGCACCTCGCTGCCCGAGCTGGCGACCTCGGTGATCGCGGCCGTTCGCGGCGAGCATGAGAGATGGCGATCGGCAACGTCGTCGGCAGCAACGTCTTCAACCTCACCGCCGTGCTGGGCCTGACCGGCGTCATCGCCCCCGGCGGGGTTCCGGTGGACGCGGCCGCCCTGCGCTTCGACGTGCCGGTCATGGTCGCCGTCGCGGTCGCCCTGGTCCCGGTGGTCTTCACCGGGTTCACGATCGCCCGCTGGGAGGCCGCGGTCTTCGTGGGCTACTACGTCGCCTACTTGGCCTACCTGCTGCTCGCGGCCTCCGACCACGACGCCCTGCCGGCGTTCAGCGCCGTGATGCTCGGCTTTGTCGTGCCGATCATCGTGCTGACCCTCGCGGTGCTCGCGGTGGACGAGGTGGCGCTGCGCCGCGACCGGCGGCAGCAGCAGTCGGCCCCACCCACCTCGCTCCCTTGATCGGTGCGGTTGACCAGGGCGGTTGATCGGGGCGGTTGATCGGGGCGGTTGATCGGGGCCTCAGAGGCGGGCGAACGCCGCCGGGTACTCGAAGGTGCCCGCACAGGCGTCGTCCCAGGCGTCGAAGGTGCGGGCCTGGAAGTCGCGGCCCCAGGAGTCGTCCGTGGGCTGGACGCCGTGGGCGCTCGCCGGATCGAAGCCGAACCGCTCGTAGTACGCAGGGTCGCCGAGCACGAAGACCCCCGGCTCCTCCAGCGCCTCGGCCGCTGCCAGGACGGCGTGCATCAGCGCCGAGCCGACACCTCTCCCCTGGTCGGACGGGCGGACACCGACCGGCCCGAGGGCCAGCAGCGGGATGCCCTCGACGCGACCCCGGCTGCACATCACGTGCCCGACGACCTGGCCGTCGTCGGTCGCCACCAGGCACAGCCGCGGCACCGCATCCTCCTGCTCGCGAAGGTCCTCGACCAGCCGGGACTCCGCCGTGGTGCCTTGGGTCCGGGGGCCGCTGAACGCGGCGTCGTGGACGGCGGAGATGGCCCGGGCATCCTCGGCCTGCTCTCGGCGAATGATCATCCGCCACCCTCTCGCACGTGCCGACCTCGGCGTCAACCCGGCTCAACGCCCGGTCAGCACCCATTCGGGACCTTGGGGCACAACCGTGCGGATGGACTGCAACGCCGCCGAGGTCGCGTTTCAATGGCGAGAACCGACGGTGTGCACTCGACGATCAGGGGCCGTATCCATGCAGCCTGAGTCAGAAGACGTAGCGACGGAGCCGGACTCGCGAGCGTCGTTCAAGGAGCAGCGCGACGCGCTCCCCACGGAAGAGCTGCGGCTGGCGCTGGTGCTCAACGGAGGGGTCAGTCTCGCGGTCTGGATGGGCGGCGTCGCCCACGAGATCGACCGGCTCACCCGGTCCGACCAGACCCGGCAGGGGGCCGACGAGGCCTACGGCGCGATCTTGGGGGCTGCGCGCACCACCGTCGTGGTCGACGTGATCTCCGGGACGTCGGCCGGCGGCATCAACGGTGCTGCCCTTGCCCTGGCCCAGGCCAACCGGAACGCCGACCTGCGCACGCTGCGCAACCTCTGGGCCGAGCAGGGCCGCATGGAGGAGCTGCTCAGACGCCCCTTCCAGGGGGCGCCGACCTCGCTGCTCCAGGGAGATGACTACTTCCTGCCCGAGCTGCACCGGGCGATGCAGATCCTCGCCCGCTCCTACCAGGCTCCCCCGAAGGTGCCGCAGATCGACCTGACCCTGACCACCACGTTGCTCAAGGGCGGCCAGGACGTCACCGTGGACGACTTCGGCCAGGTGATTCCCCAGCGCATCCACGCCAGCACGTTCCACTTCTCCAACGTCGGCGACGGCGGTCAGCCACCCGCCCCTGAACAGGACGGCTTCAGCGGCCAGAACATCCGCGAGACCGCCCGGGCGCTCGCGCTGGCCGCACGGTGCACCGCGTCCTTCCCGTTCGCCTTCGAACCGTCCTTCGTCCCCGTCGGTGAGCCGGGCGACAACCTGCGTCCCGACATGCGGCGCTACGCCTCCTGGTATCCCGACGACGGTGGCGTGCACTCCCGCTACGCGGTCGACGGCGGTCTCCTCGCCAACACTCCGCTCACCCATGCCCTCGATGCGATCGCCCGTCGGCACGCGGACGGCCCGGTGCGACGGTCCATGCTCATGGTCTTCCCGCACGCCCCCGAGGCCGCGGACGTGCCGCCCGACGAGGCCGCGACGCCACCCACGACCGCGGGCTCCATGGGCGGTGTCCTGGGCGCCCTGCTGGCCCAAGGCAGCCGCAGCTTCGTGGAGCGGATCAAGGAGCACAACCAGGCCGCCGCGGAGTGGCAGGGCAGCCGCGAGCAGATCCTGACGGGTCTGGGGGCAGACGACCCGGTGGAGGCGCTGTATGCAGTGCTGCGCACATCGTGGCCGCACTACCGGCACATCCGCACCCGCTACGCCGCGCGGGGTCTGGCCGACCGGGTGGGCAACAAGGAGCACTGGTCCTACGACCGGATCCGGGAAACCGCCGAGTCGGCCCAGCGGCACTGGTTCGCCCAGCACGGCCACCTCCCCTACGTGCCTTCCGGGTTCCTGCGCGGGCCGGAGTCGGAGACCGGCACCGTGGAGTACCGCCCTTGGCAAGAGGACTACCTCGACAAGGACCGGGGATGGCGCTGGGGCGACTCCGCGGCCGTCGGCGTGGCCGACGCCGCCGCGGCGGTGCTGCGGGCCGCGCTCGCGGTCACCTCGGAATCCTCCGAGGGCACGTTCGCCCAGGCCCGCGGGCGGGTGGGCCAGGCAGCTGCCGCGATCGCCAACGAGCGCACCGAGGTGGACGAGGTATGGCTGACCAACCCGTACCTGCGCGACCTCGAGCCCAACCGCGACTACTGGGTCGCCCGCATCCTCGCCTACCAGCGTGCGATGCAGCCGCGCACCGGCGCCCAGCGCCTGCGGGACCACGCGCTCCTCGAGACCCTGTTGCCGACGCACCCGGGCAGGGAGGCCGACCGCGACAAGGCGATCGAGAAGCTCGTCGACCGCGACGGCGCTCACGGGAGACGGGTCTGGGCCGAGGTCGAGCAGGTCGCCCAGCAGATCAGCGACGTGCGTCACCGGCTCGTCGCAGCCACGGCGACCAGCGCCGGGCCCGCCTCGGGCCTGGGGCCCTGGGTCGGCTTCCTGTTCGGGCCCAAACGGGACGACGAGCCCGCCGGTGAGACCGAGCGGATCGTGCTGCGGCTGCTGGCGCTCGACGCCGGCACCCGGCTGCTCTCCGACGGGACGGCGGTCGGGGCGAACCTGCCGGTGCAGTTCGGAGAGCTGAGCCTGCGCGTCGAGCACCCCTGGGCGCGCTTCAGCGTCACCCCCGACGACAAGGCAGCCGGACTCGAGCTGTCTCGCTTCGGGGGCTTCCTCAAACGTTCGTGGCGGATGAACGACTGGACGTGGGGACGGCTCGATGCCGCGGCCATGCTGTGCCAGACCGTGCTTGACCCGCGTCGGCTGCGACGGATGGCCGCCATGCTCGACCGCGGCGACGACGTCGCGGACGAGATGTTCGAGCTGTTGCAGCGCGAGCTGTACCAGGGCGCGCGCCTGCCGGCGCGCCACGAGTCCCTCGAGGTCGCGGCCAGAGCGGACCTGAGGAGCGCCCTCGACCCCGCGTGCGACCTTCGGCACCTGCCGGCGCTCGCCACCTGGGCGGCGCTGCCCCTGCAGGCCGACATCATCCTCGAGGAGCTCCCGATCCTGGCGGCTGCCGTCAAGGTCGACAAGGACGAGGGCGCCGGATTCCCCACCCGGGGCACGCGGTTCCTGCTCGACCACGACGCTCTGCTGAAGGAGATCGGCACGACCGGTCGGCGGGACGACGAGGAAGCCACGCAGCGGCTCGAGCGGGGCCTCCGGTCGCTGCACGCCTTCGACAGCGCCGGCATCGGTCGGGAACGGCTCGATGAGGAGACCGGCAGCAACGCGCTCATCCGCACCGCCAGCAACGCCGCCAGCGTGCTGGCCACCGTCATCGACGCGGACGCGGCCCGGATCGCGCCGGCGTTGCGGCCCCTGACGTCCGCGGTGCGCGGCGCGATGATGATTCCGCACTGGGTGGTGACCGGCCTGACCAGCGGGGGCACGATCGCGCGCTTCCTCGCCACCGCCGGCCTGGTCGTCGGTGGCCTGCTGCTGACGCTGAGCCTGCTCGGCGTCCTCGGCGGGCTGGCGCCGGCCGCTGGGCTTGTTGGCGCCGCCACGATCCTCGCTGCCTTCGCCTACTCAGCCCTCAAGACCGGCAGCCTTCTGCACGCCTGCGCGCTGCTGGCTCCCGTGGTGCCGTTGACCGCCTTCGCCCTGGACACGACGTCGGACGACAGCGGTTGGGACGCTGCCACCCGGGTGCTGATCGTCCTCGGAGCGGTCGCCGCCCTCTACGTGCTGGGTAACCTCCCGTGGCCGCTGTTCTCGCCGTTCGACAACGCCAAGCGCGCGTGGAACAGGCTGGACAAGGCCGTGCGCCGGGCGGGCACCTGGCTGCGTGACCGACGGCGGGCGGTACTCCTGGTGCTCCTGGGTGCGCTTGCCGCGGGGGCAGCCCTGTGGGCGGTCTTGAGGACGGTCCTCGACCCGCTGACGACCGCGGCCGAGTGGGTTGCCGAGCAGCTGCGGACCGACGTCGGCGTGGCGGTCGGCTTCGGCGTCGTGCTCGCGGTCGGCGGGGTGCTCGCCACCCGGCAGGGCAGGAAGCTACGACCCTGGCACAGCGACCCCACGGTCGAGACCACCTTCACCCCGCGCACGGTCATCGGCGCCTTCACCCGCAAGCCCGTGGACCACCCGAGCGGGGTCGCGGCGAGCTGGGCCCCCGTGTACGGCTCCTTCTACTTCGTGGTGGCCTGGGTCAGCTTCGTGCAGGGCTGGCCGGCTGCGAACGCCGAACGGTGGCAGCAGGTCACGTTCTGGTGGTTGGCGTCGGTGGGCATCGTCCTGTGCCTGGTCGCTCCCCCCGTCACAGGCCGGTTGGCGCGTGCCCGGATCGAACAAGGAGTGCGACAACGGTGGCCCGACGTCGTTCGAGAACGTGCGGCCCTGGCGCCCTCCCCGCCCGGCACGGCTGCCCGGCCGATCCTGCTCCTCGAGGACCAGACGCGCGCAGGTCGGCGGGCTGCCCGGATCCAGGAAGGCGTGCAGCACCAGTGGCCCGACGCCGTTCGAGACTGTTGGCCCCTGGCGCCCTCCCCGTCCGGCCCAAGCAGCTTGCTCTACCTGCTGCTCAAGTACGACACCGCCTACTCCTACCTGCTGCGCACGGAAGAACCGACCCGGCCGGGTCGGCGGCCGACGGAGGGGTCGGAACTGAGGCTCACCCGACGAGGCGAAAGCCTGCTCCACCGCCTTCAGGCGAGCCAGGAGAGCACCGACGACCGCGACGACGCCCCCGGCACTCGGCAGGAGGGCCGCGGACCGGGCAGGGGTCGAAGCGGAGGTGGCGGCTCCAAGTTCCCCAAGCAGAGTCGGCGCGACGTCGACCACCAGCCTCCTCCGGGTGCCGCGGCAGAGGCCGGCCGCCGGCGGCGCTGAACCGCTGGGCACGGTCGGGCCCAGCACCGCCTCGCGCCGGCGGCCGTTCGACGCTCACCCAGCAAGCCACCGGACGAGGAACACCAGCGTGACCACGCCCAGGGCGACCGTCAGGAGCAGTGGCAACACGGTGAGGGTCAGCGCTGCGAGGAGGTAGCCGACGGTCGGCGGGTCCGGATCCGGGTTGGCCACCACCGCGGCCTCCAGCAGCAGGTAGTTGCGCCGGTTGGCCCGGTGCGCCACGTCGGCCAGGTCGCCGACGAAGGGGACGAGCCCCAGCGCCGCGTCGACCAGCAGGTTCCAGGCCATCAGGGCAAGTACCGGCACAGGCACCCGCGACCGCACCGCGTCCATCATGATGACACCGGAGATACCCGATCCCGCCAGGTCACCGACGCCGGGCACCAGACCGATCACCGCGTCGAGCCCCACCCCACGCCGGGTCCCGGGGATCCGCACGAGGTCGTCCGTCAGCACCGCCAGCCGCCGGCTCCGTGCGAGACGCTCCGGGGGCGGTGGCTCAGTCATGGGTCCCAGTCTCGCCCAGGCCTGCCCAGCCGAACCTTCCGCCGAACCCTCAACCGACTCCTCAGGCGACCCAGGTTCCGCCGCAGCATCGGCTGGCCTAGCGTCGGGGGGTGACCGAGCAGCGCACCTGGACCGAGATCATCCGCGACAACCCGCAGCACTCCCACTGGTACGTCGAGCGGTTCCGCTCGATGGCCGCTGAGGGCGCCGACCTCGCCGGAGAGGCCCGGCTCGTCGATGCGATGGTGCCGCGTGCCGGCCGGGTCCTCGATGCCGGGTGCGGTGGCGGCCGGGTCGGCGGACGCCTGGCGAGACTCGGACACCACGTCGTCGGCGTCGACATCGACCCGGTCCTCGTCGCCGCGGCCGAGGAGGACCACCCGGGCCCCACGTGGCTCGTCGCGGATCTCGCCACCCTGGACCTGCCCTCCCGAGACGTCCCCGCCCCCTTCGACGCCATCGTCTGCGCGGGCAACGTGATCACCTTCGTGGCCCCCGACGACCGGCGGGAGGTGCTGCGCCGGCTCGCGGCGCACCTGGCCGACGAAGGTCGACTGGTGCTGGGCTTCGGAGCCGGCCGCGGGTACGGGTTCGACACCTTCCTGGCCGACGCCGAGTCCGGCGGCCTCTCGTGCGACCTGCAGCTCTCCACCTGGGACCTGCGACCGTTCGGCGAGGACTCCGACTTCCTGGTCGCGATCATGCGGGCCGCGCCGAAGTCGGAGCCGCCGAAACCGCATGAGGTGTCCGATCACGGGTAAGCGACGTTCATACGAGCCCCGCGTCCAGGGGTCGTCGCCCGCGCAGAGGAGAGAGACCGCATGACCACCGACAGCTCCCGTCCCGCCACCACCAACGACGCCGGCAACCCCGTCGCTAGCGACGAGTTCTCGCTGAGCGTCGGCCCCGACGGACCGCTGCTGCTCCAGGACCACTACCTGATCGAGCAGATGGCGCAGTTCAACCGGGAGCGCATCGCCGAGCGACAGCCGCACGCCAAGGGCGGTGGCGCCTTCGGCGAGTTCGAGGTGACCCACGACGTCAGCGCCTACACCCGTGCCGGCCTGTTCCAGCCCGGCACCAAGACCGAGGTGCTGGCGCGCTTCTCTACCGTCGCCGGCGAGCGCGGTAGCCCGGACACCTGGCGGGACCCGCGCGGCTTCGCCCTGAAGTTCTACACCGACGAAGGCAACTTCGACCTGGTCGGCAACAACACCCCGGTGTTCTTCGTGCGCGACCCGATGAAGTTCCAGCACTTCATCCGTTCGCAGAAGCGGCGCGCCGACAACAACCTGCGCGACCACGACATGCAGTGGGACTTCTGGACGCTAGTGCCGGAGTCGGCCCACCAGGTCACCTGGCTGATGGGTGACCGCGGCATCCCGCGCACCTGGCGGCACATGAACGGCTACTCCAGCCACACCTACTCGTGGATCAACGCCGACGGCGAGATGTTCTGGGTGAAGTACCACTTCAAGACCGACCAGGGCATCGAGTGCTTCACCCAGGACGAGGCCGACCAGATGGCCTCGGCCGACACCGACTACCACCAGCGCGACCTCTACGAGCACATCGCCGACGGCCAGCACCCGAGCTGGACGCTGCACGTGCAGGTCATGCCGTTCGAGGACGCCAAGACCTACCGGTTCAACCCCTTCGACCTCACCAAGGTCTGGCCGCACGGCGACTACCCGCTACACGAGGTCGGTCGGCTCACGCTGAACCGCAACGTCACCGACTACCACACCGAGATCGAGCAAGCCGCCTTCGAGCCCAACAACATCGTTCCCGGCACCGGACTGTCGCCGGACAAGATGCTGCTCGCCCGCGGCTTCAGCTACTCCGACGCCCACCGTGCCCGGCTGGGCGGCAACTACCGCCAGATCCCGGTCAACGAGCCCAAGTCGCCGGTGCACACCTACTCCAAGGACGGGCACATGCGGGTGCGCAACGTCTCCGACCCCGTCTATGCACCCAACTCCTACAGCGGCCCCGAGGCCGACGCCGCCCGCACCGACGACGGCGGCCGCTGGCACACCGACGGTGACATGGTGCGCACCGCGTACACGCTGCGCGAGGAGGACGACGACTGGGGCCAGGCCGGCACGATGGTGCGCGAGGTCCTCGACGACGCAGCCCGCGACCGGCTGGTCGACAACATCGTCGGGCACCTGCTCAACGGGGTCAGCGAGAAGGTGCTCGAGCGCGCCTTCGAGTACTGGCGCAACGTCGACAAGCACCTCGGCGAGCGCGTCGAGTCCGGTGTGCGGGCCAAGCAGGACGAGACCGACCCCAAGGCCGAGGACCAGGGCAACCCGGCGCGCTCCTCGATGCAGGGCAAGGCCTGAGGCGCCTCACCGGCGATGCCCTGGGCCCTGGCCCTACGGTTACCTGCGTGACCACCATCGTCGAGGTGCAAGACCTGGTCGTCCGCTACGGCGACTTCACCGCCGTCGACCGCGTCAGCCTGGACATCGCGGGCGGCACGGTCTACGGGTTGCTCGGCCCCAACGGCGCCGGCAAGACGACCCTGATCCGAGCCCTGTGCACCCTGCTGCGACCGGCGTCCGGGCAGGTGCGCATCGCCGGCATCGACGTGCTGCAGGAGCCCACGCGCGCCCGGGCACACATCGGCCTGGCCGGCCAGTTCGCAGCCGTCGACCAGTACCAGACCGGCCGGGAGAACGTCGAGATGGTCGGCCGCCTCTACGGGCTCTCCGCCCGCGAGGCCAAGCGACGGACCGCGGAGGTGCTGCACGCCATCAACCTCGAGAAGGCGGCCGACCGTCGCGTGGGCACCTACTCCGGCGGCATGCGGCGTCGGCTCGACCTGGCGGCGTCCCTGGTGGGCCGTCCCGAGGTGATGTTCCTCGACGAGCCCACCACCGGAATCGACCCCCGCAGCCGCCAGGAGCTGTGGGAGATGGTCAAGGACCTGGTCGCGGCCGGCACCACCGTGCTGCTCACCACCCAGTACCTCGAGGAGGCCGACCGGCTGGCCGACCGCGTCGGGGTGATCAACGAGGGCCGGATCATCAGCGAAGGCACCACCGACGAGCTCAAGTCCGACCTCGGCCACGGCACCATCGAGGTGGGTGTCGACGATGAGCACCGCGAGCAGATCATGGGTGCGCTGGCACGGATCGGCGGCGGCAGCCCCACCTGGGACGCGGAGCGGTCCCGCGTCCTGGTCCCCGCCCCCGAGGGCGCCCTCACGATCATGGACGTGGTGCGGGCGCTGGACGCCGAAGGGGTGCGACCCGATGACCTCGCCATCCACCGACCGACGCTCGACGACGTGTTCTTGTCACTCACCGGAGACAGCCCACCCTCGTCGACCGGTCCGGACGACGACCAGCCGTCAGACGAAGGAGCCGAGGCGTGAGCGACGCATTCCGCCCCACGGCGCCCAGCCGTGAGCACGTCACGTTGCGCGACGTCCTCACCGACACCAAGGTGATGACCCGCCGCAACCTCGTCCGGATCCTGCGGCTCCCCCAGCTCCTGCTCTTCGCGACCATCCAGCCGCTGATGTTCCTGGTGCTGTTCACCTACGTCTTCGGCGGTGCCATCACCCAGGCGCTGCCGGCCGCGGCCAACGAGGTGATCGACGGCAAGTTCATCATCTACCTGCTCCCGGGACTGATGGTGCAGATCTCCGTCTTCGGCTCCGGCCAGACCGCGCTCGGTCTCACCGAGGACCTGTCGAACGGCGTGATCGACCGGTTCCGCGCCTTGCCGATGGCCAGGTCCGCCGTCCTGGCCGGGCGGACCCTGGCCGACCTGATCCGCGGCAGCTTCGTGATGGCGCTGATGCTGGTCATCGCCTTCGCGCTGGGCTTCCGGTGGCAGACCAACGTCTGGTCGTTCCTCGCCGGGTTCGCGATCATCATGGCCTTCACCTACTCCCTCACCTGGGTGATGGCGACCATCGGGCTGCTGGTCCGCAACCCCGAGGCCACCCAGACCGCGGTCTTCCTGCCGGTCTTCCCGTTCGTCTTCGCCAGCGCGGTCTTCGTCCCGGTCCAGTCCATGCCGGACTGGCTCCAGGTGTTCGCCGAGCACCAACCGGTCTCCGCGGTGGCGCAGGCCACCCGTGGCCTCATGGTCGGGCAGGCCGCACTCCAGCCGGGGCAGACCGTGGCCGGCCAGGTCATGCTCGCGCTGCTGTGGACAGCGGGGCTGCTCGTGGTCTTCGCGCCGCTCGCAGTCCGCGTCTACCGACGCGTGGTGGCCTGACTCACCTGGCGCTCGGAGCGGCGCGACCGTACGATGCCTCGGTGCCGGCCCCCGGGCCGGCGCGACAACTTCACACCCAGCGCGGCAACGCCGAGTCCTGCCCGCCGCCGCTGGTCCCGACAACACCCTGAGGGCAGGAGCGGGGGACCCAGGTTCCACGCGGCCGCCGATCCGTCGTACGACGTCCGGCAGCCACTCGGGGCTAAGCCACCCACAGTGGCGGAGCACCTTTCAGCTCCAGCCCGACAGCTCACCTCGCAGGCGCGGAAAGGAACTGCTCCATGCCTGCGATCCTCCGCGCGGCCGTCGCCCTGCGGCTCTTCGTCCCCGTCCTCGCCGCCCTTGCCCTGGCGGCCGCGCTGCTCAGCGTGACCACGACGGACGCGGACGCCTCCCGCCGCCACGCCACCCGGTGGGACTGCCTCGCCCATTACGAGTCGACCCACCGCTGGCACGTGAACACCGGCAACGGCCACTACGGCGGCCTCCAGTTCTCACGCTCCACGTGGCGCTACTACGGCGGCCCGAGCTACTCGCACAACCACTGGCCCCACAAGGCCACCCGCAAGGAGCAGATCGTCATCGCCAAGCGAGTGGCGTTCAAGGGCTGGAAGGGTCGTCGCCCGCAGGGTGGCAGGTCCGCCTGGCCCCACACCTGGCCCCGCTGCTGAACCGACCGGACTCCGAGACCGGCACGGTGTGGCACGTGGGTAGCGTGGCCCGTATGAACGTCACCGTAGTGGGCTCTGGCAACGGTGGTCTGGCGACCGCCTTCGACTTCGCACTGCACGGGCACACCGTGCGGCTCTTCGACACCCAGCACTTCCCCGACCACATCGCGGAGGTCGCCGAGGCGGGCGGGATCCACGCGACCGGGGAGATCGAAGGCTTCGCCGAGATCGCCTACGCGGGTCACGACGCCGCGACCGCGCTGGACGGGGCAGACCTGGTGGTGCTGGTCGGCCCGGCGTACAGCACCGAGCACCAGGCGCGCGAGGTCGCCCCGTACCTGAGGCCAGGACAGGCGGTGCTGCTCTGCCCCGCCTCGTGCGCGGCCGCCATCACCTTCAAGCGCACCGTCGGCCTGGCGCTGGACGACGAGTCGATCACGGTGGGCGAGACCAGCACGCTGCCTTACGCCGTCCGCATCGTCGCACCCGGCCGGATCAACGTCTTCCACAAGCTGCGCGGCGGCATCTACGTCGCTGGGCTCCCCCGGTCCGGCACCGAGCGGCTGCTGTCGATGATCCAGGAGGTCTACCCCGGGACCGAAGCCGCTGACAGCGTCTTCCAGACGACCCTGCAGAACGGCAACCCGGTGATCCACCCCGCCGTCACCTTGCTCAACGCCGGTCGCATCGAGCAGACGAGTGGCGGGTTCTTGTTCTACGAGGAGGGGATCACCGAAGCCGTCGGGCGCGCGATCGAGGCCGTGGACCGCGAGCGGCTGGCGATCGCCGAAGCCCTCGGGGTGCGCGTGCTCTCCGAGCCCGACCTGGGCGTGCTGCAGGGCTACATGCGCGAGGCGAACTACTCCACCGGCTACTCCACCGCACCGGGCTTCCTGGGCATCGGCGCGCAGAGCCAGCTCGAGCACCGCTACCTGACCGAGGACGTCGGCTACTCCCTGGTCTTCCTCACCGACCTGGCCGCCCAGCTCGGCGTCGCCACGCCCACGATGGAGGCAGTCATCACCCTGGCGTCCGTGGTGCTGGCTCGCGATCTTCGCGGCGAGGGCCGGCGCACGCTGGCCACCCTGGGCCTCGACGGCATGAGTGCCGCGGAGCTGGCCACGCTGTGAGCCGGTCGCGGCCCGGGGCGTCTGCCTGACTCGGACTCGTCTGGGCACCGTGCTTCCCGCCGTCCAGGTTGTCTCCGAGCCTTCGCACACCTCACAACGCCATTGCGCACGGACCCGGATCAGATGGGCGCGGACGCCGGATCCTGCGAGGCCCATTCGCTCGCGGGTCAGCGAGGGAGTGGGAGTGCCTCGGCGAGCTCGGCGCGAGAGTGAATGCCGAGTTTCGTGTACACCTTGCGCAGGTGGTACTCAACGGTCTTCGGACTGATGAACAGCGCGGCTGCGGCCTCCCGGGTTGTGCGTCCGTCGATCAGCTGCAACGACACCTGCAGCTCCTGCGGCGTGAGCGCCCCCACACCCGTCGGCTCCCGCCGCCATACCTTCTCCCCTGTGGCCTCGAGCTCGGCGGCCGCCACGTCCGACCATCTCGCTGCCCCGAGCTCCTCGAACGTCACCAGGGCAGCACGCAGCTGCACCCTGGCATCAACCCGCCGAGCCGCTCGGCGCAGCCGCGACCCGTAGGCGAGCTGGGTACGCGCGGTCTCGAACCCGTCCCGCGTGCCGCGGTGGTTCTCCAGAGCGGCGCCGAACAGGCCATCGAGACAGTCATCAGGCGCGATCAGACCGCCGGCGCGCTCTGCGCGGGCAACAGACCACGGGCGCCCCTTGTCCTCGGCCGCGGCCGCGAAGCGGGTAGCGACGTCCCGTGCCTGGTCGTCGCGTCCGAGCCGCACAAGTGCGTCGACGAGCTCCGGACCTGGGAACACGTCAGGATCGGCGAACCCCAGCTCCTGGAGCCGGTGGTCGAGCCTCAGCAGCCGGTCGGCCGCGGCGCCGGTGTGCCCCTGCGCCAGCTCGAGGTCACCGAGTGCGAAGAGGCACCAGAGCTCACCGAAGGGGATGCCCCGTTCCACACACAGCGACACCGCCTCGTCCGCGTGGCTGCGACATGCCCCGCTCTTCCCCTGGCGCGACTCCAGCCACGACAGTCCGGCCAGCGACATCGCGAGCTCTGTGCTCTGACCCGCCTCCCGGGCCATCCGGACCGACTCCTCGTAGTTGGCCTCGGCCCGCGTCCAGGCAGACGCCGTCGCCTGATCACGCGCGACGAGGAAGAGCAGATTGGGGAGCACGCCGACACCGACGCTCGCACGGACGTCGTCGACGATGCCACGGGGATCGGCGCCACTGGAGTCGCGCTGGTACAGCGTTGCGACCATCAGCCAGGAGAGGTCCTCGGGATGCCTCAGCGGGTCGGCCCGCCCGGCCAGCATCGCGACCGCCTGGCTGAACTCCTCCCCACCGCCCTCACCGGAGAACACCCTGACCATGCCCTCGGCCGTCAGGCCGACGGCAGTGGCACGCAACGTCGTCGCCTTCCCCACCGCGCTCCTCAGTGCTTCTCCGAGTCGGAGGATCCCGGCGGAGTCCGCCAGGTAGACGGAGGCTTGGACCGCTTCCGCGAGCAGGACCACAGCGTCGTCCGGCGACTCCGCCTGCGCGGATGCCCGCTCCAGCATCTGACGTGCCTCGATGACCGAGCCGCTGCGAATCGCGATCGATGCCCGCACCCTGAGCGTGCGATCCGTCGGCCCGGAGGGCGCGGACGACTCGATCTCGTCGAGTAGCGCCAAGGCTCTCTCTCGCAGTCCGCCCTGCCACGCGGTGGCGGCCGCCTCCTGCAGCCGCGAGCGGCTGCAAGCGGCGTCGCTGCTCAGCCGGGCTGCCCGCTCGTACGCCGTCGACGCCACTGAGTAGGCCATCCTGCCGATGGCGTGCTCGGCAGCCGACCCGAGCATCACGGCCATGTCTTCGTCGGGGCCGGTCACGGACTCGGACAGATGCCACGTGCGCCGGTCCACGTCCTCGTTCGGGAGAAGCCCGGCGATGACCTCGTGGGCGCGTCGACGCCACCGCTCATCCGGATCCGCGTAGGCGGCCGCACGCAGCAGGGGGTGACGGAACGAGAGCTGCCCGCCGGCGATGCTGATCAAGCCGTGCCGCTCAGCCAGCGCCAAGCCGGCAGCGTCGAGCCCCAGCTGCGCCAACGCGGACTTCGTCAGCCGGACGTCGCCGTTGGCGACCACAGCGACCAGAAGCGCGGTCCTGGTGTCGTCATCCAGAAGGTGGAGCTCCCGGGAGAACGCGGCCGCGAGCCGCGCCGAGAGCGGCGGCGGGACGTCCGGCGCGCGGTCCATCAGCGCCTCGGGGTCGCGGCCGAGCTCGAGCAGGGCGAGCGGGTTCCCACCCGTGACCGCGTGCAGCCGGACAAGCAGGTCGTCGGTGCACTCGACGCCTGCCGCTGACCGCAGGAGTTCCCCAGCATCGGCCGCGTCGAGCCCGGTGAGCTCAAGCGTCGGAAGGCCCGCGATGAGGTCCTCCGCCTCGCCCGTGCGCGCTGCGATGAGGATCGTGACCGGATCCTCCACCACTCGGCGCGCGGCAAAGCACAACGCTTCGGCGGAGGGACGATCGAGCCACTGCAGGTCATCCACGAGCAGCGTTACCGGGGCTTCCTCGGCATATCTGCAGAGCAGGGAAAGCGTGGCCGCGCCGATGGCGAACCTGTCGCCGGGGCGTCCCTCGGTCAGCGCCAGCGCGGCCGACATCGCGTCTGCCTGCGGCCGGGGGATCGCGTCGAGCAGGTCCAACGCCGGACGGAGCACGGCGTGCAGCCCAGCGAAAGGAATCTCCCGTTCGGACTGGGTGCCCGTGGCCCGAAGCACCCGGAACTCATGTGCACGCGGAAGCGCCGCCTCGAGCAGGGCGGTCTTGCCGACGCCGGGCTCTCCCGCGACGACGAGGACGCCACCCCGGCCGATACGGGCCCCTGCAGCGAGTTGCTCGATCGCTCGCTGCTCGGCGCTCCGTCCCAACAGCACACATCGACTGTAGCCCTTCGGCTGCCGAGCAGGACGAAGCCGCAGTGAGGGACTAGGTGGGGGCCCCTGATGCGGTCAAGGGGCTTTCCTGGCGAGGCTGTCGACACCTGCCGAGGACCCGTGCAGGAGCCCGAGACGAGGAGCACGCGAGATGACAACGACAGAGGCCGCGACACCTGCCACCCACCTGAACGTCAGCGAGGTCGACACCGACAAGCTGATGGAGTTCGTGTTCCGGGCGGTGGACGAAGTCGGAGCCACACTGAACACGGCCCTCGTCGTCATGGGCGACAAGCTCGGCTACTACCAAGACCTCGCGGAACACGGCCCCAGCACGCCCGAACAGCTCGCCGAGCGCACCGACACCGCCGAACGGTACGCGCGGGAGTGGCTCAATGCTCAGGCCGCCGGCTCGTACGTCAGCTATGACCCTGACACCGGGAGGTACACGCTGCCACCCGAACAGGCGGTCGCTCTCACCGTTGCGGATAGCCCGGTGTTCCTGCCCGGGTTCTTTCAGAGTGCGTTGGGGACGGTCCACGCCACCGGCCACATCGTGGAGGCTGCCCGCAATGGATCCGGCTTCGGCTGGCACGAGCACAACGAAGACGTTCATCTGGGGGTCGAGCGCTTCTTCCGACCCAACTACAACGCCCACCTCGTCACCGAGTGGCTGCCTGCCCTCGACGGCATCGTGGAGAAGCTCGAACGGGGGGCGTCGGTCGCTGACGTCGGGTGTGGGCACGGCGCGTCGACGATCCTGATGGCCCAGCACTTCCCGAACTCGACCTTTGTCGGGTCCGACTACCACGAGGCATCGATCGAGACGGCCAGAGCCAGGGCGGAGGCAGCCGGAGTCGCCGACCGCGTCGAGTTCCGGGCAGAGTCGGCACAGACTTTCACCGGCACCGGCTACGACCTCGTAGCGATGTTCGATTGCCTCCACGACATGGGCGACCCCGTGGGCGCGGCGAAGCGCGTGCGACAGGCGATCGACGGCGACGGCATCTGGATGATCGTCGAGCCGATGGCCGGCGACCGGGTCGAGGACAACCTTCACTCCCTGGGCCGCGCCTTCTACGGGTTCTCGACGTTGCTCTGCACCCCGACGTCGCTCGCGCAGGACGTGGGGCTCGCCCTGGGCACCCAGGCCGGGCCGGCCCGGATCCGCGACGTGACCACCGCCGGCGGTTTCACCGGGTTCCGGAGCGCCGCCGAGACGCCGTTCAACCGGGTGTTCGAAGTGCGGCCCTGAGCAAGATCGCCTCGACCGGGGTCGGCTGAGGCCAGCAGGAGCACACTGAGGAGATGGGACCAATGGCCGGACGACGGGAGCTGCTGCTGGAGGACGCGGCCCCGGTCCGCTCGCCGGACCGCACGGGGGTCGTCGAGCGGGGGGGCGTCCGGATCGCCTACTCGGTCTACGGGGCGGCCGGTCCGACACTGCTGCTCATGCCGACGTGGACGATCATCCACTCCCGCTTCTGGAAGGGGCAGCTCGGCTACCTGGCACGGCATTTCCGGGTGGTCACCTTCGACGGCCGGGGCAACGGGGCGTCGGACCGTCCCGTGGGCGCGGGCGCCTATCGCGACGAGGAGTACGCTGCCGACGCCCTGGCGGTGCTCGACGCCACGGAGACGGACCAGGCCGTGGCCGTCGGGGTATCGGCGGGCGTGATGTGGTCTCTGCATCTCGCGGCCGACCACCCCGAGCGGGTAGCGGGGCTGGTCGCCATCGGCGCCGCCTGTAGCTTCCCGGTCGGCCGACAGACGTGGAAGCCCGCCTGGGGTTCACGCCTCGACACCACCGAGGGGTGGGCCAAGTTCAACCGCCACTACTGGCTCGAAGGCGGGTACGACGACTTCCTGCAGTTCTTCTTCCGCCAGGTCTTCCCCGAACCCCACTCCACCAAGCAGGTCGAGGACTGCATCAGGTGGGCTCACCAGACCACGCCGCAGGTGGCCGTGGACTCCATTGCCGGGCGCATGGGCGTCAAGGACACGCGGAGCACTCCGGCGGAGGACGTCGCCCGCCGCGTCCAGTGCCCGGTGCTGGCCATCCACGGGGCCGAGGACCGCATCTGTCCGCCCGTCATCAGCGAGCGTCTCGTCGAGCTCACCGGCGGCGAGCTCGTCCTTCTGGATGGCTGCGGCCACTCGCCGGTCGGGCGTCACCCGGTCAAGGTCAACCACCTGATCAGAGAGTTCGCCGACACGATCTACCCGAGGCGGGCGCCCCGGCCACGCCCCACGTGGGTGGGGGCCCGGAGCCGCCCGAAGAAGGCGCTCTACCTCTCCTCACCGATCGGGCTGGGTCATGCCCGACGGGACCTCGCGATCGCCGCCGAGCTGCGCAAGCACCACCCGGACCTGCAGATCGACTGGCTCGCGCAACACCCGGTCACCCGCGTGCTCGACGATGCCGGCGAGACCGTGCACCCCGCCTCGACGTGGCTCGCCAATGAGTCGAGGCACTTCGAGGACGAGTCCGACGAGCACGACCTGCACGCCTTCCAGTCGTTTCGACGGATGGACCAGATCCTCGTCAACAACTTCCACGTCTTCGACGACGTGGTCGACCGCGACCAGTACGACCTCGTCATCGGTGACGAGGCGTGGGACGTCGACTACTTCCTGCACGAGAACCCCGAGCTGAAGCATTTCCAGTTCGCCTGGATGACGGACTTCGTGGGCTGGCTTCCGATGCCTGACGGCGGGGCGACCGAGGCCGCCCTGGCTGCCGACTACAACGCCGAGATGATCGAGCAGCGGGCCCGCTACCGTCGCCTCCGCGACCGGTCGATCTTCATCGGGGACCCCGACGACATCGTCGACGACGCGTTCGGGCCCGGGATGCCCGGAATCCGCGAGTGGACCGAGGAGAACTTCGACTTCGCGGGATACGTCACCGGCTTCGACCCGCCCGGAGAAGAGGAGCGGGCACGCCTCCGGGCGCGGCTCGGCTACCGAGAGGACGACCTCGTCTGCCTCGTCACGGTCGGCGGCACCGGGGTGGGGGCTCCGCTGCTCCGGCGGGTGCTCGACGCCGTCCCCCTGGCCCGCCGGATGGTCCCCGAACTGTGCTTCCTGCTTGTGTGCGGCCCGCGCATCGACCCTGCGACGCTGCCGCGCCGACGCGGGGTGAAGGTGCGAGGCTATCTGTCCGATCTCTGCCGTCACCTGGCTGCATGCGACCTCGCGGTCGTCCAGGGAGGTTTGACCACGTGCATGGAGCTCACGGCGAGTCGCCGCCCGTTCCTCTACGTGCCGCTGCAGCACCACTTCGAGCAGAACTTCCACGTTCGGCACCGCCTCGAGCAGTACGAGGCCGGCAGGTGCCTGACCTACGACGAGGCCCAGGACGCCGACTTCCTGGCCGAAGCGATCGCCAATGAGGTACGGCGCGAGGTCACCTCCCGCGAGGTGGAGACCGGCGGCGCCGCCCGCGCGGCCGCCATGCTCGCGGAGATGCTCTGACCCGATCCGACCGGAGCAGGAGAGTCCTGGGCGGGATCGCGAAGGCGAGCGCGTCGCGGAACGATCTGTTGGTGGCGAGGAGACGGAGTCACCCCTGCCGTCCAGGGGACGGCTCTCCGACTGCGTGGGCGTTCCAACGGGACCGCGGCGCCAGGGATCGACGTGGGGTTCGTCGGACTGACGCTGACCAGCACCGGGAGCGAGCCATGCACTCGAGGTCCGGCGGCCCGTTTGCTCATGCGGGGTACCTACGAGGCGGATGGACGCAGCACCCGCCCGACCCCATTGCGTGGGTGCCGGGCCGGTGAGCCTCGGCCCAGTCGTGGCCGGCCTGCGCTCGCGCCGTGCCCTGCCCCGCGCGAGCGCGAAGACCCCCTCCCGGGTTGTGGAAGTGGTCCTGTCGTCGCGACCACGCGAGTCGACCCCGCCCCCAACGCGGACGCCGGGGGCGCGCACAGTCGAAGGGACAACCAACCCGAAGGGGGACCTTACATGCGAAAGTACGCAATCGCGGCTTCCGTCGTCGCGCTGAGCACCGTCGGCCTGGCAGCACCCGCCCACGCCGCTCCCGACGAGCCACGCAACAACGTCGGCTACTGCGTCAGCGACGGCTTCTACGGCAACCAGCCGAACCGGGACGCCGACGGCAACATCGTGCCCAGCCAGTCACCTGGTCCCACGAAGACGCTGCCAGACGGCACCGTCGTGCCGGGCAACAGCGTCGGTGACTACAACTCCGGGCGCGCGACCGACGGCGAGCGGGTCAACGTTCCGCAGGTCTGCCGCACCCTGGTGGGCTGACGCCTCCGGCGCAAGGTGGTGCCGGGTCTCTCCGCGAGGCGAGGCCCGGCACCGGCACTTCGGGCGCGGAACCGCGGCCTCAACCAAGGACGCAGCCCGGCCCGGCCCCCTTCCTCGGGGACCGGGCCAGGCGCGGTAGCCATGTTGACGACTGACCGGGTCAGCCGTCGCCGGAATGTCCCGACCGAGTCGGGGACATTGGTTTCCGTCGTCGAGACTTCATCACTGACCGCTGTCGCATGGACATCGGTTGACCGTCGACATCAGCTGCAGCCGCTGGTGGAGCCGCAGCCCTCGCAGACGTAGCAGCTGCCGGCGGGGCGCATCTTCGTGCCGCAGGTGAAGCACAGCGGGCTGTCGACCGCAGTGCCGGTGATCGCCTCCATCAGCTCAGCCGAGGTGTGGGCGCTCTGGGTCGACGTCGGGGGCTCGACCACTCGACCGCCGGCGGCGTTGCCTGCTCGACCGCCGACGCTCGGGGTGGTCGCGCAGCGACTCGGCCTCGAGAACTCCTCGTCCTCCTCGATCGGTTCGTAGGACCCGGTGTCGAGCTGACGCTGCCGCTCCTGCGCGGTGTAGATGCCGAGCATCGACCGGTCGTCGAAGGACATGTAGTCCAGCGCCAGCCGGCGGAAGATGTAGTCCATGACCGACTTCGCCATCCGCACGTCCGGGTCGTCACGTATCCCGGCCGGCTCGAAGGACAGGTTGGTGAACTTCGAGACGTAGGTCTCCAGGGGCACGCCGTACTGCAGGCCGATCGAGACCGCGATCGAGAAGGCGTCC
>CAWDDN010000026.1:0-50889 GCA_963801135.1 uncultured Actinomycetota bacterium | reverse complement strand
GCACCTCTTGCGGGGACCGACCAGAGGCCCCGTCGGGTCCCGGGCCCGGCAGTGGAAGTTGCCGCCCCCGGAGCCGCGCGGGACCTCACGGCGCTTGCGGGGCATGGATGGGCCCACATGCTGCCGCAGCAGGTGACCATGCCCTCTTTTCGGGCGATGGTCGGCGACCGGCGGAGCCCGGGCATGGCACGTCCACCTGATTGCCAAGAGCGGCGCCGGTCGAGGCGCCGCACGGATCAGGAGCACCGACCATGACGATCCCGACCCAGATGAGCCTGCACGGGTTCATCGCCACCGACCCCGACCTGCACTTCTCTGAGAACGGCGTTGCCAGGTTCAGCGCCCGTGTCGGGGTGCGGCAGTTCCGCCAGAACCCCGACGGCTCGACCACCCAACTCGAGCCGACGTTCCACGACCTCGTGATCTTCCGCAAGACCGCTGAGCGGGCCTACGAAGCCTTCCGCAAGGGCGACACCTTCGTCGCCACCGGCCACATCAACGAGAACCCGTACGAACGGCACGGCCGCAGGATCCTGCACGAGGAGTTCGTCGCCCGGCACATCGGTCACGACCTTGTGCGGACCAAGTACGTCGTGGACCGCAAGCAGCCGGCACCGCCCGACCCCGATCTCGCCATCGCGCCTCCGACCGAGCCGGTTCCTGAGCCGGTCGTCGGGCTCTGACCAGGTGCTCGGCATGTACTCGCAGGAAGGCTACGACGGCCAAGCGGACCAGCCGGCCTTGATCGACGAGCGCGACCTCGCGACCTACCTCCCACCCGAGCTGCTGGGCGCCGACGACGAGCTGCGTCCGATCGACTGGAACACCCTCCCGGCGGATGAAGCAGAGGGGGAGTGGCGCGACCTCAACGAGTGGGTCGACTGGATCCGCAAGTCCCACGGGCTTCCAGCGACCGTGATCGCACCGCTGTGGCACCGCCACGACGAGATGGTCTGGGAGCTGTCCGCGCAGCACCTGTCCTTCCGTGCCAGCTACCACCGCGACGCCCAACCCACGGCCCCGGCCGCGTGGCGCCGCGACTTCTGGGACGCCCAGCAGCGGCTGCGCCAGATGGTGGCGGCCTGCGGCACGCGCATCGACCGTGACCGGCCCACCCGCGTGACCGCCTGGCCCGGCGAGCCGGCGATCCCGACGGCCGAGGAGCGGGTCATCACCGACCGCGCAGAGGACTTCGAGCAGTTCGTCGCCGAGGACATCCGTCAGCGCCGAGAACGCGAGGCGCGCGCCGAGCCGTGACCACACGTCTCGCCGCCGCCGGCTCATCCACAGCTCGCTCGGCCGGCCGCGACAGACCTTCGGGGCTCGGCCGACCGTGCCAAGTAGCGCGCGACTCGCCGCGCAGTCCACTCAAGAGAACGGGAGCACCGCGATGTTGCTCGCTCACGCCATCACCCTGACCAAGGCTCGCTCCTACGTCGCGGCGCTCGCCGACCGGGCATCGACAGCGGAGGCGTCGTCGGCCTACGAGCACGCCCTCATCGAGCTCGACTGGATCCACGGCGACGACGTCCCAGCCCTGGACACGCTCGGGCTCACCACCGACCACGACATCCTGATTCTGGATGCCATCACCACGATCCTGCAGCTCGCCGACTACGGCGTCGATGCACTCGGGATCGAGCTGGTCCTAGCCGCGCTCTACGACGCTCACGACCTGGACGCGGCGTGATGTACGGCGAGAACGGACACCTGCTCCGCGCCGAGCTCACCTCACTGCTCAAACAGCACCGCATCCAGCTGCGCATCGGCGGCCCGGGCACCCACACGGTGCCCGTCACCACCACGGCGGAGGAGCGCGCTCAGATCGGGGAGCAGATACGCCGCTACCGGCAATCAGCCCTGACCTGGTGTCTGCAAGCCACCATCGCGGTCGCCCCGCGGGCCGAGAGCAGACTCTCACCACGCGCGACCAACCCGTTCCGGCTGCCCGCTGCCCAGCACGGCGGGCTCGCCGCACTGCACAAGGCCCTCGACCACACCGTGCGCGCCTCCACCGCGCCACTTCCCGGCATGGCAGAACTGACCACGCAACACGAGTTGCCGTTGGTCGAGCACTGGCGCCAGGTCGCCCGCGCCGCCGCGCTGGGCGAGCACGACTTCGACGCCGGCCTCGGGTACGGCCGTCTCGACGACCAGCAGCTCCACACCCTGATCGGTGACGTCGCCGCCACCGTCCGGGCGCTGGTGGTACTCGATGCGCGCTACGCCACGATCCCGGGCTGGGAACGACTCCACCGCGCCGACCGGCTCGGCTGGGCCGCGCTGGCGTGCGCACTCGACGCCAGCCTCGACCCGCCCGACTACTCCATCGACATGCGCGGCTGGCGACCCACGACCAAGCTCATCACCGGCCCGGCCAAGCCAGGCCTGCTCGGCGTGCTCCAGGCCGAGCACAACCTCACCATCCGCCTGCGAGCCTTCCCCAGCGCCATGAACCTGCGCCTGGTCGTCGACTCCCAACGACTCCTCTCCGGGGGCCTGGCCACGCGCGTACAGAAGCTCGAGCCCGCCCTCCATGAGGCGTGGCGGGACCGCGAACAGACCTACAACGACCTTCAGCGCGAGTTGCGCAACATCGGCGGCAACGTCGGCGACGGGGGACTCGCCGTGGCTGAGGGAGCCAACGCCTGGAACCGGCTCAAAGCACTCCCGCCGGACGCCCAAGTGGATCCACGCATCGTGCACTCGTTCACGAAGCTCTTCGCCAGGCTTGACGCGCGCATTGCCGATGTCGTCGAGGAGGGCATGCACCGCAAGGCGTACTTCCTTCGCGTCAAGGTCCCAGGGATCGTGACCAACAACGGGCAGGTCATCGCTCGGGTCCAAGAGCGCTTCATCCCGCCGGCCGAAGCGGACCACACCGCCATCGTCGGGCTCGTCCGCGACCGGCTCCGTCCAATACCCGAGCCGCCGACTGCACCTGCCGGGGCCGCCCGCAGCCGGGCCGAACTACACGCCGCGATCGTCCACCAGCCCGAGCGCCGGGCCGGCGGCAAGGACGGCGTCAGCATCTGACAACCAACCTCGCCAAGGAGGTCACCATGGCCACGTCGAGACTCGACCGCGCACCCCACCAGTACCTCACCCTGCCCGAGGCAGCGGAGTACGTCGGGCAATCGGTGAAGACCCTCCGGCGGCGCATCTCGGCCGGGACACTGCCGGCGTACAGGTTCGGCCCGCGCAGCATCCGGGTACGTCTCGCCGACCTGGAGGCGACGGGGCATCGCGTCCCCAGCGCAGCCCCGTGACGGAACGCCGTCAACCGCGAAGCAAGCGCCCCCATCACAGGCCGGAGAGGTCGGCCGATGGGGGCTTTCGCGTCTCCGAAGGGGACCAGGAGGGTCGCGGACGGCAAAATCTGAGGGCAACGATCCGATGCATATCCGATGCAGAGCCAAAATCAGAAGCGGCCTCTGATCAGCGTTTCCGCTGGTCAGAGGCCCTTTTCCTGCTGGTGGGCGATACTGGGTTTGAACCAGTGACCTCTTCCGTGTCAAGGAAGCGCGCTACCGCTGCGCCAATCGCCCGTGTCTTGAGTTGTGAGGGTTGGTGGAGGTGGGTACGGGATTCGAACCCGTGTTGACGGATTTGCAGTCCGTTGCCTCGCCTCTCGGCCAACCCACCGTGGAGGCCAGGTGTCGGGTAGACCTCTCCGAGCGGACGACGAGGCTCGAACTCGCGACCTCAACCTTGGCAAGGTTGCGCTCTACCAACTGAGCTACGTCCGCCTGCACCGCGCGACCGTCACCAGCCGTCGATGCGTGCAGAACACTAACCGATGCCCGGAGGGCACCCAAAATCAGGGTCCGGGCGCGCGTCGGCCCCTCGGGAGCGGTCACCGGGCGCCCGCGGAGGCTCCCGACGGCCGCCTAGAGTGCATCCCGTGCGCGTGTGGATGGACGGCGACCTGCTCCCCGACCCGGCGGCCCCGGCGATCCAGGTCAGCGACCACGGGCTGACCGTCGGGGACGGGGTGTTCGAGTCGCTGAAGGTCGTGGATGGAGTCCCGTTCGCGCTCACGCGGCACCTCGACCGGCTCGCCGTCTCGGCGGCCGGGCTCGGGCTCCCGCCGGTCGACCGGGACGTCGTCCGCTCCGGCGTCGACGCCGTGCTGGCCGCCGAGCCGCTGCCCTTCGGACGCCTGCGCATCACCGTCACGGGCGGTCCGGCGCCGTTCGGATCCGGCCGAGGAGACGCGGACCCGACGGTGATCGTCGCGGCGGACGCCCTGACCCGCCGACCCGACACGGCGGCGGTCGTCACGGTGCCGTGGACCCGCAACGAGCGCAGCGCGACCGCGGGCCTGAAGACCACGTCGTACGCCGAGAACGTCGTCGCCCTGGCCCGCGCCGCCGCTGAGGGCGCGGGGGAGGCGATCTTCGCCAACACCGTCGGCGACCTCTGCGAGGGCACGGGATCGAACCTCTTCTACGTCATCGACGGGGAGCTGCGAACGCCCTCGCTGGCCAGCGGGTGCCTGGCGGGCGTCACGCGGGCACTGGTGCTCGAGTGGTACGGCGCCCGCGAGGTCGACGAACCGATCGCCGTCGCCGCGGCGGCCGACGAGGCGTTCCTCGTCTCCACCACGCGGGACGTGCAGGGGGTGCACCGCTGGGGCGACCGGCTGCTCGATGCGCCCGGCCCGGTCACCGCCGATGCCGCGCGGGTCTGGGCCGAGCGCGAGGCCGCCGACGCCGACCCGTGAGGGCTTCCCGTCCGCGTCGCGGCACGCCCCGCGGCCGAAGGGCGGCCCTGCGCTGCTGGGAGGGGGCTGCTGGGAGGGGGCTGCTGGGAGGGAGCTGCTGGGAGGGAGCAGCAGGTCAACGGGTGAGCAGGGCCTCGACGACGTGGTCGAGGTCCAGGAGATCGGACTCACTGCCCAGCGGCACGACGCGCATGCTGCGGGCGACGAACCGACTCACGGCCCAGCGGGGCGCCTGGGCCATGAGCTCGCCATCGTCGCTGATCAGCTCGATCACGACGACCGGACGACCCTCGGGGTCCTCACACGGCCACACGTGCACGTCGCCGTCGCCGGCTGGGGTGTCCAGGCCCTCGACCAGTAGGTCGCGGGCGAAGGTCCAGGCGACGTTGCCGTAGCCGGTCCGGAAGGTCACCGTGACGGCATAGGGGTCCGAGGCCGCATAGCCGAAGCCTGCGTCGAGCCGGTGCAGACGACCCGCGGGGTCCACGGACTGCATCGCGATAGCGGCGTGGACCTCGGCGCCGTCGCCAGCTGCCATGATGACCTCCCCGTCGCGGGCGGGTCGTCTCCTGCAAGGACCCGTCGGTATCTGGCCACCATCTGCCTTTCCCGGCGTGGCCGGAGGTGATTTGGGGGAAAACCCCACGATCGGCCGATCAGGTGGTCCAGACCAATCGGCGTCTCGGCTGGCATCACGCCCGATGTGGGCGGCCCCCGGGCGGTGCGCTAGGGTCTCACCGCACCGACGGGGCTCGCGCGAGCGCCCCGGAGGCAGCCCGGGCGATTGGCGCAGTGGTAGCGCGCTTCGTTCACACCGAAGAGGTCACTGGTTCGAACCCAGTATCGCCCACCAAAGTTTTTGCAGGTCAGGTCCCATATTCCACGCAAGTAACTCGGCGCGTGCCTTCCTCGTGCCAGACAGAAGCCATCGCTTCGGTCTCGTCGATGGCCGCTCTACACGGAGGGCAGCCGTCGAAGCGCCGCCTGAAGCTCGTCGACGCGGATCCGGATGGCCCGTCTACCGCACTTGTAGGCGGGGATGGTGCCGTCGCTGATGCGCCGGCGGATGGTGCGGGTGGACAGCGACATCATCTCGGCGGCTTCCTCGAGGCTGACGTAGGTCGGTAGCTCGGTCTTCCTGGTCATCGGGCGCCTGCCCTCACCAGGCGGTGGCGGCGCGGAGGAATCTGCGGGCCTCGGCGATGGTGATGTAGAGGCGGCCGCAGCCGTTGAAGCGGGCCCAGCGGGGGCCGATGCCGCGTTGGCGCCAGTCGCGGACGGTGCGTTGGGGGGTGCGGATGAGGTCGCAGAACTCTTCGAAGGTGAGCAGGCCGGCGTCGGGCCAGTCCTCGGGGATCTGGATGGGGTGCATGGGGTGCCTCTTCCTGGCGGTGGGTGTCTGCTCCTGCCAGATGGCAGGCACCCCCCTGCCGGGGATCACCTCGACCTGAACTTCGTCACTCCTCCTCACCGATCGGGTACCTGAATCGGTAGCGGGCGGGGTCACCGGCCGATGCCGGGCGAGGGGTCGTGGCCCGGGGTGGTCCAGGGTGGCTCTGGGGGCCGCGGCCGTGGTTCCGGTTCGGGCGAGGTCTCCCGGAGGCGGGGCGGCGGGTGGTGCCTGGGGTCCGTAGCGGTCGATGTCCTCGGCAGCGGTCTGGGCGGCGTGGCCTGGGCCGAGGTCGGCGCGGTCGCGGCTGAAGACGTCGATCCACTGGGCGCGGGCGTCCTCGAGGGTCTCGGCGACGAGGTGGGCGGTGTTGGTGTGCCGGCCGCGGGTCATCGCGACGTACGCCGCGGCGGCGCCGGTGGTCTCGCCGACGAGCAGGTGGGCGTGGTCGACGGTCTCGCCCTGGACCCCGTGCACGGTGGTGGCGTAGTCCAGCTCGACATGCTTCTGCACGTAGTCCGCGGGCAGGCTCCGCCCACCCCCGCGACCGTGCCCGGTGCGTCCGCGCACGCGCACGGCGCCGTCGTCGTCGATGCCGGTCACGGTCCAGCGGTCCCGGTTGGCCACCCCGAGGGTCCGGTCGTTGCGGCGGGTGGTGACCCGGCCGCGGCAGCCGCGCCGCGGTAGAACTTGACCCCGCCGTGCATGCCACGTCACCACCCGTCAGCCGACGTCAACTACCGTCGAAATGACGAAGGGCCCGCCCGAAGGGGCAGACCGATCTAAGGACCTTCGTAGCATGCGTGCCGCTCGGTCTAAAGGCTTCGCGGATGGGACTGGGGGAGCGGACAGCAGGTTCGTCACTACTCGTCAGGGCGGCCGCGTGACGAGTCTCGATGACGGCGGCGCGGCTGCGGTCGTGCCGACCTGTGCGACGAACGTCATGGCTGGGCGACTCCGGGAATCTCACGGTGGAGCCGGGACAACCCGCGGTTGTCGGGGCTGTTGAACGGCCCGCTACCCCATGACCCAGCCACTGGAGCCTCAAACTCGACCACGTATCCGCTGACTTCGGCAGCTCGGTGGCGTCCATTCGGCAGAGCCTCAGATGGTCTGCTCGTCGAGTTCCATCAGCCTAGGGAGGTCCGATTCATGGATCGCGGTAGTGCGCGCCGGTTCGAGAAGTGGGCTGGGGAGTGGCCGGGCGACTGCGCGTCATGTGGGCCGGGCGGCAGGCGACGTAGGCCCGGTCAGGCCGAGCGCGAGGCCGAGCATGGTGAACGAGGACATCGGCCCCCAGGTGGTGACCTCCCAGACCAGCTCCGGCAGGCCCAGGGTGCCGGAGGCGATCCAGGGGAGGGCGGCGATCCGGCCCCAGCCGGGCAGCCACAGCACCACCGACCCGATGACGAGCGAGCCGAGCCCGCCGTACATGGCGTGGTCGGGGTAGCTGAACCAGAAGACGAAGGTGCTCGCGACGCCCAGCGCCGCCACTGCGGCGGCCGGCCCACCCAAGAGCCGTCGGAGCACCGCGACGAGCAGGACCAGCCCCAACGTCGTGCCGACGTACGCCGGGGCCAGTCCCCATGATCCGCCCGCGGAGCTCCGCGACAGCCATGCGTCGACGACGATCCCCGCGGCGCCGACGAGCAGCAGCATGCCGGTGACCCGCTCCAGCCCCACGCTCCTCATCGTGTCTCGACTCACTTGCCGGCGACCCGGTAGCCGCCGCACATGCCCAGCAGCCCGCCGGTCACCGTCGCCGGTGCGAGGACCGAGCCGAACGTGCCCGCTCCGGTGAACCTCGGCCAATCGCCGAACTCGAGGGCGAGGGTCACCATCCACCCGCGCAGCGCGGCGCCCCACGCCAGACCCAAGACGGCGCCGGCCAGCACGGCCCTCACCGTCCCGTGAGCCCTGTCGTGCGGCATGGCAGCCTCCTCGACGCCTACATGAGTAGCTCATTGCAGGCCTTGACCGGGCTGTAGTGACTCACTAGAGTACTACTCTAATTCGCCGCGCGGAAGAGCAGACATGAGGATCCGACGACTGGCATGGGCGGGAGCCGCGGGCGGCGCCGCCGGGGCGCTTCTGGGGTTGAAGGACTGGATCGTCGGGCCGCGCGTGGACGCCTCGCTGCTGAGCTATCCGGCCGCCGCCGACGAGGTCTGGTGGACCGCCGGGCTGCTGGCGCTGGTGCACGCGGGAGCGGCCGCGGCCACCTGGAGCGTCGCGCGGTCCCGACCCGGGCCCGGCTCATCGAGCGGCTGGCTGCACGCCGCGGGCGCCGCGTTCCTGGTCATGGTGCCTGCCGAGCTCGCCTACGTCCCGCTGCGGAATGCCACGATGGACAGCACGGCGGGCGTGGCGCTCAGCGGTAGCCTCGGCGCCTGTGCCGTCGTGGCCGGGCTCGGCCTGACGGTGGCCGGGGTCCAGGTCGTGCGCGCGGGGAGGTGGTCGGGGTGGCGACGTCCCACGGTGCTGTTGGCCGGCCTGTGGCCCCTCGCGGTGGTGGCCCCCGTCTTTGTGTCATCGGGCTGGGCCGCCTGGCCATTGGTCGGGTGGCAGACGCTGCTGACTGCGATGGCCGTGGCCGTGCTGGTGGAAGACGCGTCGTCCGCTCGGCGGGTGGAGACCCCGGTCGGCGCCGGGTGAGCGGGTGGGCCACCGCGGCCTGGCGACGCAACATGGTGTCGCGTGGCTGACTCCCGACCCCGCAGGTCGGCCCGGGCCGAGGCAACCCGGCGATCCATCCTGGACGCCGCGCGCGCGCTCTTCGAGGACCAGGGGTATGCGGGCACCACGGTCCAGGCGATCGCCGACCGCGCGGGCGTGGCCGTCCAGACCGTCTACTACGTCTTCCACACCAAGGCCAGACTGCTCCAGGAGATGTTCACCCTCATGGCGGGCGGCACCGACGAGCCGGCGGACACCGCCCAGCGGGCGTGGGTGAGGGAGGCGCGCGAGGCACCAGACGGCCGCAGCTCGCTGGCGCTCAGCGGCGCCCACGGCGCCGAGATCTCGCGGCGCTTCGCGCCCCTCTTCCCCACGGTCCAGGCCGCGATGTCCACCGAGCCCGACATCGCCGAGGCATGGACCCGGATGCTCGCCGCCAAGCGAGCCACCGTCCGCGAGCAGATGGAGCACCTCGCCGGCCTGGGCGAGCTCAAGAACGGCATGGACGCCGAGACGGCCGCCGATATCTCGATGTCGGTCGGTTCGATCGAGACCTACCGGCTGCTCACCGAGCACTGCGGATGGAGCCACGAGGGGTACCGGGAGTGGATCGTGGACGCGCTCTGCCAGCTGCTGCTCGAGCCGGGGTGACCCGGGCTGAGGTGGCGCGATCCGGGCTGGCCGGCACGGCGCACCTGCCCGTGGAACCGGGGCACGTGCTGCGCGCGCTGGCGGTCCGCGAGGCTCTCTTCCGCACGGCCCCCGCCCGCGAGCGTTGGGAGGCCGAGCCGGCCGGCGTGGGGGCGGGGCTGCTGCCGCATCGACCCCCGAGTGATGCAATGGCTCGGCGCGGTCGCCCCCGATCGTCCATGTTCGAGAGCGGTCCCGGGTGCGGGGAATGAACCAGGCAGGCGGCCGCCCTAGTACCTCTGGGTCGGAGCCGCAAGGCGCGCGAGCGGCTCCCAAGTCGCTCACTTGCCAGTGCAGGATCCTGACCGGAGCGCGTCCCGCGCGACCGTCGGTCACCGGGTCGCTCCGCGAGCCCATCCTGACCGGAGCGCGTCCCGCGCGACCGTCGGTCACCGGGTCGCTCCGCGAGCCCATCCCGACCGGAGCGCGTTCCGCGCGACCATGGTCGTGCGCGACGAGGGGTCGTGCCGGGCTGGCATCCTCAATGCGTGGTTCCGCACCTGGTTCTCGTGCACGGGTCCCGGCTGGCCAGCGCGCAATGGCTCCCTCAGCTGCCGCTTCTGGAGGCCCGGGCCACCGTTGGCCTGGTCGACCTGCCCGGTCACGGGAGCCGCGACGGTGAGGCGTTCAGCCTCGACCGCTGCGTGGCCGTGCTGGACGAGGCCGTCGACGGCGCACCAACGGGCTCGCCGGTCGTGCTTGTCGGGCATTCGCTGGGCGGCTACGTGGCCATGACGTACGCCGCTGAGCGGGGTGCGCGCCTCGACGGACTGGTCCTGGCAGGCTGTAGCGCGACGCCCACGGGTCTCGGCGCGGCTGCCTACCGGGCCGTGGCGGCTATCACCGAGCGGATCGGTCCCGTCCGGATGACGCGTTTCAACGACCGGGTCCTTAAGCGTCTGTACGCACCCGAGCTCATCGAACCGGTGATCGCCGACGGCTACTACTTCGCGCAGACCTCCGCTGCGTGGCGTGCGGTCATGGGCGGCTGTCGACCGGAGTCGCTGCGGGGGCTGGCGTGTCCGGTGCTGCTGCTCAACGGGCAGTGGGATCAGTTTCGGTTGGGTGTCCGCGGCGTCTTGCGTGTGCTGCCCGAGGCCCGGGTTACCACCATCCGCGGCGCGTCGCACCTCTCCAACCTCGACCGGCCCGAGGCCTTCGCCGAGGCGGTGGTGGCGTTCGCCTCCACCGTTCCCTGAGCTCAGACCGGGCCGGGGGCGGACCGGCGGCCGCCGTTGACCGATGGTCGCCCGGGACGCGTTCGCGCGTGGACGACTCTGGGTCAGTTCTCGGTCAGCCCCTCGGTGAGCATCACGATGATGCCGCTGGGGCCGCGGACATACGTGAGCTTGTAGACGTCGTCGTAGGTCGCCACGCCGCGCAGCGGGTGGCAGCCGTGTCTCGCGGCGACCTCGAGGGCCTCGTCGATGTCATCGACCGCGAAGGCGACGCGGTGCATGCCAATCTCGTTGGGCAGGGTGGGCGCGGTCTCGATGGCGTCGGGGTGGATGTACTCGAAGAGCTCGAGGCGACCGTGGCCGTCCGGGGTCTGGAGCATCGCGATGTTGGCGTGGTTGCCGTCGAGTCCTACGGCGGTGTCGGTCCACTCTCCACTGACCGTGTCACGGCCGAGGAGGGTCAGCCCGAGGTCGGTGAAGAACGCGATCGTCGCCTCGAGGTCCCGGACGGCGATGCCGACGTTCTCAAGCCTGATGGGCACGCATCGCAGGCTACCGAGTCGCGGCGCGTTCGTTCAGGCCGTGCGTTGCCGGTTCCCCAACAGAGGGCTGAGAGCGTCGAATGCGGATGGGCACGCTCCGCGTGCCCAGCGGTCCGCGGCGGAAGAAGCGCTTCCCGTTTCGCCCTCATCACGGCATTATGCGGATGCTTCGAGGGCGCGGATGGGCCGTGCGAACGGCTGGCGCTAGGTGACAATGCCACCCGTGACGAAGTCCCAGACGCCCCCAGCGGCCCGCAGCTCTGCGGTCCGCGCTGTGTGGTGGGCGATGGTGGCACTGATCGGGCTGCCGGCGGTCCTCGTCACGGCCGCTCGCCTGTTCGAGCTGGAAGCCACCTGGGCGATCCGGGTCGTGGCGTTCGCGCCGTTGTCGATCCCCGCCTACCTTGTGCTGCTCGTCCTCGGCATCGGCTTCCTGGCAAGGCACCGCCCGGACAGTGGGGAGTGGCGGACTGTCGCCCCGGCGGCCGGCATGACGGGACTGGCGCTGGCATTGCTGGGGCTACACATCGTGTGGTTCGCACCGCTGGTACTCGGCGGCGCACCCCGTGCTGCTCCTGGCGCGGAACCCATCGTGGTCATGTCGCTCAACGCGCTGGGGGGTCAGGCGGACCCGGCGCAGGTCATGGACGCGGTACACGACGAAGGGGTCGACCTCCTCGTCGTCTCCGAGATCACGCCGCCGTTCCTGGCAGCGACCGAGGCCGTGGGTCTCGCTGAGGAGTTGCCGCACCGCCTCGGCGAGCCGAAGCGCGGGACCCACGGAACCATGGCGTTCTCCCGTGCCGAGATGAGCTTGGTGGCGGAGGTACCGACCCTCTTCGACTCGCTCGTCGTGCAGTCCGGCGAACTGCGGGTTCTAGCAACCCATCCCGCGCCACCAACCCTCGCCGGCCACTGGCGCGCCGACCAGCACACGCTGTTAACAGCAGCCCAGGAGCATCGCGTCGACCTGGTGGTCGGCGACCTCAATGCCTCCCTCGACCACCCGACGCTGCGAGCCCTCGTGGACGCAGGCTGGCGAGACAGCGTCGAACTCACCAACCAAGGCTTCGCCCCGACCTGGCCCGTCGACAGCTCCTTCCCGATCCTCGGCCACCTGCCACCCACCGTGCAGATCGACCACGTCATGGTCAGCGACGACTGGGCCGTGGTCGAGTCCGGCAACCGCACTATTCACGGCACTGACCACAAGGCCGTCTACGCCGGAGTCAGCCCAGCGACCTAGCGGCCAAAGACGGTGGACCGGAGGCCGTCCGTCACGCGTAGGCGGACCGGAGACTAACCCCCAATCGACACCGAATTGCCTCTGGCTGTGGGGGTACGGGCGCCGGGACGAATGCTCCTCCGGCGATCGGCCCGACCATGCAGGTGAAGGACCAAAGGCACTGACCGGTGCGGGCGGGACCACCTGGCGCTAGCGTCGAGCTCGGGCGACTGCGTGACCCAGTTCCGGTTGAGGCTGATCGCTCGTCAGTGGACGGAGACGGACGGAGACAACGATGGTCGACGTTGACGAGGCGACCGTGCGGAGTGACGCACGGCAGTGGCGCGGGCTCCTCCTCACGGGGGCGTGGTGCGCCTTCGCGAGTGTCGTGATGATCGTGGTGCAGGTCCCCATCTACGTCGTCTGGCCACCGCCTGAGTCGACGGAGGGGTTCTTCGAGCTGCTGGTGGACAACCCGGTGCTGGGCCTGGTCTCGCTGGACGTGTTGTACGTCGTCTCGAACGCCCTGATGTACCTGGTGTATCTCGCGCTGGCCGTCGTGCTGTGGAGGATCAGCCAGTCGGCCGTCGTGATCGCGCTGGCGTTCTGCGTCGTGGGGATAGCCGCCTACATGAGCAGCCCGCGACCGGTCGAGATGCTATCGCTCGCCCAGGCCTACGCCAACGCGGACGCTGAGACCCGCACCGCTTTGCTGGCGACCGGAGACGGCATGGTCGCGACGTGGGCGGGCACGGGCTATGACATCTACTACTACTTCACTTTCGTGACCTTGGCCGTCCTGGCCATCCTGATGCTGCGATCCTCGATCTTCGGCCGAGCCACGGCGGTGTGGGGCCTGGTGAGCGCCGCGCTCATGACCGTCCCCACGAACTTCGGTACGGTCGGCATGGTGTTCGCGATCGCGTCGTTGGTGCCGTTCTCGGTGTTCGCCGTCCTGGTCGGGAAACGCCTGTTGGAGCTCGCAAGCCCTGGGCAGCCCGCGGCGGCCACAGAAGGTTCACCAGACCGGGAAGCGGGCAGGTCGGGCCGGGAACCCCGACCGTGACCCTAGGACTCGCTGTGCAGCGAGCGTCCCAGTCATGGGACAGCTTGCGGTAACTGCACGGCGCGAGGTGGATGGCTCGGTCAGTCGCCGTCGAGCGTTCGCTATTCGGAGCGCCCGCTTGCCAGCGGGATCGACCAGCTCCTCGAGCCCGCCTCAGAACGGGTCGAGCAGTCTCGGCCCGTGCCACGGCGCGTCGTCGACCGGATCGCCGACCGCTCGCGTCCGGACGCTGACCGCCACCTCGTGGCCGGGCCGGCGTCCTGCTAAGCGGGCGCTAAGACGCCGGGACTAGACCACGTAGTCGACGGGAGCCAGTAGCTGTCGGGATCTCCCGTTCGGCCGTCCACGCGGCCGCCGACCAGTGCACGAAGGGAGCCATCATGCGCAAGACTCGACTCAGCCTCGCTGTCGCCGCGGTCCTGGTGCTCGTCGGACTCGCCCCCGCGGGCGCGGCAGTGCCCGAGACGGCCAATGTCATGGACCAGGGGGGCGGTGCGGTCTACGCTCCTGACGGGGCGCGGCTGGTGCGTCAGGCCAACGGCCTGGCGGTGTCGGTCAGCATGCCGACCCCGGAACCGGAGTCCTACCTCTATCCGGACGGAACGTCGCCCGGGCACCCCGAAGTCTTCACGCTGTGGCTGTTCGTCTTCAACCATCCGGAGAACTGCTCGGGCCCCTGCGGTCCCGACGACATGACGAACCCCGCCGTGGAGTTCGGCGTCTACAATCCCGCCGGCCACGCCACGGGCGGCGGACAGCTCACCCTCGCCGGTCGGGCGGGAGTCGGCGACACCGCCGAGGCGCCCCCGGGCATCACGCCGCACGACCTCTCGAACCCCGCTGGGGCCGAGGTCCATCTCGCCGTGACGTCGCACGGGGGACTCGACCCGGCCACGCTGCCCGAGGAGTTCCGCAGCCCCACGGGCTCCGGCGCGTGCGGGTGCTGGTGGGTTGCCGAGTTCGACTGATCGACGGAGCGGACCCGTGGCGCGGGGGTGACGTAGATGGTGACGTAGATCAGCGGAACACCCTCCGCGTCGCGGACCGCGGGTCGTCGGGAGCGGCATGCTGCTTGCCTGAGCAAGGCGCTCTGCGGCCGGGCCAGATGCCGCTCGCCGCTCCCACGTGGCTCGGCAACGGACACCGCTCGGGGAGGCGTGCTCACGTTGCTGCTGACCTTGGCGCTGGCATACCACTGCCTGTGGCCTCTGGGCCTCCGGGTGGGCGAGCCGGCGACGGCCCGGGTGGGGGCGCACTCCCTGCTCGGCTGCGCGGTGTACGGCGCGCTGGTGGTGAAGGTGTTCGCAGACCGGAGCAGGTCGGCGCCCTGACACGGACCCGACCGCGCCGGGAGCTCGAGCTGCGGGCGGTGGCCAAGCGTGGGCGTCGGGTGCTGGTTGCGGCGGCCACGGCTGGATTGGACCATCCCTCTCGATCGATAATGACCGGGTGAGCGTGACCCACGGGACTCAGCCCCCCGCTCAACCGGAGGTCGAGGTGAGGCTCCTCGGCCCGTTCTCGGTGACTGTTGCGGGCGAGCCGGTGGCACCAGGCGCGTGGCGTCTGGCGAAGGCGCAACACATTGTGAAGCTCGTGGCCCTCGCCCCGCATCACCGTATGCATCGCGACGAATTGCTTGACGTCCTCTGGCGGGACCTCGAGCCGCGATCGGCGGCGAACAACCTGTATCAGGCCCTGTGGGCGGCTCGCCGTGCGATCGCCTCGGTCGGCGGAGACGGTCGCCTCTGGCTCCGCTTGGAGGACGAGTGGGTCGCATTCGCGCCGGAGGGTGGAGCCTGGGTCGACGTCGAGGTGTTCGAGGCACTCAGCGGCAGCGACGACCCCGAAGACTTGCGCACCGCGTTGTCCCTGTACCGCGGGGAGCTGCTGGCCGACGACCGGTACGCCGAGTGGCTCATGCCGCGACGCGACGCCCTCAGCCGGACGCGTCGCGACCTGGTGCGGAGGCTGGCCACACACAGCCTCGACGCAGGCGACCTTCTCGAGGCGCGAAGACTGCTCGAGCACCTGCTCGAGGACGACCCCGCGGACGAGAACGCACATCAGGCGCTGATCCGCGTCCATGCACTCTCCGGCGATCGAGCAGCTGCGCAACACCAGTACGAGGCGCTCGAGGCCGCGCTGCACGCGGACCTCGACGTCGAGCCCTCGCCCCAGAGCCGGCGCCTGCTCGAAGAGGTGCGGACAGGGTCGCTGTCCCCCGGCGAGAGCAGGGCGCCACCGCCGGTCGGGTCCCGGGCAGCGCCGCGCAAGCCCCCGAACAACCTCCCGGCGGTGCTGAGCAGCTTCGTGGGGCGTGAGCGAGAGCTGTCGGAGCTTGCCGTGGCGATCACGCGCCATCGCCTCGTCACGCTCACCGGTTCCGGCGGGTGTGGGAAGACCCGCCTCGCCACGGAGGTCGCCGGTCGAAGCCTGCTGGGGTTCCCGGAGGGCGTTTTCCTGGTGGAGCTCGGTCCCCTCACCGCGAGATCCCGGGTCGACCTGGAGATCACGCGCACCCTCGGCGTACGCGGGACGCCCCAGAGGAGCCCCGTGGAACGGCTCGCCGACCGGATCGGCAGCGGACGGTGGCTCCTCGTGCTCGACAACTGCGAGCACCTGATCGACCAGGCGGCCACGGTGACCGAGGCCCTGCTCTCGGCCTGCCCCCGGCTGGTCCTGGTGGCCACGAGCCGGGAGCCGCTGCGCCTGCCCGGCGAGCTGATACGTCGCGTGCCGTCGCTCCGCCTGCCCGACCTCGACGACCTTCCCCCGCCCGGAGCGATGATCCAGTGCGAGGCCGTGCGACTCCTCGTCGACCGGGTGTCCGCAGGCGACCCCGACTTCGAGCTCGGGGAGTCCAACGCGGCGGCCGTCGCGCAGATCTGCGTGCGCCTCGACGGCATGCCCCTCGCCCTCGAGCTCGCCGCGGCGCTCATCCCCACCCTGGCCCCGATCGGCGTCGCCGCGGGGCTGGACGACCGGTTCCACTTGCTCACCACCGGGCGGCGAGCCGGACTGACCCGGCACCAGACGCTGGAGGCCGCCATCGCGTGGGGCTTTGACCTGCTACCGGAGGAGCAGCGGCACCTTCTGTGCCGGTTGGCCACGTTCCGGGACAGCTTCGACGTGGCGGCCGCGGCAGCGGTCGGGATCGCAGCGGACACCGGCCCCGGCGCCGTAGCCGCCCGGTTGGCCGACCTCGCGGACCGGTCGATGATCGTTGCGGAACCGGCAGCGGACCAGCCTCGCTTTCGCCTGCTCGAGACCATCCGCGAGTACGCCGTCGCACAGCTCCGCGAGCGAGGAGTTCTCGACGAGGCCCTGGACGCGCACGCACGGTGGTTCGCCCAGCACATTCGCCGTTCCGTGGGAGAGCTGAGCGGGCCCGACCACCACCGGTGGCTGGTCCGACTCGACCAGTCGCGCACCGACCTGACGGCGGCGATGGCGAGACTGCGCGTGATCGACCCAGCCGAGACCGTGCGGCTCGCCGCCGCCCTGTGGCAGTACTGGCTGTGGTTCGGGTACCTCGACAGCGGCATGCACGAGCTCGAGACGGCCCTGTCCCATGAGAACGCGCCGTCCGAGGCGCGGTCCGCATGCTGGTTGGGCGTGTTCGCCCTGCACAGCCGATGGCGCGGGGTCTCGAACCCGACCATGCAGAGCTACGTCGACAACGCCGTGGCCGAGGCACGAGCCGCGGGCAGTCCCGCTGCCCTGAGCCGGGCCCTGCTCTTCGACGGGATCCGACGCATGATGATCGATCTCGACCCCACCGCTTCCGCCGGCGGGCCGTTCGACCGCGCCGCGGAGATCGCCGCCACGGCCGGCCTGGGCGGTGAGCAGGCCACGGCTCTGCAGGCCCGTGCGGTGCTGGAAGCCCACTGCTCCCGCTTCCAGGTCTCTTGGGAGCTCCTGCAGCGCACCCTCCGGCTGCTGTGTTCGCTGCCGCGCGGCGCCGACGAGCTGTTGATGCTCCCGGTCCGCCCGATCGCAACGTCCCGGCGGCTGGGGGTGCCCTGGCTCATCTGGGAGGAGACCCTGCTGCCGCACCTCAGCACCGCCGGGCGTTCGGCCGAGACCTACGTGCGGATGAACCTGGCGAACCTGGAGCGGGTTGCCGGCCACACCGAGGCGGCGCGGCGGCACTACGAGTCGGCGCTGACCAGCTACCAGGCCGAACGCGATGAGACCGGCCAGGCGATCGCGAACGCGCGGCTGGGCTGGCTGGCGCTCGCGGGCGGCCGGCTCGAGGAAGCCACGTCCCGGATGCAGAAGGCCCTCCAGGCCTACGCGGACGGCGGCGAGGTTCGCGGGCACCACATGATGAGGCTGGGACTCAGCCGTGTCGCGATCGAGCAGGGGACACCCGATGTCGCCCGCGGGCTGATCGGCGAGGTCCTGCTCGCCGCCCGGGAGCAGGGCGACAAGCCGGTCGTCTTTGGTGCGCTCGATGTCCGGGGAACGTTGGACGTGGCGGTGGGCGACGTCGGCACGGGGATCGAAGCCCTCCGCGAGTCGTTGGGGATCGTCGCGCGCATGGGGCATCGCCTCACGGCCGCCGTCGTGAACCTCGACCTGGCCGACGCCCACCTCCGGGCGGGTGCACTGGTCGACGCAGCCGACTCGGCACGGGCGGCCCTCACCGTCTTCGAGGTCCTCGGCTACGAACAGTCCGCGGCGCGCTGCCGCCAGATTTTGACCGAGGGTGAGCTGCACGCGTTAAGGCCGCGCTAAGGCCCCCGACGTACGCCTGTCCGGAACGGACCGTACGTCAACGCATCGGCGGAGGGCGGAGACATGCACACCGGACAGATCATCACCGGGGAGACCACCGCGACAGGCACCACAACCATCACCGATTCCCACCCGAGCAAGCGCGTCGTCCTGTCCCGACGTAGCGTGCTTAGTGCCGCCGGGCTCGCGGTCGTCGTGGGGACGGGGTGGCCGTCCGGCCGGCCGGCGGCGGCTCGGGTCGCCCCCTCGCACTGGGCCTCGGGTCACGACACGACGGTCGCGACCGCCTGGGCCGCGCTGGTGCTACGGCTGGTGCAGGGGACGCCCGGCTTCTCCCCACCCGTCGCGTCACGGGCGATGGCCTACGTGGGAGAGGCGGTCGCGGTGGCGCTCGACGCCCCCGCGGGGCCGGGGCAGCAGACGCACACCCGCCCCCACGCCTTGCCGGCGGCACCCCCGCAGGTCTCGCTGGACGGCCCGTTGGTCGCCAATGCCTGCCTGGCCCGTGTGGTGCGGGGTCTGTTCGTCCGGGCGCCCGATCAGCTCAGACACGAGGTCGACGAACTCGAGCGCCGCCTCGACGAGCAGGCTGGGCGACGCGTGCCCCGAGGTGTGCAGCGACGTTCGCGCGCTCATGGTGCGGACACCGCGGAGTCGGTGCTGCTGCGTGCGCGTGACGACGGCGGCCACGAGGGGGACACCCGCAACTTCCCCGACTGGTACACCCCGCCGGTCGGGCCGGGACTGTGGGTGCCGACGCCACCCGACTACCAGTCCGCGCTGCTGCCGTCGTGGGGGAGCAACCGATGCATCGTCCTGCGCGACGTCCCCGGCGTCGACCCGGGTCCGCCGCCTCCGTTCTCTACCGAGCCGGGCTCCGCGACGATGGACGAGGCGGTCGAGGTGTGGCGCACCGTGGGGCAGCTCGACGACGAGCAGCTCGCCATCGCCCGGTTCTGGGCCGACGACCCCGGGACCACTCCGACGCCTCCCGGTCACTCGTTCTCGATCCTCACCCAGGTGCTCGCGGAAGGCGGCACGGACCTCATCGGCGCGGCCACCGCCTACCGCGCGCTCGGCGCCGCCGTGTGCGATGCGTTCATCGCGTGCTGGTGGTCGAAGTACACCTACAACCGGATCCGGCCCATCACCTTCATCCGTAGTCACCTGGAGCCCGGCTGGGGCGACCCGTTGCCGGTCACGACGCCGCCGTTCCCGGAGCACACCTCGGGGCACTCGGTTCAGGCGGGTGCCGCCGCGACCGTCCTCACCGCCCTGTTCGGAGACCGCGCGTTCACCGATCACACACACCAGGAGCGCGGCCTCCCCGCTCGGCGGTTCGCGTCCTTCCGCGAGGCCGCCGAGGAAGCCGCAATATCGCGGCTGTACGGCGGGATCCACTTCCGTGCTGCCATCGAGATGGGCCTCGCGCAGGGCGAGACGATCGGCGCGGCGTGCGTGGACGCGCTCGTTCCGGCCTGAACCATGGGCCTGCGACCCACCTGCTGGACAGGCGCTCAGACGGAGGCCGTACACCAGCCAGAAGCCAGCAGCCGCGAGCCGCCGCGAGCCGCCGCCGGACAATTGAGAGGTGACTGAGATGGGCATCGCAGGACCCGCAATCTTGGGTAGGGCCACGTTGGCAGACCTGCGCGATACCGTCCGGGGCAGAGTGGTCGCGCCAGGCGATGAGGAGTACGGCGAGGCCCGCCGCGTGTGGAACGGGGCGATCGACCGACGCCCGGCCGTCGTCGTCGGCTGTTCGGGCACCACGGACGTGCTGAACTCGATCTGCTTCGCTCGGAGCGAGGGGCTGCCCATCGCCGTGCGAGGCGGGGGCCACAACGTCGGCGGCTACGGCACCTGCGACGACGGCCTCGTCCTGGACCTGTCGCCCATGAAGGGAATCAGGGTCGACACCGCCGCCGGCACTGCTCGCGTGGAGGGCGGCGTGCTGTGGGGAGAGCTCGACCGGGAGACTCAGGCGTTCGGCTACGCGGCCACCGGGGGCCTGGTCAGCACGACCGGCGTCGCCGGCTTCACACTCGGCGGCGGCATAGGGTGGCTGATGCGCAGGTACGGCCTGGCCGCGGACAACCTGCGATCTGCGGACGTGGTGACTGCCGACGGGGCGCTCGTCACGACCAGCACCGAGCGCGACCCGGAGCTGTTGTGGGCGCTCAGGGGCGGTGGCGGCAACTTCGGCGTCGCCACGTCATTCGAGTTCGCGGTGCACCGGGTCGGGCCCACGGTCGTTGGAGGGGCCGTGTTCTACCCCGCGCAGAGCGCGGGCGAGCTGCTGCGGTTCTACACCGAGTGGACCCAGGACCTCCCCCCAGAGCTGACGACCATGGTCGTGTTCCTCACCGCGCCACCGGAGCCCTTCATCCCACCCGATCACCAGGGGGCCCCGTTGGTCGCCGTCGCAGTCTGCCACTGTGGAAGCCCTGCCGAGGCCGAGCGGGCGCTGGGCCCGCTGCGCGCCTTCGGCCGGCCCGTCGCCGACGTGATCGGCCCCCTGCCTTACGTGGCGCTTCAGTCGCTTTTCGACCATTCGGCTCCGCGCGGCATGCGCACGTACTGGAAGACGGCCTACGTCGACGACCTGGACGAGCATGGTATCGACGAGCTGGTGGAGCAGGCCGAGTTTCTACCCCGCCTCTTCCCACTCTCAGCTGTCCATCTGCACCACCTGGAGGGCGCTGTAAGGACGGAGCCCCACGGCGGCGCCGCGTTCGGCCACCGCAGCCACAGGTTCGTGCTGAACCTGATCGCGATGTGGAGCGACCCGGTCCTTGACGCCGACCACATCGGCTGGGCGCGTGGCACGTGGGAGGCCATGCGACACCACACCACGGGTGCGCCGTACTTGAACTTCCTCGGTGACGAGGGCCGGGACCGTGTCCGCGACGCCTACGGCCCCGAGGCGTACGCGCGGCTGGTGCAGGTCAAGCGTCGCTACGACCCGGACAACGTCTTCCGGTTGAACCAGAACATCGACCCAGACTCCGATTGACCCGGACGTGATGCAGCAGCCCGCCACGCGTTGCCGGCTCGATGGCCCGGTAGACCGTGGACGGGCCTACTCCGAACAGTGCGGCGACTTCGGCGGTGGAGTGCTCACCGCTGTGCACCAGTGACACGAGATGAGCCGCTTGGCGGCGGCTGAACTTGGGCTGCTTGCCGCGCAGCCGCCCCTTCACCTTGGCGACGACCGTCATGCCTTCGCGGGTGCGCGGCCGGATCAGTCAGACTCGGACTCAGCGGCCATGTCGAGGACCTCGCTGCCGTTGAGGAGACCCCGGAGATCCTCGGAAGACCCGGTGCTGCCGAAGCCATCAGCCAAGGACTCGCCGACCTCGCCGGCCGCTTCGCCGACAACGACGCATTCGAGCCCGCGGCAGGATCCTGACCGTCGCGCGGGACACGCTCCGGTCAGGATGGTCGCGCGGGACGCGCTCCGGTCGGGATGGGCTCGCGGAGCGACCCGGTGACCGCGCGAATCCGCCGATCCTCATCCGGCGACGGGACCGTCGTCGGTCCCCGCGGTCGGCGACCGCTGTCCGTCACCGCGAGCGGTTCGTGATCCGGCGACGTCGACACCAACGGCAATGCAGCGGTTGGCCGCGGCGTCGCCCGGTGGGAACACGACTGCTTCCGGCTCATTTCGGTTGGGGAGGTCTGTAATCTCGCAGCTCGGTGAGATTGCGGGACCTGAGCGCGGAGCCGCGGAAATTTCGAGTTGGCCGTCGATCGCGTCCGTCGGCCCGTGGCGGTGCCAGACCGGTCAACATAGGCCATGAAGCCCGCTTTGCTCGCCGCTACGCCAACGCAAAGCGATGGCCGCGTCGCCCCGGCACTGGATGCTCGTTGGGTTCGACGCGGACGGCGTACCAGACAGAGAGCCAACCCGTGGGAGCCTCAACGCGCTCCGCCAATAACCGGCCATCCGCTGGTAGGCCAGTTTTCGACTGCGGGTAGCTCGGGCGATTTCTGGAGAACCCGCGAAGGACGAGGCCCGTGACAATTCTCGTGGATTGCCATAACGTCGAGTTCTCGGCGATCACACTCCAGCGTGTGTGCCTGCCTGTTCATCTCGGGAGGCGACGTGATGACGGTTGCGGACGACTGGTGGCACTCGTGACTGCCCAGGTCGAATACCACGTCGAAGTCGATCCCATGACGCTGCAGTTAGACGTGTCAGTCGAGATGTCGGGGGATTTTGTACGGGAAGGCATGACTGCCTGTGTCCCGCACTGGGTTGCCGGCGACTACTCGTTCAAGACCTATGCCCGTGATGTCTTCGAGCTGAGCGTTTCCGACCCGCGGTCGGGAGCCGGTGTCGCGGTCCGGCGACGCGGCCTAGCGGACTATCAGCTGTCGCCTCACAGGTCGGCTGTGACTCTTCGCTACAGAGCATTCTGTTGTGAACCCGATCTTGGCGACGCCATGGGACTGGTCGACTGCGACGACGCCATCCTCTTGGGCACCCGCTATCTGTACCCGCCCGAGCACCTCGGCGCCTGCTCGGTCGACTCCCGTGCACTGCCGCGGGGCTGGAGGATCCACCACCCCGCTGGAGCTCAGCGGATGGCGACCCGAGCCCTGGACAGTCGGACGATCCCGCCCACGGCCTGCTCGCGTCGTACGACGACATGCGGTTCGTACGGTTCTGGAGAGAGCTCGGACCCGCAGTGGACCAGCGACGCGACCAGGCGACATCGCGCGATCTGCAACCGCTCATCGGCGGGAGGACGGCGCCGCCGGAGATGGTGCGCATGCTGCTGCTCCAGCTGGCCAAGGTGCACTACGGAGATCCTGATGCGGCGGGCTCGATCCCAGACCCCTTGGAAAGGGTGTTCATGGACTGGGGGCTCAACGCATTCGGCGCTGGCTATCATGCGTGGGCCGCCCACCATGACATCTGTGACGACGCAGATCCTGCGAGCGCCAGGCGAGATAACTGGCATCGCCGCGCGCCGGGTCTACCTCGTGGGATCGGCATTCTCCAACGACCAGGCGTGGGTCGAAAGTGCTTTCTGCACCGCGGAATCCGTACTGGTCGACAAGCTCGGGCTGGAGCCGATCATCCACACGAAAGACTACCCCCTCATCTGCGGCGCCTGCGGCTGACGATGGATGTGTCCGGGTATCGCTAGCGCAATACCAGCACCACACCGTTACGGCCCCGGCCGCGCCGGAGCGCGATGGACAAGCTGCAACAACACCAACCTAGGAGAGCGTCGTGTCGACCGAACCACAGAAATCTTCGGTGAAGCCGTACATCGAATGGGAAGAAGGACTCCCCACCGGTCCTCAGTTCGGCGTCCTATCGAAACTCAACGGAACGTGGGTGAACTGGCAAGGCGGTCCCACCGGCCTGCACACCACGCCCATGCCGTCGCCCGGCACATCGTCGGAGACAGTTTTCGGCGTCTTCCACTTCAAATCGCAGGAGTACACGGAGCAGCTCCGCTTCACCCAGGTCAACGCCCCCGTCCGAAATCGTGCGGGGTCGAACGAGCAGTTCAACGGTGCCGTCAAGTACGAGACGGCTATCATCGACACCGAGCAGCCGCCTCAGCTCCAGCACTTCGAGGACGGGATGTACCTCTGGCTAGGCGACAATGACATGCCGTGGTCCGCTGACAGCCCGTACCAGAACCCCCCGACGATGTTCCAGCACCGATCGGATGCGGAATCCGGGAAGACGGACGGAGCTGAGCCGGTACTGGGGCCGGGAGAGATCGGCCCCCAGTTCGTGCCGCCACATTCGATTTCGCGTTCCGGCGTGATTCCCCATGGGACGACCATTCACTTGACCGGAAACGTGACCTCATCGAAGGGTCAACCAGACATCGCCGATCTCTGGGATCAGCAGTACCTTTCAGTGTCGCCGACCATGGGAATCGACCCTGAAAAGGATCTCCACCCGGGATCGCGCCAGAAGCCGGACTGGACGAAGCTCCCGCGCGAGAAGCAGTCCCCTGAGGGCGGTCCGCGAGAGAGCGGAGTAAACAGCGCACGAGCCTACTTCGAGAAAGTGTTCAACTACGACCGGTTTGGTGCGGCGTTTCCGTACACGGTACAACCGAACCTGAAGTTGATCGATGCCAACCACAGGATGCTCGAAGAGGGTCAAAGGTTCATCGAGTATGACCTGATCGAGCTCGACTCCGTCCAGGACACCGGCGTGCAAGGCGTGACTATCAACAACGCGATGATCGAGCGCTACTGCCGAGTCGTCCGCATGCGGTTCCGCATGTGGTTGGAGAAGATCTTTGACCACGAGCGAGGCCGACCCGTCGACCAGCTGCAATACGAACAGATCGTGGACTTCGAGTTCATGTTCGGCTCCAATGGCGCGACGACGCGGTGGCCCCACATCCAGGTCAACACGCTCCGACGCGTGGAGGACATTCCTCCGGAGAGACATCTGCCACCGATCCAGCTACCGACGGAGCCCACCCAAGAGGTCATCGAGCGTCCAGAGCCTCAGGTCTACGAGATGGGGCACGATCGGGGCTAGCGACCAAGGATCGCTAGCGGAGGAACTCCATCACCCAACGTAGCGAGAGCGATTGGACTCAGCACACCCATCAAGCCGGGAACCGGTAACGCGACCCTGAGGTGAGGCCTGGTTCGGACTGGGTCGATGGCCTATGGTAAGGGGTCCTTCTGCGCGGTTGCGCTCTCTCGGTGTCATGGGCGTCACGTGTAGACCGCAGGCCTCGGTGAAGTGGGTTTTCGTGCTCGTTGTGACCGCGCTCCTGCTGGGCGCAGACAGCCTGCTCGTCGGGGCCGTGGTGGCGCCGACCATGCGGGCCCGGTCGCACCGCCTGCGGCTAGCCACCCTCTGCGGGCTGGCGGACGCCGCAGCGCTGGCAGTGAGCCTCTCGCTGGCTGCTCTGGGACCGTCTCCCGCCGCCTCGATGTTGGTGACCACGGCGCCCGCCGCGGTGCTGGCTTGCTACGGCCTCTACCTGGTTACGGTCTCTGCGATCCTTCCGGCGTCACCCAGAGCCCTGCTAGTTGTACTTCCGCTGGCTCTGTCGCTGGACAACCTGCTGTATTCAGCACGGGACGGCGCTCTGGCAGGCGGGTCGACGCTAGCCACTGGAATCCAGATCCTGTCGCTCGGGGCGAGCAGTGGCGCACTGATGCTGCTCGGGCTCGAGGTCGGCCACCGGGTCGAGGTCAGGATCTCGGCGCGGCGGCAACGGCGATGGGTTGGCCGGCGATGGGTTGGCCTTGGCCTCGTGGCGACAGCTCTCCTCGCGGTGGTCGCATGACGGCGCTGACAGACGCGTATGCCGCTCGCGGCGCGCCGCGCGACGCCGGGCCTGGGTCGGGATGGTGGATGTACCACGGCGACGCCGGTCACACGGGTGAGGCGACGTCGAGCCCGATCTCGGCGTCGAACGTCGGCGCGCTGCACCTTCTCTACTCGCTGCCGGTCCCGGGGGCAATCCTGTCCACGCCGGCGGTCGTGGACGGCCACGTATATGTCGGTCTTGCGAACACCGTGGAGGTGGCGCACCAGAACGGCGGGCAGTTCCTAAAGGTCGACCTCGAGAGCGGGGACATCGTCGCCCGATATCGATGGTCCATCCCCGTCGGCGAGCGCGACAGTCACGGCTTCTGCGGCATGGCCGTCACACCGGCCGTGGCGGATGGCTTCGTCTACTTCAGCGCATTTAACGGGAAGCTATATTGCCTGGCGCAGAAGGACCTGTCTGAGGTCTGGGTCGTCGATCTGCGGTACTCGGACCTGGCTCACCGCCAGCCAGTGACCAACGACTTCGAGACCACCCCCAAAGCCGCGGGGTGGTCCTCACCGGTCGTGGCCGGGGGAAGAATCTATGTCGGCATGGGGGAGGGGGAGAACCCGCAGCTCTACGGGTTCGTGTACTGCCTGGACGCTGCCACCGGTGAGGTGATCTGGATCTTCTGCACCTGCGAGTTCGAGCCGGGGCGGCCCAACCGACCCAACGAGCTGCCCTCCGACACGGTCGACACCCTGCCGGGCGGCTTCACGACGTACGACGCGCCGGTTGCTGTGAAGGGCGCCTCCGTCTGGTCCTCGATCGCCTTCGATGCCGACCTCGACCAGCTCTACTGCGCGACCGGTAACCCGAATCCAGACTCACCGCTTCCGTCCGCGGGCTACACCAACAGCGTGCTCGTGCTGCAGGCGTCCACAGGCACTTTCAGGGCCCGCGTCCAGATCCCGGCATCGACCAGCTATCGACCCTCCGACATCGACGTCGACATCGGCGGTTCGCCCACGCTGTTCGAGGTCGACGGTCGCAAGCTCGTGGGCATCGGCTGCAAGAACGGCTGCTTCCTGGTGTTCGACGCGATGACCTACGAGATTCGGGGCACTCGCCAGCTGCTGCCACTGCACCGCAGCGGCGAGCAGATCGCCACGGTCGACCCGCACGGTGTCGATGACCCGACGCAGCCCTACCCGTCGATCAGCAACGAGTACTCGAACAAGACGCAGGGGGAAAACTACTCGGGGACCTACAGCACAGCGGCCGTGTGCTCGTCGCACGGCAAGCTGTTCATCGGCCTCGGCGGCAACAACTACCACTACCTGAGCCCGGGCATCGACAGCGTGACGACGCCGTTCCTCCGGGCCCTCGACCGCGTCTCCCTGCGGGATGCCTGGCCGCTGGACGACGGCGACCCGCAGCGCTACGCCGCTGCGGAGCAGGCTGGCCACCCGCTCTACCGCACCGGCGGGGAGAGCGGACTCAGCATCCCCGCGGTGGTCAACGACGTCGTCTTCATGGCGACTAGCCTGGTAGCCCTCTACGCCTTCGCCGTGACAGACGGCGCATTGCTCTGGTCGGACACGGCGAACTTCGGGCCCCAGACCGGCGGCATGAGCGGCGGGTACGGCTACTGCCTTGGCCCGGCGGTCGATGGGGAGTACGTCGTGGCCGGCGCCCTGGTCGCGAACGACACCGGCGGCGTACTCAACATCTACCGACTCGGCTGATGGGGGAATACCCGCAGTGAACTCCCCAGTGCCGTCCTTCGCCAAAGACATCGCCCCGATGTTCGCACCGTACCGCCTGAACATGATGTGGCGTTTCGACCTCGCGGACTACGGAGCGGTCAAGGCGAACGCGCCGACAATTCGCGACCTGATCGCAGCGGGACAGATGCCGCCACCGCCGCTGCCCCCTCTCTCCGTCAAGCAGATCGGCATTTTCCGGGACTGGGTCGAAGGGTCCTGTCCTGCGTGAGATTGGACCAGCGTGTGCACGTTAAGCGAGGAGGGATGAAGTGCTCTATCTCGAGCGACAGCACCTCGAGACCGTCGATGACCTGCGGGTGGCGCTCGCCAACGCGATCAAGCTCGAGTTCGCCACGATCCCGCCCTATCTGACCGCGCTGTTCTCGATCAAGCCTGGCCACAACGCGGCCGCCGCCACCATCATCCGCAGCGTGGTGATCGAGGAGATGCTGCATCTGTCGCTGGCCTGCAACCTGCTCAATGCGGTGGGCGGGTGCCCTGACCTCATCGACGCGGTGCCGGCGTACCCGACAGAGCTGCCGATGGGCATTGGTGACCAACCGGGCCGCACCTTCGTCGTGCCGCTGAAGCGCCTGTCCCCGGAGGTGATCGACCTCTTCATGACCATCGAGGAGCCGGAACACCCCCTCGTGTTCAAGCGACTGGCTCTCGCCGCCGAGACGGACAGGACCTACCGAACGATCGGCGAGTTCTACACCGCCGTCGGCGCGCTGATCCGACATCTCGGGGAAGGCATCTTCACCGGCCGCCGGGATCGGCAGGTGACCGGCTGGATCGGCACCGACCCACTCGCGTCCGTGCACGACCTCCCCTCGGCGCAGGTGGCGATAAGGCTGATCATCGACCAGGGCGAAGGCACGGCGACCAGCCCGGCGGCCGACCCGGAGGAGCTGGCCCACTTCTATCGGTTCGAGCAGATCCATCGGCGTCAGACACTGAGCCAGGACCCCACAGCCCCGCACGGCTATTCGTGGGGACCCCCGCCTGTCGTCCTCGATGACGACGGGGTCTGGCCCATGACCGACAACCCGCCCCTGGTTCCGCTGCCCGCTGGGTCCGAGGTCGAGCGAGCCTCCAGCCAGTTCGACGGCACCTTCACCGCGCTGGTCGATGCGCTGCAGCGGACCTTTGACGGTCATCCGGCCACGCTTGGCTCCGCGATGGCCCAGATGCATGCCCTCCGGATCGAGGCACAACGCCTGATGCCGCTCGGTGTCCCTGGCGTCGACGGCACCGCGGGACCTCGGTTCGCCTACACCGCGCCCGGGAGCGTTGGCAGCAATGGCTGAGAGCCCTCGCTCATTGGCGAGCCGGCACGGCTACTTCCTCATAGGCCTGGTGCTGGTCACCGTCTTCATGGTCATGTTCGTCGTCGCAGAGCAACTGCGAGTTCCGCTGATGAGTGACCCCCGGGCCAACCTGGAGCGAGCGACGTGGCCGGTCGCGGCACTCGGCGTCGGGCTGCTGGTGGCAGACGTCGTACTCCCGGTCCCCTCCAGCGGCGTGATGATTGCCCAAGGTGCAGCGTTCGGCTTCCTGAACGGCTCGCTGCTGTCCCTCGTCGGCGGAACGGGAGCAACGCTCGCCGCCTACTACCTGGGACGGCGGAGCCGGAGACTGGTGAACCGGCTCGTGCCCGTCGAGCAACAGTTGCGCGGAGCCGACCTCGTGGAGCGGCACGGGATGTGGGCGATCGTGGTCACCCGACCGGTGCCGATGCTCGCCGAGACTGTCGCGATCCTGGCTGGCACCAGCGCCACCATGCGGTGGTGGAAGGTCGCTGCCGCTGGGGCGCTTGGAAACCTGGTTCCCGCGGTTGCCTACGCTGCACTGGGCGTCTACGCAGCGACGTTCGTCAACGCGCTCGCCGTCTTCGCGGGGGTGCTGGCGGTGGCCCTGCTCACCTGGTTGCTGCAGCAAGTCTCGGGACGCCGCCGCGCGGCCGGACGTGCCCGCGCGGCGAAGGCTAGTTCGACCGCATCGCCCGGCTGAGCTTCGCCAGGTCGCGCCTTGGAGCCGCGGGCGTGCCCGCCTCGACCGACTCCGCGTCGGCCTCCAGTTGCAGCGGCGCATCTAGAAAGTTCCACAACAGCGTGCGCTCGCCTACGGTCATGTCGCGGGTCACCGGCATGAAACGGAACGCCTCGAAGTTGCTGGGGTCGGTCAGCTTCTTGATCAGGGGGGCGTATGGCTGCACCTGCGCCGGATCTTCGAGCCGCAGCCAGTTGTCCACGCAAGGCGCCATCGGGTTCCTCCTCCGGTAGTGGTCGGCGTTGCGTTGGGGCCTCGGCTGGGACGAAGCGGATTGAGATCACCGGTAGCTACCAGGTAATCCATTCCGCCACGGTGAGCCACGCGCCGGTGCCTGAGACCGCGATTCGCATGGGCAGCGAGACGAACGTGACGACCCCGACGATGAGCGTGACCCTGTGCACCCTGCCTCGAGACCTCCAGTCCCACACTGCTATCGCGGCGAGCACCGCGAACAGTAAGGCGAGCAGCGGGAGAGGGCCGAGGTCGATGCCCATCCCGTCAGACACTCCGAAGGCCAATCGTGAGAGTGCCGGCATGGCCACGTTGATGGTGCCCAGCAACATGAAGCGCTTGTGCAGCTCCGGCCTGGCCCGGAGATGGATCGCCAGTGCCACGCATACGGTGAACAGCGTCAGGTCACCCAGGGACAGGAGGAGCATCTGCTTCTGCGGGAAGGGCGCGTCGGCGAATCCGCCGGGCTCGCTGGCAGCCCGAAGGGCGACGAACGTCCCCAGCGAGATCATGACCACGGCAAGTGCGGCCCCCACGCGGCCGATCCTGCGGTGTAGAGCCACGCGGCCGCGGTTGATCAGGGTGGCCTGCGTGAGGAACAGCAGGATCCAGAGCGTGAAGACCGCGCCGTGGATGGAGAGGACCCACCCGGTCGGGGCCGAGTGATCGGGGAAGAGAGGCCTGAGGAAGAAGCTCTGCGTGAACCCCGCGACGACAAGCAGCAGGATGACGACGGCCATCCCAGTGTAGAAGCGGTGCTCGGCCCGCTCCACACGCTCGGAGCGCTCAACAGTGCTGCTCGTCTGCATTCTCAAACCTCCTGACACCTAGATACGCTAGGCGTAGTGCCGCTAGGGCACAAGGCCCACAAGCACCGTCTCTTGATACCTAGGTGCACTAGGCTTAACCTTGCTGGCTATGGGACCTCGGCATGCCCTGAAAGGGCACGTGGACATGCTGGTGCTGGCCGTGTTGGAGGCCGGACCGTTGCACGGTTATGCCGTGATCGAGGAGATCAAGCGACGCGCTGAGGGGTTTGACCTTCCCGAAGGGACCATCTACCCACTCCTGCACTCGCTGGAGAGGGCTGGCTTCGTGAGCAGCGACTGGAGCGCCGTGTCAGGTCGACGGAGGCGCACGTACCACCTCACCCGCGCAGGACGCGCCGAGTTGGCGAGCCAGCGCACGGAGTGGGGGCGTTTCCGCGCTGCGGTCGACGCCGTTATCGGTGGCCGGCCGGCACCGCAGGCGAACTGATCGACCAGGAGGTAGCTCGATGGCGAACCGGCCGACAGTCAGGCGGGACGGCGTCGAGGGTCCGACGTATCCCATCATCGACGACTACCTCGCCGTACTGATGCGCCGGCTGTCCTGGCGCAGAGACCGTGACTACCTGCTCGGAGAGGTGGCCGACCACCTCTATTGCGCCACCGACGACCGGCTCCGCGAGGACGGTGATCGGGAGGTGGCGCAACGCGAAACGATCGCCAGGTTCGGTGAACCGATGACGGTGGCGCTGGCGTTCGCAACGTCGACTCGAGGTGGGCTCGCCATGCCGACTCGACTCACGCGCACCGCCGGCGTCGCCGGGTCAGCAGCCTCACTGGGCTGGGGCGCCGTCGGGTTGGCGCTGGCGGTCGCCGGCCTGCTCAGAGTTTCCGGTGGCCCAGATGCGGTGTTCGGTTTCCGTGTCTGCGTGGTCACCGACTTCGTGCTGCTCCCGTTGACGGCTGTGGCCGTGGTCGGATTGTTGGCTCGTGCTGGTCATCGAGTCTCCGGTGCATGGGTGGTCGGCGCTGTGATCCTGGGGATCGGGTCCTCCGTGATAGGCGTGGTCGGCTGGCATGTCGGCGCGGCGTTCCTCGCGGCAAACCTCGGCGTGAAACTCGCGACCGTCTCCGTGGCCGCCGTCGCCTTGCTGCGGCTGCGGCGGAGTGGCGACCCGTTGCTCGGCGACTGGATGCTCACATGGTCGCTCCCAGCCGTCATCGCGGGGGCTGCGGTCGGAGTCGGCGTCGGTCTTCTCGGCGACGACGCGCTGCTGGGCCTCTATCTGGGCACGGCAGCAGCGCCAATTCTCTTCGGGCTCGGTCTCTTCAGGCGCAGCCGTTGGCTTGTCGCCGAACCGGCCGTGGCCGACGGGCAGCGCGGGCCCCTCGATCTCCGCTGGGCGACCATCTCCGCGATGGCTCTCACCCTCGGCCTGGGAGCCGGCGTGCAGGTCCTGGGGTATGTGCTCCTCACTGCCATCGGCGGGACGTCCTTCTTCTGGGTTGACCACCCCGGGCCGGCGTTCACAGCAGGCATCATCGCGATGGCCGCGCTGACAGCGGCCCTGGGCACGTACCGCAGGGCGATGCAGCCACGCGAGCTCGATCGGTGCGATGGGCGCGCGGAGCGTGCCGGATGACCATCCCCGGGTTCGCACGGTCCGCGTGCCGATCCTGACCGGTGCGCGTCCCGCGCGACCATCGTCATCCGGTGACCGCGACGACCTCCACCGTGACTGAGCGGGTGCTCTCGTGAGTCACCACATGCCGTTCCGCGATCGGGACGATGAACTGATTGATCGCTTCACTTAGCGGCCCTCGCCGTGCGACGAGGCCGGCCCGGGACTCGACTAGGGGCGGCTGCCTTGAAGACCGAAGCCGTTCTCGACGAGCTCCTTCAGGCGTTCAATGAATCGGGCTGCGAGGGCCCCGTCGACGAGGTCGTGGTCAACGCTGACGGTCAGACTGAGGTGGTCCCGGTTGGCGAGCCGCCCATCGATGAGGACCGGCCGGGTGCCCATGCCACCGACGGTGACTGACAGGGGAGCCGGCGAGATCGGGATGCCCCGGCCGAGACTGGCCCCGAACATGCCTACAGAGCTGACGACGACGGTCCCGGCCAGCCGCTTGGAGAGGAAGGGGCGTGCGAGCACAGCACGCATCACCCGCGTGCGCAGAGGCCGGGGCATCCGGGCGAACGCGATAGTCGCTCGGTAGCGCTCTGCGTCGACCTGGCCACCGGAGTGCGCCAGGTGGACCCTCGAGATCCTCACCGTTCCGTACGGCGGCTGGCCGAAGCAGGCAAGTCCGTAGCTGCGGGCAACAAGCTGTCACCAGGAAGCCCAGGGACTTCGCTTCTGGTCAGCAGGCATGCGTCCGCTCGCGGCGGAAAGGGGAAGGGCAGGTTCGCCGGTTCATCACCGATGATGGAGCACGTGGACACCAGCCTGGTCACCTTGGCGCGGGAGGCGTTCAGCCTCGGGGACGGGGATGTCTCGGTCACGCCCGGTTCTCGGGGTGCGCTGGGTCAGGTTTGGCGGTTGGCGGCGGCGCGCCGTGTGTACGCCCTCAAGCAGGTCTTCGCCGGTGAGCCTCCCACGGATGCTGAGGTAGCGGCCGAGGTCGCCTTCGCGGAGCGGGCTGCCACGGCGGGAGTCAGGATGCCGGCGAGCCATCCCGGTCGGAATGGGCGATACCTCGTGCCGCTGCCGGCTGGAGGGTGGCTGCGGCTGTACGACTGGGTTCACCTGCGACCTGCCGACCTTTCTGCCGCCGCGGAAGCTCTTGGCGTTCTCCTCGCGCGTCTGCACTTGTGTGGTCAAGGTGCTGACCGAGAGCCGGGCGGTGCGCCGCCTCGCCGGTGGTACGAGGTGCCACCGACCCGTGAGGGTTGGAGACCGCTGGTGACTGCAGCCGCTGAAGCCGGCACGTCCTGGAGCTCGCGGCTGGCCACCGCTGCCGACGGTCTTCCCGGGGTGTACGCCATGGTGGCTTCGGGGGACCCGACCGGGATGCGACTGTGTCACCGCGACCTCCATCCGGGGAACATGCTCGCTGACGACGCCGGTGAGCTGGTGGTCGTGGACTGGGAGGACCTGGGTCCCGCGGAACCGGCGAGGGAGCTGGCCAGCACGCTGGTGGCATGTTTCCACGATGGCGAACCCGACCTGGCCTCGATGCGGAGGACCTATCAGGCCTACGTGGAAGCCGGCGGACCGGCACGGCTGCGGTCGGCGGCGGACTTCACGATGCTGATCGTCACCCAGTTGAACTTCCTCAACCTGCAGGTGAGCGTCGCTCTCGACCCAAGGACTCCTCCACGTGACCGCGCCTGGGCCGAGCTCGAGATCGATGAGGGGTTGCGCATCCTGCCGACACCGGATCTCGTGGCCGCGGTCCTCGACGCAGTAGAGGAGCGACCAGGGATGGGCGAGGAGTTGCCTCCGTCTCGATGACATTCGTCCAGCGCGTCCGACTCCCGGAGTGCCGAGCTGAGCGCTTACCGGCGTGCGACCCGGGCCGCCGGCGGCAGGCCGGAGGTCGGCGGCGTCTCCGTTCCAGCGAACCGACGCGAGACGGTGAACTGTTGTCGCGGCTCCCTTCGTCCTCAGGGAGCGCGCCGGCCGCTGGACGCGGCAGGAAGGCGGTCAAGTCCCCGGTACTGCAGACCGGTGGACGGTAGCCGTGCGGTTGTACCCGGTGCTCACGGCAATCATCGGACAGGCCTCGCGGCCCGAGTCTGCTGGGAGGCCCGACGCGACTCCCGAGGCGTGTGGCGTCGGCTTGCAACCCAGTGCCCCGCGGCGACCAGTACGAAGCCGACACCGAGGACGGAGAGCGTGGCCAGGCCGTAAGCGAGGGGGAACTCTCCGGGCGGGAACGCCGCGGCGTCGCCTCCGCCAATCGAGTCCAGCAGCAGGTAGAGGGTCTGGTAGGTGAATGCCCACAGGTAGGTCAGGGCGTACGTCACGTTCGCGGCGAACCACGAGGTCATCTTGAAGCCAAGCACGAACGCGAGCAGGACCGTGACGATGGCAATCATCGAGACACCCGCAGGATGCCCGAGGGGCGGCCGGGGACAAGCATCAGCACGACGGTGACGATCGTGAGGAAGACGAAGCCGGCGACGGCGATGCGGGCGGCATCGGGGATGCCGGTGACGAAGAACGCCGGCATCGCCAGCAGCATCGAGACGACCCGGGCTCCCGCTGCGGCGCGGATGGCCGGCCAGCTCTGGCGAGCCCAGCCGTAGGCGACGGCTGCGAGGGTGACCAGGCCGCAGAGCGTGCTGAGGACGAGCACAGCCGTGGGCGGCCCCACCTCACCGTCGGGTGTACGCCCCAGGAGCGAGGGCAGGTCCGCCAGACCGAGCAGGACGGCGAGGACGAAGCCGGTCTTGTTCTTCCGTGTGAACACAAAGGCTCTCTCGGCGGTCGGGCCTCTGCGGGCTGCGGTGTTGTCGGTGAGTGACATCGTGCCTCCTCAGGCATTCCGGGGACGATGTCTTCAGAGTCCGTGCCTCGGGCAGCCCGCCGTTAGGGGTGGGCACCCACGTCCGCTCCTGAGGTGTCCCGGGTGACCCGGGTGCATCATCCCGGGCCGGAACGGTGGTTCCAGGGGCATGATGGGTTGGTGCCGGGCACCGCTGACGTTGAGAGCCCCATCCGGGTGCTGGTGGTCGATGACCACCCGGTAGTGCGGCGCGGACTGGTGGCGCTCCTCGACTCCCTGGACGGCTTCGAGGTCGCAGCTGAGTCCTCGGACGGCGAGTCGGCGGTGCGCGAGGTACTGCTGGCGCGGCCGGACGTGGTGCTCATGGATGTACAGATGCCGGGCCTTTCGGGTATCGAGGCGACCAAGCGCTTGACGGTGAGCGCGCCTGAGGTTCCGGTGCTCATGCTCACCATGTACGACGACGACGCCACCGTGTTCACAGCGATGCAGGTCGGTGCCCGGGGCTACCTGCTCAAGGGCGCTGAACAGGACCAGATCGAGCGCTCGCTCCGCGCGGTAGTGGCCGGTGAGGCGATCTTCGGTCCCGGCGTGGCCGCCCGCGTGCTGGGCTACCTCGGCTCAAGGCACTCGGCGCCAGGGCCGGAGCGCGCCTTTCCCGGGCTCACCCCCCGGGAGAGCGACATCCTCAGCCTGTTGGCCGCGGGGCGAAGGAACAACGCGATCGCCGCCGAGCTGCATCTGTCTCCGAAGACGGTCAGCAACCACCTCACCGCCGTGTTCGCGAAGTTGCAGGTCGCCAGTCGTGAGGAGGCGATCGTCCTCGCCCGCGAGCGCGGCCTCGGCTTGTCCGCCAAGGGCGACCGCGCGGGGAGCCGGGGCCAGGGGACGGCCCGGGACCGATACCCGTGATGACGCTCGCGGGCGTGCTTGTGTGCCTGTCGTGCATGGTCTCGGGGATCCTCATGCTTCGCGCGCGCAGCTCCGTCCTGGCCGGGGGACTGCTGCTGCTCGCCGGTGTCGTGGGTTTGGCGTCGGCGTGGCTGTGGGTAGCGGGCAACCCCGGAGGGCCCGCCGCCGTCCTGCTGGTCCTCAGCGCGCTGGTGCTTGCGCCGGCTGCCTTCTGGGCCTACCCGGAACCGAGATGGCACACGTCGACCGACGCCGTCCTCGGTGTCAGCCTTGTCGGTCCAGGAGTCGTCGCGCTCGCCGATGCGGGTGAGGTCAGTCATGTCGTGACGATGACCTTCGTCGCCGTCGCTGCCCTGCTGGTCCAGACGTGGTGGCGACTCGAGCACTCCTCAGATTCGGCACGGCGGGCGCTGACCTGGTTCGCCCTGGCTGCGGGCACCGGTGGCTTCGCTGCGCTGGCGCTGCTGTTCATCGGGGAGAGCACGAGCACGCCGCTGGCCGCCGCCGGGCTCGGGTTGGTCGCTGCCACCCCGGCCGCGATGGCAGTGGGCTCCTTACGCCCGGAGATGGTCGACGTGCGGGGCCTGGTCGGATACGCGGTCATGCTTGCGATTGCCGGCACGGCGTTCATCGCCTACTACGTGGGGGTGTACTCGATCCTGAGCGAGGTCGCAGCTGAGCCGCCGGCGCCCGGGGTGCAGGCGGTCGTTGCGCTCCTCGGTGCCGCCGCGCTGCGTCCTGGGGCAGTCGTGCTCCGCGGTGTCATCGACCGGCTGCTCTTCGGTGACCGGCCCGACTCCCTCCGGGCCGCATCGCGCGCGCTCGACCGGTTCGCGACCGATCCCGCCACGGCACTGGATGCGGTGCGCGAGTCCCTCGTGCTGCCCTATGCGCGCCTGGTCGTCGATGCCCAGGTCGTGGCGACCTCGGGCGCACAGGTGACGAGCCTGCACTCGATCCCGCTTTCGCTCGCCGACGGGACCGAAGGTGAGCTGGTCGTCGGGCTGCGCCCCGGTGACCTGCGCCTTACCCAGCGCGACGGCCACGTGCTGCGGCTGGTGGGTCCGCTGCTGGCGCAGTCCGTCCGCGCCCGGTCTCTGGCTGCGGACCTGCGTGACTCCCGGGGCCGTGCCATCGCGACCATCGAGGAGGAACGTCGACGGCTGCGGCGCGATCTGCACGACGGCCTAGGCCCGACTCTGACAGGCATAGCCTTCTCCGCGGACGCGGCCCGCAACTCGTTGCGTGCGGAACCGGAGACCGCCGAGAGGCTCCTCGTGGCGCTGCGGTCGGACGCGGCAGAGGCAGTGGGTGCGATCAGGAGCCTGGTCTACGGTATGAGACCGCCCGCACTCGACGAGCTCGGTCTCGAACGCGCGCTACGTCATCAGGCGTCGTCTCTCCTGACACGCAGCGGCGGCCCGCTGGCCGTCGACTTCGAGGTGCCCCATGACCTTCCGCCACTGACCGCCGCGGTCGAGGTCGCGGCCTACCGGATCCTCGTGGAGGCCTTGTCGAACGTCGCGCGCCACTCCACCGGAACCGCCGCGAAAGTCCTGCTGCAAGCCGACAGCGACGGACTTTCCCTTCGGGTGACCGACAACGGCTCATCGACAGATGATTGGCAACCCGGAGTCGGGGTCGCCTCCATGCGCGAGCGGGCCGCAGAGGTCGGGGGAGACCTCACCTGGAACGCCACGCCCGATGGAGGCAGGGTGGACGCCGTTCTGCCCATGCTGTGAGCCCGAAGACGACGACCCCGACCCACTGGTCCGCGGCCGGCAGCAGGACCTCCCGCCGATCACCTCCCCGAGGTACCGGCTGTCCGTACGTCGACCACCCCAGGGATCTCGGTGGTGCCGGCGAACTGGTCCTTCATCGCGTCGACCCCACGTTGCGGGTGCGCCAGGTCAACGAAGGTCTGCCGCTCGTTGTGCTTCTTGGCGGTGTCTAGGTTCATTGCCTGTGCCCGGTCGGTCTTGAGCGACTCCTCGCACTCACCCTCCCGGTTGAACGACCACATCAGCTGCGGATCACCCAAGGGCAGAGTGTCTCCCGGCTCGCCGTCGTGTCGGCCGGTGTGCCAGGTGTGCCAGGTCTTGCCATACGAGTTCATCAACTGCTTCATGAACGCCTTCTCCGCCACGTCGGGAAGCCCGGGGGCGACCAGCTGGCCGGAGAGCACCTCGAAGTTGTGCGGGTGCCAGTAGTCCTTCTCCTGCTCCGGCAGGCCGTCGAATAGCGCTTCGGAGACGATGTATTCGATCCCGATCAGGTTCGCCCGTTTCGTGTTGCCGTCGAACAGCACACACTGCAGCAGGTCGTCGTTGACCACCCGGCAGTAGTGGTGGGCCTCCATCTGCGAGCCCGGCTCGTTCTTAGGGCAGTGGAACCCGACCACGTAAACATCGAAGTCCTTCAACGGGCTCGTGTCCTGCAGCACGTTTGCGCCCTGCCCCAAGGTGGCCAGCCAGGCGCCCTTGCCCTTCCCTGCCGGACCGATCGGACTGGGCCGATCCTTGATCATGGGGTTCATTCGCTTCCCCTTCTCCATCGGCGACGCTCTCCGTGACCGTACCCGTCGGCACGGACGGGTAAGCGCCTCGCCAGGTAGTTCGTCACATCGATGAATCCGTCTGCGCTGCGCAGCTGCGGAGACGAATGGAGGGACCCAATGAACACCAATGACTACGAAGGCGGCGGCCAACCGAGCCGGGCGCGCGATCACCTGGCGAACGAGCGCACCTCCCTGGCATGGCTTCGCACCGCGGCGAACATGATGGTGGTCGGCGTGGCCATCGCGCAGTTCGCCAAGGCCGGCGGTGCCACAGCGATTGCCGCCGGCGCAGTTCTCGCCCTGGTCGGAGCTGCTGGCCTCGTCTACGGCACACTCCGCTATCGGCGGGTCAACCCTGCGAGATCAAGCATGGTCAGTACATCACCGGAAGCCGCGGCCGAGGTCCTACCCTCGCGAGCGCGATCCTGCTCCTCGCCATCGTGGCCGCGCTGGGGCTGCTGATCGCAGGCGGATCCGTCGGTGGATCGACCGGTTGACGAAATCCTCGCCCGCTCGCAGCACCCCACACCGCCGTGCTGTCGAGCGAGCAAGCAAGCGAGCCATGTGACAGCTGCCCACTAGGGATCCCTTGTGGGACAGCCTGAGAATGCTCGGTCGCGCCGCCTATCGTCACCGCAGGAGGTTCCGCTTGCGGGGCAGTTCGATGGAGCCGCCGGCGACCGCGGCCTATCGCCAGAATGCAGCAGTCCCTCATCCTCGAGAGCGTCGCCCGCGCCCCGTCGCCGCCACCGAGATTGACAGTCTCCCTGCCGCCGCCCGTAGCCTGGTCGCGTGAGTGCCCCCGGGGTCGCAGTTGTGTCCGGCGCCTCGCGTGGCCTAGGCGCATCCATCGCGCAACGGCTTGCCGCCCACGGGTGGTCGGTGGCTGCGAATTATGCCCGTGGTCGGGAGCAGGCCGAATCCGTCGTCGAGAAGATCCAGGCGGCGGGCGGGGTCGCCGAAGCCTTCGGAGCAGACGTTGTCGACGAGGGAGGCGTCGAGGACCTCTTCAGGGAGGTGGGGAGGGTGCTCGGCCCCGTCACTGCAGTCGTAGCGAACGCGACCGGCCCACAGCCCGACGTGAGCCTCGAGAATCTGACCTGGCGCGATCACCTCGACCAGCTGGAGTTTTTCGTCAAGAGCCCGACGCTTCTGGTGCAAGCTGCTCTTCCGAGCATGCGGGGGTCTGGGGGTGGTCGGGTCATCCTCATTGGTTCCGACCTGGCCGAGCGGGCGGAGCCGCTGGCCTCGGCCTATGCGGCGGCCAAGAACGCCCAGATCGGGCTCATGAAGGTGTGGGCCAAAGAACTCGGCCCCGATGACATTACGGTCAACCTCGTGCAGCCGGGCTGGATCCCCGTCGAACGACACGCTGGCATGGACACCGAGGACTACGCTGCAGAAGTCCCGTTGCGCCGGATGGGTACGCCGGAGGACGTGGCCGCCCTGGTGGCGCATCTGGCTTCCGACGCAGGGGGGTTCATCACCGGTCAGCGGATCACCGTCAACGGTGGGCGAGTGATGTGAGCCAAGGACCGGTCCTGGGGCGCCAGAGTGTCGCCGCCGTTTGCGGGAGGCGACGTTGACCTGCGAGTTGCCAGCCTTCCGCTACCGGTTGTGGCTCTCTTGGCTGGCTGCCCCGGCTGAAGCAGGAGAACGCCAAGAAGCCGGTGTTGCACGGACCGGTTGAATGCAGTCAGTACCTCGCCGTGCGCTACAGCCAGCGGCCGGCCGAGGCTGGGGCGGTGGCGTCGGTCGGCTCGACGGATAATCGTGGGGACGCTGGGTCGCGCAGCGCGTCCCAAGACGACGTCAAGATCCCGTTGGACTCGGGATGCCGGCGGCCTGGCCGAGTCGTCCGCGGGTCACCGCCACGAAACCGGCGGCTGCCGCGATCATGACGAGGACGACGGCCAGCTCCAGCGCGGGGGTGTCTGCGACGACCCGCACATGATCTTGGGCCGGGGTCATGCTGGCATGCAGCACGATGCAGAGCAGCGCGCTCTGGGTACGGTTGAACAGCCAGGTGTAGAAGAACGCCATGGGCACCGTCAGAACGATGGCCGGCGGCATGATCGGTAGGTGCCACAGGCCCCAGATCACGCCCAGCACCAGGGTGGCGCGCACCGGCGTGTACCGGCCCTCCAACTGTGGCAACGCAAAGCCGCGCCACCCCGGCTCCTCCAGTCCACCCAGGAACAGCACAGCGCCCCACGTACCCAGGTAGGACAGGACGAACCCGTCGAGCAGCGAGGTGTCCAGAGGTTCTCCGAACAGCAGTGCCACACCATTCGTCGCCGCGTAGAGAGCGACCGGGAACAGCACGGCAAAGGCGTAGTACCACGGCGAGACGCGCCAGCGCACGAGCCTGCGCAGCCACGTCTGTGTGGTGCCCAGCTGCCAGGACACGATGAACCCAGCAGCAAGAGGCCCGAGACCCCCCAGAAAGAAGAAGACGTCCACAGAGGTCAGGAAGCGAAGCAGCCACATGCTCCACGACAAGGCGAACGCGAGAACCGCGAACGCCAGAACGGGGCGAGAGCCCACAGCAGCCGCGAACCGCGAGTGCGTTGAACGAGCACCAGTTTGAGGAAGTGCCACGAGGGAAACTCCGAGTCGGTCGACTACATGTACTCAGGTACCACCGTCTGCCTGCCCAGCCCAGCGATCAAAGGGAAGAAGGTCACTCAGCGCAAGGACCAGCGTCGCGCCAGCCTTCGCCGAGCGCGCCGAGCGTCCCGAGCGCGCCGAGCGGCTATCCGGCGCAACGCCGCGAGATCGCCCCGCCGGTCCCGTGCCGCAGCTCCGCGCACTGTAGGTCGTACCCGTGCCGCCTGCCGTCGGCACGAGGCACCCCGACGCAGCGCGTGTTGCTCGCAGCACAAGCAACAACCGGGAGCACCCGCCTCACTTCCCCGAGTGACGCGTCATGTCCCGTATGCCGATCCGCCTGCGGCGCCCGCCCTCGCAACCACCGCCGCCCGACGTCCTTAATCGAAGTCTTTCACCCGGCAAGCTCGCCCAGGCGCTCGGAGGCGCGCTTGGCGACCGATTTCCGATCGTCGTGGCGTAGGCGTTCGAGCTCGGGCATGAGCCAGCCCGCCAACGGTGGATCGTCACGCGCCCACCCTGTCAGGACGTCCATGGTCACGTTCAGCACGATCCAGTCCGTGGAGCTGGTCAGGTTCCGCTGAAGCGGCTCGGTAGCCCGCCGCGCCCGCGGCAGACCTTCTCCAATGCGTCCCCGACTCGCAGGCGAACTACTTCGTCTGGGTCGGCGATGGTCGCGAACAGCTCCTCGAGCCGAGCACGGTCGGCCAGCACGACGCCAACCACTTCCTCGGTCCGGCCGAGGGAGTTGGGATGACCCCCCTGGAGCATCTCGGCGAACGACTCGGCCACAAGAGCATCGTAGGCCCCAACACCGATGCGGGATCCCGTTGTGGCACGTCGGCCCGTCTTCGGCCTCGTTGCCAGCCGGGAAAGCGGCTGGACCGACAGCGGTGGTGAAGGTTCGGTTGCGGGACGGCTTTCAGTCCGCCGGCGCACGAGCTCGACGCTGCTGCCGTGGAGCGCTGGTAGGACTCAGCGGAGGCGGCGTTGCAGGTGGACGATGACGTCGTCTCCGAGGTCCTTGGCGGTTCAGGCTGTGGTGCCGTCTAGGCGTGCGCGCAGGATCGGCACTCCTGGCCCGTGGAGCTGGTCGATATAGGGTGCGCGGCCGGCCATGCTCATCACCAAGGCGAGGGTTGAGCCGGTGACCAGCGGGCCGGAGCCCGTGGCGAATGGCCCATCGTCTGCCCGCAGGTGCAGGCCGGCCGCCTGCGTGTGGCTGGCGACGGTGAAGTCGCGTCGGGCGAAGAAGTCGGCCACGGGAGTCAGTGCCTCGACGCTGGGTGTCCCGGGCAGCCGCAACGGCCAGCGGATGTCCTGGCCGTGCACGACGACCTCACCGAGATAGGCCGCGGTGTGGCCGGAAGGTGCCGTGGTGCTACCGATCACGGCACGGAACCGGTCGAGTGTTGCGGCGTGAGTGTGGCCGCGGTGCTCGGCGAGCCGCCGCTGGTTGTGGATGTCGGGACGGAACCGTGCGCCAAACATGCTCCGTAGCCACTGCCACTGATTCAGGCTGGCCGCCGCCGTGAGATGGGCGACGACCTGCTCGACGTCCCACTGCCCGCACAAGGTGTCGTTTCGCCACTGCTCCGGGCTGAGGGTGGACAGGTCCTCCGCCAGTGCGGCCCGCTCGGCCCGCATCAGCGCCCACAGATGGTCGTCCTTTCTCGCCATGGTGCTTGATCCCCTCGTCATGGGTGAGGCGCCGTGCCTGCCACGGGCGTGCCCGGTGCGGTGCCGGCGAGTTGGGATGCTCCGCTTCCCGTGAGTTGTTTCCGGTCCACGCGGCGCCCGGAGACTGCGAGCAGCAGGTCGATGGCATCGGCCTCCACGTCATCGCCATGTCCCCAGGCCGCCCTGGTCCTCCGGTCGATGAGTCGCAGGCCCGCAGCGCGCTCGCGCCCGCCGCCGAAGGAGACAGGGGTGCGCAGCTGGTATTCGAGCGCCCGCACGATCGCCGGCTCCGGATACCACCTCGTGATGCCCAAAGGCCGGCGGATGTCCTCGCCGTGCACGATGACCTCGACCAGACGAGTTGCGAGCCGCGCCGGTGGGGTCCGCGTCAGGTCAGCGGCCTCCTTGAGCGCCTTGAGCGTGTCCCGAGGGTCCTGCCGCTTGTGCCGGGCGACCCCATTCTCGTTCGCGCGGTCGAAGTCCATTCGCGCCATCAGCAGGTCACGAACGAAGGCCGCGCGCCCGGTTCGCGCTGTGTCCACGAGGTGCGCCAGGACGTCGTGGACGTCCCAACCCGGGCAAAGCGAAGGTAGTTGCCACTGGTCGTCGCGTAGCCCGGAAAGATCCGCGGCGAGCCGTCGCCTCTCGGAGTGCACGGTATGCCAGGTCGCCGTTGCCGAGGCCCGCATGCTGGCTCCTCCTCAAGTTTGGGCGCCGGGTCATCGACCTCAGCACTACGGATATTGAAGCGAACACTACGACATTAGTAGTAGCATGTGCCAATGGCGTCTCGACGGTCTTACGGCTCGTACAACGACGGGTGCGCCGCTGCCCACGCGCTCGACCTCATCGGCGAACGGTGGACGATGATCGTCGTGCGCGAGCTTCTGCTCGGGCCCAAGCGCTTCTCCGACCTCCAGCGAGACGTGATCGGCATCGGCCCGGCCGTCCTGACGCAGCGCCTGCACGACCTGGAGGCCAGCGGCATCGTGCAACGACGCCGGTTGCCCGGGCCGGGGCGCATCGACGTATACGAGCTGACCGAATGGGGCTCCGGGCTAGAAGCCGTCAACACGGCGTTGTCACTATGGGCCGTGACGTCCCCCGCCCTGCCCCGCGAGGCGGACATGAGCCCCGACACCGTGATCCTCGCGATGCGCGCCCACGCGCGGCCGGCCTCCGCGGGCCCGGGTGAGCGACGTGTCGCGTTGGTCCTCACGGACTCCCGGCGGCAGGACGCCCAGCCGGTCACCTACGTGGCGCGGATGACCGCGCGAGCCACAACCATCCACCGGTCGCCGGAACCGCAACCGACCGATGCGCGAGTGTCGGCCACCACGCGGGAGTGGAAGGCGTGCGTGATCGGCGGGGTCCCCCTCGAGCGGCTGCCGGGTGTCCGCTTGTCCGGCAACGGCGACACAGTGCGAGAACTGATTGACGTGACGTCGCTCAATGCTCCAGTTTCACCCCTCAACGCAGAGGCGTGAGACCGAACGAATCTTGCATGCCTGAGCAGGTGAGCTGGCGAATGTGGACCAGTGAGGAATCGTCAAGACCTGTGGATCGGCGTGTCAGGCGGCGTGCGCGATACCTCCTGGTTCGTCCGGGCGCTCGAGGAGTTTGCCGTTCTTGAAATCGGCGCCGGCACGGACGAGGGCGACGAGGTGGGGCGCGTTGACTGCTCGCCAGCGGGCCTGCGCGGACTCGATGAGCTTGAACGCCATCGCGACGCCGGCGGCCCTGGAGCCCGGTCCCTTGGTGACCCGCTGACGGAGCCTGACGGTCGCGAAGGTCGACTCGATCGGGTTCGTGGTCCTCAGGTGGATCCAGTGCTCGGCGGGGTAGTAGTTGAAGGCCAGCAGGACGTCGAGGTCGTCGGTGATCTTGGCGACGGCCTTGGGGAACTTGGTGCCGTAGTCGCCGGCGAACGCCTTCGCGGCGGCCACCGCGCGGTCCTTGTCCTCGGCGTTGTAAACCTCGGCCAGCGCGGCCTTCGCACCGGGGTACGCCGACTTGGCGGCGAGGACGTTGCCGAGCTTGTGCCGCCAGCAGCGCTGCTCGCGGGTCTCGGGGAACACCTCCCGCAGCGCCTTCCAGAACCCCAACGCGCCGTCGCCGACGGCGAGCACCGGAGCCCGCATCCCACGGCGCTTGCACTCACGCAGCAGGTCGGCCCACGACTCGCTGGACTCGCGGAACCCGTCGGAGATCGCGACCAGCTCCAAGGTGGCCGTCGACCCGGACGCCGATCATCACCAGCAGGCACACCTTGTCGGCCTCGAGGCGGACCTTGAGGTGGATCCCGTCGACCCACACGTACACGTAGTCGCTCTCGGCCAGCGACCTCTTGGCGAAGGTCTTCGCGTCGTCTTGCCACTGCGCGGTGAGCCGGGTGACCGTCGCCGCCGACAGCCCGACCGCGGAGCCGAGGAACTGCTCCAGCGCGGGCACGAAGTCGCCGGTCGAGAGGCCGTGCAGGTACAGCAGCGGCAGCACCTCGGCCACGCCCGGGGACTTCCGCGCCCAGGCGGGCAGAATCGCCGAGGAGAACCGGATCCGCTCACCAGTCGCCTCGTCAATGCGCTTGTCCTTGACCCGCGGCGCACGCACCGGCACCGCCCCGGCCGCGGTAGCGACCTCGTGCGGGTCGTGGAACCCGTTGCGGACCACCAGCCGATGGCCCTCCTCGTCGGCGAGCTGTGAGGCATCGCCAATGCTGCTCAGCCGGACGCGCGCGCACTTCCATGGGCGGGAGCACAGATAGGGGCTGGCGCTCATCGCCGGTGCCAGCGATAGTGGCCGCTCAGGTCGAGCGCGTCAGACTGCCCCCTGCCGGGGCTTCGAGTAGGGACAGCGACCATGCCGCGATCGATGATCGACGTGGTGGGTTCGACGCCCACCGTTCAGCTGCGCAACGTCGTCACCTCGGGCGCCGCCGACGTGTTCGTGAAGCTGGAGTGGTTCAACCCCACCGGCTCCTACAAGGACCGCATGGCGCTGGCCATGATCGAGGAGGCGGAGCGTCGAGGTGACCTGCGCGCCGGCATGACCGTCGTCGAGTACACCGCCGGCAGCACCGGCTCGTCGTTGGCCTACGTGTGCGCAGCGAAGGGCTACCGGCTTCGGATCGTGTCCTCTGATGCCTTCGCCGTTGAGAAGCTGAGGACCATCGAGGCCTTGGGTGCCGAGCTGGTGGTCGTGCCGAGCGAAGGCGGGAAGGTGACTCCCGACCTCGTGCCGCGGATGATCGAGCGGGCGGCGGAGCTTGCCGCCGAGCCCGACACCTTCTGGACCGATCAACTGAACAACGCCGACTCGCTGGTCGGCTATCGGCATGTCGGTATCGAGCTCATGGAGCAGTTGGACCGCCCCATCGATGTGTTCTGTGCCAGCGTGGGCACGGCGGGATTGACCATGGGGGTCGCGTGGGCACTCGCCGATGGCGGGTCGGCGGCGCGGGTCGTACTCTTCGAGCCGGCGTCGTCCCCGGCGATCAGCGGTGGCAGTGCCGGCACGCACCATGTCGAAGGCATCGGCATCGGGTTCCGTCCCCCGCTGCTCGACGGCAGCCGGTACGACGAGGCGCGGGGGATTGATGAGGAAGCGGGTCGTGTCATGGCGCGTCGTCTTGCCGCCGAGGAGGGGCTGTTTGCCGGCACCTCCTCGGGGCTCAACGTTGTCGGTGCGCTGCAGCTGGCGGGCGAGTTGGGCGCAGGGGGCACCGTCGTCACGGTGGCCTGTGACACGGGCCTGAAGTACCTGGCCGGTGATCTGTACCGCACCTAGCCGCGATCACTCGTGGGGCCCTTGCTGAGCCGTTGACCTGCTCGCTTTGTGAGGATCGCCGGCCGAGCAGCAGTGATCTCCGGAACCGGTGACCCTGTGTCGGATCCGACACCTCGGCGGGACTTCGGTATCCCTTAGGTGGCACGCTCAGACGTGGAAACGGATCGCGCACACTAGGTCCCGCGAGAGCCAGTCAGGTGGGCGCGGTTGACAGGCGCGGCCCCCGGTCGCCAGAGTCCCGAGATGTCAGGTTTCGAGGAGTTGCCCACCGTCCCAGCCGCCCCCACCGGCCTGCCCGGGAGTCTCGAACTCGGCGCCTTCTCGGTCTCCTTGAGCGTGGCGGATCTCGACTCGTCACGTGCGTTCTACGAGAAGCTCGGCTTCGAGGTCACTGGCGGTGCGGCAGAGCACAACTACCTGATCCTCAAGAACGGTGAGACCACGATCGGCCTGTTTCACGGGATGTTCGAGGGCAACATCCTCACCTTCAACCCGGGCCTCACCAACCGGATGGAGAGACTGGAGACGTACACGGACGTCCGCACCGCACGGTCCAGACGTCACTCGAGGATCAGGGCGTTGGGTTGCAAACCCGCGCTGAGGGCGAGGTCGGCCCAGCGTCGATCACGCTCAGCGACCCCGACGGCAATGCGGTGCTCGTCGACCAGTTCTTCTGATCCACCCTCGCACGCGCGAGGTTGGTCCGGGCTTCGCTGGCTCGCGAGAACCTGACCAGCATGGTGTCGCAGGTTCCATCGGGCGTGCTGACGTGTAGCCGGTTGTCCGGAGCGTGCCACCCGGGGATCGACATCCGGCACGCTCCGCGTGCCCATCCGCATTCGGTGACGACGACGATTTCGGCCCCGACGGCGCCGGAGCGCGGTGCCTTCACCACCGGGCGTTCGCCTTGCGAGACGGCCGTGCCGCAAGCTACACGGCATGAAGCGTGCCCACGCGGAGCCCGGTTCGAGAGCTTGAACGAGAGGGCTTGAGGTACGTGTCAGCACCCATACGCGCGACGCTGCCGGGCCGTCATCCGCTAGGGTCCGAACGATGAACCGCGGAGCACGTTCCATAGCGGAGCGGCTGAGGCGGGCGGCTATCGCCACCGCCGTCTTGCTGGCGGTGCTGTTTCTGCTTCTCCTGCTCGAGGCGTCGGGTGGTCACGACGGATGGTTGTGCGAGTGGGGCATCGACACTGGCGGTCCCACGACGAGCGGTTGCGGCTAAGGAACATCAAAGGAGCCACAGGCCGGGTCGTGCGTGTCAGCACCGGCCGAGCTCGGCCGGGACCCCATGGCGCCGTCATTAACGCAGGTGCACGCCGGTCCCACCGCGGGGATGGTCGCGCGGTCGGGATCCCGTACCGGCATGCTTCGCGTGCCCATCCCGTACCGGTTCGGGATCCTCTGCGGGACGCTGACCCCGGAGGTGTCGCGGGTCCTTGCGGTCGCCGCGAGCGTTCGATCAACGGGATGCCCGGCATACCGAGATTCTCTCCCCGCTGGCTACAGTGGTGCGCACAGTCAGCGAACGACTGCCGGACGACGGAGCCGTACCCGGAATGCGACAAGACGGCCATGAGGAGCAGTCATGGCATGGCTAGTGCTTGTCCTAGCGGGCGTACTCGAAGCAGTTTGGGCCGTTGCCCTGGGAAAGAGCGAAGGGTTCACCCGACTCACGCCCAGCATGGTGTTCCTTGGTGCCATCGCCGCCAGCATGGCTGGCCTTGCGTACGCCATGCGCGCACTACCCATCGGCACCGCTTACGCCGTGTGGGTCGGCATCGGAGCAGCACTCACCGTGGCTTTCAGCATGGCTACCGGCGACGAACCCGCCAGCGTGACCAAGGTCTTGCTGCTGTGCGGACTCATTGGCTGCGTCATTGGGCTCAAACTCGCCCACTAAGCACGAAGGGCGTCTGGATCAGTCAGCCGCGATTCGCGCTTGTTCGGATCCCGCACCGGGTCGCTCCGGGATAAACAATCGGCACCGTTTCATGGCCGCGGCAGCCGGGGCCGCAGCCACGGCGATCACCGATTGGGGATTCGGCGCCCGGGGGTGGGCTACCTCTTGCCGTTCCCGCCGAGGTCGACGCAGATCTCGCCGGAGACCGTCTCGGTGAAGGTGCCCGCGGGGTCGACCAGGTCCTGCACTCCCGCAAGGGTGAGCGAGCCGGTCGCACCGTCGAGCTTGCCAGTGGCCTCACTCACGTATCCCGACGCCGAGAACTCGCCGGTCGCCAGGTCGAGCGTTCCGTCGAGGTCGACGACGAGCGTTGCCCGATTCGTGGTGAACGTGATGTCGCCGGCGAACGCGATCCCGGTCGGCGTGGGACCGGTCACCTGGAAGGCAGCTTCGGTCGTTCCCTGCAACAGGCCTCCGCCACGGATCTGGGCGACGGTACGGATCAGGCCCGGAGGGTCACCGGCCTGCGGGGCAGCTCCCCGGCCCGCGCCGTTGGCATTGATCTGGTGACAGGACAACCCGGCAGTGGCCGGCCCGGCCTGGACAAGCAACAGCAGCGGCAGCAGCAGCAGGGACAGCACAACAACTCGTCGCATCAGCGATCTCCCTTTCCGGACCTGGCGAAGCTGTCATCGCGACCTCTTCGATCGAGGCTAGCGAGACGGCGGTTCGTGTCAATGCGCGCGAGGCAGAGAGACGCCGGCGGTGCAGCCCTCTAGCTCCGCTCAGGCGCTTGGTTTCGGACCGACGACGCGCCACCGTCGGGGACCGCAGCTCGTGGCAGGACGTTCCGCTTGCGGGGCCGTTCGAGGGAGCCGCCGGCGACCGCGGCCTATCCGCCCAGAATGGGCTACGCCGATGCCCCGAACCTTCAGGGTCGCCTGGGGTCACAGCCCGCCTACGGCCAGGCAGTACCTCACTGGCGGGTGTAGGTGTCTTGAACCCTCATCGCCATGAGGGTTATCCATCGATTCGGCTGCCCGGCCCGCGGTTGGGGCAGATGAGTGGCTCCGGCGTACGTCTTGTTCGCACCCCACCGGCCGTCACCATGACGCCGAGATGCGAGGACGTCGAGAGCATCGTTCATGCGTTCGTCGTGACCCACGCCCGCATCGCGGAAGGAATCCAGACAGCGCAGGATGTCGAACCGCCACCGTGACGGATGATGCAGCCGGGTGAACTCGGGATGGATCGGCTGCCCGGTGTGTTCGCTGCGGAACAGACGGTGACGCAGCAAGAACTCCACGGCCTCGGATCGCGAAGTAGTCATCTCGTCGACCCGGTGCCGGTAGCCCCAGCGCTCGTATTCGGTGATGCCTTCAATCACTGACAGCGTCGTGTGGACCGACGAGTGGCGAGCACCTGAGCGGTTGAGTCGACAGTTGTATCCCCCGTCCGGCAGCCGCTGCCCAAGCACGAAGTCCACCAAGCTTGCGAGGTCCGCTGCGGGCGATCGGAAGTATGAGGCGTAGGCAAGCGCCATGCCGTTGATGCAGACGTCACTGTGCCCGGCTTTGCTCGCCGGGTCCACGCCCCCGTCTGGACCTTTCTCTTCGTGAAGAATTCTCCCGACAGTGTCGCGCGCAATGGGGTGCGTCTGACAAAGGCCCATGTTCTTCAGCTCCAGCAACGTGTAGTGACTCGACGTCCATTTCGGCTGATAGAACCCGTCGCCCCAATGACCGTCATCCCCACGTGCGGCCAGCAGCGCCGACCCTTGACCCTCGTGGGCGATCCGGCCCTGAAGACCCCGCTCGTCTTGACCCATCAGGTCTCGCAGTGCCTGGAACCGGACTGCGACATCACCGTCGAGCAACCACTCAATGACCGCCGTCCTGGGCACGCTCCAACCGTAACGGCCACGACCCATGCACGGCGCGACGACATCGAGAACCTCTTGGTCCTGGCGCTGCCCCGATGGCTGACCAGGGGATGTCAAGGAGCCTGTCGGCGCACCACAGCTGAAGTGGCCACCACGCGCGCGGGACAACGCCGTCGCTCCCCGTCCGCGGTCTCAGACCTTCAACCGGTCCTGGTCACCCTTCATGGACCTGAACCCGCCACACCAGGCCATCTTCTGGTCGTGCCACGAGAGCACGCCGTCGGCCTCGAGGGCTCGCTCACTGAGCACTTGAGGACCGTGGCTATGCGACCACGAACCCGTGGAGGCCTTCCGAGGCTCTCACGAGCGATGCGCGGCGACGTTGACCACTTGCCCGTCTGGGCTGCGGACAAAGAATCGGCGAATGCCCCACGGTTCGTCGGTGAGTGGATGCACCACCTCATAGCCACGTCGCTTCGCTGCCTCGTAGGCGGCATCGACATCGTCGACCTTGATCGTCATGGCCGACTCCTCCGGCGCCGTCGCGTCCCGAGTTACGACTTGGACGCATGCGCCCGAATCCGGCGAGGTGAACCGGACGACCCAGCCTTGATTCATGCCCGTCCTCAGTGAGCCCGAGGAACCGAAAGAACTCTCTCGCACGCTCGACATCGTCGGTGTGCAGATTGGTGATGACCTCTGACGCCTTCATCACCTAAGCCAAATGTGGCCGGTCAGGGATCCCGTTGCGGGAAAGCCGTGTCGCTGCAGTTGCAGGTGGAGGC
>CAWDDN010000025.1:0-42288 GCA_963801135.1 uncultured Actinomycetota bacterium | reverse complement strand
TTGTGACCACCGGGAGGGGGTTCGTGGCTCGTCGCTGGCGCTCCTCGCACCTCAACCACCGTGGGGCTTGGGCGGTGAGGTCCGCCACCCCGGAGGCGGGAGGGGCTCGTGGCCGCGGGCTAGGCTCCCCGCCATGACCATCCTCGACGACGCCCGGGCGGGCATGGACCCACAGATCCGTCCCCAGGACGACCTCTTCGGCCACGTCAACGGGCAATGGCTGGCGACCGCGGAGATCCCCGCTGACCGCGCCAGCTGGGGTGCCTTCACCGCGCTCGCCGAGCAGGCCGAGCAGCATGTGCGGGAGATCGCCGAGGAGTCCGCCGAGCAGGCCGACGGCGCCGAGAAGGGGACCCCCGCCCAGCAGATCGGCCACCTGTGGCGCTCGTTCATGGACGAGGAAGCGGTCGAGGCGCTCGGCGCGGAACCCATCGCCGACGACCTCGCCGCCATCGCGGCGGTGTCGGACCATGCTGGCCTCGCGACGTACCTGGGGCACCGGGAGCGACAGGGCGGCAACGGCTTCTTCGGCTCCTACGTCGACACCGACGACCGCAACTCCGACCGGTACATCGTCAACCTGGTGCAGGGCGGGCTGGGGCTGCCGGACGAGTCGTACTACCGCGAGGACAAGTTCGCCGAGGTGCGTGAGGCCTACCTGCTCTACCTGCGCCGGATGTTCGATCTCGCCGGCGACCGCTACACCGGCGACGCCTCGGAGGCCGCCGACCGGGTGATGCGGCTCGAGACCCGTCTGGCCGAGGGGCACTGGGAGCGGGCCGACACCCGCGACGTGATCAAGGCCTACAACCTGATGACCTACGACGAGGTGCGCGCGCTGGCGCCGGAGTTCGCCTGGGACGACTACACCCGCGCGCTCGGGGCAGACGAGCAGACCTTCGCCGAGCTCGTGGTGCGCCAGCCCAGCTACTTCGAGCACCTGTCGACGGTCGTGGCCGAGGCCGAGCTCGACGACTGGAAGGCGTGGGCGTCGGTCAAGGTCATCCGTGGCGCCGCACCCTTCCTGAGCGCGGAGTTCGTCGAGGCGAACTTCGACTTCTACGGCCGCACGCTGTCGGGCACGCCGGAGCTGCGCGCCCGGTGGAAGCGCGGCGTCGGGTTCGTCGAGGGCTGCGTCGGCGAGGCCGTCGGTGAGCTGTACGTCGCCCGGTACTTCCCGCCCGACAGCAAGGCCGAGATGGACGACCTCGTCGCCAACCTGCTCGAGGCCTACCGCCGCAGCATCGCCGACCTCGACTGGATGACGGAGGAGACGAAGCAGCGCGCCTTTGCCAAGCTGAAGACCTTCCGGCCCAAGATCGGCTACCCGGAGAAGTTCCGCGACTACTCCTCGGTCGAGGTCGACCCGGGTGACCTGATCGGCAACGCGCGCCGGGCCGCTGAGTTCGAGCACGGTCGCCAGCTGGCGAAGATCGGCTCCCCGGTGGACCACGACGAGTGGTTCATGCTGCCGCAGACCGTCAACGCCTACTACAACCCCGGCAGCAACGAGATCTGCTTCCCCGCCGCGCTCCTGCAAAGGCCCTTCTTCGCCGCCGAGGCCGACCCGGCGGAGAACTACGGCGGCATCGGAGCGATCATCGGGCACGAGATCGGCCACGGGTTCGACGACCAGGGCTCGGAGTACGACGAGCGGGGCAACCTCAACGAGTGGTGGACCGAGACCGACAAGGCCGCCTTCAAAGAGCGCTCGGACGCGCTCGTCGCGCAGTACGAGGGACTCAGCCCGCGCAACCTGCCCGACGAGAAGGTCAACGGGGCCCTCACGGTCGGGGAGAACATCGGCGACCTCGGCGGCCTCACGATCGCGCACAAGGCGTACCGGATCAGCCTCGCGGACCAGGGGTCGGACGAGGCCGACCAGCGCGACGGGTTGACCGGCAGCCAGCGGCTCTTCCTCAGCTGGGCCCACGTGTGGCGCTGGAAGTACCGCAACGAGCTCGCGCTGCAGCTGCTGACCGTCGACCCGCACAGCCCCCCTGAGTTCCGCGCCAACATCGCGCGCAACCTCGACGAGTTCCACGAGGCGTTCGCGACCCTGCCCGGCGACGGGCTGTGGCTCGACCCCGAGGACCGCGTCCACATCTGGTGAGACCCACGGTGGAGTGAGGCAGGCTGCGGCGCCTCAGAAGGCGGGGCGGGCTGCCTCGAGCAGGGCGTAGGGGCCGCCGACGACCGCGTTCTCGTCGTCGTCCTCGGCACGGGCCGGGAGGTCGTCGGCCCACGCTTCGGCATCGTCGCGGGGCTCGTAGCCGAGCACCCGGCCCGGCTCCAGGTCCCACCAGGCCTGGGTGTTGCCGCTGATGCCATAGATCACCGCGTACCCGGGGTCGGGGGCGGTGAGTGCCGCGGCCACCATGCGCACGCAGTCGTCGGGGGAGAGCCAGGTCGCCAGGTGGCGCCTGGTCTCGGGCCGCTCGAGGAAGGACCCGATCCGGCAGGACACGCAGTCGAGGCCGTGCCGGTCGGCGTAGAGCGACAGCAGTGCCTCCGCGGCGACCTTGCCGACGCCGTAGAAGGTGTCGGGCCGCGGCCGGGTGTCGACGTCCAGCCGCTCCGAGCGGGGCGTGAGCCCGACCGCATGGTTCGAGCTGGCGTAGACCATGCGAGGCACGTGGTGGGCGACCATGGCGTCGAGCAGCGCAGCGGTGGTGACGACGTGGGACTCCAAGATCGTGTGTAGCGGCCCCTCCTGCGGCTGGCTCGCCAGGTGCACCACCGCGTCGAAGCGCTCCCCGGCGAAGACCGAGGCGACCGCCTCGGGGTCCGAGCAGTCCACCGCGTGCCACGTGAAGGCGGCGCCGTCGGGGGCGGGCAACAGGTCGAGCCCGACCGGCTCGTGGCCGAGGGCGAGCATGCCGGACGTGACCACCTGACCGATGCTTCCGGCGGCGCCGGTGACGAGGACGCGCATGTCAGTCGCCCACTCCGTCGAGCAGAGACTCGACCGCGGCGACCAGGCTCGGGTCGTCGGGCTCGGTCTGCGGGCCGAAGCGGGCGGTGACCTGCCCGTCGGCGGTGAGGAGGAACTTCTCGAAGTTCCACCTGATGTCGGAGCCGGCTGGTCCCTGGCTGCCGTGCACTGGGGTGCGGATCAGCTCGACGAAGACGGCGTGACGGCCCTCGCCGTTGACCTCCACCTTCTCGGTCATCGGGAAGGTGACGCCGTACGTCGCGGAGCAGAACTCCGCGATCTCGTCGGCGCTGCCCGGCTCCTGGCCCAGGAACTGGTTGCACGGGACGCCGACGACGGTGAAGCCGCGCGGGGAGTAGTGCTCGTGCAGCTCCTCCAGGCCGGCGTACTGCGGGGTGAGGCCGCACCTGGAGGCGACGTTGACGACGAGGGCGGGCTTGCCTTCGGTGATCTCACCGAGGGTGCTGGGCGTGCCGTCCAGGCGGGCGATCGGCTGGTCGAGGATGCTCATGGCGTCCCAACCTAGTCCGGCGTGAGACCTTGACAGTCGCACCCTCGCAGGTGTCACATTCAGGACAGTCGTCCGGGCCCCACGGACGCTCTTCGAGGAGATCCCCACGTGACACCCACCGTCCTACGCGTTGCCGCGGCCGCGGCCACCACCATGGCCACAGCCGCAGCGCTGATCACTCCCGCTCACGCCATCACCGACGGCAACCTCGATGGCGACGGCCACCCCATGGTGGGCCTGATGGTCGCCCAGGACGAGGACGGCAGCCCGCTGTGGCGCTGCACCGGCACGCTGATCTCCTCGACGGTCTTCGTCACTGCCGGCCACTGCACCAGTGACGACGAGGGGGGCAGCGTGGCGAACGTGGAGGTGTTCTTCGGCTCGTCGTACGAGACCAACCCGGAGTTCCTCGCCAACCTCGATGCGGGTGACGAGACGCCGTGCACCGTGGGCGACGAGACCAGGGCGAAGAAGGATGACTACCGCCTCGACGGCTACCCCTGCACCGGCGACGTGAGCGGCACCGCGTACACCCACCCCGACTACGACCCCAACACCTTTTGGATGCACGACCTCGGCGTCGTTGTCCTCGACGACCCGTGGATGCTCGACGAGTACGCGGCGCTGCCCGACCCGGGTGCTTTCGACTCGTGGAAGTCCAACGACAAGCGGCTGTTCACCTCGGTGGGCTACGGCCTCCAGGAGGCCTACGGCGACGGAGCCTCGTGGAAGGAGGTCGCCGAAAAGGTCCGGATGGTGGCCCACCCCAAGCTCATCTCGGTGAACACCCCGTCGACCGGTGACTACAACATGGTGCTGTCGAACAACGCCAACACCGGTGGCACCTGCTTCGGCGACTCCGGCGGCCCGAACTTCGTCGAGGAGTCCCTGGTGATCGCTGGCGTCACGTCGTACGGGAAGAACCCGACCTGCGGCGGCCAGGGCGGCATCTACCGCCTCGACAGCGAGTCAGACCAGGCCTGGATCGACTCTCTCCCGGGCACCTCCCAGTCCGGCTCGGGCAAGCCCGGCAAGCCCGACAAGAGGCGCTGAGCCCGACCCTGTGGGCGCCGTCACGGCGGCCGCCGGCATGCGACAGCCGTGTCCGGGGTAGGTGACTCACCGGCACAAGAAGTGCTGACACGTCCGTGTCGTCGTCCCCGGAAAGGACACCCGTCATGAGCATCGGAGCCGGAATCGGCCTGTTCGTCGTGGGCGCCATCTTGGCGTTCGCACTCACCGAGGCGCAGATCGGCGCGCTCGAGGTGCAGACCCTGGGCTACATCCTGATGCTGGCCGGCGCGACTCGTCGCCGTGCTGAGCTTCGCGATGGCCAAGCGCGGCGGCAGCCGCGAGACCGTGGTCGAGAAGGGCCCCCGCGACGAGCGAGTCACCGAGCGCCGCACCGAGCGCCGCACGGAGGGTGACGGCCCCGCCGTCTGATCCTTGGCAACCATGTCGCGTACGAGCGCGAGCCTCCTCGTGGGGCTCGCGCTCGTCTGCGTCCTGGGACTGCTGATGTGGAGCACCGTCGCCGGTGACGACGCCGACGCGTCGTGTCCCGTGGCGGTGAGCGAACGCGATCCGCGACAGGAGTTCGTCGACCGCTCGTCGCTGCTGCCGCAAGGCTCGGTGGGGGAGGACCGACAGTCGGTCGTCGAGGCCCTGGAGGGCCTCGGTCCACTGGGAGAGGTCACCGCCGGGCGGTTCTACGACAGCCGCGGCGAGGCTCCCGCCGTGGTCCCGTACGGCGACCGGTTGAGCCTGGTCTCGGCGCTGGAAGGGCGGCCGGCCACGGTGTCCGCCGTCGACCTGAGCGCCGAGCCCGTTCCGGCCACCGACTGGTCGACCCAGGTCGAACCCAGTGACCAGCGGTGGACGACCTTCACCGGCGGGGCCGTGGGCGAGCAGTGGGTCGCGGTGTTCTCCGGCCCTGCCCCGGCGCTGCTCACCCTGGGCGCCGACGGCGAGGAGGTCGTCTGCCGGCCGCTGTGGCCCGACGGCGGTGGCGCCGACGTCGACGTGGTCACCGACCAGGCCGATGAGGACGTCGTGGTGATGGCGTCGGCCGTGGGGGCCGGCTGGTGGTTCGGGCGTCTCGACCCGGGCACGGGCGACCAGACTGCCGCAGTGGCGGACCAGGGTCAGCAGACCTGGGAACAGCTCGAGATCGCCGGTGACCTCGCGGTCGCCAGCCGGTGGCGGACCTCGACCATCGGCACCTCAGGGGCGCCCCGACCCGGTGACGCCGAGGACCCGTGGGTGGCCGCGTGGGACCTGGAGGGGAAGGCGCTGTGGACCTACCCGGCTGAGGGGTCCCGGGCCTTTCCCGCGGTGCTGCTGGGCCTGGGCGACGACGGCACCGCGTACGTGGTGTCCTTCGACCGCGGCGGGCCGTGGCTCGACGCGGTCGACGCCGACGGCGCCCGGATCTGGCGTCAGCGGCTTGACCGTGACGAGTGGAGCGGGTCGCTGTGGGACGACGTCGTGGTCACGCGCAGCCCCGACCCGGCCGGCGGCGCACGTCTGCGGGCCTATGGCGTGGACGACGGCCGGCTGAGCTGGACGGTCCGGGCCCGCCAGGCGCCCGGGGTCGGGGACGACCCACGCTCGGGCTTCGGCGAACCCTTGACCACCTCCGAGGCCTGGTGGGTCCCCGCCCCCAACGGGCTGCTGCGGATCGACCGCGCCACCGGCGGGGTCACCCGTGAGGACTCCGAGGCGCGCATCGACGAGCTGGTGGAGGTCGGCGACCGGCTCGTCGTCCGCTCCGGCCCCGCCCTCCTCCTCACCCGCTGAGGGGTACCGCCGCTGGTTTCCCACGGTATGCAGCCACGTTGCCACTCCCCTCGTGATGCCTGGCGTGGGAGGCGGCAGGTTGCCGCGGGGAGTACGCCGCGAGCGCCGGTGAGTGACACCGTCGGTGGCCCCGTGTAGGCATGGGGGTGATGGCCCTCCACCTCCACCGCGGCACGGACACCACCGCGCTCGCCGACGGTCTCGCCGAGCTGCTGGCTCAGCCGCCCGACGACCCGTTCGCGGAGGAGCTCGTGGTGGTGCCGGCCAAGGGCGTGGAGCGGTGGCTGACCCAGCGGCTCTCGCACCGCCTCGGCGTCGGTGATCGCGGCGGGGACGGCGTCTGTGCGGGGGTGCGGTTCCTCAACCCCCGCTCTCTGGTCGCGCTGCTCACCGGCACCGAGCGCGACGACCCCTGGGATCCTGACCGCTTCGTCTGGCCGCTGCTCGACGTCATCGACGCCTCGCTGCCCGAGCCCTGGTGCGCCACCCTCGCCCAGCACCTCGGCCACGGCGACGACACCGTTCAGGGCCAGCTGCGTCGGGACCGCCGCTACTCGGTCGCCCGACGCCTCGCCGGCCTGTTCGCGTCGTACGCCGTCCAGCGGCCGAGCGTGCTCACCCAATGGGAGGAGGGTCGCGATACCGCCGGCGCCGGCGCCGACCTGCCGGACGACCTGCTCTGGCAGGCCGAGCTGTGGCGGCGGCTCTGCGCACAGGTCGGCGCCCCACCGCCCGACCAGCGGCACCGCGCCGTCTGTGATGCCATCCGGAGCGGTGCTGAGCTCGCACTCCCGGATCGGCTGTCGATGTTCGGCCACACCCGGCTGCCGGTCACCGAGATCGAGCTGTTGCGCGCCGTCGGCGAGGTGCGCGAGGTGCACCTGTGGCTGCCGCAAGCCTCACCCGCCGCCTGGGACCGGATCGCCGAGGAGTCCGCTGCCGGCCCAGTACGTCGCACCGCCGACGACACCGGCCGCCTGCTGACCCACCCGCTGCTGGCCTCGCTCGGCCGCGACTCGCGCGAGCTGCAGCGCGCGCTGACGTGGCTCGGGCCGGTCCACGACCAGGCACTGCTCCCTGACGGATCCGCTGCGGGTTCCCTGCTGGCCCGGCTCCAGGCCGAGGTCCGCGCCGACCTTGAGGCGGAACGCGAGGCCGATGCCCTCGCACCGGGCGACCGCTCGGTGCAGGTGCACGCCTGCCACGGCGCCACCCGACAGGTCGAGGTGCTGCGCGAGGTGCTGGTCGGGCTGATGGCCGACGACCCGACGCTGGAGCCGCGCGACATCCTCGTGATGTGCCCCGACGTGGAGGCGTACGCCCCGTTGTTCAGCGCCGCCTTCGGCCTCGGTGACGCGGCCGGCTCCGAAGCCCACCCCGCCCACCGGCTGAGGGTGCGGCTGGCCGACCGCGGCCTGATGAGCACCAACCCGCTGCTGGCCCTGGCCGGCGCCCTGGTGACCGTGGCGGGTGGCCGCGGCAAGGCCAGCGAGATGCTCGACATCGCGGCGGCTGCCCCGGTCAGGCATCGCTTCCGGATCAGCGACGACGACCTCGTCACCCTGACCCGCTGGACCGAGCAGTCCGGCGTCCGGTGGGGGCTGGTGCCGCAGCAGCGGGAGGACCATCAGCTCAGCGGCTTCCGGCAGAACAGCTGGGACGCCGGCCTCGACCGCATCCTGCTCGGCGCCGCGATGGCTGAGGACGCCGGTCGCAACCTCGCCGCGGTGCTGCCGCTGGACGACGTCGGCAGCACCCAGATCGACCTCGCCGGCCGGCTGGCGGAGCTGGTCACCCGGGTGCAGACGAGCGTGCAGCTCCTGCGTGAAGCGACCACGGTGGACGGCTGGATCGACCAGCTGCACGTCGGTGTGCGCGCCTTGGCCGACGTGCCCTTCGTGGACCGTTGGCAGCTGGCGCAGTTCGAGCGCGAGCTCGACGCGATCCGCGAGGCTGCCGACGGGCGCTGCACCGAGCTGGGGCTGGCCGACGTCCGCACGCTGATCGAGCAGCGCACCGAGCCGCGGCCCACGCGCGCCAACTTCCGCACCGGCCACCTCACGGTGGCGACGATGGTGCCGATGCGATCGGTGCCGCACCGGGTGGTGTGCCTGGTGGGGCTGGACGACGGTGTCTTCCCGCGCGGCTCGGTCACCGACGGCGACGACGTGCTGGCCCGCGACCCGATCACTGGCGAGCGCGACCCGCGCAGCGAGGACCGCCAGCTGCTGCTCGACGCGGTGATGTCGGCGCGGGAGACGCTGGTGGTCACCTATGCCGGCGCCAACGAGCACAGCGGCCAGCCGCGTCCGCCCGCTGTCCCGCTGGGTGAGCTGCTCGACGCGCTCGACCGCACCGCGCCAGGCGCCCGGGCACAGGTGCTGACCGAGCACCCGCTGCAGCCGTTCGACGTGCGCAACTTCGCCCCGAGCTCCGCGGGGCCACGCTCCTTCGACCGGGCCGCGCTGGCCGGTGCCCGTGCGACGACCCAGCCGCGCTCGCCGAAGCCGCCGCTGCTCCCCGACCCGCTGCCCCCGGCGCCGCCTGCGGACGACGGTTCTCGCGACGTGGCGCTGGCCGACCTGCGTTCCTTCCTGACCCACCCCGTGCGCGGCTTCCTGCGGCAACGGCTCGACGTGTCGGTGCCCGCCGAGCACGACAAGGTCGATGACGCGCTGCCGGTCGAGGTCGACTCGCTGCAGGCCTTCGCCGTCGGCGACCGGGTGCTCCGCGCCGTGATCGCGGGCGCCGAGCCGTCCGGTGTGCTGCTCGCCGAGCAGCTGCGGGGCGACCTGCCCCCGTTGCGGCTCGGTGAGCAGCAGCTGAGCGAGATCACCGGCCGCTGCCAGGCGATGCTGACCGCCAGCCACGACGTGCGCCAGGCCGAGCCGCACTCCTACGACGTCACCGTCGACCTCGGCGGCGGCCGGCGACTGACCGGCGTGGTGCCTGACGTGCGGGGCCACAAGGTCGCTCGCATCTCCTACTCCAACCTCGGCGCGAAGCACCGGCTGGAGGCGTGGGTCGACCTGCTGGCCCTGTCGGCCGGCTTCCCCGACCAGATGTGGCGCTCCGACGTCTTCGGCTGGCACGGTCGTACCAAGCGGGCCCAGCACGCCCTGGTCGGGCCGCTCGACCACTCGTGCGTCGACCTGCTGCGCGACCTGGTCGACCTCTACGACCGCGGGCTGCGGGAGCCGCTGCCCATGCCCTTGAAGACCGGCCTCGCCTACGCCGAGGCGGTGCACGGCCACCGTGACGGCGGCCGCGCCGCGTTCTACGCCTGGGCCACGAATGACAGCAGCCCGGTGCCGGGCGAGCAGGACGACGCCTCCCATGTGCGCGTCTACGGCCGCAAGGCGACGCTGCGCTGCCTGGAGCAGCCGGTCCGCGACGACGAGCGCTGGAGCAACGAGCAGCACCGGCTGGGCCAGCTGGCGCTGCGACTGTGGGAGCCGCTGCTCGACCGGGAGCAGGTGTTCTCGGCATGAGCGTGATCGCGTTCCCGGCCGGTGGGCGTGGGGGCCCGGCTCGACCCAACGGTGCGCCCGAGCCGGCGACCTTCGACATCTGCGGCGAGCTCCCCGAGCCCGCGACCACGACGCTGCTGGAGGCCTCGGCCGGCACCGGCAAGACCTGGACGATCGCGGCGCTGGTGACCCGGCTGGTGGCCGAGGGCCACGGGCGTCTGGAGGAGATGCTGGTGGTGACGTTCGGCCGCGCCGCCAGCCAGGAGCTGCGCGAGCGGGTCCGCGCCCAGCTGGTCGATGCGCAGCGTTGCCTGGAGGCCTGCCGCCGAGGCAACCGGCCCGAGCAGCTCGACACCCTCACCGAGCTGCTCGCGGACACCGACCCGGTCGAGCTCGACCGCCGGGTCGACCGGCTGCGGGAGGCGCTGACCGACTTCGACGCCGCCACGATCGCGACGACCCACCAGTTCTGCCAGCTCGTGCTTCGCAGCCTCGGGGTGGCCGGCGACACCGACAGCGCCTCGGAGCTGGTGGAGAGCCTCGACGACCTGCTGGTCGAGGTGGTCGACGACCTCTACGTGCGCGGCTTCGCCCGGTCGGCCGAGAAGCCGGTGTTCGACCGCAAGGACGCACTCAAGCTCGCCCGCGCCGCCGTCGGTGACCCGCAGGCGCACCTGGTCGAGCCGCAGGCGCCCGACGGCGTGGAGCCGGGCACTCCCGACTCGGGCCACGCGCCGTACCGGCGGTGGCGCTTCGCCTGCGCGGTCCGCGAGGAGATGGACCTGCGCAAGCGGCGGCTGGGCGTGCTGAGCTACGACGACCTGCTGAGCCGGCTGGCCGACGCGCTGGCTGACGAGCAGGCGCCCGCACGGCAGCGGATGCGACAGCGGTGGCGGTTCGTGCTGGTCGACGAGTTCCAGGACACCGACCCGGTGCAGTGGCAGGTGCTCGACCGGGCGTTCACCGGTCACGCCACCATGGTGCTGATCGGCGACCCGAAGCAGGCGATCTACGCCTTCCGCGGCGGCGACGTGGTGACCTACCTGCAGGCCGAGGAGACCGCGGGCACCAAGGCGACGCTGGGCACGAACCACCGCAGCGACCGGCCGCTGCTGGACTCGATCCAGGCGGTGCTGCGTGGCGCTGCGCTGGGCGATGACCGCATCGTGGTGCGCGACGTGCAGGCGCGGCACGCCGAACGGCGGCTGGCCGGGGCGCCGCGGCCGGAGCCGTTCCGACTGCGGCTGGTCGACCGCAAGCGCTTCCAGCGTGGAACGAAGACCGGCAAGGCCGGCAAGGCCGTGAACATCGGCCCGCTGCGTGACCTGGTCGCCGAGGACCTGGCCGCCGATGTCCGGGCGCTGCTCGCCGCCAAGCCGACGTACTGCGGGGAGAGGCTCGAGGCGCGCCAGGTCGCGGTGCTGTGCGAGACCCGGCGGCAGTGCGAGATCGCGCGCGACGGGCTGGTGCGCGCTGGGGTGCAGGCGGTGATTGCGGGCAGCGGCAGCGTCTACGCCACCGAGGGGGCCGACGAGTGGCTGTGCCTGCTCGAGGCGATGGAGGCGCCGCACCGCAGCGACCGGGTGCGCGCGGCGGCGTTGACGTCGTTCTTCGGCCACACGGCCGTTGAGCTCGACGCCGGCGGCGGGGGCGCCGCGCTGACCGAGCGGGTCTCGGAGTCGGTGCGCGACTGGGCCGAGCTGATGCGGCTGCGTGGGGTGGCGGCGGTGTTCGAGACCGCGACGAGCGCGGGCCTGCCCGCGAGGGTGTTGTCGCGCGAGGGAGGCGAACGGCTGCTCACCGACCTGCGGCACATCGGTGAGTCGCTCCACGACGAGTCCACCCGTGAGCGACTGGGGCTGACCGCGCTGCTGGTGTGGATGCGCGGGCGGATGGGCGAGGCCCGCAACGACGTCACCGGCGAGCGGACCCGCCGCCTCGACTCCGACGCCGCAGCCGTGCAGATCCTGACGGTCCACGGCAGCAAGGGCCTGCAGTTCCCGGTGGTCTACCTGCCGTTCGTCTCCGACCTCTTCCCCCGCACCCCTGACGTGCCTCGGTTCCACGACGAGCGCGGCCGCCGCTGCCTCGACGTCAGCGGCGACTCGACCCACGTCGCCGCCGCGGTCGCGGAGGAGGCCGGGGAGGACCTGCGGCTGCTGTACGTCGCGATGACCCGCGCGCAGTCGCAGCTGGTGACCTGGTGGTTGCCGAGCGGCAAGAACACCACGTGTGCGCCGCTGCACCGGATGCTCTACGGCCGGACCCCGGGCGGCCCCGACGTGCCCCGCGAGGCGCCGCTGCACGACGACGACCGGGCGCTGGAGATCGCCCGTCACTGGCAGGACGCGGGCGGCCCGCACGTGGAGAGCGTCGAGATCGCTTCACCGTCCGGCGACGTGTCGGCCGACGACCTCGGCCCGCTGGACGCTCGCAGCTTCGACCGCCGGGTCGATCCGCACTGGCGGCGCACGTCGTACACCGCGCTCAGCGCTGCCGCGGAGGACCGATCAGTCGCGTCGTTCGGCAGCGAGCCGGAGGCGTCGCCCAAGGAGGACGAGCCGGACGCGCCGCTTCCGCTGGGCACGGAGCCGGTCGAGGCGGCCGCCTCGGGTGGCGTCCGCTCGCCGATGGCCGATCTCCCGGTGGGGGCGACCTTCGGCTCACTGGTGCACGCGGTGCTGGAGCACACTGACCCGGCCGCGCCCGACCATGACGGCGACCTGCGTGCGGCGCTGCTGGAGCAGATTGCGCTGCAGCGGGTGCGCTGGCCGGTCGAGCTCGACGACGAGGTGCTCGCCGCCGCGTTGGTCGCCGTGCTGGACACCCCGATGGGACCGCTGGTCGGTGACGCGACGTTGCGCGACATCGGTGTCCGCGACCGGATGGCCGAGCTCGACTTCGAGCTGCCGCTCGCCGGCGGCGACGGCGGCGGTCGCGAACGGTCGCTGCTCGCCGAGCTCGGCCCGGTGCTGCGAGACCACCTCGAGCCTGGTGACCCGCTGCTGCCGTACGCCGACGTGCTCGACGACCCCGCCTACGCCGAGCAGGTGCTCGCCGGCTACCTCACCGGCTCGGTCGACGTGGTGCTGCGCGCGGGGGGTCGCTTCGTCGTGGTGGACTACAAGTCCAACTGGCTCGGCGGCCCCGACGAGGAGCTGACCGCCCACCACTACCGGCCCGAGGCGCTCGCCGAGGCGATGACCCACTCCAGCTACCCGCTGCAGGCGCTGCTCTACGCCGTGGTCCTGCACCGCTTCCTCCGCTGGCGCCTGCGCAGCTACGACCCGGAGCAGCACCTCGGCGGTGTCATGTATCTCTACCTGCGAGGCATGTGCGGCCCCGACACCCCGGGAAGCGGAGTCTTCTCCTGGCAGCCCCCGGTGTCCTTGGTCGACGCAGTCTCCGACCTCCTCGACGGCGAGGTAAAGAACGATGGTTGAGGTGCGAGGGCGCCCGCGTTCCTCTGATTCGGTGGTTGAGGTGCGAGGAGCGATAGCGACGAGCCACGAAACCTCGGGAGGTACGCCGTGACACTCGAAGCGCCGGTGTACGACCTCCGCGACCGCCGCGTAGCGGCGAGCGCACAAGGCCTCCTCCACGACGTCAACCTCGCCGGCGTCCTCGAATCATCCGACATCCACGTCGCTCGGCGCCTCGGTGCCCTGTCCGGCGAGACCGACGAGACCGTCCTCCTCGCCATCGCCCTCACCGTGCGCGCCGTCCGCTCGGGGTCCGTCTGCCTCGACCTGACGACGGTGACGGACATCGCTCCTGACGTGGCCTTCCCGAACGAGAACGCCTGGCAGAGCGCCATCACCGCCAGTCCCCTCGCCGAGCAGGACATCCTGCACCTCGATGGACAGCTCCTCTATCTCGACCGCTACTGGACCGAGGAGCACCAGGTCGTTGCCGACCTGCAGGCCCGCTCGACGTCACCGGACGTCGACGAGCAAGCCCTGGCGCAAGCGCTCGCGGCCTACTTCCCCGACGACAAGTACGCCGACCAGCGCGAGGCGGCCGAGACCGCAGCCCGGCACCGCACCAGCGTGATCACCGGCGGCCCCGGCACCGGCAAGACCTCGACAGTTGCCCGTCTGCTCGGTGTCCTCATGCAGGTACACGCGGTCAGCGAGGACGGTGGGCGACCACTGCGGATGGCGCTCGCGGCCCCCACCGGCAAAGCCGCAGCCCGCATGCTGCAGGCGGTGCGGGAGTCGACGCAGCAGCGCGGCTTCCCCCGTGAGGGCGACCAGGCCGAGGCCGCCCTCACCACGATCCAGTCGCTGACCGCCTCGACCTTGCACCGCCTGCTCGGTTGGACCCCCAGCAGCACCCGCTTCCGCCACCACCGCGGCAACCGTCTTCCCTACGACGTCGTGGTGGTCGACGAGACATCCATGCTCTCGCTGACGATGACGGCCCGCCTGCTGGAGGCAGTGCGCCCGTCCGCCCGACTGGTCCTCGTCGGCGACGCCGACCAGCTCGCCAGCGTCGACGCCGGCGCCGTCCTCAAGGACCTGGTCTCGCCCAGCGGTCCAGGTGTGGGCGAACCCCCTGGTCGAGTTGCGGGCGGACCCCCCGGTGGTCGAGGTGCGAACGAAGTGAGCCTCGAGACCCCGCGAGCCGGGCAGGGACTCATCGGGGTCGCCCACCTCAGCGAGTCCCGGCGCTTCGGCGAGCGCATCGGCTCTCTGGCAACGGCCATCCGCGACGGCGATGTCGACACCGTGTTGGACGAGCTGCGGATCGGATCAACCGAGATCGGGTGGACCGACGCCGATGAGCTCCCTGCCATGCTGACCGAACGCGCCGTGGCGCTGCGGCAGGCAGCCGAGTCCGGCAACACCGCGCGCGCACTCGAAGAGCTGGACAAGCACCGACTGCTCTGCGCCCACCGCGACGGTCCCTCCGGCGTCAGCCACTGGAACCACCTCGTCGAGCGACTCCTGATGCAAGCGACCGACCGCGACGTCCTCCGCGACTGGTACGCCGGGCGGCCGTTCGTGGTGAACAGCAACGACTACGGCCTCGGCCTCTGGAACGGCGACACCGGAGTCACTTGCCGGACCGGTGCCGACCTGGTCGCCGTGGTCGGCGACGGCGAGGTCGTCCGCACCCTTCCGACGAGCCGCCTGGCCGACGTCACCACCGCGCATGCGATGACCGTCCACCGCAGCCAAGGCAGCCAGTTCGACGAGGTGACGGTGTTGCTGCCCGAGGAGGACTCCCGCATCCTCACCCGCGAGCTCTTCTACACCGCCGTCACCCGCGCCAAGAGGGTTGTCCGCATCGTCGCCACCGAGGACGCCGTCCGGGCCGCCGTCACTCGCCGCGCCCAACGCGCCACGGGCCTGACGCATCGCCTTCGCAACTGACCCGAGCTCGCCCACGCGGAGCCCGCTCGCGTGGGTGCTGCGTCACGTGGTTGCGTTGCAGCGCTCGTATGCCTTGTGTCGGCCGAGTAGTTCGAGAAGATCGGCGTGGTACTCGTGGTCGACGCCGCTGATCAGCGAATCACAGTTGGCATCGTCGATTGCGGAGAAGGATCTCGCGACGAGGCTACGGATCTGGCCGATGCGCGACCTTGCAGTCGCGCGTTCCGCCTCGGTGTACTCCGAAGGGAAGAAGCCGTGCTCGAGATACTGCTGGACGTTGTAAAGCTCGATGACGTCCATCGCATCCGAGGAAGCATTCGCTGGGTCGAACTGCTCGACGAGCTCAGCGACGCGCAGGACGTACCAACCCGCGGCAAGGTCGTGGACGCCGAAGAAGCGGACTCGTCGCGCGACGTCGTCCTCGCTGCTCACCTGCTCACCTCCCTCGTCAAGCCTCAGCGGTATCGTGGTGTACGGGTCCGACGCCGTGGGAACGTTCAATCAGCTCACCCTGCGAGTGCGTTTCGCCAAGTAGCGAAGACGCGGTCGATCTCGGCGGGGTCGACGAAGGTGTCGAACGCAAGCTTTGCGCGTTCAACGCTTACCGGGTCGCGCAACACCGCCACCGTCCACTCGACGCTCTGGCGAACGTGGGCCCCGACGTCGGGATGATCCACGAACTCCTCCACCACCCGAGCCGTCTCGCTCGGATCTGCGACCGCCATGAGCCGCCAAAGGTCGCCGAGGTCCTTGTCGCGCACCGGACCCTTGCGGGGCTCCCTGAACCGTTCGCCGATCTTCGAGCCCTTGGCAAGGGTCAGCGCCGGGATCTCGGCTACGTGGATCTCGGTGGACAGGCGTGGGTCAGCGAAGTCCGTGATCGTGACGACTGATCGGTTGAATGCCGCGAGCTCGAGGCCGAGAGCGTTGCCGACCGCGAGCTTGCCGTGAGCCGGCTGCAGAGCAGGTACACCACGCTTCGTGCGGCTGGCCGTTCCGGACAGTCCATGTGGCGCAAGCAGATCGATCTTCTCGCGGAAGGATCGCGTGCCATCCGGCTCGTCGTAGGGTTCCCGCCCCCATAGGCCGGGGCGAGCCGTCGTGCGGTGCTCATAGCCCGCGCCCTCCAGCAGCGCCTCGATGCTCGGAACGTCGCCAACCAAGCCGGGGGTCACGCCGAGGTCGCCGTCGCCGGTCGGCATCCGAGGAACGTCGAGCTCCGTCGTTCGCAGCAGGACGGCATGGGCACCGACCAATGTCAACGACTCGGCGTGGACCGCCAGGACATCGACGACGTTGATGATCGCTCGACGGCTCCACTCGATCTCGCCGCGAGGCGCCTTGTAGTCGGTCATGCCACGCGTCGCCCGAGGAGGATCTCGGCCTGTTCTGCCATCCGGTCGATGCCGCCGTACGCGTCGATGATGACCTGGTCACGACCGACGACGGCGATTCCATCGATCGTCGTTCGCCCGACCTCGCTCACACCGTCGAACGGGATCAATGTGATCCGCATGCCGAAGGTCCCCGGCGCCTTCTGCGCAAGCCCAGCCGCATCCGCGGCACGCGAGACGTCTTCGACGTAAAACACCGGCCACGCCTCCCCCGCGCTGGAGCGGTAGAGGTTCGCTCCCGCGTCGCCGGTCAGCGCGTACTCGACACCAGCCGCACGGAAGGTGCCGGCCACGTCGTGCGCGCTTGGACCTGCCTTGAAGTCGACCGCGCCAGGGCGGCGAGTGAGCCGAGCAGCACGGCCGGCGCGGAAGAGCAGGTCCGCCTCCTTGCCCGGCACGACCCGTCCGTCTTCATCGAGGAGTCCGATCCGCGCCCATCGCTGACGCCAGTTGTCGACCGCTGGCATCACCGGGAGCGTGAGCGACGAGTCGAGCGCCGAACGTGCAGCGGCGATCGCCGCAACATCGGCCACGCCGGTGAAGCCGATCGGCTCCCCCAGCACCGTCAGGATCTCCTGCGCCAGATCGAACGACGGGCTGACAGCACCGGACTCGATCCGCGTGACCGTCGTCGGAGCAACGTCGACTAGCGCCGCGAGTTGACGGGCACTCAGCCCGTTCACTCGGCGCAACGTCGAGATCCGCTCAGCCAGGTCCATGCACACCAGTCTAGGTTGATGTTGCAGATATGCAACACCACGAGCGCAAGCAAGGCGCAGGTCGAAGTTGTTGTGTTGCAGTTCCTTTCCCCGGAGCGCGACAACTTCACCGCATGGCTCTGGGGCGAAGGCGCAGGTTCTCGGAAACTGCCGTGTTCCGTTTCGCGCGGAACTCGCCGATATTCGGGAACTGGCGCTCCGCCTCCGAGCGCCAGTTGATCGTCGAACAGGCGGAGTCTCGCTAACCTCAAACGGTGTCCATCAAGGCGGAGCGCCGGGCGGCCCGAGCGGAGGTCGCCGCCTACCACGAAGAACAACTCGGCCGACTCGTCGGACATCTGGCCGAAGCGATCGATCGGCACCGAGCCGCAGAGCTGGACGCCTTCGACGTCGACGAGGTGGTCTTCCAGTACTCCCGCGCAGCCAAGGAGCTGTGGAAGTTCTGCAACCTGGGCAACGCCGAGATCGCAGCCCGCATCATTGCCGACGGGCCGCCGAACGACTGGTGGGACCGTGGAGCACGTCGTCAGCGCTAGGCGGACCTCCGCGCAGCCGTCAAGGAACGTGTCACGTCCGTACCGAAATCGGTACGGTTGCGACTGTCGGACCGCCCCGGCCAGCGGCCCCGAAGCGGCCCGAGTGATGCACGAGAGTGATGCACGAGGCCCTGGAAACGGTGTCCAACGGCGGCACGACGCGAAATGGGGCGACCCACCAAACCCCTTCTGACCTGCGGTTTCGCGGATTTCCGTCGATGACCGTTCAGGCTGGAACCTCGTGGCACCAGTGGCAGGTGGCGTACCCGACGCTGAGCAGAATTGGTGCATCACGGCGTCTTGCTTTCTCGAATGCTTCGAGCCCCCATTCCCACCAATCGACTGGGTTCTCCGCGTGTTAGAGCAGGTAAGGGCGTGTGGCGTTGGCGAGACGGTTGGCCTACGACGGGCGGCGGCTCTCGGCCGTGGCGGGTGCGGCTCTACGCCCTTCGTCGGGCAGCAACAAGTACCAGGTGTTCTTCAAGGCGCCTGCTGGCGACGGCGAGCCGTGGAAGAGGGTGTGCGCCGGGCTGCGTCGGAGGACGAGGCGCGCCGAATCTTCGCCCAGGCCGAGGCTGCGCGGGATACGGAGTCGCAGACGCCGGTCGGCGCCGATGTCCGGGCTTCGCGGACGATCCGGATGGTCGGCGAGGAGGACCTGCAGGATTCGATCGAGCGGGGTAAGCAGCCGCGGACGATGGAGGGCCGCACGTCCCGCCTCAACGCCCGCATCCTGCCCACCATCGGCGACGTGCCGGTGACGAAGTGGCGCGTCGAGCACAGCCGCATGGTGATGGAGAAGGGCAGCAAGACGCTCTTCTCCCAGCGCGGCCACGAGGACCTGCGCGGACAACTGGCCGCGATGCGCAAGCTCGCCTGGCGCCTCGGCTGGCTCGACCGGTCGATCGACCCGCTCGACGGGTTGTCGATCGGACGGGCGACCATGCAGAGCGGAGCGACACCGCAGTACGTCGACCCGCGGCTCCGTCCCGAGACCCGTCAGGTGAGGGCGATGGCCGCGGCCGGCGACAAGCTATGTGGTCCCGAGGGCACCGACCCGCTCATGACCCGCCTGCCGCTGTTCGGCACCAAGATCCGCGTGGCCGGCTTCGGCGGCCTGCGCCTCGGCGAGCAGAACGCACTCCGCGCGATCGACGTGTTCTTCGACCGCGGCTACGTCCATGTGAACGGCTCGTGGATCACACCACGCGGCCAGGCCGGGTCCCGGAGGTCGTCGCGCAGTACCTCGGCGACAAACTCACCACCGTCCTGAACCACTACGTCCGCGCCGGTGAGGACGCGCTCCGCGACTCGGTCAGCAAGCTGGCGTTGCTCTAACCAAGATTTTCATGACCTGCCCAACCACGGCCTGGTTGACCTCCCCTCACCGGAAAGTCCACCGGGCGGGCCTTACGGGACGGAAGGCGGTCGCCGGCTGGCCGCGCGAGATCTAGCCCGGCCGGATGTCCATTTCCGGTTCGGCTTCCTCGAATGGCACGGTTTCGACGTAGCCATGCGGAGACCCGCTGCCTTCCAGCCCACTAAGCCCGGATCCACCGATGATCGACCGACGTTGGGCCGCGTGAGCGTGCCGTAACGGACGGATGCCCTTGCGGGCTTGAAGAATGGGACTTCTCTACGGTTCCACTCGACGAAGCAAGAAGGGCATCCGACAGATGCAACTTTCTCACACGTCTCGAGCGAGGTCGGCGGTGTTCGACGACCCGAATCTGGTGTCGTCGGCCGGGCTGGTGCCGGTGGTGGCGCTGGCCGAGTCGGCCGGGCTCTCAGCGTTGGCACAACAGCACCTGTCGGTGCCCACCGACAAGGGCGCCAACGCGGGGTTGAAGGTCGCCTCGCTGGTCGCGGGGATGGTCGCCGGCGCCGACAGCATCGACGACATGGCGCTGCTGCGACACGGTGGGATGAGCCGGCTCTTCGCCTGCGCCTACGCACCCTCGACGCTGGGGTCGTTCCTGCGAGCGTTCACCTTCGGCCACGTCCGCCAGCTCGACGCGGTGGCATCGCGGTTCCTGACCGCGCTCGCGGACCAGACCCCGCTCCTGGGCCAGCCTTCAGCCGAGTCCGAGCGTGTTCTGGTCGACGTCGACGACACCGTCATCGAGGTCCACGGCTATGCCAAACAAGGTGCCGGGTTCGGCTACTCCGGCGTCCGCGGGCTCAACGCCCTCCTGGCGACAGTGGCCACCCCCGACGCCGCGCCATTGGTAGTGGCGCAACGGTTGCGGAAGGGGTCGTGCGGCTCTCCGCGGGGCGCGCGACGGTTGGTCGCCGACGCGCTGAAGACCACCGCCACGCTGACCGATGCCAAGGCGCTGGTGCGGGCGGACTCGGCGTTCTACGGACGTGGTCTGGTCGGCGCCGCGGTCCGGGCCGGCGCCGATGTCTCGGTCACCGTCCGGATGGACAAGGCCGTCAAGGCCGCGATCACCACCATCGGCGACGAGGCATGGACCACCATCGAGTACACCGACGCCATCTTCGACGAGGCCACCGGATCCTGGGTCTCCCGCGCCGAGGTCGCCGAGGTGCCGTTCACCGCGTTCTCCGCCCAGAAGAAGGCCGACCGGGTCTCGGGCCGGTTGGTAGTCCGCCGCATCCCCGACCTCAACCCGAAGTCCGACCAAGGGCAGGAGACGCTGTTCGACACCTGGCGGTTCCACGCCTTCTTCACCACCACCGACCCCGAGGTGCTCGACACCGTCGCAGCCGACAAGACCCATCGTGGGCACGCGGTCATCGAGCAGGTCCACGCCGACCTGAAGCACTCCGCGCTGGCACACCTGCCCTCTGGCAAGTTCGCGGCGAACGCCGCCTGGCTGGTCCTCGCGGTGATCGCGTTCAACCTCACCCGCGCCGCATCGACTCTCACCGGCCCACGATTGGCACGAGCGACCACGGCCACCGTCCGCCGCAAGCTCATCACCGTCCCGGCACGCCTGGCGTCCTCAGCCCGGCGAATCACGCTGCACCTCCCGCGCGCCTGGCCATGGGAAGCCGACTGGCTCCGACTCTTCGGCCACGGCTGCGGTCCGCCCACAGTCGAGCCCACCTGACCAACCGCCGAGCGATCGGCCCGCCCGGACCCTGAGTGGAACATCCTGACAGCGAGGTCAGGCACCCACCCCTGCGGTCATGCCGCCACCGGCAACCTCAGCCAGTCACGACCCGTCCCCCACTGCCGGTCGGTGGATCCGGGCTAAGCCTCGATCCACCGATGATCGTCGCGGCGTCGAGCGTGCCGTAACGAGAGGATGCCCTTGCGGGCTTGAAGAATGGGACTTGTCTAGGGTCACATTTCGTCGAGCGCGAAGGGCATCCGCGAGATGCAACTCTCTCATGCGTGCGGGCGAGGTTTCTGCGGTGTTCGACGACCCGAATCTCGTGTCGTGCGGCGGGTTGGCCCCGGTGATGGGGCTGGCGGCCCGGTGCGGGCTGGCCGAGCTCGTCGCGGAAAAGCGTCGAGCCTGCCCGAGGGGGCGGGGGTGAACGCGCAACTGAAGGTGCCTGCGCTGGTCGCGGGGATGGTCGCCGGCGCGGACAGCATCGATGACATGGACCTGCTGCGTCACGGCGGGATGGGCCGTCTCTTCGATGGGGTGCTGGGCCCCGTCGACGCTGGGGTCGCATCTGCGCAGCTTCGCCTTCGGTCATGTTCGCCAACTGGACTCCGTCGCTGCCGGGTTGCTGGCCAACCTCGCCGCGTACACCCCGTTGCTGCCCGGCGCCGGGGCGGTCGCCTACGTCGACATCGACGACACGATCAAGGCGACCTACGGCTACGCCAAGCAGGGCGCGGGGTACGGCTACTCGGGGGTGAAGGGCCTCAACGCGCTGCTCGGCCACGGTGTCCACCCCGACCGCCGCGCCGGTGGTCACCGCGGCCCGGTTGCGGCGCGGGTCGGCGAACTCCGCCCGCGGCGCGGCCTCGTTCGTGGCGCAGGCGGTGGCCGCCGCCCGGGCGGCCGGGGCCGGCGGGCCCGACCGGTCCGGGCTGGTGCTGCTGCGGGCCGATTCGGCCTACTACAACGCCGATGTGGTCGCCGCCGCCGCCCGGACGGGGCCCGGTTCTCCATCACCGCCCGGATGACCCCGACGGTCACCGCGGCGATCGGGAGCATCGCCGAGGATGCGTGGATCCCGATCCACTACCCGAACGCCATCTGGGACGACGATGAGCAACGCCTGGTCTCCGACGCCCAGGTCGCCGAGGTGGCCTTCACCGCGTTCACCTCCCGACCCAAGGCCGAGCAGGTCAGCGGCCGGCTCCTGGTGCGCCGGGTCGCCCGCCTCAACCCCGCCACCGCCACCCCGGGCCAGTCAGAGTTGTTCCGCGCCTACCGCCATCCACGCCGTGTTCACCGACCACCGACCCTGGCCCTGGTGCACGGCCGCAGACCATCCACCGCGGTCACGCCATCATCGACAACCGTCCACGCCGACCTCCGCAACCGGACCGCTGGCACACCTGCCCTCGGGCAGCTTCGCGGCGAACGCCGCCTGGCTGGCCTGCGCCACGATGGCGTTCAACCTGACCCGCGCCGCCGGGGCCCTCGCCTCGGTGTTCCACGCGAAAGCGACCACCGCCACCATCCGCGCACAGCTGGTCAACGTGCCCGCCCGGCTGGCCCGCTCCGCCCGCCGACTCACCCTCCACCTGCCCCGCGGCTGGCCCTGGAAGTCCGCCTGGTCACAGCTGTTCGCCCACGGCTGCGGACCACCCATCGCGGCGCCCAGCTACCACCCGGCCAGCGATCGGCCCAACTGGACCCAAGTGGAACCACCTGACAGCGAGGTCAGGGGCTCAACCCTGCGCTCACGCCGCCCTCGACGGCCCCACTGATCGAGAACTCATCACCGCCGCGGATCGGTGGATCGAGGCTAAGACGCGCCCATCCACGAAATGGCGCGTAGTGGACTAGGTGACCATTGACCTGGGGATTTCGACGTGCATACGTTCCTTGAAATCAACGGCAGGGGCAACCAGATGATCTTCATCACGAACTACAGGATCAAGCCATTCCTCTCCAAGGCCGCGACCAGCGACCTGATGGGCGTCTTCGCCAAGGTGGGGGATGCGCCGGGAACCACAGCTCACTACGTGTACGCCGATGGAGGGGGTGGCGTCGTGATCACCGAGTCCGAAGATCCGACCGAGGGCTACCGGAACCTTCTGAACTACTCGGAGTGGATCGAGTTCGACACCAAGGTGGTGCTGCGGGTCGAGGACGCCGTGCCGCACATCTTGGACGCTTTGGCCTGAGAAGTCACCCGCCGCGAGTAGCGCGCGCTCGCGGCCGTGGGTCTCTCCGCCGCCTGTCCGGCGCACGAACATGGCCGATGAGAGTGAGCCCCGACTAGCCTTCCGCCATGCTCTCTGAAGGCCAGATCACGGCGGTCAGTGGCGCGGTCTCACTCGCCGGCTACGACGGAAATCTAGGCACGCTTCCTGTCGCATCCGAGGACGAGCGAATCCTCATCCTGCCTCAGGATGACGTTCTTGCGCTCGCTGATGTCCGAACCTTGGAGCAGGTCATTCAGCAGATCCTCGGTCCCAAGATCTGGGATCGTTGCTTCCATTGAGGACGACACCGTCCCCTTCACCGTCCCCTTCGGCTGAGGTCATAATGCCGCGTTGAGTGCACGACCCCGCCGCTGGGCGGATCAGACGACCTCGTAGACGAAGTACTGCACCTTGATCTCGTTGCCGTACTCGGGATGACGTGGCAGGTAAGGCATCGGCTCCGTCCCGAAGACCCGCCTCCACACTCCTTCGTGCTCGAGTTCGCGAAGCTTCGTGTCGTAGTTCCGGTCGCGCATGAGGTCATCGCGCTGGGAGAACACGATGTGCCCGCCACTCCGCACGATGCGGGACAGCTCCCGGAGGATGTCGGCGGTCTCGAAGTAGGTCAGCGCCCCGATGAAGTTCACTGCATCGAACTCGTCGTCATCGAAGGGCAGTGGCAGGGACTGCATGTCGACGCGCTGGACGCGCCGATAAGCGCCCGTGCTTCGGGCGACCTCAAGCAGGCGTGCTGAAATGTCGATCCCCTCGATGTCCTGAAAACCGAGCAGGGCAAGGGCCGACCCTGTGAGCCCCGACCCGCACGCCGCGTCCAGGATGCGGCCGTCCATCGGGACGTAGTTCCTCAGGATCGCCGCGGCCGTTTCAGGTCCGACGTACCCCCACTCCTCGAAGGTCTCGTCGTAGGCTCCACCGTCCGCGAACGCGTCATACGCGAACTCCACGGCCCTGCTGTCGGTGGAGTATCCCTTGCCCCAGATGTCCGGGGTCGTGCCGATGATGTCGTTGCTCACCGAGCCTCCGTCGGATGGGCCTTCGCGTCCTGCGAACCACGCTACTCGTCGCCGGTTGAGGTGTGGCGCCTTCGGTGGGGTCGAGTTCGGGTTCGGGCTGTGGTCCACTGGCTGGGCCTGGCGACCAGGCTCCAGGCGCTCGGTGTGAACCCGGATGGCCAGGTCTGGAAGTTGCTGGCGTTCAACGCCGGCATCGAAGTCGGCAGGCGACTGCGATCGTCGGGTTGCCATCAGTGGCCATGGTGGTCACCCTTGCCGAGGGCAAGGCAAGGACGACCGCGCACGCGAGGCCCACGGTGGCGCTGCTGTTCGCGGTGGGCGCGGTAGCGGCACCGTTGGTTGTTGGTCTTGGACCAGCCCTGAACCCAACGGCCCGCGGGACCCTGATCGGCGCCTTGAACACGTCCGGCGACGGACACGGCGCCTCCTCGGGGGGCCGTGACCCGTGGTGGCCCGCGCGTGACATACCGTTGCGCGATATGACCGAGAGCGCCGCCCTGCGCCACGCAACCCCGCCGTTGGTGGCGGGTCTGGACGTGACTGCCAAGGCCGGGCTTGCGGTGCTCCTGGTGATGTCGCTGCTCTTCCCCGACCTGGGCAACGTCGAGGACAAGGCTGCCGGTCTGCGGGCGACCGCCTACCCAGTGCTCGCCTTCACCGTGCCGGTCGTGTGGTGGGTGTTCTGGCGCGAGCGAGCGTCGTTCCCCTGGGTCGCGGACCTGATGGTAACCGCGACGTGCTTCACCGACACCCTGGGCAACAGGCTTGACTTGTACGACTCGGTGGTCTGGTTCGACGACTTGATGCACCTGGTGAACACCGGGCTGCTCACCGCGGCGGTCATCTTGTTGACGATGCGGCACAGCTCGACGCTGGCAGCGGTCGTGGAGCGATCGCTGGCGTTCGGCGTGACCGCTGCCGTGGGCTGGGAGATCGCAGAGTACTTCGCGTTCATCGCCAACTCCTCGGAGAAGCGTCACGCCTACACCGACACCCTCGGCGACCTCGCGCTCGGCTCGCTAGGGGCGGTGCTTGCCGGCATCATCGTGCACCGGCTCTGGCAACGTGGCCTGATGATGTCGGCGGCGCCACAGTTGGAGCCCTACGTCGTTGCGGTTCGCTGAAGGTGGAGTCGTCGGCCACCGCAGGCTGACACGAACCCAGTTGCCGTGCCGCCGGTCGCGCGGGGGGATCCCGCTACGGCGATCGGCCGGTCACGGGACGCACCGGTCCACTCGCCGACAGATGTCCGCAGCCGGTTGGCACATCGACGTCCCACGATCGGGCCTACCGGTGATTCCAGCCGGAGCCGGTAGGCGCGCTCTACGCGCGCATTCCTAGATGGGGCAACGAACCCCCTACGCGCGCTTGTATGAGTCAACGCGCCCGGTTGACATGCGCGGACCGCGGTCCCCACAGTATCGGGATGTCAGATGGCGTGGAGTTGCCCGTAGTCCCTGCCGCCCCCACAGGTCTCCCCGGAAGTCTCGAACTCGGTGCCTTCTCGGTCTCCTTGAGCGTGGCGGATCTCGACTCGTCACGTGCGTTCTACGAGAAGCTCGGCTTCGAGGTGACTGGCGGTGCGGCCGAGCACAACTACCTGATCCTCAAGAACGGTGAGACCACGATCGGCCTGTTTCACGGGATGTTCGAGGGCAACATCCTCACCTTCAACCCGGGCCTCACCAACCGGATGGAGAGACTGGAGACGTACACGGACGTCCGCACGGTCCAGACGTCTCTCGAGGATCAGGGCGTTGGGCTGCAAACCCGCGCTGAGGGCGAGGGCGGCCCAGCGTCGATCATGCTCAGCGACCCCGACGGCAATGCGGTGCTCATCGACCAGTTCTTCTGATCCACCCTCGCGCGCGAGAGGTTGGTCCGGGCTTCCCAGGGGCCGCGAGCGCTACCGAGACCCATTCCAAGTGTCGATGCGCTGGACGGGCGAAGGCTCGCACCCCGATGCGGATGGCAAGGGCGCGCTGCCCCAGGGACGCGGGCATGGTCTCCAGCGGAGTAGTCGTCGACGTCCAGAACAGTTCGCCTTCGCCCGTGTTGTCAGCCCAGTTGAATCGCATGCATACGTCGCTGATGTACGAGTAGTCCTCGTCGGCAACGAGTCGGGTGCGCTCCGAATTCGAGCCAACCGACCGCCCCGAGCGTGCCGATTCCTCGGTCGAGAGCTGGCCTGAGACGCCTCGCCGGGGCGTCTCAGACCATCACCCTGGAGATGGGTAAGCGAGTCGGGGAGAGCCGCGGAGAGGTCGTCGGCATCGCCTCGGACATCTTCCGCTACTACGCCGACAACGGCCCGCACCTGCTGGCCGACGACGTGATCACCATCCGGGCGGCGAGGCGAAGATCCTCAAGCGCCCCGTGGGTGCCCTGATCGGGATCATGCCGTGGAACTTCCCCTGCTACCAGGTCGCTCGCTTCGCGGCCCCCAATCTGGTGCTGGGCAACACCATCATCCTCAAGCATGCGCCGTCATGCCCGGTGTCCTCCGCCCTGGTCGAACAGCTCCTGCACGACGCGGGCGTGCTGGCGGACGCCTGCATCAACGTCTACGCCACCAACGAGCAGATCGCCTGGGCCCTCGCCGACCGCCGCATCCAGGGCGTGTCGGTAACGGGCAGCGAGCGCGCCGGCGCTGCCGTCGCGGCCGAGGCGGCAGCGTGTTCTCCGGCGACCCTGAGCGTGCTCAGCGCGTAGCCGCCCGGATCGACGCCGGCATGGTCTACCTCAACCAGGCAGGCGGGACACAGCCCGACCTGCCCTTCGGCGGCATCAAGCGCTCCGGGATGGGTCGCGAACTGGGTGCCCTCGGCATCGAGGAGTTCATGAACAAGAAGGTGGTGCGTCTCTAGGTCAGATCGGGATGGTTACGCGGAGCGTGCCGATGCCGGATCCCGAAGCGGTACATGCGCGCCTAGTCGGTCATGCGGCTGAGCCTCCTGTGGCTACTACTGAAGCGCGGTCTGCCGGATCTCGCCAGGGCTCTCGACCCGGGGACCCCGGCTGGCGTCGCGTTCGGTGACGGCCGCGAACGCGACCGCGCCGACCAGTGCCGCGACCGCCCGGAGCGGGCTGAGCGAGCCGGGGTCGTCGAACGCGAGCGAGCCGAGGCCGACGAACGCCAGCATGATCGCCGCCGTCCAGCCCGGGAGACGGGCACCCCGCGCGCGGAGGCTGGCCGCGAGACCGACGAGCGGCACGGAGAGCGCAGCACCCGCGATGCCGGTGTAGAACGGCCCCTCGCCGTTGGTGGACTCGGTCAGCTCGATCAGCCGGACCGTATAGAGGACCAGCGGGGCGAGCGCGACCAGGGAAAGCACGATCATGAGGGGCGAGACTCCTGTCTCCCCGGGGCGGAACACCGCGGCACGTGCCGGGTGCAGCAGCACGAGCAGCCCCACGACCACGCCGAAACCGATGTAGAACACCGGGTCGCTCTCACGGGCGAGAACCAGCCCTCCTAGGTACAGGCCGGCGAGCATGGCTAGCACCTGCTGCATCGCCGCCGGTCGTGCCGCCGCACCTCGCACCATCACCGCGAACGCGGCGCACCAGCCGAGGGCCAGCCACGGGATGTGTGCGAACGCGGCGTAACGGTCGCCGTCGGCCTCGGCGGCGAACAGCTGTTCGGTCGACCCGACCGTCAGTAGCCCTGTCAGCGTCGCGGCGACGGCGGCCAGGGCGCTGAAGCCGATCCGTCGGGCCTTCCCTGCTCGGTGCTCGGTCATGGGAGTCCACCTCTCACTCGTTGTCGGAATCCCAGCGTCCGACGGACGTGTCCTTCCCGGGGGCCGTCGCCGTCCCGACTCAGCCGGGACTGTCCCGGGACCGCCGGGCCAGTGCAGCCACCGCGGCACGGTCAGAGGTGCCGAGCTTGGCGAAGATGCTAGAGACGACGTTGCGCACGGTCTTCGGGCTCAACGTCAGGCGCTGGGCGATGCCGCCGTTGTCGAGTCCCTCACCGACAAGCGTGAGGACCTCGCGCTCGCGCGCCGACAAGGTGGCCAACGGCCCCTCGGGTGCCGGCCGTCCGATCAGGCCGCCCGCCCGCCCGGCGACGGTGGCGCCGACCACCAGCCCGCCCTCGGCGACGGTACGCACCGCCCTCTCGATCTCGGCCCGCGCGGCGCCCTTGACCAGGTATCCACGTGCTCCTGCCTGCAGGGCCTGCCCGAGCGTCGAGTCGTCGGCCGACATCGTGAGCACGAGGACCCCGACATGTGGGGACTGCTCCGAGATCCGCGTGGTCGCGACCACGCCGTCCTCCTCGGTGGTCATGTTCAGGTCCATCAGCACCACGTCCGGGTTCACCCGGGCGGTGTGCACCACCGCCTCGTCCCCGCTCGCCGCCTCGCCCACCACCTCAACGTCGGGGAGCGCCGCGAGCATCGTGCGCAGACCGAACCGGAACGCCGCGCTGTCGTCGGCCAGCAGCACCCGGATCACGAGACAGTCCTCGTGCCGACCCCGCCGCTGGGCCAGGTGGAGGGGGTGAGCGGCAGGACCGCGAGTACGACGGTGCCGCCACCACTGCGGCCCGTGACGTCAAACGTGCCCCCCACCCCGAGCGCGCGCTCGCGCATCGAGACCAGGCCGACATGGGGCCGGGTGTCCCCGACTCCCCGGCCGTCGTCCGAGACCTGCAGCACAAGGCGGTCCGAGTCGGCCGTGACAGTCACCTCACAGGTTGTTGCGCCGGCGTGCCGGATCACGTTGGTGACCGCTTCGAGGCAGATCCGCAGGGCGGCCAGCTCGACCTCCTCACCCATCTCCGGAAGAACGGAAGGGATCTCCAGGCGGAGGTCCAGCTCGGCACCCGCCCCCAGCGGAGTGAGCCGCTCGCGCAGCGTCCCGGCGAGACCGAGCGTGTCCAGGGCCTCGGGCCTCAGGCCGTCCACGAGATGGCGGACGTCCTCCACCGCCTGACGGGCGTACGAGCTCAGCGGTCCCAGAGTCGCCGCGGCCGCGGACGGGTCCCGCGTGCCCAGCTCCTCGGCACTCTCGAGCCCCAGGCACACCCCCGCCAGGGTCGGACCGAGTCCGTCGTGCAAGTCACGGTGGATCCGCCGGCGTTCCTCGGTGCGGGCGACTGACAGCCGGTCTCGGGCGGCGCGCAGCTCGTCAGCGGTGAGCAACGCGTCGAGAGTGAGTGACAGCTGAGCAACCGCCGGGGCAAGCGTCGGGTCCTCCGGCCGCACCCGCTCGTCGTCGTACCGGCGTCCGACCACCAGCAGCCCGACCTGGCGGCCACCGCCGCGGGTCAGTGGCACCGGCACTCCTTCGGTCCGGGGCTCACCGCTGCACACCACGATGTCACCGCACTCGAGACGCACCCACGGAAGCCGGAGCGAGGTGCGTAGCGTGCTCGCTGCACGCGTGAGCAGGTCTCGGAGCGGGTCATCGTCCGCATGACCGTCGGCATCAGGATGCTCCCGGCTGAGGTCGAGGAGCCGGCTGGCCACCTGCTCGGGCGCCCGTCGTACGCCGAACAGCAGCTCGTCGGCACCCTGGCGGAGCAGGTGCAGCAGAGGTCCGAAGACGACCGCGACCACCGCCGCGCCCAGGACCCCTGGCAGCCAGCTGACCTCGCCGACCACCGAACCGGTGAGCACCACCACCCCCACGTAGGCCCCGACCAGGGACACCACAAGGAGCCCGTAGACGACTGCGCGGTCGACCACCACGTCCACGTCGTACATCCGGTGCCGGAACGTCGCCATGAAGACCGCCACGGTCAGCAGGACCGCGGCCGCCATCTCGAGGAGCCCTGCCCACTCCCACGGACCCAACAGGCTGACCCCGAGCGCCGGGGGGAGGAGCAGCGCGGCCGGTGCGACCCAACGCAACCTCTCCCGCAGGTCCCCGACCGCGCTGCGCCGCCTCGCCACCACCGCCGCGGCACCGATCGCGCTCGCCGCCACCAGGCCGGCCGCCGGCCACCCACCCAGGGCGCTCGAGAGCTCCTCTGCGGCGGGGCCGAGCGGGTTGCGCACCGGCGCGTCCTGCCAGAAGGAGTCGGTGAAGGGGGCCGCCATCGCCTGGACGAGCATCAGGGCGACCAGTGCCAAAACGAGCCAGGCGGCCGGACGCCAGCGGGGCGAGGGCAGCCTGCCGTCGGGGAAGGCGAAGAGCAGCGCGGTCGGGGTCGCCACCAGAAGCACCCAGAGCCAGCGGTTGAGCCACAACGTCCAGGCCATGCCGGTGTCGGGGATGGACTCGGCGAGCGCCGCGTCGACGTGGGCGCCGGTGACGACCACAAACGCTCCTGCCAGGGCCGCGGTCTGAAGGACCCAGGCCACCGGATGGTCGGGCCGGCGGCGCCCGACGGCCGCGCCCAGCACGGCGTCGAACGTCGAGGTGAGCAAGATCAGTGGCAGGAACGGATTGGTGGCGCCGACCGCGAGCTCGACCGCGAGCCCGGCGCCGAGAAGCCACAGCGTGGCCACGAGGAGCGGCGTGCCGGTCGCGCGGCTCCCCCAGGACGTGATGGCTGCCCGGGACACGGGACCACGCTAGAGCCTGGAGGGCCTGGTCGTCATGGCCGCGCAGGCGGAAACCATGGGGCGACCGTGGTGCCCCGGTTCACGGCATATGACATCACTCGACCAGGCTTCGGGCCCGGTCAGTTCGGCTTTCGCAGGCCCTGGTTCCACAGCTCGCGGGTCTGCATGACTCCGAAGGTCCCGAAGAGCGCGATCCACACGAGTTCGACGACGAGGAGCGCGTTGCTCCGGTCCGCGAGGTGTCCGATGACGGAGACGACCAGGGTCGCCAGCATCGTGACACTTATGCCCTGGTAGAAGGACGACGTAGAGACCACGGATCCCTTGCGGAGCGTGGCATACGTCGACGGCATCGTGCACGACTCGGGAGTCCACGGAGAACCGGCGGGCGCCTCCCGTCGTAGCGGAGAAGCCCAGCGGTAGCCGCCAAAGCACTCGTCTGCGTAGCGGGCTCTCGGGGCGGCGCGGATCTGCGACGGCCAGCTCACCTGTTCCGAAGACGGATCGGCACGCGGAGCGTGCCACAAGCCGATCCCGTACTGGTCACGCGTGACGACCGGCATGTGGGCCATAGTCGGTTCCCAGGCGACATGTTGGTACAGCAACGATCGCACCATCGGCGTGTGCATCGCCGGTACACCCAACCTTGGGGCCGTTGCAGACTCACTCACCTACCCGTTCAGTGTCGCCCGGCGTCCACCACAGCACCAGGAGCCCCGTGACCAGATAGATCACTTGTAGGAAGTGGAAGCCTCGGATCGAGGCGACCTCGCCGACGATCCAGAAGACCATGATCATGCCGGCGACGATGCTTGAGAGTTGCCAGCCGTCGATGCGCTTCACCATGGAGAGCGCCGCGACGAGTGCGCTCCCGCCCACGATGGCCATGAGTATCACGCCGGGGAAGTAGTTGTCGTTGAAGCCGGTGTGCTCGACCCAGCTTGGTTGCTCAGGAATCCATCCAACGATCAGGGCAAGACCACCCCCCACAGCGCTGAGACCATTGAACAGATGGACGCCGAGCAGCGCCGCGTTCCTCCGACCTCTCATGTTCAGCCTCCATCAGTGATCTGGCCAGCCCCGCCGTACGCCGTGTTCGGGGTGCATCCGAGTTGACCTGTGGTCAGTCTGTCCGACATGCGTGCTCATCCGAAGAGAAGGAGGAACCCGCGATGAGCAGCTGCCCCGCAGGCCGAACCGAACAAGGCGACAGCAGGTCGATCGAGCCCCGGAAGGCGCGAGTGTCCCGCACAGGTCGTCCATACGGGACACAGATCGACGTGTTCGCGTCCCGTAGCCCGATCGCTGAGCGGTGAGGCACGTGTCGCTACTGGTGGTAGACGTCGCGTCGATGTCCGAGCCGAACGACGACGACCAACAGGACGTCGTCTTCGACGGTGTAGATGATTCGGTAGTCGCCAACCCGGACACGAAGGCCTGGCCGGCCTTGCAGTGCCCGCGCAGCGGGGGGTCGCGGATCCTGCGCGAGCAGCGCGATTGCACCTTGGATGCGACGTCGCTGCTGAGGATCGAGCTTGCGCAGGGACCGGGCCGCCGAGGGACGCAGCTCGATGCGGTACAGCATCACTCCCAGCCGAGGTCCGCCTTGACCTGCTCCCAAGGGATATTCGGCCCCTCCTCGGCCATCGCGGCGTCGAAAGCCGCGACATCCTCGACATCTTCCAGTGCCGCCATCAGCTGGTCGTATCGTTCGGGACTCACAAGCACCCCCGCCAAGCGACCGCGACGCTGCACGAACACGGCTTCGGTGCGCGCGGTCTCCATCGCGTCGGGCAGGTGACTGCGTGCGTCGCTGATGTTCATCATGGCCATGCCTGAATCGTACAACTCAGAACGCTTACGGTACAAGTGATGGTTCAACAGAGGATCGGCACGGAGCGTGCCACGACGGGATCCCGCACCGGGTCGCTCCGCGAGCCCATCCCGCACCGGGTCGCTCCGCGAGCCATCCTGAATGGAGCGGGTCCCGCGCGACGATCCTGCTTGGGCACGCTCCGCGTGCCCATCGGCCACCGGACTGCTCAGGCGCTCTGGAGGGGCTGGATCTCGTCAAGCCGTGACCCGATGTGGTCCTTCTCGATCTCCAGGTCGAAGCGCGTTTGGAGGTTCAGCCAGAACCGGTCGGTGGTGTTGAAGAATCGTCCGAGGCGCAGCGCGGTGTCGGCGCTGATCCGGCGCTTGCCGTGCACGATCTCGTTGATCCGTCGCGGAGGCACGTTGATGGACACCGCGAGCCGGTGCTGGGTCACGCCTAGTGGTTCTAGGAACTCCTCCATGAGCACTTCGCCGGGGTGGATGGGCGCGATCTTGCTCATCGTTGCCTCCTCAGTGGTAGTCGACGATCTCAACGTCTTCTGGGCCTGCTGCCGTCCAGACAAAGCAGACCCGCCATTGCTGGTTGATCCTGATGCTGTGTTGCCCCGACCGATCGCCTTTCAGGGCCTCGAGGCGGTTCCCGGGCGGGACCTTGAGGTCGTCGAGGGTCTCGGCGGCGTCCAACATCACCAGCTTTCGCAGCGCGACGCGTTCGATCCGCGGATCGATGCCTCTTGCTCGCCGTCGTGACCAGAGCCGCTCGGTGGTGGTGTCCCGAAACGACCTGATCACAGCTCAAGCATAACGCAACGCGTTATGCCCGTCCACGAGACGCCAGGCGCTCCCGGGTCACTGCGCTCGGCCAGACTCCGTTGACCCCGCTCGGACGCCGAAGCGTCGTCCCACTCTTCGATGTCTTGCGGCCATGACCTTGGGCGCGCTTGCTGAGGAGTCGGGCGCTGCCCGATGCCCGGGTCGCTCGCGTCGTGCGGAACGACCGGGCCCACTCCTTGGAGGTGCGCTATGAGCGCGCTACTTGTCGGGTATGCCCGATGCTCCACCGACCAGCAAGACCTGACCGCGCAACGTGACGCGCTGGCCGGGCTCGGCGTCGAGGTCCAGCGGATCTACGTCGACCACGGCCTGACCGGCACCAACCGCGAGCGACCCGGACTGCGGGAGGCGCTGGCCGCCTGCCGAGCCGGCGACACCCTGGTCGTGACCAAGCTCGACCGGCTCGCCAGGTCTCTCCCTGACGCCCGAGCGATCGCCGACGAGAGCTCACCACCCGCGAGATCAGCCTCAGCCTGGGCGGGTCGGTCTACGACCCCACAGACGCCGTGGGCCGGCTCATGTTCAACGTCCTCGCGATGGTCGCCGAGTTCGAGTCTGACCTGATCCGGCTCCGCACCCGGGAGGGCATGAAGGTCGCCAAGGCCAAAGGGCGGCTGCGCGGGAAGCAGCCCAAGCTCAGTCGCAAGCGGGAGGCACACCTGGTCTCGCTGGTGCACAGCGGGGAGTACAGCACCCATGAGGTCGCTGAGCTCTTCGGCGTCGGCCGGTCCACCGTCTACCGGGCTATCGAACGGCAGCGCGTCGCCGCGAAAGCCGACCTGGCGGACGCCACCTCGAGACGCTGACATAGAGGTCACCACGCCGGCGTCCCGCAGCCGACACCCTCGCGGGACGCCGGGGCCCCGACGACCGCAGGGACTGCCCACGCGACCGAATCAGGTTCGGCTCGCGGGGGAGAAGCGACGGGAGCAGTGCTGCTCAGAGCACCTGCGCGGTCACCATCACGCTTCGGGCCGTTGAGACGCACCTTGCCCGCCCTGCTGTGTCCGCGGAGGATGGGTGGCACCGACAAGGAGGATTGGTGGCGACCGTCGACGCCCGCTGGCACCCGAGGGCTGTAGCGGCTCTGGTTCGTCTCGCTCGGTCCACGGCCTGGACGCGCCTGGTCGCCCAGCAGCCCCTCACTGACCGGGTCGACCTTGCCGACGCTGATCTGCTCGTAGCTGCCGGTGTCCTTCGCCACCACGGCGGTGGCACCTATGGCGTGGCGGATCCCGAGGTGGCTCGGCTGGGTGACAATCCCGAAGCCCTGGCGCGGATGCTGTCAAAGGAGCTGGAGGAGGCGCTGGGGCACCTGCGGCGGACTCAGATCGGATGGCCCGACGACGCTGAGGCCATGCTCGTTCGAGGTCGAGCCAGCGGCGTCGCCGCCGACATGTTCCGCTCGGAGTGGCTCGACCGGATGCCTTCCTCGAAGCAGGCGTTGGATTCCGGACCCAGTCGATTTCTTGACGTCGGCGTCGGCGTCGGGGCCATCTCGGCCCGGATGTGCGAGATCTGGCCCGAGTTGACCGCCACTGGACTCGACGTGTCGGACTTCGTGTTGTCCCTAGCGGAGCGTGAGGTGGACCATGCCGGTCTCAGCGACCGGATCGAGTTGAGATCTCAGGATGTCTGCACGCTCCGCGACGCACAAGCCTTCGACTTGGCCTGGCTGCCGCAGATGTACCTTTCTCTGCCGCAGTTCGAGACCGCCCTGCAATGTGTTCACAGAGCCCTGCGCACCGACCGCTGGGCAGTCGCGCCTCTCGGTGCTTCGCCAGACGCCGCCGCGCCCTTCGACCGTGCTCTACTCGCCCACTACGTCCGACTCCTGGGCGGTGAACCGATCGCAGTTCCCGAGGCGGTCTCGCGAATGACCGCGGCCGGGTTCGTCAATGTCACCACCTGGGGTGAGGATCAGGTCTTCATTGCTGGACGTACGCCGCATGAGGTGCCGAGCGGCTAGCCCTTCACCGTTAGCCGTCCATGATGGAGCCGAGAGCCGATCCGGCTCGAGCGAGAGTTCGAGTGACCCGAGCGTCAAGTGATTGACGACGCGCATCACCGCAAGCCGATCCTCCGACGGGAAGCGAGGGGGTGGACCAGACCCATAGTGCTACGCTGTCGCACATGGATGTGGGAGTGCGGGATCTCCGAAACGACACCGCCAGGGTGATCGATGCGCTGCGGGCGGGCGAGCGGATCACCCTCACCGTGCGGGGGGAACCGGTCGCTGACATCGTTCCCCACGGCGGACGCAGCCGCTGGCTCTCGGGAGCGAGCCTGCGCGAGCAACTGAATGCGCGATCGGCGGATCCGGCGCTGCGCAAGGAGCTCGACGAGCTCGCGGGCGAGACGTTGGCCGACCTATGACGTCGGGGCTGCTCGACACCTCGGTGTTCATCGCGCGTGAGACCGACCGGGCACTCGCCGAACTGCCCGATCGTGTCGCTGTCTCGGTCGTCACGATCGGCGAGCTTGAGCTCGGCGTCCTCGCCGCTGTCGATGACGACGTGCTGGCCCGCCGAGCCGACACTCTCGCCCTTGCCAGGGCCTCCGACCCGATCCCGGTGACGGAGCCGGTGATGAGCGCGTGGGCACGGCTGGTGATCGACTGCCGCCATGCTGGGGTGCACCGGACGGTCAGGCTGACTGACGCTCTGATCGCGGCCACCGCAGTCGTGCACGGTCTGCCGGTGGTGACCCAAGATGACGACTTCGAACCAATCGCCGCCGCGCACCCCGCGTTGCGGGTTCACAGGGTCTGACACACCGTGCCGCGTGACGATCGTCACGCGGAGCGTTACCAGCTCCTGAGCCTGAGCAGCAGCACGGCGCCACGAGGGTGATCACCGTCGGACCGGTGACCCTTCCGGTCAGTCTTTGGACGGGCTCCAGCGAGGGTCCTGGTGCGGCTCGGAGACGCGCGGTGCGTCCACCTCCAGCCCTAGCAACGCCGCGCCTCGAGGGCGGTCAGGGGCTGACCCGGAGCAATCCGCTTGGGCTCGCCCGGCTCCATCCCAGCGTCGACCAACTGACCTGACAAGACCGCCATGTCCGGCAGCTCCCGGCCTCCCGCGTGAGCCCGAAGGAGCAGATCGAAATGGCGGCTGAACGAGTCGTTCGTGAGGGCCATGGTGACGATGACCAGGCGTCCTCCAGGGTTCAGCCGCTCCCCGAGTGCCCGCAGGAACGCGACACGCTCGGACAGCGGCACGTAGTAGATGAGATTGGCGGCCAGGATCAGATCGAAGCGGTCGTGGGGGTGCCCGCTGAGGTAGGTGAGGACATCGGACTCGACGATGCAGGAGCGAGAGCCCAGGCCAGCCGATGTGACGGCCCGCTCTGCCATCGAGGCGGCTGACGGGTCGCTCTCGACCCCGACTCCCTCGGAACCTGGGAGGCCGCGGAGCAGGTGCACCAGATGAGACGCCGACCCACACCCGACGTCCAGCACACGGCTGGGCGCATCGTCGGACACGACATCGTCGAGCGCGGCCAGGACGAACTCGTCCATGAACCTCGAGAGTCGAGCAATCAGGTCTCCGTCAAGCTCGATGTCGGTCCGGCGCTGACCCCCGGTCAGCTGCTGCTCGATCTGTCGATAGAGCTCGGTGTGATAGCCGCTGAAGGCGTCGTACACCGCAGCCGCGACCGCGTCGCCTGCGACTCGTCGCCCGGCCTTGGTGGCCACCCAGCGACCATCGTCCTCGCGCAACAGACCCGCCGAAGCGAGCACTTTGAGAAATGCCTCGGCTAGCGCGACGTCGACCCATCCGTGCAGGTCGGCGACCTGCGCTGCGGTCCTGGGAGCCTCGACCAGGTCGGCCAGGATGCCGGTGCGGAGGGCTGCGCCCGTCATTGCGACGTCGATCGCGCGTCCACCGGCACGCAGGGCTGCGAGTCGCGTCCTCGGGTGGCCCGCAAGCAGCGTTCGAACGAACGGCCCGACCTTCATCGCACCCCCTGTGCTCGCCAGTTCTCCGACCACTCCAGCACGCCGATGCGAAGCAGTCCAGGCCTCGGAGTGGGGCCTGGTCGAGACTCGACGGAGGCGATCAAGTCCAGGGGGCACACCCAAGAACTGCTGGCCGCTGGCCGCTGGCCGAGAGTCCCCTGACCTGGCTACACCGTTCAACGCTTCGACCCTGGGTGGATCGTCACGCGGCACGGTGTGTCAGACCCTGTGAACCCGCAACGCGGGGTGCGCGGCGGCGATTCGTTCGAAGTCGTCATCTTGGGTCACCACCGGCAGACCGTGCACGACTGCGGTGGCCGCGATCAGAGCGTCAGTCAGCCTGACCGTCCGGTGCACCCCAGCATGGCGGCAGTCGATCACCAGCCGTGCCCACGCCCGGTCGGTCTCACGCGCGATGAACACCGAGGTGTCGAGCAGCCCCGACGTCATAGGTCGGCCAACGTCTCGCCCGCGAGCTCGTCGAGCTCCTTGCGCAGCGCCGGATCCGCCGATCGCGCGTTCAGTTGCTCGCGCAGGCTCGCTCCCGAGAGCCAGCGGCTGCGTCCGCCGTGGGGAACGATGTCAGCGACCGGTTCCCCCCGCACGGTGCTCGGCTGCGAATCAGTGTGCCTGAGGGGTTCCCGCACCCAGCGTCGCTACGCCGAGCCGGCCCTTGCCGGGATCCCACCGTCGCAGCGCGCGCTCGGCGAGCCACAGGTTGGGGATCCAGCACAGCCAGGCGACCACGGGGTACGCCGCCTCGAACGGCAGCCCCAACAATCCCGAGAGCGGCAGGTAGAGGCGTAGCGTCACGGCGGCGAAGGCGAGGGCGAAGGAGCGCATCGCCCAACGGCGATGGGCGGTGAGGTCACGGCGCCGGGCCGCGCGGTAGGCCGCCACAGTGGTCCACGTCCACAGCAGGCCCAGTGCTCCAAAGCCCCCGGCCGCCACCGAGCCGTACGTCGTGCCGAAGGCGGCAAGGAAGCCACTCGCCCCACCGAGCATCGCGGCAACGACGTACGCCCGGCCGGTCCAGCGGTGAAGCCGTGGCACGCGTGCCCGTAGCGCCGGCCACAGTTGCCAGGGCGCCAACACCAGGGCCGCACTCGCGGTGACGATGTGGGACTTGAGCGCGAGCAGCAGGCTGTTCGCGGCGATCCCCTCCGCGAGGAAGCCGAAGCCGGATGCCGCAAGCGCGAGGCCATACGTGCCGATCAGCAGGCAGAGCAGTGTGGCGAGGGCGAGGGCGGCACGCGCGGGAAGGCGGGGACTTCGTGACATGCTCCCAGCGTCCCGGCACTGGCCCACCCGGCGGCATCGGTGACGACCCTGGCGACTCTGGGGTCCGACCCTGGGTCAACCCGGGAGGGAGCTGGGTCACCCGCGGATCGGGTCGGGCAGGTCGAGCTCCTCCCAGATGTCGATGAGCAGCACACCATCGATGTAGTCGAGCAGGTCGCGGGGACTGCCCTCGCGGAGGTAGTACGGCCGCCGCGGCGCCGGCCAGTGGTGGTCGGGCCCGGGAAGCAGGATCGTGCTAAACGCCGCTCCGGATCCAGCGGCCACAGCTGGCTGGCGAGCCAGAACGGGCGCAAGCCGTGCCGACCAGGCACCTCGACGAACTCCAGGTTCGGTACGACTCCAGCCAGGCTCGCAAGGAGCGAGCTTCTGGATCCTCTGCCTTCCGCCGATTCCGACCGCATCACCCCGCTACGTGACAGCCACATGTTGAAGCGCAAGTTCCCCATCCCAGTCAGCGTTGCCTGGTGCTGGCCGTTCGGGTTGGGCTTCGGCGAGGAGGGTGCGCTCGGGGTCACAGTGCGTGTGAGGAGTCGAGACGGACGCGAAGGGCACGACGCCTGGGTCGTCGGTGACAAGCCCTGCGTGGCCCTCGACTGGCGGCCGAACAACCCCTGACCACTCATCCTCTGCGTTCCGCCGGCGACGATCACCCGGCGATTTGGTTCGCTGGTGCTGTGGCGGCCATCGGGGCGATACATGGTGACAACACGGCCAGCAGGAACCCGGTGTCCAGTCGCTGTCCCAAGCCAGGGACCGGTGGAGCGACCACGCAGCGGGCGCCATCTGGGACGCCTCCATCGTGAAGACCATTCTCGGGGACACCTCCTCGTCCCGAGACCTGGAAGACCTCTCCGCGCTCATCGGCGAACGCGACGAACGCACCGACTCCATCTCGGTGGGCGACTACGGCTCCCCAGGGATCCCGTTCCGGCACGCTGTCCGCGTGCCCATAGCGGTCGGTGAGCGTTCCTGATGTGGGGACAGACCTGCGCGCCGCCGTGACCTTCTCACTGACATTCAAGCGCGGCGCTGGGACGCGGGTACGAGAGTGCCGCTCGGGTTCACAGCAGTGCGTTCTCGAGGGTGGTTGCGACGAAGTTGCTGTAGCGGCGCGTCGTCCAGCCACGGCGTACGACGAGGAGGTCGTACATCTCCTGCGAGGACACGGCGAACAGGACGTCGGTGGCCTGGGGCAAGGAGACGCCGGGGCGCAGATGTCCCGCGTCGGCGAGGAAGCGGGCGTTGGCTCGCATGCGACGGAGCCGGTCGGAATCCAGCTCGTCTTCAAGTTCCCGCAGGGTGGGGTCGAGGACCGCCGCTTCGCGAACCAGGCCGAGGATCGGGGCGACCCGGGGCGCCACCTCGGCCGCAAGCTTCGCCCACCCCTTGACCACGGCTCGCGGATCCGCCAGGTCGCGAAGCTGGTCCGAACGATCCTCAGCCGGTACCGGTCCGGTGCCGAGGAGGGCGTGGGCGCGCAGCTCACGGACGAGTCCGGGCTTTCCGCCGAAACCTTTGTAGACCGTCTCCGGTGACACTCCGGCCGCTGCGGCGATGCCGGCGATCGTCGTCGCGGCGTACCCCTGACTGAAGAACAGCTCCTGCGCGGCTTCCAGGACGGTGCGCCGACGCTGCGCGGCCTTGAGCCTGCGTCGGGATGCGTCGTAGTGCCGGACCTTGACTCGTGCACTCAACAGGGTCATCCTCACTATTAGATACACAACACTGTATCCAAATTGTTCTTCGGAGAAGCAGATGGAACACGCCGCTTTCGCGCTCGCGCTCCGCGACGCGACCAACAGCAGGAGCGTCGCGCGCGTGGCGGACTGCTTCGCTGACGACTACCGCAACCAGACGCCCGCCCATCCCGGCCGTGGGTTCACCGGCAAGGACCAGGTACGTCGGAACTGGGCTCAGATCTTCGCTGGCGTTCCCGACCACACGGCCACCCTCATCGCATCAACGCAGGACGGGGACGTGGTCTGGACGGAGTGGGAGATGCGAGGCACCCGCGTGGACGGTGCACCACACCTGATGTGCGGACCGATCGTGTTCACCGTGCGCGACGGCCTCGCGACCGCGGCACGGTTCTACCTCGAGCCCGTCGATGACCCAGTTGGCGGCGGCGATGACGCCGACGCCGCCGTTCAGCGGATCCTGTCCTGATGTTCCTGGTGGCCGGTGGGACCGGACGGTTGGGGTCGCGCGTCGTCGACCTGCTCGAGGCTGGCGGAGCGTCGGTGCGCGCCCTCAGCCGACATGTCGACGGCGACTTGCGCGACATTTCCGACCATGCCATGGCCGGGGTTTCGGTCGCCGTCTCCTGCGTGACTGGGTTCCCCCGACAGGCACCAGCTGGGGTGGACCTGGCTGGCAACGTCGCGCTGATCGACGCAGCCACGCGGGCCGGAGCCGCCGTGGTCCTGGTCTCGGTGCTGGGTGCCTCTCCCCAGAGCCCGATGCAGCTGTTCAGGATCAAGTACGCCGCCGAGGAGCACCTGCGTCGAAGCGGGGCCGCGTGGACGATCATCCGCCCTGACGCCTTCGAGGAGACCTGGGTGCAGATCCTCGAGCAGACAGCGGGACGCCGGGGTCGACCCATCGTGTTCGGGCGCGGCGACAACCCCCTCGCCTGGACAACGGTCGACGCAGTGGCCGCCCAGGTCGCCCGTGCCGTTCTCGAGCCGGAACTGCGGGGTCACACCATCGATGTCACAGGACCCCACCCGCGCACCCTCGAGCAACTCGCTCGAGGCGTGATGCTGGCTCACGGATGGCAGGGGGATCCGCGACACGTGCCCCGTGCCGCCCTCCACCTCATGGCCCTCCTTCCCGGCCAACCCGGACGGATGGCCAAAGCCTCACTAGCCATGGACGTTCTCACGACGTCGGCCTGACCAGCGGCCAGCGACCCAAACGCGGTGGGAGGCACACACCGCTCGCCCATCGGCTTGCGGCGTCCGGCCTGCGCGACCACGGCGTGCGGAGAGTCAACCGTGCCGAGCCGCGCGGCAGGTGGACCAGCTGGTCCCGTCCGCTCGAACGTGACGTCTCGTTAGACCGGAGGAACCCAGGCTAAAGGTCCGTGACGACGCGGCACTGCATCTTCTTGACCGCGAGTTCCACCGAGAGTGGCTCACCAAACTCGACGGTCGTACCCGGCGGAATCGGGTCAACGATGGAGGACGAGGAGCCGCCCACGATCTTCTTCCCATTGACGTAGATGCACGCCCACGAGGCGAACTCCGCGACAGCGTCGGTTGTATTCGTGACCTGGGCGCTCAGCTCAGGGCCGAAGTCGCTTTGGGTTACCTGGCCTCCCTTGAAGTCGAGGATCGCGCCATCGCCGCCCAGCGAGCCGCGGGGCCCTTCGTCATCGCTGAAGTCGCCAACAACTTGAACCTCAAGGTCTGTTGGTTCGACTTTCAGATCGAATCCGATCTGCAGCGGCGCCACAGGAACCGACTCATTCGGACCGACGTAGGCAACCGTCTCGGTTTGAGAATCGAGGACCTGGCCGTCCTTTCCCAGAAGGTTGAAGAGAACCTGCACGTCGTACGCCGCGAAGTCGGCATTGGGATTGGTGACCCGCGCACCCGCCAGCGTGTAGCGAGTGTCGATGGAATCGACTCCCGACGTGAAGCCGCTCTCGACCTCGAGGTCCCGAGCCTCAGCCGAGTCGCTGCCTTGCTCGTCCCCGCCAGACTCTTGAGACGACTCATCCTTGCCGATGAGTTTTACCCGGACTCGCCTGAG
>CAWDDN010000024.1:0-21169 GCA_963801135.1 uncultured Actinomycetota bacterium | reverse complement strand
CGGTGCTGGGGGGGATCGTGGTGCTGGCGTTCGGGGGCCTCTACCGCTGGGCTCGGCTGCGCGGGTCCGGCGTCCGCTGACCGGACGCCGGCGCTCCAGGCCCTGGAGGGCAGGCTGCGTGCGGGCATCGCGAACCGTCCTACAGTTGACGTGATGTCCCATCCCGATGAGCGTCCGGGCGCGGGTACAGCCACTTCCCCGATGCCACCGGCCCGGCGGCCGCTCGATCCAGCGCCGGCGCGGCCCCGGACGACCCTGCCGGCGCGCACGCTGGCGACGTCGGCGTACCTGGGCGCACTGCTGGTGTGGAGTGCCCTGGTCGGGGTGCCCAATGACCCCATCGGGGTGTTCCTGTGGATCTGGCTGCTGCTGGTCGCGTGGAACGTCGGCCAACCACTCGACTACCACCTCCGCTTCCCCAGGGACTGGTGGCCGGTGCTGCTGGGGCTGGTGATCTACTGGCTCACCCGTGGCCTTGCCGACGAGGTCGGGATCCCGGTGCACGTCACGATGCCGATCCGGGTGGACGAGTGGATCGGGTTGGGGACGACCCCGACCGAGCGGCTCCAGAGCTCATGGTGCGGAGACCCGTGCCTGCCGTCCGCGGAGACGCAGTGGTACGACCTGTTCCTGAGCACCGTGTACGCCTCCCACTTCGTCACCGGACTGATCATCGCCGCCGTGCTGTGGGTCAGGAACCGCGAGTCGTGGGTGCGCTGGATGCGCCGGTACCTCGCGCTCAACTACGCCGCACTCCTGATCTACATCGCCTATCCGATGGCACCGCCGTGGCTGGCGTCTCGTGAGGGCTACCTGCCCGAGCTGCACCGCCTCACCAGCCGCGGCTGGTCCGACGTCGGCCTCTCTCGCGCCAACATCGTGCTGCAGGGGATGGCCAACCAGGTGGCGGCGATGCCGTCGCTGCACGCGGCCATCACCTTCCTGATCGCCTTCTACGGCATCTGGCGGCTGCAGAGCCCGCTGCGCTGGCTGCTGCTGCTCTACCCCGTGGCGATGTCGACGGCACTGGTCTACTTCGCCGAGCACTACGTCATCGACGTGCTCGCCGGCGGACTGCTCGCAGCCGTCGTCATGGCCGGGTGCTCTCGCTACGAGAGCAGGTGCCGCACGTGACGCAGTCGGTGGCCGAGCAGCCGCAGAGCGTCGCCGGGCGGCGGCGCCGGTACGAGGACGCGCTCGCACGACGCTGGTGGTTGCCGGTGCTCCTGACGCTCACCGTCCTCTTCCGGCTGCTGGGGCTCGGTGCCCCCCTCAGCTCCGACGAAGGCGGGTACCTGTACCTGGCGGCGCAGTGGGCGCCCGGAGGTTCCTCGCTCTACGGAGACCACTGGGTCGACCGGCCGCCGTTGCTGATCGCCTTCTTCGCCGGAGCCGATGCGCTGGGCGGACGCATCACACTGCGCCTGCTGGGCGTCCTCCTTGCCGTGGTGAGCGTGCTGCTGGCCCATCAGGTCGGACGCGGGCTCGGCGGTCGAGGTGGCGCACGCATGGCGGCGGTGCTCACCGCCGCCGCGGTCGCCTCACCCCTGTTCGGCGCCTGGCAGGTGGACGGCGAGCTGGTTGCCCTGCCTGTCGTGCTCGGCGGCCTGCTGCTCCTCCAGAAGCCGACGGTCGCGGCGTGGGGGAGCGCCGGGGCCCTGGGAATGGCCGCGGTGCTGGTCAAGCAGAACTTCGCCGACGTGCTGATCGTGGGTGCGGTGCTCCTCGTGGCCGAGCTGGCGATGCGCCGCCGCGGGCGGCGGGACGTCGCCCGCCGCGGCCTGGCCCTCGGGCTGGGTGCGCTGGCGATGCTCGTCGTGGTGCTCTCGGTCGCCGCCCTCGGTGGCACCACCCCGTCCGGGCTGTGGGATGCAGTGGTGCTCTTCCGGCTGGACGCCGCGCAGGTGATCGCCGCGTCCGCCAGCCCCGCCACCTCGTGGCGCCTGGGCAGGCTCCTCCTCGTGCTGGTGGTGACCGGCACCGCCCTCGTCGTGGCCCTCGTGCTGGTGCGTGCGGCCCGGAAACCGCGATCCCCCTGGGTCGTGGCCGCGGGGGCACTGGCTGCCTGGGAGCTCTTCAGTGCCTTCGCCGGCGGCAGCTACTGGCTCCACTACCTCACGGGGCTGGTGCCCAGCTTGGCTGTGGGGGCCGGACTGCTGGCCGCCCGGCCCGGTCGCGCCCACTCCCTGCTCCGCGTCGCTGCGGTCCTGGCCATGGCGAGCACGGCTGTGACCAGCCTGTGGGGCGTGGTGCTGGGACCGACGGACAAGGGCGAGGAGAACGCCGTGGCGATGGGGCGCTGGCTGGCCGCCACGGCCGAGCCCGACGACAGCGCGGCGGTGCTGTTCGGGGAGCCGAACATCCTTCGCGTCGCCGGCCTCGACAGCCCCTACCCCCAGCTGTGGAGCCTGCCCGTGCGGGCCCGGGACCCGAACCTCGAGGAGCTCACGACCGTGCTCGAGGGGCGTGACCGGCCGACGTGGCTGGTCATCACCGGGCGCGGCATCGCCACCTGGGGAGTCGACTCGAAGGGAGCCGACGCGGTGGCCCGGGAGCACTACCGCCTGGTGGGCCGGTTCTGCGGCTTCACGGTGGCGTTGCGCATCGGGCTGGTGCGCGACGCGGCGCCTCTGCCCGAGTGCGCTACTTGAGGAACTTCGACGTACGCCGGTCGGCGAGCGGCTTGCCACCGGTCTGACAGGTGGCGCAGTACTGGAGCGAGGAGTCCGCGAAGGACACCTCCCGGACGGTGTCGCCGCAGACCGGGCAGGGTTGACCGGTGCGGCCGTGGACGGCGAGGTGCGCCTTCTTCTCGCCCTTCAGCTCGCTGGCGGCGAGCCCCTCCGAGCGTTCGATGGCGGAGTGCAGGGTGTCGCGGATCGCGTCGTACAGGGTCTGGAGCCGGTCGTCCTCGAGCAGCGAGGAGGCCGGTGCGAACGGGCTCAGACGAGCGGTGTGCAGGATCTCGTCGGAGTAGGCGTTGCCGATGCCCGCGATGGTGCCCTGGTTGCGCAGCACGCCCTTGAGCTGGGCGCGGCCGGCGTCGCGGAGGATGTCGGCCAGCGTCTCGACGGTGAACTCCTCGGCCAGCGGGTCGGGGCCCAGCCGCTCGATGCCGGGGACCTCGGACGGGTCGCGGACGAGGTAGATCGCCAGCCGCTTCCTGGTGCCGGCCTCGGTGACGTCGAGCCCAGCGCCCTCGCTCAGGACCACGCGAGCGGCCAGGGGCGACTTGGTGCTGGGCTTCGGGGGGAGCGCCGGCACCTCGTCACGCCAGCGGATCCAGCCCGCCCGGGCCAGGTGGATCACCAGGTGCAGGCCGGAGACCTCGATGTCGAGGAACTTGCCGTGGCGCACCACGTCGTCGACCAGCCCGCCGGACAGCGCTGACAGCGGCGGGTCGTAGGTCTTCAGCGCGTTGATCGCGGTGAGGTCGACCCGTGCGATCGCCTGGTCGCGGAGCCGGCTGCGCAGGTCGACGGCGAGCGCGTGTACCTCGGGCAGCTCAGGCATGCCCGGATTCTAGGCGCGGGCGAGGGTTCGCGGCTCGGCGCTCGCGCTCCTGGAGTTCGGGCTCGGGCGCCTCGACCACCGGTAGGTTCGGGTTCGCGGAGGCGTGAGCGGAGCGAGCCACGGAACGCCGACACGCGATCGGAATCGCTACGGATGTCTACGGGATTCGCTAGACGCCCCGATACCGTCTGATCGTGGACCCGATCAGGAACCCCTACGCCCCCGGAGCGGGGCAGCGACCTCCAGAGCTCGCCGGCCGCGACCGCGAGCTGACCCAGTTCGACGTGACGCTCGAACGGGTGGCTGCGGGCCGCCCGGAACGGTCGATGGTGGTCTCCGGACTGCGTGGCGTCGGCAAGACCGTGCTGCTCAACGCCCTGCGCGGCAAGGCAGTGGCCCGGGCCTGGGGCACCGGCAAGATCGAGGCCCGCCCGGAGCAGTCGGTGCGGCTGCCGCTCGCCCAAGCCGCGCACGCCGCAGTGCGCGAGGTGGCCCACCGCCACCGCGATCCAGACCGGGTCGACGAAGTCGCCGGCGTGCTCAAGGCGTTCGCGCTCAAGACCGAGCTCAAGGACCGCAAGGGTGCGCGCTGGCAGCCGCCCGTCGACGTACCAGCCGCGCGCGGCCGCGCCGACTCCGGCGACCTCGAGCTCGACCTGGTGGAGCTGTTCACCGACGTCGCCGAGCTCGGCCGCGACCTCGGCGTCGGCATCGGGCTGTTCGTCGACGAGATGCAGGACATCACCCTGCCCGAGCTGGCCGCGCTGTGCGGGGCGGCCCACGAGATCAGCCAGCAGGGCTCTCCGCTGATCCTGGTGGGCGCCGGGCTGCCGCACCTGCCGGTCGCGCTCTCGGCGTCCAAGTCCTATGCCGAACGGCTCTTCCGCTACGTGGTCGTGGATCGGCTGCCACGCGAGATGGCCGACCGCGCCTGGCTGGTGCCCGCGGCGTCCGAGGGCGCCGACTACGAGCCCGAGGCGCTCGACGAGCTCTACGCCGTCACCGACGGCTACCCCTACTTCGTGCAGGCCTACGGCAAGGTCACCTGGGACGTCGCCCTCGGCAGCCCGATCCGGCGCGACGACGTGCTGGCAGCGGCGCCCGAGGCCGAGGCCGAGCTGGCCGTGGGGTTCTTCGGTGCCCGCTACGACCGGGCGACGCCGGCCGAGCGCGACTACATGCGCACCATGGCCGACCTCGGCGCCGACGGCGCCGACCTGGTGGCCACCGCCGACGTCGCCAAGTCGCTGGGCCGCAAGCCGCAGTCGCTCTCGCCGGCGCGCGACGGCTTGATCAAGAAGGGGCTGGTCTACTCCTCCGAGCGCGGCACCGTCGCCTTCACCGTCCCCCACTTCGGCAAGTTCCTCCGCGCCCAACGCTGACCGCCGGGCCGCAGGCAGCACCGCACACCGCTCGCCATCGGGGTTACCGTCGCCCCTCATGCGTCGTGACACGTGCGAAGCGACCACAACCCTCGCGAGGATGGCCGCTCCCCCTTCCCTAAGGTCCCCTCGCACGTGTGGGATGAGCCCAACACGCCCCACGACCGGAGGTCCACCCATGCAGGTCCCCCTCACCGTCAACGACTTCCTCGCCCGCGCCGCGCTGGCCTACGGCGAGCGCGTCGGCGTCGTGGACGAGCCGGACCAGCCGGCCACCCCGCTGGGGGAGCTGACCTACGCCGAGCTGGCCGACCGTGCCCGCGCGATGGCGATGCGCCACGAGCAGCTCGGGCTCGAGGTGGGCGACCGCGTCGCGATGGTCTCGCACAACAGCGCCCGCCTGCTCACGGCGTTCTACGGGGTCAGCGGGTACGGCCGGATCCTGGTGCCGATCAACTTCCGGTTGTCGGTCGAGGAGGTCTCCTACATCGTGGCGCACTCCGGCGCCCGGGTGCTCTACCTCGACCCCGAGCTCGTCGACGACCTCGCCGGTGTCGACTGCGAGCACGTCTTCGTGCTCGGCCAGGACGACGAGCTCTTCGCCGACGGCGAACCCATCCCGTGGGCTGAGCCCGACGAGAACGCCACCGCCACCATCAACTACACCTCCGGGACCACGGCCCGGCCCAAGGGCGTGCGGCTCACCCACCGCAACCTGTGGACCAACGCTGTCACGTTCGGCATGCATGTCGGGGTGAGCGACCGCGACGTCTACCTGCACACGTTGCCGATGTTCCACTGCAACGGCTGGGGGATGCCGTTCGTGACCGCGGGCATGGGGGTGCCACAGATCGTGCTGCGCAAGGTCGAAGGCGCCGAGATCTTGCGCCGCGTCGAGCGGTACGGCGTGACGCTGCTCTGCGCGGCGCCGGCGGTGGTGGCCTCGGTGCTGGAGGCCGCGCAGACCTGGGAGGGCGAGATCCCGGGCCGAGGCCGGGTGCGCATCGTGGTGGCCGGTGCCCCGCCGCCGTCGACCACGATCGCGCGGGTCGAGACCGAGCTGGGCTGGGAGTTCATCCAGATCTACGGCCTGACCGAGACCTCGCCGCTGCTTACGGTCAACCGCAGCCGCCAGGAGTGGGACGAGCTCGACCCGGAGGAGCGCGCCACCCGGCTGATGCGTGCCGGCACCCCCGCGGTCGGCGTGACGCTGCGGGTCGATGAGCAGGGGGAGGTGCTGGCGCGCTCCAACGTGTGCCTGGACGGCTACTGGGACAACCCCGACGAGACCGAGCGCTGCCTGACGGGTGGCTGGTTCCACACCGGGGACGGCGGCGAGCTCGGTGACGACGGCCACCTCACCATCGCCGACCGCAAGAAGGACGTCATCATCACCGGCGGTGAGAACGTCTCCTCGATCGAGGTGGAGGACGTGATCTTCTCCCACCCCGACGTGGCCGAGGCAGCGGTGATCGGGGTGCCGGACGAGAGGTGGGGCGAGACGATCAAGGCACTGGTGGTGAAGGCGGAGGGCTCGACGCTCACCGAGCAGGAGCTCATCGACTTCGTGAAGTCCAAGGTGGCGCGCTACAAGGCGCCGACCTCGGTGGAGTTCCGCGAGGTGCTGGCGCGCACGGCGACCGGCAAGCTGCAGAAGTTCAAGCTGCGCGCGCCGTACTGGCAGGGTCGCGACCGGGCGGTCAACTGAGAGGTCAGAAGGCCGCGTAGATCGCCCAGGCGAACATCGCCACGATCAGCACCAGTGCCGTGACGCGGACCCAGGCGGGCAGCGCAGACTCGCGGACCGGGTCCGGGGAGACGCCGCGCAGCTCGGGGGGTACGTCGTTCATGTGACCCAGTGTGCAGGGCGAGGGGCCGAGACCCAACCCGGCGCCCGATCGGGGGCCCAGGCGGGGGCCCAGGCGGGGGGCCCAGGCGGGGGCCCAGTGAAACCGACAACCTGCTCACCCCGCGTACGGCTCGGCGATGTGCACCAGGGCGTCGCCGCTGTTGACCAGGGGGGCCTCGTTGCGGCCCACGACGAGGCCGGTGCGGTCGGCGCGCACCACCCGGAGGGTCTTGCCGAAGGAGTTCACGAGCGCACCGAGCCGGTCACCGCGGTCCACCGAGGCACCCAAGGGAGCCTCGAGGTGGAGGATGCCGGTGGTGCGAGCCCGCACCCACCCGCTGACGCGGCACTCGACGCCCGGTGAGCCGGGCTCTGCCTGCTGCTCGGCGACCGGCTCGGTCATGCCGAGCGAGGCGAGCACCCGGCGTACGCCGGCCACGGCGGGGTCGATCGCGTAGTCGTCGAAGCGGAGGTTCTCCCCGCCCTCGTAGAGCAGCACCGCCGCGCCCTGCTCGCTCGCTGCCTGGCGCAGCGACCCGTCACGGGTGCGGGCATGCAGCATCACCGGAGCGCCGAAGGCCCGGGCCAGCTCACGGGTGCGCGGGTCGTCGAGGTCCGCCCGGATCTGCGGCAGGTTCGATCGCCTGTCCGAGCCGGTGTGCAGGTCGATGCCCACCTCGCACTTGGAGACCACCTCGGTCATGAAGAGGCGCGCGATGCGCCCGGCCAGCGACCCGCGTGACGACCCGGGGAACGAGCGGTTGAGGTCGCGGCGGTCCGGCAGGTAGCGGTCGCCGTTGAGGAAGCCGAACACGTTCACGATGGGCACGGCCAGCAGGGTGCCGTGGAAGGCGCGCGGGTCCAGGGCCCCCATCACCTGCCGGATCACCTCGACCCCGACCACCTCGTCGCCGTGGATGGCGGCGTTGACCCACGCGGTCGGACCTTCCTGGCGACCGTGCACCACCCGCACCGGCAGGCTGACGTCGGCTCCGGTCACCAGCCGCGTGATCGGCAGCTCCAGGGCGCGGGCGGTGCCGGGCCGAACCCGGACGCCCCCGATCGCGAACGACGTCCGGGCCATCAGCGTCCCCAGTTCTTGCGGCGTACGGCGCGCATGGGCCGGCCGCCGACGTAGGACTGGCTGGCATCGACCAGGAACCCCTGCTGCAGGGCCTCACGCCCGACCAGCATCCGGAAGCCCATCTCGTCGCGGCTGCCGAGACTCACCTCCGCGGTGATGGGGCGGCCTCGGAGTCGCAGCGTCACCGCGACGACGTAGCGCTCGTCGACGTGGCCCGAGGAGCTGCGGACCTCCCGGCGGTCGAGCACCCGGCTCTCGGTGACCACCGCGTCGTCGTCGCTTCGCTGCCAGGGGTGGACCGAGTAGCGCACCCAGGCGTGCCCGCCGCGCTCGAACTCCTCGAGGTCGAAGGCGTGTACCGCCGAGGTCCGAGCGCCGGTGTCGAGCTTCGCCTTGATCCAGGGCACCCCCAGGTCGGGCAGCGCGACCCACTCGCGCCAGCCCACGACGCATCCTGGGGAGGGGGGCGGCTCGGTCACGGCCGTCATCCTGTCAGGCCCGCCCCGGTCTCGGGCCGCCCCGGCCGCGTGGTGTTCACTGGACGCCTGTCCCGCCGGCTCCCGCACACCGGCCACCGCACCCGTCGACAGGCATCATGAAACTCGCGATCCTCTCCCGCGCGCCGAAGGCGTACAGCACCCAACGACTGCGCACCGCCGCAGCCGACCGGGGCCATCAGGTCAAGGTGCTCAACACCCTGCGCTTCGGCATCGACCTCTCCGACGACGAGCCGGACCTGCAGTACCGCGGCAAGCCGTTGTCGGACTACGACGCGATCCTCCCGCGCATCGGAAGCTCGATCACCTACTTCGGCACCGCCGTGGTGCGCCAGTTCGAGCAGATGGACGTCTACACCCCCAACACGGCGTACGGCATCACGAACTCGCGCGACAAGCTGCGGGCGACCCAGATCCTCTCTCGGCACAACATCGCGATGCCGGCGACCACGTTCGTGCGCGACCGCGCCGACGTGATCCCCGCGATCGAGCGGGTCGGCGGCGCCCCGGTGGTGATCAAGCTGCTCGAGGGCACCCAAGGCATCGGCGTGATCCTCGCCCCGGAGCTGAAGGTCGCGGAGGCCATCATCGAGACCCTGCAGAGCACCCGCCAGAACGTCCTGATCCAACGCTTCGTGAGTGAGAGCAAGGGGCGCGACATCCGTGCGCTCGTCGTGGGCGACCACGTGGTCGCCGCGATGCGCCGGGTCGCCAAGGGCGACGAGTTCCGCTCCAACGTCCACCGCGGCGGCAGCGTCGAGCCGATCACCCTGGACCCGGAGTACGAGCGCGCAGCGGTGCGCTCGGCCCAGATCATGGGACTGCGGATGGCCGGTGTGGACATGCTCGAGGGCACCGACGGGCCGCTGGTGATGGAGGTCAACTCCTCGCCCGGGCTGGAGGGGATCGAGGCAGCCACCAAGCTCGACGTCGCCGGCGCGATCATCGACTACGTCGCCGACCAGGTCGCGTTCCCCGCCATCGACGTGAGGCAGCGGCTCAGCGTCTCCACCGGCTACGGCGTCGCCGAGCTCATGGTGCACCCGGGGGCGGAGATGGTGGGCAAGAAGCTCAGCCAGTCGGGCTTCGACAGCCGCGACATCCAGGTGTTGACGCTCAACCGGGGCACCACCGTGATCCCCAACCCCCGCAACAAGGAGATCATCCAGGACGGCGACCGGCTGCTGTGCTTCGGCAAGCTGGAGGAGATGCGAGGGATGATCCCGGAGCGGCCGAAGCGTCGCCGTCGGGTGAAGAGGCTGCCGCGCAAGCCCATCCACGACAGCTGAAGGACCGGGTCCTAGGGTCGAACCATGAGCGAACTCGTGGTGGATGCCCGTGGTCTGGTCAAGCACTTCGGTGACGTCGCGGCGCTCGACGGGCTCGACCTCACGGTGCGCCCGGGCGAGGTGCTCGGGTTCCTCGGGCCCAACGGCTCCGGCAAGACCACGGCCATCCGCGCGCTGCTGGGTCAGATCCGGCTGGACGCCGGCAACGCCACCATTCACGGGCTCGACGTGTGGCAGCGGGCGGTGGAGGTCCACCGTCGCGTCGCCTACGTGCCCGGCGACGTCAACCTGTGGGGCAACCTGACCGGCGGTGAGTGCATCGACGCGTTGCTGGGCTTCCACGGCACCCACGACCCCGCTCGGCGCGACGAGCTCGTCGAGCGCTTCGAGCTCGACCCCACGAAGAAGGCGCGCACCTACTCCAAGGGCAACCGGCAGAAGGTGGCGCTCGTCGCGGGCCTGGCGGCCGACGCCGACCTGCTGGTGCTGGACGAGCCGACGGCCGGCCTCGACCCCCTCATGGAGGCGCAGTTCCAGGGCGTGGTTCGTGAGGTCACCGCCCAGGGACGCACCGTGCTGCTGTCGAGCCACATCCTGGCGGAGGTCGAGGCCCTGTGCGACCGGGTGACGATCATCCGCCGCGGCAAGGACGTGACCACCGGCACCCTCGACGAGCTCCGGCGCCAGACCGGCACCACCGTCCAGGTCACCACCAGCGAGCCGGTCGAGGGGCTCGACCGCAGGGACGGTGTGAGCGACGTCGACCACCGTGAGCTGCCGGACGGCGGGGTCCGCACCACCGCTCGCGTCGGCGCGCAGGCGCTGCCGGACCTCGTCCGGACCTTGCTGGACGCCGGGGGGACGTCGCTGCACGTGGAGCCGCCCAGCCTGGACGAGCTCTTCCTCGAGCACTACCAGGACCAGCTGTGAGCTCGATCGACGTCACCGGCTGGGCCCGGCTGGCTCGACTGAGCCTGCGCACCTCCCGGGTGCGTCTGCTGGCCTGGCCGGCAGTGATCGGCTTCCTGGTGTGGGTCAGCGCCGACGCGGTCAACTCGCTCTACGGCGACGACCCGCAGGCCCGCGCGGCGTACCAGGCCACGGCCTCCGGAGCGGCGACCCGGGTCTTCAACGGCCGCGGCTACGCCTTGGACACCGTGGGCGGCATCACCGCCTACGAGCTCGGCTTCTACTCCCTGCTGGTCTTCCCCGTGGTGGCGCTGCACCTCGCGATCCACCTGACACGCACCCAGGAGACGGCCGGACGGTTCGACCTGCTGACCGCCAACCAGCTCGGTCGCACCGCGCCCCTGGTCTCGGCCGTGGTGGTGCTGACCCTGGTGATCGGCCTGGCCACCGGTCTCACCTATGTCGGGCTGGTGGTGGCCGGTTTCGACAGTGGAGCCGTCTGGTACTCCGGGGGGCTGCTGCTGCTCCTGCTGTCCATGGCCGCGGTGGGTCTCGTGGTCGGCGAGGTCGCCACCGACGGCCAGGGCGCGCACGGCTGGGGTCTGGCGGTGATCGGGGTGCTGTTCCTCGTCCGGGCGATCGTCGACGGCTTCGAGGCCGACCTGACCTGGCTCTCACCGTTGGGATGGTTCGCCGAGATCCGGCCCTTCGGAGAACCTCAGATCTGGCCCCTGGTCGGCTACGCGCTGCTGGCGGCGCTCCTGGTCGGGGTTGCCGCGGTGGTCAACGTCCGCCGCGATCTCGGCAGCGGGCTCATCGCGCCTCGGCGGGGGCCGGCCACCGCGCCGCCGCGGCTGGGGACCCCGGCCGGGCTCGCGGTCCGCCTGCTGCGGGTCACCTGGCTGGGGTGGACGTTCGCCGCGGCCACGTGGGCCTTCCTCGTCGGCGCGATCGCTCGCGAGATGCGCGACATGATCGAGGGCAGCCCGGAGATGGCGGCGATGCTGGGGGCCGAGGGGGCAGAGCCCGAGGACCTGATGATCTCGGTGGGCGGCTTCTTCGTCGCCCTGCTCGCGCTGGGGTTCGTCGCTCACGCGATGGTCCGGATGGCGGGGGAGGAGACCAGCGGGCGCCTCGGAGTGGTGCTGTCCGGCCGGCGGTCGCGGGCGTCCTGGTGGCTCGGGGTCTCGTCCACCGTTCTGACGCTGGCGGTGATGCTGCAGCTCCTGGGCGGCCTGGGCCTCGGCCTGGGGCTGTGGGTGGGCACCGGTGACGCCGGCTCGGTCTGGAAGGGAGTCACGCTGGTCGCGGCCTTCGTCACCGCCCTGCTGCTGGCGGCGGCACTCTGCCTGCTGCTGGCCTCCGTCGCTGCCCGGCTGGCGGCCGTGGGCTGGGCGATCTTCGCCCTCGTGATGACGATCGACTTCCTGGGCGAGACCCTCGACCTGCCGGACTGGGCCATGGAGCTCTCCCCGTTCCAGCAGGTCGGCAGACCCCCCGTCGAGGACGTCGAGACCATGGCGGTCGTGGTCATGGGCGCGCTCGCCGCTGTCCTGCTGGCGGCCTCGGTGCTGCTCTTCGGTCGCCGCGACCTGGCGCGCTGAGGGGTCGGCTGGGGGTCGGTGGGGGGCCGGCCGGGGGACCGGCTGGGGGATCAGTCCCGGCGGTCGATCACCATCATCGACAGGTCTCCCACCGCCACCAGGCGGTCGCCGTCACGGATCTGGCACTCCACCACCACGACCGTGTTGCCGACCTGCACGTTGTGAGCGCGCGCGAGCAGCATGTCGCCCTTGTGGCGCCGCAGGTAGCGGATGTGCAGGTCTGAGGTGACCAGGACGGCGTCGGGTCGGTTCGCCTGCACCGGCCGACTGGCGGCGACACCGGCGGTCACGTCCATGAGCGTGGCCATGACGCCGCCGTGGATGGTGCCGTTGCGGTTGAGCGCCTCCGGCTTGGTCGGCATCGAGACGATGGCGTAGTCGGGACCGATCTCCACGATGCGGATGTCGAGGAACTCGTGGACCGGCGTGGACCTCTGCATCGCGTCGACGATCGACTGCTGGGTCTCCTCGTCGAGCTCGTGGACCCGGACGACGTGGTCGTCGCGATCGGACGGGGACTCGGTGCTGCTGGTCTCGTTGCTGGTCTCGTTGCGGGGGGTGCTCACCCGGGCCAGCCTAGGGCCCGGGGGTGGCCGGGTATCCCTGCTACCCGGAGCCGCCGACGTCGCGCCAGGCGCCGTCGTAGACCAGGTCGTTGACCCGTTGGTGGTGGTGCGAGATGTCGTGGACCAGCCGCAGCAGCCTGCGGCGCAGCTCCTCGAGGTCGGTCGCGACGGCGTCAGGGACCCGGCCTTCGGCCAGTGCGGGGCCGAGGGCACGCAGCTGGTGGAGCAACCGGTTGCGCTCCGCGGTGAGCTGGCGGGCGCGGGCTGCGAGCGCGCAGTCCGCGGCGTCGGGCTGCTCGGCGCTGAGCGCCTCCATGATGCGGGGCAGCCGCTGGCGGACCATCTGCAACCACGTCGGCGCGCCCTGGGCCGTCAGAGTGCCGACCGCTGCCGGACCGTGGCCCTGATGCGGGATCGGGCTCATGGACGCGGCGCGGCGAAGGGCCTGTTCGACGCCGGAGACGGCGGCCTCAAGTCGTTCCATGCGGGTCACCCCCGGGGGGAGTCATCGGACTCCAAGTGTCCTCCCCGTGACCCCGCCCCGCAATACCCCCGGCGCTCCGGGGCGGGCGGCCGGACGAACTGCGTCCGAAGCGGTTTGGTTGAATTGCCGAGTGCCAGAATCCGCCCCGGTCTCGGAGTACCGCTTCGCCCAGTCACTCCTGGTGAGGTCGATGGGGCTGCTGCTCGCCACGGTGGGGGTCGCCGTCTTCGCGGTGGCGGCCCTGGTCGGACTTGCCGGGCTGCCCGCCACCGCGCTCACGGTCACGGTTGCGGTCGGCCTGTTCGCGGTGGTCGCCGCAGCGGTCTGGCTGAGCCGGTTCGGCACGATCGTGCGGTTCGACTCCGAGGGCTACCAGGTGAGGATGCTGCGCGGCGCCGGCGTGACGTCGGCCCGATGGACCGACGTCGAGGACTCGGTGGCGACCACCGTGCGGGGCCAGGACTGCGTCGTGCTCCGACTCCGCGACGGCCGGACGACGACCGTGCCTGTCAGCGTCCTGGCCGCCTCGCCCCAGGAGTTCGTCGACGACCTCCGGAGCCGACTCAACCGGGGACGCGGGTACCGGCCCCTCCGCTGAACCGGGCTGATCCGGGCTGATCCGGGTCGGCGACAGCAGCCCGTCGAACGTGCCCTGTCGAACTGCCCTGTCGAACTGCCCTGCCGAGCGAGGGACGGGTGGTTGGCGGGGCGCCGTCGACGACCGGTAGCCTGTGCTCGCTGTCGGGAGGTGTCGCCTAGTCCGGTTTATGGCGCCCGCCTGCTAAGCGGGTTGAGGGCAAACCCCTCTCGCGGGTTCAAATCCCGCCACCTCCGCACCGCGCCGAACGGCCCGCCGCACCTTCGTTGCGGCGGGCCTTCGTGCTGTTCCGGCACCGCCGAACGGCACAAACGTGCAGCCGGCAGCCCGCCCCTCTCCACGGCGTACCCAGCCCATGGCCGGACCCATTAGCCAGAATCGACTGATTTTGCAGGAAAATGCAATGCATGTTCCCGAGGCTCGAACTAGTGGTCCCGGTCTGCACGAATCAGCACAATGGAGAACGAGCCCCCCCGCACCGGGTGGCGAGCAATGGGAGGACAGAGGGATGGCATCGCACACTGGGATCAAGAAGTTCGTCGGCGGCATCGCGTGCGCCGTCGCACTGACGTTCGTCGCCGCTCCGGCCGCCAGCGCGGCCAAGCCGGACGACAAGCCGCAGGTCAGCCAGGTCAAGGCCCCCAAGGGTGGCGCCACGACCATGCGGGACAGCGGCTGGGGCTGACAGACACAGATCACCTCTCCCACCCCCAAGGAAGAGGAAGCCGACTGCGACTCCCACCCCATCCCCACATGGCAGTCCGGCGCAGGCATCGGAGCATCCCCAGCCCCCAGCTCCGCTCCGATGAACTCCGAGGGGCAGCAGCAAGCCTGCTGCCCCTCGTTCCTGTTTTCCCGTCCTAGGGCCCTCGTTCCTGGATCTGCTCCTGGCGCATCGCCCAGGCGAGCTGGAACCGCGTCTGCACGCCGTACTCCTCCTTGAGGGCGGCGATGTAGGACGCGTAGGTCCGCACGCTGACCCCCATCCGCTTGGCGCTGGCGGCGTCGCTGTGCCCCTCCACCAGCATCCGCAGCGTCATCGCCCGTACGTCGTCGGCGACCGTTCGAGACGCCGACGCATTGTCGAGAGTGAAGGGGAGACCGCGCTCCCAGGCCCGGTCGAAGATGTCGGCCAGGTAGGCCACGATCGAGACATCGGTGATCGCAACCGCCACGCTCTGCGCCTCGATGCCTGGGATCAGGGCGGTGTGCCGGTCGAAGACGAGCAGCCGGTCGAAGAACTCGTCGAGGGTGCGGACCTCGGCCCCGAGCTTCGTCACCTCCTGGACATGCTCGCGCGTGGTGGGGCTCTGGCGTGCCGAGTGCTGGTAGAGGGTGCGCATCACGACACCACGTTGCAGGGCGGCCCGGTCACGCGACTCCGCCTCCGCGAGCGTCGCTGCCTTGCGGCGGCCGTAGGGCTGGGCCGCCAGGAACTCGGTCTGGCACTGCAGCATCTGGGCGTCGATGAAGGCGTTGATGGCATCGAGGGAGTGGATCTGGGCGGCTCCGCCGGTCCCCATCGTGCTCTGCCGCCACGACTGCGCGAGCCGGCCGAGGGTCGAGTGCCACTCGGCGGACTCGCGCAGCATCTCGCTGCCCTGCTGGGCCAACGGCACCACGATGCGGTCGCTGGTCGCGGTGGGGTCGATCGGCAGGTAGCGGCCGACGCCGTCGTCCCAGCGCAACAGGCCCAGCGACAGGAGTCCCCCGAGCGCCTCGGTGGCCTCGGTGCCCTCCTCGAAGCGGGAGTCGTCGGCGTCGAGCCAGCCCTTCTCGACGGCCTCGGTGTAGAGCTTTCCACCGAGGCCGTCGAGCAACGCGCGTTCGTACGGTCCGGACACCCTCCTAGGGTGGCAGACTTGAGCGGAACCGACCGGGAGTTCGGCCGCGTCGAGAGGTCGGTCGCGCAGACCCCTCAGTGCCCGGGGGTGTCCTGCTCGGGCCGTTTCGCGAGGTCCAGCGCGATGTCGACGATCATGTCCTCCTGGCCACCGACCAGGCCGCGTCGGCCGACCTCGAGCAGCAGCTCGCGGGCGTCGACGCCGTACTCCTGCGAGGCGCGCTCGGCGTGACGCAGGAAGGAGGAGTAGACCCCGGCGTATCCCAGGGTCAGGGTCTCCCGGTCGACCTGCACGGGCCGGTCGCGCAGCGGCCTGACGATGTCGTCGGCGGCGTCCTGGAGCGCGAAGACGTCGCAGCGGTGCTTCCAGCCGAGCAGGTCGGCGACCGCGATGAACGGCTCGATCGGGCAGTTCCCTGCACCGGCTCCCTGTCCGGCCAAGGACGCGTCGACCCGGTAGACGCCCTCCTCCACGGCGACCACGCTGTTGGCGACCGACAGGGAGAGGTTCTCGTGGGCGTGGATGCCGATCTGGGTGTCGTCGTCGAGGACGTCGCGGTAGGCGCGGATCCGGTCTCGCACGCCGTCCATGGTCAGCCGTCCGCCGGAGTCGGTGACGTAGACGCAGTGGGCGCCGTAGGACTCCATCAGCTTGGCCTGGCGCGCGAGCGAGTCCGGCGGCGACATGTGGCTCATCATGAGGAAGCCGGAGACGTCCATGCCGAGCTCGCGGGCGGCGCCGATGTGCTGGGCGGAGACGTCGGCCTCGGTGCAGTGGGTGGCGATGCGTACCGACCGGACCCCGAGGTCGTAGGCGCGCTTGAGCTCCTCCACGGTGCCGATGCCGGGCAGCAGCAGCGAGGTGAGCACGGCGCTGTCGATGTTGTCCGCCGCGGCCTCGAGCCACTGCCAGTCGGTGTGGCTGCCGGGTCCGTAGTTCATCGAGCCCCCGGCGAGGCCGTCGCCGTGGGCCACCTCGATCGCGTCGACCCCGGCGGCGTCGAGTGCCTTGACGATGCGTCCCACGTCCTGGGGGTCGATGCGGTGGCGGATGGCGTGCATGCCGTCGCGCAGCGTGACGTCCTGGATGTAGAGGTCGCGCGGGGTGTCGGGTCGGGTCATCGGCAGCGCCTCCGCTCGCTGGCTGAGTCGTCGGGCAAGGGAGTCCCCGACCGCCAAGGCGGCCGAGGTCATGATGTCGAGGTTGCCGGCGTAGGCGGGCAGGTAGTGCGCTGCTCCCTCGACCTCGAGGAAGACGGTCACCTTCGTGGTCACGGTCGGCGAGCCCTCGGGCAGCAGGGTGTGGACCGGCTCGTCGTCCCCGACGGGTGAGAACTGCACCTGCTGCTTGAGCCGGTAGCCGGGGACGTAGCCGGCGACCTTGGCCACCATCTCCTCCACCGAGGCGCGGATGGCGTCCTGGTCGGCGTCGCCGACCAGGCAGAAGACGGTGTCGCGCATGATCAGCGGCGGCTCGGCGGGGTTGAGGATGATGATCGCCTTGCCCGCGCCTGCGCCGCCGACCTGCTCGATGCCGTGGGCGGTGGTCTCGGTGAACTCGTCGATGTTGGCGCGGGTGCCGGGGCCGGCTGACTTCGAGGAGATCGAGGCGACGATCTCGGCGTACGGCACGGGGGTGACCTGCGAGATCGCGGCCACCATGGGGATCGTGGCCTGGCCGCCGCAGGTGACCATGTTGACGTTGTCGGCGTCGAGGTGCTGGTCGAGGTTGACCGGCGGCACCACGAACGGGCCGATCGCGGCAGGCGTCAGGTCGACCAGCCGCTTGCCGTACGGCGCCAGCTTCTCGGCGTTGGCGAGGTGGGCCTTCGCGGAGGTGGCGTCGAAGACGATGTCGATGTCGTCGAAGCCCGGCATCGCGATCAGCCCGTCGACCCCGTCGGCGGTGGTCGGCACGCCGAAGCGCTTCGCCCGCGCCAGGCCGTCGGAGTCGGGGTCGATGCCGACCATCGCCCCCATCTCGAGGTGCTCGGAGACTCGCAGCACCTTGATCATCAGGTCGGTGCCGATGTTGCCCGACCCGATGACGGCGACCTTGGTCTTCTGCGGGGCGGGTGTCATGCGTCCTCCTCGAGGGTCGAGAACCGGGCGGTGACGGTGCCCAGCGAGCTGATGGTGGCCTCGAACGTCGAGCCCGGTGGGGCCGAGACCATCGGGCCGAGCGCCCCGGAGAGCACCACCTGGCCGGCGGTGAGCGGCTGGCCGTAGTCGCGGGCGATGACAGCCAGCCACGACAGCGCGACCAGCGGGTCGCCCAGGCACATCGAGCCGTTGCCCTGGGACACCACGGTGCCGTCCATCGTCATCGACATCTCGACCCCGACCGGGTCGACGTCGCTCAGGGGGACACGGCGGTCGCCCAGCACGTAGAGGCCGGACGAGGCGTTGTCGGCGACGGTGTCGGTGATCGTGATCTGCCAGTCGGCGACGCGGCTGTCGACGATCTCGATGGCGGCCACGGCGTAGTCGACCGCGGCCCGGCACTGCTCGACGTCGAGGTCGCCCTCGAGCAGGTCGTCCTTGAGCATGAACGCGACCTCGGCCTCGGCCTTGGGCTGCAGCAGCCGGCTGCTGGGCACCTGCGGCTCGGCGGTGACGTCCATGTCGTCGAAGAGCACCCCGAAGTCGGGCTGGTCGACGCCGAGCTGCGCCTGGACGGCCGGGTTGGTGAGCCCGATCTTGCGCCCGACGACGCGCGCCCCGGCCGCGGCGCGGTGGGCGGTCTGGCGGTTCTGCACCGCGTAGGCCGACGCGATGTCGGTCTCGCCGATGAGGTCGCGGACGGGGGCGCACGGGGTGCGAGTGTCGTAGGCCTCCTCGAGGCGTTTGGCAGCCTCGTCCAGGAGGTGCTCGGGGACGGTCATGGCGTCACTGTCCCGGCACTCAGGGTGCAGGCGGAAGACCCGCGTCCCGCTGAGTGGGACGGCGGGCCCAGGTGGCAGCGATCCCCGCCCCCGCGGCCCGGACCGCGGCAGCGGCCGACTCGGGCCGGAACCTGGTGACCGGGCCGGTCACGCTGACCGCGGCGATCACCTGCTCGTCGGCGTCGAGCACCGGTGCAGCCACGCAGCCGATGCCGATGCTCGACTCCTCGTGCTCGTAGCTGACGCCCCGCTGCCGACACGGCTCCAGCTGTCTGCGCAGCACCCCGGGGGCAGTGACGGTTCGCGGCGTACGACGGGTGAGGCCGGCGGCGACCACCTCGTCGAACAGTGCCCCGGGGCCGAAGGCGAGCAGCGCCTTGCCGATCGCGGTGCAGTGCAGCGGCATCCGGCCACCGACCCGAGACGGTGCCACGGCCTGGCGGTGCCCGCCGATCTTGGCGATGTACACGACCTCGGTGCCTTCCCTCACGCCCAGGTGCACCGTCTCGTGCGTGCGTTCGTACAGGTCCTCCATGTAGGGGATCGCCACCTCCATCAGGCCGCGCTCCACGCCGGCGCGCATGCCGAGCTCGAACAGTCGGCTGCCCAGGCGGTAGCCGGAGCCGACACGCTCCAGCAGCCTGAGGGAGACCAGCTCGCCGAGCATCCGGTGCGCGGTGCTCTTGGGAAGGCGGGTGCGGCGGACCAGCTCGGCCAGCGACAGCTCGTGGTCGTCGGCGGCGAAGGCGTCCAGCAGCGCCACCGCCCGTCCCAGCACCGAGTCCATGGGTGCATTGTCGGTGATGCGGCTGGCGCCAGCTAGCGCACCCGGATCCGCCGGGGAACCTCGGCGCGAATGGTCGTGGGAGTGCCGCGGACGACGACGACCACTCGGCGGCGCCCCGGCTGCAACCCACGCAGCCGGACCGTGGCCGTCCCGCGACGCAGGGTGTCCCGGGCGACCACCCGTCCTCGTCGGGTCACCGCGACGGTGGCGCGCAACGGCTTGCCGCCACCGTGAGCGGTGACGGTCAGGCGAGCGCCGTGGCGCACCCGGGAGGCCGAGACCTTGACGCGCGGCGTCGTCTTCACGCGCGCGGTGGGGGAGGTGGTGCGGACGAGGGTGCGGTAGCCAGGGCGGCGGTAGCGGACCACGGCCTGGAGCCGGCTGCCCAGGTCGCCGCGGCGAAGACGATAGGTGCGGCCCGTCGCGCCGCGGATCGGCCGTCCTCCACGCAGCCACTGGACCCGGCGTACGGCAGCGTGCGGCCGGGTCTGGCCGAGGCGGACATGGAGAGCCTGGCCGGGTCGGGTGCCGCCCCTGACCCGGGGGGACGACAGTCCGCGAAGCCGCGCGGGAGCCACGCCTCCTACCCGCAGGGTGCGGGTTCGGGGCTCGTACCCGGGGCGGCGTGCGGTGACCTGGACGGCGATGCGCGACCGGACCAGGCCTGGCCGCAGCCGCAGTTGCGAGGAACGGGCCCCGCGGATCCTCTTGCCGTCGGCGAGCCACTGGTAGCGCACCGCTCCCGGGCGGGGCGACCAGGCGCCGGCGGAGACGCGGAGCCTGCGGGTGACCTGGGTCCGCCCCCTGACCCGGGGAGAGCGCTCGACCGCGAAGCGGCCGCGCTGGACGGTCGCGGTGCGGTTGGACGTGACCGTCGTCGCCGGGTAGCCGAACCGTCTGGCCAGCACCTGCACGCGCACTCGCTTGCCCACCATGTGCCGGTTGAGCCGCAGCGACGAGGTGGCCTTGGGCAGCGCCGTCCCCCCAACTGACCAGCGGTACGACACCCGGGTCGGCGAGGGCCTCCAGGTGCCGCTCGAGGCGGTGAGCTGCTGACCGACGCGCACGGCGCCCGTGACCTTCGGCGCCGAGCGGTTGCGCAGCGGGGTGTCCCTCAGGTGGATGAACCCGTTGGGCCAGCCGTTGCCCTTCTCCACGCGGGCCCAGCTGAAGGTGCTGCCCCAGCTGTCCTGCGAGACCACGATGGTGGAGGGGGAGAGGACCTTCTCCACGTAGGCGACGTGACCGGTGCTGCCTCCCCGTGACGTGCCCGCCTTCCACCAGGCCACCGATCCCACGCGGGGTCGCCGGTCGGTGCGGGACTTGAGCTCGGATCCCCAGTGGGTCGCGTTGCCCGAGCCGGACCACGGCCGGACGTTGCGCATCCCTTTGCGCACCATGCGGTAGGCGACGTAGTTGGTGCAGTTGTGCCCGGAGTACATCCGCCAGTACATCCGGTCGTTGTTGCGGGCGTAGCCGCCCGAGCCGTTGCCCTTGGCGGCGCACCCCTTGTAGCTGGTGCACAGGGTGGTGGTCTGACCCGCTGCGGGCGCCAGCGGGGCGAGCAGGGCAGCGGCGGTCGCGAGGATGACGGTTGTCACCCCCGCACGGGAGGCGGGTGACCACAGGCGCATGGGGTCTGAGTCTGCAACGAATCCGAGACCAGAGTGACAGGAATCAATAAAAGTCAACGCAACACGCTGGTGTGACTGATGGTTCTCAGGTGTCTGCTGAGGAAGGCGCGGGCCGATTCCCGATCCGGTGGCACGGTCCGCTATCCTCGGCTAGTCCTGCGCGAGCGCAGGGTCGGCGCCCGTAGCTCAACGGATAGAGCATCTGACTACGGATCAGAAGGTTGGGGTTTCGAATACCTCCGGGC
>CAWDDN010000023.1:0-83601 GCA_963801135.1 uncultured Actinomycetota bacterium | reverse complement strand
CGCTGAGCGCCTCCATGATGCGGGGCAGCCGCTGGCGGACCATCTGCAACCACGTCGGCGCGCCCTGGGCCGTCAGAGTGCCGACCGCTGCCGGACCGTGGCCCTGATGCGGGATCGGGCTCATGGACGCGGCGCGGCGAAGGGCCTGTTCGACGCCGGAGACGGCGGCCTCAAGTCGTTCCATGCGGGTCACCCCCGGGGGGAGTCATCGGACTCCAAGTGTCCTCCCCGTGACCCCGCCCCGCAATACCCCCGGCGCTCCGGGGCGGCGGCCGGACGAACTGCGTCCGAAGCGGTTTGGTTGAATTGCCGAGTGCCAGAATCCGCCCCGGTCTCGGAGTACCGCTTCGCCCAGTCACTCCTGGTGAGGTCGATGGGGCTGCTGCTCGCCACGGTGGGGGTCGCCGTCTTCGCGGTGGCGACCCTGGTCGGACTTGCCGGGCTGCCCGCCACCGCGCTCACGGTCACGGTTGCGGTCGGCCTGTTCGCGGTGGTCGCCGCAGCGGTCTGGCTGAGCCGGTTCGGCACGATCGTGCGGTTCGACTCCGAGGGCTACCAGGTGAGGATGCTGCGCGGCGCCGGCGTGACTTCGGCCCGATGGACCGACGTCGAGGACTCGGTGGCGACCACCGTGCGGGGCCAGGACTGCGTCGTGCTCCGACTCCGCGACGGCCGGACGACGACCGTGCCTGTCAGCGTCCTGGCCGCCTCGCCCCAGGAGTTCGTCGACGACCTCCGGAGCCGACTCAACCGGGGACGCGGGTACCGGCCCCTCCGCTGAACCGGGCTGATCCGGGCTGATCCGGGTCGGCGACAGCTGCCCGTCGAACGTGCCCTGTCGAACTGCCCTGTCGAACTACCCTGCCGAGCGAGGGACGGGTGGTTGGCGGGGCGCCGTCGACGACCGGTAGCCTGTGCTCGCTGTCGGGAGGTGTCGCCTAGTCCGGTTTATGGCGCCCGCCTGCTAAGCGGGTTGAGGGCAAACCCCTCTCGCGGGTTCAAATCCCGCCACCTCCGCACCGCGCCGAACGGCCCGCCGCACCTTCGTTGCGGCGGGCCTTCGTGCTGTTCCGGCACCGCCGAACGGCACAAACGTGCAGCCGGCAGCCCGCCCCTCTCCACGGCGTACCCAGCCCATGGCCGGCCCATTAGCCAGAATCGACTGATTTTGCAGGAAAATGCAATGCATGTTCCCGAGGCTCGAACTAGTGGTCCCGGTCTGCACGAATCAGCACAATGGAGAACGAGCCCCCCCGCACCGGGTGGCGAGCAATGGGAGGACAGAGGGATGGCATCGCACACTGGGATCAAGAAGTTCGTCGGCGGCATCGCGTGCGCCGTCGCACTGACGTTCGTCGCCGCTCCGGCCGCCAGCGCGGCCAAGCCGGACGACAAGCCGCAGGTCAGCCAGGTCAAGGCCCCCAAGGGTGGCGCCACGACCATGCGGGACACCGGCTGGGGCTGACAGACACAGATCACCTCTCCCACCCCCAAGGAAGAGGAAGCCGACTGCGACTCCCACCCCATCCCCACATGGCAGTCCGGCGCAGGCATCGGAGCATCCCCAGCCCCCAGCTCCGCTCCGATGAACTCCGAGGGGCAGCAGCAAGCCTGCTGCCCCTCGTTCCTGTTTTCCCCTCCTAGGACCCTCGTTCCTGGATCTGCTCCTGGCGCATCGCCCAGGCGAGCTGGAACCGCGTCTGCACGCCGTACTCCTCCTTGAGGGCGGCGATGTAGGACGCGTAGGTCCGCACGCTGACCCCCATCCGCTTGGCGCTGGCGGCGTCGCTGTGCCCCTCCACCAGCATCCGCAGCGCCATCGCCCGTACGTCGTCGGCGACCGTGCGAGACACCGACGCCTTGTCCACGGTGAAGGGCAGGCCGCGCTCCCAGGCCCGGTCGAAGATGTCGGCCAGGTAGGCCACGATCGAGACGTCGGTGACCGCCACCGCCACGCTCTGCGCCTCGATCCCTGGGATCAGGGCGGTGTGGCGGTCGAAGACGAGCAGCCGGTCGAAGAACTCGTCGAGGGTGCGGACCTCCGCGCCCGAGCTTCGATCACCTCCTGCGACGTGCTCACGCGTGGTCGGGCTCTGGCGCGCCGAGTGCTGGTAGAGGGTGCGCATCACGACACCGCGTTGCAGGGCGGCCCGGTCACGCGACTCCGCCTCCGCGAGCGTCGCTGCCTTGCGGCGGCCGTAGGGCTGGGCCGTGAGGACCTCGGTCTGGACTTGCAGCATCTGGGCGTCGATGAAGGCGTTGATGGCATCGAGGGAGTGGATCTGGGCGGCTCCGCCGGTCCCCATCGTGCTCTGCCGCCACGACTGCGCGAGCCGGCCGAGGGTCGAGTGCCACTCGGCGGACTCGCGCAGCATCTCGCTGCCCTGCTGGGCCAACGGCACCACGATGCGGTCGCTGGTCGCGGTGGGGTCGTTCGGCAGGTAGCGGCCGACGCCGTCGTCCCAGCGCAACAGGCCCAGCGACAGGAGTCCCCCGAGCGCCTCGGTGGCCTCGGTGCCCTCCTCGAAGCGGGAGTCGTCGGCGTCGAGCCAGCCCTTCTCGACGGCCTCGGTGTAGAGCTTTCCACCGAGGCCGTCGAGCAACGCGCGTTCGTACGGTCCGGACACCCTCCTAGGGTGGCAGACTTGAGCGGAACCGACCGGGAGTTCGGCCGCGTCGAGAGGTCGGTCGCGCAGACCCCTCAGTGCCCGGGGGTGTCCTGCTCGGGCCGTTTCGCGAGGTCCAGCGCGATGTCGACGATCATGTCCTCCTGGCCACCGACCAGGCCGCGTCGGCCGACCTCGAGCAGCAGCTCGCGGGCGTCGACGCCGTACTCCTGTGAGGCGCGCTCGGCGTGACGCAGGAAGGAGGAGTAGACCCCGGCGTATCCCAGGGTCAGGGTCTCCCGGTCGACCTGCACCGGCCGGTCGCGCAGCGGCCTGACGATGTCGTCGGCGGCGTCCTGGAGCGCGAAGACGTCGCAGCGGTGCTTCCAGCCGAGCAGGTCGGCGACCGCGATGAACGGCTCGATCGGGCAGTTCCCTGCACCGGCTCCCTGTCCGGCCAAGGACGCGTCGACCCGGTAGACGCCCTCCTCCACGGCGACCACGCTGTTGGCGACCGAGAGGGAGAGGTTCTCGTGGGCGTGGATGCCGATCTGGGTGTCGTCGTCGAGGACGTCGCGGTAGGCGCGGATCCGGTCTCGCACGCCGTCCAGGGTCAGCCGTCCGCCGGAGTCGGTGACGTAGACGCAGTGGGCGCCGTAGGACTCCATCAGCTTGGCCTGGCGCGCGAGCGAGTCCGGCGGCGACATGTGGCTCATCATGAGGAAGCCGGAGACGTCCATGCCGAGCTCGCGGGCAGCGCCGATGTGCTGGGCGGAGACGTCGGCCTCGGTGCAGTGGGTGGCGATGCGTACCGACCGGACCCCGAGGTCGTAGGCGCGCTCGAGCTCCGCCACGGTGCCGATGCCGGGCAGCAGCAGCGAGGTGAGCACGGCGCTGTCGATGTTGTCCGCCGCGGCCTCGAGCCACTGCCAGTCGGTGTGGCTGCCGGGTCCGTAGTTCATCGAGCCCCCGGCGAGGCCGTCGCCGTGGGCCACCTCGATCGCGTCGACCCCCGCGGCGTCGAGCGCCTTGACGATGCGTCCCACGTCCTGGGGGTCGATGCGGTGGCGGATGGCGTGCATGCCGTCGCGCAGCGTGACGTCCTGGATGTAGAGGTCGCGCGGGGTGTCGGGTCGGGTCATCGGAGCGCCTCCGCTCGCTGGCTGAGTCGTCGGGCAAGGGAGTCCCCGACCGCCAAGGCGGCCGAGGTCATGATGTCGAGGTTGCCGGCGTAGGCGGGCAGGTAGTGCGCTGCTCCCTCGACCTCGAGGAAGACGCTCACCTTCGTGGTCACGGTCGGCGAGCCCTCGGGCAGCAGGGTGTGGACCGGCTCGTCGTCCCCGATGGGTGAGAACTGCACCTGCTGCTTGAGCCGGTAGCCGGGGACGTAGCCGGCGACCCTGGCCACCATCTCCTCCACCGAGGCGCGGATGGCGTCCTGGTCGGCGTCGCCGACCAGGCAGAAGACGGTGTCGCGCATGATGAGCGGCGGCTCGGCGGGGTTGAGGATGATGATCGCCTTGCCCGCCCCTGCGCCCCCGATCTGCTCGATGCCGTGGGCGGTGGTCTCGGTGAACTCGTCGATGTTGGCGCGGGTGCCGGGGCCGGCTGACTTCGAGGAGATCGAGGCGACGATCTCGGCGTACGGCACGGGGGTGACCTGCGAGATCGCGGCCACCATGGGGATCGTGGCCTGGCCGCCACAGGTGACCATGTTGACGTTGTCGGCGTCGAGGTGCTGGTCGAGGTTGACCGGCGGCACCACGAACGGGCCGATCGCGGCAGGCGTCAGGTCGACCAGCCGCTTGCCGTACGGCGCCAGCTTCTCGGCGTTGGCGAGGTGGGCCTTCGCGGAGGTGGCGTCGAAGACGATGTCGATGTCGTCGAAGCCCGGCATCGCGATCAGCCCGTCGACCCCGTCGGCGGTGGTCGGCACGCCGAAGCGCTTCGCCCGCGCCAGGCCGTCGGAGTCGGGGTCGATCCCGGCCATCGCCCCCATCTCGAGGTGCTCGGAGACTCGCAGCACCTTGATCATCAGGTCGGTGCCGATGTTGCCCGACCCGATGACGGCGACCTTGGTCTTCTGCGGGGCGGGTGTCATGCGTCCTCCTCGAGGGTCGAGAACCGGGCGGTGACGGTGCCCAGCGAGCTGATGGTGGCCTCGAACGTCGAGCCCGGTGGGGCCGAGACCATCGGGCCGAGCGCCCCGGAGAGCACCACCTGGCCGGCGGTGAGCGGCTGGCCGTAGTCGCGGGCGATGACAGCCAGCCACGACAGCGCGACCAGCGGGTCGCCCAGGCACATCGAGCCGTTGCCCCGGGACACCACGGTGCCGTCCATCGTCATCGACATCTCGACCCCGACCGGGTCGAAGTCGCTCAGGGGGACACGGCGGTCGCCCAGCACGTAGAGGCCGGAGGAGGCGTTGTCGGCGACGGTGTCGGTGATCGTGATCTGCCAGTCGGCGACGCGGCTGTCGACGATCTCGATGGCGGCCACGGCGTAGTCGACCGCGGCCCGGCACTGCTCGACGTCGAGGTCGCCCTCGAGCAGGTCGTCCTTGAGCATGAACGCGATCTCGGCCTCGGCCTTGGGTTGCAGCAGCCGGCTGCTGGGCACCTGCGGCTCGGCGGTGACGTCCATGTCGTCGAAGAGCACCCCGAAGTCGGGCTGGTCGACGCCGAGCTGCGCCTGGACGGCCGGGTTGGTGAGCCCGGTCTTGCGCCCGACGACGTGCGCCCCGGCCGCGGCGCGGTGGGCGGTCTGGCGGTTCTGCACCGCGTAGGCCGAAGCGATGTCGGTCTCGCCGATGAGGTCTCGGACGGGGACGCACGGGGTGCGAGTGTCGTAGGCCTCCTCGAGGCGTTTGGCAGCCTCGTCCAGGAGGTGCTCGGGGACGGTCATGGCGTCACTGTCCCGGCACTCAGGGTGCAGGCGGAAGGCCCGCGTCCCGCTGAGTGGGACGGCGGGCCCAGGTGGCAGCGATCCCGGCCCCCGCGGCCCGGACCGCGGCAGCGGCGGACTCGGGCCGGAACCTGGTGACCGGGCCGGTCACGCTGACCGCGGCGATCACCTGCTCGTCGGCGTCGAGCACCGGTGCAGCCACGCAGCCGATGCCGATGCTCGACTCCTCGTGCTCGTAGCTGACGCCCCGCTGCCGACACTGCTCCAGCTGTCTGCGCAGCACCCCGGGGGCGGTGACGGTTCGCGGCGTACGACGGGTGAGGCCGGCGGCGACCACCTCGTCGACCAGTGCCTCGGGGCCGAAGGCGAGCAGCGCCTTGCCGATCGCGGTGCAGTGCAGCGGCATCCGGCCACCGACCCGAGACGGTGCCACGGCCTGGCGGTGCCCGCCGATCTTGGCGATGTAGACGACCTCGGTGCCTTCCCTCACGCCCAGGTGCACCGTCTCGTGCGTGCGTTCGTACAGGTCCTCCATGTAGGGGATCGCCACCTCCATCAGGCCGCGCTCCACGCCGGCGCGCATGCCGAGCTCGAACAGCCGGCTGCCCAGGCGGTAGCCGGAGCCGACACGCTCCAGCAGCCTGAGGGAGACGAGCTCGCCGAGCATCCGGTGCGCGGTGCTCTTGGGAAGGCGGGTGCGGCGGACCAGCTCGGCCAGCGACAGCTCGTGGTCGTCGGCGGCGAAGGCGTCCAGCAGCGCCACCGCCCGTCCCAGCACCGAGTCCATGGGTGCATTGTCGGTGATGCGGCTGGCGCCAGCTAGCGCACCCGGATCCGCCGGGGAACCTCGGTGCGAGTGGTCGTGGGAGTGCGGCGGACGACGACGACCACTCGGCGGCGCCCCGGCTGCAACCCACGCAGCCGGACCGTGGCCGTCCCGCGACGCAGGGTGTCTCGGGCGACCACCCGTCCTCGTCGGGTCACCGCGACGGTGGCGCGCAACGGTTTGCCGCCACCGTGAGCGGTGACAGTCAGGCGCGCGCCGTGGCGCACCCGGGAGGCCGAGACCTTGACGCGCGGCGTCGTCTTCACGCGCGCGGTGGGGGAGGTGGTGCGGACGAGGGTGCGGTAGCCAGGGCGGCGGTAGCGGACCACGGCCTGGAGCCGGCTGCCCAGGTCGTCGCGGCGGAGACGATAGGTGCGGCCCGTCGCACCGCGGATCGGCCGTCCTCCACGCAGCCACTGGACCCGGCGTACGGCGGCGTGCGGCCGGGTCTGGCCGAGGCGGACATGGAGAGCCTGGCCGGGTCGGGTGCCGCCCCCGACCCGGGGGGACGACAGTCCACGAAGCCGCGCGGGAGCCACGCGTCCTGCCCGCACGGTGCGGGTGCGGGGCTCGTACCCGGGGCGGCGTGCGGTGACCTGGACGGCGATGCGCGAGCGGACCAGGCCTGGCCGCAGCCGCAGCTGCGGCGAGCGGGCCCCGCGGATCCTCTTGCCGTCGGCGAGCCACTGGTAGCGCACGGCTCCAGGGCGGGGCGACCAGGCGCCGGTGGAGACGCGGAGCCTGCGGGTGACCTGGGTCCGGCCCCTGACCCGGGGGGAGCGCTCGACCGCGAAGCGGCCGCGCTGGACGGTCGCGGTGCGGTGGGACGAGACCGTCGTCGCCGGGTAGCCGAACCGGCTGGCCAGGACCTGCACGCGGACTCGCTTGCCCACCATGTGTCGGTTGAGCCGCAGCGACGACCTTGCCTTGGACAGCACCGTGCGCCCAACTGACCAGCGGTACGACACCCGGGTCGGCGACGGCTTCCAGGTGCCACTCGAGGCGGTGAGGTGCTGACCGACGCGCACGGCGCCCGAGACCTTCGGTGTCGATCGGTTGCGCAGGGGGGTGTCCCTCAGGTGGATGAACCCACTGGGCCAGCCGTTGCCCTTGCTCACGCGGGCCCAGCTGAAGGTGCTGCCCCAGCTGTCCTGCGAGACCACGATGGTGGAGGGGGAGAGGACCTTCTCCACGTAGGCGACGTGACCGGTGCTGCCTCCCCGTGACGTGCCCGCCTTCCACCAGGCCACCGATCCCACGCGGGGTCGCCGGTCGGTGCGGGACTTGAGCTCGGATCCCCAGTGGGTCGCGTTGCCCGAGCCGGACCACGGCCGGACGTTGCGCATCCCTTTGCGCACCATGCGGTAGGCGACGTAGTTGGTGCAGTTGTGCCCGGAGTACATCCGCCAGTACATCCGGTCGTTGTTGCGGGCGTAGCCGCCCGAGCCGTTGCCCTTGGCGGCGCACCCCTTGTAGCTGGTGCACAGGGTGGTGGTCTGACCCGCTGCGGGCGCCAGCGGGGCGAGCAGGGCAGCGGCGGTCGCGAGGATGACGGTTGTCACCCCCGCACGGGAGGCGGGTGACCACAGGCGCATGGGGTCTGAGTCTGCAACGAATCCGAGACCAGAGTGACAGGAATCAATAAAAGTCAACGCAACACGCTGGTGTGACTGATGGTTCTCAGGTGTCTGCTGAGGAAGGCGCGGGCCGATTCCCGATCCGGTGGCACGGTCCGCTATCCTCGGCTAGTCCTGCGCGAGCGCAGGGTCGGCGCCCGTAGCTCAACGGATAGAGCATCTGACTACGGATCAGAAGGTTGGGGTTTCGAATACCTCCGGGCGCGCTTCGCATCTGTGCGCTGCCGCTGGTCGTGGGGCTCTGAGTCGATCGAGCCCCTTGCGGAGTCGTCGGACCGCTTGCACGTTCCTCGACACGCTTGCCTGGATTCTCCGGACCCAGGGACGACGACTCGGAAGCTGTCGTAGCGGGCTTCGGTCGGCGTGTTGGTCATGCCGCCCCAGCGGTAGGTGAAGCGCTCCACCCCGCCCGGGTGCTGGGGTCATCGGCCGCGCGCGACCACGCGGACCCGGTGGTGGCCGTCGGCCCCGCGGGGGAAGGGCGGCCGGCCGGTCCCGCCCTGGATGGTGCCGTCGGCGGCGACGCAGCGTACGGCGAGCTCGTGGTCACCGAGATCGAGATCGAGGTCGAGGCGCCAGCGACGCCAGCAGTCCGACCCGAGGTCGTCGGCCAGGTTGGCCCGGCGCCACGGCCCGCCGTCGAGGCTGACCTCCACCGCCGCCACGCCACCGTTCGCCGGGGCCCAGGCGGTCCCGGTCGCCGCAAGGTGGCGCCCCACTGCCACGGGACGTCGCGGCAGGCGCGGCGGCATCCCCACCATCCCGGGAGAGTCGATCCGGGCCATGGGCGGCACCGGCACAGGCTCGCGCGGCCAGCCCCGGGCGACCCAGCTCGCGGTGAGGGTGTCGGCCGGCACCAGACGGAGGGTCTGCACCCACTTGACCCCGTTGTACTGCCCCACCAGGCCTGGCGTCATGACCCGGGCAGGGTGGCCGTGGGCTTTCGGGAGGGGCCGCCCTCCCATGCCGGTGACGAGCCAGGTGCGCCACTCGACCACCTGCCGCCAGGGCAAGATCATGGTGAGGCCGTCGACCGCCTCCATCACCAGGTCCAGCGGCGCGTCCGGCTCCGGGACCTGGAGACCGACGTGGTCGAGCAGCTCGGTCAGCGGAAGACCCACCCACCGCTGCTGGCCCAGCCGGTCCCAGCCGGGTCGGTTGTGGACGCAGGCCAGCAGCGCCTCGCGCTCGCGCAGCGGTAGCCCGGCCAGCTGCGTGGCGTCGACCTCGACGTGGGCGCCGGTGCCGTCCTCGATCCGCAGCCGCCACGCGTCGACGTCCACGACCGGTGGGCGCATCGCCACGTCGGTCTGGTAGAACGCCCCGACGGGCGTCGTCAGCGGGGCGACGCCCGGCCACGCCTCGGCTCCGTCGCGGAGTGCCGGCCCTGAGCCAGCGCCCGCAGCCAGCCCCGGTCGGGTCGCCGGGTGGCGGCGGGCCAGGGAGCGGCGGGCCGCGACCAAAGCCCCGGCTCCGGCGCACGCCAGGCTCACGGACAGCGCAGGGGGCATCGGTCTCGCGCGCACCGCCACACCCACCGCAGCTCCCACGCCGGTGAGCGCGGCCGTCGCACCGGCTCGCAGCATCGGCTTGTCCGCGGTGCCGACGAGGCGGATGCCCAGCTCGACGAGGGGCACCGGGGTGTGGTCGACCGCGGGCCGGCCAAGGCTGTCGAGCAGGCTGCGTCCCCGGCTTGCGAGCCCGAGCTCGGCGAGGCCGACCCCCGCGAGGGTGGTGGCCGCGGCACCGGAGGTCCGACGAGCCCGCTCTCCCAGAAGCACGCCGACATCCTATCGGCGACTGACCCCAGTGTGGGGCGGCGATCGGTGAGCCGGCTGGACGCCAGGTCTGGTCGATCACCGAGATCTCCACGGCGAGGGGGTACCGCGGCACCTGGCCGAGGCGGTGTTCGAACGCCACACGCGGGGTGAGCGCCCGGGAGACGCTCCCGGCAGCGGTCTCGGGCTGTGGATCGCACGCTCGATCGCGCAGGCCTACGGCGGTCACGCCTGGTACGACGTCGACGGCTCCGAACCCGCAACCGGCGCCAGGTTCTACTGCCGGCTCCCTGCCTGGCCGGAAGCTCCAGCCGCCGGAGGCTGAGCCGGCGCAGCGCTGGCACTGGGCCGGCACTGAGCCGGCGCAGCGCTGGCACTGGTCCGGCTCAATGGCAGAGTGGCACCGTGGTGACGGATCTCTATCTTCATGTCGGCCCACACAAGACCGGGACGACGTTCCTGCAGAACGTGCTGGAGGACAACGCCGACGCCTTGGCCGAGGACGGGGTGGCTCTCCTGGGCCGTTCGCACGAGCAGCAGTACCGCGCCATGAACCGTCTGGTCAGGCGCCCTCGCCGTTTCACCCGGTCTGCCGCATGGGTCGACTTCGTTCGGGTCGCCCGCCGGACCAAGGCGCCGGTGGGACTGATCTCGTCGGAGCACCTCGACCTCGCCGGTACCCGCGCCCGACGAGCGCTCGTCGACGCGCTGGCGCCCGAGCGGACGCATGTCGTCTACACCGCGCGTGACCTCACCGCGGTGATCCCGGCGCTGTGGCAGACCTACGTGCGCAACGGCTCGAGCACGACGTGGGAGGAGTACATCGGCGCGCTCCGGTCGGCCGACAGGTCGAAGGACTGGCCGTGGGGCCTTGCGGGCCAGGACCCACGGCGATACCTGCGGGCGTGGGAACCCTGGGTCGAGCCGGCCGACATCCATGTCATCACGGTTCCGCCGCCGGGCAGTGACCCGTCGGTGCTCTGGCGGCGCTTCGCCTCCGTCCTCGGCCTCCGGGCGGACCGGTACGTCCTGGAGGACGCGGAGCGCAGGCCGTCCCTCGGGATGGCCGAGACCCACCTGCTCCAGTGCCTCAACGAGGCGCTCGAGGGCTCAGTCAGCCGACGCACGTGGAAGCGCTACGTCCAGCTCGGCATCGGCGGGACGATGCTGGAGGCCCGGCCCGACCAGCAGCGCGCAGGGCTCGGTCGCGACGACCACGCCTGGGTGGCCGAGCAGGCCGAGGGCATCATCGACTTCCTGGCGACCTGCGACTACGACGTGGTCGGTGATCTCGCCGAGATCCGGCCGCGCGCCCGGGTGCAACGCCCCGAGCCCGGGACAGCGGACGACGCCGAGCTGCTGGGCCTGGCCCTGGACTCGCTGCGCTACGTGCTGGAGGTCCGAGAGGCCGAGAACACCCGCAGGCACGCCTTCCGGAGGGTGCTGAGCCTTCAGGGCGGTCCGGCGTCGCCGCCCATCGGGGTCCTGCCGGTGCCGCGTCCCGGGCGTCGTGGCAGGAATCCTGGCCCCCGGACGCGGATCAAGCGTGCCGTCCTTCGCGCGCGGTCTCGCTGAGGTCCTCGACCGGCGGCGCGTAGCGGCCCCACGGAGCGGGTAGGCCTCGAGTGAGAACACGTCCCGCCGAGAACGCACGAGGAGGCGCCCCGATGGCCAAGGACCATGGACCCAGCGTCAAGGACGACGCGGCGTACGAGAAGCTGCGCGACCAGGGGGCCAGCAAGGAGAAGGCCGCCCGGATCGCCAACGCGTCCGACGACGAGGGCAGTGGCGCCGTCGGCCGGCGCGGCGGCAAGGCCGGCTCGTACGACGACTGGACGGTCGAGGAACTGCACGACCGCGCCGCCGAGCTCGGCATCGAGGGCCGCTCGTCGATGAACAAGAGCGAGCTGATCGAGGCACTGCGCTGCCACTGAGCGGGAACGACGCCGCCCGGTGGCAGAGTGGCGCCGTGATGAATGACCTGTACCTGCACGTGGGCCCCCACAAGACGGGGACCACCTTCCTGCAGAACGTCGCCAGGAAGAACTCCGAGGCGTTGGCGCACGACGGCGTGGCGCTGCTGGGCCGCAGCTATCGCCAACAGCGCCGGCTGATGATCCGTCTGGTCCGGGACCTCGAGCCGACACTGGCGTCCGACGACTGGGCGGACTTCATCGAGGCGTCCGGCGCCTCGGAGGCGCCGGCGGGGCTCATCACCTCCGAGCACCTCGACCGTGCCGATGACCGGGTCCGGGCAGCGCTCGTCGAGAGCCTGTCCCCCGAACGTGTCCACGTCGTCTACACCGCGCGCGACCTGAGCGCCGTCATCCCGGCCATGTGGCAGACGCGGGTGCGCAACGGGTGGACCCACTCGTGGCAGGAGTTCATGGAGGAGATGCAGGCCGCCTCCAGCACGACGGACTGGCCGTGGGGACTGGCCGGTCAGGACCCCGGCAACGTGCTGCCAGGCTGGGAGCAGTGGGCGCCGCCTGAGCGGATCCACCTGATCACCGTCCCACCCCCCGAGGCTGCGCCCGAGGTGCTGTGGGAGCGCTTCGCCTCGGTGATGGGTCTCCGTGCAGACGCCTACACGCTCGAGGGCAGCCGCCGACGGACGTCCCTCGGGAGGTCGGAGACGCAGTTCCTCCGACACGTGAACCGCGTCAGCCAGGGAGTGGTCAACCGCGAGACCTGGCAGCGTCATGTGCAGACGGGCCTCGGTCGCGGGGTGCTCGAGCCCCGGCCGGACCAGCGGCGCGCAGCCCTCGCGCACGACGAGTTCGCCTGGGTCGAGCCGCACGCCCAGAGGATCATCGAGTACATCGAGAGCTGCCCCTACGACGTCGTCGGCGACGTCGCGGAGCTTCGACCCCGGGCCTACCCCGACCGCCCCGCCCCGGACTCGGCAGAGCCCGAGGAGCTCCTCGAGCTCGCCCTGGAGTCGGTGGCCTACCTCTTGCAGGTGCTGGAGAAGAAGGCTGAACGCCAGGCGGCCCGGAAGGCCAAGCGGGCCCGGAAGGCGAAGCGGGCGAAGGAGGCCCGGCGGGCCAGGCGGGCCCGAGAGGCCGAGCAGGCACGGCACGTCGGTCTCGCGCGCCGGGCGCTACGCCGAGCACGGAGAGGGCTCCGCCCCCGCGCATAGATTGTTGAAAGTTCGTCCAATCCTTGTCGGAGGCGGCTTCGAACGAGCAGGCGAGAGGCCGCGCCTGGCGGCCGAGATGAGGGAGACTTCCATGACCACCTCCGCCCGCTCCACCTCCATCCTCCGGCGGACCGCCACCTGGGTCGCGGCCGCCACCGTCGGCCTGGGCCTCACGGCCGTCGCGAGCCCCGCCAACGCTGCCCCCGAGCCCCCCGGTGAGCGGTCCCTCGCCACGGTCCTGACCTCCGATGGCAACCGCTTCGACCGCAACCCCTTCGACTACGACATCCTCACCGAGGCAGTGTTCGCCGTTCTCGACGCCAAGCCGAAGAGCCGGGTCGGGGTGCTCGCGGACGGCAGCGTCCCGCTGACCGCGTTCGTGCCCAACGACCTCTCGTTCCGCGCACTCACCAAGGACCTGACCGGCCGCTGGTACTGGTCGGAGAAGAAGGTCTTCACCAAGCTGGCCGAGGCGGTCGGTATCGACGCCATCGAGGCCGTGCTGCTCTACCACGTGGTGCCCGGAGTGACCATCGACTCCGACGCCGCTCGCAACGCCGACGGAGCGAAGCTGGAGACCGCTCAGGGCGGCACCTTCACTGTCGACGTCAAGTCGCGTCGTGCGCCGCTCATCCGGTTGCGCGACAACGACCGCAACGACATCGACCCCTTCGTGCTGCGCCGTCAGCTCGACATCAACAAGGGCAACAAGCAGATCGCGCACGGCATCTTCTTCGTGCTGAGGCCCCTCGACCTCTGAACCGACGAAGGGACCGGGATGCCGCGGCGTGCCACGCCGCGGCATCTCGTCACGTCAGCGCCGGCCCAGGGTCGGCTCAGCGCCGGCCCAGCGTCGGCCCAGGGTCGGCTCAGGTCGGCCCAGTGTCGGCCCGGGTCGGCTCAGCGTCGGACGCGGGCGAGGATGAACGGGTGGTCCGTGGTCCGGCTCACCAGTCCCCCCTGGATGCGCTGGTGTGCTTGGAAGCGGATGCCCTTGGTGCCGAAGATCCAGTCGATCCCCGCCACCTGGGAGGGACGGCACCGTCGTCCCCGCACGCCGCCGGAGGAGACGCGGAACCCCTTCCGGGTCATCTGGCAGTAGAAGGCTCTGCTCTTGTCGTTGAAGTCGCCCATGAGGATCACCGGAGACCCGCGCCGGCGGACCTTGTGGGCCAGGCGTACCTCGCGGCGTACCGCTTCGGCACGGCGCTTGCGCATCGAACGCCGAGCGGGGTTGTGCACCGAGATGACCGTGAAGCTCCGGCCGGTCACGCGGTCACGGAGGCGCACGACGGGCATGGGACGGTTCCTTCGGAAGTAGGGGACCTCCAGGGCGCTGGCCTTGAGCAGCCGGAAGCGGGAGGAGCGCCACGCGATCGAGTCCTGCGGGTCCCGTCGGGGAGAGTGCACCTTCCACCCACGCGTCTTGTTCAGGAACAGCCGCCGTTGCTTGGGCTGCAGCTCCTGCAAGCCGACCAGCGAGACCCGGTTGCTGCGCAGCAGGGACACCGCGTGACCCATCCGTCGCGCGCTGCCGGCGTAGTGACGCCGCTTCCTGCCGTGACCGCTCGTGTGCCGGTCTGCCAGGACGTTGAGCGTGGCGGCCACGAAGGCGCCGCGGCGGACCTCGGGCGGAGCCATCCCGCCCACGTGCCGACCTCGGTTGGCGCGCAGCCAGCGAGACGAGTTGACCCTCGCCGGGTCCTTGGCGCCGGCGCGAAGCGACGACCCCGAAGTGGAGGTGGCACCGTGACCCGCGCACCTTCCCTACCGACCCGAGCTGCCGCCCGGCCTGGACCCTCGCGCCGTTGCGCACCCGCAGCTTGGTGAGCGGGCCGTACCACGTGGTGAGCCGTCGCGGGCCGGTGCTGACGCCGACAGGGCGGGGCCCGCGCCCGCGGTGGCGCGGCAGGACGACCTTGCCGGCGTGCGACGCGCGCACCGCGGTGCCGCACCGGGCGCGGAAGTCGGTGCCCCCGTGACGCTTGCGACCGTGCACGCGGCGCGTCCCGTAGTTGCGTCGGTCCCGCTGCTGCGCGTCGGCGATGGGGAACCGGACGATCCCGGCGTCGATGCCGAGGGGTCGGCAGGTGGCCGCGCGCCGCGGGAGGCGCCCTCGCAGGACGTCGCGCGGGCCGAAGCCAGCGCATCCCGAGGCGGCGGCGAGCTCCAGCGACGAGGGGGCCGGCCCCGGCCCCCTGCCGGTCACGGCGAGCCCGGTCACCGGCAGCGCGCAGACCAGCAGTGCCGTCACAGCTGTGGTGAGCCGGGTGACTCGTGCGCCGATCAACGCCAACTCCTGGGTGCGGGTGGAAGGTCTGACAGGCTTGGGACGCTACAAGTCTGATGTGGCTGTTGTGACCGGAATCGAGAATCTGCCCCGACAGCGAGGTGCTCGCGAGAGATGGCCGACCGACGTCGCGACCCGGACGCCGCTGGCAGCCGCCCCGTCGTGGTGACCGCCCAGGACGTGCGTGACGCGACGGTCCGCATCGCGGGGGTGGCCCGACGCACCCCGGTGCTCGGCGCCCAAGCGCTGGCGGACCTGACCGGGGCTCGTGTCTCCTGCAAGGTCGAGGCACTGCAGCGCACCGGCTCCTTCAAGATCCGTGGCGCGGCCTCCAAGGTGCTCGCCATGGACGCCGCCGAGCGGTCCAGGGGGCTGCTCGCCGCGTCGTCAGGCAACCACGCCCAGGCAGTCGCGGCCGTAGCCGCGCTGACCGGGTGCGCAGCCACCATCCTGATGCCCCACGACGCCCCCTCCGCCAAACGCGCTGCGACGGAGGCGTACGGCGCCCGCGTCATCGGCTACGACCGCTACACCCAGGACCGTGAGGAGCTGGCGGCGCAGCTGGCGGAGGAACGGGAGCTGACGCAGGTGCCGGCGTACGACGACCCGCTGGTGATGGCGGGACAGGGGAGCGTCGCCCTGGAGCTGGTCGAGCAGGTGGGCGAGCTCGACGTGCTCGTCGTCCCCGTCGGCGGTGGTGGGCTGATGGCGGGCTGCGGCACGATCGCGCGCGACCGCTGCCCGAGTGTGGAGCTCGTCGGGGTCGAGCCGGCCGCTGGTGACGACACCCGCCGGTCGTTGGCGGCCGGGCACCGGGTGCGGATCCCGGTGCCCCGGACGATCGCCGACGGACAGCAGGCCGACATCCCCGGGCAGCTGACCTTCGAGGTCAACCGGCACCAGGTGGACCGGATCCTCACGGTGACCGATGAGCAGATCGTGGCCGCCATGCGGTTCGCCTTCGAGCGGATGAAGCTGGTCCTCGAACCCTCGGGGGCAACCGCACTCGCGGCGGTGCTGGCCCTGGGACGCGAGTGGGCAGGAGCCCACGTCGGCGTGATCCTGTCCGGCGGCAACGTCGACGTCGAGCGCTTCGCCGGGCTGGTCCGTACGCTGACCCCGTGACCAGCGACGCACGATCGGCCCTCTCCGCATGAGCGGTGGCCTGGCGGCGCTCCTCGACGACATCGCGACCATGGCGAAGCTTGCTGCCGCCTCGGTGGACGACATCGGCGCTGCCGCGGGACGCGCCAGCACCAAGGCCGCAGGGGTCGTCGTCGACGACACCGCCGTGACCCCGCGCTACGTGCACGGCTTCGCGCCTGCACGGGAGCTCCCCATCATCCGGCGCATCACGGTGGGGTCGCTGCGCAACAAGCTCCTCTTCATCCTGCCCGCCGCCATGCTGCTGAGCCAGTTCCTGCCCTGGCTGCTGACACCGCTGCTGATGGTCGGCGGCACCTATCTGTGCTACGAGGGCGCGGAGAAGCTGTGGGAGAGGCTCAGGGGCCACCGCCCCGAGGACGAGACGCCGGCAGCGCTCAAGGGCGCCGACCATGAGAAGGCCATGGTCTCCAGCGCCATCCGCACCGACTTCATCCTCTCTTCGGAGATCATGGTGATCGCGCTCAACGAGGTCACCGAGGAGCCCTTCGTCTCCCGGGCGCTCATCCTGGTCGCGGTGGCCTTCCTCATCACGTTCCTCGTGTACGGCGTGGTCGCCATCATCGTGAAGCTCGACGACGTCGGGCTCCACCTCGCCATGCGGGACTCATCGCTGGCCAAGCGGGCCGGTCGCGCGATGGTCAAGGGCATGCCCAAGCTGCTGGGGCTGCTCTCGGCCGTCGGCGTCGCCGCGATGCTGTGGGTCGGTGGTCACATCCTGCTCGTCGGGACCCACGACCTGGGGTGGGACGCGGTCTACGCCTGGGTGCACCATCTCGAGGAGCTGGTCCACGAGGCCGCCGGAGGTCTGGGCGGGCTGCTCGGCTGGAGCGTGAACACGGCGGTCTCCGCGGCCATCGGTCTCGTGGTCGGCGCGGTCGTGGTCGCGGTCATGCACGTCGTGGTGCACCGGCGAGACACCGCCGCGCACTGAGCCGTCGCGGCGGATACGCTCGGCGGCATGAGCAATGACGCCACCCCCCCTCACGCCAGCCCGCTGGAGGGCAAGACTGTCGCTGTGCTCGGTGGAACCGGACCCCAGGGTCGGGGCCTCGCCAGGCGCTGGGCCGGCGCCGGGATCCCGGTGGTGCTCGGCAGCCGGAGCGCGGAACGGGCCGAGCAGACCGCGAGCAGGCTCGTCGAGGCGGTCGGTGGCCAGATCTCGGGGGCTGACAACGCCACCGCCGCCGACACGGGGGACATCGTCGTGGTCGCGGTTCCCTGGGACGGGCACCGGGAGCTGCTCGAAGGCCTGGTGAGCCGGCTGGCGGGCAAGGTGGTGGTGGACTGCGTCAACCCGCTCGGGTTCGACAAGCGCGGCGCCTACGCCCTCGCGGTCGAGGAGGGCTCGGCCGCTGAGCAGGCGCAGGCCGTCCTCCCCGACAGCACCGTGGTCGGCGCCTTCCACCACGTCAGCGCGGTCAAGCTCGAGGACCCCGACGTCGAGCTGGTCGAGACCGATGTGATGGTGCTCGGGGAGGTGCGGGAGGCCACCGACCTCGTGCAGTCGCTCGCTGACGCCATCCCTGGCATGCGCGGGTTGTACGCCGGTCGATTGCGCAACGCCCGCCAGGTCGAGGGCCTGACCGCCAACCTCATCAGCATCAACCGGCGCAACAAGGCCCACGCCGGAGTGAGGATCACCGACGTCTGATGTACCCCAGCTACCCCGCCCCCTCCGAGAAGGCGATCGAGCTCGAGGCGCTCCTGCGCACGTTCATGGCCGAGGAAGTGCTGCCCCGCGAGGCGGCCTTCCGTGCCTACCGCCAGGCGCAGACCGACCCCCACGCCGTGCCTCCGCAGGTCGAGGAGCTCAAGTCGCTCGCGCGCCAACGGGGCTTGTGGAACCTCTTCCTGCCCGACGAGTCGGGCCTCACCCAGCTCGAGTACGCCCCCCTGGCCGAGATGCTCGGTTGGAGCGAGCTCGGCCCGGAGGCCACGAACTCCTCGGCGCCCGACACCGGCAACATGGAGCTGCTGCACCTGCTCGGCACCGACGAGCAGAAGCAGCAGTGGCTCGAGCCCTTGCTGGCCGGGGAGATCCGGTCGGCGTTCGCGATGACCGAGCCGGCCGTGGCCTCGTCGGACGCAACCAACATCGAGACCTCGATCGTCCGCGACGGCGACGACTACGTCATCAACGGGCGCAAGTGGTGGATCACCGGTGCCGCCGACCCGCGGTGCAGGCTCCTCGTGGTCATGGGCAAGACGGACCCGCAGGCCTCCACCTACGTCCAGCAGTCGATGGTGCTGGTGCCGCGTGACACCCCCGGTGTGGAGGTGGTGCGGTCGCTGCCGGTGATGGGCGCCACGCACTTCCAAGGGCACTGCGAAGTCACCTTCACCGACGTGCGGGTGCCGGCCAGCAACGTCCTGGGCGTGGAGGGCGGCGGCTTCGCCGCTGCTCAGGCCCGGCTCGGCCCCGGCCGCATCCACCACGTGATGCGCGCCCTCGGCGCCGGCGAACGGGCCCTCGCCCACCTGGTCAAGCGCGCCCACGAGCGGGTTGCCTTCGGTGCGCCCTTGGCCGCCAAGGACACCGTGCGGCAGCAGGTCGCGGAGTCGCGGATCGCGCTCGACCAGGCGCGCGCGCTGTGCCACCACGCGGCGTACGTCATCGACAGCGAGGGCAACAAGGCCGCCCGCCACCTCGTCGCCGAGGCCAAGGTGGCCGTCCCCCGCGCCGTGCTCGACGTCATCGACCGAGCGATCCAGGTGCATGGCGGCGGCGGTGTCTCCGACGACTTCCCGCTGGCCGAGCTGTGGGCCTGGCACCGCGCGATGCGGATCTTCGACGGACCCGACGAGGTGCACCTGATGACCCTCGGACGTGCCGAGCTCAAGCGGGAGCCGACCTTCCCGATCTGAGGGGCTCGCCGCAGCTGTCGGAGGATCTGACGCACCAGGTGCACCGGATCCTCCGGACTGACCAGCAACGGGTGCTGCTACTGACCGCGGCCGCGCTGGAAGACCTGCTCGCGGCGCTGGGCGAAGGCGTCGGGGTCGGCCATCTCGAAGCCGCCCGCGGCGATCTCGCCCTCGATCCGCCACGCATCCCCTGCACTGCCGGCGCGGACGTCGTCGTAGATGCCTCGGATTCGGTCCAGCGTGGAACGAGTGGTGCTGGCGATCGCCGTGGCGATCTCGACGGCGCGGGGCAGCAGCCGATCCGGGGCGTGAACCTCGTTGACCAGGCCGATGCGCAGCGCTGTCTCGGCATCGACGAAGTCGCCGGTGAACGACATCTGGCGGGCCCAGGTGTCGCCAACCGCGGTGGGCAGCAGGGCGGTCAGGCCCCAGGCCGGGGTGACGCCGACCCGGCTGTGGGTGTCGGCGAACCGCGCGTTGGTCGAGGCAATGCGGAAGTCGCAGTTGAGTGCGACCTCGAGCCCTCCGGTGACCGCAACGCCGTTGATCGCGCCGACGACCGGGTGCGGGAACCGCGAGAGCGGGTGGATCTGCTCCAGGGTGAAGCCACCGTCGCCGATCTCGTTCAGGTCGATGCCGGCGCAGAACGCCTTCTCGCCCGCGCCGGTGAGGACCAGGGCGCGAAGCCCGGTTTCGTCCGCGAGCTCGGTCAGCCGCTGCCCGAGCAGCTCGACGAGCCCCAGGGTGAGCGCGTTGTGCTTCGAGGGCCGGTTGATGGTGACCACCGCGACCTCCGGTGAGGGGTGGTCGACGAGGACGAGCTCGCTGCTCTCGTGGGTCATGGCGTCCTCCCGGGTACCTGGTGGTGGCCACCCCAACCTACCGAGGGTGCCGCCGTCCCCCCGCGGTTGGTCACCGCGTCGGCTTCCGGGAGGATGAGGCGGTGTTGTTCCCCCGGCCGCGCGTCTACGCTGCACTCGCAGCGCTGCTCCTGGTCGCGACCGGGTGCACGTCGGAGGGCTCCGCCGGCGAAGCCGGCGATGCGGCCACCGAAGCCGAGCCACCGACCCAGGCCGAGAAGCTCGGCCTCCGGACCGGATGGGGACCTGACCAGGGGCAGCTGGAGAAGGCGGCCCGCCTCACCGCGGATCTCCCGCTGCGTCGGCTGGCCGGCCAGGTCATCGTCGCCGACTGGTCCGGCAACGGGGCGCCCGTCAAGCTGGTCAAGCGGCTCGACCTCGGGGGCGTGGTCGCCTTCTCAGGCAACGTGGTCGACGCTGCGCAGATCAGGCGGGTCAACCGCACCCTGCAGCGACGGATCCGACGCCCGTGGCCGCTGCTGATCGCGGTCGACCAGGAGGGCGGCCAGGTCGCCCGGGTCCGCGGAGGCGCCACCCACTTCCCCTCCTTCATGTCGGTCGGTGCTGCCGACGACGAGCAGCTGACCCGCGACGTGCACCGCGCCTCGGGCGGCGAGCTGCGCAGACTGGGTTTCAACGTCGACTTCGCCCCCGTCGCCGATGTCACTGGGGGACCCACCGATGTCGCGATCGGGGCCCGGTCCGCCGGGAGCGACCCGCGGCTGGTGACCCGCCACAGCCTCGCCGCCGCCGAGGGCCTGCGGGCCGGCGGCGTCGTTCCGGTGTTCAAGCACTTCCCCGGCCACGGGTCCGTGGCGGCGGACAGCCACAGGACTCTGCCCGTCCAGCGGCGGGCGCGCTCCCGGCTCGAGCGGGTCGACTGGCGGCCGTTTAGCGCGGCCATCGAGGCGGAGGAGTCCGCCATCATGGTCGGTCACCTCAACGTCCGCGCCCTTCATCGCGGCGTCCCCTCCTCGCTGTCCCGGCGGGTGGTGACCAAGACGCTGCGCAAGGACCTCGGGTTCCAAGGCCTGGTCGTGACCGATGCCCTCAACATGCGGGCGGTCACGGGTTTCGCCAAGCCGAAACGCGTCGCGGTGTCCGCGCTGCGGGCCGGTGCCGACGTCCTGCTCATGCCCCCGGACCCGAAGGCCGCGCGGGACGGGATCGTCAAGGCCGTCCGCAAGGGCCGCCTCGACCGACGGCGACTCCGCCAGGCCGCCGCCCGCCAGATCGCGCTGCTGCTCCATCACCGCGAGACCGCCGGCAAGGGCCGAGCGCCCGGCGACTCCTGGGCGGTGTCGCAGCGGCTCTCCGCGAACGCCCTCACCTCCGTGGCAGGGCCCTGCAAGGGCACCATCGCCCCGGACCGCCCCGTCCCGTTGGGGGACCCGCTGGCGGTCGCGAACTTCCGGCTGGCTGCGCAACGGGCAGGTCTGAAGCTCGGGACGATCGACTACGTCAAACCACCCCCGCCGGTGAAGCCCGAGCCGCCGGCGAAGCAGCCCAAAGCCCCGAAGAAGTCCCCCAAGAAGTCGCAGGGCACGGCGCTGACCAAGGCGCAGGCGCAGTACAAGAAGGCCCTCGCGCAGTACCAGCGAGATCGTGCCCGCTGGGAGCGTCTCAAGCCCCGCCCCGTGCTCCGAGGCACCCGGCTCAGCCTCGCCGGGGCCGGCGGCACCCCCCCGGGCTCGTACGTCGTGGCCGTCGAGACGCCGTACGTCCTGGGGCGCAGCGCGGCGCCGGTGCGGATCGCGACCTACGGCAACACCATCGGGGCGATGACGGCGTTGGTGGCCTTCCTCCAGGGTCGCAGGCCGGCGCCCGGAAGGCTGCCGGTGCCGGTCCGCGGGGTGCGAGAGGGCTGCTGAGGGTCCGATCCGTTCAGCTCACGTCGTAGGCCTTGGCGAGCTCGTCGAGGGCCTCACCGGTGTAGACGGCCAGGCGCTGCACCGACGGGACGCTGTCACGGCACGCCACGAAACCGAAGCAGAGAGTCCCGTCGTAGGACTCCAGGGTGATGTTCAGCGCCATGCCGTGCACCGGGATCGAGATCGGGTAGATCGCCTCGACTCGTGCGCCCCGCATGTAGAGCGTGCGGGACGGGCCGGCGAGGTTGGACAGGATGAGGTTGATCGTCTTGGGCAGGGAGTGGCCCCGGCCGGTGATGGCGCCCACCACCTGGACCGCCGCCGGGGCGAGGAGGTAGCCGGAGTAGGCCAGCACCGTCAGCTGCTGCATGCCGCCCATCTGCTGCTTGGCCTGGCGGGTGGAGGCGACCACGGCCTCCATGCGCTTGCGCGGGTCATCGAGGTGGGTGCCCATCGACGCCAGCGTGACGCCGACGCGGTTGCCGCCGGTGGTGTCGCCCTCAGGTCGGATGTTGACCGGCATGAACGCGACGAGCGGCTTGTGCGGGAGCTCGCCGATCTCCTCGAGGTAGCGGCGCAACCCGCCACCGCAGATCGCCATCACGACGTCGTTGACCGTGCCGCCTGACTTCTCGGCGACGGCGCGGACCCGAGCCAGGTCGTACTGCTGGGTCGCCAGCCGTCGGTTGCGACTGGTGCGCGCGTTGAAGATCGAGTCGGGCGCACTGATCGGGTCGACGAGGTCGGTGGTGTCGGGGCCGCGGACCAGCTCGAGCCGCGCCACCGCCTTGGCGGTGCCGAAGCCCGCCGAGGTCACCGCGCCCGCGGTGCGCGCCGCGGTGCGTGCGGCCCCCGCGGCGGCGCCGACGACGCGGCCGGGGACTGCCAGCACACCGTCCTTGTGGGGGGCGGTGGTCTCGTGGTCGTGCGGTCGTCCCGACCAGGGGTTCACGGAGAAGAAGAACGGGGTGTCGTGCTCGTCCGGGCTCTGCGACATCGACTTCTGCTGGAGCCGGGTGGCCGAGTAGCCGTCGACGAGCGAGTGGTGGACCTTGATGTAGACCGCGAACCGACCTCCCTGGAGCCCCTCGATGAGGTGGACCTCCCACGGCGGCCGGCTGAAGTCGAGCTGGTGGCTGTGCAGGCGCGACACCACGACGCCGAGCTCGCGCTCGTCGCCCGGGCTGGGCAGCGCCGAGCGGCGCACGTGGTAGTCGATGTCGAAGTGGTCGTCCTCCACCCACGCCTGCAACGGGTGGCGCAGGATGTGCGGGTGGGTGAGGCGCTGGTTCCACGGCGGGCACACCGGCGCCTCGAGCATCTCCTCGTAGATCGCACGGATGTAGTCAGGCCCGGCGTCCTCCGGCGGCGTGAACGGCGTCAGGGACGCCACGTGCATCATCGTCTCGGCGGTCTCACCCCACAGGAACATCGCGTCCAGCGGGGGCACCCATCGCTTCTTGCCAGCCATGGACGAAACCTAGCCCACGGCCGGATTCACGGGGGCCCAGCCAACGCCCCCAGCCAACGCCCCCACCCCTCCCGCGGGAGGGGGGCGGTTTCCCAGGTGATCGTGGTGAACTGTCGCTCCCCGTACGATGTATCGCACGGGAAGCATCGGAGTACCGGGCGATCGTGGGGAACCGTCGGGGCCGCTTTCCGGGTGGGGTTACTCCTCGTCGTCGAGGTCGCTGGCGACGCGCTCGTGGGCCTCCCAGATCTCCTTGGGGAGACGCTCGAACTGCTTGAGGTGCTGCTCGCGGAAGCCCATCTCCTGCTGCCAGCGCTCGACGTCGATCGAGAGGACGGTCTTCAGGTCCTTCTCGGAGATCTCGACACCCTCGAGGTCGAGCTCCTCCTCGGTCGGGATGATGCCCACGGCGGTACGCCGCCCGGAGACCTCGCCCTCCTTGAGCTGCATCAGCCACAGCAGCGGGCGGAGGTTCTCGCGGTAGCCGGGCCACAGGAAGTGCCCGTCATCGGGGTCCTTCTGGAACCAGTTGACGTGGGCGAAGATCGGCTGCTCCTTGGCGGCGCCGACGATCCGCATCCAGTGCTCGGCGTAGTCGCCCTCGTCGTAGGAGAGGAAGGGCCGCATCGACATCGGGTCGTAGCGCAGCTGACCCTCGACGCCCTCGGCGGCGAACGTGGCCTCCGCGCCCAGGGTCAGACCGTCGTAGACGCCCTCGGCGAGGTCGGTGATCGCGCGGATCAGCGGCTCGCGGTCACTGGTGCGGCCTCCGAAGATGATGCCGTCGATCGGCACGCCCTGCGGGTCGTCGTAGTCCTCGGCGACGTTGGGCACGTTGGCGAGCTGGGTGGTGAAGCGGCTGTTCGGGTGCGCCCAGGGGGCGTCCTTCTCGTCCTCGCCCCGCTCGGAGATGAGGGCGCCCTTCCAGTCGCGCCAGCCGTCGAGGTCTGCCGGGGGCTGCTTGGTCTTGCCCTCCCACCAGACCTCGTGGGTCTTCTCGTTGTAGGCGACGTTGGTGAAGAGCACCTGGGTGTCTTCCGCGATCGACTCGATCGCCGTGGGGTTGGTCTTCTCGTTGGTGTCCTTGGCGACGCCGAAGACGCCGTACTCCGGGTTCATCGCGTACAGCTTGCCGTCGTCCTCGTGAACCCACAGCCAGGCGATGTCGTCGCCGTAGAAGGAGACGTAGTAGCGGTCACCGAGGGCGTCAGGTGCCAGCATCATCGCCAGGTTGGTCTTGCCGGACGCGCTCGGGAAGCCGCCGCAGACGTGCCACTCCTTGCCGGTCTCCTTGTCCTTGATGCCGATGAGCAGGAACTGCTCGGACAGGAAGGTCTTCGACGCCCAGCCGTCGTACGCCGCCTGACGAAGGCCGTGGGCGATCTTGCCCAGCAGCGCGTTGCCGCCGTAGGAGGAGCCGTAGTGCAGGATCGTCCGCTCGTCGGCCACGGTCACGAAGTAGCGCTCGTCGTCGGGTGTGCCCTGACCGAGGTTCTCGAGGTCGCCGGTGACGTGCACCGCACGCACGAAGCTGTCCGGGTCGGCAAGGTTGTTGATCAGGTCGACGCCCACGCGGGCCATGCGGATCATGTGCATCACGACGGTGCGGTTGTCGGTCAGCTCGACGCCGGCCGCGAACCTCTCCAACGGCGACCCGGGGGGCGACATCAGGTAGGGGATGACGTACATCGTCTTGCCCTTGCTCTTGCCGCGCATCAGCCCGGTGAGCTTCTCCTTCATCTCCGAAGCGGGGCGCCAGTTGTTGTAGACGCCCTTGTCCTCGGGGTTGTTGGTCGCCACGATCGTGCGCTCCTCGGAGCGCGCGGTGTCCTTGTAGTAGCTGCGGGAGTAGTAGCGGCCCTCGCCGGCGTCCTGGATCTCGTCGGCGTCCAGCGACTCCTGGATGAGGCGGGCGTCGTCGGACGCGCTCACGACCTCGATGCGGTCAGCACCGGTGATCCCGGCCCAGTGGGTCACGTACTCCCGGACGGCTTGGTTGGTCACTCCGGCTGCATCAAGCGCCGCTTGCACGTCGGCCATGGTGATGAGGCCTTTCTGGTTGCCTTGATCGACCTGAACGGGCCGGGCAGAGCCCTACCCTGCTTGCACTCTATCGCCGCGCAAGGCCGGGCGGACCGGGCCCCAGGGGTTGTTGGGCCGACCGTGAGGCATCTCTCGTGGGTGGCTCCGCAAGCCGCCCACACCCGAGGTCAGCGAACCACGACCCTGGTCCCCGGTGACGCGAAGCGCCACAGCCGTGACGCGAACGCGCGGCTCAGCCGGACGCAGCCGTGGGACCGCTTGATGTTGGTGCCGAGCATCCAGTCGGGGTGGATCTGGCGGCCCGAGGACTTGTACGTCGGGATGCGGTGGAAGCCGATGCCGCAGGAGGCGAAGCGGGTGAAGTAGGGCAGCCAGAGGCTGCCGCTGTAGTCGGAGTTCATCCGGATCTTGCCTGCCCGTCCGCACCTGGAGCCCACCCGGTAGCTGCCCTTGCCGAGCACGCCCGGGTTGTCGACCACCGGCCCCTGCGCAGCGACAGACCCGCCCGAGCGCACCAGCCAGGCGTAGTTCTGGTGCTGGCTGAGCACCACGCGGCGGCCCGTTCCGGAGCCACGAGGCACGGGCCGACGGTCGCAGCGCACCTGCTTGGCGGCGAACACCCGACCCCGCGTCGTCCTCGTGAGCCGGCCGCTCTGGGGCAGGTTGTTGGCGGCCTGGAACCGGATGATCGCGGCCCGTGCCTGCGCGTCGAGGCGGTTGTCGGCGCGGCCCGCCTGGCAGCCGAGCTGGTTGAGACGGTGCTGCGCCCGCTCGACGCCGCCGGCGTAGGCGGGAGCGGCACCGAGGCCGAGGAGGCCGACGAGGACGGAGACGAGAGCGGCGATGATGCGGGACCCCATGAGGCGAGTATCCGTCGGGGCCGACGGGGCGTCGACCCCGGGTGACTGACCAGTCAACGCGCGCGGATCAGGGGCGCAGCATCGGCAGGTGAGGGATGCCGTCGTCGAGGAACTCCGGGCCTGTCACGCGGTACCCGAGCCGGGCATACCAGTCGGCCAGGTACGACTGGGCGTCCAGGACGACGGGGCGGCCGGCGGTGAGCCGGTGGGCGCGAGCCATCAACAGCTCGCCGAGGCCACGTCCGCGGCTCGAGCCGGCGACGACGACGCGTCCCACCCTGGCGGCGTCCCCGTCGTCGAGCACCCTGAGGTAGGCGACCGGCATGTGCGCCTCCTCGACCCACAGATGGCGGGTGGCGGGTTCGGTGTCGCGGCCGTCGAGGTCGAGGTAGGCGCACCGCTGTTCCACCACGAAGACCTCGGACCGCAGCTGCCACAACCGGTACGACGTCGCCAGGTCGAGGTCTGCGAACGCCGAGACCTGTACCTCCGGCCCGCTCACGGAGCCAGGTTACGACGGGTTTGGCCGACAGGGTGGGCGAGCACGCTGAGGCCATGCAGACGCGACGTATCGGAACCCACGAGGTCAGCGCGGTCGGTCTCGGCGCCATGCCCCTGACGCTTCGCGATCACGAGGACCCGGAACTGGCCTTCCGCACCGTGGCCACGGCCGTCGAGCATGGCGTGACCCTGGTCGACACGGCTGACGCGTACTCCCTCGACGAGTCCGACTTCGGCCACAACGAGGAGCTCGTCGCCGACGCCCTCCGGCGACTCGGAGCGACTGACACGGTCTTGGTGGCCACCAAGGGTGGACACACCCGGCACGGCGAGGAGTGGGGTCTCGACGGCAGTCCCGAGTATCTCCAACGCGCCTGCCGGGCATCCTTGCGCCGGCTCGGCGTCGAGCGGATCGGGCTCTACCAACACCACCGGCCCGACCCGCAGGTGCCCTACGAGGAGACCCTCGGCGGGTTGAGGCAGCTCCACGACGACGGGCTGATCGAGATGGCGGGGCTCTCCAACGCCGACCCCGACCAGATCAGGCAGGCCCGCGAGATCCTCGGCGACGCCTTGGTGTCGGTGCAGAACGAGTTCTCGCCCAGCTTCCGCGACTCGGCGCGCGAGGTCGACCTGTGCCAGGAGCTCGGGCTCGCGTTCCTCGCGTGGAGCCCGTTGGGGGGCATGAAGGAGGCCGCCGAGCTGGGGGAGCGGTGGAGCGCCTTCGCCCAGGTCGCGCGCAAGCGCGGGGTCGCCCCGCAACAGGTCGCACTGGCATGGGAGCTGGCGAGGTCGACCTGCGTGATCCCGATCCCCGGCGCCAGCAGGCCGGAGTCGGTGCGCAGCTCGGCCGCGGCCGTCGACCTCGAGCTCGACGAGGAGGACATCGCCAAGCTCGACGGGTGAGGCTCGACGGGTGAGGTCGGCGCCGGGACGTCAGGCGCGGGCGTCGGCGCCAGCGGCGGGCGTGAGGTGGCCGTCGAGTTGGGGCAGAACGCCTCGCGTGGCGAGCCGGTCCGAAGCTCCTCCGGGAGCCGGAGGGCCACGTCATCGGTGAAGATCCCGGCCTGCTCGGTGCGCAGCACGACCTCGGTGAGAAAGCTGCCGGCGCGAGCCGACAGCGACTCGCACCCGCTCATCCGCAGAGACAGCGTGACCTCTGCCGAGTCACCGGCGCCGACCCGGACGTCCTCGTCACCGCTGGACCCGGTGAGCTCCTCCGGCGCGAACAGCCGGGACCGGGGTTGGTCGTCGGCCAGACCCCTCACCGTGACCGGGAGGGCGCCGTCGTTGCGCAACCAGAAGGTGTAGCGCAGCGTGCCGCGGTCCTGGTAGCGGACGTGCCGGACGTGATGGACCCCGATGTCGAAGACGGCGGTTCCCTGGGTGCCGGTCACCGACGTGGGCTCGTCCGCGACCAGCTGCGGATCGTTCGCGGCCACCGCCATCCCCCCAGCGAGGCCGGCGAGGAGGACGGCGACGGGCACCGCGAGCAGGCTGCTACGGCGCACGCCGCCGCCTCGTCCGGGCTCCCAGGAGCAGCACGGCCAGACCGCCGATGCCGACCGTGGAGGCGAGCAGGCCGTCGGCCGGGGAACCGCTCTTCCTGGCTGCGGTCAGCGCAGCGACCTCCTGCTCGCCGAAGGTCACGACGGCGCCGTCGGCGGTGGGCTCCGACGGGCTGTCGAACCAGCTGCAGGCCGGCGGGTGGCGCAGCACCGGGTCGTTGCGGTCGTACTGGCTGCAGGAGAGGAAGTCGGCGTCCTTGACCGGGAAGCCGATGGGGTTCGCTGAGCCGCCTTCGTCGCAGGAGGCGGGCTCGACGGTGAAGTTGTCGGTGCGCTCGCCGCGGGAGTAGGTGTTGTCCTCCCAGCAGTTGCCGACGCCCTGGTCGTCCCACCAGTGGTCCTGGCCGTTGTGACGAGTCGTGCCGTCGGGGCGGAGCCCCATCTGGTTGGCCACGGTGTGGTTGTGGTGGGAGGTGTCGTTCTGCTTGGTCGGGTCGTACTCGTCGCGCAGGGCGGCGGGCACCATGAACTGCATGGTGCCGTAGCGCCAGTTGTCGTAGATCCAGTTGTGGTCGGTGGAGTTGAAGTTGCCGCCGGCGATGAGCACCCCGGTGCCCACCGGGGTCGGCACCACCGGGCAGACGGCGCCCTGCATGTAGCCGCGTTCCTTCATCGGCTTGTCGCAGACACCCTGGTCGACGTACTCGGTGTACCAGTTGACGTTGTTGCTGTAGATCTTGTTGCGGCTCCACCGTGCGTGGTCCTGGGGCAGTCCGGGGTGGCCCGGGAAGAGCGAGTCCGTCGCGATACCGGTGGCGTTCTCGTAGAACTCGTTGCCGTGGGCCCACACCGAGTTGCCGGCAGTGCCGGAGTAGCCGAGCGTGTTGTGGTGCGACTTGTTGTTCTTGATCACGATCGAGTAGCGCGTGGGCTTGAAGCTCTCGTTCGCGCCGTTGACGTCGGAGGCTGAACCGGGGTAGATGCCGGAGTCGCCGTTGTAGTAGGTGTCGCTGTTCTTGATCACGCCGTGGTCGCTGGCGAAGGCGAGGATGCCGTACTCGTCGTTGGCTCGGGCGATCACGCGGTCGATGACGAAGCCGTCGGTCTCGAGGACGTAGATCGAGTTGAACTCGGACTGCTGCACGGTCATGTTGCGCAGGTAGAAGCCACTCATCCTGTCGGCGCGGATCGCGTTGAGCTTGGTGAACCGGTTGTCGAGGAGGACGTCGCGCATGCGCCGCCCGGTGCCGACGATCTGCGTCCCGCAGAAGCGGCTGTCGCAGGCGATCGAGTCGTCCTCGGGAGTGGAGTCACCGAAGATCCCGATGAGGTTGAGGTTGTGCGCGCAGCGGCGCTGGTCTGAGTACGACAGGGCGACCGGGTCGCTCTCGGCGTTCTCCTGGCCGGTCGTCGGGTCGGTGATGGACCCGATGTAGCTGGCTGCCTCGACGGGGTCGTCGGACTCGGTCTTCAGGTTGGAGCAGTACTGCGAACGCTTCAGGTTCGCCCACTTGGTCTCGCGGTAGACGCCCGGCAGCACGTAGACCGAGGTGTTGCGCCGGCTGATGCTGTTGATGGCGCTCTGGATCGATCCGAAGCGGCAGCTGCGCAGCAGAGCCTTGTTGCGTCGCTTGAGCGGGCCGTTGGGCATCCGGTTGACACGGGTGCGGCTGTCGGCTCGGCAGACCACGCGCTGGCGGGGGTTGTCGAGTCCGCGGAAGGCGGGGACGCGCGAGCTGCCGTCGGGGAACGTGGCTTCCCGTTCCTCGTGGGCCGCGGCGGGCGACGCCGGCGAGAGCGCTGCCAGTGACAGTCCGAGCAGCAGCGCCAGGAGGAGTCCCAGCAGCAGGGCGAGCGGCTTGCGCGTCAGATCCATCAGTCCCCCGTCTTCCTCGTGGCGCCGGAGTGGCGCCCCGCGACGGGTCAACGAGCCAGTGTGGGACAGGTCACGCACCTGTTCCGAGCCCTTTCGTCGGGGCCCGGTGCTAGCGCGATCGGGCCAGGCTTGGTTACATGGCTCAGGGGAAAGGAAGGCGCGCTCCCCATGGACGATCCCGCTGATGCCCTCGGCAGGCCCACACATGCAGACGACAGTCGCGCCGCCGTGCTGCGTGCTGCCGTCGCGGTCGCACTGCAGCGCGGCTATCACGGGACGACGTACGAGCGGGTCGCCCGCGCCGCCGATGTCGACGAGGCCGACGTCCGACGCGAGTTCTCCGACACGGTGGAGCTGTTGGCAGCGGCCTTCGAGCTCGCCCGGGACGAGTGGTACGACCAGATGCCGGCGTGGCGCGACCTCGAGCCGCTTCCGGACGTCCCCGCCGAGATCACCCGGCGACTGGTGCTCGGGGTCGCGGCCGGCAGTCGGTCGGCTGACTTCTGGCGCCTTGGCCAGGTGCTGCGGCTCGAGCCTGCACTCGACGACGCCGCCTGCTGCGCGCTGTTCAACGACGTCCGCGCCCACACCCGGGAGGTCCTCCACGACTACTGGGCGAGCCTCATGTCCGACCGGTCCTCCTCCGCCGTCGACGAGGTCACCGCGGGACACCTGTCGCTCATCGACGGGGCCGTGTTCGCCGGTGCCGCGAGCCCGCAGTGGGACCTCGAGCGGCTGATGACCTTCGCGTCCGCCGGCATCGTGGCAGCGGGAGGGTGGCGGTGAGGGTGCCATGAGCGACGACGCCACCATCCCGGACCTCGTGGCGGAGGCGGCGCTGCTGGCCGTGCACGAGCGCGGCTGGGAGGAGCTGACCTTGGACGACATCGCCCAGCACGCCGGGGTCTCGGTCGACAAGGTGCAGTCGTTGGCTCTCGATGCCCCATCCCTCGTCAGGGCCGCCGTGGAGCAGACGTACGAGAACTGGCGTGACGAGGTGCCGGCGTGGTTGCCGATCCCCGAGGGCGGCTCCCTGGCCGAGGGGTTGCAGGACATCCTGCGGACCACCTGGCGGCAGGTGCAGGCGCCCGGCGTGCCCCGCATGGGGCACCTGCTGCTGCTGCAGACCCACACCGGGGAGACCGACGGCGCGGACGACTCCAGTCCGCGCACGGCGATCGCCGGTTTCCGGGCCTCCGCGGAGGACGAGTTCACCGCGTGGTTCCGACAGGCCATCGCGCGGGACCCCAGCATCGGGCCCCAGGCGCTGGGGACCGACCGGTTGTGCGCGCAGCTGGTGATCCTGGCCTTCGACGGTCTGCTGCTGGGCAGCCGGCTCGACGGCCAGGTCGATCCTGACGCCTTCCGGCGCATGCTGGTGGGCATCGTCGTCGGTGCGCTGCAGTCCTGACGCGGTCGACCCCGGCCGGCAGCCCCGCATGACCGCCGACGCCACCGGTGCAAGATCATGGGCCCATGGAAAGCCAGCCTGCCCCGACCATCGAGCCCGCCGACGTCGACTGGGAGACCCAGGGAAGCTTCGAGGACGTCCGCTACCAGGTCTCGCCGGAGGGGATCGCCAAGATCACCATCACCCGACCCGAGGTGCACAACGCGTTCCGGCCGCAGACCATCATCGAGATCGGGCGGGCCATCGAGCGCGCCCGCGAGGACGAGTCCGTGGGCGTGATCGTCCTGACCGGCGAGGGGGATCGCGCCTTCTGCTCCGGGGGTGACCAGCGGGTGCGCGGCGACAGCGGCTACAAGACCGACGAGAACGCCACTGGCCGCTTCCACGTCACCGACCTGCACGTCGCCATGCGTCGCTGCCCGAAGCCGATCGTCGCCATGGTCGCCGGGTGGGCCATCGGGGGCGGACACGTGCTCCATCTCGTCTGCGACCTCACCATCGCGGCGGACAACGCCCGCTTCGGCCAGGTCGGCCCGAAGGTCGGATCGTTCGACGGCGGCTTCGGGGCCAGCATCCTCGCCGATCTGGTCGGCCCCAAGAAGGCCAAGGAGATCTGGTTCCTCTGCCGCCAGTACGACGCCCAGCAGGCGATGGAGATGGGCCTGGTCAACACCGTGGTGCCGCTGGCCGAGCTGGAGCGGGAGACGGTGCAGTGGTGTCGGGAGATGCTGGAGCTGTCGCCGTTCGCCCTGAGGCTGCTCAAGGCCTCCTTCCACGCCCACGAGGACGGCTATGCGGGTATCCAGCAGCTGGCGCACGACGCCAACCTGCTCTTCTACGGCAACCAGGAGGCCCAGGAGGGCCGGGAAGCGTTCAAGGAGAAGCGGCGACCCGAGTTCGAGCGTTTCCCACGCCGTGCCTGACGTTCATCTCGGGCCACCTTCGAGAAGTGCGCGTCGGCGGGCCGCTGCGCTACTAGGCTGAGACGGATGACTCGGACGACCGTGCCCGCAGGAGGGCGATGACCAGCCTTGCGTCCCCTCTTGGGGTGCGGACGGCGCACAGCGAGTGGCCGTCGCGCGCCGCCGGTTACGTCTCGCTGCTGGCAGGCATGGTCGTCGCCCTGTCCGCCTTGGTGATGCTCGGATGGTTCCTCGAGATCCCGATCATGGTCCGGTTCCAGGCGGACTGGGTGTCCATGCGCTTCAACACCGCGGTCGCCATGCTGCTGATCGGCATCGCGCTGCTGCTGCCCGCCCCCTGGCGACCGGTGCCGGCTGCCCTGAGCCTCGCGCTGATGCTCCTCGTCGCCGCGGAGCACGTCTTCGGTGCGGGTCTCGGGATCGACGAAGCGGTGGTCACCGACTGGTCGACGCAGCCGGGCAACGCCATTCCGGGGCGGGTGCCGGTGAACAGCGTCCTGTGCATCTCGCTGCTGTCCATCGGCATCATTCTCAGCGAGCGCTGGCGTCGGCTGACCGAGACGCTGATCCTGTTCGCACTGGCGACCGCGCTGCTCGCCATCTACGGCTACACGTTCGGCACGGTCGAGCTCTACCGCTTCAACTCGCTCACCCCGATGGCCATGAACACCGCACTCCTCGTGGTCCTCGCTGCTGCGGCAGCCGGGCTGAGCATCCCGGGTGGCCTGTTCCAGTGGGTGGTCTACGGCCGCGACTGGGGGGCACGGCTGCAGCGTTCTCTGCTTCCCGTCGGCCTCGTGCTGCTGCCCTCCGCCGGCTGGCTGATCTTCAGCGGCATCGAGCAGGGCACCTACAACGAGACGCTGGCCTTCACCCTGTTCGTCACCCTCGCGGCGGCCTCGGTGACCCTCATCGGGCTGTTGCTGGGACGCGAGGCGCGCCAGTTCGACGCCGAGCAGCAGGTGTTGGTCGAGGAGCTGTACTCCCTCAACGAGAAGCTGGAGGACCGCGTCCGGGTGCGGTCGGTGCAGATCAACCGCCAGCGCACCCGGCTGGCGCTGCTCGAGGAGCGAGACCGGATCGCCCGCGACCTGCACGACCGCGTGATCCAGCGGATCTTCGCCGCCGGCCTGCAGGTCGCCGCCCTCGGCCGGACGGCGCGCAAGTTCGAACTGGAGCACGGCACCGAAGGGGTGCTCGGCGAGAGCCTCAACGGCGTGGCCAAGGAGCTTGACATGGCCATCCGCGAGCTGCGCAACTCGATCTTCGAGCTGACCAGTGTCGACGACCACGAGGACGTCGAGCAGGTGCTGCACGACATCGGCCACCGCGCCTCCCGCATCCTCGGCTTCATGCCGGCGATCGAGGTGTCGGGCGCCATCGCCGGACTGCCACCCGACCTGATCGCCCAGGTGGCCTCGGTGATCCAGGAGGCGCTGTCCAACGTCGCCCGCCACGCGCGTGCATCGACGGCCCACGTGTCGATGATCGGCTCGGAGCATGACCTCACCGTTCGGGTGACCGACGACGGCATCGGCCTGCCCGATCCCCTTCCCCGGAGCAGCGGCATCAGCAACCTGATGAGTCGTGCTCGCAACCTCGGTGGTGCCGCGACCTGGGAGCCGAACGATCCGAAGGGAACGGTCATGACCTGGCGGGTGCCGCGGCGTCCCGGCGACGAGCTCTCAGCGCCGACCCCGGCCGCCGGCCGCGAGATGGGCTGATCAGGGGAAGGCAACCCCAGTCGCCTGCTCGGAGGCGACCCACAGCTCGGCCGCTAGCTCCGGGTCCAGGGCCGGCTTGGGCATCGGGACTGGACCAGGTTCCCCGTGTAGCCCGAACGGTCCCGCAGGCCCGACGCAGGAGCCCCCTTGCAGGTCTGGTGTGGTGGCAGCCATGACGACGGACTGGGCCCCCGCCTCAGCCGACTGCCCCACCAGTCGGGTGACCGCAGCCAGGATGGCCCGCTCCGGACGTCGGCCCGGGTCGGCGCCGGAGCTCGCCGGGTCAGTGGTCGTGTAGCCGGGGTGTGCGGCGACCGCACAGAGTGGGAGCCGCCGGGTCCCGGCACGACGGTCGAGCTCGACGGTGAAGAGAAGGTTCGCCAGCTTGGACGAGGCGTACCCGGTCCACGTGCCGCAGGGGTCGTCGCCGATCTCGCCCGGACGGCCCAGGTGGCTGGTGGCGACGCGTCGCGCCGCGCGCGCGACCAGGGAGGAGACCGTGACCACCCGGCCCCGTCCGGACGCCACCAGCTGCGGCAGCATTAGTCCGGTGAGCGCGAAGTGGCCGAGGTGGTTGGTGCCCAGCCGGCGCTCGAACCCGTCGGCGGTGCGCTCGTGCGGTCCGTCCACCACCGTCGCATTGTTGACCAGGATCGCCAGGGGACCCAGGGCGGCGGCCGCCTCCGCGGCATCACGCACCGACGCCAGGTCGGCCAGGTCCAGCTCGACGCGGTGGAGCCGCGAGGCGGGCGCCCGGGCGGCGAGCTGTTCGCACGTGGTCGCCAGCCTCTCCGGGTCGCGGCCGGCCAGGACCACCTCTGCTCCCGCGCGTGCCAACGCCTCGGCGACGTGGGTCCCGACAGGGCTGGTCGCCCCGGTGACGAGGGCACGCAGACCGTGCAGCGGGGGGATGTCGGCGGGCCCCCAGCCCGGGCGGGTCACGGGGTGACGGCCATCCCGTCCACGACCCGGGCGGCGAGGCTCACGTCTCCCGACAGCTGGACCTCGGCCCCGCCACGGGTGCAGCGGCCACCGGCGAGCCGGACCCAGTCCTCGAACCCCACCCGCACGGTCGCGGTCGGGGGCGCCGGGTCCTCCGTCACCCGCGCCCGTCCGTCCTCGTCGACGACGACCACCACCCGTGCCGGGGCGCCGGGCGGGGCCTGGTCGATCTCCAGCGCGACCGTCTCGCCCGGCTGGGCCTGGGCTCTCTTGCCGACCACCATGGGGAAGCCCCGCGCGAACACCCTTGCCGCGTGCGACGCCGCGGCGTTGTCGAGCCCGCCGGGGTGTCCGACCGCGCGGCGGATGTCCTGCTCGTGCATCCAGACGTCGAAGGGCCGGTTGGTCAGCAACGTCTCCCAGCTCCATCCCGCCAGCGCGGCGAACGAGGGTCCGGTCTCGGACAGGTCGGCCGGCGGGTTGTCGCGCAGCTCCGCCATCCGTGTCTCCACCGAGCTGCGCAGCTCCTCCACGATGCGCCCGTGCGGCCAGTCCCGTCTGGCCACGGGCCCGACCTCGGTGTAGTGGGAGAAGGGGGTGCGCAGATGCGGCGCGTCGGGCACCTCCACCTGCTCCTGAGGGATGCCGGCCAGCTCGGACTCGAGGTGCGCGAGATGGGCCGCGACCGCCTTGACGTCCCAGCCGGGGAGGTCGGTGGAGCGTGCCCATTCCTCGTCGTCGAGCTGCTCGAGCAGGCCGATCACGTCCTGGCACGCGGAGTACCAGATGTCGACGAGCTCGCGCAGTCGCGACCGGTCGGAGGCGGGAGGAGGCGGAGCAGGGGTGTCCGAAGTCATGACGCTCAGACTAGTGACGAGGCGCTGGGGCCCCGCCGGAGCCGGTAGAGTGCATCGAGCACGTGGCCGCTTCACGGTCCCCTTCTTCCCCGCAGTCCGCTCCCGCTGTTCACGCCGCGCGGCCCGAGGCTGCAGCTTCTGAGGCTTCGCATGTCCCCCTCCTCGCCGGGCTCCGGCCCCGCCGACGGCTCCTCCCACGGCCCCTCCGACGGCCCCTCTGACGGTCCTGTCGTCGGTCCGGGGGCTCCTGCCCCGACGTACGTCCTGTCCGAGTTCGAGCGGTTCGGCCTGCCCCGCAAGGTGCTGGCTGCGCTCATCCTGCAGGACATCGAGACGCCGAGCCCCGTGCAGGCCGCGTTCATCCCCGACGCGATGGCGGGCCACGACGTCCTCGGGCGGGCGCAGACGGGGTCGGGCAAGACCCTCGCCTTCGGCATCCCCGTCGTCGCACGCCTGGCCGGCGAGAAGAGCCGGGTCCACCATCCGCGGGCCATCGTCATCGTGCCGACCCGGGAGCTGGCCGCACAGGTGGAGCGCTCCATGGAGCTCGTCGCCCGGGCGGTGGGGCTCCGGCTGCTCACCGTGTACGGCGGCACCCGCTACGACCGCCAGATCCAGGAGCTGCGGCGGGGCACCGACATCGTGGTCGCCACCCCCGGCCGGTTGCAGGACCTCATCGACAAGGGGGTCCTCAAGACCGAGGACGTCGAGGTGACCGTGCTCGACGAGGCCGACCACCTGTGCGACCTCGGGTTCTTCCCCGACGTGGACAAGCTGCTCGAGCAGCTGCCCCCTGACGGCCAGCGGATGCTGCTCAGCGCCACCCTCGACGGTGACGTCGACCGGTTGGTGAGCAAGCACCTACGCGACCCGCGGCTGCACGAGGTGGACCCCAGCTCGAGCGCGGTGTCCACGATGGCCCACCACGTGCTCACCGTGGGAGGTTTCCGCGACAAGATCGCGGCGACGGTGGCGCTGGTGCGGGCCAACGACCGTGCGATCGTCTTCACACGTACCCGCGACGGCGCCACCGAGCTGCGGGACGCGCTCGCCGAGCAGGGCGTGGTGGCTGTCGACCTGCACGGCAACCTGAGCCAGCGGGTGCGGGAGCGCAACCTGGAGCGGTTCTCCGACGGTCGCGCCCGCGCGGTGGTCGCCACCGACGTGGCGGCCCGCGGCATCCACGTCGACCGGGTCGGGATCGTGGTCCACTTCGACCCGCCGACGGAGCCGAAGGCCTACCTGCACCGGTCGGGTCGCACCGCCCGGGCCGGTGAGTCCGGTGCCGTGATCACCATCGTCACACCGCGGCAGGTTGCCACCGTCGCGGCGATGCAGCGCCAGGCCGGCGTCACTGCCCGGCACCACGACCTGCGGTCGGCCCCGGACGAGCTCACCGCGGAGGCGCTGGCGACGTCGGGCACCGAGGCGCCCGCGCACAAGCAGCGTCCGCACCGTCCGGGCTCGTCGCGCGGCGAGCACCGGGGACGACCGGCGCGCCGTCCCCCGCACAGCGGCGGCGGTCGGCGTGAGCGGGAGGGTCCTCCCCGTCGTGACAAGCGGACCAAGGCGGCCGGGGGTTCCCGCCCCGACTCGAAGCCCCAGGGCAAGTCGCAGGCCGCTTCCCAGTCCCAGTCCCAGGCCCAGTCCCGTCCCTCACGCGGCCGTACCAGCGAGCAGGGACGCGACTCCTCCGCGGCCCCGGCCACCCGCCGTACCGGGAAGAAGGCCCGCTGGACCCAGCAGGACCGCGACCGGCGCCGTTGATTCTCGAGCGGCCCTGACTCGAGCGGCCTGAGCCCCTGACTGAGCGGCCTTGACTGAGCGGCCTTGACTGGGCGGTCAGTCCCGGACAGGGGTCTGGGTGTCGAGCGCGAGCCGCCACTCGTCACCGTGGCGGACGGAGAGGCTGCCCAAAACCAGCACTCCCCCCGCGTTGCAACGCGGGGGGAGTGCTGGTTTCACTGGGGACCCAGTGGTTCCGTCACGAGGCTGACCCTCAGAAGGCGGACTCCGGGAGGTCCATCAGCGAGAGGTCCACGTTCTCGGCGATCTGCCGCTCGGCGGAGACCATCGGGAGCACCTGGCGGGCGAAGAACTGCGCCGCGGCCACCTTGCCCTCGTAGAAGTCGCGGTCGGCGTCCTTGACGTCGCCGCCCAGCTTCTCGAGCGCGATCTCGGCCTGGCGCAGCAGCAGCCACGAGCAGACGATGTCGCCGAGCACCATCAGCAGGCGGGTGGTGTTGAGCCCCACCTTGTAGATGTTGCGCACGTCGCCGCCCTCGGCGTTGGCGTCGGCCGACATCAGGTCGCCGATCATCGCCGAGACCACCTCGTTGGCGTCCTCCAGTGCCGTCGCGAGCAGCTCCCGCTCCTGCTTGAGCCGCCCGTTGCCCGCCTCGCTCTTGACGAAGCTCTCGATCTCGCCGGCGAGATGACCCAGCGCCGTGGCCTGGTCCTTGACGATCTTGCGGAAGAAGAAGTCCTGGCCCTGGATCGCAGTGGTGCCCTCGTAGAGCGTGTCGATCTTGGCGTCACGGACGTACTGCTCGATCGGGTACTCCTGGAGGAAGCCCGAGCCGCCGAAGGTCTGCAGCGACTCGGTGCCCAGCAGCGTCCACGACTTCTCCGAGCCGTAGCCCTTGACGATCGGCAGCAGCAGGTCGTTGACCCGCTCGGCCAGCTCGTCCTTCTCGCCCGCGTGCCCCGCGAGCATGACGCGGTCCTGCCACGACGCGGTGTAGAGCACCAGGGCGCGCAGCGCCTCCGAGTACGCCTTCTGCGTCATCAGCGAGCGGCGGACGTCGGGGTGGTGGGTGATCGTGACCCGGGGTGCGGTCTTGTCCGCGGCCTGGGTGAGGTCGGGACCCTGGACCCGCTCCTTGGCGTACTCCAGTGCGTTGAGGTAGCCGGTCGACAGGGTGGCGATCGCCTTGGTGCCCACCATCATCCGGGCGTTCTCGATCACCTCGAACATCTGCGCGATGCCGTCGTGGACCTCGCCGAGCAGCCAGCCCTTGGCCGGCCCGTTGTCACCGTAGGTGACCTCGCAGGTGTTGGACACCTTGATGCCCATCTTCTTCTCGACGTTCGTGACGTGGACGCCGTTGCGCTCGCCGGTCAGCTCTCCGGTCTCGAAGTCGAAGTGGTACTTCGGCACGATGAACAGCGAGAGGCCCTTGGTGCCGGGGCCGCCCACGCCCTCCACACCGACCGGGCGGGCGAGCGTGAGGTGGACGATGTTCTCGCTCATGTCGTGCTCGCCCGAGGTGATGAAGCGCTTGACGCCCTCGATGTTCCACGAGCCGTCGTCGTTGGCGGTGGCCTTCGCGCGTCCCGCGCCGACGTCGGATCCTGCGTCGGGCTCGGTCAGCACCATGGTGGCGCCCCACTGGCGCTCCACCATGTGCTCAGCGATCTTCTTGTCACGGTCGTTGCCGTTGCGGTGAACGACGCCGGCGAAGCTCGGCCCGGCGCCGTACATCCAGATCGGGGCGTTGGACCCGAGCACGAGCTCGCCGATCGCCCAGGCGATCGTGGAAGGAGCCATCTGTCCGCCGAGCTCGTTGCTGATGGTCAGCCGCCAGAACTCGGAGTCCATCCAGGCCTGGTAGCTCTTCTTGAACGACTCGGGGATGTCCGCGGTGCCCGTCTGGGGATCCCATGTCGGTGGATTGCGGTCGCTGTCCTCGTAGGACGCCGCAAGGTCCTCGCGCGCGAGGCGGTCGACCTCGGCCAGGATCGCCTTCGCGGTCTCGGTGTCGACCTCCTCGAAGGGGCCGGTCCCCAGGACCTTGTCGCGGCCGAGCACCTCGAAGAGGTTGAACTCGATGTCGCGGATGTTGCTCTTGTAGTGGCTCACTGGGAACCCCTTCGCCGTGTGGCGGCCGAGCCTGCCTCGACCTCGTTACTGGTCAGTAACTTCCATTATGCGAGCAGGACCACCCACGAATCAACTCATCCGCCGGAAACCGGGGCGTCGCGCCAGTCACACCCGCTCCCAGCGGGACTCCTCGGACGCGCGAGAGCCCCCGGCCCGGAGGGGCTCGGGGGCTCTCGCGCTCAGGAGGCACCGCGTGCAGCGGGCCTCACTGGATCAGGACTTGAACGCGTCCTTGATCTTCTCGCCGGCCTGCTTCAGGTCCGACTTGCTCTGGTCCTTCTGACCCTCGGCCTTCTTGTCCTCGTTGCCGGTGACGTCACCGAACGTCTCCTTGGCCTGGCCCTTGAGGTTCTCGGTCTTGTTCTCGACCTTGTCGCTGTCGCTCATGGATCGGTTCAACTCCTTCAGGGTTGGTTGACCGAATACTCCCCGGTAACCGGCCCACTACACCTGCGCAGCAGTCCGGACCGGCGAGACGTGAGTCACGGAGACTCCCCGGTTTGGGACGTCCACGAGGCAACCATGACGCGGTGAGAGACTGCCGGGGTGCGGGTATCGGCCAAGAGCGACTACGCGCTGCGGGCACTCATCGAGCTCGCGCGCGCCACCAGTGGCGGCGCGCCCGACCCCGTCACCGCCGAGGGTCCCCCCAGCGACGGCCCGATCAGTGCCGTGCCGATCAGTGCCGTGCCGATCGGTGCCGTGCCGATCAGTGCCGAGGAGCTCGCCCGGCGACAGGGGATCCCCGCCGGCTTCCTGCAAGCGATCCTGGCCGACCTGCGCCGTGCCGGCATCGTGGTCTCGCAACGGGGTCAGTCCGGCGGCTGGCGGCTGTCGCGTGCCGCGGAGAAGGTCAGCGTGGCTGACGTCATCCGCGCCGTCGACGGGCCGCTGGTGTCGGTGCACGGCGACCGACCCGAGGCGGTGGCCTACAACGAGAGCGCGCAGGCGCTTCAGCTGGTGTGGATCGCTGCCCGCAGCAGCCTGCGCGACGTGTGCGAGCAGGTCACCTTGCGCTCCCTGGCCGACGGCGAGCTGCCGGACGAGGTCAGCGCCCGCACCCACGACGACGAGGCGTGGCAACCACACTGACGGCGCGGCACCTGGTTTCTCACGGCGGGTGCGCGCCTCAGGCCTTGCGCAGCGTCGCCATCGTCCGTTCGACCTCCCAGTGGGCGCTCATCGAACGGATCCGGCCCTCGTCGTCGAGACGGTAGACCGCGATCAGGTCGGTGTCGGCGAGCGTGCCGTCTGCCATGCGGGTGCTGAAGGTGCCGATGTTCGCGCACGCGTTGCCGTTGGCGAAGGAGTCGCGGATGGTGAAGGTGAACTCCACGACCGGCGCGATCGCGACGTCCCAGAAGGCGGCGATGCCGTCCTTGCCGTGGTGACCGGCGCCCTCGGGGTCGAAGAACGACGGCCCGACCGGGTCCTCCAGCACGGCGTCGTCGGCGAAGAGGGAGAGCCACCGCTCCTTGTCCTTGGCCACCACCGCGGCGTAGGACGACCGGGAGGCGCGCCGTGCAGGGTGGTCGTCGTCGGGGGCCTGCCAGACGATGCGGTCGCTCAGCTCGGGGCTCACCCTGCGGAGACTAACGGTTGCGCGCCTCGTCGGGAGGGGTGCCGGTCACGGCGTCCACGACGCGGACCCGCGACGCTCCGGGGAGGTCCACGCCCGGTAGCTGTGCCGACAGCTCGTCGGGCGACCACAGCTCTGCCCGGTCGAAGTCGGCGGCCAGCAGCGCCGCGCGGGCAGCGGAGACGTCGTCGAAGTGCAGCTGGACCCGGCCCCGGACAGCGGCGCCGAGCGCGATCGTGAACGCCCGGTCGATGCGGCCGGCCTCCGAGACCACGTGCAGGTCGGAGAGGTAGCGCCCCTGGGGGAACCGGTGCATCTCGTGCGCGAGCCGCCGCCACAGCTCGACCACGTCGGTGCGGGAGAGGTAGTTCAGCAGCCCCTCGGTCACCACCGCCACCCCGCGGCTCCGGTCGAGGGAGGAGAAGATCCTGGAGAGCTGGACGCCGGTCATGACGTCGGCGGTCTCGACGCGGTGGCGTGGGTGTGGCAGCCGGACGGCATCGAGGGCGGCACGCTTGTGGGCGGCCATCTGGGGCAGGTCGACCTCGACGTAGACCAGCTCGGGGTAGTGCTCGGTGAAGCCGAGGCCCCGGGGGCTCATCCCGCAGGCGAGCTCGACGACCTGGGTGACCTCGCCGGTGGTGATGGCCCGGTGGAGCAGGTGGTCGATGATGCGGTGACGTGCCAGCAGGAAGTCCTCGAGCGTGGGCCCCCCGACCAGGCGGGAGGCCAGCATCGCCGGCTGGACGAGAGCGTGCAGGAGTCGACCGCTGGTCGTCGCGAGCCGGGCGTCACCGAGGCCGTGGCGGACCCAGACATGCCCCGTGTAGTGCGCAGTGGGCGAGATGGCGTGGGGGCCGCCACGGCGCCACTCCCTGATCCAGGACACCGCAGCAGTGTGGCAGGAACGAGTCGGACAAGGGAGCCTGCGCAGCGCACGAGGGGCCTCCCCGTCGGGGGAGGCCCCTCGTTGCTCCCGTCACCGCGACTCGTGGGTCGTGGTGCCCTGGCTCAGCGAGAGCGCTTTCCTCGCACCGAGACCGGGGCGATTCCCAGACCCAGCCCGATCAGGAGGAGCGCTGCTCCGGCCAGCAGCCAGGGCGTCGAGCTGGTGCCCTGCTGGGCGGCCAGGCCGGCATCCACCGCGGTCGGAACCGCTGCGGGCGCCGGTGCCACGGCCTGGACGCCGAGCACCTGAGGCGTGCCGGTCTTCTTCTCCTTGCCCAGCACCTCGGGAGTCTTCGGCCCCTCGGTGGGGCACTCCTCTGCGGTGGTCGAGCGGGTGGTCTCGTCGACGGTGGTCCACGCGGCCCACTCGCCCCAGACGCCCTCGGAGGTCTCGCCGCGGGTGCGCTCCTGCTCAGTGACCGCGACGGTGCCGGTCTCGCAGTTGGGCTGACCCTCGACCGTGCGCACCTGCTTCTCGGTGCCCAGCACGTACGGGCGGGCACTCCTGCTCGGTGGTCGAGCGGGTGGTCTCGTTCGACGGTGGTCCACGCGGTCCACTCGCCCCAGACGCCTTCGGAGGTCTCGCCGCGGGTGCGCTCCTGCTCGTGACCGCGACGGTGCCGGTCTCGCAGTTGGGCTGACCCTCGACCGTGCGCACCTGCTTCTCGGTGCCCAGCACGTACGGCGGGCACTCCTGGTCGGTGGTCGAGCGGGTGGTCTCGTTCACGGTGGCCCACGAGGTCCACTCGCCCCAGACGCCTTCGGAGGTCTCGCCGCGGGTGCGCTCTTGGTCGTAGACCGCGACGGTGCCGAGCTGGCAGTTGGGCTGACCCTCGACCGTGCGCAGCTGCTTCTCGGTGCCCAGCACGTAGGGCGGGCACTCCTGGTCGGTGGTCGAGCGGCTGGTCTCGTTCACGGTGGCCCACGAGGTCCACTCGCCCCAGACGCCTTCGCTGGTCTCGGTGCGGGTGCGCTCTTGGTCGTAGACCGCGACGGTGCCGGCCTGGCAGTTGGGCTGACCCTCGATCTGCTGCTGGGCGGTCTCGGTCTTCAGCACGTAGGGCGGGCACTCCTGGTCGGTGGTCGAGCGGCTGGTCTCGTTCACCGTGGCCCACGAGGTCCACTCGCCCCAGACGCCTTCGGAGGTCTCGGTGCGGGTGCGCTCTTGGTCGTAGACCGCGACGGTGCCGGCCTGGCAGTTGGGCTGACCCTCGATCTGCTGCTGGGCGGTCTCGGTCTTGAGCACGTAGGGCGGGGTGTTGACCTTGTAGACCTTCACGTAGGAGATCGCCGGGGTCTGGCCGCCGTTGTTGGGGATGGAGCTGGTGTCGCCGCTCGTCCCGTTCTCCTTGCCGGTGTTGTCGGTGCCGGCCTTGAGGCAGTACTCGACGTTGAGGGGCTTGTCGTCAGCGCCGTAGAAGGTGACGTTCGCGCCGCTGACCACGACCTCGACGGTCCTGCCGTCGACGGTCATGGTCGTGGTGCCGCCGCTGCCGCTGACCTCGTACTTCTCTCCCCCGTCAGGGCAGTGCTCGACCTTGGCGCTCGCGGTGGGCGCGAAACCCACCAGCACCACGCTGATCACCAGTGCCAGGCTGGCCGCCCATGCCAGTGTCCGCTGCTGGAGCTTCCCTGTGTCACTCATGATCTCTCCCTTGCCGGGTCCGCCTGGTGGAGGCCGCACGGACCACCCACCACGGGACCGTCCCTTGGTGTTGCCGCATCCGGTGGAGCCCCCACTGCTGGCCGGATGCCTGATACTTGAACGTTAGTCCGATTTGGGAGGTTTGCGAGTCCATGACGCCGCTGGGTGACCTCCAGCGGGAAAGTGCCGCCCTTGGTCATGCCATCAACCGGGACTGCCTGGGAGGCAGTCAGGACAGAGGTCCCGCGAGCGGGCTCATCGGGGTGGTGGCGCCGCGCCGGACCGTCAGGGAGACGGTGACCGCGTGGGGGAGCGAGTGGTGCTGAGGGGACCCTGCGAACCGGAGCGGATGACGGGAATCGAACCCGCATTCTGAGCTTGGGAAGCTCATGTTCTGCCATTGAACTACATCCGCGCGGCGGACCCGCCGGGTCGCGCTGCGCTCAGATAGTAGCGGACCTCGCGTCCAGCTCCCGGGCCGCCACCGGGGACGGGTAGCGCGGCTCCAGCCCGTCGCCGGAGGAGCGCCCGGTGAGCCGGCGGTGCACCCAGGGCGCGACGTGGGTGCGTGCCCAGGCGAGGTCCTCGCTGCGGCGCTGGGCGGGCGAGGGCACTGGAACCTGCTCCGGGTGGGGTGGTGCGAGCTGGTGGGGGACTCCGAGCGCGTCCAGCACGGCGACCGCCATGCGTTGGTGGCCGAGGCTGGACATGTGGGTCCGGTCGACGTCCCACATCGCCGGATCGCGGTAGTCCCGCATCCTCCAGAAGTCCACCACGGTGGCGTCCAGCTCGTCGGCCACCTCCCGCACCAGCTCGTTGTACGTCGCCACCCGTCCCCGCAGCCGCCGGAAGAGGGGCGCCCACCCCAGGTCGAACCCGGTGAACAGCACGAGGTGGGCTCCCGTCGCCCGCAGCCGGCCCAGCTCCGCGGCGTACGCGGTCACGATCGCGTCGACGTCCACCACGGGACGGAGGAGGTCGTTGCCGCCGGCGTAGACGCTCACCAGGTCAGGCCGCATCGCCATGGCGGGCTCGACCTGGCCGCTGAGGACCGCGGCCATCTTGCGGCCCCGGATCGCCAGGTTGCCGTAGGTCAGGTCGGGGTGATGGACGGCCAGCTCGGCGGCCACCCGGTCGGCCCAACCCCGCACGCCATGGGGTCGTCCTGGGTCGGCGTCCCCCACCCCCTCGGTGAAGGAGTCGCCGAGTGCGACGTAGGTGCGAAGGCGGTGGGGGAGGGCGGACGAGCGTGGCTGGGGCACCCGGTCATTGTGGCGTCAGACCAGGGGTCGTCGGCGGGTAGGGTGCTCGGCGTGCTGCTCTCCGACCGCGACATCAAGGCCGAGATCGCGCAGGGCCGCGTGGCCCTGGACCCCTTCGACGAGGCGATGATCCAACCGTCCAGCGTCGACGTGCGGCTCGACAAGTTCTTCCGCACCTTCGAGAACCACCGCTACCCCCACATCGACCCAGCCGAGGACCAGCCCGACCTCACCCGCGAGGTCGCTCCCGAGGGCGACGAGCCGTTCATCCTGCACCCGGGGGAGTTCGTGCTGGGGTCCACCTACGAGGTGGTGACCCTGCCCGACGACGTCGCCGCGCGGCTCGAGGGCAAGTCGTCGCTCGGCCGGTTGGGGCTGCTCACCCACTCCACCGCGGGCTTCATCGACCCCGGCTTCTCCGGGCACGTGACGCTCGAGCTGGCGAACGTGGCCAACCTGCCGATCAAGCTCTGGCCCGGCATGAAGATCGGGCAGCTGTGCTTCTTCAGGCTCTCCTCGGCGGCCGAGCACCCCTACGGATCGGCCAAGTACGGCTCGCGCTACCAGGGGCAGCGGGGCCCGACGCCCTCGCGTTCAGCGGCTCGGTTCCACCGCACCCGCATCGACTGAGGCCACCTCGCCCCGGGCGTGACGACCCCTCAGGCTGCGGTCAGGGTCGCGTCGGCCCGGTTCTCGCCGGTCTGGGGGAGCAGGCCGGCGAGCAGCATCTGCTCCTTGCGCATCGCGGCCGCGATCGCCGGGTGGTTGCAGTGGGCCTGGAGGATCTGGCGCACCCCCGGTTGCCGCCGGCAGGTGGCCTCGTAGGCGCGCGCGACGTCGGCGGCCAGGTCGCCGTTGCCGGCATCGATCGCGACGTACACCGCGCCCGCCAGCGCAGTGCGCCACGCCCGCTGCACGTACCGCAGGATCTCCGCCTCGGACCGGAAGTGCTCCCACACGCCGGGCGTCGAGCGCCACGGCTCGCGGTAGCTGCCGGTGCGATGCGCCGCTGCCACCATCTCGTTGACCGCCAGCTGCTGCCGCCGGCGTCCTGCCCCTGAACGCCACATGATCCGCCCCTTTCCTGGTGCTCCCATCACCGATGCCGTGCCGCTCGCAGGACGCTCCCCAGCGTTCGCGGCGGTTCCGGGTCTCCCGTCCCAAAACCAGACACTCTGTGTGTCCGGACGTTTCCCGCCCAGTGTGACCTGAAACACCTGTTCGGGGCACAGATTGGCAAAAATCTGGCGGCGCCCCCCGCATCGGGGGGCGCCGCCGTGAGCTCCGCGGCAGGGGCGGGCCAGTCGGCCCAGTCGGTTGCCCAGTGAGCGTCCCCGTGGCCCGGCGACGACTCGGGGGAATGCGTCAGAGGGAGCCGCTGAAGTCGATCGCGGGAGGGTCGTCCCCCGAGGACGCGGCCGGCTTCTTCTCCTCCTTCGGCTTCTCCTCCTCGGTGGTGGGCTTGGCCTCGGGCTTGACGGTCTCAGAGGCGGCCTCGGGCTCGACGGTCTCAGAGGCGGCCTCGGGCTCGGCGGCCTCGGGCTCCGCCGCGCCGGTGCTCGCGGAGCCGCTGGCACCGGCGCGTTCCTTGGCCTCGAACAGCGAGCCCGGCGTGGACTTCTCCACCGGTTCCGACGTGCCGTCCTCAGCGTTGAGCGCGCCCTCGAGCTCGCCCTTGATCTCGGCGAGCAGCTCCTCCTTCAGCTCGGCCTTCAGCTTGGCCTTGAACTCGCTGATGTCCACGTCGTCCCCTTCCAGGATCGTCTCGACGTCCAGCCCGACCCACGCGGGTGGGGCGTCACTCTGCTCGGCATTCTGTCCGGTCTCGTCGACCTCAACCACGGCAGCGGGCTTGCCGTCGGTGGGGTCGATCACTCCGGCCGGATCGTCGCCCGCGCGGTCGGGAGCCTGCTCGGGGTCCCCCGTCCCGTCGTGGGCGGCGGTCGCTGGATAGCGCTCGTCGTCCTTGTCCGCCTCGGTGTTCTCGGCCAGCGGGGACTCACCGCGCTTGACCGCTGCCAGCAGCATCTGCGCGACGTCGAGGACCTCGACCTCCTCGCGAGCCTCGCCCTTGCCCTGGAGCTCGGTGAGCCCGTCGGAGAGCATCACCCGGCAGAACGGACACCCGACGGCGATCTGGTCCGCGCCGGTGCCGACGGCTTCGGTGGTGCGGTTGACGTTGATCCGCTCGCCGATCCGCTCCTCCATCCACATCCGGGCGCCACCCGCGCCGCAGCAGAACGAGCGTTCGCTGTTGCGCTCCATCTCGGTGAACTCGGTCGACGGGATGACCGACAGCAGTTCCCGCGGCGGGCTGTAGACCTGGTTGTGCCGCCCGATGTAGCAGGGGTCGTGGTAGGTCAGCGTCCGCTTCGGGCCGCCGTTCTGCGGCACGGGGGTCAGCCTGCCCTCGCGGACCAGGGAGTTGAGCAGCTGGGTGTGGTGGACCACCTCCAGCTCGACGCCGAACTCGGCGTACTCGTTCTTCAAGGTGTTGAAGCAGTGGGCGCAGGTGGCGACGACCTTCTTCGCCTTGGTCTCGGTGAGGACCCCGGCGTTCTCCATGGCCAGCTGCTGGAACAGGAACTCGTTGCCGGCCCGGCGGGCGGAGTCGCCGGTGCAGGTCTCGCCGTTGCCCAGGACCGCGAACTCCACCCCGGCGGTGTGCAGCAGCTCGGCGACGGCGGCCGTGGTCTTCTTGGCGCGGTCCTCGTAGGCGCCCGCGCAGCCGACCCAGAACAGCCACTCCACCTCATCGAGGCTTTCGACGTCCTCGCCGACGACCTTGACCGGGAAGTCGAGGTCCTTGGCCCAGTCCAGCCGCGCCTTGGGACTCATGCCCCACGGGTTGCCTTTGTTCTCCATCTGCTTGAACAGGCCGTTGAGCTCAGAGGGGAAGCTGGACTCGATCAGCACCTGGTAGCGCCGCATGTCGACGATGTGGTCGACGTGCTCGATGTCGACCGGGCACTGCTCGACGCAGGCGCCGCAGGTGACGCAGGACCACAGCACGTCGGTGTCGATCACCGCCGAGCCGTCCTCGGGCATGTAGAACCAGTCGTCGCCGGTCTCGCCGACCAGCGGCCGCTCCACCTCGGTCGCCAGGGCGGTGGCGCCGTGACCGCCACCGGTGCTCCCGCCGTCGGCGAGCAGCTGCTCGCGCTTGCCCTCGTCGGCGAGCAGGTACGGCGCCTTGGCGAACGACGCGTCGCGCAGCGCCATGATGAGCAGCTTGGGGGAGAGCGGCTTCTCGGTGTTCCACGCCGGGCACTGGGACTGGCAGCGTCCGCACTCGGTGCAGCTGGCGAAGTCGAGCTGCCCCTTCCAGGAGAAGTCCTCGACCGCGCCGATCCCGAGCTTGGTGTCCTCGTCGAAGTCGTCGGCGTCCTCGAGGTTCAGCACCTTGCCGTCGCTCATCAGCGGCTTGACCGCACCCAGCGCGACCGGCTGGCGGCCGAAGAGGACGTTGAGCGGGGCCACGAAGATGTGCAGGTGCTTGGAGTTCAGCACGATGATGAGGAAGACCAGCATCACGCCGATGTGCAGCAGCAGCCCGACGCCCTCGACCATCTCCAGAGCGTCCTCGCTGAGCCCGTCGAGCAGCGCGCCGACGCCCTGGGAGACAAACGCGCCGTTGCCGTAGGGGAGGTTGCCGCTGGCCGCGCCCGCGCCGCGGAAGAGGAACATCGTCCACACGACGTTGAAGATCATGAACAGCACGAGCCAGGCGCCACCGAGGTGTGAGCCCTGGAACCGGGAGTCGCGGCCGAGCCGCTGCGGGGAGTTCTTCAGCCGGATCTGGGCGAACACCGCCAGGCCGACCACGGCCATCACGGCGATGAAGTCCTGAGCGAAGCCGAGCAGGTCCCATCGGCCGATCACGGGGATGGCGAAGGTGTCCGGATAGGTGAACAGGGCGCCGTACGCCTCGAGGTAGACGGTCGCCAGGATGAGGAAGGCCCAGAAGACGAAGAAGTGGGCAGCGCCGGGCACCGTCCACTTGAGCAGCTTCTTCTGGCCGAGGACCTGCACCAGCTGGGTCTTGATCGCCAGGCCGAGCCTGCCGGTCACCCCCTCGATGCGATCAGGGGCGGGCTGGCCGCTGGTGATCAGCCGCTCCAGGAACAGCACGCGCTTGGCGGCCAGCGGAAGGGCGATCGCGTTCATGATCAGCCCGAGGATCAGCACCCACGTCACTCGTCCACGCTCCGTCCGGCGTCAGTGGTCTTCGCACCGCGCAGCCTATCCTCAGCCCACGCCGGGCCGGGCGCACTGGTTTGTGACGATCCTCCTACGGCTCCGCGGTGTACTCCCCTCGCTGACTCGTCACTTCCCACGCGGGGCAACACGAGGGGGGTGACAAGTCCGCTGCATACGGTGGGAAGCCTCAGGTGCGGACGCGAGCCAGCCGGCCCGCGGCGGTGAAGTCGAGCCGGACCCGCACGGTCTTGGCGCCGCGCTTGCCGCAGTAGCTGAACTGCCGGCCCAGGCGGCGGTGGGGCTGGCCCGCCTTGGTGAGCACCCGGCGTACCGAGAGCCCCTTCTTCAGCCCCCGGAAGAACGAGGCCGGCTTGCGCAGCCCGGGCTGGCGGCAGGCGTCGTTCTGGACCCCGGTGGCTCGTTCCCAGGTGAGCAGGTAGGCCTCCGCCCCGCGGGCCATGTCGTCGACGATCGGCTGGCCGGCCTGCACCCGGAGGTCCTCCAGCCAGTCGGGGTAGAGACCGTAGTGGGAGACGCCGTCGGTGTTGATGTCGTAGACCCGCTCACCGCTGCGCTGCTGGCGCACGGTGACGCCGCCCAGGCCGGTGAACGGGTAGTCGACGTCGTCCGCCTCTCCTGGGTTGCGGGCCTCTCCCTGCGCGCCCAGGCCGTTGATGTCGGCGCCGTACCCGACCCCGAAGAAGTAGCGCTCGTCGGCCCAGGTCTGCAGCCGCTCCCACTTGCCCACGAAGCCCTCGCTGCCGCCGGCGTACGGTGCGATGAAGCCGCCGAGCTCGAGGATGCGGGGGTAGGCGTCGGGGGTCGACCAGGAGTGGCTCGACAGGATGCCGGGGTAGTCCAGCTGCTCGATGAGGTCGAGCGCGCTCTTGCGGGCCTTGACGCTCATGTGGTCGGGGTCGAAGAGCATGTCGCGCTTCACCATCTCGCGGACCAGGTAGTCGCCGAGGTCACTCAGGCCGTACTGGTTGCAGTGCGGGTGTGGCGGGTAGACCGGCGCTGCCAGCGGGAGGATGCCCGCGACCTGGGCGACCGCCCCGAAGAGGGCGTCCTGCTGCTCGGCGGGGAACGACGGGTCGGACGGGAACGCAGCCGGCTGGTTCTTGTCCCGGACGTCCGGGTCGCCCCCCTGCTCCTCGGGGGTGCACCGCTGCATCCGCCAGGCCGACAGGGTCTCCTTCTGGTTGGCGCTGTTGACCAGGACGCCGGTGGCGCCCTCGTCGCCGGCGACGCCGGAGAACGCGTTGTCGAACTTGTTGACCAGCTCCATCTGGCGCACGCCCCACGAGTGAACCTCGTCGAGCCAGGCGTCCACCGACTCCTCGGTGCAGCCCGGGTCGGGCTGGGGACCTGCGGGCCCGGCCTTGACCGAGCACTCGAACGGGACCGAGGTCTCGATGCCCATGATCACGGCCAGCCGTCCGGAGTTGATCACGCGACGAGCTTGGAACGGGTTCTTCACGATGCGGTACCACCCGCGACCCGGGCCGCCGAACTGGGCGTCGACGTAGCGCTCGAAGGACCGCATGTCCTCGGCCTGCCAGCGCAACGACACCATGTCGTCGCACAGCGTCTCGCCGTCGGCAACCGCCTGCTGCCACTTCGGATTCGTGGCGGTCAGCGGGTAGACCTCGCACAGCTGGTTGTTCTCGACCAGCAGGTTGGTGAAGACCCGCAGGCCGCCGCGCCAGGCCCGCTCCATCCACTTGTAGTAGGTGCCCTCGTGGGTCAGCGAGTGCGGCGCGGGCCAGTCCTGGAACGTGGGCCACCCGACCGGGTCGTGGGTGGTCTGACCGGAGAGGAACGCCTCGACGATCGCGCCCTTGCCGTCGGTCAGGCTGTGGTCCTCGCAGTCCACCAGCGCGTACGGCGCGCCGTAACGGTCCCAGGGCTTGCCGCAGTGCAGCTCGCCGCCGAGGAAGCGGAAGGCCATGCCGTGGGTGTGAGCGTCGGTCATGCCGAAGGTCTGCTGGAAGGAGCTGGTGCCCATGAAGGGACGGCCGTCGATGTTGACCTCGACCTCCGGGTAGGCCTCGCACCCGCCGATGCGCTCCAGCCGCCAGGTGCTCGCGGTGCCCTGACGTGACGGGGTGGTCGCCACCGAGCCGTTGCCGGTCGCGGTGAGGAAGCCGTCGGGGACCTTGAACACGAAGCGGTTGCGGGCCGGACGGCGGACGGTCCAGTCGGCGTTCGGGCTGGGCTCGGCTGCCCAGCCGACGCCCGAGGTTCGGCCCTCGAGGACGTCGCTCTCGGTGCCGTGGAGCAGGTAGCTGCCCAGGTCGGTGGGCTTGAAGAAGAACCGGGCGGCAGACTGCTCGCTGCCCCCCGTGGCGCGCACGCCGTCCTCGGTGCGGGCCAGCCAGCGGCCGGTGCCTCCGGCGCGGATGCCGTAGCAGGCGTTGGCCATCTCGTAGCGGGTGCGCGGGCGCTCGTAGCGGGGCGCCTGCAGCACCGCCGGCTTGGTCCGTGGGGTGGGCTCGGTGCGCTGCTCGGCGACGACCTGCCGTGAGGCCTCGGCCTGCGCCGGGGTGGTCGGGTCCTGCGCGTCGATGCTCTCGGCCTCCACCGACCGGGAGATCTCGTCGTCCCGGCTGGTGTCGGAGTGGTCGTGGCCGTGCCCGTCGGTCGTGGCCGAGGCACCTGACCCCCCGCTGCCGGGCTCCGGCTCCGAGGACGCCCCGCGCCGGCGCTGCTGGAGCTCGGCGTCGTGGGCGGTCGCCACCGAGTCCGCCTGTGCGTGGTCGGCGGACCCGAGCAGGCCCCCGGCGTACGACGGAGCCGTGAGCGCAGCCGCGACCACGGCTCCTGCACTGATGGATCCGACCACCGCCAGCCGCAACCGTTGCTGCGCCATTCGAGCACCCCCGATGAGTCCGTTGCCCCGATATGCGGGGAAGTGTCACAGCCGGGACGTGCCCGTCCAGACCTCGCTCGGGCCTCTCCGCCCGGACGTCATCACCCCAACGACCCAGGCGCGGCGGGGTCACGCCGGGAGGCGCTCTACGACTGCCCTCAGCGCGCGCGTACCCGGTTCGAGCGGGCTGAGGCGGGTCCGATGCCGACCTCGTTCACCGCAGCCACCTGGAACCGGTAGAGGCCGCGCTGGAGCCGGGGCTGCCACCGTCGGGCGGAGGCAGGTCTGGTCCGGGTGATCCGGCGGATGACGGAGTTGTTCCGCCGCACCTTGAGCGCGGTGACGCGGTAGCCGGTGATCTCCGTGCCGCCGTCGCTGTCGGGTGCCCCCCACACGACCTTCGCGGTGACCCGGCCACCGCGTCGTCCGGGGAAGGCACCGAGGTCGAGCACGCGGCTCGGCGGGGCGGCATCGCCACCGGTGAGACTGCCCGGGCCCGAACCACCGGGATCAGGGGAGCTCCCCCCGGCGCCGCTGCACCCGGTGACGCTCACGGTGTAGCGGCCCACACTGCCGTAGTCGGAGTAGCCCGCGCTGGGCATCCCGCCCTGCCCGACGCCGTCGACCTCGACGTAGACCGTGCCCGCGGACTGCCGGGCGAGGGTCACCGAGGCGCCGGTGCCGTTGACGCCGCCGGAGGACGTCTGGACGACGGCGGGATTGGCTGCGGCGAGAACTGACCCGCTGGCGTTGAGGATCCGCAGCCTCGCGTCGAGGTTGGTGCCGGGCGAGGCGGTCGCCACGCTCACGCCGATGTCGCACGCCCCGTGGTCGAGACGCAGGACGTCCTGGTCGTGGCGGTCGCTGATCAGCCCGGTGGCCGAACCGCCGGGGCTGACCGTCCGGAGGGCGGTCACGGGCGTGTCGCCGTGGTCGTCCTTCAGTGCCGGCGCTCCGGAGCTGCTGATCGTGGCGAGGTCGTCCTGCTGCTGGGTGGCGCCGGCGTAGTCGCCGTTGCTCCACTGGGTCAGGCCGTAGCGCGAGCTCCCCATGATCGGGCCCCAGGGTGATCGGCCGCTGTAGTAGTCGGAGGTGTTGATGCCGTCGTGCTCGAGGTCCAGGGTGTGCCCCGCCTCGTGCGACGCAACCTCGGTGAGCTGCCACCCGGTGGTGGAGACCTTGTCGGTGAAGACCCAGGCGGGCCCCGGTGGCGTACTCCCCGGCCGGTCGAAGGTGCCGACCCAGGCGACGCCGGCGCAGCTCCCACCGCAGAGCGTGTTGACGACGAAGGAGCCCGGGGCGAATAGCACCGAGGTGCCGTAGGTCTGGTCCGACGACGACGTGCGGGTGAGTGCGCCGGCTGCGGGAGGGGCCGTCGTCACGTCGACGTCGAACGGCGCGAAGTCCTCAGCAACACGCGCCCAGATGTCCTGGATCAGGCGGCGTTCGTCGGTGTTGAAGCTGGATCGGTCGCCGTCCAGGCTGAAGGCGCTGACCGAGGTCGAGGGGAGACCGCCCTCGTAGGCGTTCCACATCGTGCCGGTCACCGAGTCACCGTCGAAGTCGAGGTAGATCGTCCGTTGCGACCCGGGTCGGCTGTGGAGGTCGAAGGTCTGGTCGAGCGCGGCAGTGGCGGTTGCGGGCACGCTCTCGTCGGCGTTGTCGACCGGGGCCTGGGCCGGGTCGTCGGCGTAGAAGAGGCGTCCGGTGGGGGTGACACGGGCGGTGCGGTCCTCGAGGATCCGCTCAAGCCGTGCTGCCGCCATGTCGTTGGCCGCGGCTGCCCGCCGTAGGCCCCGGACGCCCAACTGTCGTGCGGCCGTCGGCCCGGGCATCGTGCGCCTCAGCAGGCGTCCGGGCGGCTCGTCGGAGGGCGGGCTGGGGCGTCCCGCGTCCGAGCCCTCGCGCGGGCTCGCTGCGCGTTCGGCAGCGCGTTCGGGGGAGCCGACGGCCTGGGCGCTCGTGCCGCCGGCGAGCAGCGCGACACACGTGAGGGCAGCGGTCAGCGCAGGCACGATTCGGCGACCATCGGACATGCCGCCATGGTCCAGCAGATTACGGACATTGGTTCTCGTTTGACTAGAAATGGTCCGCATGGGCCATCGACGGGGCCGATCTGGGGCGTTCCACGCTGCTGAGCCAGGCTTCGGTGACGCGGGGAGGGCGGTGGCCAGAGCTGTGGTCAGAGCTGTGGTCGCCGGGGGGCTGTCGCGCCGGGCCTGGGTGCGGTGCAATCAGAGGGTGCAAGCCAGGGACGAGATCCAGGTGGGGCCGGGCCCGGTGACCCCGGAGCAGGTCGCCGCGGTCGCGCGGCACCCCGCACGGGTGCAGCTCAGCGACGAGGCACACCACGCCCTGACGCGAGGGCGCGAGGTGGTCGAGCAGCTGGCAGCGGCCCCGACGCCGGCGTACGGCGTCTCCACGGGTTTCGGTGCCCTGGCCACCCGCCACATCCCTCCCGAGCGGCGCGCGCAGCTGCAGCGCTCGCTCATCCGGTCCCATGCCGCCGGCAGCGGTCCCGAGGTGCCGGCAGAGGTGACCCGCGCGATGATGCTGCTGCGTCTGGCCACCATGGCCACGGGGCGCACCGGCGTCCGTCCCGGGACGGCGCACCTGGTGGCGGACCTGTTGACCCACGGCATCAGCCCGGTGGTGCACGAGCACGGATCGCTCGGCTGCTCGGGGGACCTCGCGCCGCTGGCCCACGTCGCGCTCGCGCTCATGGGCGAAGGGCGGGTGCGCCGCCGCGACGGGTCGCTCGCCGACGCCGCGGACGCCCTGGCGGAGGTCGGCCTGACACCGGTCGAGCTCGGGCCGAAGGAGGGGCTCGCGCTCATCAACGGCACCGACGGCATGCTCGGCATGCTGCTGCTCGCGCTGCACGACCTCGACGGGCTCACCCGGGTCGCCGACGTCGCGGCCGCCATGTCGGTGGAGTCCCTGCTCGGCACCGACCGGGTCTTTGCCGCGGACCTCCAGGCGCTGCGCCCCCATCCTGGCCAGATCGCATCGGCGGGCAACCTGCGCGCGCTGCTGCGTGACTCCGGGGTCGTCGCCTCGCACCGGGGGCCGGACTGCAACCGGGTCCAGGACGCCTACTCGCTCCGTTGTTCGCCGCAGGTCCACGGCGCGGTGCGCGACACCTGCACGCATGCCGCGACGGTGGCCGACCGGGAGCTGGCGGCCGTCATCGACAACCCCGTCGTGATGCTCGACGACAAGACGACGCCGCGGGTGGAGAGCAACGGCAACTTCCATGGGGCACCGGTCGGCTACGTCCTCGACTTCCTCGCGATTGCCGCCGCTGACCTCGCCTCCATCAGCGAGCGCCGCACCGACCGCTTCCTCGACGCCTCCCGCAGCCACGGCCTGCCGCCGTTCCTCGCCCACGAGCCGGGTGTGGACAGCGGCCACATGATCGCCCAGTACACCGCGGCCGGAATCGTCTCGGAGCTCAAGCGGCTGGCGTCGCCCGCCTCGGTCGACTCGATCCCCAGCTCGGCGATGCAGGAGGACCACGTCTCGATGGGCTGGGCCGCGGGACTGAAGCTGCGGCGCGCGGTCGAGGGGCTGCGGCAGGTGCTGGCCATCGAGCTGCTCACCGCAGCGCGGGGGCTCGACCTGCGGGTCGCCGACCTGGGCGTCGAGCCCTCGCCGGCGACCGGCGCGGCGCTCCGGGTGATCCGGGAGTCGGTGCCGGGCCCGGGCCCGGACCGCCACCTGACGCCGGAGATCGAGCACGTCGTGGAGCTGGTGCGCAGCGGTGCCGTGCTCGGCGCCGTCCGGGACGAGATCGGAGAACTCGCATGACCGAACCGACCAACGAGCGGCTTCCCATCCACGCGGCGCGCGGCACCGAGCTGTCGGCGCGCTCGTGGCAGACCGAGGCACCGCTGCGGATGCTGATGAACAACCTCGACCCGGAGGTCGCCGAGGCTCCGGCCGACCTCGTGGTCTACGGCGGCACCGGCAAGGCCGCGCGCGACTGGCCCTCCTACGACGCCCTGGTGCGCACGCTGCGCGGCCTCGGCGACGACGAGACCATGCTGGTGCAGTCGGGGCGGCCCGTCGGGGTCTTCCGGACCCACGAGTGGGCCCCGCGCGTGCTGATCGCCAACTCCAACCTCGTGGGCGACTGGGCGAGCTGGGAGGAGTTCCGCCGGCTGGAGGAGCTGGGGCTGACGATGTTCGGCCAGATGACGGCCGGATCGTGGATCTACATCGGCACCCAGGGCATCCTGCAGGGCACCTTCGAGACCTTCGCGGCCGTCGCGACCGCGATCGGGCGGGAGTCGCTGGCCGGCACCATCACCCTCACCGCAGGCCTGGGCGGCATGGGGGGCGCGCAGCCGCTCGCGGTGACGATGAACGACGGCGTCGCCATCTGCGTGGAGGTCGACCAGGAGCGCATCACCCGGCGCCTCGAGCACCGCTACCTCGACGTCCAGGCCGACGACCTCGACGACGCGGTACGCCGAGCGGTCGCCGCGCGCGACGACCGACGGCCGCTGTCGATCGGCCTGCTGGGCAACGCCGCCGACGTCTTTCCCCGGCTGCTGGAGACGGGTGCGCCGATCGACGTGGTGACCGACCAGACCAGCGCCCACGACCCGCTCTCCTACCTGCCGCTGGGGATCGACTTCGAGGACTGGCACGATGCCGCCCGCCGTGACCCCGAGGGCTTCACCAAGGCTGCTCGGGAGTCGATGGCCGTCCACGTCCGGGCGATGGTGGACCTCCAGGATGCCGGGGCGGAGGTCTTCGACTACGGCAACTCGATCCGCGACGAGGCCCGCAAGGGCGGCTACGACCGGGCCTTCGAGTTCCCGGGCTTCGTGCCGGCCTACATCCGGCCGCTGTTCTGCGAGGGCAAGGGCCCGTTCCGGTGGGCGGCGCTGTCGGGTGACCCGGCCGACATCGCGGTGACCGACCGGGCGGTGAAGGAGCTGTTCCCGGCCTCGGAGTCACCCGCGTACGCCCGCCTCCACAGGTGGCTCGACATGGCCGCCGAGCGGGTGCACTACCAGGGGCTGCCGGCCCGGATCTGTTGGCTGGGATACGGCGAGCGCCACCTCGCCGGGCTGCGGTTCAACGAGCTGGTCGCCAGCGGCGAGATCTCCGCACCGATCGTGATCGGCCGCGACCACCTGGACTGCGGGTCGGTCGCCTCGCCGTACCGGGAGACCGAGGCGATGGCGGACGGCTCCGACGCCATCGCCGACTGGCCGCTGCTCAACGCGCTCCTCAACACCGCCTCCGGCGCCACCTGGGTCTCGATCCACCACGGCGGCGGCGTCGGCATGGGTCGCTCGATCCACGCCGGCCAGGTCACCGTTGCCGACGGCACCGACCTGGCGGCGCAGAAGATCGAGCGCGTGCTCACCAACGACCCGGGCACCGGCATCATCCGCCACGTCGACGCCGGCTACGACCGCGCGATCGAGGTCGCCGCCGAGCGCGGCGTCCGCACTCCGATGCAGGAGCACTGAGGTCGGCCCGGGAAGTGACGGGCCCCGGGGAGTGCGGCCGGCGCCGGTCAGCCTCGCCCGACGGTCCGGGCGACCCAGGCCGCGACCTGGGCCCGGGTGCGCAGGTCCAGCTTGCGCAGGATGTTCTCGACGTGCCCTTGCGCGGTCCGCAGCGAGATCACCAGCCGGTCCGCGATCTGCTGGTTGGTCATCCCCTCGCCCAGCAGCAGCGCCACCTCTCGCTCACGGGCGGTGAGGGGGGTGTCCGCCAGCGGGTGGCGTTCCTCGGTGTCCTCGCGCTGCAGCAGCCCCAGCACCTCCTCGATGGGCAGTCGAGCACCCGCCTCGAAGGCTGCGTCCAGGTCCCGTTGCCGCATTCCGGCGCTCACCAGCTGCTGCGCCAGCTCGCGTTGCGACACCACGTAGGGCACCACCCTGGCTGCCGGTCCCATCCGGGACCATGCCCGGTCCGACGCGCCGAGCAGCGTGGCCGACTGCTCCAGCTTCCCGGCCGCGGCCGCGATGCTGGTCAGTGCGTCCAGGGTGAGCGCGGTGCCGATGCGGTCGTCCAGCTCGATCTCGAGGCGCAGCGCCTCGATCCCGGAGGCTTGGGCCCACTCCAGGTCGCCGGTGACGCGGGCGTCCAGCGCCAGCATCCACATGACGATCGAGCGGAGGTACTTCTCCTCGGCCCAGTCGGTCCGCTCCAGCCACGCGCGCTTGGTCTCGATGGCCTCCTCGACCAGCCCCTGGGCGCTGAGGGCCATGCCCACCTGGACGATCGCCACGGCCTCACCGTAGGCGTCGCCGGCCTGCGCGCAGATCTCCGCGCTCTGCCGAGCCAGCTGCACGGCCGTCTCGGCCTCGCCACGGAAGAGGCGGTGCATCGACTCCGAGAAGGCCACACGTGCCTGGGGGACCTGGCCGCCGGCGTCGACCGAGGATGCGTCGGGGGCCAGTCGGCGGCCCTGGTCGAGCAGTTCCTCGGCGTCGGCGTCGTCCCCCTGCAGAGCAGCGAGGTACCCGGCCAACGCGTACGCCGAGGCGCGTTCGGCCGCAGTGCCCTCGGCGTGAGCCAGGGCCGCCTCGAGCCAGTGTCGGCCTTCGCTCAGTCGCCCGCTGGTCACCCAGTAGTTCTCGAGGTCGAGACACACGCGCATCGCCTGGGCGGCAGTCTCGGTCTGGCTGCTGGTGCGGTCGAGCACCGCCCTGAAGTTGTCGAGGTTGCGGTCACACCAGCGCAGCAGCCCGACCTGCCGGTGGCCCATCCAGCGTCGACGGACGTCGGCCGCCAGGGTCACGAAGTGGTCGCGGTGACGGCGCTGCCACGCGGCTGCATCCTCGTGCTCTCGTAGCTGCGCCTCGCCGAACCACCGCAGCGGTTCCAGCATCCGGAAGCTCGCGGGCTCGGTGCGCGGATCCCGGAAGATGATCGACTTGTCCACCAGGGACGACAGGACTTCGAGGACGTGGGTTCGCGGAAGGGCGGAGTCGCTGCACACCTCCTCGGCGGAGGTGAGCTCGAACGGGCCGTCGAACACCGAGAGCCGCCGCCACAGCAGGCGCTCCTGCTCGGTGCACAGGTCGTGGCTCCATCGAACCGACGCCTCCAACGACCGCTGACGGTCCGGTTGGTCCGAGAACCCCTGGTCCAGCACGAAGTAGCCGCTCTTGAGCCGCGACGTCATCTCCGCCGGGCTCAGGACGCGGGTCCGGGCCGCGGCGAGCTCGAGTGCCAGCGGGACCCCGTCGAGGAGCCGGCACAACGTCGCCACGTCCGAGGCGTTGTCGTCGGTGAGCTCGAACTCCGGCAACGCGTCCTGCGCGCGGTCGACGAACAGCTGCACGGCTTCGGAGGCCTCCACCTCGCGCAGCTGCGGGGTGGGGCCGTCGGGCTCGGGGGGAAGGTGCAAGGGCGGCACCCGGAAGACGTGCTCCCCCCGCACTCCGACGGGTTCTCGACTGGTGGCAAGGATGCGCAGCTGCGGACAGGGCCCCAGCAGCTCGACGACAAGCTCGGCGCAGGCCTCGTGCACCTGCTCGCAGTTGTCGAGCAGCAGCACGGCGGGGTCACTGCCGAAGAACGAGCAGATCAGCTCCGCCTGTCGGTCACCAGGCTGGGTGCGTAGCCCGAGGGCGTCGGCCACGACGATCTGGACGACGCCGGCGTCGAGCACTCCCGACAGGTCGACGCTCCACACCGGGGGCGGGTTCTCCGCGTCGACGTACAGCTGCCGTGCGAGCCGGGACTTGCCCACGCCCCCGGCGCCGATCAGCGTCACCAGGCGCGACGATTCGAGCTCTCGGCACAATGCTGCGAGCTCCTGTCCCCGGCCGATGAACGGGGTGGCCTCATGAGAGGGCGCATTCATCAAGGGTCAGCGTAGGTGCAGCGGCGGCTGCTGCCTACTCTCCGGCATCGCGGTGAGCGTGGACCCGAGCGCGCCTGGACGTGCCCCGGCGTGGCCCGGGCGTGGCCCGGACGTGACATCGACGTGGTCCGGACATGGCTGAGCCCCGGACAGCCACCCAATGCCTGTCCGGGGCTCCCTCCCTGGTCCGGTCTCCGGCTACGGGGGGAATCGGCCGCCGACCACCAGAGGGTGACCTCAGTCTGACCGGTGGGACCCCTGGGACGCACGGGGAGAAATACGGGTTTCTTGGTCGGATGACCAATCCATGCGGAAGCAGCGTGACGCGGGTTACCGCCCCGTGGGTCAAAAGCGGCCACGGTGCACCACGTCGTCCAAGGGGCGTCGGCCCCGTGCCGCCGAGCCCCGGGGGCCGACGGCGAGGTCCGCGGCCGGGGGGCCGACGATGCGGTGCCCGACCGTGATCGCGCCGATCGGGGTGTACGCCGTCGGCACGGAGAACTCCGTGCGCAGCGGGGCGACGGCGTCTGCGGGGACGCCGAAGAAGCAGGCGCCGAGGCCCTCGTCGACCGCCGTGAGCAGCATCAGCAGCGAGGCCATCGCGGTGTCGAGGTGCCAGGAGGGGACCGGCCAACGCGCTTCGTCTCGGTCGGTCCAGCCCTTGTCGGGTTGGGCATACCGGTCGAGGTAGGCCTCCTTGTGGCTGAAGGGCACGATCACGACCGGTGCCGTCATCATGCCGCGCAGCCAGCGGTCGGGGTCCTCGACCCGGTCCCCGGCGGTCGCCCGCCAGTAGCGCGTGACGTCGGCGGGGGTGTCAAGCACGAGGAAGGCCCACCCTTGGCTGAACCCTGCGCTCGGTGCGTGCACCGCGTGCTCGAGCAGCCGGTCGACGACCACTGGGTCGACCGGCCGGTCGGAGTAGGTTCGGACCATCCGGCGGCGGCGGACGACTTCGGCGAACTCCATGGGAGCAAGCATGACCTTCGAGCAGATGTGGGCGGCGCTGGCCCCGGTCGGCCGGTCGGCTCGAACCGGCGGCTACCACCGCCAGCCGTTCACCGCGGCCGAGGAGGAGGCGCAGGCGTGGTTCGTGGCCGAGGCCGAGGGTCGCGGCCTGCGACTCGTGGCCGACGGCTTCGGCAACCGGGTGGCGTGGTGGGGAGATCCGGGGTCCGGGGGCGCTGGAGACGGGGTGCTCACCGGATCGCACCTCGACAGCGTGGTCGAGGGCGGCGCGTACGACGGGCCGCTGGGCGTGGTGAGCGCCTTCGCCTCGATCGACCTGCTGCGGCAGCGGGGTTTCGAACCTGCCCGCCCGATCGGGGTGGCGTCCTTCCGGGAGGAGGAGGGGTCGCGCTTCCCCGTCGCCTGTCTGGGTTCCCGGCTCGCGACCGGCGCTCTGGACTGGGGTGGGGCCCGCCGGCTGCGTGACCGGGAGGGGGTGGCACTGGCCGACCTCGTGGCCGGCACCGGAGAGGTGAGGGTGCTCGACGGGGTCGGCGTCTTCGTCGAGCTCCACGTCGAGCAGGGCCGCGACCTGGTGGATCGGGGGCGTGCCGTGGGGGTCGCCGAGGGGATCTGGCCGCACGGGCGCTACCGCTTCGACTTCACCGGGAGGGCTGACCACGCCGGCACGACCCGGATGGAGGACCGCGCCGACCCCATGATGACCTACGCGATGACGGCGCTGGCGGCGAACAAGCAGGCTCGGCTGTCGGGCGGCCGCGCCACCTTCGGACGCGTCGAGGCCTCCCCGGGCTCGACCAACGGCATCCCTGGGCTGGTCACCGGCTGGCTGGACGCGCGCGCCGAGTCCAGCGAGTCGCTCGAGTCGCTGGTGGGCACGATTACCCGGATGGCGGGGGAACGAGCAGAGCGCGACGGCACCGCGGCCGAGGTGGTCGCGGAGTCGGTCAGCGCAGCCGTGCGGTTCGACCCCGAGCTGGCGCGAGGTCTCGCCGGACCCCACGACCTGCCGCTCCTCCCCACCGCTGCCGGACACGACGCCGGGATCCTGGCCTCCGTCGGCATCCCCACCGCGATGCTCTTCGTGCGCAACCCGACGGGTGTCTCCCACTCGCCGGAGGAGCACGCCGAGCTCGATGACTGCCTCGCCGGCGTCGCGGTGCTCGCCGATGCCCTCGCTGGGCTGGCAGGCTCCTCCTCGTGACGACGTACGTCCTCGAGCACGCCTGGATCGAGGGGGAGGTGCGCGCCGACGTCAGCGTGACGACGGCCGGTGGCCGGTTCACCCACGTCGGCGGCACGCCGCCTTCCGGCGCGCACCGCCTGGACGGCCTCACCGTGCCCGGCCTCGCGAGCTGCCACAGTCACGCCTTCCATCGAGCGCTCCGGGGCCGCACCCAGCGTGGCGGCGGCAGCTTCTGGTCCTGGCGCGACCAGATGTACGACGCAGCGTCGCGGCTGGACCCCGACGGCTACCGCGAGCTCGCCACCGCCGTCTTCGCCGAGCTCGCCGCCGGTGGGGTGACCTGCGTCGGCGAGTTCCACTACGTGCACCACCAGCCGGACGGCACGGCGTACGACGACCCCAACGCCATGGGCCTCGCCCTCCTCGAGGCGGCTCGCGCCGTCGGCATCCGGATCACGCTGCTCGACACCTGCTACCTCAACGCCGGCGTCGGCCGCGCGCCCGAGGGTGTGCAGCGGCGCTTCAGCGACGGCAGTGGTCTCGCGTGGCAGGAGCGCGCCGACGAGCTGACCGTGGAGGAGGGGGGCGACGTGGTCATGGGGGCCGCGATCCACTCGGTGCGCGCGGTGCCTCTCAACGACATGCGCATGGTCGCAGAGTGGGCAGACCGCTTCGAGGTTCCCCTTCACGTCCACCTCTCCGAGCAGGTGGCCGAGAACGAGGAGTGCCGCGACGCCTACGGCCGTACGCCCACCGAGGTGCTGGCCGAGGCGGGTGCGCTGGGGGACCGCACCACGGCGGTGCACGCGACGCACGTCACCGACGCCGACGTGGCGCTGCTCGGGGCCCAGTCGTGCCACACCTGCTTCTGCCCGACCACCGAACGAGACCTCGGCGACGGCGTCGGACCCGCCCCGGCGCTGAGGGACGCCGGCGCGAGACTGACGCTGGGGTCGGACAGCCACGCCGTCACCGACCTCTTCGAGGAGATGCGAGCGGTGGAGACCGACGAGCGCCTCGTCTCGCACGCCCGGGGACACTGGGACGCCGCCGCCCTGCTCGCGGCCGCGACCGCCACCGGTCACGCATCGCTGGGCTTCGGTGACGCCGGACGGATCGCGGTCGGCGCTCGGGCGGACCTCGTCACCCTCGACCTCACCTCGCCCCGGACCGCGGGCTGCGGCCCGACCGCGGAGACCGCCGTGTTCGCGGCGTCGGCCGCAGACGTGCGTCACGTCGTGGCCGATGGACGCGTTGTGTTCGAGGGGGACGCGGGTGAGGTCGGCGCCCGGCTCGACCGAGCCGTCCACCGGTTCTGGGAGGCACGATGAGCCCCGGCCCCGCCGTCCTCGTCACCGGCATCGCCGAGCTGGTCACCCACGACCCCCGGCACGCCGGGGCGTTGGGCCTCGTCCACGACGCTGCGGTCGTGGTCGAACAGGGCACGGTGGCATGGACGGGGGCGTCGGTCGAGGCCCCCGCTGCGGACACCCGCCAAGACCTCGGTGGGCGTGCTGTGGTCCCGGGATTCGTCGACTCGCACGCTCACCTGCTCTTCGCCGGGGACCGCTCCGAGGAGTTCGCGGCGCGCATGGCGGGCACGCCGTACGACGGGGGCGGGATCCGGACGACCGTGGCGGCCACCAGGGCGGCGTCCGACGAGCAGCTGGCCGCCACCCTGGTGCGACTGCTGGGCGAGATGCGGCGCCAGGGCACGACGACCGTCGAGGTGAAGAGCGGCTACGGCCTCACCGTCGCCGACGAGTCGCGGGCCCTCGCCATCGCCGCGCGCGCGACCGACGAGGTGACCTTCCTGGGCGCCCACGTCGTGCCCCCCGAGTACGACGACGACCCGGCCGGCTACGTGCGGCTGGTGACGGGCCCGATGCTCGAGGCCTGCGCGCCGTACGCCCGGTGGATCGACGCGTTCTGTGAGCGTGGCGCCTTCGACGACGAGCAAGCCCGAGTGATCTTGTCGGCAGGACAAGAAGTCGGCTTGCGGGGTCGACTGCATGCCAACCAGCTCGGGCCCGGCCCCGGGGTGCAGCTCGCGTGCGAGCTCGGCCTGGTGGCGGTCGACCACTGCACCTACCTGTCGAAGGTCGACATCGAGGCGCTGGCCGCCAGCGGCACGATCGCGACCCTGCTGCCGGGGGTGGAGTTCTCGACCAGGTCGCCGTACCCGGACGGGCGGGGGCTGCTGGACGCCGGCGTGAGCATCGCCCTGGCCAGCGACTGCAACCCGGGCTCCTGCTACACCTCCTCGATGCCGCTGGTGATCGCCCTGGCAGTGCGCGAGATGGGGCTGACGCCTGCCGAGGCGCTCACTGCCGCGACGCTCGGGGGCGCGGCCGCGCTCGACCGGGACGACGTGGGCCACCTGCGCGTCGGCGCCCGCGCGGACCTGGTGGCCCTCGATGCCCCGACGTACCTGCACCTGGCCTACCGTCCCGGCGTGCCCCTGGCCTCCCCGGTGTTCTGAGCGCGCCTACCGGCGGGGCCGGGTGGGCAGGTCGAGTGGTGGCGCAGGAGCGGGACCGGACTCGCCGGCGTCGAACCAGCCCTCGCGCTCGTCGACGAGCAGCTCCAGCCGGACGTCGGGGGCGTCGCTCAGCACCGCCCAGGCGTGGTCCTCGTCGTCGTCCTCGCCGGCGAACCGCTCCCGTTCGGTCCAGGCGACGAAGCCCTCCTGTCGCAGCTGTGCAGCAGTGGACTCAGCCTGCTCTCGCTCGTCGAAGATCCCGCGGGGCCGGGGCCGCAGCAGCTCGGCTCGCAGCTGTGCCAGGAAGGGACGGTCGGCCTCGAGCCAGTCGACGTCGTCGAGCTCCTCGGCCGTGAGCCACCGGACCTGGTCGTGCTCCACCGGTGCCGGCTCGCGGTCGAGCAGCCGGGCGATCGCCACCCGCAGCACCAGGCCCTCGCTGATGAGCGCGGCGGGCTCCAGCCACTCGGCGACCTCGATCCGGCAGTCCAGCTCCTCGCGGACCTCGCGCACCAGCGCGTCGTCCGGCGACTCCTCGGGCTCGACCTTGCCTCCGGGCAGCTCCCAGCGACCGGCGAGCGCTGGCGGCGTCGTACGCCGGGCCGCGAGGAGAGCGCCGCCGCGCACGATCGCCGCTCCGACCACGAGGGTGTCCATGGGCTCGAGTTTCCCAAGGTATGGCGCCAAACCATCACTCCCCCTCGCCAGGCTTGGCGGGGGAAGTGAGCAGGTGGCGACATCCATGGGAAACCAGGACCCTGGCCGCCCAGTCCGGATACCGGTAGTATCCGGACGGTGACGACCACGGACGAACGCTGGCAGCGGATGACCCTGGCCCCGCGCACGACTGGGCACAAGGTCGACTACGGCGACCTGCCGCCGGGGTACAAGGCCCCCGCGTTGCTGCAGACCTTCGCGTTCATGCGGTTCCGCCACCAGATCGTGCCGCACCTCCGCTCGAGATTCGGCTCCCCGTTCACCGTGCGCCTGCTGCCGAAGGGCCGTCCGTTGGTGCTGTTCTCCACCCTCGAGGCGACCAAGCAGATCTTCGCCGGTGACCCGGCGACCTTCCACGCAGGCAAGGGCAACGCGATCCTGGGGCCGGTGATGGGCGAGCACTCGCTCCTGCTCGTCGACGGCGCCGAGCACAAGCGCGCACGCAAGCTGTTGATGCCGGCCTTCCGCCAGCACGCCCTCAAGACCTACGAGTCCGTTGTCACCGAGCTCGCTCGGCAGGAGTGCGACCGCTGGGCTGCGGATGAGGAGTTCCGCAGCCTCGAGCGCATGAACGCCCTCACCCTCGAGGTCATCCTCCAGGTCGTCTTCGGCGTCACCGACGAGTCCCGGCTGGCCAAGCTGCGCCCTCTCGTGCTGGCCACCGTCGACATCCGCCCGGTGGTGCTGCTGGGTTGGGCCTACCCGTGGCTGCAGCGGTTCGGGCCGTGGAAGCAGGTCGTCGAGACCCAGCGCCGGCTCGACGAGCTGATCTACGCCGAGATCGCCGAGCGACGCGACGCCGGCGACCTCGCCCACCGGACCGACGTGCTCAGCCGGCTGTTGATGGTCGGCAGCGACACCGAGGACGCAGCGGGGGAGACACCGCTGACCGACGCCGAGCTGCGGGACCAGCTGGTCACCCTGCTGCTGGCCGGCCACGAGACCACGGCCTCGGGCCTGTCGTGGGCGCTCTACGAGCTGGGGCGCCACCCAGATGTCATGCGCGAGGCCCAGCGTGCCACCGACGAGGGCGACGACGACTACCTCGAGGCGGTCATGAAGGAGTCGCTCCGACTCCATCCCGTCATCCCGATGGTGGTTCGCCAGCTGATGGAGCCCGCCACCATCGCTGGCTGGCGGCTCCCCGCGCACGTCTCCATCGGGCCCTCGATCCTGCTGGCGCACCGCGACGAGGCCAACTTCCCGCAGCCGGAGGCGTTCCGTCCCGGACGCTTCGTCAAGGGCAGCAGCGACAAGGTCGTCCCCAACACCTGGATCCCGTTCGGCGGCGGCGTACGCCGGTGCATCGGCGCCGGCTTCTCCCTGATGGAAGGGGTCGCCGTGCTGCGCGAGGTGATGGCGGCCTACGACGTGTCCGTCCTCGACGGACACGGCGACAAGCCTCGGGTCCGCAACATCACCAGTGTGCCCTCACGAGGAGCTCGCATCGTGGTGCGTCCACGGGGCTGAATCTCAGCCACTTCACAGCGGGTCCACGGCTGCCGTCCGTCTCGGAGGCGCCAGCATGGCACCACAAACCCGACCCATGGAGGCGACCTTGCCCGAGACTGTCTTCGGACTCCCCGTCCACGTCCTGATGGTGCACGGAACCGTGGTGGTGCTGCCGGTGACAGCCCTGCTGCTCATGGCCTCGGTGCTGGTGCCACGGCTGCGGGCATGGGCGGGCCCGCTCCCCTTGCTGCTTGCGCTGGGGTCGCTGGCGCTGGTGCCGCTCACCACCGGGAGTGGGGAGACCCTCCAGGGGTCGGTCGGCTCCTCGCGAGCCATCGAGGAGCACGCCGAGCTGGGTGAAGGGGTGATCTGGTGGGCCGTGGGCCTGGCCGTGGTGGCGGCGGTCAGCTACGGCATGCGCCTGCGCGGGCGGACCCCACCCCGGTGGCTCACCATCGTCGTCGCCGTCCTCGGCGTGGTGGTCGGCATCGGCGCGGTGGTGCAGGTGGTGCTCGCGGGTCACTCGGGGGCCGACGCGGTGTGGAACGGGGTCGTCGCCTGACCGCGGCCGCGGTCCCTCAGAAGGCCGCGCGTACCTCGGCCTCGGTGAGGCCGTAGTCGGCCAGGGAGTAGTCGTGCCTGGGCGCTCGCGCTCCCGAGCGGCTCTCAGCCAGGTCTGCCTCGACGGCGTGCTGCGTCGCGTCGTCCCACGGCAGGTCGAGCTCGCCATGGACGCGGCGTACGACGCCCACCGGGTCGGCGGTGAACTCGGTGTACTCGACGTCGACGAACCTGCCGGTGTCAGCCGAGGCACGCGCCTTCGAGGCGGCTGCGGCCTCCCACGCCTGCTGCTCCAGCACGTCGGCACCGATCTGCTCCCCCAGGAACACCGTCGAGGACCCCGCGGTCGAGGTCGCTGCCAGCGAGCACGCCGACCCGACCGACTCGACGGGGTCGCGGTGGCACTGCACCACCAGCGCGTCGGGGAAGACCTCGAGCAGCGCAGGCAGCGCGCCGAGGTGCGAGGGGTTCTTCAGGACCCAGCGCTTGTCGGTGTCGTGGAGCCCGATCAGCTGCAGGTTGCGGCGGTAGCGGCGGTAGGCCGGCACTCGGTCGGCCTCGCGCAGCCACGCGGCGTACTCCGGGACGTGGGCGAGGTAGACGTAGGCCTCGGTGGTCACCGACTGCCGCAACAGCTGCCAACACTCCTCCACGGTGCCGGCGCGCATGTAGTGGATCCCGGCGAGCTCGGGGTTGGCCTCGTGGTGCTCGCGGAAAGCGGCGTCGAGCATGGTGAAGACCGGGTCGTCCGCCCAGGTCTCGCGTGGTGGGCGCGGCTGCGGCACCTGGGTCAGCCACATCTCCAGGCCCTGCGCGTCGGGTGACGCGTGCAGCAGCCGCTGTAGCGCGGTGGTCCCCGAGCGCTGGAGGCCGGTCACGAACAACGGCCGCTCGACCGGCACGTCGGCGTGCTCGGGCATCCGCCGGAACGCCGCCTGGGAGAGCAGCCGGGCGGCCAGCGCACCGCGGAGGTAGCCGCGCATGGTGGCGTTGCCGCTCCCGGTGAGCCCGGCCGAGCGTTCCAGCGAGTCCAGCAGCACACCGAGCGGCTCGACGTACTCCGTCTCGCCGAAGTCCGCCAGCCCGCAGCTGCGGGTCGCGGACTCGTGCAGGTCGTCGGCCGTTCCGACGCTGTCGCGGTCGCGTGGGCTCACCGGTGGAACTCCCCGCAGCTGGCGTTGAGCCACACCCCGGTCACCGCTCGCGCCAGCGGCGAGGCGAGCAGGATCCCGACGTCGGCGACGTCGTCGGCCGTGGCCAGCCGCTTGAGGTCGGTGGCCGACGCCTTCTCGTCGTACACGTCCTGGTGGGTGATGCCTCGCTCGGCGGCCAGGTGGTCGAACCACATCTTGTTGAGGTCCTCGTAGATGTAGCTCGGCACCAGCGCGTTCACCCGGATGCCGCGGACGCCGAGCTCGGTGGCTAGCGACTCGGTGGCGTGCTGCAACGCCCCCTTGGTGAGCTTGTACGCCGAGAACTCGGGCTGCGACTGCCACAGCACCGCCGAGTTGACCATCACGATGTTGCCGCCGGTCTCCGCCAGTGCGTCGGCGAACGCCGCCGACAGCTTCACCGGGGCGATGACGTTGGTGGTGACCGACCGGAGGATCGCGTCTGCGTCGACCGTCGTGAGCGGGTCCATCGGTGGCATCCGGAAGGCGTTGTTGAACAGCACGTCGACCCGGCCGTACGCCTCCAGGGCCGCCTCGACGAGGCCGGCGTGCGCGTCGTGGTCCTCCAGGTCGATCGCGTGGGTGACGACGTCGGCGCCCTCGGAGCGCAGCGCCTCGGCTGCCTCGTCGAGGGCCTGCTGCTTGCGGCGGGCGAGGATGAGCCTGGCCCCCTGAGCGGCGGCCCGTCGAGCGAGGGATGCGCCGAGCCCGGGCCCGTGCCCGGCCACCACGACCACCGTGTCCTGGAGCAGGCCCGTCATGCGCACGTCCTTGTCCTGGGAGCAATGAGAACAGGTTCTAGTTTGGCAGGTCTGGCGACGAGGGGCCACTGGAACCGGCAGCTCGGACCGCAGCCCGCCCCGCTCCCGCGCGACAACCCGGCCCGGGCAATGAGGCTGCCGGTTCATCCGGCCCCGTCACCCTGGCACCATGGTCGGATGCGGGGACGTGTCGGGCTGGGGGCGGCGGTGGCAGCGGCCGCGCTCCTGGTGAGCGGGTGTGGCGGTGACGTGCTGCAGAGCGACCTCGAGCCCTTGGCCGCCGACGAGACCTCGTCGGGCTCGGTGGTCACGCCGTCCGGCAAGACCAAGCAGCCCGCCGGGCGCTCGCGCACCGCGAAGCCGAAACCCAAGACTCGGCCGCGGCCCCAGTCCCTGCCCGACGTGGTCACCGAGGTCGACGTGCCCCCCGCCCGGCTCGGGTCGGTGATCGGCGCCGACGCGAGCTGGCCGCAGTGCCCCAAGGGGATGGGGATCCCGCAGAAGAGGTCCCACGGCGGCCCGATGCCCTTCGAGGACTCCAAGTACGTCATCCTCGGCGTCACCAACGGGCCGTCGTTCACGCCCAACCCCTGCCTGGCCGACCAGGTCCGGTGGGTGCGCGAACGCGGCATGATGATTGCGGCGTACGCGGTGCACAACTACCCGTCGGCGCAACAGCTGGCGAAGTACGGCGGCAAGGGACCGTTCGACTCCGGGACCGAGCGGGGGCGGCTGGCCAACGTCGGCTACCAGCAGACCGGGTACGTCCTGGCCACGATGAAGAGGGCCGGCCTGCGCAGCCCGATCCTCTGGCTCGACGTCGAGCCGGTGCCCGACTACGACTGGAGCAGCGACAAGCGTGCCAACGCCGCGGTCTTCCGCGGCGCGGCCCGGGGCATCCGGGAGGCCGGGCTCGAGGTCGGGGCCTACTCCACCCCGTACCTGTGGGAGTCGGTGGTCGGCGACTTCACCCTCGGTGGCGTGCCCGAGTGGCGGGCGGCCGGGCAGACCTCGCGGGCCGAGGCGTTGCGACGGTGCAAGCGCGACTGGGCGTTCCAGGGCGGGGTGGCGATCATGGGGCAGTGGGTGGAGGCCAACCGCGACCGCAACATCACCTGCCCCGGCGCGAAGGGCCGCCTGACCGACTACTTCCACCAGTTCTGACGCTGCTGGGTGAATCCGACCGGCTCAGCTGAGCATGCGGGCCGCGACGCCGGCCTGGCGCGCAGCGATCCGCTCGGCCCAGGACCTAGGGCCGATCCGGTTTTGCTCGACGTGGGGGAGAATGTCAGGCAGTCGGTCGATGGTCACGATCTCCCAGGTGGGGCCGTCGGCCGGCTGCAATTCGCGTGAGAGCCGCTGCCAACGGAACTGTAGGTAGCCGCGGTCGTGGCCGAGGCGCTCGATCCAGTTGGCGACGCCGGGGTCGTGCTCGGAGATCACCAGCCGGATCCTGCCGTCGGGGTCCACCTGCGCCTGGTGGCCGTTGAGCGAGGTCTGGTGGTCGGCGTACTCCAGTGAGGTGTACCAGACGGTCCCGAGCTCGAAGCCGAGGTACGGCGCGTCCCCCCGCGGCAGCGTCACCACCATCACCTCGTCGTCGGCCAGGTCGTAGTGGCCGACCGACGACCACTGCGAGGAGAGGCCCCCGGGGGTGGGTCGGGGATCGGTGAAGGTGTTGACCGGCTCGTTGAGGTAGAACCACTCGGGGAAGGCGAACCACGTCTGGATCCGTGCGGTCAGCATCTTCGCCGCCACGGCGTACCGCTTGTCGACCGCCGCCTGCCAGGCCTCCCCGTCGAGCCGCGGTGGCGCGACGCCGACGGTGTCGGCGCGCTGGATCGTGAGGGCTCCGCGCTGTGCCGACCAGTCGTCGTACACCTCCCGGACGGCGAGCATGGCTGCGGTCTCCGGCAGCGGCACATGGTGGTCGAGCGCCTGCGGCGACCCCGCCGGCCCGAAGCTGAGCTCGAACGACCCGTCATCGGCGATCCTCAGCTCACGGTCGTCGAAGGCGGTGGAGCCGTCCGGGGTCGTCGACGGCGTGTAGTCGCCGCCGAGCACCTGGAAGGAGAGGTCGACCGTGGTGCCCCGCCGTCCCCGCACCCAGTACGTCGCCTCGGGTCGCAGGTTGGCGTGGTAGTAGACGGTGTCGGGGTTGTCCAGCCCCATCTTGGTGTGCTGGTTGGTGGAGTTGACGAAATGGGGCTGGTCGGGCCGGTAGCTCCAGGCCATCTGCAGGGAGGCGCGGATCGAGCCGGCCAGGTAGTCCAGCCCCTCGGCGACGTCCTGCGCGGTCTTGGCGAACGCCGCCCCGCGGATCATCGCCTCGGCCTCCGCGATGGCCGCGGCGAACGCGGACGTGGAGCCGACGGCGCTCACGGGTTGACCTCGGCGATCACGGACTCCGCGAACTTCTCGAGGTTGTCGATCTTCGTCGTCAGCGGCTCGGTGTCCGGGCCGTTGATGTAGGGGACCCGGAAGCCGACGATCACGTCGGTGATGCCGCGGTCCTCCAGGCGCTTGCACCCGTCGGGGGTGTAGGCGTCGAAGGAGATCACGTGCTTCTCGAACGGTTCGTCCGCGACCCCTTCGGCCTCGCGGATCTCGTCGAGGCGCCTCAGCAGCCGGTCGAGGTCCTCGCCGTCCCCGCCGCCGTGCATCCAGCCGTCGCCCCGGGTGACCGCCCGCTTCAGTGCGGCGTCGGAGTGGCCCCCGACCAGGATCGGGATCGGCGCGGTCGGCGCGGGTGTCTGCGTCACCCGAGGGATGTCGTAGAACTCGCCATGGTGCTCGAACTCACCCCCCGCGGTGAGTCCGCGCACGATGTCGATGCACTCGTCGAACCGCTTGCCGCGCCTGGCCCACGGCACCCCCATCGCCTCGTAGTCCTCCGGCCAGGGGCTCAGCCCCACGCCGAGACCGAGCCGGTTGTCGGTCAGGTAGGCGACGGACGCCGCCTGCTTGGCCACCAGCACCGGCGGACGGATCGGCAGCTTGAGCACGAACGGCGTCAGCCGCAGCGTCGTCGTCGCCGCCCCGAGCCAGGCGCACAGCGTCAGCGTCTCGATGAACTCCTTGCCCTCGAGGAACTCCCGGTCGCCGTCGTCGGTGTAGGGGTACTCCGCGTCGGACTCGGCCGGGTAGATCAGGCTGTCCGCCACGGTCATCGAGGCGTAGCCCGCTGCCTCGGCCGCCTGCGCCAGCGGACGGTAGTAGTGCACGTCGGTCATGGCCTCGGCATAGGTGAACCGCATGGCTGCACACTAGAACGTGTTCCAGTTCTCCGGCTACCCTGCCGTCATGGACGCCGCCCACGACGTACGCCGCCTGCTCGACCGGGCCGAGATCGCCGACCTGCTCACCCGCTACACCCGGGCGATCGACACCGGGCAGGTCGACGTCCTCGACGAGGTGTTCACCGAGGACGCCACCATCGACTACACCGCCAGCGGAGGGGTCTCCGGACCGATCGCCGAGGTCAGGGCGTGGCTGGCAGCCGACGCGTTGCCGCTGATGAGCCAGACCCAGCACCTCGTCGGGCAGATCGAGATCGACTGGCACGGCGACGACCCAGACGACGACGCAGACGACGACCCAGAGGACGACCCAGAGGACGACCCAGACACCGCCGGCGTGACGGCGTACTTCTGGAACCCGATCCGGATCGCGCTGCCCGACTCCGACCCGATCGACATGGAGATCGGCGGCCTCTACGAGCACGAGGTGGTCCGCACCGAGGCCGGCTGGCGCAGCCGGCGCCTGGTCGAGCGGGTGCTCTGGCGCCGCTGACCCTGCCGACCGCGCCCCTGGGTGCGGCCGCGGGACCGGCCACGGGTCCGGCCGCTGGTCCGGTGGGGCCAAGCCTGGCTTGGGCCACGCGCCCCCATCGGGGAGGATGTCCCCATGCCGCAGCCGAAGGACTACGACGACGAGCCGGGGCGGGCGCTGGTCCGTGCGCTGGTCGCCATGGTCGCGGTCGCGCTGCTGGTGGGGGCGACGGTCGGGTTCGCGCTGATGGCGGCGGCCCGGATCAGCGGGTTCAGCGACAGCGCCACCGCTTCCTCCGACGCCCAGGCGGACAACCCCGCGTCCCTCTACATGCCGTCGTACGAGCCGACCGAGGACGCCGGGAGCGGCTGGGACCTGCCGGGGCCGGAGAAGTCGCCGTCGTCGCTGGGCAGCAGCGACGACGCCTCGTCCCCGAACGGCGGGTCGAAGCCCATCACGCTGTTCGCCGCCCCGCAGCAGGTGGCGCCGGGGGAGCGGATCAACTTCAACGGGGTGTACGACGGCGGCGAGGGGGCGACGCTGCAGGTGCAGCGCCGCGAAGGGGGCTCGTGGAACGACTTCCCGGTGACGGCCAGTGTCCGCGGCGGTTCCTTCGAGACGTGGATCGTCACCAGCAAGTCCGGAGCCTCGAAGTTCCGGATGTTGGACGAGAGCGCCGACCGCACGTCCAACGTCGTCAAGGTGCGGATCGGCTGACGTGACCGCCCCCCGGGGTCGGGCCCGCGTACGACGCGGCGCTTCCCCCGGCAAGCTCCCGCTTCCCGGGCCAGGTTTCGCGAGGGGCGTGACAGCTCGGCGGCATCCCGTGCAAAACCTGCGGCGGGGCGGGTCGACAGGGAATGGAGGACGGGGGGCGCGCGTTGCAGAGGACAGGAGTTGAGTTGGATTGACTCAACTTGTTTGACACAATCTGTCCCAGGCCGGCCATTCCGGGTCGGTCGGAACACGTGGAGGTAGGAAGAACATGGCTCGTGCGGTCGGTATCGACCTCGGAACGACGAACTCCGTGGTCGCTGTGCTCGAGGGTGGCGAACCCACCGTCATCGCCAACGCTGAGGGTGCGCGCACCACGCCGTCGGTGGTGGCATTCGCCAAGAACGGCGAGGTGCTCGTCGGTGAGGTCGCCAAGCGGCAGGCTGTCACCAACGTCGACCGGACCATCCGCTCGGTGAAGCGCCACATGGGCACCGACTGGTCGGAGAAGATCGACGACAAGGCGTTCACCGCGCAGCAGATCTCCGCGTTCGTGCTCCAGAAGCTCAAGCGCGACGCCGAGTCCTACCTCGGCGAGACCGTCACCGACGCGGTGATCACGGTGCCGGCCTACTTCTCCGACGCCCAGCGCCAGGCCACCAAGGAGGCCGGCGAGATCGCAGGTCTCGACGTCTCGCGGATCGTCAACGAGCCGACCGCGGCCGCGCTCGCCTACGGTCTCGACAAGGAGAGCGACCAGACCATCCTGGTCTTCGACCTCGGTGGCGGCACCTTCGACGTGTCCCTGCTCGAGATCGGCGAGGGCGTGGTCGAGGTCAAGGCGACCTCCGGCGACAACCACCTCGGTGGTGACGACTGGGACCAGCGCCTGGTCGAGTGGATGATCAAGAAGTTCAAGGACAACACCAACGTCGACCTGGGCAAGGACAAGATCGCCAAGCAGCGGCTGCAGGAGGCCGCGGAGAAGGCGAAGATCGAGCTGAGCTCCTCCACGGAGACCACGATCCACCTGCCCTACATCACCCACTCCCCCGACAGCGGCCCGCTGCACTTCGAGGAGAAGGTCACCCGCGGCGAGTTCCAGCGGATGACGCAGGACCTGCTCGACCGCACCAAGCAGCCGTTCCGCCAGGTCATCAAGGACGCCGGCATCGACGTCAAGGGCATCGACCACGTCGTGCTCGTCGGCGGTTCGACCCGGATGCCCGCGGTCGCCGACGTCGTGCGCGAGCTGACCGGCGGCAAGGAGCCCAACAAGGGCGTCAACCCCGACGAGGTCGTCGCCGTGGGTGCCGCGCTCCAGGCCGGCGTGCTCAAGGGTGAGGTCAAGGACGTCCTGCTGCTCGACGTGACCCCGCTGTCGCTGGGCATCGAGACCAAGGGCGGGGTGATGACCAAGCTGATCGAACGCAACACCACGATCCCCACCAAGCGCTCGGAGGTGTTCACGACCGCCGACGACAACCAGCCCTCGGTGATGATCCAGGTGTTCCAGGGCGAGCGCCAGATGGCCGCGCAGAACCAGCCGCTGGGCAACTTCGAGCTCACCGGCCTGCCGCCGGCCCCGCGCGGGGTGCCGCAGATCGAGGTCACCTTCGACATCGACGCCAACGGCATCGTGCACGTCTCGGCCAAGGACCGTGGCACCGGCCGCGAGCAGTCGATGACCATCACCGGCGGCTCGGCGCTGTCCAAGGAGGACATCGACCGCATGGTCAAGGAGGCCGAGCAGTACGCCGACGAGGACGCCAAGCGTCGCGAGTCCGTCGAGACCCGCAACCAGGCCGAGACGCTGGCCTACACCACCGAGAAGTTCCTCGCCGACAACGACGACAAGCTGCCGGACGAGGTCAAGTCGGAGGTCCAGGCCGACGTCGACGAGCTCAAGAAGGCACTCGAGGACGAGTCCGAGGACGCCGTGGAGGCGATCAGCGCGGCGGCGGCCAAGCTCGGTGAGTCCAGCCAGAAGATGGGGGCGGCCATGTACGCCGCCGGGGAGGCCGACCAGGCCGCCTCGGGCGCGGGTGAGGCCGGCCAGGGCGACGCCGACGAGGACGTCGTCGACGCCGAGATCGTGGATGACGAGGGTGAGAGCCAGTGACGGAGCCCTTCAAGGACAGCGGCTCGCCGGGAGGGGGGAGACCCCGCCCCCGGCGGACTCCGCTGACGCGGTCGGCGCAGTCGACCTGGAGGAGCCCGTCGAGACCCAGGGCGGTGCCTCGGCGGAGGCCGAGGGTGCCTCGGATGACCAACGCTCCGAGGACGACCTGCTGGTCGAGATGAAGGGCACCATCGGAGAGCTCACCGGCGACCTCCAGCGACTCCAGGCCGAGTACCTCAACTACAAGCGCCGGGTCGACCGCGACCGCGACGCCGTGCTGCAGAACGCCAAGGTGGGGGTGCTCAACGCCCTGCTCCCGGTGCTCGACGACATCGACCGGGCGCGGGAGCACGACGAGCTCACCGGAGGTTTCAAGGCGGTCGCTGAGGGTGTCGAGCGGGTCGTCACGGGCGCCGGCCTGATGAAGTTCGGGACGCCGGGGGACGAGTTCGACCCGCGACTGCACGAGGCGCTGTCCCACAGCTACGCCGACCCCGCCGACGCCATCACCACCACGACCTGCCAGTACGTCGTCCAGGCGGGCTACCGGCTCGACGAACGCGTGGTGAGGCCGGCGAAGGTGGTCGTGGTGGATCCGGCCCCCGCCGGGGACACCGGCGAGACCGCCGCCGAGGTCGAGGACACGCAGGCCTGAGCCGGGTGGCGCGAGGGTCAGGGCGCGGGCGGCAGAGACCGGGAGAGGAGGGGCGATGACCAACGCAGACTGGGCGAACAAGGACTTCTACAAGGTCCTCGGGGTCTCCAAGGACGCCTCGGCGGCCGACATCAAGAAGGCCTACCGCAAGCTCGCGCGCGCCAACCACCCCGACTCCCACCCCGGCGACAAGGCGGCCGAGGATCGCTTCAAGGCGGTCGCCGAGGCCTACGACGTCATCGGCGACGAGAAGAAGCGCAAGCAGTACGACGAGCTGCGGGCGATGGGCGACGCGTACGGGCCGTTCACCGGCCCCGGTGGTCCGGGAGGACCCGGCGGCACCACGTTCGACCTGGGCGACCTGTTCGGCCAAGGGGGCGACGGCGGCTACGGCGGCAACCTCGGTGACATCCTGGGTGGCGTGTTCGGCGGAGGCGGAGGCGGGACGCGCACCCGTCGCCATGCGGCGCGGCGCGGCGCCGACATCGAGACCGCCACCACGCTCAGCTTCAGTGACGCCCTCGAAGGGGTCACGGTCTCGCTGCGGCTCGCCTCCGAGACGCCGTGCCGGGCCTGCCGGGGCACCGGCGCCCAGCCGGGAAGCCAGCCGGTGGCCTGCCCCGACTGCGGTGGGAGCGGCACCCGGGTGGCGTCGATGGGGGGCGCCTTCACGCTCAACGAGACCTGTCCGACCTGCCGGGGGCGTGGCATCCACGTCGAGGACCCCTGCCACACCTGCCACGGCTCGGGGCGCGGGCTGTCCGACCGGACCATCCAGGCGCGCATCCCCGCGGGGGTGAAGGATGGTCAGCGGATCCGGCTGAAGGGCAAGGGCGCGCCGGGGGAGTACGGCGGCCCCGCCGGCGACCTCTTCGTCGTGGTGAACGTCGCCGCGCACCCGTTGTTCGGACGCTCCGGCGACAACCTGACCTTGCACGTCCCGGTCTCCTTCGACGAGGCCGCGCTGGGGGCCGACATCGCCGTCCCGACGCTTGCCGGCGGGCGGGTCACGGTCAAGCTCCCGCCGGGCACGCCGAACGGCCGTACGTTCCGGGTGCGCGGCAAGGGCGCGCCTCGCAAGGACGGCACCCGGGGGGACCTGCTGGTCACCGTCGACGTACAGGTGCCCGCGCACCTGTCCCAGGAGGCCCGGGCGGCCGTCGAGGCCTATCGCGTCGCCACCGCGGGTGGTGAGCTGCGCAGCCGGTTGTTCGAGTCCGGAGGTGTCCGATGAGGCCGCCGCAGCCGCCGCCGTCTCGCCGCACGGGGCGCCGGGCGCCGAGACTCCCGTGTACGTGATCTCGGTGGCCGCCGAGCTCACCGGGCTCCACCCGCAGACCCTGCGCACCTACGACCGGCTCGGGCTGGTCTCGCCGGGGCGTACCGGGGGCGGGGGTCGTCGCTACTCGTTGCGTGACATCGAGATGCTGCGGGAGATCGCCCAGCTCTCGGCGATGGGCATCGGGTTGGAGGGCGTACGCCGCATCCTCGACCTGGAGAACCACGTCACGGCCCTGCAGCTGCGCGTCGCCGAGCTGGAGGCGCAGCTCGACGCCCAGATCGCGCAGGCCCAGCTCGCGGAGGCCGAGGCCTCGCTCGAGCGTCGCGCCGGCTCGGCGGCCAACCTGCCCGTGCTGGCGTACTCCCCACCCTCGCGCACCGTCGTGGTCTGGCGCCGTCGCAGCCGCTGACGCTTGGTCGCCGGTCGTTGAGGTGCGAGCTCCCGGTCGTTGAGGTGCGAGCGGAGCGAGCCACGAAACGCCCGGGACGGCTCCCGTCGGGACCGGACGCAGCCGGGCGAGCTCAGTTGATGTTGGTGACCTGGACTCCGCGGCCGTGCTCGAGCAGGTTCTCGACGTGCTCGCGCAGCTCGATCGGCCCGAAGGGCTTGATGATGTAGGTGTCGGCCCCGGCCTCCATCCCTGCCTGGACGTCGCTGGCCTGGGCTCGAGCGGTCATGAGGATGATCGGGAGGTCGCCGAGCTCGGGGTCGTCCCGGATCTCGCGCGTGACCTCGAGGCCGTTCATGACGGGCATGGTGATGTCGAGCAGCAGGATGCGGGGCTTCTCACGTCGGCACTCGTCGAGAGCCTCGGCGCCGTTGCCGACGGCGATCACGTTCAGGTCGAGGCCCTCCAGCACGATCTGGACGAGGTCGCGGATATCGATGTCGTCCTCAGCAAGTACGACGTTCATCGCTGACCTCCTCCTCCCACTCACGCCCACATCCTAGCCCCCGGGCGGGACCTAAGTCTTGAGCTTCTCGGGATCATTGCCAGACCCCCGAACGGGGGACGCTCGGGGTCGGCCGACTCGACCGGCGGAGCCGCCAGGGGCAGCACCAAAGTCATCGTCGTACCGCGCCCGACCTCGGAGTCGCACCGGATCGTGCCCTGATGACCGTCGATGATCGAACGGGCGACGGTGAGCCCGAGCCCGGCGCCCTGGATCGCGCGGGCGTTGGCCTCACGTGACCGGAAGAACCGGTCGAAGATGCGGGGCACGTCCTCGGGTCGGATGCCGGCGCCCAGGTCCGTCACGGCGAGGACGGCGTTGCCGTCGCCGTCCGGCCGCAGGCTGACCGTCACGCTCGACCCGGCGTCGCTGTACTTCGCGGCGTTGTCGAGCAGGGCGGCGATCGCGCGCTCGAGCTTGTCGCTGTCGGCGGTGACCGGCAGTGGACTCTCGGCGACGTCCTGCTTCAGCAGCACCCCGGCGATCCCGAAGACGCTGACCTCGGTCTCGACCGCCCGCAGGAGCACGTCGCTAACGTCGACCTCGGTGAAGCGGAAGCGCAGGTTGCCGACCTCGATCTCGCTCATCGTCAGGACGTCCTCGACCAGACCGATGAGGCGCCGGCCGTTGCGTTCCACCCGCGAGAGGATCTGGCGGTGCATGGTCGGCAGGGTGCCGTTCTCGTCGCTCATGAGCAGCTCGGTGTAGCCGAGGATGCTGGTGATCGGCGTGCGCAGCTCGTGGCTCACCGAGGCCATGAAGTCGTTCTTCGCCAGGTCGACCTGCTCGAGGCGTTCCACGACCTCGCGCTCGTGCTCCAGCGCCGCGGCGGTCAGCTCCTCCTGCCGGCGACGCTCGGTGACGTCGTGGGCGACACCGAGGTAGCCGACCAGCTCACCGTCGCGGTAGCGCTTGCTGACCCTGATGGAGAGGGTGCGCAGGTCGCCGTCCTTGCGCAGGAAGGACCAGTCGTGGCTGAAGGACTGCCGGTGCGCGCCGTCACGCAAGGGGCGCACCAGGTCCCGCAGGGGTTCCCGGTGGTAGGTGCCGTTGGTGGCGATGGTGACGAGGCGCTTGCCGTCGTCGCGCGGCAGCACAGCGAGGGCTGCCTTGCCGACCGCCTCCTCGGTCGTCCACCCCGTCATCTCCTCCGCGCCGACATTGAAGAACTCGATGGAGCCGTCCAGGGCCGTCCCCAGCACGCCCATCGCCGTCGTCGCGCTCATGATGTTCTCGAGCATGTCGTCGGAGCTGGTCAGTGCGTCCTCTGCCCGGGCGGTGCGACCACGCAGCACCATCAGCGGGAGTGCGACCGCGGCCAGCGTCATCAGGAGCGACTGCACCAGGGCGCCCGTGAGCTGCCCTTCGGTGCCACCGGCGTTCGCGAACAGGCCCCAGCCGGCGAGTGTGATCGAGGTGACGACCAGGGAGGTCAGGAACATCTGCAGCACGATCAGCCGCGGCGCCAGCCGCAGCCCGCCCCACGCCATCGCGGGGAAGAGCAGGAAGGCCAGCGGCAGGTCCTGGCTGGGCGCGAAGACCGCGACGGTCACGGCGAGCAGGAGCAGCGACTGCATCCAGGTCTCGACCATCCCTGCCCGATGTGCCGTGCGCTCGAGGCGCATGCCCAACGGGCTGACGATGAGGATGGCGGCCAGGTGCGAGGCGAAGACGGCAGCAGCGCTCGCGCCCCATGGGGCCCCGTAGACCTGCTGGGCGATCGTGGCCACGAGCAGCGAGATCGTGACCGCGCTCGCCAGTGCGGCTGCGAGCAGCCGGGCCAGGTCCTCCAGGTCGCGCAGCCGGGGCCATCCGCTGACGCCGTAGGCCAGGACTGCCCCACCGATGAGGGCCTCGAAACCGTTGGCGGCCGCGAAGGAGAGCGATGCCTCCAGGTCGCGCCCGGCGAGGACCTGTCCCAGCCCCGAGAGCAGGCCGACGGCGGCCGAGGTCAGCAGGCGCCGTTCGCCGCGGGTGGCGGCGCTGGCCAGCACCCCGGCGCCGGCGGCAGGCCACCAGAGGGCGACCTCGCCGCCGAAGGTCGCGAAGGTCACCGCCAGCCAGCTCAGCGGCAGCACCGACAGCGCGATGGCCGGCACCCGCCAGCGCGTCGCCCTGCTGCGCGGCGGGACCACGGGCATGGCATGCAGGCCGACCGGGTGGGCGTGCATGTCGGTAGGCGTCCCTGGGGGTGATGTCTTGGTGCTGACCCGGTCCAGGCTACGCAGGTCGGCGGCCTTCTTGGCCGGAACGAGGACATCGGGGACCTTCGGTCAGAGTTGAGCGGAACAGACTCAACTTTCCGCGTGTTGTGGAGGTGACGCGGTCACGTCGTCGACGCCGTGCCACCGTGGGCAGGCAGCGAGGCAGGAAGGGGAGCCCCATGGAGATCGCCAAGTTCACCACCCGGACGCAGGAGGCGATCGCCGCCGCCGTGCAGCAGGCGACCGGTGAGGGTCACAGCCAACTGGAGGCGGTGCACCTGTGCGCCGCGTTGCTCGAGCAGGACGAGACGCTGACCAAACCGCTGCTGCGGGCAGCGGGAGTGGACCCGGCAGCTCTCACCGCCGCCGTCCGCGCCGAGCTCGACCGCCTTCCCGCCGCCTCGGGCACCACGGTCCAGGCCCCGGCCTACTCCCGGGCAGCGCTCACCGTGCTCAACGAGTCCCAGAACGTCGCCGCGGAGATGCAGGACGAGTACACCTCCGGCGAGCACGTGCTGATCGCGCTCGGCACCGTCGACTCGCCGGTCAAGCGCCTGCTCGACGAGCACCAGGCCGGCGCCGCCGCGCTGCGGGCCGCGCTGCCGCAGGTCCGGCGGCAGCGGATCACCACCCCTGACCCCGAGGCGACCTTCGAGGCCTTGGAGAAGTACGCCGTCGACCTCACCGCCCGCGCCCGCGAGGGCAAGATCGACCCCGTCATCGGGCGCGACGAGGAGATCCGCCGCGTCGTGCAGGTGCTCTCGCGGCGTACCAAGAACAACCCGGTGCTCATCGGCGAGCCCGGCGTCGGCAAGACCGCTGTCGTCGAGGGCCTGGCCCAGCGCATCGTCGACGGTGACGTGCCCGACTCCCTCAAGGGCCGAAGCCTGCTCAGCCTCGACCTGGCCGCGATGGTCGCCGGGGCGAAGTACCGCGGCGAGTTCGAGGAGCGCCTCAAGGCGGTGCTCACCGAGATCAAGGAGGCCGAGGGGCAGGTCATCACCTTCATCGACGAGCTGCACACCGTCGTCGGTGCCGGCGCGGGTGGCGAGTCGGCGATGGACGCCGGCAACATGCTCAAGCCGATGCTGGCCCGCGGCGAGCTGCGGCTGATCGGCGCCACCACGCTCGACGAGTACCGCGAGCGTATCGAGAAGGACCCGGCGCTCGAGCGCCGCTTCCAGCAGGTCTACGTCGGCGAGCCGTCGGTCGAGGACACCATCGCGATCCTGCGCGGGCTCCAGGAGAAGTACGAGGCCCACCACGGGGTCAAGATCACCGACGCCGCGCTGGTCTCCGCCGCGATGCTGTCCGACCGCTACATCACCGGACGCAACCTGCCGGACAAGGCGATCGACCTGGTCGACGAGGCCTCTTCGCGGCTGCGGATGGAGATCGAGTCCAGCCCGGTCGAGATCGACCAGCTCCGCCGCGCCGTGGACCGGATGAAGATGGAGGAGCTCGCGCTGGAGCGGGAGACCGACGAGGCCTCACGGGCCAGGCTGGACAAGCTGCAGGCCGAGCTCGCCGACAAGCAGGAGGAGCTGCGCGTGCTCGAGGCGCGCTGGGACCGGGAGAAGGCCGGGCTCGAGGGCGCCGGAGAGATCCGCAAGCAGATCGACCAGCTGCGGGTGGAGTACGAGCAGCGCTTCCGCGAGGGCGACCTCGCCGGCGCCAGCGAGATCCAGTACGGCCGGATCCCCGAGCTCGAGCAGCGGCTGGCCGCCGCCGAGGCCGAGGCACAGGACGCCGAGGACGGCGACACCGAGCCGATGGTGCGCGAGCAGGTCGGCCCCGAGGAGATCGCCGAGGTGGTGGAGGCCTGGACCGGCATTCCGACCGGACGCATGCTCGAGGGCGAGACCCAGAAGCTGCTGCGTATGGAGGAGGTCGTCGGCCAGCGGCTGATCGGCCAGCGCACGGCGGTGCAGGCGGTCTCCGACGCCGTACGCCGGGCACGGGCAGGCATCTCCGACCCCAACCGGCCCACCGGGTCCTTCCTCTTCCTCGGGCCGACCGGCGTCGGCAAGACCGAGCTGGCCAAGGCGCTGGCCGACTTCCTCTTCGACGACGACCGGGCGATCGTGCGCATCGACATGAGCGAGTACTCCGAGAAGCACTCGGTAGCCCGTCTGGTCGGTGCCCCGCCGGGGTACGTCGGGTACGAGGAGGGCGGCCAGCTGACCGAGTCCGTCCGCCGGCGGCCGTACTCGGTGGTGCTGCTCGACGAGGTCGAGAAGGCCCACCCGGAGGTCTTCGACATCCTGCTCCAGGTGCTCGACGACGGTCGGCTCACCGACGGGCAGGGC
>CAWDDN010000022.1:0-67588 GCA_963801135.1 uncultured Actinomycetota bacterium | reverse complement strand
GCGATGCACCGAGATCACGTTGCGCTCGAAGAGCAGCCGGATCGGCTCCCAGTCGTCGCTGCCGAACTCGGCGTCCGAGCTCAGCAGCCAGGCGTAGAACGCAGCACTCTCGCCCGCGCGGGCGCAGAACAGCTCCATGCCCACGAGCCGCTTGCGTCCGATCACTGACCCAATCTACCGGCTGACGGTTGCCCGGCGGAGCGGAACGACGGTGTTCACGCCGGGCGTTGTCGACCTGCCACCTACGATGGCCGGCATGAACGTGTTCGCCCTGCCCGGCCTGATCACCACGGCGATCAGCCTCGTGATGTTCGTGGTCCAGGCGTTCGCGTTCGTCGACGCCACCCGCCACCCCCCCGAGGCGTTCCCCGCCATCGACCGGGGCAACAAGACCGGCTGGCTGATCGGACTCGGGCTCGGCGTGGTGGCCCACATGCTGTTCTGGCACCCCCTGAGCATCCTCAACCTGGTCGGGATCGTGGCCGCCCTGATCTACGTGCTGGACGTGCGGCCCAACCTGCTCGCCATCACCGGCCGGGCGCGCTGAGCGCCCGAGGAGCAGGGCGGATGGAGCTCGACGTCGTCACCGCGGACATCACCTCGTTGCAGGTCGACGCGGTCGTCAACGCGGCCAACACCCGCATGCGCGGTGGAGGCGGGGTCGACGGTGCGATCCACCGCGCCGCAGGCAAGGGGCTGCTGCGCGAGTGCGAGGAACGCTTCCCCGACGGGCTCGCCACCGGCGACGCCGGCTGGACCAACGGCCACCAGCTGCCCGCCCGCTGGGTGATCCACGTCGTCGGCCCGGTCTACGACGGCACCGGCGGCAACCGCGACCTGCTGGTCTCCTGCTACCGCCAGGCGTTGCGGATGGCCGACGAGCTCATCGCAGCCCACGGCTGCGCCTCGTTCGCGATGGCCTTCCCGCTGGTGTCCGCCGGCGTCTACGGCTGGCCCAAGCAGGATGCCGTCGCCGCCCAGGTGCACACCCTGGCCGAGAGCCCGACGCGGGTCACCCGCGGCGTGCTGTGCGCTTTCGACGACGCCACCGCCGACCTGCTTCGAACCGAGGTGGCCCGCCTCTGACCGCGGGGCCGAGTGTTCGAAGCGCTCAGCGTGGCGCCATCCGCAGCGCGCCGTCGAGGCGGATGACCTCGCCGTTGATGTAGTCGTGCTCGATGAGCATCATCGCCAGCTGGGCGTACTCGTCAGGGCGGCCGAGGCGCTTCGGGAACGGCACCCCCTCGGCGAGCGACTGGCGGAACGTCTCGTCGACGCCGGCCAGCATGGGGGTCTCGATGATGCCGGGAGCGATGGTGTTGACGCGGATGCCGAACTGCGCGAGGTCGCGCGCCGCCGGGAGGTTCATGCCGACCAGACCCCCCTTGGACGAGGAGTAGGCGACCTGGCCGATCTGACCTTCGAAGGCAGCCACGGACGCGGTGTTGATGACGATGCCCCGCTGCCCGTTCTCGTCGGGCTCGGTCTTGGCGATCTGCTCCGCTGCCAGGGCGAGGACGTTGAAGGACCCGATGAGGTTGACTTGGATGATCCGGGCGTAGAGCTCGAGGTCGTGGTGGCCGCCCTTGGAGAGGATCCGCCCTGCGGTGCCGATGCCGGCGCAGTTGACCACCGTGCGCAGCGGCGCCCCGGAGTCCGCCGCCTGCTGCACCGCTGCGGCGACGCTGTCGGGATCGGTGACGTCGCACTCGACGTAGCTGACGCCGTCGACCTCCGGTGCGCGCTCGATGACGCCGGCGAGGTCGAGGGCGAAGACCGAGCAGCCGCGCCTGGCCAGCGCCTGCCCGGTCGCTGCTCCGAGGCCGGAGGCCCCTCCGGTGACGAGGGCGGCGGTGTTCGTGACCTGCATGGTGCTCCTTGGTCCAGGGGTGGCGGCTGGGTAGCGGCTCGGCTGGGTGGCGGTTGGGCGTGCGGGACGGTCGGCCGTCAGGATAGGGCCCCGCGCGGGACCTCCGATGAGACCCCTTGGTCAGGCGAGGGCAGGATCACGCTTCGGCCCGGTCTAGACCTCGCGCGGGGCCAGGAAAGGGCCCAGATGCCAGGCATGGCGCGGGTCCTGAGCCGGTCGGACGTAGGTCCCGGTGACGGCCGTCGGAAGTCCATCTCGGACGCTTGACCAAGTCGAGGCGGCGAGGCATCCTCCTCTCTGTGGGCTGGCGAGTGCTTGGGAGGGCACTCGACCGTCCGTAGGGCCGGTTGGAGCCGCTCTTCCCCCCGGGGGCGGTCTCAGGGCTGCCTGCTCGGAGCCGGTCGGTAATAGACGAGGACGCGCTCGGTGAGACCATCGCCGGGCGCGTCGTCGCGAGACGGAGGAGGGGACCGTGGCCAGGATGTCGGTCGAGGAGCGCCGGGCGGTGCTCGTCGATGCTGCGATCGCGGTGATGAAGCGCCAAGGGGTCGCCAACACCACGACCCGTGACATCGTCGCGGAAGCCGACATGCAGGTCGGGGTCTTCCACTACTGCTTCGAGTCCAAGGAGCAGCTGATCCGCGAGGTGATGCGGGCCATCAACGAGCGCACCGACAGTGCGGTCGGCGACGCGCTCGCCGATGTCGAACCCGGCGCCGGCTTCGTGCACGCCGCGGTCCAGGCGTACTGGCACCACATCGAGGCGGACCCCAACGAGCACCTGCTCACCTACGAGCTCACCCAGCACGCGTTGCGCAACCTGCGCGGCGGCCCCGAGGGCTCCGACGTGGTCGTTCAGATCCGGTCGGTCGTCCGGGACCCCGGGGCGCCGCTCGACGCGGCGGTCTCCCAGTACCGCAACTACCTGTTCACGATCGAAGGGCTGCTGATGATGCTGGCCGACGTCTGCAGCACGACGTGGCGCACCCCGGTGTCCGAGCTCGCCCGGGTGACGCTGGCGATGATCGAGGGCATCACGCTGCAGTGGCTGGTCGACGGCGACGACGAGGTTGCCAAGCGCTCACTACAGCGCCTGGCCGCGGTGCTCGTCCAGGATGCCGGCCTGGACTGAGCTCCCTGCCCGACGCCCCCGGGCGTTTCGTGGCTCGCTGCGCTCGCACCTCAACGACCGACGCGCGTCGACGACCGACTGAGTGTGGCGATCAGCCGCGGCGGGCGCGGGAGGCGGTCTTGGCGCGCGCGTGCGCGTCCAGCACCACCTTGCGGATCCGCATCGCCTCCGGCGTGACCTCGACGCACTCGTCCTCGCGGCAGAACTCCAGGCACTGCTCGAGCGACAGCCGCTTCGGCGGCACCAGCTTCTCGAAGTTGTCCGCGGTGCTGGAGCGGATGTTGGTCTGCTTCTTCTCCTTGGTGATGTTGACGTCCATGTCGTCCTCACGGGAGTTCTCCCCGACGATCATGCCCTCGTAGACCTCGGTCGTCGGCTCGACGAACATCACGCCCCGCTCCTGCAGGTTGGTCATCGCGTACGCCGTCGCGGCGCCGGGGCGGTCGGCCACCAGAGATCCGCTCGCGCGCGAACGGATCTCGCCCGTCCACGGCTCGTAGCCCTCGAAGACGTGGTGGGCGATGCCGGTGCCGCGGGTGTCGGTGAGGAACTCGGTGCGGAACCCGATCAGCCCTCGCGCCGGCACCAGGAACTCCAACCGCACCCAGCCGGTGCCGTGGTTGGTCATCTGCTCCATCCGGCCCCGGCGTACCGCCAGCAGCTGGGTGATCGCCCCGAGGTACTCCTCCGGCGCGTCGATCGTGAGCCGCTCCATCGGCTCGTGCACCTTGCCGTCGACCTCCCTGGTCACCACCTGCGGCTTGCCGACGGTCAGCTCGTAGCCCTCCCGGCGCATCTGCTCCACCAGGATCGCCAGCGCGAGCTCGCCGCGCCCCTGCACCTCCCAGGCGTCGGGCCGCTCGGTGGGCACCACCTTGATCGAGACGTTGCCGACCAGCTCGCGGTCGAGGCGGTCCTTGACCAGGCGGGCGGTGACCTTCGCGCCCTTGACCCGGCCGGCCAGGGGGCTGTTGTTGATGCCGATCGTCATCGAGATCGCCGGCTCGTCGACGGTGATCAGGGGCAGGGCGCGCGGGTCCTCCGGGTCGGCCAGGGTCTCACCGATCATGATGTCGGGGATGCCGGCGATCGCGGCGATGTCACCCGGGCCGGCCTGCTCGCCCGGCACTCGCTCCAGGGCTCGAGTGACCAGCAGCTCGGTGATCTTCACGTTCTGGGTGGAGCCGTCGCGGCGCAGCCACGCCACCTGCTGTCCCTTGCGCAAGGTGCCCTGGTGCACCCGCACCAGGGCGAGCCGACCCAGGAAGGGGCTGGCGTCGAGGTTGGTGACGTGGGCCTGCAGGGGCGCGCCCTCGATGTAGGTCGGGGCGGGGATGGTCTCGATGATGGTGCGGAACAGCGGCTCGAGGTCGGGGGAGTCCGGCATGCCGCCGTCCTCGGGCTGCTCGGTGCCGGCGCGACCGGCCTTGGCGCTGGCGTAGACGACCGGGAAGTCGAGGGCGTCCTGCCGGTGGGAGTCGTCGAGCAGGTCCATGAACAGCTCGTAGGTCTCGTCGACCACCTCGGAGATGCGAGCGTCACCGCGGTCGACCTTGTTGACGACGAGGACCACTGGCATGTCGGCGTTGAGCGCCTTGCGCAGCACGAACCGGGTCTGGGGCAACGGGCCCTCGCTGGCGTCGACCAGCAGCACGATGCCGTCCACCATGCTCAGGCCGCGCTCCACCTCACCGCCGAAGTCGGCGTGGCCGGGAGTGTCGATGATGTTGATGGTCATGGCCTCGATCGACTCGTCCGCCTCGGCGGCCGTGAGCGCCGGTCCGTCGTAGCGGATCGCGGTGTTCTTGGCGAGGATCGTGATGCCTTTCTCCCGCTCGAGCTCGCCGGAGTCCATCACCCGCTCCTCCACCGCCTGGTGGGCACTGAAGGAGCCGGCCTGCTGGAGCATGGCGTCGACCAGGGTGGTCTTGCCGTGGTCGACGTGGGCGACGATCGCCACGTTGCGCAGGTCTGCGCGCACTCTGGCGCCGGGATCGAGGGGGGTGGGGGTCACCGCGTGAGTCTACGGCTGCTTCCGGGGCCACCTGGACCGGCAGCCTCCGGCCTGGTGCCACACCGTCAGGCGGGCACATCCCGCTCCGCGCCCGGAGGTGCCGGTTGAACCGGCCCCACGGCGGCGAGAAGGACCCCGCGCACGTAGTCCCGCTCCTGCATGACGTGCTCCCAGGAGAAGCGGAGCAGTGTCCAGCCGCGCACGCCCAGCGCGTTGTAGCGCTCGCAGTCTCGGTGCAGCGCCCTGCGGTGCCCGTGGAACTGGAACGACTCGGCCTCGATGACGATCCGCCGCTCCTGGTCCACCAGGTCCGGGCGGCTGCGCATCTCGCCGTCGACGATCTCGACCTGGGGCCGAACGCAGAGGCCTTCGACATCGAGCGCGATCGCTCGCAGCACTGACTCGAAGGGGTTGGCGGCAAGCGGACTCGCCGCCTCGACCACGCGGATCGCCGCCCGCCGCCCCGTGCTCGGCAGGGCGTGGGCGCGCTTGAGGAGCTCACCGTGGTCGACGTCTCGGTGTCGCAGCGCCGAGTCCGCCACCGCCAGCGCGTCCTCGAACGGCAGGTCTCGCGAGCAGTCCAGCACCGTCCGGTGCGGAGACGTCAGCCATCCGTGCACCTCGAAGCTGTCCAGGTCACGATGGCGCACCTCCACGCCACGGAACTGCTGCGGCTTCGGCCGGCGGTTCCGCTTGACGATGAGCTGCGGGACCTGGGGCGGACGTGCCACCTCCCAGCCATGGGCGAGCGCGGCAGTCAGGTGTGAGGCGACCGCGGTGAGGCGCACCGCCGTCGCCTGCGCGCCGGTGACCCCGGGCAGCGCGACGCGGCCGTGCCCGATCCGCTCCACCTGCCCGCGCTCGATCGCGGTCCGCAGTTGCTTGCGGCTGCAGTGACGCAGGACCTCGGCCACCTGGCAGGCGCCCCCGCGCTGGGCGATCACGTCGCTCGGATGCACCCGGCAAGGCTGCCCCCGAGTGTCTTCCTGCGCATCTCGCTGTCCACAGGGCCGGATGAACCGGCAGCCCGGCCCGCAGACGTTCCACGCGAAGGCGCGCCGCTCGTCGCTCCCGCTCGACGAGGGGCCGGGGGCGCAAGGCTGCCGGTTGAAGCGGCCCTCAGGTCAGCGGGTCATCGGGGCCGGTGGGCTCGGTGACTTCCCGGATCCGCTGCGTGGCCAGCCGGATCATCAGACGGGCGGCGGGGCTGAGCGTGGCGTTGGCTCGGTGGACGATCGCAATCGTGTCGTAGGTGCGGGGGCGCAGGGAGACCCAGCCAGCCTCCGGCGCGATCTCGGGCACCAGCGCCCGGGCGATGCCCAGCGGGACGACGGTGTCGGCGAACCCGCGCCCGACCAGGTCGATGGCGGTCTCGACGTCCTCGACCTCGATCCGGGTGAGGGGGTTGAGCCCGGTCTCGTGCAGCAGCCGGCGGAGAACCACGCGCGTCGAGTCCACCGCCCGCCAGGTGGTCTCCGCCATCACCAGCGACGCCTGCGCCAGCCGGGCGGGCGTCACCGGGCCGGCGATCCGGTCGCGGGCGACGCTGACGTAGACGAGCTCGTCACGCGCGATCGGGACGACGCGCATGCCCTCGCTGAGGACCTGCGGGACGGCGATCGCGGCAGCCTCGATCCGCCCGCGGCGGATGTCCTCCATGACGTCGGCGGAGTTCTGCCCCACCAGCTCGACCCGGACCCCCGGGTAGCGGTCGAGCACGTCGGCGACCATGTCGGCGCTCGCGTAGAGCCGCGAGGTGCCGAACATGCCGAACCGGATGGTGCCGGTCTCGAGCGCGGTGGTGCTGCGGGCGACACGGAGCGCCTCGTCGGCCGCGGCGAGGGCGCGCTCGGCGTGCGGCCGCATCTCCTCCGCCGCACTGGTCGGCACCACACCCCGGCCCACCCTGGTGAACAGCGGCGCGCCGACCGACTTCTCCAGACCTTTGATCTGCTCGGAGATGCTCGGCTGGGCGTAGCCCATGCGTTCGGCTGCCCCGGTCAGTGAACCGGCCTCGTACACCTGGACGAAGCACGAGAGCTGATGCAGCGAAACCATCGGATCTCCCTTGAGTAAACCTCGGAAAGCCAGGCTACCCCTATCCCTACTGACGCGTCAGACTGGAGTCAACGATCGCAGATCTGTGACCCCGGAGGAGGTTGTCATGTTCATCCACGAGTGCAGCGCCTGCCGGCGCACACAGCTCATCTTCCCCAGCCAGTTCACGGCTGTCACCGCCGTCGACGGCCGGCTGCAGGTGGCCTTCACCTGCTGGTGCGGCCACGAGGAGACCTCGGTGATCAGCTCGTTCCTCGACGAGGAGCTTCCGGTCGCCGTCTGAGCAGTCGATCCGTCGGGCCGGAGCGGCCCAGAGCAACTCAGAGCGGCCCAGAGCAACTCAGAGCGGCACGGTGCCGCCCTGCGGCGTGGTGCGCGTCGGTGGTAGCGCCTGGCGGTCCAGCCAGGCCAGGACCCGGTCGCCCGGCATCGGCCGTGCCAGTCCGTAGCCCTGGTAGATGTCGACGCCGAGCTCGCGGACCAGGGTGCGCGCGCTCTCGGTCTCGATCCCCTCGGCCACGACGCGGAGGCCCAGCTCGTGGGCGAGGCCCACGGTGGCGCTCATGATGGTGGCGTCGGCCACCCCGCTCTCCACCCGCACCACGAAGGACTGGTCGATCTTGACCTCGTGCACCGGCAACCGGTCGAGGTAGGCCAGCGAGGAGTAGCCGGTTCCGAAGTCGTCGATGGACAGGGTCACGCCGAGTCCGGCGAGGTCCGCGAGCACTTCCAGGCTCCGCTCGGGGTCCTTCATCGCATCGCTCTCGGTGACCTCGAGCACCAGGTCGCGGGCCGGAGAGAGCGACCGGCGCAGCTCATGGCGGACCCGAGTCACCAGCGCGGGGTCGGCGATGTCGCCCGGGGTGACGTTGACCGAGACCTGCAGCCGGTGCCCCGCGTCGTCCCAGACGCGTCGCGCCTCGAGGGCCTGGCGCAGCACCGAGTCGGTGAGCATGCGCACCCGGCCGGTGCGGTGGGCCACCGCGATCACCTCAGGTGGCGGCACCATCCCGAAAGCCGGGTGCTGCCAGCGCAGCAGCGCCTCGAAGCCCGTCACCCGACCGCTGCGGGTGTCGGCCTGGGGCTGGTACCACAGCTTCAGGTCGCCGTCCTCGATGGCCGAGGGCAGGTCGGCAGCCAGGGCCAGCCTGCGGGCGACCGAGTCGCCTGCCTCCTCCTGGTAGACCGCGACGCCCGAGCGGTCGGCCTTCGCGGTGTACATCGCCACGTCGGCCTGGGCGAGCAGCTCCTCCGCACTCACCGCCGAGGAGCTGAACTCGGCCACCCCGATGCTGGAGGAGACGATGAGGTCGACGTTGTTCAAGGGAACCGGCACCGAGATCACCTGGTGCATCCGCTGGGCGTACTCGACTCCCTCCTCAAGCGTCATCCCGGGCAGCAGGACGGCGAACTCGTCGCCCCCGAGCCTGGCCACCATGCCCGAGGCCTGGGCGCGCAGCCGCTCTCCGCTGACCGTGATGAGCCGGTCGCCGGCACTGTGCCCCAAGGTGTCGTTGACGTCCTTGAAGTCGTCGAGGTCGAGCAGCAGCACCACCCCGCCGGGCGAGCCCGGTCCGCCGGCGCCGTCGTCCATGGCGCGCTCGACCGCCTCGTTGAAGGCGCGGCGGTTGGGCAGTCCCGACAGCGGGTCGTGCAGCGCGTCGTGGGCGCGTTGCTCGACCATCCGCTCCAACCGCTCCATCGACTGGGCGCGCTCCAGCGCCACGGCCGCGTGGGCTGCCAGGGTCTCGAAGACCTGCAGGTCGTCGGAGCCGAAGGTCTCCTTCTCGAACGAGCGGTCGCAGACCAGCAGCGCGGCGTGCAGTCTGCCCTGGCTCAGCAGCGGTGCGGCGACCCCGTCGCGGGGGTGCTGCGGCAGGCCTTCGGGCGCCCCGGTCGCGGTGTCCCCGGCGGGGTCGCCGGGTGAGCCGTCGGGGGAGTCCTCGGCGGGATCCTCGGGGGAGCCGTCGTGCGACAGCAGCACCGACCTGCCCTCGAGCGCGTCGGACCACCACGCCGGCGCGTCGTCGTCGGGCACGATGAGAACCGTGTGCATCCGCTCTCCGCGCACGGTGCGGCAGCGCAGCACCCGGGCGGGTTCCTCCTCGACCACGTCGAGAAGGTGTGCGGACTCGGCGTGCATCAGTCCGGCCGCTTCGCGCAGCACCACGCGGACGACGTCGTCGGCGTCCTGGGTGGCCGCGGTGCGCTCGACGAAGCGGTAGAGCAGCTGGGTGCGCGCGCTCCCGCGCGCCAGCGTGATGTAGACGCGGTACGCCATGACCAGCAGCACCACCATCACGCCGAGCAGCGGCAGCGAGGAGGGGCGCACCACCAGGAGGGTCACCACCAGCAGTGCGACGCAGGTGTTGATGACCGCGGCGACGCTGCCGGAGCGGATGGCTTCGCGCAGCACCCCGCCGTCGAACTCGCCCTCGGTAAAGGTGATGGCCAAGGTGACCGCCACCGCGGAGAGCAGGTCGGTGACGCCGACCGCGCTCAGTGCCGCCAGCCAGCCCAGCGGGCTCAGCGGGTCCCCGCCACCGAGAACCGCGTGGTAGACGGTGACCCCGACGGCGGCCTCCGCGGCGAACAGTGCGGTGTTGAACACCAGCTTGACCCCGCCCATCCGCGTCCACAGCGCCAGCGCCAGTGACGCGCCGGCGACGTAGGCCACCACGTACTCCAGCGGCGCCAGGAACGCCAGGCCGGTGACGGCGGGGATCTCGCGCAGCGTGTGGCCGTGGGCGTTGCGCAGGGTGGGGAGGTGGATCACCACCACCTCGGCCAGGCCGAACAACGGCAGCAGCAGGAGGGCGGTCAACGACGGCGCAGCGGTCTCGGGGTGGCTGACCAGCTGTGGCGAGATCACCCCGGCCGCCAGCGCTGCCAGCGCCAGCGTCAGCCACCAGACGTAGCGGGGGCGCCGTCGATCGACGGCCGCATCGAGCGGCGAAGGACCGTCCTCGGGCACGGCACACGTGCCCTCAGCGTCCGACCGGGTGTCTTCGCTGCTCACCCGGCCCATTGTCACCGCTTTCAGGACAGTGCGCGCCAACTTCTGGCAGACCAGGAGTCCTCACGCCAGCTGCGGGCCTCCCAGGCGCCGTTGCGCCAGCTGCGGGCCTCCCAGGCGCCGTTGCGCCAGCTGCGGGCCTCCCAAGCGAAGTCGCGCCAGCTGCGGGCCTCCCAGTCGCCGTCGCGCCAGCTGCGGGCCTCCCAGGCGTCGTTGCGCCAGCTGCGGGCCTCCCAGAGAAGGTCGCGCCAGCTGCGAGCCGTCCACCCGTCGTCGCGCCAGCTGCGGGCCTCCCAGAGGAAGTCGCGCCAGCTGCGGGCCGTCCAGTCCTCGTTTCGCCAGCTGCGCGCCAGCCACACCAGGTTGCGCCAGCTGCGTGCGTTCCAGTCCACGTCGGGCCAGCGCTCCTCCCACGCTGCCGGGCCGGCGTAGAACAGCCACGGCACACCAGCCCAGGTGATGCCCCGCCAAGGGGCGAAGCGCCAGCGGTTGCCCTCGAAACCCTCGCCGGTCCAAGTGCGGTCGTTCCAGGTGCCGCCGTCCCAGGCTCGGTGCGCCTGCGAGCTGGCTGCCCACGCCGCCCCGTCCCAGCGGGTGCCCTGGGCGTCGTACTCGCCCTGGAGCGGTCGCCCCGTCAACGGGTCGACGACGTGCTCACCGCCGCGGGAGGCCTCGAGGGAGCCGTCGCCGCTGCCCCAGGGAAAGGTGTTGCGCGCTGCCAGCGCGGAGTCGCTCTCCACGTCGTCGGCCAGCCCTAGCGCGGCCGGCACGTCGACGATCCCGGCGCCAGCGGCCGGATCTGCCTCCGCCACGGGACGCGCGGTGCCCATGAGCAGTGTCTTGACCTCCTCCGGCGCGAGGTCGCCCTGCTCGTCGAGCAGCAGGGCTGCCACACCGGCGACGTACGCCGTGGCCTGCGAGGTGCCGCTGCCGCGGAAGAACCGCTGGGTGTCGTCGCCCTCCACCCTGCCCTCGGGGCTGGTGGTGTCGATGTAGGAGCCCGGCACCCGGAGCGAGACGATCGAGCGCCCAGGGGCGAGCAGGTCGGGACGCCGCTCGGCGGAACCGCCGTTGGTGAAGTCGGCGACGACGTCGTCGCTGAGGTCGACCGTGCCGTTCGGGTCGGCGGCACCCACGGCGATCACGTGGGGGTCGATCGCGGGCATGAGCAGCCGGTCGGTGTCGAGCCCGTCGTTGCCGACCGCGGCCACCACCACGATGCCCGCACGCCAGGCGTCTTCCACAGCCTTGGCCAGCGGGTCGACCTGCCAGGGCTGCACCGAGGGAGTTCCGTACGCCAGCGAGACGACCTGGACGTTCATGCCGTCGTCGTTCTGGTGCTGCACGATCCAGTTGAGAGCGGCGATCACCTGGGAGACGTCGACCCCACCGTCGCTGGCGCCGACCTTCATGTTCAGGAGCTGGGCATCCGGGGCGACGCCGGCGAAGGCCTCGGGTCGAGGATCCTGCGGGTCCCAGCCGGCGTCTCGCCCGGCGATGATGCCGGACATGTGGGTGCCGTGGCCGAAGACGTCGAGGTAGCGGCTGTCGGGGTCCTGGCTGTCGAAGGAGAGGTCGGGGCCATGCATCACCTTGTCGGGGGTGTCGGGGAGCCCGCGTACCGGAGCCACACCGGTGTCGATGACCGCCACCGTGACTCCCTCGCCCGTGACGCCTGCTCGCCAGGCGTCCTGGATGCCCTGGGCGGCGGTCAGCGAGTACAGCGAGCTGACGTCGTCTTCGGGAGTCCAGTCGCCCGAGCGGTCCAGCGAGCGGTTCTCCTGCCGGGTGGTGACGTCACCCCAGTCCGTGCCGACGACGGCGTCTCGCATGTCGTCGGCGGGCCGCGGCGGGGGGCTCTCCGCAGCGGCGGCGCCGGTGCTGAAGGGACCGGCGCCGGTCATGGCCGTCAGCGCCAGGACGGCGGTCACCTTGGGGGCGATGCGGGCCCAGCTGCTCACGTTCACGTCCATCTCCCGGGGTCGGGTCCGCGCAGGGGCGGTTTCGGTGCCTTTTAGATAGAATATGACTATCTGCCCAGACCCGCAGGACTTCCGGGACAATCTGGCAGGACGAACGTCCTGATCCGTTAGTAAGGCAGTCTGCTGGTGCAGGTCCGGGTTTCACTTGTCAGCAGTAGCGGATGTCATCCGGTCCCGTGGTGTGCCCCACGACAGAAGGAGGGTGTGCGATGACGGCGATGCCGACCGGGGACACACCCGCTCCCGCGCCGGCCCGGGGCCGAGCGCTCCCCCGCCCCGAGGCGGTCGCCGGCCGCCTGGCCCCCCTCGACACGCTGGTGCCGGCACTCCTGGACTTCCTCGGCGGTGAGGGGGCGACGTACGTCGATCTGGTCTCGGGACACCCGAGCGCCGTCCGACGCTGGGAGACGGCGCAGCCGTCGTCGGGCGACTCACCCGACGGACCACACGAGGAGGAACCGGGGTCGGTCCCCTCGTGGGGACGCGACGCCCTGGAGCGGGCGTGCGTGCAGGCCCGCTCTGTCTGGCTGGCAACGCCGGAAGGCGAGGTGGTGGCCGTGCCGCTGGCAGCGTCGGAGCGGCCAGACGAGCCGGTGGGGGTGCTCCTGCTGCGCGGTGAGGCGATGCGGGCGCCCGATGCCGGCGTCGGTCCGCTGCTGGACGCCGTCGCGCGCCTGCTCGCCGACGGCCCGCACCTCGCCCTGGGTGAGGAGAGCGGGTCGGGACAGGCCGCCCAGACGTCAGATCAGACGTCAGATCAGACGTCAGATCAGACGTCAGGCCAGCAGACCGAGGAGCCCACGCCGGAGCCGACGCCGGAACCCACGCCTCTGGTGCAGGCGCGAGCAGGCCAGGCAGGCACTGAGCACCTCGGCGCTGAGCCCCTGGGAACCGAGCCCCCGGGAACCGAGCCCTCAGGACCCCCGGGAACTGAGCCCGCAGGAACTGAGCCCGCAGGAACTGGGCAGAGCGCCGTGGCCGACGACCCCGCTGCCCCGCACCGGGCGATGGCCCTGATGGACGTGTTCGCCTTTACCGTCGGCGTCGTCGACGGCCACCTGCAGTGGCGCTACTTGGGCCCCAACTCCGAGGCCGTGTTCGGGTTCCCCCTGACCAGGTCGGACACCTTGCCGGGCCTCATCCGCCAATACGTCCACCACGACGACATCGCCACCGCGGAGTCCTTCCTCGAAACCGTGCGGCGCGGGCAGCGCTGCGAGATCGAGCTGCGGCTGAGGATGAGGACGGTGCGACCCGGTGGGTCTCGTGGCGGGCGGTCCCGCGCACGGTCGGAGGGTTCCTGTTCGTCGACGGCGTCGCCACCGACGTGAGCGCCCGCCACTCCCTCGGGCGCAGCAGCCGTGAGCTGGCCGAAGCCCACCAGCGCTACTCGCGCGAGGTCGACGTGCGACGCGAGCATGCCCGCGTGGTCCGTGACGCCAACGACAGCGTGCTGCAGCGCCTCTTCGCCACCGGCATGCGGCTCCAGGCGCTGCAGCGGCGGCTCGACGACACCGAGGCGCACGCCGCCAGCGCGATCGCCTTCCAGCTCGACCAGGCGGTCGGTGATCTGCGCGAGGTCATCGTGAACCTCAACGAGGTGATCGGAGCAGTCCACCGGGCCATCCATCGGGCCGTCCCGCCGATGACGCACGGCCGGCCGGCCCCGACGGCCGCTCCGACGGCCGCTCCGACGGCCGGCCGGGTCTGTCCAGGTTGGGCATAGCCTCGGATCATGGACCTTACCGACGTGCTGGAGGGTGCCTCGCGGATCGTGGCCTTCACCGGCGCCGGAGTGTCGACGGAGTCCGGAGTCCCTGACTTCCGGTCGCCGGGCGGGATCTGGACCCGGTACGACCCGCGCACCTTCGACTTCGACAGCTTTGTCGACGACGCGGCCTGCCGCCGCCTCAGCTGGCAGATGCGCCGCGAGTTCTTCGCCGGCCCGGTCGAGCCCAACCCGGCCCATCGGGCGCTGGCCAGGCTCGAGCAGGCCGGACGCAGCGATGGGGTGATCACCCAGAACATCGACCGCCTGCACCAGCGCGCGGGGTCCCGCCGTGTGGTCGAGCTGCACGGCACCGCCACCGAGGTCATGTGCATCGGCCACGCGCCGGCCTACGGCACCCCCGACGGCTGCGGCTTCCGCGACGACACCTCGTGGGTCTTCCGGCGCCTCGACGCCGGCGACGACGACCCGCTGTGCCCGCACTGCGGGGGCCTGGTGAAGTCGGCGACCGTCTCCTTCGGCCAGATGCTGTTCCCGGGCGTCGTGGACCAGGCGACCGAGCTCGTCCGCGGCTGCGACGTCCTGCTGGCGATCGGATCGTCCTTGCAGGTCTACCCCGCCGCAGCCCTTCCGCTCGAGGCGGTCAGCTCCGGGGCCGCCCTGGTCATCGTCAACGACGAGCCGACGCCCTACGACGACATGGCGACGCTGGTGGTGCGTGGCCGTGCCGGAGAGGTGCTCGGGCCCGCGGTCGCGGAGGCGCTCGGGGACTAGCCCTGCGCCGGGTCGGGGGGTCCGTCGAGGGCGCGGTCGAGGGCGGCCTCGACGTGCAGCGTGGTGCAGGGGAAGACCGGAAGGTCGGAGTCGGCCTGCCGGATCAGCTCCTCCAGCTCGGTGCAGCCGAGGATGACGCCTTCGGCGCCGGAGTCCCACATTTCGTCCACGATGCCGTACGACGCGGCGGCGCGAGGAGTCGTTGACCCTGCCGTGCACCAGCTCGTCGTAGATGATCCGGTCGAGGGTGGGGTGGCACTCCTCGTCGGGCACCAGCACGTCGATGCCGTGCGAGGCGATCCGGTCGCGGAAGAAGGTGCGGCCCATCGCGAACGACGTGCCGACGAACGCCACCGTGGAGACCCCGCGTGCGGCGCACGCCTGGGCGACCACGTCTCCGAGGTGCAGCAGTGGGATGTCCACCGCCGCCTCGACCTGGTCGGCGACCCGGTGGAAGCTCGTGGTGCACATCAGGAGGAGCTCGGCGCCCGCGGCTTCGACACCCGCTGCCGCCGTGGCCAGGATCTCGGCCACCGCGTCCCAGCGTTCCTCCCGTTGCAGGCGGGTGACCTCGGCGAAGTCCACCGAGCTCATCACCGTCCGGGCCGACGACAGCCCGCCGCGTCGCTGCTCGACTCCGGTGTTGAGCAGGCGGTAGTACACCGCCGAGCTCTGCCAGCTCATGCCGCCGAGGAGTCCGATCATCTGCACGGGAAGGAGTCTGGCACGGCACGACGCGGGTTTCCCAGGGGCCGGAAGATTGGTCTGACCACTTGACCTCTGGCCACCTGCCGTGCCAGGGTCGCCGCGTGATCCACCCCGTCCGCCGCCGCTCAGTGCCCGACGAGGTCTTCGACCAGCTCGTCGCCGAAGTCATGGGTGGGGTCCTGGCCCCCGGCGCCGCCCTGCCCAGCGAACGGCGGCTCGCCGAGCTGCTCGGGGTGTCCCGGCCCGCCGTCCGTGAGGCGCTGCAACGACTCGCGCAGGCCGGTCTGGTCGAGGTGCGTCAGGGCGACACCACGACGGTGCGCGACTACCGGCGCCACGGGGGCCTGGAGCTGTTGCCGCGGCTGCTGCTGGTCGGAGGCGAGCTCGACCTCGGGACCGCGCGCAGCCTGCTGGAGGCACGGTTGCTGGTCGGACCTCAGGTAGCCGGTCTCGCGGCCCGCAAGCTGGCAGGCTCACCGCAGCGGCGACAGGCGCTGGGCGCGCTGCTGCACGACGACGTACGCCGCCTGGAGGCGAGCGACGACCCGGTCCAGTGCCAGGTGCACGCCCTCACGTTCTGGGACCACGTCGTCGACGCCAGCGACTCGATCGCGTTCCGGCTGATGTACAACAGCCTGCGCGCGGCGTACGAGCCCGCCCTGGAGGCGCTGGCGACCGTGATGGCCGCCGAGGTCGAGCAGACCGAGACCTACGAGGCGCTGGCGCAGGCACTCGCGACCGGCCAGCCCGATGCTGCCGAGACGGCAGCCCGGGTGCTGCTGGAACCCGTGACGCAGGCACTGATCACCACCCTCGACCTGCTCGAGGCGGTGGACGAGACCGAGGCCCAGACCGAGGCCCAGACCGAGGCCGAGACCGGCCCGGAGTCGAAGGAGCTGTGATGACCGCGACCGCCGAGAACGATCGTGTCACTGGAGCCCGCCGGCAGAAGCTCACGCTCCGCGCGGCGTTCGCCGAGTTCTGGCGCCACCCGTCCCCGTGGATGATCCTCACCACGCTGGTGGGGGCGACCCTCGCCCGGACTCTCGTGGGCGACTGGCGCGCCGCCGACGTGATCGCGCCGGCGGTGTTCGTCGCGATGTTCCCCGTCATCGAGTGGGTCATCCACGTCTTCGTGCTGCACTGGCGACCCCGGCGCGTGGGCCGGGTCACTGTCGACCACCTGCTCGCCTCCTCGCACCGGGCCCACCACCGCGACCCGCGCCACATCCCGCTGGTGTTCATCCCGTGGCAGGTGATGATCGGGCTGATGGCGCTGACCGTGGTGGTGCCGCTGTGGGTCGCGCCGTCCCCGGGTGCCGGCCTGACGTTCATGATGACTGTCGGCGTCGTCGGCATGGGCTACGAGTGGACCCACTACCTGGTGCACACCGACTACAAGCCGAGGTCGCGGGCCTACAAGGCGGTCTGGCGCCACCACCGGCTGCACCACTTCAAGAACGAGCACTACTGGCTGACCGTGACCACCGCCCACACCGCCGACCGGCTCTTCGGCACCGATCCCGGACCCGGCGACCGTCGCGACCTCGCCCACCGCGAAGCGGCTCCACGGCCTCGACGGCTGACGGGGTGCCGGAATCACTGGTGCACCAGTGATTCCTGCACTCCCCACCCGTTGCAGCACGGGGGGAGCGCGGAGACGGAGTGGGGAGTACGCCGGAGCCTGGCCGAAGCCGCCCCCTCGGGACGGATGAGTTCCGGCGCCGGGAAATAGGGGATGATCCCCCGTGGTTCATCCCCCGGAGGTGGCGCCCGTGTCCGACGTACGACCGTGGCTGGGTCGCGTGCACCCGCTGCCGGACCTGCGGCGCGTGGCCATCATCAGCCTGCACACCTCCCCGCTGGACCAGCCGGGAACCGGTGACGCCGGCGGCATGAACGTCTACGTGCTCGAGCTGTCCAAGCGGCTCGCGCAACGTGGCGTCGAGGTCGAGATCTACACCCGCGCCACGTCCTCCACGCTTCCCTCGACGGTGCAGGCCGCCCCGGGGGTGCGGGTGCACCACGTGATGGCGGGACCGTTCGAGGGCCTCGACAAGACCGAGCTGCCCGCCCAGCTGTGCATGTTCGCCCGTGAGCTGCTGCGCACCGAGGCCGGTCATGAGCGGGGCCACTTCGACCTCATCCACTCCCACTACTGGCTCTCGGGCCAGGTCGGGGCCCTGCTGCGCGACCGTTGGTCGGTGCCGCTGGTGCACACCATGCACACCATGGCCAAGGTCAAGAACGCCCAGCTCGCCGAGGGCGACACCCCCGAGCCGCACGCCCGCGTCCTCGGGGAGGAACAGGTGGTGGCCGCCGCCGACATGCTGCTGGCCAACACCCTCGCCGAGTCCGAGCAGCTGATCGACCTGTACGACGCGGAACCCTCACGCGTGCAGGTGGTGCCGCCCGGCGTGGACCTCGACCTGTTCCGCCCCCGCCCCCAGGACGAGGCCCGGCGCAGGCTGGGGCTGGCGGTCGACGCGGTGGTGCCGACCTTCGTCGGCCGGCTGCAACCGCTGAAGGCGCCCGACGTGCTGCTGAACGCCGTGGCCCGGCTCGTCGCAGCCCGCCCCACGCTGCGCGACCGCGTCGTCGTCCCGGTGATCGGCGGACCCTCCGGCACCGGCCTGGAACACCCGGAGGCGCTCGCGGAGCTGGCCGAGGCGCTCGGCATCGCCGACCTGGTGAGGTTCGTGCCGCCCGTCGACCGCGACACCCTGGTCGACTGGTACGCCGCCTCCACGCTGGTGTGCGTGCCGTCGTACAACGAGTCGTTCGGGCTGGTCGCCATCGAGGCCCAGGCCACGGGGACGCCGGTCGTCGCCGCCGCGGTCGGTGGTCTGCCGACAGTCGTGCGCGACGGTGTCACCGGGATCCTGGTCGACGGTCACGATCCCGACGAGTACGCGGCCGCGATCGCCCGTCTGGTCGACGACGCGTCGCTGCTCGAGCGGATGCGGCGGTGCGGCGCTCGACCACGCCGCCGGGTTCGCGTGGGAGCGCACCGCCGACCAGACCCTCGACGTCTACCGCAAGGCCGCCGTGGCGTTGTGGCGCGACCACCCCAGCACCCGGCAGGAGGCCGTCGGTGGCTGACCGCTCGGCGGTGCTGGACGTCGTCCGCAGCGACGCTGCAGCGTTCCGACCTGGAGTGGGAGGAGGCCGGCGAAGGCCAGTTCATGGTCGAGCTGCCCGGAGAGCGCAAGCTGAAGACGCCGTGCCGGCTGGACGTCGGCACGCACTCGTTCGCCATCCACGCCTTCGTCTCCCGGCGCGTGGACGAGAACCAGGAGCGCGTCTACCGCTGGCTGCTGGAGCGCAACCTGAAGCTGTACGGCGTCGCTTTCGCCCTCGACCACCACGGGGACATCTACCTCGACGGCCGGCTGCCCCTCGGGGCGGTCACCGAGGAGGAGCTCGACAAGCTGCTCGGGTCGGTGCTCACCTACGCCGACGAGTCGTTCAACACGATCCTCGAGATGGGCTTCGGGTCCGCCATCCGCAAGGAGTGGGAGTGGCGCACCAGCCGGGGCGAGTCGACGGCGAACCTCGAGGCCTTCCGGGGGTGGCTCCACTCCTCGTAGGCGGGGCTGACGCCGTCCTCACGCCTCGAGCTTGTAGCCGAGGCCGCGGACGGTGAGGAGGTGGACGGGGTTGTGCGGGTCGGCCTCGATCTTGGCGCGCAGCCGCTTGACGTGGACGTCCAGGGTCTTGGTGTCGCCGACGTAGTCAGCACCCCACACCCGGTCGATCAGCTGACCGCGCGTGAGCACTCGGCCGGTGTTGCGCAGCAGCATCTCGAGCAGCTCGAACTCCTTGAGGGGCAACGTGACCTCGGCGCCGCTCACCGACACCACGTGCCGCTCGACGTCCATCCGCACCGGCCCCGCGGCGAGGGCGGACGAGGGGAGCTCGGTCGCTGTGTCGCCGCGCCTGAGCACGGCTCGGATGCGCGCCACCAGCTCTCGCGGTGAGTAGGGCTTGGTGACGTAGTCGTCGGCGCCGAGCTCGAGCCCGACCACCTTGTCGACCTCGTCGTCCTTGGCGCTGACCATGATCACCGGCACCGACGACGTCGCACGGATCTGTCGGCACACCTCCGTGCCGGGGATGCCCGGCAGCATCAGGTCGAGCAGCACGATGTCCGCGCCGACCCGTTCGAACTTGTCCAGGGCGGTCCGGCCGTCCGCGGCGAGCGCCACCTCGAAGCCCTCCTTGCGCAGCACGTACGCCAGGGCGTCGCTGTAGCTCTCCTCGTCCTCGACGACGAGCACTCGGGTCACGGTCGCTCCTTCTGGGGCTCTCCGGGCTCCGGTCGGGCCCGGACGTCGGTTGGGGCCCTGAGATCCGCAGTAGCCCTGGCATCCGCAGTGGCCCTGGCATCCGAAGCCTGCTCGGTACGGCGCGGCAGCCGCATGGTGAACGTCGACCCCTGCCCCTCCCGGGACCAGACTGTCACCTCGCCGCCGTGGGTGGCGGCGACGTGCTTGACGATCGACAGCCCCAGGCCGGTGCCTCCCGTGGCGCGGTGCCGCGAGGGGTCGATTCGGTAGAAGCGTTCGAAGATGCGGGCGAGCTCCGACCGGGGGATGCCGATGCCCTCGTCGCTCACCGACAGCTCGACCATGTCCTCGGACGGCTGTGCCGTGACCGTGACCCTGCTGTGCTCGACGGAGTAGGCGATGGCGTTGGACACCAGGTTGCTCAACGCCAGCGCGATCTGGTCCTCGTTGCCGAGCAGGTGGAGGTCGTGGCGGCCGTCCCAGACCACGTCGACGCCCTTGCCCCGGGCGTCGACCTCGTTGCTCTCCAAGGCGCGCTCGACAATGCGGTCGACAGCGATCGCGACCGGGCGGTCGAGCAGGGCGTCGTCCTGCAACCGCGACAGCTCGATGATCTGCATGACCAGCCGGGACAGCCGGCTCGCCTCGGTCTGCATCCGGCCGGCGAAGCGGCGGATGGCCTCGGGGTCGTCGGCGGCGTCCTCGGCCGCCTCGGCGAGCAGCGTCAGTGCTCCGATCGGAGTCTTGAGCTCGTGAGAGACGTTGGCGACGAAGTCGCGCCGGATGGTCTCGACACGGCGTTCCCGGGTGCGGTCCTCGACCAGCACCAGCACCAGCCGGCTGCTCAGCGGCGCCACCCGGGCCTGCACCAGCAGGGGTGGCCGGCCCTGGTCGCGTCGGATCTCGAGCTCGAGCTGGCGGATCTCCCCGTCGCGGCGGACCTGCCGGACCGCGTCGAGCAGCTGCGGCACGCGCAGCTCGCTGCCGCGCACGAGGTTGAGGACGTACGCCGGCGCGGACGCCTGGAGCACCCGGTCGTCCTCGTCGACGACGAAGCCGCTGGAGCGCAGCACGGCGAGCACGGTCGAGACCCCGGCCGGCACCACCGCGGCGTCCGGCTGAGCGGGAGCCGTTTCCCCGGCGGCGAGCAGTCGGTCGCTGACCCGCCACGCGAGCACGGTGCCGCCACCGAGCAGCGCCCCGAGCAGCGCGGCGAGCACGGTGAGCGTCGACGGCTCCATGCCTCGATGGTAGGTCGTCGGGCCGGTGGTGAGGCGACGCCTGACCTGCGCCTTAGCGCAGGATTCACCGCGCGTTCACCTCCGGTTGCCGACTTGATCGACCTCATGACGCATGCTGGAACCCATGCGCAACGCTTTCGCCGGTCAGATGGACGCCGTCGTCGACGACCTCGTCGCGATGGATCGTCTCGTGCAGCAGGCCATCCGCCTCGCCACGCGGGCCCTGCTGTACGCCGACGGGACGGCCGCCGAGCAGGTGGTCGCCGGTGACGAAGCCATCGACGCGCTGCGCACCCACATCGAGGACGAGTGCTTCGACATCCTCGCCCGGCAGCAGCCCGTGGCCGGAGACCTGCGCACGCTGGTGGCCGGGGTCCGCATGGTCTCCGACCTCGAACGCATCGGCGACCTGGCCGTCCATGTCGCCAAGATCGCCCAGCTGCGGCTGCCCGAGCTCGCGGTCCCGTCCCAGCTCGTGCCGACGCTGCAGCGGATGGGGGACGTCGCGTTGCACATGGTCGAGCAGACCGCTCTGGTGATCGCCGACCGGGACCTCGACGCCGCGCGCAGGCTGGAGGAGGACGACGAGGAGATGGACGAGCTGCGGCGTCGCTCCTTCCGGGTGCTGCTGGGCGAGAGCTGGTCCTACGGCGTGGAGCCGGCTATCGACGTGGCGCTGCTGGGCCGCTACTACGAGCGGATCGGTGACCACGCGGTCTCGCTGGCCCGCCGCGTCGTCTACTCGGTCACCGGCACCTGAGTCGCCGCGCGAGGACAGCAGAACGGGCAGGCCCGCTCGCGCAAGCCTGCCCGCTGTTCCGCTCAGGTCACCGCTGGGATCAGCGGACCGGCCCCCGGCGTACCCAAGGGCTCAGGGTGAGCTCTTTGAAGTCGAGACTCCTTCGGAGTCCGTCGTCGGCGAACTCCCGCTCGCGCTTGGGGTCGAAGCTGATCACGCCGACTCCGGCGCGGACCCGCTTCGGGTTGCCGAGGCAGGAGCGCGGGATGCTGATGCGCGCCACGTCACGGCGACGCTTGGCGAACTGCCAGGCCCCCGGGCAGTCGCCGGGCGCATCGAGGCCAGGACCGACGATGACAAACCGTTCGTCGGGTGCCGGCGACCCCGCACGGCCCAGCGTGCGGCCCAACGCGCGGTCCAATGTGCGGCCCACGAAGCCGCCCTCCGTGCCCAGGAGATGGTAGGCGGAGTACTCGGTGCCGGCCGCGTCGATCTCGTAGAACGCGACGCCGCTCCTCCGGTTGAGGTCGCGCAGATGGGTGCGCAGGATCACGCGGTTGGGGCTGTGGCGGACCACCACCCGGGTGACGTCGGCGTTGCGGTTGCGGGGGGCCGGTGACGACTTCTCGGGCCCCGCCAGGCTGACGACGTCGTGACGTGCGTCGTGGTGGTTCCACCGTTCGGCGGCGGCGGGGGTCGCCCCCGCGGTGATCAGGGCGAGCGTGCCGGCGGCCAGGGCGGCCACCGCGCGAGGTCGGGTCATGCAGAGCTCCTCGAGGAAGACAGGGTCGATAGCCCCGAACGTAGAGTCGCCTCGCACCGGAAGCGCCACGTAACACCGGGGAATGGCCCACTGGCGCGCAGGAATGAACCGAACGGACGAGGCCTCAGCCCATGAGGACCCAGCGTGGCGCGCCCAGGCGCCGGATGCCGGACGTGGCGCACTCGGCGTCGCGATCGACCTGGCGGCCGACCCGCATATCCGGCATCGGATGGTCCGAAGGGGCGATGCGGGGGCCGACGGCGGTCTTTGCCCGGCGAGACCGTGCTTGACCAGCGGCTCCGGTCTGGGGCTCCGGTCTGGGGCTCGGGTCTGGGGCTCCGGTCTGGGCTCCGGTCTGGGGCTCGGGTCAGCGGCCCTGGTTGGCGACCGCCTGGATCGCGGCGGCAGCGGCGTCGGGGTCGAGGTACTGCCCTCCCCGTTCCTGCGGCCGCATGTCCTCGTCGAGGCGGTAGACCAGCGGGATGCCGGTGGGGATGTTGAGCCCGACCACGTCGTCCTCGGCCATGCCGTCGAGGTGCTTCACCATGGCCCGCAGGCTGTTGCCGTGGGCCGCCACGCACACCGTCCGACCGGTACGCAGGTCGGGCACGATCGCGTCGTACCAGTAGGGCAGCAGGCGATCCACCACGTCCGCGAGGCACTCGGTGCGCGGCACGATCTCGTCGGGCAGGTCGGCGTACCGGGGGTCGCCGACCTGCGAGCACGCGTCGTCGTCCTCGATCCGCGGTGGCGGGGTGTCGTAGGAGCGGCGCCACAGCATGAACTGCTCCTCGCCGTACTGCTCTTTGGTCTCCTTCTTGTTCTTGCCCTGGAGTGCGCCGTAGTGGCGCTCGTTGAGCCGCCACGACCGCCTCACCGGGATCCAGAGCCGGTCGGCGGCATCGAGTGCGATCTCGGCGGTGCGGATGGCGCGGCGCAGCAGCGAGGTGTGCAGGACGTCGGGCAGGAAACCGGCCTCGTCCATGAGGTGACCGCCCCGCTCGGCCTCGTCGCGGCCCTTCTCGGTGAGGGGGACGTCCACCCAGCCCGTGAAGAGGTTCTTGGCGTTCCAGTCGCTCTCGCCGTGGCGGAGCAGAATCAGGGTGTAGGGCGCACTCATCGCCGGGTCACTCCTCCAGGCCTTCGCCGTCGTCGGGGCTGTCTCCCTCCGGCGGCACCTCCGCGGACGGCCCGCCGGTCATGAAGGGCCCGAAGTCCTCGCCCGGCTCCACCACGGGCACGTTGATCTCGATCGGCTCGGCATTGGTGAACTCGAGCATCAGCCGCACGAAGTACCCCGCCTCCACCGCCTCGCCCCGCACCAGGACCTGGGTGCCCTCGACCTCCGGGCCGATGTCGGCGAGCTGGACGAAGCCACCCGGCTGGAGCTCGACGTCGCCCTTGGTCAGCCGGACCTCGAGGGCGCTGTCCTCCCCGGCGCCGGTGACCGAGACCAGCGCGTCGGAGGCCTCGAGGTCGTCGTTGCTGAGCCCAGCGATGAAGCGACCTTCGCCGTCCTCCTCGCTCACGATGAGGGCGTTGAGCACGTCGACCTCGCTGTCACGCTCGGTGACGCCCTGGGCGGGGGTGTAGATGGCGTCGGTCGTCGCGCTCGTGCAGGCGGTCAGCGGCAAGGCGAGCAGCGCCAGGGTCACGGCGGTCGTCAGGGCACGGCGCGCGCGGCGCGGTTCGGTGGCGATCACGCGCCCGAGTGTAGGGGAACCGGGGCGAGGTGAGGGCGCGAGGCTAGACGTGCAGCCCGACCGTGAGCCCCGCCGCGACCAGGCCTCCCACGGTGGCGACCGTGACGAGGACGGTGACCCACAGCAGCACGGGGGCCCCGGTCCTGAGGGCGATGAGGAGCGGCAGGCTGCGGATGCCGTTGCGGTTGTCCTCGACCAGGTCGGGCAGCGCGGCGAGCACGTGGATGCACACCCCGAGCAGGGCCGCGAGCGCGACCATGACCGGCTGCGGAGCCGATCCGTGGACGCCGCCGCCCCAGCCGCCGTACGACAGGAAGGGCGCCAGCAGCGCGAAGCTCACCGCCCACGGCAGGAACGACAACGGGGTGGTCTTGATCCGGGTGTTGTAGAGCCAGGCCGCGAGCACCGAGCCGAGGTGGTAGAGCCCGGCGAGGGTGCCGTTGGCGATCGAGACCGGCACCAGGAAGCAGACGGCCACCGCGGTGGCGAAGGTCAAGGTGCCCGGGTGCAGCCACTCGCGGACCAGCACCTTGTCCTGGCGCTCGACTGTGATGTCACGCTCGCGGTCGGCGACGTCGTTGAGCCAGCCGAAGGTGGCCCGCCCGATCAGGACGGCGGCGAACACGACCCCGACCTCCGGCCAGTCTCGTCCCGAGGCCAGCGCGGCGAAGGCGACTCCGAGGGCGATGAGCAGGCCTTGGAGTGGGTGGGCGGCCAGGACCAGCGAGGGGATCGTGCCGTAGTTGCGGCGCAGCTGCATGGGACGAGTATCGGGGGCCGAGGGACGGTTTGGTGGGAGGTCGGGGGCACTGCCTGTCGGTCAGGTGACCAACTGTTCTTGGCCGGCCTGGGCACATCGATCTTGGGTTTGTCAACCCTCGATTAGGGCTCTGACCTGCACAAACAGGTCCGGTGACCGTTTCGGCCCGTGTTAGACTACTCACCTGGAAAGGGGTACTTGACACATGACCTTCACCGTCGGCGAAACGGTTGTTTACCCGAACCACGGCGCTGCCGTGATCGAGAAGATCGAGAACAGGATGATCAAGGGGGAGGACACGCTTTACCTCGTCCTCCGCATCGTCGCCCAGCAGGACCTCGTTGTGAAGGTCCCCGCCTGCAACCTGGACATGGTGGGCGTGCGCGACGTGGTGGACAAGGAGGGTCTCGAGCGCGTGTTCAGCGTGCTGCGTGCCCCTCACACGGAGGAGCCGACCAACTGGTCGCGCCGCTACAAGGCCAACCTGGAGAAGCTGCACTCGGGTGACGTCATGAAGGTCGCCGAGGTCGTGCGTGACCTGTGGCGTCGCGAGCGTGACCGGGGGCTGTCCGCAGGCGAGAAGCGGATGCTCGCCAAGGCCCGCCAGATCCTGGTCTCCGAGCTCGCGCTGGCCGAGTCCACCAACGAGGACAAGGCCGAGACCCTCCTCGACGAGGTGCTCGCCTCCTGAGCACCTGGTGACCTGACCGTCAACGAGACCCCCGGGCTATTGCCCGGGGGTCTCGTCGTGCCCAGGGTCGCGAGGGGGGCAATGACGGCGATGGCGGCGCTGCCTGCTGCTGCCTGCTGTGGGAAACCACGGCCCGGACCTGGGATGCTGCCCGGATGTGGAGCGTACGGGTGCTCGAGTGGGCCGAGCTGACCGCTTCGTGGCGCAGCAGGCTGCGGGACGCGGTCGAGGAGGCGCTCGACCACGTCCCCGGCGAGGGCCGGCTCGTGGTCGACGAGCGCTGTCCCGGCCTGGACGCAGTGACCCTGCATCGCATGCTCGCGGCGTCGGCCGACGACGGGCAGGTCCGGCTGGGCGTGCGGCCGGTGACGGACACGGTGAAGCGGGTTCGGGACGGCCGGGTGGCGGGCACCGTCGACCGGTCGGGGCTGGTGCAGGCCGCCGGACCGCTCGTGGTGCCCGAGGCGCACCTCGAGCACCTCACTGCCGGCGACCTGGTGGAGGCGGCTTCCCGGTTGGCGCAGGTCACCGCGGTGGTCACCACCGAGGTGCCCGGACCCGCGCGTCGGCTCGCCGACGCGACCGAGCTGCACCTGCTGGGGTGACGTCACCCCCGCGGCGTGGTGTGGCGGAGGAGGCGTTCGGCCAGCGGCAGGTCGTCGGCGTACGTCACCTTGACGTTGGCCGCCTCCCCGGGGACCGGCACCACCGAGAGGTTCGAGTACGCCGCCACGCAGGCCGCGGTGTCGGTGCCCTCGAAGCCGTCCCGTTCCGCCGCGACGTACGCCGCCAGCAGGGGCGCGGCGCGGAAGGCCTGCGGGGTCTGGACCGTCACCCACTCCTCACCCGAGGGGCCGAGGAGCCCGTCTGCCGAGACCACCCCGGCCGCCGGCCGCACCGGCAGTGCCCCGCCGTGCTCGCGAGCCGTGCTGAGGACGAGCGACCACAGGCCGGCCGAGGCCAGCGGCCGTGCCGCGTCGTGGACCACCACCACGTCCACCTCTCCGGCTTCGATGCGGGGGGCGAGCACCCGCAGGGCCGACATCTCCGACCCGTGGCGGGAGGCGCCGCCCGATGCGGTCACCACCGGCACCTCGTCGACGGCCCCGACGGCCCCGACGGCCCCGACGGCCCCGACGGCTCCGACCGCCTCGGCGGCATCGTCCTCGTCTCCGGGCCGCACCACCACCACGACCACGCGGACGCCCGGCAGCGCGGCCGCGCGGCGTACCGAGTGGGTGAGGAGGGGCTCGCCGCCCAGGGGCAGCAGCACCTTGTTGCGGGGTGCTCCCACCCGGCTGCCGGAGCCCCCGGCGAGCACCACGGCGGCGACGTTCACGGCTCCTCAGCCCGCGGCGAGGCCTGGTCGCGCTGGGGCCCCTGGCGGACGGCGGACTGGGCGGGGTCCTGCCCCCGGTCGCGGCGAGCGGGGTGCGGCTCGCCGCCCGGTGCCGGCGCCTTGGCGGCGCCCGCCTCGGTCTCCGGGATCAGGGGGTCCACCAGGGAGATCAGCATGTCGGAGACGTGGCGGTCGCGCTCCAGCGGCAGCATGTGCCCGGCACCGGGCGAGATGATGAGCCGGGCGTCGGGGATGTGCTCGACCAGCCGGCGGGCGTGCTCCGGCGGGGTCAGCAGGTCCTTGTCGCCGACCAGCACGAGGGTCGGGATGTCGCTCAGGGTCTCGGACAGGTGCCCGTGCCGCTCGTGCTCCATCAGATCCTCGAAGAAGCCGGTCATGGTGGCGCCCGGCACGTTGACCAGGCCCTCCACGGTGAGCATGTGGTCGCGCAGCCGCATGGTGTCCCCGAAGAGGAACCGGCGCACCACCAAGGACTCGATGATCGGCGCCCGCAGCCGCTGCTTGCGGCTGAGGGTCTTGGAGCGGAACGCCAGCACGTAGGGGATGTGGTCCTTCACCCACGGGCCGATGTCGGGCAGGCCGAGGGTGACCGAGCGCAGCTCGCCGCCGGACGTGGCGATGAAGCAGACGCCTGCGACGCGCTCGCGGAACAGCGCGGGACGCTGCAGCGCGAGCTCCATGATCGTCATCCCGCCGATGCTGTGACCGACGAGCACCAGGGGGCCGTGGCCGGCGTACTCGTCGATGACGGCACCGAGGTCGCGCCCGAGGTGCTCGATCCTCGCGCCGTGCTTGGGGGCGGGGTCGGACTGGCCGTGGCCGCGGTGGTCGTAGGTGACCAGCCGGACGTCGTGCCCGTACTTCGCGCGCAGGTCACGCAGCTGGTAGCGCCACGAGTCGTGGTCGGAGGTCCAGCAGTGCGCCAGCACCACCGTCACCGGCGCGTCCGGCGGGCCCTCGGCGTGGACGTGCAGCTGGAGACCGTCGTGGGTCGGCAGCAGCGAGTCGGTGGGGTGGGTCCGGGTCACGCCCGCCCCTCGGGCCCGGCTGCCCACACCAGGGCGGTCGCCACCGCCGCGACGCCCTCGCCGCGGCCGGTGAGGCCGAGACCATCGGTGGTGGTCGCGGACACCGAGACCGGTGCGCCTGCTGCAGCGGTCATGGCGCGCTCGGCCTCCGCGCGGCGGGCGGCGAGCCGGGGGCGGTTGCCGATCACCTGGATCGCGACGTTGCCCACCTCGAAGCCCGCCTCGCGCACGCGTCGTACCGTCTCGGCCAGGAGGGTGGCGCCCGCGGCGCCGGCCCACTGCGGCTCGTCGGTGCCGAAGTGCGAGCCGAGGTCGCCCAGCCCGGCTGCGGACAGCAGGGCGTCGCAGGCCGCGTGGGAGGCGACATCGGCGTCGGAGTGGCCCTGGAGGCCCCTCGGCTCGTCAGGGAACTCCAGCCCGGCCAGCCACATCGGCCGGCCCTCGGCGAAGCGGTGGACGTCGGTGCCGATGCCGACCCGCGGCAGGCTCGCGATGTGCATGCCCCGCATCATGCCGTGGGGGCCGCTGCAACCGGCACCTCCCCGGGGAATCCGCGGCTCGCCCGCGTGCGAACCAACGGGTGAGGCGAGAGTTGCCGGTTCGATGGGCCCCTGCGGGAAGATGACGTGATGCGGACATGGTTGTCCGGCCTGGTGGTCGGCGCGGTCGGACTGGCGGTGGCGCTGGCCGCCTCAGCCCTGCTGCGGCTGCGCCTCGATCCCGTCACCGCCGTCGCCGAGGCCGTCATCGACGCCACCCCCGGGGACGTGGCGCACCTCCTCGTGGACCTGGTCGGGCAGTGGGACAAGCCGCTGCTGGTCGCCGGCACGCTGGTCGGACTCGCGGGGCTGTCTGCGTTCGCCGGGTGGCTGGGTCGTGACCGGGTGGGGCGGGGCCAGCTGGTCTTCGTCGCGATGGGTGTCGTCGCGGCGGTGTGCGTGCAGACCCGCCCCGAGTCGAGCGCGGTCGCCCTCCTGCCGGTCGTCGCCGGCACGTTGGCCTGGGTCGGACTGCTCCCGGTGCTGATGCCGCGTGAGGACGAGCCGGACGGCATCACGGGTCCCTACGGCCGCCGGCTGCTGCTCGTCGGGGGCGGAGGGGTGGTCGTCGGCCTCGTCGGTGGGCTCTTCGGCCGCAAGCGGCGCGAGGTGGAGCAGACCATCGAACGGCTCGACCTGCCCGTCAGCCGCGGACAGGTGCCGGCAGGCGCCGACCTGACGGTGCCCGACCTGTCGCCGTGGCGCACGCCCAACGGCGACTTCTACCGCATCGACACCGCCCTGGCCGTGCCGACGGTCACCCCGGACGAGTGGCGGCTCCGCATCCACGGCATGGTCGACCGCGAGCTGGAGCTGACCTACGACGACCTGCTGGACCGGCAGTTCACCGAGGACTGGGTGACGCTGTGCTGCGTCTCCAACCAGGTGGGCGGCGACCTCATCGGCAACGCCTGGTGGAGCGGGGTGCGCGTGGCCGACCTGTTGGCCGAGGCGGGCGTGGGGGAAGGCGCGGACGCGGTGAAGCAGACCTCCGAGGACGGCTGGACCTGCGGCACCCCGCTCGAGGCGCTCACCGACGACCGCAACGCGCTGCTGGCGGTCGCGATGAACGGACGACCCCTGCCGGTGGAGCACGGGTTCCCGGTGCGAGTCGTCGTCCCCGGGCTCTACGGCTACGTCTCGGCGACCAAGTGGGTGCGGGAGATGGAGGTCACCCGCTTCGAGGACTTCGAGGCGTTCTGGACGACGCGGGGTTGGTCCGAGCAGGCGCCGATCCGCACCCAGTCGCGCATCGACGTACCCAGGGCGAACCATCGGGTGGGGGCGGGCGACGTCGTGGTCGCCGGCGTGGCGTGGTCGCAGCACGTCGGCATCGAGCGGGTGGAGGTGCAGGTCGACGGTGAGGGATGGCAGGAGGTCGACCTCGCCCGGGTGCCCAACGTCGACACCTGGGTGCAGTGGCGGGGCTCGGTCTCCGTCGAGCCCGGCGTCCACTCCCTCGCCGTCCGCGCCACCGACCGCTCCGGGGACACCCAGACCGGCGTACGCCGCGACGTCGCGCCCGACGGTGCCACCGGCTGGCACGCCGTCGACTTCACCGCCGAGTGAGGGGTTGCCAGTTCACCACGATCACTTCGGTACTCCGATGCTTCCCGCTGGAAACATCGTGAGGGGAGCATCGGAACCCCACGATCACCTGGTGAACCGAGCGCCTTTCGGCGAGGGGGATCACTTCCGGATGATGTAGGCGAGGCCGCCGGAGCCGTGCCGGGAACCCCCGGAGGTGTAGCGCTTGAGCCAGGCGTCCTCGAACTGCCCGCGGTCGTAGACCCGGCGTACGCCGGAGGGGCTGGACGCCGCGGGGTCGTTGACCACCACGTTGCCCGCGGCGGTGAACCCGACGATCACCATGAGGTGCCCGGCTGTCGAGGTGAGCGGGGCACCGCGCAGCTGACCTCGCCCGAAGCTCAGCGACGCCACGACCGGCACGCCTCGCGCGATCCACCGTTCGGCATCTCGCAGGCTGCGCAGCCGGGTCACCCAGGCGTTGCCGGTGCGACCGGCGGCGTAGGCGGTGTTGAAGGCCCAGTTGCCGGTGCCGCCGAGGTGCGCGTCGTACGTCATGCGGGCGGCGTGGTCGACCACGCGGGCAGGGTGGGTCGGTCGGATCCAGCTCAGCGCCCGCTTGCCGGGCAGGCGGTGGTAGTAGCCCAGCACCATGGAGACCGAGGTGGGGGAGCACCAGGCCGCTCCGCCGCCGTCGTACGCCGGGTAGTGGCCCCGGTGCTGCATCTGGCTGTAGCGCGGAACCGGCAGTGTCCTGCCCAGGGCAGGGTTGGGAGCCGGGCGTGGCCGGGAGGTCGCGACGCCGCTCACGTTCGGCAGCCTCGAGACCACGGAGCCGACGGTGTCGAGGGTCGGTCGGGCCTGGGTGCCACGAGGCCGCTCCAGCCACACCCGCAGCTGCCACGACGTCACGCCGGTGGAGGAGCTGGTGAGCCAGGTGTCGTAGGAGACCCGCCCGCCGTCGTCGGGCTGGCTGTCCGCGCTGCGGCGCCGGTGGTGGCGGTCGCCGGCCGCCCAGACCGCGAGCCGGTCCCACGAGGTCCGGGTGCCGCCGGCCGTGCGCCCCCGGATCCACACGTGGAGTCTCGACGGGCCCGGCGTGCGGGCGTCCCACGAGGGCACCGCCTCGGTGAGCGCGAACTTCTCCGTGGTCCAGGGGCTCACCCAGATGCCACGCTCCCACCCCCTCCTGGTGAGGGGGTCGCTGAGGCGGAGCTCGCCGTCGACGACGCTGAGGCCGCGGGCCACCCCGCGCTCGAAGTGGGTCGTCGTGTCCCACCTGGTCAGCGAGACCTGGCGGGGGGCCGAGGATCGGGCGTCGGCAGGGCTCGTCGCGGGGGCCGTGGTCAGCGCCACGGCCGCGGCGCAGAGGCCGATCAGCAGAGTCTTGGAGGGGCGCACCCCGGAAACGGTAGATCGATTCCTGCCTCGTTGGTTCACTTTCGTCACATCCGTGGCAGGTCTCAACGGTCGCCCGCCGCGCGGTGTCTCGCCCACCCAACCGGCAGGGCAGCCGCCGGGACCACCCGGCACGACCACCCGGCGCGACCACCCGGCGCGACGACCCCGCGCGGCCGCCGGTCCGGCCCGCCGCTCCGCGGCCCTAGACTTCCGCAGGTGACGATCCGGCTCTACGACTCCGCCACCCGCCAGGTGCGGGCGCTGCGGCCTCTGGTCGAGGGCAAGGTCGGGGTCTATGTCTGCGGCCTCACGGTGCAGTCCGAGCCCCACGTGGGCCATGTGCGGTCGGCGGTCAACTTCGACGTCCTGCGACGGTGGCTGGAGGTGCGCGGGTTCGAGGTGACCTTCATCCGCAACATCACCGACATCGACGACAAGATCCTCATCAAGGCCGCCGAGCAGGGCAGGCCCTGGTACAACCTCGCCTACGACATGCAGCGCCAGCTCACCGCGGCGTACGACGCGCTGGGGGTGGCACCGCCGACGTACGAGCCGCAGGCCACCGGCCACGTGCCGGAGATGGTCGAGCTCATCGAGCGGCTCCTCGAGCGCGGCCACGCCTACGTCGCCGACGACGGTTCGGGTGACGTCTACTTCGACGTGCGCACCTGGCCCTCGTACGGCGAGCTCTCCGGTCAGCGGCTCGACGAGATGTCTCCCGCCGAGGACGCCGACCCGCGCGGCAAGCGCGACCCGCGGGACTTCGCGCTGTGGAAGGGCCAGAAGGAGGGCGAGCCGGCGACCGCCTCGTGGCCGACGCCGTGGGGTCGCGGCCGACCGGGGTGGCACATCGAGTGCTCCGCGATGGCGTCGAAGTACCTGGGTGACGCCTTCGACATCCACGGGGGCGGGGTCGACCTGCGGTTCCCCCACCACGAGAACGAGCAGGCGCAGTCCCGCGCCGCCGGCCAGGACTTCGCCAGCATCTGGATGCACAACGCGTGGCTCACCACGGCCGGCGAGAAGATGAGCAAGTCCCTCGGCAACTCCATGACGGTGCCCGCAGTGCTGGAGCGGGTCCGGCCGGTCGAGCTGCGCTACTACGTCGTCTCGTCGCACTACCGGTCGACGATCGACTTCTCCTTCGAGTCGCTCGAGGAGTCGGCGACGTCGTTCCGCCGCATCGAGCACTTCCTCGAGCGTGCGGGGCAGGTGGAACCGCTCGACGGTCTCGGCGCTGGGTGTGCGGACTTCGAGACCGCGATGGACGACGACCTCAACACCTCTGCCGCCGTCGCCGCCATCCACGAGGTGGTGCGCGAGGGCAACAAGCTGCTCGCCGGGGGCGACACGACGAGCGCGCGCGGCGCTGCCCGCGCCGTACGGGCCATGCTGGGGGCGCTGGGCTGCGACCCGTTCGACGAGCACTGGTCGGGCAGCGCATCCGCCGGCGAGGAGGAGCGACTGCGGGGCGTCATCGACGTGTTGGCGCAAGGGCTCTTGTCGCAGCGACAAGAAGCCAGGACAGCGAAGGACTTCGCAAGCGCGGACGCGATCCGCGACCAGCTGCGCGCTGCCGGCATCGAGATCGAGGACGGTCCGTCGGGCTCCTCGTGGGCACTGCGGTGAGCGCGGTCGAGCCGTCGCCGGCGACGAGGCGGCCGGCGTCCCTGCGCGGTCCTTCGGACGGCGCGCACGCGTCACGACCTGTGATGAGCGACCGTGACACCGATTCACCTCAGGAGAGGGCGGGCGGCTGATGGCCGGAAACTCGTCACGGCGCGGCGCCGTGCGCAAGACCAACAAGGGCAACCCGACCGCCGGCTCGGGAGGCCGGGTACGCCGCGGCCTCGAGGGCAGAGGGCCCACGCCCAAGGCCGAGGAGCGCGAGGGCCACAAGGCGCACCAGGCCAAGAGGCGAAGCCAGAAGCAGGCCCAGCAGTCCCGTTCCCGCCGCAATCAGCAGGACAGCGAGTGGGTGGCCGGGCGGAACTCGGTGCTCGAGGCGCTGCGTGCCGAGGTGCCGGTCACCACGGTGTACGTCGCGGAGGGCGCCGAGCGCGACGGTCGGTTGCGGGAGGCGTTCGCGATCGTCGCCGAGCGCGGGCTGCCGCTGCTCGAGGTCACCAAGGCCGAGCTCGACCGGCTGACCGACCGCGCGGTGCACCAAGGGCTGGCCGCCAAGATCCCGCCGTACTCCTACGCCCACCCGCGCGACCTGCTCGACGACTCCGCTACGACCGGGCAGGCACCGCTGGTGGTGGCGCTGGACTCGGTGACCGACCCGCGCAACCTGGGGGCGGTCGTGCGCTCCGCAGCCGGATTCGGTGCCCACGGCGTCGTCGTGCCCGAGCGAAGGGCGGCCGGGATGACCGCGTCGGCGTGGAAGACCTCCGCCGGTGCCGCCGCGCGGATACCGGTGGCGCAGGCCACCAACCTCGTCCGGGCGCTCAAGGACTACCAGGAGGCCGGCTGCATGGTCGTCGGGCTCGCGGCCGAGGGCGAGGTCGCGCTCCCGGACCTGGACCTGGCCGACGGCCCGCTGGTGCTGGTCGTAGGTGCGGAGGGTGCCGGGTTGTCGCGTCTGGTCGAGGAGACCTGCGACCAGCTGGTGTCGATCCCGATGGCCAACCAGCTGGAGTCGCTCAACGCGGGCGTCGCTGCTGGCATCGCGCTCTACGAGATCGCCCGCAAGCGAGGAGCCTGAGTGGTGATGTCCGCGCTGGCCCCGCACTGGGTGGCCGCCGCGTCGTCCACGTCCGGCGGCGAGGATCTCGGCGGCGTCGCCGGTTGGGCGGTGAGCTTGATGGAGGCGATCGGCGCCCCGGGAGCCGGGCTCGCGATCGCGATCGAGAACCTCTTCCCGCCGCTGCCCAGCGAGATCATCCTGCCGCTGGCCGGCTTCACCGCCAGCCAGGGCAACTTCTCGCTGTTCTCCGCGATCGTGTGGACGACGCTGGGATCGCTCGTCGGGGCGGTCGTGATGTACGGGCTGGGCGCCTGGTTCGGCCGTGACCGGATGTACCGGATCTGGTCGGTCATCCCACTGGTGAAGACCCAGGACCTGGAGCGAGCAGAGGGCTTCTTCAACCGCCACGGCCGGGCCACGGTGTTCTTCGGCCGGATGATCCCGATCTTCCGAAGCCTGATCTCGATCCCCGCCGGGATCGAGCGGATGGCGATGATGCCGTTCCTGCTCTTCACCACGGCCGGCAGCCTGATCTGGAACTCGGTGTTCGTCGGCGCCGGCTTCGCACTCGGCGAGCAGTGGGACCGCGTCGAGACCTACGCGGGAACCTTCCAGCGGATCGTCATCGTGCTGGTGGTGCTCGCGGTGGTGGCGTGGGTCCTGGTCCGGGTGCGTTCCATCCGCTCTGCCGGCGGCTGACCACCGGTGGCCCCGGGGCGGACTCCGGGTGACACTGCGCCGACGCGCCTGGGACAATGGCCGCGCCGTCTTGCCCGCCAGTGACCACGAGGTGCCCGATGAAGCGAACCATCTACAACGAGGACCACGAGGCCTTCCGGTCCAGCGTCCGCGAGTTCATCGCCCGCGAGGTGGAGCCCCACCTCGAGGAGCACCTGGAGAACAAGGAGTTCGGCCGCGACTTCTGGCTGGCTGCCGGCAACGCCGGCATGCTCGGCCTGGAGGTGCCCGAGGAGTACGGCGGCATGGAGGCCGGCGACTACCGCTTCAACGCCGTCCTCATGGAGGAGCTGTCCCACGTCAACGCGGCGCTGTCGGCCTGCGTGGGCATCCACGCCGACATCGTGGCGCCGTACCTGGTCGAGCTGACCACCGAGGAGCAGAAGAAGCGCTGGCTTCCCGGGGCTCGCGAGCGGGGAGAACCTCTGCGCCATCGGCATGACCGAGCCGTCGGGCGGCTCCGACCTCGCGGCGCTGAAGACGACGGCCGTCCGTGACGGTGACGACTGGGTGATCAACGGGTCCAAGACCTTCATCACCAACGGCTACTCCGCCGACCTCGTGGTGGTCGCCGCGCGCACCAGTCCGGAGAAGAAGGCGCGGGGCATCACCCTCTTCGGCGTCGAGACCGACAAGGACGGCTACTCGGTCGGCCGCAAGCTCGACAAGGTCGGCCAGACCGAGTCCGACACCGCCGAGATGTTCTTCGAGAACCTCCGCTGCACCGACGACGACATCATCGGCGAGATCGACGGCGGCTTCATCCACATGATGCAGATGCTGCCGCAGGAACGGCTCGGCTGCGCGGTCTCCAACCTCGCTCACGCCAAGCAGATCCTGCTGGAGACGCTGGAGTACGCCAAGGAGCGCAAGGCGTTCGGGCAGGGCATCGGGTCGTTCCAGTGGAACAAGTTCCTGCTGGCGGAGATGGTCACCAAGATCGACGTCACCCAGGCGTTCATCGACGAGTGCGTGGTCTCCCACGACAAGGAGGAGCTCACGCCCACCGACGCCGCGAAGGCGAAGTGGTGGAGCTCGCAGGTGCAGAACGAGATCCTCGACCACTGCGTCCAGATCCACGGCGGCTACGGCTACATGAACGAGTACCGCGTCGCCCGCGCCTGGCGCGACGCCCGGGTCTCCAAGATCTGGGCCGGCTCCAACGAGATCATGAAGGAGCTCATCGGCCGCGACCTCGGCCTCTGACCCAGCGCCGGCGGCCCGGGTCGACCCGGCGGTTTCCCACGATCACCTGGGGAACCGATGCTTCCCTCGCGATAGGTCGTGAGGGGTGCGCCAGTTCGGTGAGGGGAGTACGCCGACGGCGACCCGGAGGCGAGCTGCTGCCAGGATGGCGCGCATGGCCGACCTGCTGACCCGTTGGGGTCGCGCGCTCGACCCGGCGAACGTGCTGCCGGAGTACCCACGCCCCCAGCTGGTCAGGGACAGCTACGTCAACCTCAACGGCACCTGGGAGCACGCGATCACCCGCGCCGATGCGCCCGCCCCGGCCGGCTACGACGGCCCGATCGTGGTGCCGTTCTCCCCCGAGGCGCCGCTGTCCGGCGTAAGACGCCAGCTCCAGCGCGACCAGCGCCTCTGGTACCGCCGCGGGTTCACCCTCCCGCCCGGCTTCGTGCACGACCGGGTGCTGCTCCACTTCGGCGCCGTCGACCAGACCTGCCAGGTCTGGGTCAACGACGTCGAGGTCGGCGGGAACGAGGGTGGCTACTGGGCCTTCCACCTCGACATCACCGACGCCCTCCGCGACGGCGAGAACACCCTCGTCGTCGCGGTGCGCGACCACAGCGACGACCACCAGCACGCCTTCGGCAAGCAGCGGCTCGAACGCGGAGCCATCTGGTACACCGCTCAGTCCGGCATCTGGCAGACCGTCTGGCTCGAGTCCGTGCCCGCCACATGGGTCGAGCGTCTGACCCTGACGCCGTACCTCGACGACGGCCACCGGGGCGGCGACCTCGAGGTCACCGTCCACGCCGCGGGAACCGCCTCCGACCAGCCGGCGCAGGTGGCAGTCGCCGGCAGCGCGGTCGACGTGACCCCAGGTCAGCCGGTCCGGATCCGCATCGACGACGTCAGGCCGTGGAGCCCCGACGACCCTCACCTGTACGACGTCGAGGTCAGGCTCGGCGAGGACCGGGTCACCTCGTACGCCGGGATGAGGAGCGTGGGCACCGCGACCGACCTGGACGGCCACCCCAGGATCACCCTCAACGGCGAGCCGATGTTGCACGTCGGCGTCCTCGACCAGGGCTACTGGCCCGACGGCCTGATGACGGCGCCATCGGACGAGGCGCTGGTGCACGACATCGCCACGATGAAGCGGCTCGGGTTCACGATGCTGCGCAAGCACATCAAGATCGAGCCGATGCGGTGGTACCACCACTGCGACCGTCTCGGCATGCTGGTGTGGCAGGACGCGGTCAACGGCGGCGGGCCCTATCGGCGGCGGGCGGTCGCGCGAGCCTCGGAGCAGCCGTTCGACGACACCGTGCGACGGCGGCGGCTGGGACGGTCCGACAAGGCCGGGCGCCTCCTCTTCGAGGCCGAGCTCGCACGCACGCTCGGCCAGCTGCATAACGTGGTCTCGGTCGTGGTGTGGGTGCCGTTCAACGAGGGCTGGGGCCAGTTCGACGCCGCCAGGATCGCCGGCGGGGTCGCTCGGCGCGACCCCAGTCGGTTGGTGGACCATGCCAGCGGCTGGCACGACCAGGGCGCCGGTGACGTCTGGAGTCTGCACGTCTACCAGCGCGAGTTCGAGGTGCCGACGCGCGCTCGGGAGGACCGGCGGGTGCTGGCGCTCTCGGAGTACGGCGGGGTCTCGCTGCTGGCGCCGGGGCACGTGTGGGACGAGGACCGCACGTTCGGTCACGGCACCAGCGAGACCAGCGAGGAGTGGCTGCGTGCCTTCACCGACCTGCACGTCGACCAGCTGGGTCCCGCTGTGCGGCGGGGGCTCTCGGCCACCGTCTACACCCAGCTCTCCGACGTCGAGGACGAGGTCAACGGGCTGCTCACCTACGACCGCGAGCAGCTCAAGGCGCCCGAGGAGGAGATCCGCGCCGCCCTCGCCGCCCTGCGCCTGTGACGGGCAGTCTTTCCCACGATCGCCGGGGACACCGTCGCTTCCCTCGGCATGCCTAGCGCGCGAGGGCTTTCGCCGCGGGAGTACGCCGACCGCGACCACCCGCCACCTCAGCGCAGCTGGGGCATCACCTCGCCGGCCACCAGCTCGAGGTGGTCCAGGTCGGTGAGGTCGAGCAGCTGCAGATAGACCCGCGACGCCCCGGCCTCGGCGTACCGACCGAGGAGGTCCACGGCTTCTCCGGGGGTGCCGGCGAGCCCGTGCTCGCGCAGCTCGTCGGGCTCACGTCCGATCGCTGCCGCCCGGCGCCGGAACTCCTCCTCCGAACCGCCGACGGCCAGCACCAGCGCGGCCGACAGCCGAATCGAGTCGGGCTCGCGGCCGGCGTCCTCGCAGGCCGCGCGCACCCGGTCGTACTGCTCGCGGCAGAACTCGACCGGCTCGAAGGGGATGTTGAACTCGTCGGCGAACCGCGCCGCCAGAGCCGGCGTACGCCGCTTGCCCTTGCCACCGACGATGATCGGGGGGCGCGGCTGCTGCACCGGCTTCGGCAACGCGGGGGAGGCCTCGAGCGTGTAGTGCGTGCCGTGGAAGTCGAACCGCTCCCCCCGGGGCGTCGTCCACAGCCCCGTGACGATCTCCAGCTGCTCCTCCAACCGGTCGAAGCGCTCCCGGGTCTCGGGGAAGGGGATGCCGTACGCCGTGTGCTCGGGCACGTACCACCCCGCCCCCAGCCCGAGCTCGACGCGGCCACCCGACATGTCGTCGACCCCGGCGACGGAGATGGCCAGTGGACCGGGCAGCCGGAAGGTCGCGCTGGTGACCAGGGTGCCCAGCCGGATCGTGCTGGTGTCGCGGGCCAGCCCGGCCAACGTCACCCAGGCGTCGGACGGGCCCGGGGGCCGGTCACTGCCCATGTCGAGGTAGTGGTCGGAGCGGAAGAACGCGTCGAACCCGAGCTCCTCGGCCCGGACCGCGACCTGCCGCAGCTCGTCGTAGGTCGCCCCCTGCTGGGGCTCGGTGAAGATCCTGAGATGCATGGCTCCACCGTAGGGGGCCTCCGCCCAGCCTCAGGTGGCCAGAAGTGCGACGACGACCACGAGTGCGTTGAGCACGATCTCGCCGATGCCCACCTGCTTGGGCGTCATCGAGGTGTGAGGCGCGTAGACCGCCCGTGCGGTGAGGACGGTGAAGACGAGGGCGAGCGGCCAGGAGACCCACATCAACGCGACCGCGCACGAGGCGTGGAAGGCGATGCTCGCCGCGACGTAGGTCTGGTTGCCGCGCTCGCGGATCATCGTCTTCACGTAGAGCACCGTGCCGGCGTAGTAGGCCGCCAGCACGGCGGTGAGCGCCCAGGCCCGCCACCAGTCCTCGCCCGGCCCGGCGTCGTAGGCCACCGCAGTCATCAGGGAGGCCGCGACGGTGGTGGTGAGGCCGCTGGCCAGGTCACGGTCCCGCCGTTGCGCCGCCAACCACAGACCGACGGCCAGCGCCGGAGCGAACGCCGGAACCCACCGCAGCAGTCCCGGCTGCAGCACCAGCACGGCGATGGCCGGCGGGAGGCAGGCCAGCGAGTAGACGACCACGGGCTTGCGGAAACGGGCCCGGCGTCGCGACTTGAGCCAGCGGCCGGTGGCGAAGAAGGCGAGGTAGCCGAGCAACCACAGCACGGTGAGCGGCAGGTGCACCCACGCGAGCCCACCCGCCAGGATCCCGGTCAGCAGTGGGCCGGCGAGCATCGCCCAGGCGCCGTGCTGGTTGGGGATCCACAGGGTGCCCATGGCCTCACCGTAAGGGGGCCGACTGAACCGGCAGCCTGGCCCCAGGACCGGAAAGGCCGTGCGTCAGGGCGCGGAATCCGGGGGAGGCTGCCGGTCGAACTGGCCCCGAAACTCGGCGGCCTCGAGCAGTGCCGGGCCGTACCAGGTGAGCAGCCGACCGCTCACCAGCCGCGTCGCGACGTGGTGGAAGGCCTCCGGCCCGTCGTCGGCGGTGAAGACGTAGGGCTCGTCAGGCAGCAGCGCGAGGTCGATGTCGTCTCGGTCGATGTCGGAGAGCTCGAGGCGGGGGTACCGCTCGGCGTGGTCGGCGAACACGTGGGTGCAGCCGAGGCGACCCAACAGGTCGCCGGTGAAGGTGTCGCGTCCGACCACCATCCACGGATCGCGCCACACGGGCACGACCACGCGCGGGCCGGGAGGAGGCGCGGGGCTGTCCCACTGTCGGCGCACCTCACGCAGCCAGTCGGGGACGCCCCAGCCCAAGGCCTCGTCGAACAGTCGCTCCATCGAGGAGACCGCCTGCGGCACCGTCTCGGTCACGGTCACCCAGACGGGCACGCCGGCGTCACGCAGCCGGCGGACGTCGAGCTCGCGGTTCTCCTCCTGGTTGGCGACGACCAGGTCGGGGGCCAGGTCGACGATGGCGCGGACGTCGGGGTTCTTGGTGCCCCGGACACGGCGCACGTCGAGGTCGGCCGGGTGGGTGCACCAGTCGGTGGCGCCGACCAGGGCATCGCGGCGGGTCTCGGCGATGGCCTCGGTGAGGCTGGGCACCAGCGAGACCACGCGGCGTACCGGAGGGGAGAGAGGGACCGCCGCGCCCAGGTCGTCGTACGCCGTCACGCCCTCGGCACCTTGTCGCTCATCTCGCCGGGCATGGGAGTGAGAACGTGGCTGCATACCGTGGGAAACCCCGGGCCTCAGCCCTCGTCGAGGTGGCCCTCGCGGCGGGCCTCGGCGACGATCCTGCGGACCCGGTCGAGGGTGCCGCAGTCGTCGTCGAGGTGCGCGTTGCGGGCCTTGGCGAAGGCCTCGCCGAGCTCGGCGCGCACCCGGTCGCCGACGTCCTCGCGGGCCGGGTTGAGCACGGTCTGCTCCTCCTCGGCCAGGTGGTGGTTGATCGTCGCGGAGAGCTTCTCGACCGCCTCGTCGAAGGAGGGCGTGTCGGTGCCCTTGAGCTCGAGCACGGCGAGCAGGGCCTCGTGGCCCTCGGCGTGCTCCTCGGTGCTGTGCTCCTCCTCGTGCCCTGAGATCGCGCGCTTGCGTCGCAGCTTGGGGTAGACGACGTCCTCCTCGGCGAGCGCGTGCGCGACGTGCAGCGCGGAGAACGCCCGGCGCACGGCGTCGCGGTCGGAGGAGGAGTCGCGAAGCTCGCGCAGGAGTGCCTCGAAGCGGCGGTGGTCGTCGAGGATCAGCTCGACGACGTCGCCCTGCACCGGGCGACCGAGATCGATGGAAGTCATGGGCGTCAACCTAGCGGCTCCCACCGAACCGCCTCTCGTCTGATCAGACGTACCGGCCACGCCGAGGTCCCCGGCGAGGCGCGCCACCCGGCTCCCGGGTCTCGTCGCGGATCGGGATGCACCTCGGCCAGGCTCGTGCCGGCCGGGTCGAGCTGCCAGTCCTCGTCGGCTTGCCGGGGTAGTGGGGGCAGGCGTCGCCGCGTCCCATGGCCACCACGATGTCGCAGCCCCGCACCGCCTCGCCCGTGAGAACCGTCGGCTGCGCGGCCGCGAGGTGCAGCATCGAGCGGGTCTGGTCGCGCCGCGCCCGGCCCCGGGCGTGAGCCCACCGTGGCGATCAACGCCGCCAGCGCGTGCGCCCGGGGACTCGCTGCCTCAGGTGACCAGGTCGGCCACGGCGTCGGTGTTCTCCCGCCCCCGCCGCACGACGTGCACCAGGGACCCGACCGCGAACGTGATGAACGGCGAGAGCACCAGGAACCAGCCGAGCGGGGACAGTCCCCACGACTGGGTGCTCGGGTCGACGCCCTCCGCGGTGGTCCCGGCGAGCAGACCGAAGCGCGAGGCCAGCAGGTAGGCACCGATGATGAGCCCGATCACCGACAGCGCCGGCGCGATCACCGTGTTCCATATCCGGGTGTCCGAGCGCTCGCGGCGGAAGTAGACGATCACCGCGATCGACACGAGCACCTCGACCAGCACGATGGCGAGCACAGCCACGGCGCTGAACCAGAAGAACATGTTGAGCACCGGGTCGCCATCGAAGACCACGAAGAGCAGGATCACGATCAGCGTGACCCCGGAGGTCACGAGCGCGCCGCCGCCCGGGGCGCCACGGCGGTTGACACCGTCGACTGCGGACGGCAGCACGCCGGCCCGGCCCATCGAGAAGAAGTAGCGGGCCGAGCTGTTCTGGAAGGCAAGCAGGCCGGCGAACAGGCTCGAGAGCACCAGCCAGCTCATCAGTGTGCCGAGCCAGCTGCCGACGTACTCGTCGGCCACGGAGAACAGCACGGCGGCGGGGTCGGCCAGCGGCTCACCTTCGACGGTGGAGACCTCGACGACGCGGTCGACGACGTTGTCGCTGCCCAGGCCGCTCACGACGGCGAACGCGGTCGCGGCGAACAGCACCGCGATCAGGATGACCGCGACGTACGTCGCGATCGGCACGCTGCGCTTGGGGTCGCGGGTCTCCTCGCCGTAGATCGCCGTGGCCTCGAAGCCGATGTACGACGCGAAGGCGAAGGCCAGCGCGATGCCGGCCGAGCCGGCGAAGCCGCCGACGAAGATCTTGGACGGGGAGAAGGACGCCGCGAAGTCGAGGCCGTCGGGCCCACCACCCTGCACGAGCACCGCGATCGCGACGACGAAGAGCGAGGTGACCTCGAGGATCATCAGGGTGCCGAGGAGCTTGGCGCCGATGTCGACGCTGATGATGGAGAGTCCGAGCACGATCGCCCAGGCGATGAGGACCCACACCCACCAGGCCCAGTCGATGCCGAACTCGGCGTTCATCTGGCCGGCCATCACGGCGCCGAAGAAGCCGTAGACCGCGAGCTGGATCGTGATGTAGGCCAGCAACGAGACGAACGCCGAGCCGACGCCGGGGGAGATCCCGAGGCCGCGCCCGACATAGGCGAAGAAGGCGCCGGTGTTGGTGACCTTGTTGCTCATCGCGGAGTAGCCGACGCTGAAGACAAGCAGCGTCAGGCCGACCGCGAGGTAGGCGCCCGGTGCGGCGGCGCCGTTGCCGAGCACAATCGCCACGGGCACGGCTCCGGTCATGCCGACCAGCGGGGCTGCCGCAGCCACGACGAAGAACACGATGCCAGCGATTCCGAGTCGGTTCTTTGCCAGGTGCGGCTCGTCGGGCGGGGGCGCGGCCAGGTGCCCCTCGGAATGGGTGGGGTGGCTCATGCGAATGCCTCCGTCGTCGGGGTGAGTGCTTGTGCCTCAGGTCACACATGCCGTTCGGACCCGTACGATAGGGCTCGAACGATGGGCTGCCAAGTCCTGGGACCCCGGTGAGTCGCCGACCGACTGGCCGGTTCGTCGGCCTCCGCCAGCCTCGACCCAGCCGACGCCCGGCCGATGCCCGGCCGTCGCCGGGCCGTCGCCCCGTCGCCCACCAGACGCCACCCAGTCGGTTGACCACCCGGTCGGGCCCGCATACGTTTGGCCCCTAACGACTTTCAGGAGGTGGCGTGACGCCCGTGGCCACGAAGCTACCGACGTACGCCGAGGTCGAGGGTGTGCAGGTCGACGTGCGGCACTGGATCGGTGGCGAGCGCGTGGCCTCGGCCAAGACCTTCGCCGACGTCTCACCCATCGACGAGGCCGAGATCGCGCAGGTGCACGCCGGCACCGCCACCGAGGTCGACCAGGCCGTCGTTGCTGCCCGCGCCGCCTTCCCCGCCTGGGCGGCGATGCCGGTCGCCGAGCGCTCCGCGATCCTGCGCCGAGTCGCCGAGGGTGTCGAGGCCCGCGTCGAGGAGCTTGCACAGGTCGAGACCCGCGACAACGGCTCCCTGCTCCGCAGCCACCGGCGCGGCGTGATGCCGCGGGTGGCGATGAACTTCCGCTACTTCGCCGACATGGCCGAGACGCTGGCGCACCCTGACATGGACGTGCGCGGCCACCGCGAGCGGATCACCTACGACCCTGCGGGCGTGGTCGCGATCATCACCCCGTGGAACGCGCCGCTGATGCTTGCCACCTGGCGGATCGGCCCAGCGCTGGCGGCAGGCAACACGGTCGTGCTCAAACCGCCGGAGTGGGCGCCGCTCACCGCCAGCCTGCTCGCCGACATCATGGCCGAGGCCGGCCTGCCGGCCGGCGTCTTCAACGTCGTCCAGGGCGCCGGAGCCGACGCGGGCGCACCGCTCACGGCCCACCCCGGCATCAATCGGCTCTCCTTCACCGGATCCGTCCCGACCGCCGGCCGCGTGGCCGCGGCCGCCGCGCCCAACATCGTGCCGCTGTCGTTCGAGCTGGGCGGCAAGTCGCCGCTGCTGGTCTTCGAGGACTGCGATCTCGACCTCGCGGTCGACCTCACCGTCGAGCAGTTCGACAACGCCGGCCAGGTCTGCCTGGGTGCCTTCCGGGTGCTCGTCCAGGACTCCATCGCCGACGAGTTCACCGAGCGTGTCGTGGAGCGCGCGCGACAGGTCGTGCAGGGCGACCCGCGCGACGAGGCCACCGACATCAGCGCGCTGGTCTCACGCACCCACTTCGAGCGTGTCCGCGGGTTCGTCGACCGTGCGATCGACGGCGGCGCCCGACCAATCCTCGGCGGAGGTCCCAACGACGACCTCGGCGGGCTCTTCTTCCGCCCCACGATCCTCGCCGACGCCAAGCCCGGCAGCGAGATCCTCACCGAGGAGGTCTTCGGGCCGGTGCTCACGATCCAGACCTTCTCCGACGAGGCCGAGGGGGTGGCGATGGCCAACGAGACCCGCTTCGGCCTTGCCGCCACCATGGTCACCGGCGACCCCGAGCGCGCCGAGCGGGTCTCGGCACGGCTGAACGCCGGCACCGTCTGGGTCAACTGCTTCTTCGTGCGCGACCTCGGCGCCCCCTTCGGCGGCAACGGCAGGTCCGGCATCGGCCGTGAGGGCGGCATCTGGTCGTTCGACTTCTACACCGACATCAAGAACACCGTCTTCTCCCCCGGGGGCTGGAACGGCGGTCAGCGAGAGGAGAGCAGCCATGGGTGAGGTCGTCGGCGCCGGGATCCTGGCGCACGTCCCGACCATCATGCTGCCGGAGTCCACACGCCGCGAGCTCAACGGCGGCGAGGACTTCAGCCTGGTGGGAGCGCTGCACGACCTGCGGCGCGACGTGTTCGAGCAGCTCGACTACGACACGGTGGTCGTGCTCGACTCGCACTGGTTCACCACTGTCGAGTTCGTCGTCACCGCGCAGGACCGGCGCGCCGGCCTCTTCACCGCCGAGGAGCTGCCCCGCGGCATGTGCCGCATCCCCTACGACTGGCGCGGCGACCCCGAGCTGGCCCACGCGATGGCGGCGCGTGAGCGCGACCACTCGACCTGGGTCAGCGCCATCGACGACCCCTACCTGCCGTTGTACTACGCCACGCTCAACCTGTGGAAGTACCTCGGCGAGGGCCTCGACAAGCGGTGGATCTCGGTCAGCGTCGCCCAGACCGGAGATATGGAGGACTTCCTGCGTGCCGGCCGGGTGCTCGGTGACGCGATCGCCGCCACGGATCGCCGGGTGCTGGTGCTCGCCTCCGGTGCGCTGTCGCACACGTTCTGGAAGCTGCGCCAGCTGCGTGACCACGAGTCCGCCGCTGTCGAGCACATCCGCACCCCCGCGGCCTACGAGGCCGACATGGAGCGCATCGAGTGGTTCAAGGCCGGCGACCACAAGCGGGTGCTCGACACCATGCCGGAGTTCATGCCCTACCGGCCGGAGTCGATGTTCGCCCACTACCTGATGCTGGCCGGCGCCGTGGGTGAGGGCGACTGCCGCGCGACCGCCCGTCAGTACGGCGACTACGAGAACTCCATCGGCACCGGGCAGGTCCACCTGTGGTTCGACCGGCCCGGCGAAGGCTTCCCGCGGCCCCACCGCACGCCGGAGGATCCGGACTACCTGCGCCAGATGGGCGGCCCCGACCTGCCCGCCGCAGGCTGAGCCGCCGCAACGCGCCCCCGCCGTACCGACACGCCACCGACCGTGAGCTGAGAGCGAGCACATGCGAGAGACCCGCCGGATCCTGCTGGACGGCTACCCAGTCGACGTCGTACGCCGCGGCGAGGCGCTGGTCGCCGGTGACGGCCGCGAGGTGGCGATCACCGACGCGCTGCACCTGCCGCCGGTGACGCCGTCCAAGATTGTCTGCGTGCACCTCAACTACCTCAGCCGGGTGCACGAGATGCAGACCACGCTGCCACCGGCGCCGACCTACTTCCACAAGCCGGTGACGGCGCTGAACTCCCACGACGCCGCGGTGGTGCGGCCCGAGGGCTGCTCATGGCTGAACTACGAGGGCGAGATCGCGATCGTGATCGGCCGCACCTGCCGCAACGTATCGCCGGACGACGCCGGTGACTACATCCGCGGCTACACGGTCGCCAACGACTACGGGCTGCACGACTTCCGCGACACCGACGCCGGCTCGATGCTGCGGGTCAAGGGCTCGGACACGCTGTGCCCCGTGGGTCCGGGCGTGGTGGAGGGCTGGGACTTCCGCGGCAAGCGGATCCGCACGCTCGTCAACGGCGAGGTCCGCCAGGACGCGACGACCGACGAGATGGAGTGGGACATGCACTACCTCGTCGCCGACATCGCGCGCACCATCACGCTGCAGCCCGGCGACCTGCTGCTCTCGGGCACCCCGGCTATCTCGCGCACCGTCTACCCCGGCGACGTCGTCGAGGTGGACGTCGAGGGACTCGGCACGCTGCGCAACCACATCGTCTCCGGGCCGACCCGGATCCGCGACGACGTGGGCGCCCAGCCCACGGAGTCCGAGGAGGTGCTCTCCACCGCTCAGGGCGGCGACTGGGAGTTCCGAGGCGTCCGCAAGCCCCGCACCTGAGCCGCCCGCCGGCAGCCGACCCGAGGAGACCGATGAGCGTCGACACCATCGACTGGTCCGCCCGCGCCACGGGGCTCGAGATCCCCGACGGCCTGTACGTCGACGGGCGACGCGAGAAGGCGGAGTCCGAGCGTGAGCACGTCACGCCCCGTGACGGTTCGGTCCTGGGGCAGGTGCCGTGGGCCGGGCGGGACGACGCCAATCGCGCCGTGGCCGCCGCCCGGCGGGCCTTCGACGAGGGGCCGTGGCCGCGGATGCACCCGCGCGAGCGCGGCGAGGTGCTGCAACGCTTCGCGGCCTTGGTCGAGCAGCACCGCGACGAGCTGGCGCTGCTGGTCAGCCTCGAGATGGGCAAGCCGATCCGGGTCGCGCACGAGATCGAGCTGCGCGCCCTGACCCGCACGCTGCGCTACTACGGCGAGCTGGCCGACAAGGAGCACGGCGAGATCACTCCGACCGGCGAGGGTGAGCTGTCCCTGGTGACCCGGGAGCCGACCGGCGTGGTGGCCGCCGTGGTGCCGTGGAACTTCCCGCTCACGATCGCCGGCTGGAAGCTGGGGCCCGCGCTGGCGGCCGGGTGCACCGTCGTCCTCAAGACCGCGGAGCAGTCGCCGCTGTCGATGCTGCGTGTGGCCGAGCTGGGCACCGAGGCGGGGCTGCCGCCCGGCGCCCTCAACGTGCTCACCGGTGACGGCACGGTCGTCGGGCGCGCGCTCGGTGAGCACCTCGACGTCGACGTGCTCACCTTCACCGGGTCCACGGCGGTCGGGCGGCACTTCCTGCGCTACGCCGCCGACAGCAACCTCAAGCGGGTCTACCTCGAGCTGGGCGGCAAGTCGCCCAACATCGTGCTCCCCGACGCGCCGACCTCGCCGCCGCCGCCGACACCGCGGCGTGGGCGATCTTCTTCAACAGCGGCGAGATGTGCACGGCCGGCTCCAGGCTCGTCGTCCACCGCGACGTCGCCGACGAGGTGGTCGACCGCGTCGTCGACCAGGCGGCCGGCTGGGCGCCGGGCGACCCGCTCGACCCCGCCACCCGCATGGGCCCGATGGTCGACGAACGCTCGCTGGGCCGGGTGCTGGGGCAGCTGCAGCAGGGCCGGTCCGCCGGCGCGACCGTGCGCACCGGTGGTTCCCGCCTGCGCGACGACGCGCCGTACCTCGAGCCGACGGTGGTCACCGGGCTCGCGGCCGACAACCTGCTGGTGCGCGAGGAGCTGTTCGCGCCGGTGCTCGCGGTGCAGGTGGTCGACGACGAGGAGGAGGCGGTGCGCGTGGCAGGGGACACGCCGTACGGGCTTGCCGCGGCGCTGTGGACCTCCGACCTGGGCACCGCCCACCGGGTCTCGCGCCGGCTGCGGGCGGGCACGGTGTGGGTGAACTGCTACGAGGAGGGCGACCTCAGCGTGCCCTTCGGCGGCGTCAAGCTGTCGGGCAACGGCCGTGACAAGTCACGTCACGCGCTGGACGAGTACACCGACCTCAAGACCACCTGGATCAAGTATGGGTAGCGCCGGCCGGCGGCCGCTGATCGCGATCCCCTCGCGGTTCGCGGCCTCCACCTCGGCGCTGCGCTACGCCGCGGAGGTCAGCGCCCGCGAGCTGGTCGCCGCGGTGTACGCCGCGGGTGGTGAGCCGTTGCAGGTGCACCCCGACGGGTCGTTGGGCGACGAGGAGGTCGCCGTGCGGCTGGCCTTCGCCGACGGCCTCCTGCTGCCCGGAGGTGGCGACGTGTCGTCGCGATGGTTCGACCAGCCGCCGCACCCGGCGCTCTACGACGTCGACGAGGAGCAGGACGCCTTCGACCTGGCGGTCGCCCGCGTCGCGCTCGAGAGGGGCGTACCCCTGCTCGCGGTGTGCCGCGGCCTCCACGTCGTCAACGTCGCGCTCGGCGGCACGCTCGTGCAGGACATGGACTCCCACGACGACGCGATGGGTGACCACCGCCACCGGGTCCACAACGTGACGGTCCACCAGGGGTCGCGACTGGCCGAGGTCGTGGGGGAGTCCGTCCAGGTCTCCTGCTACCACCACCAGGCCCTCGACACGCTCGGCGACGGCCTGGTGGTCACCGCCCGGGCGGAGGAAGGTGTCGTCGAGGGCGCCGACCTGCCGTCGGCTCCCGGGTGGTTCCTCGGCGTCCAGTGGCACCCCGAGGACACCTGGCGCGACGACCCCCAGCAACTCGGGGTTTTCGAGGCGCTGGTCGCCGCCAGTGGACGCCTGGCGAGCCTCGCCGGCTGAGGGGCGCGCCTTGCGAGCCACCAGCCCCCGGATGCTGCTGATCCTCAGCGAGAACTGGACCCTCACCGACGGCCGCTCGCTCGGCGACCTCGTGCGGTGGGCGCAGGAGGCCGAGGACGCCGGGTTCGACGCGGTGATGCTCAGCGAGCACGTGGTGCTCGGCCCGGACTCCGGCGCCGACGGCGTGATGGGGAACCCGAGGGCCTACGCGATGCCCGGCAACCAGGACCCCGCGATGCCGTGGCCGTCGTCCCTGGTGCTGCTGTCAGCGATGGCGGCCGCCACCACGCGGGTCCGGCTGGTCGCGAGCGCCGTGATCGCGCCGCTGCGCCATCCGTTGTTGCTGGCGCGCGAGCTGGGCACGCTCGACCTGGTCTCCGAGGGGCGGCTGGTGGTGCAGCCCAACGTCAGCTGGAGCAAGGACGAGTACGCCGCGCTCGGCGTGCCGTTCGGCGAGCGCGGCCGGATCCTCGACGAGCAGCTCGAGATCCTCGACCTGGTGTGGCGGCAGACCCCCGCGTCGTACGCCGGGAAGTACTTCTCGTTCGACGACGTCTACCTCGAGCCCAAGGCGCACCAGGCGGACGGCCCGCGGCTGTGGTTCGGCGGTCAGCGTGCGCACGGCGCGGTGCTGCGCCGGCTGGTCCGCTACGGGCACGGCTTCCACCCGCTGGGTCGGCCCACGGACGGCGACCTGCGCGTCGTCGACGCGGCGATGCGCGAGGCGGGACGGTCCGAGCGAGGAGCTGGAGATGGTGGGCGGGGTGCGCGCGGTCTTCCCCGACGACGACTCGTGCGCCGACATCGGCCGGGCGATGGAGTCGATCCCCGAGCAGTGGGAGCGCGGCTTCGGAACCTTCTGCGTGAAGCCGGCCCAGTTCATCGACGACCAGGCCGAGCTGGGCGCCTTCTGCCGCGACGTCGTACGCCGGGCCGACGCGCTGGTCTGAACCTGCGGCGGTCTGTCTGGTTGCCACCGGCCACGAACCAGCATCGAGGGGAGGCGTCCACCCGGCCGGGCCGCGCCGCCGGGGCTCAGACGGCCGTGGGGTCGTGCTCCTCGGCCACCTTCACGATGTGGCGCAGCCCCTGGGTCAGCACCGCGACGTCGCCGGCCGGCAGCCCGTCGACCAGCTGGGCCTCGGCCTTGTTGAAGCTGGGGAAGAGCTCGGCCATCAAGCGCTCCCCCATGTCGGACAGCTGCAGCTCGACCAGCCTGCGGTCCCGCTCCGAGGGCAGCCGGTCGACCAGGCCCCGGTTGACGAGGGTCTTCATCACCCCGGTCAGCGTCGCCTTGGAGATGCCGACGCTCTCGGCGACGTGACGGGTCTCCATCGACTCCCAGAGCCACAGCAGCCAGAGCACCAGGAACCCGGTCCAGGTCAGGTCGTGGGGCCGCAGGACGGTGTTGGTGAGGTGGCTGCGGGCCGCGTTGGCGGCGCGGTAGAGGCTCATCACCGCGTGCGCCGCCTCGAAGTCGACGGCGAGCTTGCCCACTCGCTCCTGGGTGGCGCGCTCGGTCTCCTCCAGGGAGTGGTGGTCTGGCATGGCCGGACTCTACTGAGCGGCGTTGCCGGACCGGCCGTCGAGCCGGGCAAGGGAACGCCCGCCGTCCCAGACCACGCCGACCTGTCGGTAGTACCCACCGATGACCTCGTCGACAGCCAGCCTCGAGAGCTCCTCGGTGGGGGAGTCGAAGAGCTCCAGCGAGACGTCGCCGCGCCACGACTGGCCACCCTCGAACGACGCCCCGCCCGACTCGATGAGCTCGGCGTAGGCGTCGCCGCCGCCGTCGATGGCGGGGTAGATCCGGTGGTGGGCCATGGGGTGGCCGTTGACGAAGCCGTTGCTCTCCGACTCCTCGCGCAACGTGAGCACCGCCTCGGCCAGGCGCCGGTCGCCGGCGGCCAGCGTGGCGCCGAACATCCCGCCCGGCGCGAGCTGTGGGGCCGCCTGGGCGAAGGGGTGCGGCCGGGTCTGCCACATCGTGCCGAGCTTCTTGGGGTAGCCCTGGTGCAGACCGCGCAGGATCGCGAAGTCCTTGTCGACCCAGATGTAGACGCAGCGGGAGTAGGTGCGGCCCTCGAAGGAGCACCGGACCACGACGAAGCACTCCTTGTACTGCGAGCGCACCGGGTCGAGCAGCTCCTCCCGCGAGGTGGAGCACGACTGCCAGTCGGCCCAGATCAGCGCCACCGCGCCGGGGTCCTCCTCGGCGGGGGCCAGCGGCTCGGGCAGCAGCTCGGCCACGCGGGCCGGGTCGGTGCGGTACTCCACGGTGAGGAGGTCGCCGGAGTAGGACCACGGGGGCGACGGGATCAGCGTCGACCGGCCGGTCGCCGTACGCGGGTAGAAGAAGCCCTGAACCTGCGTCATGTGGTCCCTCTCGTCGCTCGTTAGGGGCCGTACGATACCGGTCGCGACGGGACTTCGGAACCTCTTGCGTGACCCCCGTCACGTGTTACTGTTCGGGGCCTAACGATCAGGGAGAGATTGCGCGTGGCTCACTTCGACACCTCGGGTTTGCAGCCCGCCGCCGATCGCTTGGCAGCCGAGAACATCGACGTGGTGAGGCTCGGTTACGCCGACCTGATCGGCACCGACCGCGGTCGCGACGTGCTGGTGAGCCACTTCGGCCGCACCGTGGGCAGCGGCGTCGCCTTCTGCCGCTCGGTGCTGGGCACCACCCCCCGCGGCGGCGTCGTCGACATCGAGGGCGGCCTGAGCGCCGGCCTGCCTGACATCCTCGCCTTCCCCGACCTCGACACCTTGCTGCCGATCCCCTGGGAGGCAGGCGTCGCTCACTGCATCGCCGACCTCTACAACGCCGACGGGACCCCGGCCCAGGACAGCCCGCGCCAGGTGCTGCGCAACGTCGTCGGGCAGTTCGAGGAGCTCGGGATGCTGCCGGCGGTGGGACCGGAGCTGGAGTTCTACATCCTCGAGAAGGAGGACTCACCCGCCGGCTGGAAGCGGTACGGCGAGGGCACCGGCAACGTCTACGTCGCCGGGCTCAAGGGCGACCCCCAGAACGTGCTGCTCGACTCGCTGCGCCAGCTCGGCCGCTACGGCATCGAGGTGATCGCTGCCAACCACGAGTTCTCCTCCGGTCAGTTCGAGATCAACCTCTGGCACGGGCCGGCGCTCGACGCGGCCGACCGTGCCCACCGGTTCAAGGCCGCGGTCAAGGAGCTCGCCCGCAAGCTGGGCCACCTCGCGACCTTCATGCCCAAGCCGTTCAACGACGAGGGCGGTTCGGGCTTCCACCTGCACTTCTCGATGTGGGACGACCAGGACCGGCCGCTGTTCGATGACCCCGACCAGCCCCACGGGATCTCGACGGTCGCGCGGCACGCGATCGGCGGCATCCTGGCCCACGCGCCCGCGCTGGCTGCGATCTCCAACCCGACCATCAACTCCTACAAGCGCTTCGGCCCCGACACGCTCGCCCCCTGGCTGATCGACTGGGGGCTGGACAACCGCAGCGCCATGGTGCGGATCCCGCCCGAGCGCGGCCACGGAGCCCGCCTGGAGCTGCGGCTCGGTGACTCCAGCGCGAACCCCTACCTGGCGATCGCGGCGCTGCTGGCCGGCGCCCTGCTCGGCGTACGCAACGAGATCGAGCCGTCGGCGCCGCTCGAGGGCTACGGCTACGACACCTCCAAGGCCGAGATGCTGCCTTCCTCGCTGAGCCAGGCCCTCGACGCCCTCGAGGCGGACAAGGAGGTCGCCGCCGTGCTCGGCGAGCAGTTCGTGGCGGCCTTCCTGGCCTACAAGCGCGACGAGATCGAGCGCTTCAACTCCTGGATCACCGACTGGGAGTTCCACGAGTACACGTACCACATCTGACCACTCCGAGCCTCCAGGAGAGCCGATGCCTCAGCACCCCCCTGTACCCCTCGACGAGGTGGACCTGGCCGACATCGACGGCTTCGCCGACGGCCGGGGCTTCGCCCAGCTCGACACGCTGCGGCGCGAGGACCCGGTGCACTGGAACCCCGAGCCCGCCCCCAACCGCGGCTTCTGGGCGGTGAGCAAGTACGACGACATCTGGACCGTCGACAAGGACCCGGAGACGTTCACCTCGGAGGGGTTCGTCAACCTCGAGGAGGTCGACGACGACCTGCGCGACGCCCGGCGCTCGCTGCTGGAGACCGACGGCCCCCGCCACACCGCGCTGCGCAAGCTGCTCTTCCGCGAGTTCACCCCGCGCAACCTGCTGAAGAACTACGAGGCGTTCCTGCGCGAGCTGACCAAGAGCACCATCGAGACCGCGCTGGAGCGCGACGAGTTCGACTTCGTGGAGTCGATCAGTGCCGACTTCCCGATCCAGGTGCTCGCGCGGCTGCTCGACGTGCCCCGTGAGGACACGCCGCAGCTGATCGCGTGGGGCAACGAGTTCGTGGGCAACACCGACCCCGACTTCGCCAAGGTGCTCGCCGACTCCGAGGAGGGCGAGAAGTACAAGCACCTCCCGTTCCGGTCGCCCACGGTGCAGGAGGTCTGGGACTACGGCGACGAGCTGAAGCAGAGGCGTGTCGGGGGCGACGGCACCGACCTCATCAGCCAGCTGGCCAACAAGATGCCCGAGGACGGCGTCCCGCTCAGCGACCAGGACTTCCGCCAGTACTTCACGCTCCTCGTCATCGCCGGGAACGAGACCACGCGGCACGCGATCAGCAGCTCGATGCTGGGCCTGATCGAGCAGCGCGACCAGCTCGAGCTGCTGCAGCAGCAGCCTGACCTGATTCCCGGAGCGATCGAGGAGCTGCTGCGGTGGGCCTCGCCGGTCTACCACTTCCGGCGTACGGCGACCCGCGACGTCGAGCTCGGCGGCAAGGAGGTCAAGGAGGGCGACAAGGTCGTGATGTGGTTCGCCTCCGGCAACCGCGATGAGGATGTCTTCGAGGATGCCTACAAGATCGACGTCAACCGGCCGAACGTCGACCACATGACGTTCGGCAAGGGCAGCCCGCACCTCTGCCTGGGCAACAACCTGGCCCGCATGGAGATCCGCCTGATGTTCGAGGAGCTGATCCCGCGCCTGAAGGACATCCAGCTCGCCGGCGACGTACGTCGGGTGCGCTCGAACTTCGTCAACGGCATCAAGGCCTTCCCCGTCAAGGTGACTCCTGGCTGAGGGGCGGCGCTACCGCGCTCCCGCGAGGCAGACCTCAGCGCAGGCCGGTCTCGTCGGCTACGAACCGGTCCATCACGCGCCGAACCTGCACCGCCGCCGCGTCGGCGGTCACCAGGACGTCGGGGCGGGGGCCGTCCTCGGTGACGATGCGCTGCATCTGCTCCAGTGCGTCCTGGACCGCGCGGTAGTAGCTCTCCATCAGCCGGGTCAGGGTGCCGGTCGCGGCGGGGGAGTCGGCGAAGTTGCGGCTCACCCGCCACACGTGCCGCGTCGAGGTCTCGTCGACCGGCGTGAGGGCATGGGTGAAGACGAAACTGTGGCGACCGGCGTCGGTGTCCGCGTGCCAACGGTCCACCCACAGGCCGGGGGTGCGGAACTCACCCTCCTCGCGCTGGGGGTGCTCCTCCTCGTCGGCGATCCCGAGCAGCTGAGCCTGCCAGGCCGGCAGCCGCACCGGCGGGTACTGACGTGCGAATGACATGCCGGTCTCGGTGACGGTGACTTCCATCGGCGGCATCGTGCCTTCGACGAGCGCGGGAGGAGCGATGTCCGGGTGCACGTGGGCGACGTGGGTGATGTCGGCGAAGTTGTCGAGCAGCAGCCGCACGGAGGCCCGCGTCGTCCAGCTGCTGCCGAAGGAAACCCATCCGGGATCCTGCAGCCACGGCGCGTGCGGCGTCGGTCGGAGCCTGGCCAGTCCCGCGTCGCCGCACCACACCCAGACGAAGCATCCGTCGTCGTGCACGGGGAACGCCGTCACGCGGGCGCCGATCGGCACCTTGGTCTGGGTCGGCACCGAGACGCAGCGGCCGTCGGGGCCGTAGCGGAACCCGGTATATGCCGCCACGATGTCGTCGCCCTCGAGCCGCCCGGTGCTCAGGGGCACGGGGCGATGGGCGCAGCGGTCCTCGAGGGCGACCACGTCACCGGCGACCGTGCGGTATGCCACGATCCGGCGGCCGAGCACCTGACGGGCCAGCGGCGTGCGCCCGACCTCGTCGGTGGTGGCCACGGCGTACCAGGCGTTGTGGGGCACGTCGGCGCACCGGCGCTGCGAGGGCGGCTGGGGTACGCGTCCGGCGGGCTGGGGCGGGCCGAGGGTCGTGCGGGTTGGGTTGCTGGTCCGGGTCATCGTCGACTCCTCCGCTCAGGCGTCCAGGACCAGCCGCGGGCCGCGGCAGCGGGACACGCACACCATCATGACCTCGTTGGTCTCCTGCTCCTCAGCATCGAGGACGGAGTCGCGGTGGTCGATCTCGCCCTCGACGACCTCGGTCTCACAGGTCCCGCAGGTGCCCTCCAGGCAGGAGGCGAGCACCGAGACTCCCGAGTCGCGCATCGCCTGCAGCACCGATGTCCCGGCGGGAACAGTGGTCACGGTCCCGGAGCGCTGCAGCACCAGCTCGAAGTCGGAGTCCTCAGACGAGTCGATCTCCTTGGCTGCGAATCGCTCGAGGTGCAGGGCGCCCGTCGGCCAGGACGCGCACGCCTGCTCGCAGACCGCCAGCAGTGGCTCGGGTCCGCAGCAGTAGACCAGCGTCCCGGGATCGGGCTCGCCGAGGATCGTCGTGACGTCGAGCAGTCCTCGCTCGTCCTGCGGCACCACCTCGACGCGGTCGCCGTACTGCTCGAGCTGCTCGAGGTAGGCCATCGAGGCGCGGCTGCGACCGCCGTAGTACAGCCGCCAGTCGGCGCCGGCGGCGTCGACCTCCTCGATCATCGGCAACATGGGCGTGATGCCGATGCCTCCGGCGACGAACAGGTAGCGCCGGGAGCTGACGACGGGGAAGTGGTTGCGCGGCCCGCGGACCCGCACCGTGTCGCCCTCGACCAGCTCGTGTACCCGCTTCGCACCGCCGCGGCTGTCGGGGGTGAGCAGCACCGAGACCCGGTACGTCGCGGTGTCCCCGGGGCTGCCGCACAGCGAGTACTGCCGGACCAGGTCCTCGTCAAGGATCAGGTCGATGTGGGCGCCGGGCGTCCAGTCGGGGAGCGCTCCGCCGTCCGCGCGAGCGAGGGTCAGCTCCGCGACGTCGCTCGCCGGGTGGGCGACGCCGCGCACGACTGCCTCGGTCTGATACTCGCTGACGACGGTCGGGGTCTGCGGGCTCATGCTTCTCGTTCCGGCTCGGCGACGGGTCGCACTGGGGCGGCGCGACCGTTAGGATGCGAACGATACTGACCGGCCGCCCCCCACCACAAGGAGCGCGATGCGTGCGCTGGTGATCGAGCAGGACCACGTCTCTCCCCCGGGGCCGGTCCGCGACCAGCTCGAGCGTCGGCTGTACGACGTCGAGGAGCTCGTGGTCGTGCCGGCCGAGAGCTTCGAGGAGCCGGGGGTGACCCCTGACTTCCCGGCGATCACGCAGTTCGACCTCGTTGTCGCGATGGGCGCGCCGTGGTCGGTCTACGACACCGAGCTGATCGGCTCGTGGTCCGAGCCGGAGCAGCAGCTGCTCCGGGAGGCGGACGAGGCCGGCGTGCCGGTCCTCGGGATCTGCTTCGGTGGTCAGCTCTTGGCGGCCGCGCACGGAGGCACTGTCGAACCCTCGGCCCACCCCGAGCTCGGTTGGGTGACCGTGCAGACCGACCGGCCCGACGTGGTGCCGCCGGGGCCGTGGTTCCAGTGGCACTTCGACCGCTGGCAGCTCCCGCCCGGAGCCACCGAGATCGCCCGCAACTCCGCCACCTCGCAGGCGTTCGTGCTCCGGCGCAACCTCGCGGTGCAGTTCCACCCGGAACTGACGCCCGGCATGCTTCACGGCTGGCTCGACAACGGCGGGCGGAGCCAGGTGGAGTCGCTGGGGGTGGACGTCAACGACCTCGTCGCAGAGACGGCGCGGCAGGCCGAGGCCGCCGAGGCGCGCACGTGCGCCCTGGTCGATGCGTTCGTCGACCAGTTCGCCTCGGTCGGCTGAGGCTCGAAACCCGCGGCGAAGGCAGTGTGCTCAGGCCGATCCCCGGTTCGTGACGCCCGGGGCCTTTGGTCACGTGACTGCAATCACCACCGCTGGAGGGGACCTCGGATCGTTGGGCACCATACGATCGAGGGGTTTCGACACGACTGCGAAGAGGTGGGGCGTGGAAGCACTCGAGCTGGCGAGATGGCAGTTCGCCATCACGACCGTCTACCACTTCTTGTTCGTCCCGATCACGATCGGCATGTCGTTGCTGGTCGCGGTGTTCCACACGATGTGGGTCCGCACCCACAGGCCGGAGTGGTTCCGGCTGACGAAGTTCTTCGGCAAGCTCTTCATGATCAACTTCGCGCTCGGCCTGGTCACCGGCATCGTGCAGGAGTTCCAGTTCGGCATGAACTGGAGCGACTACTCGCGTTTCGTCGGCGACATCTTCGGCGCACCGCTGGCGTTCGAGGCGCTGCTGGCGTTCTTCCTCGAGTCCACGTTCCTCGGGGTGTGGGTCTTCGGCTGGGGCAGGATCCCCGAGAAGCTGCACGCCTCGACGATGTGGCTGGTGCACATCGGCACGGTGTTGTCGGCGTACTTCATTCTCGCCGCGAACTCCTTCATGCAGAACCCCGTCGGCTTCCGCTTCAACCCCGACACCGGTCGGGCCGAGATGGCCGACTTCTGGGCGGTGCTCACCAACAAGGTCCAGCTGGTCACCTTCCCGCACGTGGTCTTCTCGGCCTACATGGTCGGTGGCGCGGTGATCATGGGCGTCGCGCTGTACCTGCTCCGCCGAGACGCCGCGACCGGCGATGCCCCGATGTACCGCAAGGCGACCCGGATCGGCGCAGCGGTGGCGCTGGTGGCCTCGGTGGGCGTCATCGTCAGCGGCGACGTCCAGGGCAAGATCATGACCGAGGTGCAGCCGATGAAGATGGCGGCTGCGGAGGGGCTCTACGAGACCACTGACTCCGCGCCGTTCTCCGTGCTGTCGCTGGGGTCGCTCGACGGCAGCGAGGCCACGCGCATCATCGAGATCCCCGGGCTGTTGTCGTTCCTGGCCCACGGCGACTTCGGCGCCGAGGTGGAGGGCATCAACGACCTGCGGCGGGAGTACCAGGCCACCATGGTCGACAAGGTCGAGCAGGAGTACGGCGCCGACGTGGCAGCCCTGGTCACCGACGACGACTACACGCCCAACATCCCGGTGACCTACTGGTCCTTCCGGCTGATGATGGGGGCGGGCTTCCTCACCATGCTGTTCGCCGCCATGGCGTTGTGGGCCACCCGCAAGGGCGGCGCACCGCAGGCCCGCTGGTGGGTGTGGGTCGCGGTGGCGACACCGTTGCTGCCGGTCTTCGCCAACAGCTTCGGCTGGATCTTCACCGAGATGGGCCGCCAGCCCTGGATCGTCTTCGGCCTCATGACGACCGCCACGGGTGTCTCGCCGACGGTGTCGGCCGCCGAGGTCTGGATCTCGATGATCGCCTACACCCTGGTCTACGCCGCGCTCGCGGTCATCGAGGTCAAGCTCTTCCTCACCTACGTCCGCCGCGGCGCCGACCCCTTCGAGGACCCCGGTGACCCCGGCGACGTCGACGACGACGCCCCGCTGCAGTTCGCCTACTGATCCGAAGAGGCTGTCATGGACTACCCCCTCATCTGGTTCCTCCTCATCGGTGTGCTGTGGACGGGCTACCTCGTCCTCGAAGGCTTCGACTTCGGCGTCGGCATGCTGCTCCCCGTCCTCGGCAAGGGCACGGACGCCGCCGACACCGAGCGGCGCCGTCGCGTCATGCTGACCACGATCGGCCCGCACTGGGACGGCAACGAGGTGTGGCTGCTGACCGCCGGGGGCGCGACGTTCGCCGCGTTCCCGCACTGGTACGCCACGATGTTCTCGGCGATGTACCTGCCGCTGCTGCTGGTGCTCGTCGCTCTCATCGTGCGCAACATGGGCTTCGAGTACCGCGGCAAGCGCGACAGCGACGCGTGGCGTCGCCGGTGGGACGCGGCCATCATCGGCGGCTCCGCCCTTGCGCCGTTCCTCGTCGGGGTCGCCCTGACCAACCTCGTGCGTGGCCTGCCGATCGGGGCGGACATGAACTACGAGGGCACCCTGTTCACGCTGCTCAACCTGCCGAGCCTGCTGGGTGGGCTCGTCGTGCTCAGCCTCAGCATCGTCCACGGCGCCTTCTTCCTGGCGCTGAAGACCGACGGCGCGATCCGCGAGGACGCGCGTGCGCTCGGCGGCCGGGCGGGCCTTGGTGCCGCGGTGCTCGCCGTGGTGCTGCTGGTGTGGCTCAACATCCAGCACGGCAGCGTAAGCACCGTGGTCGGCTCCGTGGTGGCCGCAGCCGCCCTGCTGGCCGGCATCGCGCTCAACCAGCAGCGGCGCGAGGGCGCGGCCTTCGCGGGGACCGCGGTGACGATGGCGGCGGCGGTGGCGACGTACTTCTTCGCGCTCTACCCCGCGGTGATGCCGACGACCCTGGCCGGGGGCACCTCGTTGACGATCGAGAACGCGGCCAGCAGCACGCTGACGCTGCAGATCATGACCGTGGCCGCACTGGTGTTCACCCCAGTGGTGCTGCTCTACACGGGATGGACCTACTGGGTCTTCCGCAAGCGGATCGCCACCCATCACATCCCCGAGCCGGTCGCGGTCCGCTGACCGCGGCCGACCGGAAACGACCGGACGCTGACGGGCCGATGACCGGCACCACCCGATGAGGCCCTTCGACCGTCGGCTGCTTCGGGTCGTCCCGGCCGCCCGGGGGCCGGTGGCCGGGCTCGCCCTGGTCGGGGTCGTGCAGGGCGTGGTCACGATCGGGCTGGCGTTCGGGATCGCCGCCCTGACCACCGCGGTCGCACTCGGTGAGCCGTGGCGTGCGGCTGCGGAGTGGACGGGGTCGCTGTTCGTGCTGCGAGCCGTCCTCGCCTGGGTCGCCGAACGCGTCCAGGCGTGGGCGGGGGTCCGGGTCACCTCGAGCCTGCGTCGCCGACTGCTGGAGCACTGGCTGGGACGACCCGCGGAGCGCCGACCGGACCCGGACCGTGCGGTGACGCTCGCCGCGCAGGGCGCTGCCAGCGTCGACCCGTACGTCGCCCGGTTCCTGCCCGCGCTGGTCGCCGGTGTCGTGGTGCCGGTGCTCGCGGTGACGGCCCTGCTGCTGGTGGACCCGGTCAGCGCGCTCATCGTGGTGCTCACCCTTCCGCTGCTGCCGTTCTTCGCGGCGCTGATCGGCGCCACCACGGCTGCGGACACCGGCAGGCGCTGGCGCGCCCTGAGCGCGCTGTCCGGGCACTTCCTCGACGTGACCCGGGGACTGCCGACGCTGGTGGCCTACGGGCGTGCCGAACGGCAGGCCGACACGATCGCTGAGGTCAGCGACCGGCACCGGTCGGCGACGATGCGGACGTTGCGCCTGGCCTTCCTGAGCTCGGCGGCGCTGGAGCTGCTGGCGTCGATCTCGGTCGCGATCGTGGCCGTGGCCGTCGGCATCCGGCTGACCCACGGCTCGATGGAGCTGGGCGCGGGCCTGCTGGCCATTCTGCTGGCCCCCGAGGCCTACTGGCCGATCCGCCGGGTGGGGGCGGAGTTCCACGCCGCCGCCGACGGCAGCGACGCGATCGCTGACATCGTGACCGAGCTGGAAGACGACGCGGTCGGGGCCGGCGTCGTCGACGGGGTCGGCGTCGAGGCGTGCGACCTGGTCTACCGCTTCCCGGGGACGCCCACCCGCGGTCATCGACGGGCTCTCGCTGCGGGCGGGCCCGGGCCTGACCGCGGTCACCGGCCCGTCCGGGGTCGGCAAGTCGACGCTGCTGGAGCTGCTGGCCGGACTGCGTGAACCCGACAGCGGCGGCATGACCGGCGGCCGCGTCCACCTGGTCACCCAACGTGCCTTCCTTCCCGCGGGCACGCTGCGGCAGGCGGTCACCCTGGGCAACGACGCCGACGATGCGGCGGTCTGGGAGGCGCTGCGCGACCTCGACCTCGACGGCGTGGTTGCGCGGATGCCTGCCAGCCTGGACACGTGGATCGGCGACGACGGCTTCGGCTTGTCGGCCGGTCAGCGGGCTCGGTTGGTGCTGGCGCGCGCGGTGCTGGCCTCGGCGCCGGTCCTGCTGCTCGACGAGCCGACCGCCCACCTCGACGCAGAGGCCGCCTCCACTGTCCACCGGGTGATCGCCGCTCTCGCCGAGCGTCGCACCGTCGTGGTGGTGACCCACCGCGCTGACCTGGTGACCGCGGCCGACCAGCACGTGCACCTGCAGCGGGCGGAACGGGAGGTCACCGCATGAGCCACCTCACCGCGCTCCGTCCACGTTCGCGCACGATCTGGCTGGCGGGCCTGGTCGGGGGCGCCGCCGTCACCTCCGGCATCGCGCTGACCGCGACCTCGGGCTGGCTGATCGTGCGCGCCAGCCAGCGTCCCGTCATCCTCACGCTGCTGGTCGCGATCGTCGCGGTGCGGGCCTTCGGCATCGCGCGCCCGGTGTTCCGCTACGTCGAACGGGTGTGGTCCCACGACGCCGCCCTCGGCGACCTGGCGCAGCGGCGCCGCGAGGTCTACGAGGGGCTGGTCCCGCTGACGCCGGCCCGGCTGGGGCGACGAGCCCGCTCCCACGTGCTCAGCGGGGTCGTCGACGACCTGTCCGACGTGGTGGAGGCGCAGGTCCGGGTCGCGGTTCCGGGGATCACGGGGGTGGTGGCCGGATTCGCGGCTGCGGTCCTGGTCGCGGCCTTGGAGCCCGCCGTGGGCCTGGTGGTGGCAGCCCAGCTGGTGGCCATCGCGGTCGCGTGCGAGCTGGCGCTGCGGTTCGAGCGGAGCGCGTTGCCGCAGCTGCTGGCGGCTCGCGCCGAGGTGGCGCGGATCAGCACACTGGTCGCGCAGCAGGCCGGCGAGCTCCAGGCCGTCGGTGCGGAGCAGGCGGCGCTGGACTGGTTGGAGCAGGCGCAACGCGTGGAGCGGCGCGCGGCGGCGCAGCAGAGCCGTGGTCGCGCACTGGTCGCCGCCGTGGTCCTGCTCGGCACCGGGGCGGCGGCCGTGGCGGCGGCTGCGCTGGCCGCTGCTGCCGACGTCAGCGCTCCGGTGGCCGCGCTGCTCGTGGTGGTGCCGGTCGCCGTGGGTGAGGCGATGGCTCCGCTGACCGAGACCATGCGGGCTCTGGCGAGGGCCGAGGGCAGTGCTGCGCGCCTGGGGCACCTGCTGGGGCAGGAGCCTGCCGTGGCGACGTACGGGACGCTGCAGCCGACCAGCGAGTCGCCTGCGATCACCCTGCGTGCTGTCACCGCGTCCTGGTCGGGGGCGCGGACCGACCTGCCTCCCACCGACCTCGACCTCCCACCTGGTCGGCGGGTCGCCGTGGTGGGGGCGAACGGGTCGGGCAAGTCCACCCTGCTCGCGGTGCTGGCCCGTCAGCTCGATCCGACCGGGGGGGATCTCCGGGTCGACGGGGTCGCGGTGGGCGAGCTCGACCTGGCCGGCACCCGGGCCCGCGTGGCGGTGGTGGACGACGAGCCGCACGTCTTCGCGGGGTCGGTGCGCGCCAACCTGGTGCTGGCTCGTCCGGACGCCGGCGACGAGGAGGTTCGAGCGGCGCTGGCCGACGCCGGTCTGAAGTCCTGGCTGGACGGGCTGCCGCAGGGGTTGGAGACGCCGCTGGGGACCGGGAACCGGGGGGTGTCCGGTGGGGAACGGGCTCGTCTGGGTGTGGCCCGGGCGTTGCTGTCGGGGCGCCCCGTGGTGCTGCTGGACGAACCGGTCGCCCAGCTCGACCACGCCACGGCGACGTCGGTGCTGCGGGACCTGATGGCAGCCACCCGGGGTCGAACCGTGGTGATGGCGACCCATCGGCCCGAGGGGCTCGACGCCTTCGATGAGGTCGTGGAGCTGGCCGCCCTGGGCTGAGCGCCGTCCGTCTGATCAGACCGGGCCCGCCCGAGCTGTCAGACGCAAAGCGCCTCAGCGGGCGCCACACGGGCGCTTTTCGTCTGATCAGACCCGACGCCGCCTGACTCCGTAGAGTGACCGTCCATGTGGTTCGACACCTGGTCCGGCCTCCTGCGCGTGGTGCTGGTCGGCGCGGCGGCGTACGTGTGGCTCGTGGTGCTGCTGCGGGTCTCGGGCAAACGCACGCTGGCCAAGCTCAACGCCTTCGACCTCGTCGTCACGGTGGCGCTGGGCTCCACGCTGGCGACCATCTTGCTCAGCTCGACCGTCTCGTGGAGCGAGGGTGCGGTCGCGCTGACGCTGCTGGCGATGTCGCAGCTGGCGGTGGCGTTCGTGACATCCCGGGTGCGCTTCGCCCGGACCATCGTGACCGCACGGCCAACGATGCTGGTGAGGGACGGGGTGGTCCTCGAGGGCAATCGGCGCGGGCAGCGCATGGCCGAGGCCGAGATCCGTCAGGGCCTGCGCAGCGCCGGGCTCGGCAGCCTCGCGCAGGTGGGCGCGATGGTGCTGGAGACCGACGGCACGTTGAGCGTGATCCGGGTCGAGGCGATGGGCGATGCCTGGGCGCTCGCTGACGTGCCCGATGCCCCCGAGCGGGCGCCGGGCCGGGACCAGGCCAGTCGAGCACGGTCAAGTTGAACGTCCCCCACGTCGCCAACCTCGAGCCCGGTTGCGGTGCCGCACCGGCTTCTTCAGCGACAGCACGGACGTCGCCAGCTCACCCGAGGGGAACAGGCTGGTCTGGCGTCCCTCGTGGCGCTACCGGGGGCTCCTTCCGCTTCGTCGTCCGTCGCACGCTCGTCGGGCTCAGGGTCGCCAATGACGCGGCGTCCTGGGACAGTGGGTCTGCAAGCGCTTTGGCGCCGACGCCGCACAATCACGAAGGGCAACACAAGCCGTGACGGACCCATCCGCCTTGCCTGAAGCACCCACCGCCGACCATGCCATGTCGATGGACCCGCGGACGATCGTCCGGTCACGGGCCTACCTCATGTTGCTGGTGCTGGCCGCGGCCCTGGGGGTGCCGATCGCATCGGTCTCCTACGGGTTCCTGGCCTCGGTTTCCTGGCTGCAGACCTATCTGTTCGAGGACCTCCCGACCCAGGTCCTGGGCGGAGAGACACCGGCGTGGTGGCCGGTGCCCTGGCTGGTTCTGTCCGGCTTGCTCACGGCCCTGTCCATCCGACACCTTCCGGGCAACGGGGGACACTCACCTGCTTTCGGGTTCCAGAGCGGCGGAGGCCCGCCGAAGGGACGTGATCTGCCAGCTGTGGCGCTCGCTGCGTTCGCAACGTTGAGTCTTGGCGCTGTGCTCGGACCGGAGGCGCCGCTGATAGCCATCGGCGGGGGACTAGCGGCCTTGACCGTGCACCTGGGCAGGCGTGAAGCGCCACCGATGGCGTTGACCATCATGGCCTCGGCGGGCAGCTTCGCGGCCATCAGCACCTTGCTGGGCTCGCCGCTGCTGGGCGCCTTCTTGATCATGGAAGCTGCCGGCGTGAGTGGTCTCACTCTCAGCCTCGTCGCGCTGCCGGGCCTTCTCGCCTCGGGCCTCGGTGCACTGGTCTTTGCCGGCCTCGGGAGCTGGAGCGGCCTGGGCAGCTTCTCCCTCGCGCTTCCCTCCCTCCCGCCAGCCGTAGCTCCGAGTGTCGCCACGCTGGCCTGGGCAGTGGCCATGGGTCTGGTCGGAGCGCTTCTGGGCTGGGCGATCCGGTGGCTGGCGCTCTCACTTCGGCCGGTTGTGCACAGGAGCCGCGTCCTCGTGACGTCGTTGTTGGGCTTGTTCATCGGCCTGACCGCCACCGCGTACCAGCTTCTCTCCGACGACAGCTTCACCCAGGTGCTGTTCTCCGGGCAGGACGCGCTGCCAGATCTGGTGAAGCGAGCCGATGACCTCACAGTGGGTGTCTTGATCCTGCTGGTCGTCTGCAAGTCGCTCACGTACGGCGCCTCACTGAGCGCGTTCCGTGGCGGCCCGGTCTTCCCGTCGATGTTCATCGGTGGTGCCCTCGGAATCGCCGCGGGTGGGTTGCCGGGCATGGACCAGGCAGCGGCGATCGCCATGGGCATCGGCGCGATGACCACCGCCATGCTGCGACTTCCGTTGACCTCAGCCTTGCTCGCCACACTCCTTCTGGGCACCGATGGTGTCTCCGTGACACCTGCGGTGGTGATCGCGGTGGCCGTCGCGTTCGTGGTCACGATGACTCTCCCGACACCCGCCGCAAGCGACCTCTCAGAAGCGTGACGCGGGAACGCGTGGGCGCTGGGAGACGTCCCGGTGGCAGCGGAGCAGGTCAGTCGAGCACGGTGAGGCTGAACGTCGCGACGTCGCCGGCCTCGAGCCCCTCGCTGTGCCGCACCGGCTTCTTCAGCGGCAGCACGTACGTCGCCAGCTCGCCCGAGGGGAAGAGGCTGGTCTGCCACGTGGAACCGCCGACACCGACCTCCACGCGCACCGACCCGAAACCGCGTCGGGGGCCGGTGAGCTGGTCGTCGATGCGGTCCGACAGCTCCCGGGGAAGGGCGACGAAGACCCAGGAGTCGCGCGCGGACTCGTCCCAGGGGAACAGCTGACCGTCGAACGTGTGCCCACCCGCCGGGTCGCTCATCAGTCAGCGTCGAGCATCGAGGCGACTCGGCGCAGCGCCTCGGCGTACCCGGGGACGCCCAGCCCGATCACCGCGTCGTCGGCGACCATGCCGACGTAGGAGGTGTGGCGGAAGTCCTCGCGGGCGTGGATGTCGCTGATGTGCACCTCCACCACTGGGGCGGACAGGACGGCGAGGGCGTCCATGATCGCGATCGAGGTGTGGGTGAAGGCGCCGAAGTTGCCGACCACCGCGGCGCCGGTCTCGAACGCCTCGTGGATCCAGTCGATCAGCACACCCTCGTGGTTGGACTGGCGGCACTGAACCTGCAGCCCCAGCCGCTCACCCTCCTCGACGCAGAGCTGGTCGACCTCGGCAAGGGTGGCGGTTCCGTAGAGGTCGGGGTCGCGTCGACCGAGCAGGTTGAGGTTGGGGCCGTTGAGGACGAGGACGGAGTGCATCCGACCGTTATACCGCCGACGCCGCGCGGCTCCGAGACGCACCGCGGGACGCGTTGGCCCGGTGGCCGACGCGTCCCGCGGTCACGGCTGGCGCAGGGCGAGAAGTTCCCGCCCTGGCACTAGTCAGCTCGGGGGCGGCACGTCCTCGCATGCGGTGTGGGCCGGGTTGCCCTTGGCGATGCCGTTGTTGCCGTCGCACTCGTAGCCGTTGTTGGCGTCACCGCCGTTCTCGGCCTGTCCCGGCGGGTACTTGGAGTCAGCAGGGTTGGAGTCGGCATTGCCGGCCGTGCCCGCGGCGGGCCTTCCGGTGGCGTTGCCGCCCCCGTTGCCGTTCATGGACTCCGCGCCGGGGTTGGGGCAGTAGGCGCCGCATTCCTGGTTGGCGCCGTTGCCGGGTGCGGCCATCGCGGGTGCCGTGCTCATGCCGAGGACGGTGACAGCGGCGGCGGCCGCCACGGCCAGGCGAGGTAGACGTGTGTTCATGGTGAACCCCCATGGGTCGGTTTGGTGGTCCTTGTGACCGTACACGGCGGTTCTGCCCCCCGGGAGGGGTCACGATCGGCCGGTCTGTACCGGTGCCGCCGGCGCGTTGTCACGCGGCAGGCGTGGAGGCGGTCCAGGCGGAGTGGTCGAGGAACTCGCTGGTGCCGACCTCGAGCTTGTGGGTCGCGTGGCCGTCGCCGCGGGTGGCTCCCCGGTTGACGATGATGACCGGTTTGCCTAGCGAGTGGGCGTAGCGCACGAACCGGAAGCCGGACATGACGGTGAGCGACGAGCCCAGGACGAGAAGTGCCGGGGCCTGGTCGAGAAGGTCGTGGCAGCGGTCCACCCGGGACGCCGGGACGTTCTCGCCGAAGAACACCACGTGGGGCTTCAGGGCGCCGCCGCAGCGATCGCAGACGGGAGCGACGAAGGCGAGGGTGTCGTCGAGCTCGGCGTCGCCGTCGGGCCGGGCGTGCACCTCGGTGAGGGCCTCGCGGTGTGCCTCGAGCCACCCCGGGTTGGCGCCCGTCATCTCCTGCTGCAGGACGGCCCGGGAGGTGACGTCGCGGCAGTCCAGGCAGATGACGTCGCGGATGCGGCCGTGCAGCGCCACCAGCGTCGAGGTGCCCGCCTGGTCGTGCAGGCCGTCGACGTTCTGGGTGATCACGCCGGTGCAGTGGCCGCGGGCCTCGAGCCTGGCCAGCGCATGGTGTCCGGAGTTGGGCAGCGCGTCGCGCATCAGCGCCCAGCCGACGTACGCCCGGGCCCAGTAGCGCTGCTGGGCCCTCGGGCCGGACCTGAACTCCTGGTAGGTCATCGGGGTACGCCCGCCGGTGCGGGCCAGCGTCTTCGGCCCCCGGTAGTCGGGGATGCCGGAGTCGGTGGACATGCCTGCCCCGGTCAGCGCCACGAAGCCGCGCTCGGTGAGCAGCTCGATCGCCGCCCGTGAAGGACCGGTCAGAAGACCGGTCTTCGGCGATTTTGAGCTGTTTGAGCGCGCAAGACCGGTCTTCTGCACGGAAGCTGACGCGGCCACGCCCCGATCATCCCTGCCCACCCAAGCAGTTGCGCCCGGGTGAAGGTGCGCGAGGCGCTCTTGGCTGCCACCGCTACCGCCACCGCGGT
>CAWDDN010000021.1:0-291423 GCA_963801135.1 uncultured Actinomycetota bacterium | reverse complement strand
CCGGGCCTCGCGGAGCAGTGTCTCGCGTTTCCCTGGTCGCTCAGCCACCAGATTCCCCTCTGCAGTTGCCACCCGGACCCACTTCTGTACAGAACGGTACTGGGCTGTGGTGTCCCTGCGCAGCGTACCCGTGCGCGGGACCCGGCACAGGTCACCGTCGACAGCCTCCAGGCGCACTGCCAGGTCCACTCCAAGCGGATCGGCGAGGTCACGGCGCACCTCGCCACCCCCTGCGTGCCCCCGCCCAACCCCCGCCCAACCCCCGCCCTGGAAGGCTGTTCATGCGGCACTGCCAGGCCACGGAAGTCGGCTCCGGGACCCCCGTGGCAGTGACCCGGTGAGCGCACACATCGCCCCCAAAACGCATCGGCCTCACCGAGCTAGGCGCCGACGAACTCGCCAAGGCCGCGGCGGCACTCGGGCTGCACGATGTCACGCTGAATCGCCCCAGGTTTGGTGCCGCATCCTTGTGAGTTGGAAGGATGCAGTTCATGCCGAAGAAGGCCGATCCGAAGGTCAAGGTGCGCTGCGTGCGGCAGGTGCTGGAGCACCAGGGCGAGTACTCCTCGCTGACCGCTGCGGCCGAGGTTGTGGCCCGCCGGAAAGGGCTGGGCAAGGAGACCGTGAGACGTTGGGCGGTCCAGGCCCAGATCGACGGTGGCCAATGTGAGGGCGCGACCAGTGAGGAGCTGGCCGAGATCAAGAGGCTGAAGGCCAAGGTGCGCCGGCTGGAGGAGGACAACGAGATCCTGCATTGCCGATCCATCGGTGCGTTTCGTCAGTACTACGGACTGGAACAGTTCTCCCTACGCGAGTGGACAAGTACCTCTGGATGGTGGGTAAGGAACGCCGAGCAGGCGATCCGCCCTGAGTCGACGGCGGCCTCAATCGCGAGCGGGACCGACCGCGTCTCATCGCCGCGAGCCGGACGCGCTCTCATGCGTGGATGTGCTCGCCCACTATCGCCGGTCGCCCACAGCCGCCGAGCCGCCGAGCCGCCGAGCCGCCGAAAATGTCTGCCTAGCCACGATGCTCCGGCGGCCGATTTGGGGATAATGTTTGCGAACGAGGTGGTCGTCATGAGTCAGCAAGGTGAGCCTGCGCCGGAACCACGTCGACTTGGTGGCGGAGCGATAGCGTCGTTGTCCGGTCTCGCGGTGTTGGCCATCTTCGTGATCCAGAACACCCAGGAGGTCAGGTTCCACTTCCTCTTCCTCGACTTCACGTGGCCGCTTTGGTTGTACACGATCGTGGTGGCGGTGTTCGGCGCAGTTGTGTGGTTCGGGCTGGGCGTGGTGCGACGCCACCGACGCCGCAAGGCTCGACGCGCTGCACGTTGAAGGACGCTAGGTCTGCCCGGATCTGCCGCTGTCGGTGCGTAGCGTCCGACCATGCCGCTGGGCGGATGCGTCACAGCGCCGCGCGTAGCTTGCGCTCGCGGCCGTGTCCTTCCGCCGCCATCGATTCCGTTGCCGACCATCGGGTCGGGGGTTCTGCTGCGCAACCTACTCACTCGACCCCGGGTGAAGCCGCGGTCTGCGGTTCACTTTCGGTGGATCTCCACGACAGACGGATACGGCGACATTCAGCCCTAGAAGAGCTGTGCCGCGTTCGTCAGATCGGACTCAATCGCGGCGTCGATGATCCGCTGTACTTGGTGCCCGTCGCTGAAGCTGGGGCATATCGGCAAATCCTGGATGATTGCGTCCATGAAAAGTCGAGGGCCGATCGACTGGGATCGGAAGACCTGGAAGACATCATTGGGATCGCTGCCGCCGAAGTAGCTACCGGGGATGGCGAGTGTTTCGGCGCTGGACGCCCCCCGCCGTAAGCCCCTGATCTCGGAGATGGAGGGAGAAGTCCACGGGTCGCCACGGCTCTCGAGGGTGCCGTCGCTGCCGCTGATGATGGCGATCTGTCCGTTGTGCTGGAGGTCATCGCCGGCGATATTCGGAAAGCCGACGTGCACGACGCCGTGGGCACCGCTATAACGAAGTCTAGGAGCAGGAAAGCGGAGTCGTTCGCGTTCTCCATGGGCGTGCCGTCTTGATCGATCCGCGGCACGAAGTTTCGGAGCGTGGCACTGACCCGGACCACGGGCCTTGCCCCCGATCTTTGGACACGGGGTGTGTTGGATTACGCGGCTTCCGGGATGGTAGCCGCGAGCTTGTTCTCGTAGGTGTTCGGGGACACCTGGCCGAGGTAGGAGTGGCGTCGGCGGGTGTTGTAGCGGACCGCCCAGCGGAAGACCTCGCGGCGGCATGAGGCTTCGTCGTCGTAGGTCGCGGCGCCGGCCAGGGTCTCCCGTTTGAGGGCGGCATTGAACGACTCAGCGAGGGCGTTGTCGGCGCTCGTCCCCACGGCACCGAGGGACTGGGTCACGCCGAGCTGACCGCAGAGCTTGGCGTAGTCCTTGGACGTGTAGACCGACCCGTGGTCGGCGTGGAAGATCGCGCCGCGCAGGGACCCGCGGTCGGCGAGGGCGGCCTTGAGAGCGTCCTCGACGAGCTCGGTGCGCATGTGGTTCGCGACCGCCCAACCGGCGAGCTTGCGGGAACAGCAGTCGATCACGGTGGCCAGGTAGAGGTTCGACCCGTCGGCAAGCGGCAGGTAAGTGATGTCTCCGACGTACTTGGTGTTCACGCTCGCAGCGGTGAAGTCCCGCTTCAGCAGATCGGGCACCTTCTGGTCGGAGGGTTCGGGGATGGTCGTGCGGACCTTCCGCCGGAGCCGGATGCCAGCCAGGCCGGTCTCGGCCATCACGCGGGCGACGCGCTTGTGGTTGACCCGCTCCTCGACGGGGACGCCGTCGTTGAGCTCGGCGGTCACCCGCGGCGCACCGTAGGCCTTGTCCCCGCCCTGGGTGGGGTCCTGGACGGCACGGATCCTCGACGCGAGCCGCTCATCGGCCTGAGCACGCTCGGCTCGCGCCGGGGCAGCTTTCTCCCATGCGTAGAACGAGGACCGGTTGACCTCGATGACCTCACACAGCCGCTTCACCTCGAAGGTGTCTCGGTGGTCGGCAACGAACTGGAAGCGGCTCACCAGTTCGTCTCCCCAGCGAAATACTTGGCCGCCTGGCGAAGTATCGCCTTCTCGGTCTCGACCTTCGCCTTCTCCGCCCGCAGCTGAGCGTCCTCGGCCTCGAGGCGGGCGACCTTCTCGGCCTGGGTCTCCGGCCTCCCGGCCGGTGTCCTCAGGCTGCTGATGGGGGCAGTCGTCGAACCCGTGCCGAACGTCTTGACCCACTCCGACAAGGTGCCTCGGGAGATCCCGAGATCGTCGGCGATGCCCCTCAACGTGGCACCGGGGGTGGACTCGTACAGATCAACGGCCTGCCGACGGAACTCGTCGGTGTAGTTCTTCCTGGCCATGGACAGGATCTTCTCGCTTCCCCAGCACAATGCTGGATTCAGCGTGTCCAAGATCAGGGGTCAAGGCCCCACATCACCCAGAAACCAACGAGCCACATCGATCATGTGTGCTCCCAGTTCGTTCACCGCTCCTTTGGCCCGCCGAGCGTCGAAAGCCCAGTGATAGGAATTGACGTCCTCGGCCGGGAACCAACCTGTAGGCCAGTAGAAGTAGGCGTGGTAGGGCTGACCGACGTAGCCATCGTCGAGCACCTTCTTGATGAAACGGTAGTGCGGCAACCCCCGGTTGGTGAACTGCACCATGTGCTTGACGTTGGCGGCCTCAGCTGCGGTCAGCATCTCCTGCGCTGGGTGACCGCGAACGCCTTTGGCTTCTCGCACAACACGTGCTTTCCAGCCTTCAGCGCAGCCATCGTCATCGGGCCTGAGTTGGGTCAAACGGCTTAGTGCCTTGGATCAGGATGCTGTAGGGCGTTGAGGATGGCCTCGGTCTCTGCGTCGATCGCGGGCGGGAACGTGGTGATCACGCCGTTGATCTCGATGGTGGCCGCCCGCAGCGGCTTGAGCTTGCGGAGGAACCGGCGGATCGATAGACCGGTCCGGTTCTGCACGGTGCGCGAGACCGCGAGCGCGGCGAACACGATGGTCAGGTGGGCCTCGATGGCGTCACGGGTGCGGGCGAACATCGGCCTGGCTGCGAGGTCGGTCTTGGACATCCGGAACGACTGCTCGACGTGCCACAGGTCGTGATAGCTCGCGATCACCTCGCCCGCGGGCATCAGTGTTGCCTCGATGTTGGTGACGTAGCCCTTCAACCCGACAAGCCTCCTGGCTCGGGCGAGTGATGCCTCGTCGAGGACGGTGGCGCCGTTGCGGGTCTTGACGAACCGCGGCGTCCGCGCGGTCTTCTCCCCGGCCACGACGGCTCGGGCCTTGTTCTCCTGCAACGTGAGGGTCTTGTTGTCCCGCACGGCCCGCTTGGTGGAGTACGCCCACACCGCTCGCCACGACTTCACGTGCTTCGCGGAGTCCCAGACCGGCTCGGCACGCTTGGCCGGGTCGCTGGTCTTGACCGACGTTCCGCGCTGATCGCGCGGGGTGATGGTGTCGATGATCTGCCCATCGGTGAAGGCGGTGCCGTGCCACCGGAAGTGGGACTCCAGATCCTTCGGAGCCTTCGTGACCCGGGAGCCCACGATGAACCGCAGACCCGCATCGTCGAGGTCGCCCAGGTTCGATGCCGACAGCATGCCGGCGTCGGCCACGACGACCATGTCCGCGATGCCATGACGTTCTTGGAACTGCTTCACGATCGGGACGATCGTCAACGTCTCCGCCTTGTTGCCCGCGAAGCAGCCGATCTCGAGTGGGAAGCCGTGCCGGTCGACCAGCAGTCCGACCACGATCTGCGGATCCACGCGACGCTCTTTGGAGTAGCCGACCTTGCGAAGCCCGTCTTCCTTCTCTGCCTCGAAGTAGAGCGTGGTCACGTCGTAGAGCACCAAGCTCACGTCGCCGTGGGTAGCGGCGTGGTCGAAGCAGGCGGCCGCGATGGTGTCGCGGTAGCCGCCGGCGTGAGCACGGCGCAGCGTCCGCTTGCGGGTCGAGTGCGATGCCGATACCCGACCCATCTCGGCCAGGACCCGGTCGATGTCGAGCAGGCTGGTCGGCTCCACGACGCGCGCGATCACCAGGTCGCGGAAGACGTCATCGCCCACCGCGTCGAACCCGAGGCCGGCGTAGACCCCCGCCAGGGCCTCGTAGAGCAGACCCGAGTTGGTCTTGAGCACGTGCGGGCGACGCACCCACCCCCGCACCGGTCGCTCACCCGGGACCAACTCCTGGGCCGGGGCCGGGACCAGAACCGCCTTGGGGACCCTCGGCGTCAGCCCGAGATCAAGCTCATGCTGCGCGTCATCGGCCAGCAGCCGCTGGGCCTCGGCCAAGAGCAGCCCCAGCTCGGCCTCATCACGCGCCGAGCCGACGTGCCGCACGATGCGGCGCTTGCCGTCCACCGACTCCGCGATCTGCACTGCCGTGGCTCCCGAGGCGGTGCGCACCCGCCGGATCCAGGCCATCCGCCGATCCTACTGAGACGCATTAGTGCCTTAGGGACACACCTCGGCGGGACATCTCCGCAGGTCAGGGCGTCGCGAGTGCCGTCAACTGGCAGGAGTGACCCAAGTCAGGTCGGGTGATGAAGATCCTCCGGCGTTGCCACGATCACCGCGTCCAACTCTGCCTGGTCGATCATGGTCTGGTAGTCGGTGTAGACGCTGGGCACTCCATACTTGTGAGCAAGAAGCTCTCCCTGATGCCGGTCGCGTCCACAGATGGCGACAACGGTGCCTGATTCGTGCGAACCAACGGCCGGTAGATGGAACTCGTCGGCCCAGCCACTGGTTCCGATCAGCCCAATTCGGACCCGTTCCGTCATGAGTCGCCTCCGACACAGGTGGGGAAGCATCCACTTCGCCGTGGTGCCTCCGCAGCAGTGCAAACCAAGCACAACAGGCGCCACCAACTTCGCTCGCCTCCCACGGGCCTCCGCTCGAAGATGCCAGATATGCGAGCAGTGACTCCGGCGCGTCACACCGCCGCCTGCCGGAGGCGAACGTGGGGTGCGCCCCGTTGCATCCCGAGGCAGGCTGCCCGCACCTCTCGCGGGCGAGCCAAGCCGTCAATGCCCGTTCGGCGCTAGACTCATATCACCATGGTGAGACAGGGAAAGCGGGCATGGGATCAGACGGTCGCCGTGCTTATCGACCACGTGTCGGTTTCGGCCGACGGTGTTCCTTAGCATGAGTTCTGAGCGGGATCAGACGATGCCGGAACGCACAGGGCCGATCCGCGTGTTCTTGCTCGATGACCACGAAATGGTGCGGCGAGGGCTCAGAGATCTGTTCGACTCTCACAACGATCTCGAGATCGTAGGTGAGTCCGGCAGCGCCAAGGACGCCGAGGCGCGCATCCCGGCGCTGCGTCCCGACGTAGCGCTGCTCGACGGACGTCTCACCGATGGCAGCGGCGTGGAGGTCTGTCGAGCGATCCGGTCGGTGGATCCTGCCATCAAAGCGATCATCTTGACCTCCTACGACGATGACGAGGCGCTGTTTGCAGCGATCATGGCGGGTGCGTCTGGCTACGTCCTCAAGCAGATCATCGGGGTTGACCTGGTTGAGACCGTCCGCAAGGTGGCCAACGGGCAGTCGTTGCTTGACCCTTCCGTCACTCAGCGAGTCCTCGAGCGAATTCGGTCAGGGGGGTCCTCGGAACCAGCCGAGCTTCAGTCGCTGACTCCGCAAGAACGGCGGATCCTTGTGCTAATCACCGAGGGGATGACGAATCGTCAGATCGGCGGAGAGCTGTTCCTCGCGGAGAAGACCGTGAAGAACTATGTCACGAGGATCTTGAGCAAGCTGGGTTTGCAGAGACGAACACAGGCCGCGGTGCTCGCGTCCAAGCTGCTCAACTGAGGCGTTGACCGCCGCGCACTCGGTCCGGCCCGATCGGCAACCGCATCGTGGACCACAGCCAATGCCGACTGCTTCAGAGTGCGCAGTTACTGGTGCCAGCCCACTTCATCGACAGGCTGTGCTCATAGGTGAGTCATAGCGCCGCGAAGGCGGCCATGCCCACCCTACAAGAGGTTCAGGCGACGTCGTTGAGGCGGCGGACCTTGGGTGTGCCCGATGCCCGTTCCGTAACCAGGTCGTAGGCGGTCTGCATTGCGAGCCAGGCGCGTGCGGTGCCAACGCCGGCCTCCTCCAGGCGCACGGCCAGGTTCGGGCTGATCCGAGCGTGCCCGTGCAGGACCCTGCTCAGCGCCACCCGGGAGATACCCAGCCTGGAGGCGGCCTCGCCCACACCCAGACCGAGGTCGGCCAGCACGTCCTCACGGAGGATCTCGCCGGGGTGGACCGGGTTCTTCATCGCCATCGTGATCACCTCCTGTTCAGTGGTAGTCCTGGTAGTCGACCAGCTCGACGTCGTTGTCGATGAATCTGAAGGTGACCCGCCAGTTCCCGTTCACCCAGATCGACCAGTGCCCGGCGAGGTCACCCTTGAGCGGGAGGGTCCGGAACGACGGGATCGCCAGGTCCTCCGGGACCTGCGCCACGTCCAGGGCGGACAGGATGCGCATCAGCTTCGGGACGTGGGTCGCCTGCACGCCCTTCTTCGAGTTGTTGAGGTACAGCCGCTCCAGGCCCTTGTGCCGGAAGCTCACGATCACACCCACACCGTATCGCGTAACGCAACACGATACAACCAGGCAGGGGTCACGACATCGGCCCCGCGATCAAACATCGCCTGCCCCACACCGCTGCTTGCGCGCGCTCGTAGTTGGACCGATGGATGCAGGGGCGCTGATGGCGCCGATCAGAAAGTGTCAGTTCTGTCTGAACGTCAGAGCGGCCACGCGGGTCTCGGCGATGAGCTCGAAGAAGCGGCCGGCAAGGAGGAGGACCCGACCACACTGCGTCACCCGCACCGCCGTGCCGCCCAGCCCCGGCCGATCAGAGACGGGAGCCCGTCGGCTCGATCGTGAGCGGTCAAGCCGTGGCGGCAGCGCCGGCTAGCTCGTCGGGTAGCCCATCACGGGTTCGTTCTCAGCGATCTCGAGCAGGCGGTTGTACTTCGCGAGCCGCTCGCCACGTGCCGGTGCGCCCGACTTCAGCTGTCCGCAGCCCGAGCCGACGGCAAGGTCGGCGATGAAGGAATCCTCGGTCTCCCCAGAGCGATGCGAGATCATCGCCGCATATCCGGCGTCTCGGCACACCGTCATAGCGGCCAGGGTTTCGGTGACCGAGCCGATCTGGTTGACCTTGATCAGTGCCGCGTTCGCGACCCCGCGGCCGATGGCATCGGTGATGATGGCTGGGTTGGTGACGAAGATGTCGTCGCCGACGATCTGGATCGAGTCGCCTAGGCGGCTTGTCATCTCCGCCCAGCCGTCCCAGTCGTCCTCGGCCAGACCGTCCTCGATGCTCCAGATCGGGAAACGGTCGACCAACTCGGCGTAGTAGGCCACCATGTCCGAGCTAGTGAGGGTCTGTCCCGCGACGTGGTAGGCGCCGTCACCGTAGAACTCGCTGGAGGCCGGGTCCAGGGCGATCGCGACGCCGTCGCGCCCGGGGGTGCAGCCGGCGTCGGTGATGGCGCCGATCAGGGTCTCCAGGACGTCCTCGGGCCGGCTGATGTCGGGGGCGAACCCCCCCTCGTCGCCCAGCCCGGTGGCGTAGCCGGCGGCACTGAGCCGGGCCTTCAACGCCGCGTAGACCTCGGCGCCGGCACGCACCGCTTCGGGGTAGTTCGGTGCGCCGAGAGGCGCGAGCATGAACTCCTGGAAGTCCAGGCTGTTCGGGGCATGCACCCCGCCGTTGACCACGTTGAAATGGGGCACCGGGAGCACAGGTGTGACCCCCGCGGGGGTGAGGTAGCGCCACAGCGGCATCGCAGCGGCGGCCGCGAACGCCCGTGCGGCGGCCATCGAGACACCGACCACGGCGTTCGCTCCGAGCCCCGACTTGTTGGGAGTGCCGTCCAGGTCGATGAGCGCCTGGTCGAGCTCGGCGAGGTCGGCAAACGTCCGCCCGGTCACCATCTCGCAGATGGGGCCATTGACGTTGCCGACCGCCGTGTGGGTGCCCTTTCCGCCGTAGCGGGCGGGGTCGCCGTCGCGTAACTCGACGGCCTCCCCGGAACCGGTGGAGGCGCCGGACGGGACACCGGCGGTGAACGCCGACCCGGTGGCGACATGCACCGTCACCGCCAAGGTGGGGCGACCGCGGGAGTCGAGGATCTCGACAGCATGGACGGAAGTGATACCAATGCTCATGGGTGAGGGTTCCTTCCCCGGTCGCGCTGACGCTGAGGCGCGCAGCCAGGGCCAACGTTGCTCGTGTCCGACTTGATCCTCAAGGGCCGAATGCCCCTACATCCTCACTGGCCAGCGACCAACGCGGCCTGCATCCCGACCACGACGCAAACGACCGCAACCTTCAGCAAGACCATGCCCACATCAATCAGGCGACCCACGCGGAGGTGCGCCACTTAGCCGCGAGTGGCCTGCGCTCGTGGCCGTGTCCTTCCGCTGATGACCCGTGCACTCGGGGCGCTCTCGAGTCGCGTAGGTCAGGAACCACGGCACGTCACGCCGCTGGTCGATGCGGAGCACCGTCGAAGGCGCGGAGGCATGAGACGATTCGAGTACTCGACGGGCACGTCCTTGTCGCTCTTCGAGGGCGGGTGCGAGCGCACTACCACGACTCACGCGGCGGCTCAGGACAGGTTGTGACATGGCGGAACCGCCTTCCGGAGGCTCTGTGAGCGGCTGGGCCGTAGGCGACGACACCGTGGTCGCCTGGCTGCGTGCTGCAACAGTGCCAAGGATCGAGAGCCGCGACCAGGTGCCGGCGCGGTTCGCCCTTGAACTGCGTCCCGGGCAGGATCCGGTCGCCGTCTCGACCATGGTCGAACTAGCCTGCGCTGAGCTGGGAGCACGTGCCACGCCATTGTCGGTCTTGGACGCAGAGATACTGATCCTCGACCTGATGGACCGAGCCCTGGCAGCGCAGCGCTCCGCTGCCTGCTTCGCCGCGGGCTATGCCCTGGCCGACCGTTTCGACCTGGTAGGTGCGGAGCCGGACCTGCCCACTGCCTTCTTCCCCGAGCAGGGCACGTCTGGGTCCGGCGCGCCTTCGGGTGTGGCGTTCGCGGACTTCCCGCCTGGCTGCTTCGTGGACCCGCAACCAGCGTTGGAACCCACGCCCGCTTGGGCGCTCGACCGGATGCAGGTGCCCACCGCGTGGGCCTACTCCCTTCAGAGCGGCCGACCGAGCCAGGGCAAGGACGTCATCGTGGCGCAACCTGACACCGGAATCACCCAACACGTGGAACTACTCGGCGTCTCATTCGTGCCCGGCTTCGACGTCATCGACGACGACCACGACCCGACCGACCCGTTGGCAGAGCCCGGTAACCCAGGGCACGGCACGGGAACCGCAAGCGTCCTGGTCTCGCTCGACAGCTACATCGTCACCGGCTCGGCCCCTCAGGCGTCCCTCATGCCGATCCGCACGGTCGAGAGCGTGGTGCGCATCAGGCAGATCACGGTCGCCCGCGCGATCGACTGGGCGATCCATGAGGGAGCCCAGGTCGTCACCATGAGCCTGGGCGGTATCCCCGCCACTGCCTTGCACCGCGCCGTACGGCGAGCAGTCGAGGCCGACCTGATCGTCCTGGCCGCTGCCGGCAACTGCGTGCGCCTGGTCGTGTGGCCGGCACGGTACGACGAATGCATCGCCGTCGCAGCGACGAACTCAGCCGATGAACCGTGGCCTGGCACCTGCCGCGGCGCACCGGTCGGCATCTCGGCACCGGGCCAGAACGTCTACCGCGCGGTCGTGCCCCCCGGGGGTCCGACCACCGCCGACACGGTAGGCCAAGGGCAGGGCACCAGCTTCTCCGTGGCCCTCACGGCGGGGGTGGCGGCGATGTGGCTTGCTCACCACGGGCGAGCGAATGTGGTGGCCGCTGCACGTGCACACGGCGAGTCGGTTCAGGCGATGTTCCGCCGTTTGCTGCAGGCAACGGCCCGCCGGCCGACCCCATGGGACGCCGGTGCAATGGGTCCTGGGATTGTCGATGCGCATGCACTCCTCGAGGCGAGTCTCGACGTGGGAATGGGCCGCCATGATGCGGATCTGAAAACTCATGCGTGGCCTGGCACCGCCTCGAGCGTCGCCTCTCTGGTGGCAGAGGTAGCGGGCGCCGGTGCCGTGTCCGAGGACGGTGTGGATTGGCATCGGTTCGGACCAGAGCTGGCCACCGCCCTGCTCAAGGGACAACTTCCCGGCCGACAGGCCGAGCTACCGCACACTGGACAGCTCAGTGAAGCCCTGACCCGGAGCATCAGAAACCCGCGACTGCGCGCCGCGCTCGGGCTCAGCAACGCCTAGTTGCCACAACCTGCGTCTTTCCGCGTAGCGTCCGTGTCATTCCGGCCGCGTGTCGCGCTACCCGCGGCTGCGAGGTGCGGGTCAGTGGCTGCGCGTCCGGGTTGCCGGTGGGATGTGAAGGGTCGATCGTCAATGCCAGTAGGTATGGCCGTCGAGCGTCCGGTTCGGCGGTATCGGAGAAGGCGGAGCATCCGTGGACTACACAGAACGCACACAGTGGTCGCTCATGTTCGACTGTCCGGCGGACCTGGAGGCTGAGGCGGATCGTATCTTCGTCTCTCACGCGGAGTGGATGCAGCGCACACACCATCGTCAGGGCGACAAGGCGCTGCTGCAGTACACGATCACCAAGGGTCCAGGCGACGACGGCGCCGTGGTCTATGCGATGACCGAGATCTTCCAGTCCCCTGCCGGGCAGGAGGACCACTCCAAGCAGGCCCACGAGAACTGGGAAGACTTCCCGGCCTGGAGGGCCCTGGTGGACAAGTGCGAGGGGTCCTTGGGGAATCAACGGGGTCATCCAACACTCCCTGTGGTGACGCCAGCACCACCGATGTGAACGCGGACCCCACGCGCCCGAGGACCGGGAGCGCCGGTCACCGGAGAGGAACAGCGATGGCGTCGACTACCACCCCGGCGACCCCATCGCTGACGATCCCCGTTGACAACCGCTGGCCGCCGACACCGATGCCTGGGGCGCTTCGGTCCCAGATCGGGATCCCGTACTGACACGCTCCACGTGCCGATCGATGAGCCGGACGGGCGAACTACCTCGCTACCCGGCGTCTCATTCGACGTGGCCCGGCGTTGGTTGCCGGTGAGCTCTCGCGACGCCGATGCCATGCTCAGGTCGTGCGAATGACCAACCTCGCCCTGAAGTTCCTCCTCGAGGTGGCAGGCTTCATCGCCCTGGCCTACACAGGTGCGACACTCGGATCTGGCCTCTGGGCGGTAGTCCTTGCCGCGGCTCTACCCGGCGTGGCGATCGCAGTTTGGGCGCGTTGGAACGCGCCACAGTCGGCACATCGGTTGCCAACCGGAACCCGGATCCCGCTAGAAATGACCGTGTTCGTGACGGCAGCGCTCGGCTTACTCCTCGCCGGTGCGCCAACATGGGCGGTGGTCTACCTGGCGCTCGTCGTGATGAACGCAGTGCTCCTCACCGTTCTGCGCCAGTGGGAGTCCTGAGGCTCTCGGCAACGACGAAGTTGGGCCACCCGTCCCGAGGGTCGATCGGCTCCTGGCACGTTCCGCGGGCCGATCCCCCATCGGAGCGCTCGTGCGAGATCGAGGATGATTCTCCTCGCGGGAGTCACGTCACGACGACGTCCGCAGTGGGGGCATGGCGGAGGCGGCGGTCGGTCGTGATCAACGGAAGATCGAGCGAGACGGCCAACTGGACGTACAGGGCGTCGACCAGCCGCAGTTGCTGACGTCTCCCCCAGGCACCGATCAGCAGATCGCTGACACGGTGCCGCTGGATCGGAGCGGCGCTGAGCCCCTGGAGCCTGGACTCGACGTGCTCGGCTTCCAGGTCCCCTGCGCGGTCCAGTCGGCCCAGCGCGGAGAGGACCTCGGCGTCGAGATGGGCTGGTGCGTGCATGGCGTGGCCCGCGAGTCGCAGCCGAACGGCATCCCCCAGTTCGTTGCCCAGCAGGAGATCCACGATCGCCGAGGCGTCAACCACGACATCAGCCATGGTGGGTGGACGCCTCATCGCGTGCGGCGTCAAGCGCTCCAAGGGCGCGATCGTGCGGAACGGCTTCTGAATCGGCGGCGGCTGCTACTGCGGCGAGCCAGGCGTCGGTCGACCGTTCAGCGAGGGTTCGCCTCACGGCCTCTTGGGTCACTGCGGACAGGTTCAGCCCCGCCTTCTTGGCCGCTGCCGCGAGTTCGTCTGGGAGGTAGACGTTCACCCGAGTCACACCACACACTATACACACATACGTGCGTCGAGCTAGGTGTCAGTTGCCCATCCCCCATGGGGCACGGTCGATGCTCAGCCAGAGCAGTCGACTGCGACTGCGAGGGCGGCACAGATCTCGCGCATGCGAGGCTCGGCCACGCGTCCTTGTCGTTGGACGAGGATGGCAATCGAGACACTCTCGACCGAGTCGAGATTCACCGCCGAGCGAAGCGGTACCGGGTCGCCATCGGGCTCGAGCACGACCTCGCTGGCAATCCCTCGGATGGTCGTCGTGCACGGAGCCACGAGTGCGCGGCGATGCCGTGGGATCACCGCGTCGCGGGACAAGACAACGACCGGTCGGCGACCGATCTCGGCCATCTCGCACCACCAGACTTCCCCCCGAGCAGGGAGGGCAGTCACGATGCCGCGGCCGCACTTCGGAACGAAGCCAGGTCGCCCCACTCGTCCGGCTCGTCGAGCGGATGCTCGTCGTAGGCGGCATAGCTCGCATCCACTTGGGCTGAGCGGTATCGAGCCAGCAGAGCGGCAAGAGCTTCGTCCACAAGAGCTGCGTCTGTGGTCCCAGCCCGCGCTCTTCGAGCATTCTCGAGAAGCGCCGCGTCAACTGTGGTGCTCAAACGTATGCGAGCCATGCCACCATCATGCCACGTACGCGAGCAGGGAGGAAGGAGGTCCTGGATGCCGATCGCGCACTGGGCACGCTCTGCGTGACGATGGGCTTGCGGTCAACCCTGCTGGGGTCGCGGCGGTGCAGCGTCTTGAACGCCCAGGTAGTGGGCCAAGGCGAGCTCGACCTCAACGCGTTGATCTCGGGTCAGGTAATCGACTGGGTCACCCACGAAATAGCGGAAATCGATCGAGCGGACTTGGTCGACCAGCAACCGCGTCGTTTGTCCCGCGACCTCAAGCTCGGGTCGATGAATGGAAGGCCCGGCTGAGGTCGAGGTAGGGATCACCGTCACGACCGACAGAGGCGAATCCGACGGGGAAACCACCAGCCCCAAACGCTTGCCTCCCTGCTCGTGGCCCCGGTTCCGGCCAAGGTCAATCCGGTAGACGGCGCCACGGATCACCAGGCTTCGGGCTCCGCGTTGAGGTCCTCGTCCTTGAGCGTCTCCGCGTCGGCCCTGAACTGCGTCAGCCACTGTTCGTGATCCAACAGCCGCAGCGCGCGTCGCAGCGTGTCCGACGTGCTCTCGCCAGGCCTCGCGGCCTCGCGAAGGATGCGCTCGTCGTCTTGGGTCGGCCGGAAGCCGATTGATCCAGGCATGCCGTCATCGTAGCGCTTGTTCGACAAATGTTCGACAGGCTGCCCCGCTGGATCCAGTCGCTCGGTATCGCGACCGGAGGCGCAGAGGGGCTTGCTGGTGGTGTCAGGCACTGCCAGATGCCCGAACCGGACCTCATCCCGCGGCCAGGCCGGGCCAACTTCTGGAGGTGCGCCATGAGCGCACTGCTTGTTGGGTACGCCCGATGCTCCACCGATCAACAGGACTGACCGCGCAACGCGGCGCCCTGCTCGGGCTCGGCGTTGAAGCCGATCGGATCTACGTTGACCACGGTCTGACCGGGACCAACCGCGAACGCCCTGGCCTCCGCGAGGCCCTCGCCGCGTGCCGGGCCGGGGACACCCTGGTTGTGACCAAGCTCGACCGCCTCGCACGGTCCCTGACGGGATGCCCGGGCGATCGCCGACGAGCTCACCGCCCGGCAGATCAGCCTCTCCCTCGGAGGGTCGGTCTACGCCCCCACCGACGCCGTTGGACGGCTGTTGTTCAACGCCTTGGCGATGGTTGCTCAGTTCGAGCCCGACCTGATCCGGCTCCGGACCTGTGAGGGGATGACGGTCGCCAAGGCCAAGGGTCTACTGGTGGGCAAGCAGCCCAAGCTCAACCGCGGCCAGGGGGCGCACCTGGTCTCCCTAGTGCACAGCGGCGAGTACAGCACCCTCGAAGTCGCCGAGCTATTCGGCGTCGGTCGCTCCACGGTCTACCGCGCCATCGAGCGTCAACGCATTGCGGCGAAGGCTGACCTCGCCGACGCGTCAATGCAGCGCTGCCCCCCGAGCCGGCGTCCCGCATCCGAGACCCCAGCGGACGCCGGCACTCAAGCGCCCCAAGCTCGACCGGAGGGACCGTTCGTCGTTCGGTCAGTGGGAATGGTGCGCGGGTGGGTCGTAGTCCGGTGCCGAGGAGACTGCGCCCGGCCAGGCATAGAAGAGGTTGGTGGGGGCGATGGCCTCGATCAACCATCCGATCGCACAACGCACTTCGGCGTCAGGTATCGAGTGTCAGCTCGCTCCGACATCGCGGAGGTTCAGGGCGAGCAGCATATGAGGTGGCCGACAACTCAGGCCCAGTAGGGTCGGCGGATGGCCCGTCCTCGCAAGCATGACCCTGACGAGGTTCGGCTGCGGATCATGGAGGCGTTCTGGCGCAGTCTCCGGCGCGGACGCTGTCAGAGTGAGGCGGCCGCGGATGCGGTTGGCTCGATGATGACGACCCTCACCCGGAAGCCCATTGCGGCCCTACCGCGTCCCGACCATCCCGCGTGGGATCCCCGTCCGGACACTATTCGGCTCCGATCGAGAACTGGCGTTGGCATGCCCCAGGCCACGTGTCGGCGCCGGTCTAGGCTGCAGGGTGCCCGATTTCACCTGGCGACCGGCCAACGAGGCAACGACCGAGGACGTCGAGGCGGCGTTCGACACCGGTAGCGCCCGCAAGTGCCGCTGCCAGGCGCTGAAGTGCCCTGGCTGGATTTGGCGTGACACCACCCAGGAGCAGCGGGACGCCGCTCTGCTGGAGCAGGCCGGGTGCGGCACCGAGGGACCTACGTCCGGCCTGATCGGGTACGTCGAGGGCGAGCCAGCTGGCTGGGTCGCGGTCGAGCCGCGGGAGAACTACCCCAGGGTATGGAGCCGGAAGAAGTCGTGGATGCGGATGGACCCGGAGCTCGTGGGCGTCTGGTCGGTCACCTGCTTCGTCGTCGGCAAGGGCTTCCGCCGGCAGGGGCTGATGTACGAGCTGGCCGCCGCCACCGTCGAGTACGGGAGGCAAGTCGGCAGCCGCGTCCTGGAGGGGTATCCCACCGAGCCTCCGGTGGGGAAGACCGTGATTTGGGACGAGGCGTCGGTCGGGCTGCTGCAAGTCTTCCTCGACGCCGGCTACGAGGTGGTGGCCTCGCCGACCCTGCGCCGGAGGGTGGTACGTCACCGACTCGACGGACCGTCGTGACGGCCCGGCACCACGAGCCGATCCTCACGCGGAGCGTGACCATACCGATCGGCGCACGGGGCGGCCGTGAGAGACGAATGGCATCGCTGGACGCGAGAGCATAGACACACCTTAGGTACACACAACGTGTACGATGCGTGTATGCCCAAAGTACGCACCAACATCGAGATCGAAGACGACCACGTCCGGGCGATCATGGATCGCTACGGCGTTCATACCAAGACCGAGGCTGTGGGGTTGGCGCTGCGCCACCTTGCGGGCCAGCCGATGACGCGCGAGCAGGCACTGGCCATGCGTGGCGCCCGCGCGGTCGACGACGTTCCGGGCGACTCTGCTCCGCGCGGCGCGGGGTGATCCTGGCCGACACGTCAGCGTGGGTCGAGTACGACCGAGCCACTGGCAGCGCAGCGGACCAACGCCTTGCCGCGCTGATTGCCGACGACGGCCCTCTGGTGGTCACCGAACCAGTTCTGATGGAGATGCTGGCCGGCGCACGAAGTGAAGCACGGGAGGCGGACGTGCGACGCCTGCTGCTGAGTTTCGGATTCCTGCCCTTCGACGCGGTCACCGACTTCGAAGCCGCCGCGAGGATCTACCGCCGCTGCCGGCAGGCGGGCGTCACCCCTCGCGGGATGGTCGACTGCATGATCGCGGCGGTCGCGTACCGCCGCGGAGCCGCACTGCTCTCATGGGACGTCGATGTGGACCGTGTCGCTCAGGTCATCGGTCTCGAGCTGGACGAGGCATCGCTGCGCGCTTGATGCCGACGAACCTCGCTTGGAGGCAACCACACCGTGCCACAAGCCGACCCCCCATGGGGCACGGTCGATGCTCAGCAAGAGCAGTCGACTGCGAGGGCGGCACAGATCTCGCGCATGCGAGGCTCGGCCACGCGTCCTTGTCGTTGGACGAGGATGGCAATCGAGACACTCTCGACCGAGTCGAGAGTCACCGCCGAGCGAAGCGGTACCGGGTCGTCATCGGGCTCGAGCACGACCTCGCTGGCAATCCCTCGGATGGTCGTCGTGCACGGAGCCACGAGTGCGCGGCGATGCCGTGGGGTCACCGCGTCGCGGGACAAGACAACGACCGGTCGGCGACCGATCTCGGCCATCTCGCACCACCAGACGCACGCCGACTCTTGGCCGGGTGTTCCTCCCGCCAAACCCGACACGAAGTCAGACGCAATGCAGAATGTCGCTGCATCTCGACGCTCTGGGCCAGGCGCGGGGAGTGCGCCTCAGCGGGTTCGGTATGCGTCCGCGCGGTGTTCGATGGCGATGATGGTGACGACCTCGGTGATGCGGTAGTCACCGCGGCGGGCGGAGAGCAAACCCTGGAGTTCGAAGCGCAGTGGCTTGCCGACGCGTTGAGGATTCTCGGCCAGCTGTCCGTAGATGACTTCAATGGCGGCTGTCGCGGCCTTCTCGGGTGGGCAGGTCAGGGCGCGCCGTGCCGTCGGAGTCCACGCAATCGGGTAAGCGTCGGCAGTCACGGACGGAGCGAGGCCAGCACCTCGTCCTTGGTCAGCTGCTCGGTCTCACCTGCGGCCAGCTCACCGAGGCTGTCGCGGATCTGTTCCATCGACCGGGGCCGGCCAGCAATCTCCAGGGTTTCCTCGAGCGACTCCAGGTCGTCGACGCTGACGACGACGGCGGCAGGCTTGCCGTGCTTGGTGATGACCACGGGTCGTGTTCGCTCGACCTGGCCCACCACTTCGGAGAGGTGGTTCTTGACGTCCCGGAGGGGCATGGGGCCACGGACAGTCATGGCCACCGGTGTAGCCACTTATCCACTGGCGGCAATGCCATCTGTGGCGATTTCAGGTGCCCGAGGCCATGTAGGCGGCCAGGATGTCGGCGGCATCCTGGCCGCGGTGCTGCTGACACCTGCCGTGCTGGGCGAGCTCGGCCTGACGCTATGGCTGCTGATCAAGGGCGTCGCCGCGCGTCACCGCACGGCCGAGCCGAACTAGCGCGCCCGAAACACCAAGGGCGTCCGACCGGTCCAGGTCTTGAAGGCTCGCTGGAAGGCGCTCTGGTCGGCGAAGCCGGTGAGGAAGGCGACCTCGGCGAGGGAGTGGCGCTCGTCGGCGAGCAGCATCTCGGCGACCTCGCGGCGCGACCGGGTGACGATCGACTGGAAGGTCTCGCCGTGCTCGGCGAGGCGACGATGCAGGGTGCGTTCGCTCATGCCCAGGCGGCGGGCGATCACCGCCTTCTTCGGCGCTCCGTCAGGCAGCAGGTCGGTGATCGTGGCGTGCACCGCGGACACCAGCGAGCGCTCGGTCTGCTCCGAGCGCAGCCGCTCCAGGTGGGCCAGCAGGAACGCCGACAGGCCCTGGTCGGCCAGCTTCGCCCTGGCTTCCAACGTCGCTGCGTCCAGATCGAGTGCGTTGTGGCGAGCGCCGTAGCGGACCGGGCAGCCGAAGAACGAGTGGGCCTCGACGATCGAGGCGGGCCGCGGGTGGCAGAACGAGACAGCGGTCGGGACCACCCGGTAACCGGCAGCCGCGCGGAGCACCGAGGTGACGGCCGCCAGCGCCGACTCGTTCGCCAGCTGGGCGCCGCGGCGGTGGTGGGGACGGACCAGCAGCAGGGTGGCGCCCCCGTCGGTGGCGTCGTGCAGCTCGTACTCCAGGGTGTCGCTGAGCAGCAGGATGTAGCGCACCAGCCGGTGAAGCGAGCCGCGCAGGGTGTCGGCCGTCTTCCATGCCAGCCCCAGCGCGCTGAAGTCGTCGGGGTGCAGCGCCTCGGCGTACCGGTAGGGAAGTCCGTGGTCATCTGGCATCGCGGCCCGCTCCAGAAGGGCGTAGTACGCCTCCTCCTCCACGCTCTCCCTGGCGGCATCCTCGGGCTCCGCGCGTGGCGAGAGACCGACGCTGCCCAGCAGCGCCTCGGGGCTGTCGGGCGAGCTGGCGACCCGCGCCATGACCCGCACCACCGAGCTCCGGACGCTGCTCACGACGTGCTGCCTCTCGGTCAGGTGGATCAGCCTCGAGTCCCATCCACCCTAGTGAGCCGCTGGCCGGATCGGTCAACAGGACGGCCGCTGATGCCAAGACCCGGACACGCCCAGCTTCCTAGCGTCGTGAGCATGAATCAGCAGCGTCCGACCACCACCGCAGCCGTCCACCTGGCCACCTACGGGCGCCCCGCACACGTGCAGTCGCGCGATGTCGAGGTGCCCGCCCCGTCCGGCAACGAGGTCGTGCTGCGGGTGCGGGCGGCCGGCGTGAACCGCGGTGACGGGCTGGCCATCGAGGGGCTTCCGTACGCTGCCCGACTCTCCTACGGGCTGACCCGCCCCAAGTGCCCGGTGCCCGGCACCGACGTCGCGGGGCAGGTGGCGGCGATCGGCGCGGACGTCACGACGCTTCAGCCCGGGGACGCCGTGCTCGGCTGGACGACGGGGGCCTTCGCCCAGTACGTCGCCGCCCCGGCCGCGACCTTGGTCCGCAAGCCCGACGAGGTCTCCTTCCAGGCGGCTGCCGCCACGCCGACCGCGGCGGTCACCGCCCTGCAGGCGCTGCGGCTCGGCAGGGTCGAGGCCGGTCGGCACGTGCTCGTGATCGGAGCCTCCGGCGGCGTCGGCTCCTTCGCCGTCCAGCTGGCGAAGACCTTCGGCGCCGAGGTCACCGGCGTGTGCAGTACCCGCAACCTCTCGCTGGTCCGCTCGCTCGGCGCCGACCGCGTCATCGACCACACCACCGACGGTCTGGCCGACGTACGTCGACGCTTCGACGCCGTCCTCGACCTCGCCGGAAACCGAGCGCTCTCCTCTGCGCGCCGGATGGTCACCCACGACGGCACCTATGTGGTGGTCGGCGGCGGCAACCCCTCGCTCACCGGGATGAGCCGCTTCCTCTCCGCCGTCGTGCTGTCACCGTTCGGCCCGGAACGGCTGCGTTCGCTGTTCGCGAGCCAGGACCGCGACGACCTCGAGACCGTCGTCTCGCTGATCGCTGCGGGCGGGGTCCGCCCCTACGTCGAGTCGGCCTACGACCTGCGCGACGCCGCCGACGCCATCGACTTCGTCCACCGGGGACGCGCCAGAGGAAAGGTCGTCCTCGTCCCCTGACCCGTCTCTCCGATACATCAAACCCGTCACCAGGAGGAACCATGACCGCCACCGCGACCGCCGGCACCACCCACGTCCCCCCGACACCGAGTTCGCGTCGGCCGCTGCGCCGGCTGACCAGGGTGGCAGGCACCCTGTACCTCGTCATCTTCGTGGTCTACCCGCTGTCGACCTTGGTGCGGTCGAGCCTCGTCGTCCCCGGTGACGCCGCTGCCACCGCCGACAACATCCGGACCCAGGAAACGTTGTTCCGCTGGGGCCTGGCGGGCGAGGCCACGATCGTGCTGGTCGAGATCTTGCTGGCCGCCGTCCTCTACGCCCTGCTCCGACCCGTCAGCCGAGCCGATGTCACTGGCCGCGTCCCTGGCCCGCGTGGCCGAGGCAGTGGTGATGGCCGCCGGCTGCCTGGTCACCAGTGTCTTCACTCTGCTGGTGGTCTCCGACCCGGGCTACCTCGCCGCCTTCACCGCCGACCAACGGGACGCGCTCGCATTGTTCTTCCAGGAGGCGAACAACGACATCGTGCTCGTCTGGGGCTTCTTCTTCGCACTGTCGCTGCTGCTCACGGGGTGGCTCGTCTACCGCTCGGGGTTCCTGCCCCGGTTGGCCGGAATCCTGCTCGCCCTGGCCGGGATCGGCTACTTCGTGCAGAGCTTCGGGACCTTCCTCGCCCCGGGCCTGACCGACACCTGGGCGCTGGTCGTGCTGGTGCTGGCCATCCCCGGCGAGCTGGTCTTCGCACTCTGGCTGCTGATCAAGGGCGTCGACGAAGACGCGTGGACCGCCGCAGCCTCCCGCGCCGACCATGCGCACGTCTGAGCCCGAGCTTCGCCAGGAGGTGCACACAATGAACGCCGTCACCCGGACCCTCAGCAGGGCCGTCCGCGTCGGGGTCCTCGCCCTGGTCGTGGTCGTGGGGCTGGTGGCCCAGGCGGGTGCCTACCTGTTCGGGTTCACCACCCCCGAGCCGGATGCAGCGGGGTCGGCCTTCTCCGGGCTGAGCCACGCCGCCCCCGGTGACCATCCCGTTGGTCTGCGCCGGATCGGACCCGAGCAGGACGCCCCGCTCGAGATGACCGTCTGGTACCCGGCCACGGCATCGGCCGGCGACGAGCCACCGATGACCTACTCCTACGCGCTGACCGTGCTCGGGGCGAACGCGTCGACTGCGCTGGCCACCTACCAAGGCACCGCGCGGCTCGGCGCCGATCCTGACCCCGCCGATGGCCCCTACCCGCTCGTGCTGCTGTCGTCCGGGTTCGCGATCACCCCCGCCAGCTATGCCTGGCTGGCCGAGCACCTCGCCTCACACGGGATGGTCGTGGTCGCGCCGCAACACCAGGAGACCCTCGACCCGCGGACCCTGTGGCGGGCCGCGATCGACCGGCCCGAGGTCATCGCCCGCACCCGGGCCTACCTCGAGTCCGCAGCCCGCCCCTCCGGCCCCCTCGCCGGACTCGTGGACCCGGGGACCGCGGCTGTTCTGGGCCACTCCTACGGCGGCTACACTGCGCTCGCCTCCGGCGGAGCCCGCCTGGACGAGCAGGCCTTCAACGCCGGCTGCGCCGCCGCCCGCGAGGACGACGACCCGATCGTCTTCCTCTGCGACGCCCTCGAACCGCGGTTCGACGACATCGTCGAGGCCACCTCCCAGCGCTCTGCCGCCACCACGAGGCCAGTCGACGCCGTGGTGTCGCTGGCCGGCGACGCCGCCATGTTCGGCACGACAGGACTCGCGTCCCTCACCGCACCCCTACTGGTCATCGGGGGAACCGCGGACCACGACTCGCCGTACGACTGGAGCACCCGCCTCGCCTACGAAGGAGTCGCCAGCGGCCGCAAGGTCGAGGTCGCCCTCGACGGTGCCGAGCACTTCGTGTTCTCCGGTCGCTGCGACAGCATGCGCCGGATCGTGGCCCTGGTCCCGACAGGCTTCTGCGACGACTCCGCGTGGGAACGGCCGCGTGCCCGAGCCGTGATCAACCACTACGTCACGGCCTTCCTGCTCGCCGAGCTCGCCCAAGAGCGGCACGGCAACGCCGCGCTGGCACCAGCTCAAGCGCAGCTACCTCATGTCGGCTACCGGACGGCCGGCTACTGAGACAGGACGAGAAGTCATGAAACGAACCACCGCAGCTATCATCGCGGCCTCACTGCTGACCGCGGTTGCCCTCTTCCAGACAGCCCTCGCCTTGGGCGCACCCCTCGGTGACGCGGTCCTCGGCGGCGGGGCCCCTACCGATCAAGGCGTGCTCCCGACCGGCTACCGCATAGCCGCGGCATGCGCTGGCCGTCGGGCCCATCGTACGACGGGGGGTTCGGCCCTGCCGCTCCGAGGATTGCCTGCGCCGCGAGGCAACCGCAGGCTCGATCGAACGCGATTGCCGTACTCAACGCGGCAGTGAGCGGTCACGCGGTATTTCTGCGCCGACCGAGTCCACCGGGTCAGCACGAGCGGCGCGGCCGCGCGGCACTCAGCGAGGACCAAACCGCGAGTTTGTGGTGCGTTTCTGGTGCCCACGCAGCGCCATCGAATCTCGAATAGGGCACCTGAACTGGAGGTTTGGTGGAGCTGAGGGGCTCGAACCCCTGACCTTCTCAACCGGCGCAAGCCCCGGATGATGGCCGGCGCCGGTCGTGACGTCTCGCAGCTCTTCGGAGAAACAACCGATGACCTGGGCCGTTGTCCAGGATCGGGATGCTCAGACAACAAACAATGTAGTCGCGTCTCGGCCGCTCTCGGCCTGGCTCGTGTCGCCAACTGCCGAGTTTCCGCCGGGCGATAGCCACAGCGTACTCTCGGGCTCGTTCGTGGCGGTGGCGATGGTGGCGGCGAAGAGCAGCACCATTCCGACGATCCCCGTCAGCCCGATGATCCGCTCGAGCGACGAGCGCCCGGTCACCTCGACGTCTGTCATCGCTGCCCCCGGGATGGTCATCGCTCGGCTCCGGCGACGGCGAAGCGACCCACCAGCAGCGCGACTGAAATCACCGCCACCCAGATCCAGAAAGCGGTGAACGGGATGAACGCGTAGCCCTCGGTCCAGACCGCCCGAGCCAGCACCGATCCAACGCCGGCGAGGAGTGCCCACCAGCCCAGCCAGTGGGGGAGGTGACTGCTCTTGAGCACGATGAGCCCGACCATGATGCCGGTGGCGCCGGCTGGGACCCAGCCGTTGGCGAAGGAGACGTCGCCGAGGTCGAAGGCGTAGCGGGCCACCTGCGGGTCGATGTCGTCGGAGCGGAGTACTGCCGCGTCCCACGACCCGATCTGACCTGCCACGACGCTGGTCACGCCGGCACCCGCGAGGAAGACCGAGCGCCAGGGCAGCTCGCCCTCGTAGCGCCGCAGCAGCATGGCGAGCCCGAGCGAGAACCAGAGCATCGCGATCAGGCCGACGGCCGTCGCGAACGAGCTGAACGCACCGACGGCGTCGTCCAGACTCCGGAAGAACGTCACGACCTCGTTCCCGTCGCTGCCGGACGGGGAGCTCTGGTAGTCGTTCGCGAGCGAGGTGCCGAGCACGGCGACCAGCGTGAAGAGGCCGGCGGCGCCGGTGATGCGGGCGAGCGTATGCCGCTCCAAGGAGGAGCTGGCGGTCTGGATCATGTTCGTGTGGGTCTGCGTCATGGCGGGGCTCCGTCCATTGAGGGAGGGACGGTTGGACGCTAGGTGCGCTGCGCCGGGACGCACATCGGGGCCAGCACTCATTCGCGAAGCAGTGCTCGCACCTTTGCGCCGGGCTGGTCGGCGGGGGAAGATTCGAGCGTGGCCCTGCTGGGGCTCCGGCCTCTTCCCAGTTTCTTGCTCGCGGTCACCGTGATCGCCGAGCTCGTTGCCGTGCCGCTCTCGTGGAGACTGGAGCCGACCTGGGACACGGTTCTCTACGCGGTGTCGGCGACGGCGACGACCGGCGCCGGCGCGCTCATCGTAAGCCGGCACCCACGCAACGTCGTGGGCTGGCTGATCCTGCTGCCAGGCGTGCAGCAGGCGTTGGGGTCCGACCTCGCGCAGGGGTGGGGGCTGCGTGCTGCCGACCAGGGGTGGCCGCTGGGTCCACCGGCGGAGTTCGTCGTCACCGGAAGCTGGGTGGTCCTGACGCCGCTGACGGTCGCGGTGCTGCTCCTCTTCCCGACCGGGCACCTGCTCCACCCACGCTGGGCACTCGTGGTCTGGATGAGTGTCGCCGGGACGCTCGCCGCCGAGGTCGGCTGGATCTTCAATCCTGACGCCGGCAGCGAGTACGTCGCGGGCCGGAACCTGTACGCCGTCGGCTGGCTCCCCACTCGCGCGCTCTTCGCGGTCGGGTTCTCGGTCGTGATGCTCTCGCTCCTGGTCGGCGTCGTGGCCGTGGTGATCCGGTTCCGACGCGCGCGTGGGATCGAGCGGCTGCAGATGAAGTGGTTCGTGCTGGCCAGCATCGCCCTCGTGGTCGGGCTCACGCTCGGTGGCACGCTGTGGTGGATCACCCCCGCCTCCCACCTGATCACCGCGCTCGTGCTCACCGCCTGGCCGATCGCCATCTGCATCGCGATCCTCCGGTACCGCCTTTACGACGTCGACCTGGTGATCAGCCGGACCTTCACCTACGGCGCGCTGACGGTCGTCCTCGCGGTTGTGTACTCCGGGGTCGTGGTCGTGCTCGGCGCGTTCGTCGGTCGGGACTCCGCCTGGGTCACCGCGGCGGCAACACTGCTTGCCGCGGCCGCGTTCGGGTTCCTGCGTCGACGGGTACAGGACCAAGTCGACCGGCGGTTCCGGCCCGAGCGGCACCTGGCACTCAGTGTCGTGTCGGACTTCGTCGACGACCTGCGCCACGACCGCGTCGAACCCGAGGCCGTGGTCGACATCCTTCGCGGTGCACTCCGCGACCCGCAGCTCGAGGTGCGCTTCGTGCTCGCACCGGACGAGCCCCCGGTCGACCAGCACGGCCGGTCGGTCGCCCGGTCGGAGGACGGAACGGAGGTCTACCCGGTACGCCGAGGCGGCGCCGTGCTCGGCCAGATCATCTGGTCGCCGCACCGCGAGGAGGACCGCGTCCTGCTGCCCGCCGTCGTCGAGGCTGCCTCGCTCGCCATCGAGATGGCCCGGCTCCGCGTCGAGCTGCGACGTCGCCTAGAGGAGGTGGACGAGTCCCGAGCGCGCATCGCCGCCGTCGCCGACGAAGAACGCCGCCGGATCGAACGCGACCTCCACGACGGCGCCCAGCAGCGGCTGGTCTCCATCGGCCTCGCGCTCCGGCACGCCCAGCACCAGATGGGCGTCGACCCGAGGCGAGGCCCGCCGCACCCTGGACAGCGCGGTGCGTGGAGATCGGCTCGGCGATCGGTGAGCTCAGGGGCCTCGCCCACGGTCTGCGCCCCGCCCTCCTCCAGGCCGGACTCGGCCCGGCCCTGCGCGAGCTGGCGAGCAGGGCGCCGATCCCGGTCCAGGTCACCGCGACCGCCGACCGCTACGAGCCCGACCTCGAGGCCACGGCGTACTTCGTCGCGTGCGAGGGCCTGACCAACGCGGTGAAGCACGCACGGGCAGCGCAGGTGCTGCTGGAGGTCGCCAAGCAGGACTCAGCGCTGGTGGTCACTGTCGCCGACGACGGGATCGGACGCGCGGCGGTCGGCCGTGGTTCCGGATTGACCGGCCTCTCCGATCGCGTCGCCGCACGGGGGGGACGACTCCACTTCGTCAGCACCCGCGGCCGCGGCACCACGCTCAGGGCGGAGCTGCCGTGCGTGTCGTGATCGCCGAGGACCAAGTGCTCCTGCGCGAAGGGCTCGCGAGGCTGTTCGTCGACGGCGGGCACGAGGTGGTCGCGACCCTCGGCGACGGCGCCGCCCTCGGTCAGGTCGTCGACGACGAGACGCCCGACCTCGTCGTGGTCGACATCCGGATGCCGCCGACCCACACCGACGAAGGGGCCCGGGCGGCCCGGGGCATCAAGGACCGACATCCCGAGGTCGGCGTACTCGTCCTCTCCCAACACATCGAGACGACCCACGCCGTCGATCTCGTCGGCCGACCCGGCTTCGGCTACCTGCTCAAGGACCGAGTGCTCGAGGTCGAGGATTTCCTCGCGACCGCCGACCGGGTCGCGGCCGGCGGATCCGCCCTCGATCCGACAGTCGTCGCAACCTTGGTCACGGCGACCGCCGACAGCCCGCTGGCCCGGCTCTCAGAGCGAGAGCGCAACGTGCTCGAACTGATGGCCGAGGGCCTCACCAACACCGGCATCGCCGAACGACTCGTACTCAGCGAGCGCACCGTCGAGGCGCACGTCCGCCACGTCCTGCTCAAGCTCGACATCCCTGAAAGCGACGTGGACAACCGCCGCGTGCTCGCCGTCCTGACGCACCTGCGGAGCGTGCACGACTGGAGCTGAGCCGAGCCGCACCCAGGACAGGGCAGTTCGGGGTAGAAGGACTGTGCAGCGCAAAGCCCAGGGCTTGCGGTGTCGAACGCGAAGTAGCGGGCCAATCTGCCTGCGAGACCCCACAACCTCCAGTTTCCTCACCCGCGACCCGCTCGAACAGAAGGCTGCCAGCCGTACAGTCACGCCAACGACAACTCGATCGACAAGACCGACCCCACCGGACTCGTGTGGGGGAACGACACCCAGCTGGTTGGTCGGCGAAGACGTGGATCGGCCTCGGCAGCTTAGCGGGGCCGGTAGGCCTGGACGGTCCCGTCGACCTCGATGGTCACCGGGCCGACGTCGGGCCAGTCGTGGTAGGCGAACTGCGCGAATGCGCATTCGATGGTGTCGAGCCGGTCCACCGACCTGCCATGCACCACTTCCGGGCCGGACGTGGACTCGTCGAGCACGTCGCCGGAGGCGTCGGTCACCAAGACGTGCCAGGCGAAGGTGGTCGGGACGAGCACCGACGTGCTGTCCACCAGGTGCACTGCCGGCTGCTCGACGTCCGGGTTCGAGACGGTCACGGTGTAGATCTGGCCATCGGAGCAGGCCAGGTCCAGCAGGAACGTGTTCTGGTTGACTGGGTCGGCCGAGGCCGACGGCGCGGCGGCGAGGACAAGAGCGAAGGCGGCTCGCGACCACGGCCAACGGCTTGGCGTTCATGGCTCATGCCCTCGCTGTCTGCCGGGTCCCGGTGCCGGACAGCGCACCGAGGACGACCCCGAGCCCGCCGACGACGATGCCGATGACGGCGCCGGCCTCGTCGGTGAACAGGCCGATCACGGCCGCGGCCACATTGATACCGCCGACCACGATGATGGCGGCGCGGCCCCACGCCTGGTTGGTGGCGAGCGCGCTCGCGGCGACGAGGCCGGCGACAGCCATGACGGCACCGAACACCCGCCAGCCGGTCTCGATGTCGCCGTCGGGAACGGCGCCGAGATTCATCAGGGCGAAAAGTGCGGTGACCGCGACAGCGGCCCACTTGAGGATCTTCATGGTGGTCTCCTTGGTTGTAAGGATTCGGACACCACGACTTTCGACTCCATCGCATCCCGCCCCCAGAGCCGTCGCTCACGCGCTCGGCGGCGCGCTCGTCCCGTGTCGCTCGGGACCCGGTTCCCGGCGACCGCGGGACGACGAACCGATTGCCTGACGCGCCGTACGGCGGGGATCCTGAAAGCACATGATCGCCACGCTTCGCCACTTCGCCACCCGCCATGCCTCAGCCGTGGCGCTGGTGGTGCTCGTGCTGAGCGTCGCGGGCACGGCTGCGACCCTGCTCGCCGCGCGATCCTACGACGGGACCCGGTACCCGACTCCGGCGAGCTCGTCTACATGGCCTGCCAGATCCTCCCGTACGGCGTGGTCGGCGCCGTGCTGATCTGATCGCGCGGCGCCCGGACCTGCCGTTCGGGTGGCTGCTCGCCCTGGCGTCGATGTCGCTGGTGGCCGCGATCGCGCTCGGTGGCCCGGCGGTCATCGCCCTTGAGCACGGGCGCGGCGGCCAGTTGGCACTGTGGGGTGTGTCCGCCGGCAGCCTGATGTTCGTACCCGCGGCCCTGGAGGGCCTGGTCAATGTCCGGTTCCCGTCGGGCTCCCCGACCGGCCGATGGGGGTGTCCTCGACCGAACGATCGCCGGCGGGATCGTGCTCGCCGTGGTTGGCGGAGTGGTCGGCGACTCCAGCGTCCGCGCCGTGTATCCCGACGGTGCCCGGACGGAGCCGAGCCGGTGGATCGACGGCACGCCACTGACCGCGATCGGCAACGCGACCATGGTCGCCGTACCCGTCCTCATCCTGTTCGGGGCGGTCGCCGGCATCGGCGTCGTCGTGCGCTACTGGAGGTCCACCGGCGTTGAGCGGCTGCAGCTGCGATGGCGGGCGGTGGGGGTGGTCGCGGCTCTGGCGCTGTTCCCGTTCGCCGTGGCCGAGGTTCTCCCAGAGGCCGTCTTCGAAGTGTGGCCGCTGCTCTTCGTGGCGACCCTGGCCGTGCCCGTGCTCCGCTACGACCTGTGGGCGATCGACTCGATCATCCGGCGCTCGGCCGCCGCCTCGTTCGCCTCCCCGGCCACGGTCGTGGAGAACACGATGCGCGCCGCCGCCGAGATGTTGAGGCTCCCCTACGTCGCGGTTCGGCACGGCGATCGGGTGCTGGCGGCGCCGCCGGCGAGGCGACCGGCACCGTCGAGACCTGGCCCCTCGTCCTGGACGGCGAGTACGTCGGCGAGCTGGTGGCCGCACCCCGCCACGGCTTCGCTTCGATCGCCGAGGCGGACCGGCAGGTCCTCGCAACGATCGCGCAGCTGGTCGGCGGGGCGGTGCGGGCCGAGGTGCTCACCGTCGACCTGCTCGCGACCCGGCAACGGCTCGTCACCGCCCGGGAGGAAGAGCGGCGGCGGCTGCGCCGCGACCTGCACGACGGGCACGGTCCGCTGCTGACCGGGCTCGGCCTCAACCTCGACGCGGCCAATGCGCAGCTGGGCCGGTCGGAGGAGAAGACGGCGACCTACCTCGACAATGCCAAGGCGGCGTCGACAAAGGTCATCACCGGTCTGCGCGTGCTGGTCGAGGGTTTGCGGCCGCCGACGCTCGACGAGTTCGGACTCGCCGGCGCGCTTAAGCTCCACCTCGGCGCCCTCGCGTCCGATGCCGGCCTCACCCTGGACCTCCGGGTTCCCGAGCAACCGTCGCTGCCCGCGGCCGTCGAGGTCGCGGTGTTCCGTACAGCGGTCGAGGCCGTCACCAACGTGGCCCGCCACAGCGACGCCCGGAGCGTCACGGTCGACCTGGTCGATGACACCGACGCCCTCACCGTCACGGTCACCGACGATGGCACCGCCCGCACCGGCTGGACCCCCGACGTCGGGCTCCTCGGGATGCGCGAGCGCGCCGAGGAACTCGGCGGCACCCTCGAGGCCGGCCCGACCGCGCACGGCGGCCGGCTCCGCACGAGCTACCCGCGAGGGGGTTGGCGATGACCACGATCGTGCTGCCGACGACCACCCGCTCGTTCGGCAGGGGCTACGGGCCGTCCTCGACGCCACCGACGACATCGAGGTGGTCGCCGAGGCCGACGGCGGCCACGCGGCGGTCCGGTTGTGCGTCGAGCATCGACCGGACGTCGTCCTGATGGACCTCCAAATGCCCGACCGGCATGGCCTCGACGCCCCCGCGAGATACGCCGCGTTGCACCCGATACGGCGGTGCTGGTGCTCACCATGTTCGACGACGACGACGCCGTGTTCGCAGCCGTCGCGGCCGGGGCGGCCGGCTACCTCCTCAAGGGCGCGGATGGCGCGGACATCGTCGCCGCCGTCCGTGCCGCCACCGCCGGTCAAGCGGTCTTCGGAGCCGCCCTGGACCGGTGGCTGCAGGCGTGGTTCGCCAGCCCCGGCCGGCGTGCCGCGCCATTCCCGGAACTGACCGACCGGGAGCGCGAGATCCTCCACGGCGTGGCCGCCGGCCTCAACAACTCCGATATCGGCGCCCGACTCTTCCTCTCCCCCAAGACCGTCGCCAACAACGTCACCGCGATCCTCGGCAAGCTCCACGTCGCCCACCGCGCGGAGGCGATCGTGAAGGCGCGCGAGGCAGGCCTGGGGCGCGGCGAGTGATCGCAGTCAAGACTGCGGGTCACGCACGACAAGGAGAGAGGCCGTCGATCGGCCAACCGGTTCCCGAAGCCGTCCACGAGGGCCGGATTGCCGTAGCCGCGGCCCGTGCCAGAGGCCCCGCGGTGAGCAGAGCCTTGTCGTCGGGGTGCGCCTGGAACGAGACGCTCGTTAAGGCCACCCCGCGACAGCCTCCTAGCCAAGCGCTCAGACAGGCCCTCTGAAAGGGGTGTTCGATTCGCGTGCGCAAGCAGGACACGACCAATGGCTGACCTACCGGACGGCGAGGTCAGTGGCTGCTTTCCAGGTGCGCCTTGACTGCCACCACCTCATGCCTCACCCCATCCTGAAGGCGCCGGCGGAGCATCGGTCGGAGGAGCCGTGGGGGGCCGGCCAGGGGGATGTCGCCAGTAAGGGTGAACCGGCTGCCCTCCCCCGATGCATCGACGTCAACGTGACCGTCATACCGGAGACCGGGAGACAACGCACGGAACGAGAAGGTGCGCCCGGCGGAGTAGCTGGTGATCCGGCAGGTGGCTGGGATCGTCCGGGGACCCACCCGGATCTCCTCCTCGCACGCCGCGCCCACGTCGGTGAAACCATCGGAAACCACCGCCGACGACGCGAGATTGGCCCTCCAGAGCGGGAAGTTGCGGAGGTCTGCGACGAAGGCGAACACGTCCGCCGGGGCACGGTTGACGAGGACACTCTCACCTATCCGGAACATCATCGGCACCTTCTTCATGATGTGAGCAGGCTTTCCGCCTGGCGACGAACCTTCCGAGTCATTGAATATCGCGTTTCGGGGTCAGACGGACCGCAAGAACGGCGACGGCGGCAGCGTAGGCCACGAGGAGCAACCCGGACTGGGCCACAGAGAGCAGCTCACCGTCGGGGTCGACTGAAGGGCCCAACTGCATCACGACGTACGCCGCCGCGACCGGCAGCCACCTGCCCACCGACATGTGGGCCGGGATGATCATGTGCTCCACGGCCAGCATCCACACCAGCGCCGCGACGACGAAGACGACCTGGTTGCGGATCAGCGCGCCGATCAGGACGCCGACGACGGCGTACACCAGCATGACTGCGGTCCCGCCGGCCACCGTCTGCCAGAAGCGCACCCCGACGGCCACCTCACCGCCCCGCGAGTTGATCAGTGCCAACGCGACCGGCACCGCGACCACCAGGGTCACGGCTGTGGTCAGCAGACTCGCCAGCGCCAGGGCGACGCCCTTCGCGACCAGGATGCGATGGCGCCGTGGCTCGATCAAGTACGTCGACGTCACGGTGCCATAGCGGAACTCCTGAGTGACCGCGACCCCGCCCAACAGGGCCACGAAGACCATCGGAACCACGAACCCGGTCCCGGAGGCGAGAGCCAGGAGGTCTGGGTCATAGATGGACAACGCCGTGCCGCCCTTGCCAGGCTGGGGGATCTCGGAGGAGACGGCTACGGGCACGAAGACCATGGCCACAAGCAGCACCCCCGCATGCGCCCGGGTGCACAGCTTGAGCAGCTCGGCGCAGATGAGCGCGGTCATGGGACGACCCTCCTGGGCGGACTCGGATCGTCGGAGCGGCGAAACGTCCATCCGATCGCGATGAGGGTGACGACCTGGGCTGCGTTCGGCCAGGCCAGCGGAAGGTCGAAGCCCCACCCGAAGGGCGCACACATCAGGATCCCGATCAACGAGACCAGGATCCCGGAGGGTCGTGGCCACAGCAGAAGCACGCCACCCGATGCCAAGACCGTGCAGGCGATCAAGAACGCGGCCAGGAGCGGCACGGTCGTGGGAACACCGAGGCGATAGAGGGGTCCGTAGCCGTAGGTGGGTTTGTCGTTGGCGTACAAGACGCCGTGTCCAGACGCAACGCTCCAGATGGCTGGGATGGTGAAGCCACCGAACCCCAGGCCGTTGACCATCGCGCTCGCCCCAGCGACACGCAGGCGCCAGTCCGACGCGATGCTCATCGAGGACAACCCCGCGAGCGAAGTCACGAGATCACCTCCTGTGCCGACTCGGGGGCCTGCTCCGGGTGAAGGGTCGGGTCGGCGTCCTGGATGAGCCGGAAGAAGGCCCGTTCCAAGTCCGCGGTTCCGGCCAACCCGTGCAGCACGACGCCGTGAGCTGCGGCGATCTCCCCGACATCCTCGGGTGTCGCCTCAACGACGAGCCCGTCGTCGCTGAGCCGGTGGGCGAAGCCCGCGTTGTCGAGCGCGGCGCCAAGCCGGGCAACGTGCGGGGTGCGCACCCGGGATCCGAAGCCGGCCTCGGCGCGGAACTCGGCGAGCGTCGAGGACCTCAGCAGCCGGCCGTGTGCCATCACGAGGACATGGTCGGCGGTCATCTCAACCTCGCCGAGTGCGTGGCTCGAGAGCAGCACCGTGCGGCCCTCTTCGGCGAGACCCCGCAGGTAGCTCCTCAGCCACCGCACACCGGGCGGGTCCAGCCCGTTGGTGGGCTCGTCCAGCACCAGCACCGATGGGTCGCCCAGCATCGCCGCCGCCAGGCCGAGGCGCTGGCGCATCCCGAGGGAGAACTCCCCCACTCGTCTGCGCGCGTCCGCCGCAAGCCCGGTCTCCTCCAGGACGCGTTCGGGTGCCTCCTGCGGCAACCGCGCCGCGGTCGCCATCATCCGCAGCTGAACCAGCGCCGTACGCCCCGGATGCCAACCGGACGCTTCGAGCAGGGCCCCGACCGTGCGCAACGGTTCGGCCAGCTCGTCGTACCGCTTCCCATCGAACGTGGCGGTCCCGCTGCTCGGCGCGACCAGTCCGAGCAGCATCCGCAACGTGGTGCTCTTGCCCGCCCCGTTCGGCCCGAGCAACGCCGTCACCTGGCCCGGACGCGCAACAGCGGTGACCGCATCGACGGCGACCTTGTCACCGAACGACTTGGTCAGGTCACTCACCTCGACAATACGTGCCATCACCTGGTCCTGGGGGTCGGTCTGTGTACGCCCTCGACACTAGGAACGGGCGAGCCCGGCCGGCATCGGCGCCAGCACTCATTCCGCGCACCACGGCACGGCGTCTCGGTCGCCGCGAGCTGCCAACCGAACGCCGATCCTCCGCAGGTGGCGCCGGTTGCGAGGACGAGATACAGCGGCCAGATCGTCGACACGCGCATGTCGGGCATCATGACCCAGTCAAGCTGGACGGCCCGGGCTGCTCCGGCGGCCGTGCCGATCGCCGCCGCCATCGAGGTGCGCGTGCCTATCGACGCCGAGCCTGACATCCGCCAGGCCAGCAATTTGAAGAAGGCCGCGAGGCCGAGCGTGAATGCGGTACCGAAGACGGCGTGGACGGCGAGGCGGTGCCAGGGCGCGACGATGTCGATGAGGATCTGCGAGAAGTCGACGGCGATGGCGACCGGGATCGCTGTGAGCACACCCACTTTGAGGGCGCGGCGCGCTGTTGGCCACCGCGGCGCCCCGGTGATGCCGGCCACGACGGCGCCCCAACCAAGGCCGGCCGGAGTATGAGCAGGACCCCGGCTGCCGCCATTCCGATTCCCTGGACGCCCGCCCCCATCGGGTTGGCCGCGAGGATCGGCCCCAGGATGGACAGCAGCACCACGAAGGGGGTGACGACCGCAACCACGGTCACACCACGAACATTCAGCCGAGCGCGCACTCGGATGTCGAAGCCACGCCATCGGGGGCGTCGGTTCGCCGGGGTTGGGTTCGCCTGCATCATGAGGGCCCGTTGTCGAGCGTGCCGCCGATGCGGCACGGCGAGGTCGCTCCACAAGTATCGAGCGACCCGCAGGCCGCGGCTGTTCTCGAGCCGGGCTCGGGGCCACCGAGGTCGCCGGCAGTGAGCGCCCAGACCGGGATCGCGGACAGCGGCGGGAGGCTCGCGCGGACCCGGAACCAGAATCGGCGACCGGCCATCGCGTAGTCCCCACACACCGCAAACGCAGGGATGGCCATCGTGCCGGCGCCGATGCCGCCGGGGAACAGCCTCCCGGGGGCCAGAGTGACCAGCGGCCGGAGGAGCAAGGCCCCGAACAGGAACGGTGACAGCACCAGCAAGGTCACTCCGATCCCTCGTGAAGCGCTACCTGCGCCATGAAGCCGCGCGGCCCGGCAGCCCACCCCAGTCCGCACCGGGCGCCGCCGACGACGTGTGACTTCACGGCCTAGGCGCGGGCAGAGCGACGAGCAGACATCCGGCCAGACGATGGCGAAGGCGACGCACTGGACAATCCCTACGATCGGCACGACCAGGGCGGTGGCGACGACCTCGATCCAGCTGGCCGACCACGCCCAGGGTCACCCTGCGCGGAAGGGAACGAGCAGCACGACCAGGCTCAGCGCGTTGAGGGCCGTGTAACAGGTGAACATGAGCCGCTCGTCATCCCCGTCAGCAATCCAGAAGATGCCTGCCAGGTGGATCGCCGTCAGCGCGACGGTGAGAGCGACCAGGACCCAGAAGGCGATCCGGGAGGCGCGGGCGGTGGGTGCGATCGGAGAAGTGGTCATGATTCGACCGTAGGAACGACAGTCCGGTGCCGCGTCCGCGACAACAAACCGAAGTCGGCAGCGATCTGCTTGATCGTCTGCCCCGGCTCACGGTTCCGGGTGACGTTCACGACGCCGTCGCGGCACTCCAGGCGTCGCTGAAAGGATGTGCACCGACCGGTTGAACCTGCCCAGTTCCGGTCCCGGAAGTTCGTCCGAGCCCTGAACCACCACGACATGGTCGGCTCGATGGGCAAGATCGGCGCCGCCGGCGACAACGCCGCGATGGAGTCCTTCTTCGCGCTGCTGCAGAAGAACGTCCTCGACCGCCGCCAGTGGCAGTCCCGCCAGGAGCTCAGGATCGCCATCGTCACCTGGATCGAACGGACCTACCACCGACGTCGCAGGCAAGACGCGCTCGGCCGATTGACCCCCATCGAGTACGAGACCATCATGACCACAGCCTTCGTTCGTCACGACGCGTTCGGCGAGGGACGCGTCGTTGAGAGCCAAGGTGAGGGAGGCAAGCAAGTCGTCAGTGTGGACTTTGGTCTGGGAATCGGGACAAAGCGCCTGCTGGTGCGCTACGCGCCGCTGCAGGTCGTTCGCTAGGGCAAGCCAGCCGCCTCGCCGGGTCGTCATGCGCATCAAGCTCGAACCCGGGGAGCGCCTCACTGACCTCGAGTCTGTCGAGCCCGACGCTGGTCTCCCGGGTCCTTTCGCTAGCAGGTCTCTCACCGCGGCTGAATCGTCGGAGGGGGCGTGCCGGCCGTCATTCCCTGAGCGTCCCCGTGGGCTGCTGTCGCACCGGCAGCCGCGGGTGTCGCGGAGTTGGCGAGCGCGGCGCCGGCGAGACCGACGGCGAAGGTCGCAGCGCCCACCCGGCGTTCCAGCGGGGGCGGGGAGGTCAGGTTCGCCAACGTGTTGAGTGCCATGAATCCCGCGATTGTGCCGGCGGCCGTGCGCAGTCCGCGGGTTCCGAGTCGCCGTGCGCGGACGAGACCGCCGCGCGCCAGCAACAACCAGGCCATCGCCGTGGCGATGCCTGCTTGTCCCAGTGCGGCCCATCGGTAGGGCGACGTGAGAACACCTTCGACGGTGTCGGCGCGGCCCCCCAGGACTGCGTCGCCGTACGGTGCCTCGAGCCACAGGGCGACCTGCAAGGCGGCCACTGCGGTGAGCGGCAGCGCGCCGAGCAGGGCCAGCGTGCGTAGGCGACGTGGGGACGTGGGTCCGGCTGTGAGCCTGGTGATTCTCATGACGACTCCAGGTTGTTGCGGAGTTGGCGAGCATCCGAGGGTCGCGGCGAGTCCGCCACCGGTTCGGCGGCGGACCGGCGCGATCGTTGCTGGAGCGGTTGGGCCTCAGCGTCGGCGCAGCGCGATTCCGAGCCAGGTGAACCAGACGATGAGTCCGAGCCCGAAGACCGACGTCGCGACCTCGGACGCGACCGGGACGACCGTGGCCATTCCGACAGCCCCGAGGCCGAGCGCGAGCCCACCCAAGCTGGCCGAGAGAGCACGGGTCCGCAGGGCGGCGAGTCCGACCACGGCCGCCCAGACGGCGCCGATGACCTCGATGCCACCGCCGAGCGCGTTCTGAACCACGCTGGTTGACACCCAGGTGTTCAGAGCGAGGTCCGGGTTCTCGGCGTAGAGGGTCACAGCAGCCTGCTGCCCGACGAGGGCGATGCTCCCGCTGGCGACGAGCATTCCAGACCAGATCAGTCCGAGGACCGTGGAGAATCGGCTGAGCGCCGGAGCCGCGGCCAGTCGTTGACCGGCTCCGAGCGAGACCAGCGCCATCGCGACCCCACCGAGGAGGTAGAGGACGAAGTACCAGCCGGACAGCTCGGCGTGGTGGTCCCGGAGGAAGCTGAGTGAGCCGGCGGGGTCCTCGACGGGCGAGGCGTATCCGCGAGGGAGGAGGTAGGCGACCATGACGAGGAAGCCCACGACGTAGGTGCCGGCAACGACCTGCGCGGCGGTGCCGCCGGGGCGGATCAGGGCGGGCGACGTTCGGGGTGAGGAGGTGGGAGGAGGGACCGGAGCCTGTCCGGCCGTGGCGGCGGTGTCGGGTGCGGAGGTAGCGGTGTGTCGTCTCATGCATCGATCCTCGGCGAACTGGCGCGCCGCCACATCGGAGCCAGGGCCGCAGCCGTCTCGTCCCTGAGGCCAGGACGAGCCGACCGAAAGTTCCATCCGATCACCGGCGCCGGCGGCTTAGGGTGAGGTCATGGGCGGAGGTGCGCTGCGCGCGCTCTGGGACGAACCGCGGGCGATCGCTCCCGCGGGGCCAGCCTGGTGGGACCGCGCCCTGGTCGCGGGATTGATCCCGGTCACCGTGCTCGAGGTTGGGCTTCGCGAGGACATGGTGTGGCCGCTCTGGCACGCGGGTTGGTCACTGGTCTGTGTGGCCACGCTCCTGTGGCGACCCCACCACCCTCTCGCGATGCTCGTCGTGGCCTTCGGCGCACAGACCGTCGCCGGCGTCGTCCCCGCGCTCGCCGGGGAGCCTCACAGCGTCCTCGATGTCACCGCTGTCGTCCTGCTGCTGGCGTACTCGTTGGGTCGCTGGGCCAGCGGGCGCGGGGTGGTCATCGGCAGCTGCTACCTGCTGGTGCTCCACCTGACGCGTGAGCCCCTGTACGACGCCAGCGGCTCCTCGATGGCGCTCGGCGTGGGGGCGCTGATGCTGCCGGTCGCCATCGGCGCGCTGATGCGACTCTGGGCCAGGTCCCAGGTTCGGACCCGCGACGAGATCCGGGCCCGCGAGCGTGAACAGCTGGCGCGCGACCTTCACGACACCGTCGCCCACCATGTCTCCGGCATCCTGATGCACGCCCGAGCCGCCAAGGTCCGCGCCCGCACCGACCCGGGCGCCGCGGCCGAGGCGATCGACGGGGTGGAGGACGCCGCCGCGCGGACGCTGGACGACATGCGGGCGATGGTGGCCCTGCTGCGCCACGACGAGCACGCAGTCAACGGCCGCGCCCCGACCTACGGTGTAGCCGATATCCCGCGACTTGCCCGCGACCAGGGTCCGGGCCCTCGGGTGGTCGTCCAGACCTCGGGCGACCTCGACCGGCTGCCGGCGCCGGTGGAGTCGGCGCTGTTCCGAGCCGCCCAGGAGGCCGTGACCAACGCTGGGCGTCACGCCCAGGACCCCACGGTGGTGTCCGTCGATCTCAGCCGGGACGGGACCACCGTGCAGCTGCGGGTGCACGACGACGGGCGGCCGGCCACCCCGAGCCGCGTACGGCGAGCGAGCCCGTCCTACGGTCTTGCCGGCATGCGGGAACGTCTGTCGTTGCTGGGTGGCGAGGTTCGCGCGGGTCCCGATCCCGAGGGCGGCTGGACGGTCGAGGCAACGGTGCCGGCCGCCATGATCGGCACGGAGAGCGGACCATGACCGCGCCGGTGCGGGTGCTGATCGCCGACGACCAGGACATGGTCCGGGTAGGCCTTGCCACCATCCTGGATGCCGAACCGTCGATCGACGTGGTCGGACAGGCGCGCGACGGACTCGAGGCCGTCCAGCAAGTGCGGTCGCTGCGTCCTGACGTCTGCCTCTTCGACGTCCGGATGCCGAACCTCGACGGCATCGAGGCCACCCGACAGGTCGCCGGGCCTGAGGTCGAGGACCCGGTTCCCGTCATCGTGATCACCACCTTCGACCAGGACGAGTACGTCTACGACGCACTGCGGGCCGGCGCCCGCGGATTCCTCCTCAAGGACGCCGACCCCGACCTCCTGGCCCGCGCCGTTCGATCCGCCGCAACGGGCGAGGCCCTGATCGCACCAGCCGTCACGGCTCGGCTCCTGGCGACCTTCGCTTCCTCCCGTGGCGAGGCAGTGGCCGAGCCTGTCGACCCGCTGACTCCCCGGGAGGAGGCCGTGCTCGATCTGGTCGCCGCCGGCCGGACCAACACCGAGATCGCCGAGGAGCTCTACCTCTCGCTCTCCACTGTCAAGACCCACATCAGCGCACTGATGACTAAGCTCTCGGCACGCAACCGTGTCGAGATCGTGATCTGGGCCTACGAGAGCGGCCGGGTCGACGATGGACGCCACCGCTGAGGTGCCCGAGGGCGCCTCCTCACCCTGACGCCTCCTCGGCTACCTCAGACGTGGCTCGCGCGGCCTCATCGCGGCCCCGCTGTGGCGAGCGGCGTCGAGGCCGGTGGCTGCGACGCTGAGACAGCCGCGGGCGGCGTACGGCGCCCGGTGGCCGCCATGAGCAGCCAGACCGCGCAGCTCATCTCGCCGACGATCGAGGGCCGGCCACGATGGCAAGCAAGAGATCGGCCGAGGCCTGGCAGTCGGCCAGGACCAGGTGAGCCACGGTGTCCACGACGTACGCCGCGCCGGCGGCGAGCACGGTCCTGATCGCACGCCGTGGACGCTACCCCTGTCAGCGGGCGTCGTGACCGATCTCGACAGGCGACGGGCCACCTTCGCGGCCCAGACGGAACTGCTGCGGGCTCACTCCATGCACCCGCTTGAACGCGGTGCTGAGGGAGAAGGGGGTTCGGTAGCCCACCTGGCGGGCGATGGCCGTCACGGTGGCGTCGGAGGAGAGCAGCAGGTCGGCGGCCAGGGCGAGGCGCCAGCCGGCGAGGTAGGCCATCGGCGGCTCCCCGAGCAGGGCGGTGAAGCGGCGCCCGAGCGCGGCCCGGGAGACGCCGACCGCGGCGGCCAGCTCGTCGACCGTCCAGGGGTGCGCCACCTGATCGTGCAGCATCGACAGCGCCTGGGCGACCGCGGGGTCGTGCTGGGCGCGGAACCACCCGGGGGCCTCGGCCTTGCGGCCGGCGAACCACGCGCGCAGCGACGAGATGAGCAGGACGTCGAGCAGCCGGTCGAGCAGCGCGCGCTGGCCGGGCGCCTCGACCTGCACCTGCTCGGCCAGCACGTCGAGCATCGCGGCCCCGACCTCGTGGCGGGTCAGCACGACCACGGTCGGCAGTGCCGCCAGGAGCGGCTGGCTGGTCTGGCAGCGACCCTCGTAGGTGCCCACGAGCAGGACGCAGTCGCCGCCCGGGTCGTGCCCCCAGGTCCGGACGCCCAGCGACCACTCGTCCCACAGGGGGCGGCCGTCGTCCTCGCTCGCGCACTGGCCGCCGGGGTAGATGACCACGCTCGGGGGCGTCGCGGGGCGGTCGGCGACCGTGTAGTGCTCGGGGCCGCGGATGACCGCCACCTGGCCGGTCTCCAGGCACAGCGGGGGTCGGCCGTCGTGGCAGACCCAGGCCTCGCCCTCGAGCACGGCGAGGACCGTCAGGGGCGCCTCGTCCTCGATCCGCAGCGACCACGGCGCGTCCAGCAGGCACCGCAGCAGGAACGCGCCCCGGGCCCGCGGGCCGTCGAGCAACGCCTCCAGCACGTCCACACGGGTCAGGCTAGCGCTGTCGACGGCCCCCGGGCGCCTCACGCGGAGACGGAGACCGCGCGGCCGAGGTAGGTCCGGTCCTCGGCCTGCCCCAGGAGGAAGGCGGCCACGTCGGGGCGGCCGATCTTCAGTCGCAGGCCGCGCTCGGCGGGCCCGAAGCCGTGGCGCACCGGCGCCGGGCTCTCGTCGGCGAAGGCGGCCGGGCGCACGATCGTCCAAGCGAGGTCGCTCTCCTCGACGACGCGCTCCTGCCGCACGTGGTCGGCGTACGCCGGGCGCAGCAGCGCGCCGAACATGACGTACTTCCACCACAGGTTGAGGTTGGGCCGGCTCGACCCGACGCCGATCGTCGACTGGACGACGAGGCGGTCGACCCCCGCTTCCTGCATCGCCGTGACGACGCCCCGCGTGCCCGCCTCGCGGACCTCGCCCTGGCGGCCGGCGCCGAGCGCGATGACGACCGCGTCGGCGTCCTTGACGGCGGACAGGGCGGAGGCCGGGTCGGTGACGTCGCCCTCGACGATCTGGAGCCGGTCGTGGGTGGCGGTGACGCGGGCGGCGTCGCGGGTAAACGCGGTGACGTCGTGGCCGGCGGCCAGCGCCTGCTCGACGACGAGGCGGCCGATCGTGCCGGTGGCACCGAAGACGGTGATGTTCATGGTGACTCCTTGTGTTGGGTGGGTGGTGGGTGGATCAGCCGGCCGGTGTGGCCGGTGGCTTGGCGGGCTCGCCGGCTGCGGCGAGCACGGCGCTCGCGAGGGCGACGGTCAGGGTCGCGGCGCCCATCCAGCGCTCGAGGGGGTGGGGGGAGCTGAGGTTGCCCGCGGTGTTGACCGCCATGAACGCCGCGATGGCCCACGCGGCCCTCCGCAGGCCACGGTCGCCGAGGCCGGGCACGCGGGCGAGGCCGCCGCGGCCGAGCAGCGCCCAGGCCATCGCGAGCAGCACACCGGCCTGGCCCAGCGCCGCCCACCGGAAGGGAGCGGTCAACGCGCCATCCGTGGTCTGGGCGCGGCCGCCGAGGACGGCGTCGCCGTACGGCGCGCCCAGCCAGAGCGCAACCTGGAACGCGGCGACGACGGCGAGCGGCAGAGCGCCGACGATGGCCGCGGCCCGCCGGCGGCGAGAGGTCAGCCGGGCGCTGACGGTGGTGATGGTCATGACGAGTCCTGATCGCGGTGGGAGTCAGCCGGCCGCGCGCCCGGCGACGAAGAGGGCCCAGGTGAGCGCGGCCAGCGACCCGGTCGAGGTGACGGTGCGGACGACGTTCCAGCGCACCCAGCGCTCCTCGAAGCGCTGCCGGAGCTCGGCCGCGTCGACGAGGGCGGGCGCGGCCTCCTGGACGGCGCCGTTCAGCGGCAGATGGATCGTCGCGGTGATGGCCACCGTGGCCACGATCAGCGCCAGCGCGACCGCCAGCCACGGGACGGCGGCGCTTCGGTCGGGCAGGTGGAGGGCCAGTGCCGCAAGCGTGAGCACGGGGCTGCCGAGGAAGGTCGCCATCATCCAGGGGTTGCTGATGGCCGCGTCGACGCGCTGGAACGAGAGGAGTAGCCCGCGGTCGTCCAAGGTGCCGAGGCCCGGCATCACGGAGTGCGCGAAGACGTAGAGGAGGCCGGCGACCATGGCGGTCGTGAGGACGGCGCCGACGAGGATTACGGTGGCGAGTGAGGTCGTCATGCATCCAGTCGACCGCGGTTGACTGTGAACGACCATTGCGGCGCGGCTCGTGGGCATACGTCAGACGCTCAGCCGGGCCGTGTGCCCGTGTTGACCGATCGCGCCGACTCGACGGAATGCTGTCCGGGCGACCGGAACCCAACTCGTCGATGCGGAGGAGGCAGCGCATCGTGAGCAGCGTCCGAAGCCTGGTGGTGGGGGTGATCGCGCGGGTCACGAGCGCGCGAGGGGGCCGAGGCGCTGCTCGAGAGCGTCGGCCTGTCGCCCACCGCGGACTCCGCCGAGGCGATGAGCGAGCGCGTCACGGAGACGGCCTGCTACGGGTTTCAGAAGCGGGCGGCGCTGCCGGGGGACGCCGGGCGGGCCGTACCCGTACGCTGACCCGTTGCACCCCGACGGCCTCAGCGCGCTCATGCCGGACCTCTCAAGACAGCGGAAACGCTCGCCTGCAGGTCATTGCACAGCTCGGACCGGGAGAGAACCTGCTCGATCAGGCGGAGCTAGGGCCGGCCAGGGTCGGTGCCCGGGGCAATCATGGCGTCCACGCCCAGCAGGTGCATCAGCCCCTCCCCGCGCGGCCGAGAGACGCCGACATGCCCCAGTGCATCGACAGGGTTGAAGCCAAAAGCGCGGACCATCTGCTGACCAGGCGGCGCCATCAAGTCCTGGAACCCGCTCTGACCAGCGAGTTTGGTGGAGCTGAGGGGACTCGAACCCCTGACCTTCTCAGTTGGTCGACGCCCTAGGACGCCTCGGGAGTTCTCGGCCCGCTCAGTGCCAAACTCGCTCGGTCTGAAGCCCTGCAACGGATCGAGCTGCTTGATGGCCCCAAGAGTACCGGGCCAGCTCGGGACGCCTCGGACTCTCTCGGCTCAGGTTTGTGGTGCGTTTCTGGTGCCCCTCACGCAGGCGCCTCCCGTCCTCTCGGATCAGGCAGCGACGGCGCCGCCAACATCGGGCAGCCCCGCGTTGCCCTGGAGTCTCAGAAGCGCACGCGATGCCGATGTGCGGTCGGTGGTTGCCTCAGCGGATAACCAGTCAGCTGTCGAGCTCTTCAAAGAGCGTCAGTTGCACCTCTGCGGGGGCGTCGAGGCGCGAGTTGAGGGAGTTCCACGGCGTTAGCGTCGGCTTGGTGATGAGCCCGGCTCCGCCGGCGACCGCCGCCTCCGTGCTGGCCGCTGCGTCGTCCACCTCGAGTGCAAGCCGGAAGTGTGGCGCCACAGGTCGGCCAACCTCGACCTCGTCGATCATCTCGACTTGCGGAGTGTTGGAGAGCTCGAGAGTTGCCCGCCCCGCGGCAAGGATCACGACCTCAGCACCGTCCCGGCCGGAGTAGGACTCCTCCTCCGGCATGCCCAGCGTGTCTCGGTAGAACCGCACCGCGGTCTCGAAGTCCGCCGCGTGCACCACTAGGCGCAGCTGGCGGATTCTGCCCTTCTCGTCGTTATCGGCCATGCGTTGTCAACAACGGAGGTCAACGCACGCTTCCTTCCCTGCGATGCACTCGTTTGTCCCAGAGACCACGGGACCGAGACGTGTCACCAGCCACATCCATCCGACGGATCTGTCTGCGGGACGGGCCCGTAGCCCCAGCTCGGCTACCCCAGGCGACTCGTTGGCCGAAGGATGCTGCGGGGGGTCCCGCGATACGCGGCCTGGCGCCGGGGGTCACTTGCCATAGCCGCGGACCTGGTACCTGACGTTTCCTTCCGCGTTCGGGTGGTTGGCCAAGGACGTCGCCGCGGCGGCGTCCCCGGCGAGTTCGGCCGCCAGGAAGGCGGTGACGTGGTGGGCGGCCACGTCTCGTGCTGAGGCTCGGTTCCAGGTGGGGTCGTCGCAGAACCCGAACGGCACCATGGTCATCACCCGTCGTACCGATGCGCACGGACCGGTGAACGCGAAGTGCTCGGCGCCGACCAGCCCTACCTCGATGGCTCGCGGCGTGTCGGCGTGGTCGTAGGTCAGCCGAGCGCCGGTGGCGTACGGGGTGTCACGGTCGGCGGTGCCTCCCAGGGCGGCGACAGGCACGTCCAAGGACCGCAGTCCGGTCGCGCCGAACATCACCGCGTCACCGGCCATCGACACCACGGCGTCCACCCGATCGTCCGACCAGTCCGGCCACAGCCCCTCGGGCACGGCCTTCAGCCCGGCCCGGTCGGCCATGTCCGACAGGTGCGGCTCGAGGGCATCGCACATGAAGACGCCGGCGTCCTCGGCACGTCGCGCATCCGCACAGGCGGCGCGGAACGACTCGGTGTCCAGGCGTGCCTCGCCGATGGCCTGGGCGGCGTAGCCGCCGTAGGAGTGCCCGGCCACGGCGATGCGGTCGGGGTCGACCAACCCCGAGGCGGCGTCACGCCCGGTCGTCATGTGGTCGATGACGGCCCGCAGGTCGCGGGGTCGGTCGACCGTGGACTGCCACAGCTTCGAAGGGTCGAGGGCCTCCTGGTGGTCGGGTGCGACCACCACGAAGCCGCGGGAGGCAAGATGCTCGGCGAGCCACCCGTAGGCCCCGGGTCCGAGCGCGAAGCCGGGTGAGAGCACGACCAGCGGGTACGGTCCGGCAGACCCGTCGGCCGGTGCGCCGCGACGAGCCTCCCCCGGGTAGGTCGCCAGCGTGACCGGGCTCGTCCCCGAGAGCATCCCGACGGTGTACCGGTAGGTGACGCGCTCGCCGTCGCCGGTGGCCGCGGGGTACCACACGGTCGCAGGCAGCGAGGTGGCCCCGGGAATCATGAGGTCGCGAATTCCGACCGGGTGGGGGCCGGGTTGGGCATAGGGCACCGCCGCCGGGTTCAGGGTGGAGTGCTCCGGGGCGGCACGGACCATACCGAGTCCCATCGCCACGGCCCAGCCGAGGAACACCACGGCTCCCAGCGCGGCCAGCCCGGCCCGGGTCGTCCAACGGCGCAGCCGCGAGGTCGCGGTGGGCGTCTTGGGTTCACGCATGACGCTGCACCTCCCGCCAGGTGGCGTCGGTGACGGCGACCGCGACCTTCCCGCGGCCGTGTCCGCCAGCGAAGTGGGTGACGGCGGCAGCCACCTCCTCCAGCGGGTAGACCGCAGAGACCACCGGCCGGAGCCGGCCCTCCTCCACGAACCTGGCCAAGGTCCGGAGATCCTCGGCGTCGTCACGGTGCACCAGCACCCGGAGCCGTTGCCGCACAAGGGGGTTCAGCAGGGCCGCTCGGAGGAACCGGCCGGTGCCCTTGAATAGGCGCCCGCCGGTGCCGCCGACGAGCACCAGGGTGCCGTCGGGTCGCAGCGCACGCCGGTAGTCGACCATCGGCCGGGCGCCGACCAGGTCGACGACGACGTCGAACCGGGTTGGGCCAGCGGCCACGTCGTCGCGGGTGTGGTCCAGCACGTGATCGGCCCCTATCTGACGGGCCAGGTCAGCGCCGGCCGGCCCCTGCAGCGCGGTGACCTCGGCGCCGAGCGCCTTGGCGATCTGGACGGCGAAGGTGCCGACACCGCCAGAGCCGCCCACGATGAGGACGTGGTGTCCCGGACGGAGCCCGCCGGCGTCCCGGAGCGCCTGCAGCGCGGTGAACCCGGAGACCGGGAGGACTGCCGCCTCCACCGACGAGAGCGTGCCGGGCTTGATGACCAGCTGGTGCTCGGGGACCGCGGCGAACTCGGCAAGCCCGCCGTCGCCCCAGCCGAGGACCTCGTCGCCGGGCACCAGGTCGCGGACCTCGGGGCCGGTGGCCTCGACCACGCCGGCGATCTCGCGGCCGGGAGTCCGGTGCTTGGGGCGGAGCAGGCCGGTGGCGGGGCGGGCCACGTAGGGCCAGCCGGCCATCAGGTGCCAGTCGTCGCCGGCAACGGCCGCGGCTTCGACGCGGACCAGGACCTGGTTGCCGGTCGCCGTAGGGCGGGGCACGTCTCGAACGCGCAGCACCTCCTGGGGGGCGCCGTAGCGCTCTTGGACGACGGCCCTCATGCCGCCACCCCCGTGTGCGTGTCGGCGCCCTCGACGTCGCGGCGCCACGCGTCGACCCGCACGCCCTTGATGAGGAGCCAGGCGATCATCGAGAACTCCGCGATGACGGCTGGTGCCAGCAGCACCGGCGACAGGGTGCCGTCGTAGCTGGGGACCAGGAAGAAGCCGAAGCTGTCGGCTGCGTACCCGACGCCGGCGATGCCCAGGATGACGCCGAGCCCGCTGGGGAACCAGGAGGACTTGATGAGCAGGTAGGCCAGCACCAGGAGGTGGGCGGCGAAGAAGACCAGGCCGATCAGGTAGCCGTAGGAGTGCGCCTCCATCGTCAGACCCACCAGCGCGTCACGATCGTCGGTCGACAACCCGGCGCCCGGGCCGGCGGGGTCGAGGACGATGAGTGCGGCGAACTGGGCGAGGAGCACGGAGCCCAGCACCGCGGCCTGGGTGAGCCGGAATGCGGCCGCCAGCGTGGACAGGGTCCTGCTGACCGGTCGGAGCAGCACGTACAGCAGCACCGCCACCGCGACGTCGCTGAGCACCATCACCATGTCGGCTGCGAAGCCGAGGCGGAACAGGCCCTCGGAGTCGGTGATGTTCGCTGCGGTCGCTGCGGCGCTTGCCGGGTCGACCAGCGTCCCGCGGACGTAGAGCTCGCTGAAGAGCCCGAAAGTGAAGATGATGAGGTAGAAGACGCCCGCGGTCCTGGCGACCCTGCGGGGCGACCAGCGCTGCGGCGTCGTGGGCACGATGTTGACGGGATTCGTGGTTGTTGTGACTGTGTTCATGGCTCGACGTTCCCGGGAGCCGGTCGAGACGCGGTCCAGATCGAGTCGAGCCTGGGTCGAGACCCGCGGGTCTCCTTGAGCGCGAAGGCGTCACGGTGGTGGCCGATACCCAGCAGCAGACCCACGGGTCGGTCGACGTCCGCCTGCTCGGCGGAATCACGGCAACGGTGGGCGGCGAGTCGGTCGACCTCGGTCCCCCGAAGAGCCGGACGCTGCTAGCAGCGCTCGCGCTGGTCTGCGGCGAGACCGTTCCCGTGTCCCGACTTGTCGACCTGATCTGGGGCGAGAACCCGCCCCGGACCGCGGAGAAGACACTGCAGACCTACGTCATGCAGTTGCGCGCCGCACTCGGAGCCACTGCGGTGGAACGCTCCGGCGCCGGCTACCGCCTTGCGCTCGACCCCGGCTGCGTCGACGCGACGCGCTTCGAGGACCGTCTGGCCTCCGGTGACGTCGACGCTGCACTCGCGGAGTGGACCGGGCCTCCGCTCGCCGGACTCGACGCACCGGGACTCGCACCGCAGGCGGCCCGACTGACCGAGCGGTGGGTGGAGGCGACCGAAGCACGTATGGCGAGGCTGGTGGAGAACGCCCCGCGGGACGCTATCGCGGTCCTGAGCGGGCTTACCGCCGAGTACCCGTTCCGCGAGGAGCTGTGGGCGCTGCTGATGACCGCCCTCTACCGCGCGGGCCGACAGGCCGAGGCGCTGGCGGCGTTCCGCACTGCCCGAGAGCGGCTCGTGGAGGAGCTCGGCGTCGAGCCCGGCCCGCGGCTGCGACAGGTCGAGACCATGATCCTCACCCACGACGAGGGCTTGCGACCGGTCCCCGCTGACCCCGCCGCCGCGGCCGCCCCAGGCGCGAAGCCGTCGAGCAGCCTACCCGCGAGAGCGGCGCCCCTCCTCGGCCGGCGCCGGGAGCTGGCCGAGGTCGAACGGTCCCTGGAGACGTCGCGAGTAGTCACGGTGACCGGGCCCGGTGGCATCGGGAAGACCCACCTCGCCCTGACCGTCGCGACCCGAGCCCAGACCTCGTACCGCGACGGCGTGCATGTGGTGGACCTCTCGGAACGGGCGACCCACGACGACGTCGCTCGGGCTGTGCTGGACGCACTTGCTCTTCCGGAGACACCCAGCCAACAACCTGTGGAGACAGTCGTCGGTGCGCTCAGGCGTCGGCGGACCCTGCTCGTCCTCGACAACTGCGAGCACGTCGTCGAAAGCGCCGCCGCGACCTGCCAGACCCTGGTCGAGCAGTGCCCGGGTGTCCAGGTGTTGACCACCTCCCGGGAGCCGCTGGCGATCGGCGCAGAGCAGCTCGTCCCCCTGCCGCCGCTGGACCCCGCAGGAGCCGGCACCGAGCTGTTCGCGCAACGTGCCCTCTCGCTCGACCCGGACTTCGACCTGGCCGACCTGGCGGGAGGAGGTGACGGAGATCTGCCGCCGCCTCGACGGAGTGCCGCTAGCCATCGAGCTCGCCGCCGCACGCTCCCGCACCCTCTCCCCGCCGCAGCTGCTCGACCGGCTCCAGGACCGACTCCGACTGCTGGTCGGCGGTCGGCGGGACCGGGTGGAACGGCACCGCACGCTGCGCGCGACCCTGGACTGGTCATACGACCTTCTCAGCCGACCGAACAAGCCGTGTTCAGTCGCCTCTCCACGTTCAGCTGGCCCCTTCGATCTCGACGCCGCCGAGCGCGTCGCCGCGGGCGGCGACCTCGACGCGGCCGACGTCGACGACCTGGTGGGCTGTCTCGTGGACCGGTCACTGCTCACCGTGGAGGCTGGACGCCTCGCCGAGCGGCGCTACCGGATGCTGGACACCATCCGTCAGTACGCCGCGGAGATCCTCGCCCAGTCCGGCGAGGCCGAGAAGGCCCAGCGTCGCCACGCGGACTGGTGCATGCGTGAGGTCCGGCAAGTTCACCAGCTGCTCACCGGACCGGAGGAGGTCGCCGGCGTCAACCGGCTGGAGACGCTCTGGCCCGAGCTGCGGACGGCGGTCGAGCGAGCCCTCCTCTCGGGTCAGCTCCGTGACGTGGTCGACCTCATCGAACCCGTCGCCGGAGAGGTGCTGCTCCGCAGCCGGCAGGAGATCGGCGACTGGGCCGAACGCGTTCTCAAGGCCTGTGGTGGCGACCGGGAGCTGACCGTGTTCGGCCTGGTCTGGGCCGCCCACCGGTATGCGCTTGCGCAGAGTCCCGATGCCTACGACCGGCTCGTCCAGGGACACCCGGAGCCCGACGACCCGCTGGTGAGACACGGCAGAGCCTTCGCCCACGAGGACTGGGAAGCACTCCTGCACCTCGTACCTGAGGCGATGGCCGAACGTCGCCGCCGCGGGCAACCGTTCCTCGCCGAACTCATGGAGACCGACATCCTGGCCGCATACCTCAACCTCGGCCGCTTCTCCGAGCTCGAGCAGCTAGCGCCCTCGCTGACTGAGCGATACCGCGCCCACGGTCCACCCACCCTGCTCAACTGGACCCTGATGCTCCACGGATACGGCGCCGCATTCCAAGGCGACCACGACCGCGCCGACCACCTGTTCGAGCAAGCCGCCCAGATCGAGGTGCCGGCCCGCACCCACACCCCCACCACCGCCGTCTCGGCGCGCGTGGCATTCCGACGCGGCGACACCCAGAAGGCCTATGCACTGCTCCTCCACCACGTCGAAGACCTTCTCGACACCGGCAACATGCAAGGTGTCGGTGTCGCCGCGATCGAGCTCGTCCGGATGATGCATCACGCAGACAGGCTGGAGGAGGTCACCCCGCTTCTCGCCTACCTTGAGAAGAGCCCCCTCCTGGAATCCCCATTCTTCCGGAGCCTCCTTTCCGAGCCGTTAGCTGAGTCGGGCACCGCGACCGAACCACCCAGCCCGGCACCCGTCATCGCCGACGACCGGTCCGCGGCCGAAGACATGGCGCAACTACTGCGGGCACTCGTCGCAGAGTCCCCCTGAAACGAACCTGTGCGGTGTAGCGCTCGGCGTCCGCGCTCTCCGACGCGTGCGTCTTCCCGAAGGACCCGCACGGGGCTGCTGCCCGGGTCGCTTCGAAGAGCGACTGCCTCTTCCGCGAAACCCTCGTCAGCTTGAATCCGGGGCTGAAGGACCCGCCCGCGCATCGGCATGAGCGTGCACTCCTGGCGCGTGGATCAGCGCAAGCGAACGCACCTGGTGCGGAGACGGCCGATCAGCACTCAGGGAGGACCGAAGCGCGAGTTTTTGGTGTGTTTCTGGTGCCCACGCAGCGCCATCAAGTCTCGAAAACGGCAGCTGAGAGGCTGTCGCACGAATCGGCGCGATGAGCGCGTTTCGTGCGGCGGCCCGGCTGGTCGGGTGCCCGAGAATTGGGTATGACGTACAACTTCGTGGCTACCGATCGCGAGCAGCTGATGCTGATGCCGCCGTCGGTGGCGGACTGGCTGCCCGAGGATCACCTGGCGTGGTTCGTGCTGGATGTGGTCGCCGAGCTCGACCTGACCGGGTTCTACTCCGGCTACCGGACCGATGGCCGGGGCGGCTCAGCGTATGACCCGGCGGTGATGCTGGCCGTGCTGGTCTACGCCTACTGCGTCGGTGAGCGGTCCAGCCGCCGGATCGAGCGGCGACTGTCCGAGGATGTGGCGTTCCGGGTGGTCGCCGCGAACCAGCAGCCCGACCACGCCACGATCGCCCGGTTCCGCGCCACCCACGAGACCGCGATCGGGTCGTTGTTCGGACAAGTCCTCGCGGTGTGCGCCCGGCAGGGGCTGCTGCGACCCGGCCTAGTCGCCATCGACGGCACCCGTGTGGTCGCCAATGCCTCCAAGGAGGCGAACCGGACCGCCGAGCAGGTCGCCGAACAGATTCTGGCTGAGGCCGCCGCCGTGGATGCCGACGAGGACGCCGAAGCGGCCCGTCGCGACGACCAGCCGGGCGGCCCGGACGGTGGGGTTGGTCCGCGGGCCGGGCGTCGGGCCCGGCTGCGGCGGGTGCTCGACGAGCTTCAGGCCGAAGCCGACGAGCACTCCTACGAAGCGGTGATGGCCAAGCGTGCGGCCAAGGAAGCCGAGACCGGTAAGAAGATCCGAGGCAAGAAGCCCTCCCCGGATCGGCAGAAGAACCGCGGCCGCCAGCACGGCAACATCACTGACCCGGAGTCACGGTTGATGAACACCAAGGACGGGTTCGTGCAGGGCTTCAACGCCCAGGCCGTGGCCACGATGGACCAGTTCGTGATCGCCGCCGAGGTCTCCAACCAGGCCTTCGACGCTCCGCTTTACGAAACCGTGATCGGCACCGCGAAGACCAACCTCAAGCACGCCGGTGAGAATCGACGGCTCCGCAGAGTGGTGGCCGATGCCGGCTACTGGAGCCAGGACAACACCCAACTGCCCGGGGTGGAATCGTTCATCGCACCCGGCCGAGCGCGCAAGCTCCACAAGATCGCCGAGACCGAACAGCACCGCACCCAGATCATCGATCAGGTCCAAACCGGTGAACTGACCAAGCCCGAGGCCGCGGAGAAGCTCGGCGTCTCGGTGCCCCGGATCAACCAGGTCCTGCGGCGCCGACGAGCCGGTGATCCTGACCGTCTCACCGCAGCCTCGATCGCGAAGATCGACAGCCCCCGCGGCCGCCGAACCTACGCCCGAAGAGCCGGGGCCATCGAGCCGGTCTTCGCCCAGATCAAGCACAACCGCAAGATCCGAACCATTTCCCGCAGAGGCCTCAGCGCCGCCGACAGCGAATGGAAGCTCATCTGCGCCACCCACAACCTCCTGAAGCTCTACCGCCTGAGGTAGGCCAAGGCAGCCGCCCGGCTCAGGCCCCCGGGACGACCCCGGCGCTGCTGGGTCCGAGCCCGAAATGCCGAGAGGCCGCCGCACGATCCGTGCGACAGCCTCCTGACCTGCAGGTTTGGTGGAGCTGAGGGGATTCGAACCCCTGACCTTCTCATTGCGAACGAGACGCGCTACCAACTGCGCCACAGCCCCGGGGCGCCTGGTCACAGGCGCGATGCTGAGGTTATCAGGAGCCGACAGCCTGCTGCGCCGGCGGCTCCTGCCCCTCGGGGCCGCTGCTGGCGCTGGCGGTCTCGGCGATCAACGCGCTGTCCGCGGCGTCGTGGCCGGAGCTGGACACCCCGGCGGCGCCAAGGTCGATGGTGCGCACCGAGCGCGTGGCGCGCGGCTTGTCGACGTACGTCGGAAGGGTGACCGGCAGCGGGTCCCAGAGAGTTCCCGCAGGGGGGGCGCTGACGGCTCGAGCCAGGACTCCGGCGTCGAAGGTCGAGGTGTCCTCGACGTCGGTCACGACCGCGACGCCTTGGTCGTTGCGAGCGACGACGTGCAGCTCGGGCTCGGCCGCTGGGCGAACATCGCCGGCCGCACCGTCGGCGCCGCCCTCGCAGTCGTCGGCCGCCATGGCGTCGGCGGTGTCGTCGGCGCCGGAAGCCGTGCGCAGCTGGTGCAGTCGTGCCTCCCACATGGCGTGATCACGGCGCACCAGCACACGGGCCAGCACCAGGAACCCGACGACACCACGCCCCCGGGACCGCAGCGGCCCACGGCGCGAGGTAGCCCAGGGAAGAGGTGGTGGCGATGGCGGCGACCATCAGGACGAGCGCGGCGAGCACCCGACGGCGGCGCCGGGCGGCCGCGGCTGCTCGCTCTCGCTGGCGGGTCACCAGTGACGCCGTGGGGCGCGGGGTGTGGCTGAGCGCCGGGTTCTCCTCGGTAGCCGTGGGCTCGGGGTGCGAACGACCGTGTCGCGTGAGGACCCGGGCACGGGTCGAACTCGTCTGCACCGAACGGGTCTCGGCCTCGTCGTCGTGCGCCCGCAGCGCCCTGGGAATGAGGACGACGGCCCAGACGAGGGCAAGTGCCACGAAAATCAGCCCGGAGAGATCCACGAGCACCACCGTAGGAGCGCGACGAACCCGCCGAGCGCACCGTGATCGGTGTGTCGCAGGACAACTCCTGTTACTGATGTGAAAACGCTGCGTTCACCCCAGGTTCGCTCGGTCCGGGCCACCACAGGCGTCCGTGTCAGGACGACAAGAAACGGCGCAGCACCCCACCGGGGACCTCCTCGCGCGTCAGCGCGAAGAGCCGGTGGTCGCGCCAGGCCCCGGCGATGTGCAGGTAGCGCGGCGCGAATCCGACCTCCGGCAGTGCCAGCTTCTCCACGACCCGAAGAGATGCGGTGTTCTCGGGTCGGATCGCCACCTCGAGTCGGTGCAGCCCCACCGTCTCGAAGCAGTAGTCGATGACGAGGGCGACAGCGGTGGGCGTGTGACCCAGGCCGGCATGTTGCTCGTCGATCCAGTAGCCGATCTGGCCGAACATCGCCGAGCCCATCACGATGTTGCTGACCGTGACCTGGCCGGCGAACTGGTCACGGACGGTGATGGCGAAGGGCAGGCACCTGCCCTCGCGCGTCAGCCGGCGAAGCTCCCGCATCATGCTGCGGTACGACGGGTGGCCGGGTGGGGACTCCGGCGGCAACGTGGCCTCCCATTCCTGCAGCCACCACCGGTTGCGCTGGCGCGCCTGGGTCCAGGCGCGCCGGTCTGAGGAGTGGAGCGGCCGAACCTCGACGTCGCCGTGCGACCTGCGCAGCTCGGCCCACCCCTGGGGCTCACTCATGGGGCTCACTCATGGGGCTCACTCATAGGGCTCGGTCATGGAGTTCGCTCATGGGTGGTCGCTGCCCTCGATCTGCTCCACGGCGTGGCGCAGCACCGGCAGCACGACCTCGAGACCGTCCTTCACCCCGCCACGCGAGCCGGGCAGGTTCACCACCAGCGCACGCCCGCTCACACCAGCCAGCCCCCGCGACAGGGCGGCGGTCGGAACGCCCTTCGCCACACCGTGGGCGCGGATCGCCTCGGCGATGCCCGGGACCTCCCGGTCGAGCAGCGGCCGCGTCATCTCCGGTGTCAGATCGGTCGGGGTCAGCCCCGTGCCGCCGGTGGTGAGCACCGCCCGCGCACCAGCCGAGACCGCAGCCCCGATGGCCTCGGCGACCGGCGCACCGTCGGGAACGACCGCCGGGTCGTCCACCTCGAACCCCGCGTCCTGCAGCGCAGCCACGATCAGGGGGCCGGTGGTGTCGGCGTACGCACCGGCCGACGCCCGGTTCGACGCCACCACGACCGCCGCCCGCGGCCCGACGCTCATCGCGCACCCTCCCGGGACCAGTCGCCACTCGCGCCCCCGGACTTCGATTCCACGCGGACGTCGGTGACGACGGCGCCCTTGTCGACTGCCTTGACCATGTCGACGAGGGCGAGAGCGGCGACCGAGACCGCGGTCAGCGCCTCCATCTCGACGCCCGTGCGGTCGTTCGTGCGCACCGTGGCACGGATCGACACCGCGGCTTCCTCGACCTTCAGGTCGACCTCGACGCCGCTGATCGACAGCGGATGGCACAGCGGCACCAGGTCGGGGGTGCGCTTCGCCGCCATGATCCCCGCCACCCGGGCAACCCCGAGGGCGTCACCCTTGGGCACTCCGTCCCCGAGCAGCAGAGCCACCACCTCGTCGCTGACGAGCACCCGGCCGCTCGCCACCGCCTCGCGTGGCGTCACCTGCTTGCCCGACACGTCGACCATGCGGGCCTGCCCCGCCTCGTCGACGTGGGTGAGCCTCCTCGCCCCAACCCCTTCAGCGGCGTCTCCTGTGGTCATGGCGATCAGAACTCCTGGTCCAGCAGGATGACCTCGACCGGGCTGCCGTCGTCGAGGTCCTCGACATCGGCCGGGACGGCGATGAGGGCGTTGGCCGCGGAGAGGTCGCCCAGCAGGTGGGAGCCGTGCCCCCCGACCGGGCTCACCACATCGCGCCACCCGCCCCCCGACCGATGGACGTGGCCGCGGACGAACTGCTCCTTGCCCGGAGCGGACCGCAGCCGACCCTCGAGCTTGAGCCGCGTCCGCGGTCGCGTGCAGGGGGTCCTGCCCATCAGCCGGCGGATCGCCGGCAGCACGAACAGCTGGAAGGACACGTAGGACGACACGGGGTTCCCCGGGAGGGTGAAGATCGGGATCTTGTCCTCCCCCACGAAGCCGAAGCCCTGGGGCTTGCCGGGCTGCATCGCCACGCGACCGAACCACACCGTCCCAGTCCGCGACAGGGTCTCCTTCACCACGTCGTACTCCCCCTTGCTCACGCCGCCGCTGGTGACGACCAGGTCGGCACGCACCAGCTGGTCGGAGAGCGCGTCGGCGAACTCGGCAGGGTCGTCGGAGACGATGCCGACGCGGTAGGCGATGGCGCCGGTCTGGCGCACCGCGGCTGCGAGCATGAAGGAGTTCGAGTCGTAGATCGTGTCGTGCGAGAGCCGGCCCCCTGGGTCCCGCAGCTCCGCGCCGGTCGACATGATCACCACCCGGGGCCGGGGCCGCGACGGGACCCGCGCCATGCCGACGCTGGCCAGCAGCCCCACCTGACGCGGGCCGAGCAGGTCCCCGCTCTCCACCAGCACCTCGCCGGTCGAGACGTCCTCGCCGCGACGGCGGATGTGCTGGCCCTCGACCGGCGCGCGCATGATCCGGACCGCGGCCGCCCCGGCGTCGGTCCACTCGACGGGCACCACCGCCGTGGCCCCTGACGGCACCGGAGCGCCGGTCATGATCTTGACCGCCGTGCCGGCCGACATCCCCAGCACCTTGCCCTGACCCGCGGCGGACTCCCCCACCACCGGCAGCTGCGCGGGAGCCTCCTCGGAGGCCGCCGTCAGGTCGGTGTGGACCACCGCGTATCCGTCCATGGCCGAGTTGTCGAACGACGGCAGATCCATCGTCGCGCTGACCTGCTGGCAGGCCGGAAGTCCCAGCGCCTCGAGCAGCGGCTGCTCGTAGGCCGGCAGCGGCTCGATGCTGTCGAGCACCCGCCGCACGTGCTCGTCGACCGAGATCGGGGTGTCGGTGTCGTCGGGGGTGAAGGCCATGGCTCAGCCCTGACCCAGCACGGTGCGTTCGATCCGACCCGGCGAGCCGTCCGCTCCGACCACGGCCTCGCCCACCACGCGGACGTCCGGGCCGAACGTCCACTCCCCGTCGACGGTGAGACTGCGAGCCCCGACCAGGCTGGGGACCTCCTCGACCAGACGCTCGAAGTCGCCGACGAGCTTGTACGCACCCGCCAGCTCGACGTACGGGATCTCCTCAGGAACCCGGTGGAGCACCGCCGACTCGTCCAGCTCGTAGACGTCGCTGCGCAGCACCAGCAGGTCGTCGGTCGTCTTGACCGGGACGAACCGTTCCCGGCCCACCTCGATCGTGCGGGCACCGTCGAAGATCTCGATGGCAGCGCCCATCGCGGCCTCGATCTGGATCACCTCGGGGCTGGCGGGGTCCGCCGGGTCCGTGGTCTTGGTGTTCTTGATCAGAGAGAGCCCGAGGACGCCGTCGCGGGCCTCGAGCTCGGCCAGCATCGCCTCGATGTCGAACCAGAGGTTGTTGGTCGACATGTAGCGGTGGCGCTCCAGGTCCGCCAGCGCCCCCTTGTCCTCGTCGAGGGTTTGCGCGGTCTCCCGCAGCACGATCCGCCCGTCGCTGAGCCGACGCGCGAAGTGACCGCCCTTGCGATCGCTCGGTGTGCGCCGGACCGCCTCGATCGCGAACGGCGCTCCACTGGCGGCGAACCATCCCGCCACGGTCGGGTCGGGGACGGCTCCGAGGTTGTCGGCGTTCGACACGAAGACGCGGCGGTAGCCGGCCTCAGCCATCTGCTTGAGCAGCCCACTGCCGTGCAGGACGGTGTAGAGGTCACCGTGGCCCGGCGGGCACCACTCCAGGGCGGGGTCCGGCTCCCAGGTCACCGGTGTCAGGTCGTCGGCGCGGAGCTTCGGCTCCTTGTTCTGGAGGAAGTCCAGCGGCAGCTCGGCATCGGGTAGGTCGTCGTACGTCGCCAACGCCGCGAGGGTGTCCTCCCGGGTGCGAAAGCTGTCCATGAACAGCAGCGGGAGCCTGGCCTGGTGACGCTCCCGCAACGCCAGCACCTGGCGCGCGATGATGTCCAGGAAGCTCCACCCGCCGCGGACCTGCAGCAGCGACTTGACCTTGTCCAGCCCCATCGAGGTGCCGAGCCCGCCGTTGAGCTTGACCACCACCGTGCCGGCGATCGCCTCCGTGGCGACCGCGTCCGGGACCTGCACGTCCGCGAGGGCCTCCATGTCGAGCGGCTCGATGCTGCTCTCGGGCACCATGCCGGTCTCACCGGTCTCCACCAGCCGGTAGTAGTGGCTGAAGACCTCGACGGCCACCGGGTCGACCCCCTCGGCCGTCATCTTCTCGCGCGCCTGTCGCAGACCCTCGTCACTCATGTGCGCATGGTAGGCCGCGGCGGCCAGGCGACGTCGGAGGCTTGACGTCGGAGGCTTGACGTCGGAGGCGATGATGGGGCCGATGAACGACGCGGAGGCGCTGGCGGCGCAGAAGACCTCGCTGCGCGACCGGTTGCTGACCAGCAGGCGGCGGCGCGGGCTGTGGCAGACACGGGAGGACGCCGAACACATCGCCGCCCACCTGCTCGACTCGCCGCCGCTCCAGCGCTCCGCGACCGTCGCGGCGTACGTCTCGATGGCTCAGGAGCCCGGCACCGGCCCCCTGCTCGATGCCCTGACGGCCGCGGCGCGACGCGTCATCCTGCCGATCCTGCTTCCCGACGGCGACCTCGACTGGGCCGCCTACGACGGGGACCTGGTGCCCGCCGGCCGTGGTCTTCTCGAGCCGCCCGGGCGGCGGCTGGGGACAGACGCCGTCGCCACCGCCGACGTCGTGCTGACACCGGGGCTCGCCGTGTCCTCCGCCGGTGTCCGGCTGGGGCGTGGCGGAGGCAGCTACGACCGCGCCCTGGGCCGGGTGCCCCTGGGCACCTTCACCTGCACCCTGCTCTACGACGACGAGTACCCCGTCGAGGTTCCGGCCGCCCCCCACGACCGCAGGGTCGTCGCCGTGGCCCGACCCTGCGGGCTCAGCTTGACGGGCTGGGCTCGAGGACGAGGCTCTGGTCGCTGACCCGCTCCACGGCCGAGTCGGTGTAGGCCCACTGCCGGGTCCGTCCGGCGACCCACAGGTCGGTCTGGTCGGTGTAGTGGTCGCTGAAGGCGTGGCCGCTCACCCCGGTGAGGTTGACCCACGTCGACCCGTCGAGGTCGCCCAGTGAGACGACCATGCGCAGCGAGGGCGCCTTTGTCACCTGATAGCCGACGCCGGCGTCGAGGGCGCCGCCCGCGACCGTGTCCGGCCCTCCGCCCACCTGCCAGTCACCGCGGTTGAGCAACCAGCGGACCAACCCGTTGTCGGACTGGCCGAGGGTCTGGTTCTCCAGGGACAAGGTGTGCTGGTGGCCCCACGTCCACCTGGCCGCGGTGCGCGACTGCAGCCGCGTCAGCTCGTCACGCGCCTCCTCCATGGCCCGGCGCAGCATGTCGTCTCGGGTCTCGACCACGTCCTCGGTGGTCACGTCGTCCCACCAACGCGAACGGGGCCGGTCCAGGAGTCGCTCGACGACGTCCCACCACTGCTCGCCGGCCGAGATCGGCACGGTCGGCGGCAGCTGGTCGGCGAAGGTGACCCGCAGCAGGTTGTTCCACACCGCGTTGAAGTAGGCGGCTGCCGGGGAGTCAGCGGGCTGCTGGAAGTCCCAGCCGCGCAGCAGACGCTGAGCGCTGCGCAGGTAACCGCCCTCCAGGTCGATGTCGAGCAGGACGGGTACCAGCCTCGCGGCGAACCCGTGCCGACTGTCGCCCTGGACGTCGGCCATGTCCTCGGTGGTCAGGTCGTCACGATCGCTCAGCAGCTGCTGGACCCGGCGACCGGAGTAGGAGGGCCACCCGGTGGCGCCGGCGACCACCAGGCCATCCGGCGGGTCGAGCACCGAGACCAGCTGGTTGCGCGGGATCCGTCCCGGTTCCCAGTCCTCGGCGGGGTCCCAGCCCGACGCCGGGAATCCCCCTGGCTTGAAGTCCGGCCGCACCGGTAGCACGCCGGTCGCCTGCAGCCCGATGTGTCCGGTGCGGTCCGCGTACACGAAGTGGCGGTGCGGGGCGAACCGCCGCAGCGCGCCCCGGAAGTCACGCCACCCCGTTGCCCGGTCGAGCGCCAGCATCGCCTGGAGGCTGCGACTCGGCCGGAGGGCGGTCCAGGACAACGACACCGCATAGTCGCCTCGCGGGACGCCGCCGACCGAACCGAGGACGTCGTCGAGCCGGCGGTCGAACCCGCCGTCCGGGGCGTTCGCGCCGACCGAGGCGAAGGTCTGGCTGACGTCGGAGACCACCGGCCCGTGGACGGTGGCGCGCGGGTGGACGACGATGGGCTCCTCGCCACGGACGCCGATGACCTCCTCCCGCTCCTCGAAGTCGACCTCCTCCTGACCGCGGAGGTACCGACCTCCTCGGACGGCCTCGAGGTACAGGTCGGCGACGTCCACGGGGGACGGTGTGGCAGCCCAGGCGACGTTGGCGTTGTGGCCCATCACCACCCCGGGGGTGCCCGGGTAGGCGAAACCGGTGACGTCGAAGGGGCACTGCCGGCTGACTCGGGTGCAGTGCAGCCCGATCTGGTACCACGGGCCCGGGAGCGAGGGACGCAGGTGGGGGTCGGCGGCCAGCAACGGCGCCCCGGTCTCGGTTCGCTGCGCGGCGACTGCCCAGGCGTTCCCGACGGGGTTCTCCCGCTCCGGGTAGACCTGGCGCGCCTCACGCACACTCAGCTCGGTGGCGATCGCGACCCGATCCACCTCGTCGCGGACCGCTGTGGGCAGGTCCCAGGAGGTGACCTTGAACCACATCAGGGAGTCGATCGGCGACCACCGCTCGGGCTCGTGGTTCACGCCCTGGAGGTGAAGCAGGTCGTACTCCAGCGACATCTCCTGCGGCTCCAAGTCGGAGAGGTAGGCGTTGACACCGTCGCTGAACGCCTTGAGCCAGGTCACCGTGCGCGGGCGGAGCAGCCTCAGCTCGCGCTCCGCGATCCGTTGCCAGTCCAGCGTGCGGGCCATCCGGTCCTGGGCGAGCGTGCGGCTGCCGAACAGCTCAGACAGACGCCCCTCGGCCGCCATGCGTCGCAGGTCCATCTGCGCGAACCGGTCCTGGGCCTGCACGTAGCCCTGGGCCATGAAGAGGTCCTCGACGGACCCGGCGTAGACGTGCGGCACCCCCGCGTCGTCGCGGCGCACCTCGACCGAGGAGTCGAGCCCGGCCAGGGTCACCGACCCGTCGGTCAGCGGCAGCGCGTCCCGGACGGCGCGCACCGTGGTGAACGTGGTCGCGACAGCTGCCAGCGTCAGCCCGATCGCGGCGTAGACCATCCAGCGGAACCACGCCGGACGGGCAGACCCCGCAACCTCACCCGCCTCCTCGTCGCGAGGGGCGCTGGTGCCGGGGTCGACGCTGTCCTCAGGCTGCACCGGCACCCGCGGGCGCGCTCGCAGCCGCGGAGCCCGTGGAACCCGAAGCGGACGCCCCCGAACCGTTCGACCCCGAACCCTTCGACCCCGAACGCCTTCGACCCCGAGCCCTTCGACCCGGAGTCCTTCGACCCGGAGTCCTTCGACCCGGAGCCCGTCGACCCGGAGTCGGGGGACGACGACCCCGCGCCAGCACCCTCCGTGGCGCTGCCGGCCGTGGTCTTCTCGGTGCCCTGCTTGCCGCCTGGCCCGCTCTCGCTCCTGCTGTCGGTGCGGTAGAAGCCGGAGCCCTTGAAGACCACCCCGACGGCGTTGAACACCTTGCGCAGGCGCCCGTCGCACTCGGGGCAGACGGTGAGGGAGTCCTCGGTGAAGTTCTGGAACTGCTCGAAGGCGTGGCCGCACTCGGCCTCGGTGCAGGCGTACTGGTAGGTCGGCACGGTTTCCTCCGGTGTCACGACGTGGCGAGGGGAAGCATCCGGTTTGGCACTCCGATGCCTCGAGTGCCAATCATCCCAAACATCGGCGGAGTTGGGAAACTTCCCGGCCCACTTGTGGGCCGTCTCGCCTTCTGGGCCAACTCGACCCGGTCGTGGGGCGGGCGGGAGGGTCGGCACCCCGCTGCCTGTGGAAAGCCGACGGCCTCGAGGCGGCACCCTGCCTAGGCTGCGCCCCCATGGCCCCGATACCCGGTACCTCCGTCCTGACCTCGCTGCGCCGCCGCTGGCGTGCCTTCGTGGTGCTCCACCGTGTCCCGCTCATCGCGGTGGCGGTGGGGTTGGCCGTCCTCGCCGGACTACGCGCGGTCTCACCGCCCCCACCGGCCTCGACCGCGGTGGTCGTGGCAGCCCACGACCTGCCCGGGGGGCGGCTCCTGACCGAGAGCGACCTCGCGGTGCGTGAGGTGCCGACAGCGGTGGTTCCCGCCGGCGTCGCCCCGGACCGCTCCACGATCACCGGCAGGACCCTGGCCGCCCCCGTCCGGGCCGGCGAGGCGATCACCGACCGGCGCGTGCTGGCGCCCGGACTGCTGGCGGCCCACCCTGCCTCGGTCGCGGTCCCGGTTCACGTCGCCGACCCCCGGATCGGCCGACTGCTGCGTGTCGGCGACCGCGTCGATCTCGTGGCCGCCACCGCGAACGGGACCGGAGCCACGGTGGTCACGGACGCGGCACCGGTGCTGGCGCTGCCCAACGCCCAGAACGGGCCGGGCCCTGATGCCGGCGTGGGCTCGGGGTCCGGGAGCCTGGTGGTGGTCGCGGTGCCGGAGCACGAGGCGGTCCGAGTCAGCCAGGCTTCGTCGGCGGGAGTCGTCGGCGTCGTCATCGTCGGCTAGCCTCGCGACCCATGAGTGGCTTCAAGACGTTCCTTCTCCGGGGCAACCTCGTCGAGCTCGCGGTGGCCTTCGTCATGGGAGCGTCGTTCGCCACCGTCGTCACCGCTTTCACCGACATGCTGCTGGCAGCGATCGCGAAGCTGATCGGCGCGAACCCGAACTTCGACAGCTGGGTGCTGCTGGCCGACGACAACGGCGAGAACGGCATCCCGTTCGGGAGCTTCCTGACCTCGCTGGTGGCCTTCGTGATCCTCGCCGCGGTGGTCTACTACGCGGTGATCGTGCCGTACCAGAAGGCCAAGGAGCGGTTCTTCCCGACCGAGGTCGAGACCGAGGGGGTCACCGAGGAGGTCGCGCTGCTCACCCAGATCCGCGACGCCCTCGTGGCCCGCACCGAGTCCAGCGGTCCGGGTGGGCCCGGGGGGCCTGGCGGTTCGTCACCGCCCGTCTGAGACCCCGGTCAGTCGCCGCCGTGGTGCGGTGGCACGTTCGCCCGCAGCCAGTCGTCACCGTCACCAGGTCCCCGCTCGTCGCCGGCCCGTTCGTCCTGGGTGGTCTCCGGCAGCACCTCTCCGAAGACCTCGGCCCGCCGACGTGCCCGTGCGCGCCTCTTCTCCTCCGGCGAGGTCGCGTCAGGCGCCGTCACCTCCGCGGCTTGCTGGTGCGGGGGCTCCTGCGCCGACGACTCGAGCGGGGGGATCATCGGACCAGGTGCCGGTAGATGTCGACGGTGCTGCGCGCCACCGCGTCCCAGCCGAAGTCCGCGACGGCCCGGGTGCGGCCGGCACGCCCCAGCCGCCCCGCGAGCTCCTCGTCCAGTGCCACGCGGTCGAGGGCAGCCGCGAGGTCCTGCTCGAACCCCTCGGGGTCCGAGGGGTCGAGATCGACCAGCAGCCCGGTCTCGCCCTCCTGCACCACCTCGGGGATCCCGCCGACCCGGCTGGCCACCACGGCTGTCTCACAGGCCATCGCCTCCAGGTTCACGATGCCCAGCGGCTCGTAGACCGAGGGGCACGCGAAGACCGCGGCGTGGGTGAGCACCTGTCGCACCTCCTCGCGCGGCAGCATCTGCGACACCACGACGACCCCGTCGCGCGAGGCCCGCAGGTCGGCGATCGCGGCGTCGGTCTCGGCGGCCAGCTCAGGGGTGTCGGGGGCCCCGGCCAGCAGCACCAGCTGCACCGCGGGGTCGAGCCGCAGCCCCGCACGCAGCAGGTGAGGGACGCCCTTCTGACGGGTGATGCGACCGACGAAGGCGACGTAGGGCCGCGCCAGGTCGACCCCGAGCCGCTCCAGCACCTGTGTCTGCGGATCGGGCCGGTAGAAGTCGGTGTCGATGCCGTTGTGCACCACATGGACCCGGCCCGGTGATACCTCCGGGTAGGCGTCGAGCACGTCGTGGCGCATCTGGTTGCTCACCGCGACCACCGCGTCGGCGGCTTCGTAGGCGGTGCGTTCGGCCCAGCTGGAGACGCGGTAGCCGCCACCGAGCTGCTCGGCCTTCCACGGCCGGTGCGGCTCCAGCGAGTGGGCAGTCACGACCAGCGGTACGTCGTAGAGGAGCTTGCCGAGATGGCCGGCCAGCGCGGCATACCAGGTGTGACCGTGGAGCACGTCGGCGCCCTCCACGGCCGCCGCCATGGACAGGTCGGCCGACAGCACCGAGAGGGCGGAGTTGCCGGCGGCCAGCCTCGGATCGTGCTCGGAGTGCGCCGTCGCGCCGTCGCGGGGCTCCCCCATGCAGTGCACGTCGACGTCGATCAGCCGCCGCAGCTCGCGCACCAGGAAGTCGACGTGGACACCGGCACCGCCGTACACGTCGGGCGGGAATTCGCGGGTCAGGATGGCGGCGCGCATGCCTCGAATCTACGTGCCTCTGCCGACACCGAACAGCCTTGTCGTTGGGTAGGTTGGGCCCATGCCACGGGTCCTGAGCATCGTCCTGGCCGGAGGCGAGGGCAAACGCCTGATGCCGCTCACCCTCGACCGGGCCAAGCCCGCGGTGCCGTTCGGCGGCTCCTACCGCCTCATCGACTTCGTGCTCTCCAACCTGGTCAACGCCGGACTGCGCCGGATCGCGGTGCTCACGCAGTACAAGTCGCACTCGCTGGACCGCCACATCTCCCTGACCTGGCGGCTGGCGCCGATGCTCGGGCAGTACGTCGCCGCCGTCCCGGCGCAGCAGCGCCGCGGCCCCCGCTGGTACCAGGGCAGCGCGGACGCGATCTACCAGTCGATGAACCTCATCAACGACGAGCGGCCCGACTACATCGTCGTCTTCGGCGCCGACCACGTGTACCGGATGGACGCTTCGCAGATGGTCGAGGCCCACATCGAGTCCGGCGCCGGCGCGACCGTGGCCGGGATCCGGGTGCCGCGTCAGGAAGCCTCTCAGTTCGGCGTGATCCAGACCGCGGCCGACGGTGTCACCATCGAGGACTTCCTGGAGAAGCCCGCCGACCCGCCCGGGCTGGTCGACTCCCCCGAGGAGTCCTTCGCCTCCATGGGCAACTACGTCTTCACCACCGACGTGCTGGTGGAGGCGCTGGAGGCCGACGCTGTCGACAAGGCTTCACGGCACGACATGGGCGGCGACATCATCCCGATGCTGGTCGGGCAGGGCAGGGCCGCGGTCTACGACTTCAAGAACAACGAGGTTCCCGGCGCGCTGCCACGCGACCGCGACTACTGGCGCGACGTGGGCACTCTCGACAGCTACCACGAGGCGCACCTCGACCTGGTCTCCGCGGTGCCGATCTTCAACCTCTACAACACCGACTGGCCGATCTTCACCCATCACTACGAGCTGCCCGGCTCCAAGTTCGTCTCCGGGGCATCCGTGCGCGACTCCGTCGTCTGCCCGGGCTCCATCGTCTCCGGGGCGTCGGTCAGCAGCAGCGTGATCGGCACCCACGGCTACGTCGCGGACCACGCCACCATCCAGCGCAGCGTGCTGCTCGACAACGTGGTCATCGGTCGGGGCTCGGTGGTGCGCAACGCGGTCATCGACAAGTTCGTGCAGGTGCCCGACGGCTGCCTCATCGGGGTCGACCACGTCGAGGACCGACGTCGCGGCTTCACCGTCTCCGAGGGTGGGATCACCGTCATCGGGAAGGGGACGCGGATCACCTGAGGCCGGAGGCGTCGCACGCGCCGCAATGGGGACAATGAAGGCCATGTCCCCCCATCTCTGGATGCGCCACGAGGCGCGCGCCACCGAGCGACGAGCTCCGCTCGTGCCCGCCGACGTACGCCGCCTGGTCGCCTCCGGCGTTCGCATCACGGTCGAGCAGTCGCCGCAGCGGGTCTTCGAGATCGAGGAGTACGCCGAGGCGGGGGCACAGACCGCCGAGGCGGGGTCGTGGGTCGACGCACCCGACGACAGCTACGTGCTCGGGATCAAGGAGCTGCCCGACGAGCCACCGGCCCTGCGTCATCGTCACATCTACTTCGCCCACGCCTACAAGGGTCAGAGCGACGCGGCGGACACGCTGACCCGTTTCCGTGAGGGCGGCGGGCGGCTCTACGACATCGAGTACCTCACCGACGAGCGCGGACGGCGCGTGGTCGCGTTCGGCTACTGGGCGGGCTACGTCGGGGCCGCGCTGGGTGCTCTCCAGCTGGCGGGGACCTTGAAGTCGCCGCTGAGCCCGACCGACAAGCCGTCGCTCGACATCCAGCTCATCGAGGCGGCCCTCCCGACGGACACCCCCACGGTCGTGACCGGCGCACGAGGGCGGTCCGGCACCGGAGCGACCGATGCCCTCGCCGTCGCGGGCCTGGAGGCCGCCCGGTGGGACCGCGCCGAGAGCCGCGCCCAGGACCCCAGTCGGCTGGTCGAGCACGAGCTGCTCGTGAACTGCGTCATGACCACGGTCCCGAGCACGCCGTTCGTCACGGCCGACGACCTGAGCCGCAGGCGGCGGCTGCACCTGATCTCCGACGTCACCTGCGACGTGACCTCGGCGACCAACATGCTGCCGGTCAACCACGCGATCACGACGTGGGACGACCCGGTCCGCCGCGTGAGCGACGAGGACGGACGCTGGATCGACGTCATCGCGATCGACAACCTGCCCTCGCTGGTGCCACGCGAGGCGAGCACGACGTTCTCGGCGGATCTGACCCCCCACCTGCTCGGCCTGGCCGACCACCCGCCGGTCGGACCCTGGCAGGCCGCCGCGACCGCCTTCGACAAGGCACTGGCCGACGTGCCGTGAGCTGGGGCGGTGCCGTGCCCGCTCCCGCCTCGCCCCTCCCGCCTGTGCTGCCTCCACCCCTCCCGCTCTGGCGTCTGATCAGACACAGAGCGCCTCCGGGGCCGCGCAGAGGCGCCTCCCGTCTGATCAGACACAGAGCGCCTTCCGGGGCCGCCCAGAGGCGCCTCCCGTCTGATCAGACACAGAGCGCCTCCCGGGGCCGCGCAGAGGCGCCTCCCGTCTGATCAGACGGCAGACCCGAGGCGGAGGCCGGGGCGGGGCGGTCAGCGACCTTCGGTGAGGGCGCCGGTGATCGACTCGACCAGCACGTCAAGCTCCTCCTCGGTGACCACGATGGGCGGTGCCAACCGGATGGTGTGGCTATGGGTGTCCTTGGCCAGCACCCCGCGGGAGAGCAGCCGCTCGCAGAGGGTACGGCCACTGGGCCCCTCCGGCGAGACGTCGAGGCCGGCCCAGAGCCCGCGCACCCGGATGGCGTCCAGCCCGTTGCCCACCAGGGGCTCCAGCCGCTGCTCGAGGTGAGCCCCCAGCTTCGCCGCCCGCTCCTGGAACTCCCCGGTCTCCAGCATCAGGGCCACCTCGTGGCCGACCGCGCTGGCGAGCGGGTTGCCGCCGAACGTGGACCCGTGCGACCCCGGCGTGATCGTACCCAGCACCCACCGGTCGGCAACGACCGCCGAGACCGGCATGACGCCTCCCCCCAGCGCCTTGCCCAGGACGTAGATGTCCGGGACCACACCCTCGTGGTCGCACGCGAACGTGCGGCCGGTGCGGGCAAGGCCCGACTGGATCTCGTCGGCGACCATCAGCACGTCGGTCTCGGTGCAGAGGTCGCGCAGGCCGGTCAGGAAGCCGTCGGGCGGCAGGATCACGCCACCCTCCCCCTGCACCGGCTCGACGAGGACAGCGACCGTGGTCTCGTCGATGGCCGCCCTGACGGCGTCGACGTCGCCGAACGGCACGGACCGGAATCCGGGCGTGTACGGCCCGTAGTGGTCGCGTGCGACGTCGTCGTCGGAGAAGCTGACGATGGTGGTGGTCCGGCCGTGGAAGTTGCCGTGCATCACGATGACCGAGGCATGGCCGTCCGGCACGCCCTTGACCTGGTAGCCCCACCGCCGACTGACCTTGAGGGCGGTCTCCACCGCCTCGGCCCCCGAGTTCATCGGCAGCATCATCTCCTTGCCGGTGAGGCGGCACAGCGCCTCGGCGAAGGGACCGAGCTGGTCGTTGTAGAAGGCACGCGAGGTCAGGGTCAGGCGCCGCAGCTGCCGTTCCGCCCGAGCCACGATCCGGGGATGGTTGTGGCCGAAGTTGAGCGCCGAGTAGCCGGCCAGGCAGTCCAGGTAGCGGTGGCCGTCCACGTCCTCGACCCAGGCACCCTCACCGCGGGCGAGCACCACCGGCAGCGGGTGGTAGTTGTGGGCCGCGTACTCCTCGGTGAGCTCGATGTGGCGGGGGGTCTCGCCGTGGGGGTCCGTCATGGCTCAACTCTAGGACCCATGAGGGTGAGGCACCCGCCGGCGACGATCTGGGTCCGCGCGGGCCCCGGGCAGCACCCGGGCTCAGGCGCACAGGCCGTACTGCTCGGCGTCGGACGTGCGCTGCTCCTCGCGCGGCGAGGGGGTCCCGGACGACGGCTTCTTGCCGGGGCCCTTGTCTCCCGGCTTCCCCTCCGACGCCCTCGCCGCGTCGGCCGTGAACCTGCGGGGCAGCGGTTCGTCCTCCCGCAGGAGACGCCACAGTCGGTCGGCGGGCTTGGTGGCCTGGAGCCGGTTGGGGTCGGGGTCGTACGGCTCGAACGGCATCGAGAAGAACTGCACCTTGTCGAGGCCGATGCCCTTCACCTGGTTGGCCAGCCCCGCCATGGTCGTCAGCCGACGCAGGCCGGGGTCGGTGGTCACCGACTTGGTGGCCGCGTCGAGGAACGAGAGCAGCCGCGTGGGGTTCAAGAGGGTGCCGGCTGAGATCGCCTTGTTCGCCATCGAGGCGAGGAACGCCTGCTGCCGCTTCATCCGGCCGATGTCGCCGGTGTCACGGGTGCCGATCGAGTGCCGGACGCGGACGTAGTCCAGCGCCTGGCTCCCCTGGACGTCGTAGGTGCCGGCAGGGAGGTGGATCCGGCCGATCGGGTCGTTGACCTCGGTCGGGAGGCACACCGGCACTCCCCCCAAGGCATCGACCATGTTCGTGAACCCCGCGAAGTCGACCACCATGAAGTGGTGGATCCGCAGGTCGGTCATCTCCTCGAACTGGGCGATGGTGCAGGCCTCACCGCCGAGTGCGTATGCCTCGTTCCACTGCGCCACCTCCTGCGCGGGCAACGGCTCACCGGTCTTCTTGTCGGTACACTCGGGCCTCGAGACCATCAGGTCGCGGGGGACGCTGACGCCGTAGGCCCGGGAACGGTCCGCGGACAGGTGGAGCAGGATCGTGGTGTCGGAGAGGCCCGGTGTGCTCCCGGCGACGGCGGTCTGACCGGCCCGGGTGTCGGAGCCGAGCACGAGGATGTTGAGCGGATCCTTCGGCCCCTCCACCTCCACCTCGTCGGGCCGGTCGGTGGTGAGCTCGTCGAAGGCCCGCGAGACGGTGACGTTGCCCTCGAGGTGGCGGTAGATGAGGTAGACGGTGCCCGACAGCACCGAGAGCACCAGTGCGGTGGAGACGGCGACAGCCTTGAGCACCGGGTGGCTACCCGTCTCGAGGTGCTTGCCGTAGTAGGCCACGTCTCCCTAACCCAGTCTGCCGGACCCTGCCTTCGTCCGGCGATGTCGCACGAGCGAACGTCAGGCGCTCCCCGAGGCGCGCTGCGCAAGATTACTGGCCATGGTCCCCGACGACACGCCCGTGGTAACGAAAATCACGGACTTCTCAGCGGCTCACGGCGTGCTGGGGCAGCTCGATCTGGACCTCCAGCACCGGGCCCTCCCCCTTGACGGTGGCCGGGCCGAGGCGTTCCAGCATGCGCAGCGAGGCGACGTTGTCGGCGAGGACCTGGGTGCGCACGCGCACCACCCCGGGGGGCCTCTGGGCCACGAGCACCTCGAGCAGCGAGGAGGCCACGCCCCGCCCCCGGTACTCCGGCAGCACGGTGACCGCGACGTCGGCCGTGTCGGGCTCTTCGAGGTAGCGCTCCAGGCGCGCGATACCGGCCGGCTCTCCCCGCCCGCGGTCGTCGATCACGAAGAGAACGAGCGCGATGTGGTTGACGCCGTCGACCTCGTCGACGAGGTGGTGCAGCATCTCCTCGTTGAGGTGGGGGACGACGTGGAGGAAGCGGTGGTACTTCGACTCTGCGTCGAGCTGGTCGTATCCCTCCGCCAGCGCCTCCTTGTCGTCGGGCAGCAGCGACCAGGTGATGGCGCGGGTGCCATCGGGAAGCCTCAGCTCGGTCGCCATCTCCCCAGGGTAAAGCGCCACGGTTCACTCCTGGGCTCGTCCGGCGGCGGTGGGGCGTGATCTGCGACGCACCAGGCGGTCCCGCTGCGGGACCACGGTGTACTTCGGGTCCCGCGCAGACGCCAGGCCCGCCTCGAAGATCCCGAACCGCATGCAGGCAGATCCGGCGAGCAGCGCGGCCCCGGACGCGACGGCCACCGCGCGGCTACGTCCGGCAAGCAGGGTGCCGGCGGCACCGGCCAGGGTGAGCGCCCGGGCGACCCGCATGGTGGTGCCTGCTCTTCCCTCGCGCAACGGCTCGGCCGCGAGCCCCATCGAGCGTTCCATGCGGGGCTCGGCGGCCAGGTCCGCGAGGGCACCACCGAGCGCGAACCGACGCGCCGGCGCAGCCTGCGCCACCGGAGTCGTCACCATGGCCAGGCCACCGGAGGCCGCGGCTGCGGACGCGCAGAAGACGAAGGGCAGCTCGCGATACGCCTCGTGCCACGACGGGGTCGCGGTGTCGGACAGCAGGACCGCGGTGTACGCCGCCACCGGAGGCGCGGTCAGCCCCGCCGCGAGGCCGACCGGGGTGTCCAGCCGGCGCAGCAGACGGACCGGGCCCCTCAGCCGCGAAGGGGTCGATCGCTCGGGGAGCAGGGCGGCGACCTCGGCAGCGGCCGCGAGTCCGGCGAGCGGCGCGTGAAGGGACAAGATCCAAGTGCCCACTGACATGGGCGAGGTCGGTTTGAACGTGCGCAGCATGTGGAGGAAGCGGGCGGGCCTGCCGAGATCGTGGATCAGTGCTGCGAGGCTCGCGAGCAAGGCGGCGAGAGCACTCCACCGCCCGCTGCGCCGCAGCGCCGCGCGCCCCGTCAGGCTCGCACCCGCAGCCAGCAGCGAGGAGCCGGCGGCCACACCCCCGGTGAACAGGTAGGCGGGGATGTCGTTCTCCCAGGGTGCTGGCTTGACGACGTTGCGGCCGTAGTAGGCGGTGAACTCGGCCGGCTCCACCATGGAGAAGTCGCCGCTGCCCCGCCGGCGCACCGGCTCGGATCCCGGCGCCTGCTCCGTCGCGCTCACGGCCGCCGTCCCAGGAAGGAGATGGCGGCACCGGCCAGCAGCGCCATCCCCGCCACCGTGGCGCGACCGAACATCTGCGGCAGGTCGCGGGTCGTGACCACCGGGTCCGGGGGAAGTCCGTAGACCTCGGGCTCGTCGAGCAGGAGGAAGAACGCCCCGGCGCCGCCGACACCGTCGCTGGGGTCGCGGCCGTAGAGACTGGCGTCCTCGACGCCGCGCTCGTGCAGCTCGGCCAGGCGCCGGTCCGCCTGCTCCCGCAGCTCGTCGAGGTCCCCGAACACGATCGACTCGGTCGGGCAGGCCTTCGCGCACGCCGGGGACTCGCCGACGGAGAGGCGGTCGTAGCACAGGGTGCACTTCTGGGCGATGCCGACGTTCTCGTCGCCCTCAGGCCCCTGCCGCCGCTCGATCACGCCGTAAGGGCATGCCGCCACGCAGTAGCCGCAGCCGTTGCAGATGTCGTCCTGGATCACCACCGTGTCGAACTCGGTGCGGAACAGCGACCCGGTCGGGCACACGTCCAGGCAGGCCGCGTGGGTGCAGTGCTTGCAGACGTCCGAGCTCATCAGCCAGCGGAAGTCTGGCCTCCCGTCACCGGCAGGGGCGGCGCTCTGCTCGACGAAGGCCACGTGCCGCCAGGTGCTCGCCCCGAGGTCGCCGGTGTTGTCGTACGACATCCCGAGCAGGCCGGAGCGGTCGTCGGGGATCTCGTTCCACTCCTTGCACGCCACCTCGCAGGCCTTGCAGCCGATGCAGACGCTGGTGTCGGTGAAGAAGCCCTTGCGTGAGGACATCAGCCCTCCTCCCCTGGTTGGTCGAGACCGGCTCGGTCGCGATAGGCCGAGACCAGGTCGAGCAGGGCCCGCCCGGTCGGCCGCCGGCCGGGACGGACGTCGCAGGTGCCGACCTTGCTCTCCTGGATCAGGACGTTCGGGTCCAGCGAGATGCCCGCGAGGTCGTTGGCCGAGTCGCCGGTGGTGAGGCCGGTGGACCCCCAGTGGTAGGGCAGCCACAGCTGATGGACGGTTCGGCCCTCGACCCGCAGCGGACGCAGCCGGTCGGTGACCAGCACGCGGGCCTCGATCGCCGAGCGCGCGGTCACGACCGTCGCCCAGCCGGTGTGCTCCAGGCCGCGTTCCTCTGCCAGGGCCGGCGAGACCTCGACGAACATCTCCGGCTGCAGCTCGGACAGGTAGGCCAAGGTGCGGCTCATCCCACCTGCGGTGTGGTGCTCGGTGAGCCTGCTGGTCGTGTAGACGTAGGGGAACACCTCGCTGTGCGGCTCGGGCGGGCTGGGGTTGAGCCGGTTGTCCTCGCGCCGGTACTCCTGGTAGGTGGGGTTGGACTGCTGCCCGTAGAGCGGGTTCGCGAACACCGACTCGACCGGCTCGTAGTGGGTGGGCAGGGGGCCGTCGACGAGGCCTTGGGGCACGTAGAGCGAGCCCTTCCCGTCGCCCTGCATGATGAACGGGTCGTCCCCGGCGATCGCCTCCACGCCTTCGCTGTCGGACGGCGGCACGTGGTCCGGCGACTTCGTCTTCTCGAAGTCGGGTACGTCGTGCCCGGTCCACTCCCCCTCGTCGCCTGCCTCGGGATCCCACCAGACGAAGGCCTTGCGCTCGCTCCACGGGCGACCCTCGGGATCTGCCGAGGCGCGGTTGTAGAGGATGCGGCGGTTCATCGGCCAGGCCCACCCCCACTCGGGTGCGACCCAGCTCTGCTCCGAGCCGGGCTTGCGCCGGGCCGCCTGGTTGACGCCGTCGGCGTACACACCGGTGTAGATCCAGCAGCCACCTGCCGTGGAGCCGTCGTCGGCCATCTCGGAGTACGACGTCAGCGGTCGTCGGTCCTCGACGTGGTAGCCGTTGATCTCCAGCAGCACCGCCTCGGCGTCGGGCTCGTCGAGCGGGCCGCCGGTCGGGTAGTCCCAGGCGAGGTCGAGCACCGGCCGGTCCCGCTCCAGCGTCGAGCCCGCCAGCCGCTCCCGGACCAGCCGGCCCAGGTGGTAGAAGAACCACAGCTCGGAACGGCGGTCACCCGCGGGGTCCACGGCCTTGTCGCGCCACTGCAGCAGGCGCTGGGTCTGGGTGAAGCTGCCCTCCTTCTCCACGTGGGCGGCGGCCGGCAGCAGGAACACCTCGGTGCGGCACTCCTGCGGAACGATCTCGCCGGTCTCGATCTCCGGCGAGCTCTTCCAGAAGGTCGCGCTCTCGATCTCGAAGAGGTCCCGCACGACCAGCCAGTCGAGGTTGGCCATCCCGAGCCGCTGCGCACGGCCGTGGGCGGACCCCACGGCCGGGTTCTGGCCCAGCAGGAAGTAGCCCTTGACGTTGCCGTCGATCATGTCGAACACGGTGCGGTAGGTGCCGTGGTCGCCGGTGACCTTGGGCAGGTAGTCGAAGCAGAAGTCGTTGTCCGCGGTCGCCGTGTCGCCCCAGTAGGCCTTGAGCAGGTTGACGCAGTACGCCCGCGCGTCGGCCCAGAAGCCCTTGGCGCCCGGATGGCGCACCGCGTCGACCCACTGCTCCAGGGAGTCGTGCTGCCCCGCCTTGGGCATCGGCAGATAACCAGGCAGCAGGTTGAACAGCGTGGGGATGTCGGTCGACCCTTGGATGCTGGCGTGGCCCCGCATCGCGAGAATGCCGCCGCCGGGTCGTCCGACGTTGCCGAGCAGGAGCTGGAGGATCGCACCGGTGCGGATGTACTGCACCCCCACGCTGTGCTGGGTCCATCCGACGCTGTAGACGAGCGCGGTGGTGCGCTCACGCCCGGAGTTCTGCGTCCAGGCCCGGCACACCTCGAGGAAGTCCTCGACGTCGACGCCGCAGGTCTGCGCCACCATCTCGGGGGTGTAGCGGCTGTAGTGCCGCTTGAGCACCTGGTAGACGCAGCGCGGATGCTGCAGGGTCTCGTCACGCTCCACCTCGGCGTCGACGTCGATGCCGTGGGCCTCGTGCTCCAGCGAGCTCGCAGTCTCGCGCTGCTGGTGGTGCTGGTGACGGTCGGCGCCCTGGTCCTCCTGGCGCCGGTACTGCCAGGTCTGCGTGTCGTAGGTGCGCTTCTCCGGGTCGTATCCGGAGAACAGGCCGTCGAGGTCCTCGGTGTCGGCGAACTCCTCGGTCAGGATCGAGGCGGCGTTGGTGTAGGCCACGACGTACTCACGGAAGTCGAGCTCGTGGGTCAGCACGTAGCTGATGACGCCGCCAAGGAAGGCGATGTCGGTGCCGACCCGCAGCGGCACGAACGTGTCGGCGAGGGCGCTGGTCCGGGTGAACCGGGGGTCGACGTGGACCACCGTGGCGCCGCGCTTCTTGGCCTCCATCACCCACTGGAAGCCCACCGGGTGGGCCTCGGCCATGTTCGAGCCCTGGATGACGATGCAGTCAGAGTTGACCAGGTCCTGCTGGAAGCCGGTGGCGCCGCCGCGACCGAAGCTGGTCCCCAGACCGGGGACCGTGGAGGAGTGTCAAATGCGGGCCTGGTTCTCGATCTGGAGCGCGCCCAGCGCCGTGAACAGCTTCTTGATGAGGTAGTTCTCCTCGTTGTCGAGCGTGGCCCCACCCAGGCTGGCGATGCCCAGGGTGCGCCGGACCTTCCGGTCCTGCTCGTCGAGCTCCTGCCACGTGTCGTTGCGGGCCTTGACCACCCGGTCGGCGATCATGCCCATGGCGACGTCGAGGTCGAGGTCCTCCCACTCGGTGGCGTAGGCGCGCCGGTAGCGCACCTTCGACAGCCGCCGGGGGCTGGTGACCAGGCTCTTGCTGGCCGATCCCTTCGGGCAGAGCCGACCGCGCGAGATCGGGCTGTCGGGGTCGCCTTCGATCTGGATGACCTGGTCGTCCTTGACGAAGACCTGCTGCCCACAGCCCACGGCGCAGTAGGGGCACACGCTCTTGACCACCCGGTCGGCGGTCGCGGTGCGCGGGGTGGTGGCCTCGGTGGCGGCCGAGCGCACCGCCGATCCACGACCCCACCGGTCGGGCCCCGTCAGCTGGCGCACCACCGGCCACCCGAGGAACGACCTGGCCATCAACCCTCCCGAGCCCGTGAGCGGTCAGCGTGAACGACGCTACACCGAGGGGTACGCCGGAGGAAGCGGCCGCGCGTACGCCCGGGCCGGTTGGTCGTGGCGCCGTGCAAGAACGGTCACAAGACCGGTCTTGCACGCTTTTCGGGCCGCCAGAGGTCGATGTTCCTTCAGGTGACCGATTGTTGACCGAGGTCGTCTCGGCTGGAGGTGGCGGTGCCCCAGGTAGGAGTCGAACCTACGACCTTTCGCTTAGGAGGCGGCTGCTCTATCCACTGAGCTACTGGGGCCGGAGCCCATCTTGACAGCCACTGCGCGACACGGGCAGAAGGGCCTCGCTCTACTTCCCGTCGAGTCAGCTGGTCTCCGCGGCGGCCGGGCTGGTCGCGCCGACGGTCGGGGTCGCCGTTGGCTTCGGGCTCGGCTTGGGGCTGGGCTTCGGCTTCGGCTTCGGGCTCGGCTTGGGCTCGGCTTGGGGCTGGGCTTCGGCTTCGGCTTCGAGCTGGGCTTGGGGGCGGGCTTCGTGGTCGACGGTTTCGTGGCCTTCTTGGCCGCTGCCTTCTCCTTGGCCGCCGCCTTCTTGGCTGCCTTCTCCTTGGCTGCCTTCCTGTCGGCAGCCTTCTCCTCGGCCGCGGCCTGCTTCGCACGCTGCCTGGCGCGCTTGGCCTTCTTGGCCTGCTTCTCCTTCTTCTTCTCCGCATCGTCCTCGGGGGGTGGCGGCGGGGACGGGATGTTGAAGACGCCGGTCTCGTAACCGGTCTTGAAGGCCTTGACGAGGGCGACGTAGTAGTCGGACTGGTTGTAGCGGAAGATCGCCTGGCTCAGCGCGGAGTCGGACAGGAGGCTGCCTGACGACGGGCAGAGGTAGTCCGCAGCCGCGAGCGCCGCGTCGTCGATGTCGTTGGGGTTGGCCTCGCCGTCACCGTCGCCGTCACGGCCCGACGACGTCCACGTCGTGGGGATGAACTGCATCGGGCCGACCGCTCGGTCCCAGACCTTGTCGCCGTCCCAGCGGCCGTTGTCGCTGTCGGAAATGGCGGCCACCGGGCCGGCTCCGTTCAACGCGACTCCGCGGATCGCGGGGCGCGGCAGCCCGTCGACGCCCAGCTGTGAGCCGCCGTAGCGGCCGTGGTCGGACTCCACACGGCCGATGCCGGCGAGCAGGGTCCACGGGATCTGGCACCCGGGCCGGATGCGCGCCATCTCGGCGGCGGCGCTGCGGTAGGCGCGCATCGCGACCGCCGGCACGTCGTAGCTGCTCAGCGCGCTGATCGCGACCAGGTCGCTTCCCTTGCCACTGACACGCGTGTCCTTCGACGAACGCAGCACCACGCGGCGCTCGACCCGCTGGGCCAACGTCACCTGCCGCGCCGTGAGCTGGGCCTCGCCCTTCGTCCTCACCTCGGTCGTCAACGGCCCGTCGGTGCGCACCGGCATGGCCGTGGCGGGAGCAGCCAGCGAGACCGACACCGTCGCCGTCGCGGCCATCACCCCGGTGGCCGCCAGCGCGCTGACCACACGCGTTCGCCGGCTGTGCCGTGGTGTCGTATCCCAACCCGCGCTGTGCGCGCGGCAACCACGCTTCACTGATGTCTCACCTGAGCTTTGTCGTCACCGCCCTCTCCCAAGGGCTAGCCTCAGGCTACGGCGAAGTATGCCTCACTGTGAACGAAATGCCCGATTTCGAGAGTCGGTCGATCAGGTTCTCCCCCATGGCCTGCGCGGGGGTCACCTGGCCCGAGGTCACCGGGTTGTCGTCCAGGGCCAACGACAGCCCCGACTCGGCCAGCATCCTCGCGGTCTCGGTGTAGCCGGGGTCCCCGCCGGAGACCCGGGTGTGCACCTGTCGGCCACCGGACTCGCCCACGAAGTCGACGGTGAACCAGGACTTGGCCCGCCTCTCCTCGCCCGGGCCACTGCCCTGCGGCACCCGCTTCTTCAGCTGGTCCCGCAGGAACGGCACCTGGGCGACTCCGGCGAGCGCACCCACCCCCGCCACGGCCCCCGCCGCGAAGGGGAGCCGCTTGAAGCCGGCGTAGTGGGAGTAGGTGAAGTCGGGTCCGTAGTCGTCGCGGGCCGCGGCCGAGCGCTTGACGACCATCGGGTCGATCGTGGGCATCGGCAGTAGCCAGTACCCCAGCAGCGGGTCGCGCCTCGGCTTGCCTCGGGACAACCGGACCTTCCTGCCCTCCGGCTTGGGCTCGATCCGCTTGCGCTTCGAGGCGGCCTGCTGCATCTGGCGCGCCCGGGACATCTGCCCCAGGGCCGAGGCGAAGGTGCCACCGGAGAAGGTGGCGTTGGACCGCACCACACCCCGGACCTTGGTCGGGGCGTGTGAGGGCAGCTGCTGGACGGTGAAAAGGACCCCGAGGTCGTGGGGAACCGAGTCGAAGCCGGCGCAGTGCACCAGGCGGGCCCCCGTGCGCTCCGCCTCCTCGTGATGCAGCACGTACATCCGGTCGACGAACTCCGGCTCCCCGGTGAGGTCGACGTAGTCGGTGCCCGCAGCGGCGCAGGCAGCGACCAGCGGCTCGCCGTACTCCAGGTAGGGGCCCACGGTCGTCACCACGACACGGGTGCGCTCGGCGACCTCACGCAACGACTGCTCGTCTGTGCTGTCGGCGTGGAGCAGCTCCAGGTCCGAGCAGGCGGGGTTGATCCCGGAGAGCCGTTCCCGGACGGCTTCGAGCTTGTGTCGGTTGCGCCCGGCGAGAGCCCAGCGACACTCGGCGGGGGCGTGCTCGGCCAGGTACTCGGCGGTCAGCCCTCCGGTGAAGCCGGTGGCCCCGAGGACCACGATGTCGAGCGGGCGGTCGGACTTGTCCTGAGGTGGCACACCATCTCCTGGTTCGGGGGGGTCGTAGTCATTGTGCCCAACGGGGTGGAACCGCTCGGAGTCACGGTGCGTCGGAGGGGAAACGCGCACCACCAGAGCCGTAGGAGGAGCCATGCGTCGAGCCGCCATCGCCACCGCCACCGTCGCCGCGACGACCGGGGCGCTCACCCTGGTGCTGAACGGGTTGGTGGGCTCCCCCGATCCGGACGGCCCCGCGCCGCTCCGGGGCGTGCCGGCTGCCGCCACCGGTCTGACCCCGTTCACCGGCTGCGAGGAGCTGCTCGACTGGTACGTCGGACGAGCCCTGCCGCACGTCGGGCCCTACGGCATGGACGGCGGCACGCCGTACCCCCTCGGTGGCCCGTTGGAGGACATGCGCATGCCGATGGCTGCCTCCGGCCAGGACGACGAGGCCAGCGGCTACGCGGACTCCGTGGATGCGCAGACCAGCAGTGGCACCGGCACGAACGTGCAGGAGAGCGGCGTCGACGAGCCCGACATCGCCAAGACCGACGGGGAGCTGGTGGTGCAGGTGCGCGGCCGAGAGCTCGTCGTCACCGACGTCACCGGCGAGGCCCCCCGCGAGCTCTCCCGGCTCGAGCTTCCCGAGGCCATGCACTCCCCCGAGCTGCTGTTGCTCGGGGACCGCGTGCTCGTGGTGCAGGGCGGTGGCCTCTGGGGTGGGCCGATCCCGGTCGAACCCGGTGTCGCGGCCGACATCGCCCGGCCCGGCTACCCCGCCCCGCCGAGCGACCGGTCACGGGTGCTCGAGGTCTCGATCAGCAACCCCGAGTCGCCCACGGTCGACTCCGACCAGACGCTGGGCGGCAGCCTGCTCAGCGCCCGCCAGTACGCCGACAGCGGAGCGGACCAGGACACCGTGCGCCTGGTGCTCCGGACGGCTCGGCCCGCCCTGGACTGGGTGTACCCGAACCGGAACCGCACCACGGCCCAGGCCAAGGAGGAGAACAAGGACCTCGTGCGCTCGAGCACGATCGAGGACTGGCTGCCGACCACCGGCGCCGTCGAGGACCTGCGACCCCTGGTGGGCTGCGAGGCCGTCCATCACCCCAGCGAGGGTGACCAGCTCGGCACCATCAGCGTCATCACCGCAAGCGCCGGGGACCTGACCACGTGGCGTGGCACCGCGATCACCGCCGGCGGCGACACCGTCTACTCCTCGAACGACCGCCTCTACCTGACGAGCTGGGCAGGTGGTGACGGCATCGGGGACACCGGGATCCACGCCTTCGAGCTCACCGAGACCGACACCCGCTACGTCGCCTCCGGCCAGGTCGAGGGCAGGCTGCGGGACCGCTGGTCGATGGACGAGCACGACGGCGTCCTGCGCGTGGCCGTGGCTCACGGGGACGGGTGGGGGGCTGACGAGAACGGCGTCACCACGCTGCGCGAGGACGGTGACGAGCTGGTGGAGCTCGGCAGCGTCCGCGGCCTCGGCCCACAGGAGGAGATCAAGTCGGTCCGGTGGTTCGACGACCTCGCTGTGGTCGTGACCTTCCGCCAGACCGACCCGCTGTACACCGTCGACCTCAGCGACCCGTCCCGTCCTCGTACCCGCGGTGAGCTGAAGATCCCGGGCTTCTCCCGCTACCTGCACCCCGTCGGCGATGACCGCCTGCTCGGTATCGGTCAGGACGCCACTCCCGAGGGGCAGGAGCTGGGTGGGCAGGCCGCCGTCTTCGACATCGGCGACCTCGCCGATCCCCGACGTCTCGACACCGTGAGCCTGGGTCGCGGGAGTCGCGCGACGGCCGAGCACGACCCCCGCGGGTTCACCTGGTTGCCTCGGCAGCAGGTCGGGCTGGCCACGGTGACCGACCAGTGGGACGGCACGGCCCGTCTGCTCGCGCTGCAGGTCGCCCCGGACGGGAACCTCGAGGAGGGCGAGGAGTGGGCACTGCCGAGCGGAGCCATGGGCACCGCGCGCACCCTGCCGCTCGACGGCGGCCGGGTCGCCCTGGTCGCGACCGACGTTCGCCTGATCCACGTGGGCTGAGCGCACGCAGCGGCCTACGGTGGGGCCATGTGCCGCAACATCCGCCCGCTCCACAACTTCGAGCCACCGGCGAGTGCGGAGGAGGTGCAGGCAGCCGCACTGCAGTACGTCCGCAAGGTCGGCGGCAGCACCAAGCCCAGCCGCGCCAACGCCGAGGCCTTCGACCAGGCCGTGACCGACGTCGCCGAGGCGACCCAGCGGCTGCTCGACCGGCTGGTCACCCAGGCTCCTCCCAAGGACCGCCAGACCGAGGCCGCGAAGGCCCGTGCCCGCGCCGCCACCCGCTACGCCTGAGCACGTCCCGACGGAAGCGCCCCCGCTGGTTGAGGTGCGAGGAGCTCCAGCGACGAGCCACGAAACCCCCCGGGCGTTTCGAGGCTCGCTCCGCTCGCACCTCAACGACCGGGGCGCCGGGGGGTCAGCGCGCCTCGACGAAGACGTGCTCGGCCAGCTCGGTGCCGACCTCAGCCAGCTCGCCCCCGGACCCGATGAGGACCCCCACACCAGCACGGCGTACGGCGACCTCCTGGCCCGGCAGTGCGCCGACGCGACGCAGCGCCGCCATCACCGTGGCGTCCTTCTGGACCTCCTCGCTGATCCGCGCGATGCGGACCCGGCTGTCCTCGTGCTGGGTGGCCACCGACTCCAGCGTCACCACCCCCTCGCGGAACTGGCCGGCAGCGACCTCCCCCAGCTCCTCGAGCCCCGGGATCGGATTGCCGTACGGCGACTCCGTGGGGTGGTCCAGCAACGCCAGCAAGCGACGCTCCACCGCCTCGGAGATGACGTGCTCCCAGCGACAGGCCTCGGCGTGGACCAGCTCCCAGTCCAACCCGATGACGTCGGTCAGCAGGCGCTCGGCGAGACGGTGCTTGCGCATCACCCGGGTGGCCAGCCGTCGACCCTCGTCGGTGAGCTCCAGGTGGCGGTCACCCTCGACGGTGAGCAGCCCGTCGCGCTCCATCCGCGCCACGGTCTGGCTGACGGTCGGCCCGCTCTGGTGCAACCTCTCCGCGATGCGCGCACGCAGGGGGACGATGCCCTCCTCCTCCAGCTCGTAGACCGTGCGCAGGTACATCTCGGTGGTGTCGATGAGGTCGCTCACCGCCCCATCCTCCCAAACCTCCGGCTGCGTCTTGGAGCGCTGCGGCAGGGTGTGGGCATGACGACGGCCGTGATGTGGTTCCGCCGCGACCTTCGTCTGGGCGACAACCCCGCCCTGCTCGCCGCGCTCGAGGCGGACGAGGTCGCGCCCGTCTTCGTCCTGGACCCGAAGCTGTGGGCTCCTGCCGGACCGGTCCGGCGCGCCTACCTGGCGGCGTCGCTGCGGGCGCTGGACGACGCGCTCGGGGGTGCGCTGGTGGTGCGCCGTGGCCGCCCGGCCGACGAGCTGCGGCGGCTCGTCCGCCATCTCGGGGCGGGCAGCGTCCACGTCGCCGCGGACTACGGCCCGTACGGAGCGCGACGTGACCACGAGGTCGAGGTGGTGCTGGCCGCGGAGAAGGTCGACCTCGAGGCCACCGGTTCGCCGTACGCGGTCGCTCCGGGTCGGGTGTGCAACAAGTCCGGGGACCCCTACCGGGTCTTCACCCCCTTCTCCCGGGCGTGGGTGGACCACGGTTGGCGCGACCCGGCTCCGGCACCGCGGGACCCGGCGTGGACGTCGTTGCAGGGCGACGACGTGCCGGCGGCAGCGCCCCCTGCCGGCGTCGACCTGATCGAGGCCGGCGAGACCGCGGCGCTCCGGGCCTGGCGCCGGTTCCGCGACCACCACCTCGACGACTACGCCGCCGCCCGCGACCTGCCCGGTGGCGACGGCACCAGCCGGATGTCGACCTACCTGCGCTGGGGCGAGATCCACCCCCGCACCCTGCTGGCCGACCTGGCCGCGCGTCGCTCGAAGGCTGCGGCGACGTACCGCCAGGAGCTGGCTTGGCGCGAGTTCTACGCCGACGTGCTCTGGCACCAGCCCGGCTCGGCTCGCAGCGACCTCCGCGGCGCCCTGGCCTCGATGGAGTACGACGACCCGGGGCCGGAGTTCGAGGCCTGGTGCCAGGGCCGCACCGGCTTCCCGATCGTCGATGCCGGCATGCGCCAGCTCAACGCCACCGGCTACCTGCACAACCGGGTCCGGATGATCGTGGCGAGCTTCCTGGTCAAGGACCTGCACGTGTGGTGGCGCCACGGCGCTGCCTACTTCATGGAGCGGCTGGCCGACGGCGACCTCGCCTCCAACCAGCACGGCTGGCAGTGGGTCGCCGGCACCGGCACCGACGCCGCGCCGTACTTCCGGGTGTTCAACCCCACCACGCAGGGCAAGAAGTTCGACCCCGACGGCACCTACGTGCGCCGATGGGTGCCGGAGCTCGCCGAGGTTCCGGCCTCGCAGATCCACGAACCCCGCCACGTGTCGGGCTACCCGCAGCCCATCGTCGACCATCGCGAGGAGCGGGTCGAGGCCCTTGCCCGCTACGAGCGCGCCCGTTCCTGAACCCGCGCCGCGCCGACGCCGGCTCGCCTACGACGGCGACTACTGGGTGCGGACGCGCCGACCGGTGAGCTCCTCGCACACGATCCGGAAGAAGAGCGTGCGCTGCCCCTCGGCCCAGGGGTCGGGGTCGGCCTCGGCCCGCACCTCCTGCATCTCCTCCGTCGCCTCGACGCGTCGGCAGACCCCGACGGCCAGCACGTGCCAGCCCGACCGCAGCTCGCGGTCGAGGTCGTCGACGGAGAAGGCCACCTGGGCGTCGACGACGTTGTCGGCCAGCTGGCCGTAGGGCAGGGTGCGGAAGACGATGTCGTCGCCGTGCAGCGCGAAGTTCACCGGGTAGATCCTCAGCCCGGCCTCGGTCCCCAGTGCCAGCCGACCGACCTGGGCCGTGGCCAGCAGCTCGCGGCACTCCTCAGTGGTCAGCTCCTCCAGCGCACCCACGTTCCCTCCTCCTGTGCTGGTCACTCCTGCCATGCCTCCTGTGCGCCAGCATGGTCCCGGCGACCGGGTGGGCACAATGGCTGTCATGCCCTTGAGCGCATTTGCCGGCATGACCGGCGTCGCCACCTCGACCGTACGCCGACTCTCCGACGAGACCCACTTCCTCGCCGCCTGCGTACACCGGGGGCTGGTCCGGCCGCAACCACCACTGCGGCTGGCCCGGATGGGGCTCGGCCTGATGACCCACGGGAGCATCGCGGCGTTGGTCCACGCCACCGCCCTGCGCCACGGGAACCGAGCCGCGGTCGTCGACGAGCAGGGATCGATCAGCTACGCCGACCTGGACGCCCAGGCCAACGCGATCGCCAACGCCTGGCACGAGCACGGCCTGCGTCCTGGCGACGGTGTCGCCATCCTGTGTCGCAACCACCGCTGGTTCGTCGCAGCGCTGTTCGCCGCTGCCAAGTGCGGCGCCCGCATCATCCTGCTCAACACCGAGTTCGCCGGCCCCCAGCTGCGCGAGGTCGCCGAGCGCGAGGGCACCGACCTGCTCGTGCACGACGAGGAGCACTCCGAGCTGCTTGCCGGCGTCCACTCCCGGCTCGGGCACTGGCTCGCCTGGACCGAGGACCCCGAGCCGGCTGAGCCCGATGCTGGATCCCTGGCCTGGGCGACCCGGCACCACAGCCGCCGGATGCCGCCGCGACCCGGCCGCGAAGCCACGCTGACGGTGCTCACCAGCGGCACCACCGGAACCCCGAAGGGCGCGGCGCGGTCCATCCCCCGCAGCCTCGGCGCCGTGGGGTCGTTGCTGGAGCGCGTGCCATTCCGCACCGGCCAGACCGTGGAGCTGTGCGCTCCGATGTTCCACTCCCTGGGGTTGGCCACCACGATGCTGGCCCTCGCCCTCGGCGACACCCTCGTGGTCCGCCGCCGGTTCTCGCCCGAGGTGGCGCTGCGCTCGATCGAGGCCCACCGCGCCGACGGCCTCGTGGCTGTCCCGGTGATGCTGCAGCGGATGCTGGACAGCGAGATCGCCGACGACGTGGACCTGAGCAGCCTCAGCGTGGTGTTCGTCAGCGGCTCACAGCTCGGCTCCGCGCTGAGCACGCGCGCGCTGGAGCGTCTGGGACCGGTGCTCTACAACCTGTACGGCTCCACCGAGGTCGCCTACGCCTCCATCGCGACCCCCCAGGACCTCGCGCTCGAGCCCGCAACGGTCGGGCGGGTGCTGCGCGGCTCGGTGGTCCGTATCGTCGACATGCAGGGCGAGCCGCTGCCCACGGGCGAGACCGGCAGGGTCTTCGTCGGCAACCGCATCCAGTTCGACGGCTACACCGGGGGCGGCACCAAGGACCAGCTCGACGGGCTGATGTCCTCGGGCGACGTCGGCCACTTCGACGAGCGAGGTCTGCTCTTCGTCGACGGCCGTGACGACGACATGATCGTGTCCGGTGGTGAGAACGTCTTCCCGCGCGAGGTCGAGGAGCTGCTCGAGCAGCATCCCGACGTCGTGGAGTGCGCGGTGATCGGTGCTCCCGACGAGCGTTTCGGCCAGCGCCTCAAGGCCTTCGTGGTGCTCCGCGAGGACGGCGCCTGGGACGAGGATGCCGTGAAGCAGCACGTGCGAGACAACCTCGCCCGCTACAAGACCCCCCGTGACGTCGTCTTCCTCGACGAGCTCCCACGCACCCCGACCGGCAAGGTGCTCAAGCGCACGTTGCGGTGAGCGCCCGGGCCAAGGTCCCCCTCGGCAAAGCCGTTGTCCCGCGGCCGCGTCGGACCTACCGTGGAGCCACACGGGAAAGGAGGTGGTCCGCAGATGAAGTCTTGGACACGTGAGGTGGCTGCGCGCTAGTCGCACCCACGAACAGCACGCGTGGACAGCGTGTGACTGGCGAATCCACCGCAGTCACCCGGCCCGCAGGCGCACCGGTCGTCCGCCGGTGCATCGAGCCTGCGGGCCGCCTGCTGTCCGGACCGTTGCGTCGCTCCCTACGCCGGCTCCACCCCTGCGAACACCACCCGGACCAAGCCTTCGGGGAGCCGAAGGTGGTAGCGGGTGCGGCCCCGCTTGACCACGGTGCCGACCCGGCCTGCGAACTCCCCCGGTGCGGTGATGCGGGCCGGGGAGCCCACCGGGAGTACGACGGGGGCCGCGCCTCGCCTGATCCGCTCGAGCTCGGCGTCGTAGTTGGGGTGCATGTGAGCAGGCTGTCCGTGGTAGGTCCACTCGACGAGGTGGTCCACCGTGAAGGTCGCCGAGCACCGGCCACACGTGGTGGGCCGCTCGGGCCGACGGTGCCGCTGCACCTCGTGGCCGGCGGCGCAGACCCCGAGCCACGGCGCGGTCGGCCGGGGCGCGTCGGCGTTGACGCAGCGTCGGGGGCTGCCTCCGATCTGGCTGACCTTGCGGCGCCACACCGCGTCGTGTCCTCGGTCGGGACCCACGAGGGCGTGGGCGATCTCGTGCAGCACGGTCTCGCGCACCTCCTCGACCGGATGGAGTCGGGTCAAGGGGGCACTCAGCCCGATCTCGCGACGGGCGCCGCGGCACACGCCGGCGCGGGTCTTGGCGCGGTCGAAGGTCAGGGTCCAGCTCGCGAGTCCGTGCTCGTCGAGCAGCGCCCTCGCCATGTCGTAGGCGGCGGTCAGTTCCATGAGGGGGGACGCTAGGGGCAGGCTCCGACGAATCCCGGTACGTCGGCTTCGGCGCCGGTAGCCCGCCCGGCCCGAGCCGTCCCGTCAGGGCGCGAGCCGGGTGACCGTCCACCCGGCGGCGCCGTCTCTCGTGCCGGCGCGGTCGTAGCGCAGCCGGTCGTGCAGCCGCCCCGTCCGCCCCTGCCAGAACTCGAAGGAGACCGGCTCCACGAGGTAGCCACCCCAGTGGTCGGGCCGCTCGACGTCCCGGTCGGCGTAGGACTCGGCCACGTCGGCATAGCGATCGTCCAGCTCGGCCCGCGAGGCCACCGGCCGCGACTGCGGCGAGGCGACCGCCCCCAGCTGCGAGGCACGCGGCCTCCCTGCGAAGTAGGCGTCGCTCTCGGCCACGGGCAGCCTGGTGGCCGTGCCCGCCACCCGCACCTGGCGTTGCAGCGGGTGCCAGGGAAAGAGCAGGCCGACGCGCGGCTCGTGCGCGATCGAGGCCGCCTTCGCCGACTCGTAGTTGGTGAAGAACACCAGCCCCCGCGGGTCGAGGCCCTTGCACAGCACCATCCGCGAGGAGGGCGCGCCGTCGGGGTCGACCGTCGAGAGCACCATGCCCGTCGGGTCGTAGAGGCCGGCTGTGATCGCCTCGCCGAGCCAGCGCTCCAGCTGGCTCACCGGGTCGGGGTCGGCGTCGCTCTCGTCGAGCCCACCGAGGGCGTAGTCCTCGCGCAGCTGCGCGAGCGAGGCGGCCGGCGAAGGAGAGTCGGAGGCTGTCACGGGCTCAATCTACGTCGGGTCGCCCGACTCTCCAGCCGCTCCTGAGCGAGTGACCGCGACGCTGGAGACCCACCCGTGCACGTGACGTGGCACCAGGGGTGCGGCAGAATGCCCGAATACCCGCCGCCCACCCCCTGCTCCACCACTGCCAGGAGGCTCCATGACCGAGGTGCACCACGGACTTGAAGGCGTCATCGCGTTCGAGACGGAGATCGCGGAGCCCGACAAGGAGGGTTCGGCGCTTCGCTACCGCGGTGTCGACATCGAGGACATCGTCGGCCGCGTGCCCTTCGAGAAGGTCTGGGGCCTGCTGATCGACGGCGCCTACGACCCGGGGCTGCCACCGGCCGAGCCGTACAACCTGCAGATCCACACCGGCGACGTCCGCGCCGACGTCCAGGCGGGCGTGGCGATGCTGGCGCCGATGCTGGGCATGAGGCAGACCTACGACATCTCCGACGAGCAGGCGCGCACCGACCTCTCCCGCATCGCGGTGATGGTGCTCTCGTACGCCGCCCAGTCAGCGCGCGGCATCGGGCTGCCGATCGTGCCGCAGGCCGAGGTCGACAAGGGCAGCACACTGGCCGAGAAGTTCCTGATCCGCTGGAAGGGCGAGGCCGACCCCAAGCACGTGCGGGCCATCGACGCCTACTGGAGCAGTGCGGCCGAGCACGGCATGAACGCCTCGACCTTCACTGCGCGGGTGATCACCTCCACGGGCGCCGACGTCGCGGCGGCCTTCTCCGGCGCGATCGGAGCGATGAGCGGACCGCTCCACGGGGGTGCGCCGTCGAGGGTGCTCGGCATGATCCAAGACGTCGAGGAGTCCGGTGACGCGGAGGCCTACGTCAAGGGACTTCTCGACAAGGGCGAACGCCTGATGGGCTTCGGCCACCGGGTCTACCGGGCCGAGGACCCCCGCGCCCGGGTGCTGCGGCGTACCGCCAAGGAGCTGGGCGCTCCCCGCTACGAGGTGGCCGAGAAGCTCGAGCAGGCAGCCCTCGCCGAGCTGCGCGAGCGTCGCCCCGACCGCGTGCTCGAGACCAACGTGGAGTTCTGGGCCGCGATCGTGCTCGACTTCGCCGAGGTGCCCAGCAACATGTTCACCTCGATGTTCACCTGCGCCCGCACCGGCGGCTGGTCGGCCCACATCCTCGAGCAGAAGCGCACCGGTCGGCTGATCCGTCCCTCCGCGGTCTACGTCGGCCCCGGTGAGCGCAAGGCTGACGAGATCGAGGGCTGGAAGGACGTCTGGGCCAACACCTCTGCGGACCAGCCGCTCAGGGGTGGCGCGGACGAGGGCTGACCACTGTCCTCCTACGACGTCGTCGTCTTCGGCGCCACCAGCGTCACCGGCCGCGAGACCGTCCGGTACCTGCGGGAGCGCGAGGCGGCGACCGGCGCCACGTGGGCTGCGGCGGGCCGCAACCGCGACAAGCTGGCGAGCACGTTGGCCGGCGCTGGTGCGCCCGACGCGGCCACGATCGCGGCAGACGTCACCGACGCTGACTCGCTGCTGGCCATGGCGCGCAGCGCCAAGGTGGTGCTCAACCTCGTCGGCCCCTACACCCGGTACGGCGACGCCGTCATCGCCGCCTGCATCGAGGGGGGCGCCCACTACGTCGACCTGACCGGGGAGATCCCGTTCGTCCGCCGGATGCTCGCCAAGTACGACGACCGCGCTCGAGCCGCAGGCGTGAAGATCGTGCAGGTCTGCGGCTTCGAGTCGCTGCCGGCTGACCTGGGCGTCGCCCTGGTCCGGCTGGCGGCGCACGAGCGGCACGGCGAGGACCTGGCCGAGGTCGACGCGGTGCTGACCTCGGCTCAGCCGCCCGGGGTGCCGCGCCCCTCGGACGTCGTCTCGGCCGGCACCATGCACAGCCTCGTCGAAGCCTGCGCCGACCCGGACTCCGCGGCCGTGGTCGATCCGGCAGCGCTGGTGCCCGAGGAGGCGGCGGCGCAGGTCAGGTCGCTGTCCCCGATCCAGGTGCGACCCCGCCGGACCGCCGCTGGTGCCGTGGTGGCTCCGATGGCGCCGGCGCCGTTCATCAACCCCGCCGTGATCCATCGCTCGCAGCACCTCGCCGGGGCTCCTGCGATCCGCTACCGCGAGGGCATGGCGATCCCCGGGCCTGCCGTCGCCGTGCCGTTGCGGATGGCGGGGGCCGGAGCCCTGTCGCTGACCCAGGCCGGATTCGGGCTCCTCGTACGCTCCCCTCCCGCCGCTCGGGAGCTGTTCGCCGGCGGGCTGCGCCGGGTGCTCCCGGGCTCGGGCTTCGGGCCCCGCCCCGACCGGCTCGAGGGCTGGCGCTGGCGACTCACCGTGACGGGCACGACCGTCTCAGGCCGCACCGTGGTGGCGGAGGTCGACGCCGAGGGGCACCCGGGCTACCTGGCGACCTCCCGGATGCTCGGCGAGACCGGACTGCTGCTCGCCGAGGACGGCGCAACCCCTGACGTGTCGGGCCACCTGACGCCGTCAGCGGCGCTGGGCACCGGATCTGCACCGCGCTTCGACGAGGCCCGGGTGCGCTTCCGCACGCTGCCCTGACCCGGGCTTGTGCTCCTCCGGGGCGCGTGTTGCGCACATCAGCCACCGCGGGTCGAGGCTGCCCTCATAGGCTCCACACGTGGCGCAAGGGCGGCGAGGTCGGCGAGCGCTCACCTGGGCGGCCGTCGTCGGGGTGGGCGTGCTGCTGGGGGCGGGGTCGGCTCTGCTCTCCCTCTCGGGTGCCGTGCGCGGGTCTGAGGAGCGCGTCGGTGCATGGTCGATCGACCTCGAGCGTGGCGGTGAGGACGCGGGGCTCTACCAGCGCGGTGTCACCGCCGTGCAGGCTCTGCTGGCGCTGGCGAAGCAGGAGGCCGTGTACTTCTTGGCCACCGACGACGACGCGGGCGACGGCCTGCGCGAAGACTGCGCCTACCGTGTGACCGGTGGTGACCTTCCGGCCACCTGGTGGTCCCTGACCCTCTACGACGGCTGCGTATCTGCCGGAGAACGACGACGAGCACCTCTCGGTCGACGCGACGAGCGCGGAGCTCGCGGCAGACGGTGCGTGGAGCGCCTACCTCGGCCCGAGCCCGGACGCCCGCGGCGACTGGATCTCGACCAACGGGGCCGACCGGCCGAACCTGGTCCTGCGCCTCTACGTTCCGCAGGACTCGGTGCTCGCCGACCCGGCGACGGTCCCCGTACCGCGGATCACCCGCCTCGGCTGCGGTGACGACCGGTGATCCGACGCTGGTGGACCCGGGGTGTGACCGTCCTGGTGGTCGCGCTGGTCGTGCATCTGGTGCTGATCGCGGCGGCGCCCCGGGTCGTCATGTCGGTGGCCGCGCGCCGGATCGAGGACCTGGCCGGCGGGACCAATGTGTGGCTTCATGCCGAGCGGGTGACACCGCAGACCCAGGAGGTGGTGCGCTCCTCGCCGGACCTCGCCTACTCCGCCTGCACCTGGGACCTCTCCGAAGGCCCGGTCCGGATCTCCGCGCCGGCCTGGGACGACTACTTCTCCCTGAGCCTCTACGACAGCCGGACCGACAACTTCTTCGTCGCCAACGATCGCGGCGCGCTCGGCGGCGAAGTCGACCTGCTGCTTGCTACCCGCGACCAGGCCGCCGGCCTGGCCGCCGACCCGGCCACACCGACGGCTTGCGGACCGTCGAGGCGCCGAGTGCGACCGGGATCGCGCTGCTGCGCTACCTGGCGCCGACCCCCTCGGCGTTCGCGCGTGCCGACGCGCTGCGTCGTTCGGCCGTGTGCGACGCCTGGGCGCCGTGACGCGTCGCCATGGACGAGACCCGGACGCCGACGCGGGAGGTGTCGCCGGCCGCAAGGACCGATTTCGACGAGACCCCTAGCGCATCTCGCGTCCCATTACCTACCGTCGACCCATGCTCGCCCGCCGCGGCGTGTGGTGAGCCGATGTATCGGCCCCGGCTCGAGCTCACCCTCCTCGGAACGCCGCGCCTCACCGGTGCCGGTCGCCCCGTGCCCCTGTCACGGGGAACGTCGACGCTGCTCGCCTACCTCGCCCTCTCCCCCGCCGGCGGGAGGCCACGCGACGTCGCCGCCGCGCAGCTGTTCCCCAACTGCTCCGAGCACATCGCCCGCCGCCGACTCAGCACCGCGCTGTGGCGGCTGCGTACCGAGGGGCGCGACGCGATGGGGATCGACCTGGTTCCCACCGGCGATGCCGACCGGGTACAGCTGAGCCCCGGGGTCGGCCTCGCGGTCGACGTCAGCGACTTCGAGCGACTGCTCGGCGTCGCCCTGTCGGCGCCGCCCGACGCCCTCTCCCCAGCCGACGTCCACCGCCTGGAGCGGGCGGTCGACCTGCACCGGGGTCCGCTCGTGGAGTCCTGTTGCGACGACTGGGTGCTGGCCGAGCGCACCCGGCTGGAGCACCTGTACCTCACGGCGCTGGACACGCTCGTCGTGCACTGGGGCAACCGGGAGAACGTCCCCTCGGTGAGCCGGTTCGGCGAGCTCGCCCTGGCCATGGAGCCGCTGCGTGAGGACGTGCACCGCCACCTGATGGCCGCCTACGCCCGCGCCGGTCGCGACGACCTGGTCGAGCGGCAGTTCGAGCGGTGTCGGAGGATGTTGGTCGACGAGCTCGGGGCCGACCCGCTGCCCGAGACCGTCGCGTTGTACTCCCGGCTGCGGTGCGGCACCGACGCCCTCGCCCCTTCGCTGGCCGCCCTGGTCGCCGATCTCGAGCAGGCCCGGCGCGACGTCGTGCGCCTCGCCGCCGACGTCGACCGCGCACTCACGCACCTGGAGCACCTGCGCTGAAGCCGGCGTCCACGTGACGTCCGCGTGACACCGTTCGCCACCACCGGTGACACCTGCGTGACGCCCCACCCCCGACGGTGGAAGCGCAGCGCAGAGAGGCCGATGAGGATGGTGAGAGCATGGCGGCACCGGTTCCTCGTCGACGTGTGGATCGAAGGCCGCGAGCTCGAGTCGCTGCCCGCCATCATCAGGGCACGGGTGCGTGACGTGGCCACAGGCAAGGAGACCTACGTCGGCTCGCTCGCCGAGCTGGCCGCCGCTGTCGAGGCCGGGTTGGACGCGGAGGGCGTCACGGCGAACCGGCGCTGGGAGCGCTCGCCGTGATCCGGGAGGTGAGCGAGACCCTCGTCGACGTCATCCACCAGGCCACCCCCGACCTCGGAGACTGGGTGGCCCTGCACTCGCTCAGCCAGGCCGACGGAGCCCCCGACGCCACCAAGGCGGCGCTCGCGTTGATCGCCGTCGCCCCGCACCCGCATCTGGTGAACCGGCCGATGGTCGAGCGCGAGACCGGCCTGGTGCGCGCCCCGCTGTGGCTCAAGCTGCACTACCTGGTCACCGTCTTCGGTGACCACGACGAGGCCCAGACCAAGCTCGGTCGGGTCGTCCAGGCCTTCCACACCACCCCGGTCGTCGACCACACCATGCTCCAGCCGCCGCTGCTCGACGAGGTGGACTCCCTCGCGGTGCGGCTCCTCGCCCCCAGCCCCGACGAGCGCAACCAGGTGTGGGGGGCCCTGGGGCGACCGGGGCGGCTGGCGCTGTTCTACGAGGTGGACGTCGCACCGGTCGAGGTCGCCACCCGCGAGGGAGCGGGCCGGGTGCGCAACCACCGCCTCGAGTGGGCAGTCGGGCCGGTGGGGGGGTCGTGACCGCGTGGCCCGAGACCTCCGAGACCCGGCTGGCCCACCGGGTCCGACTGGTGCACGCCACCAGCGGCGAGCCCATCACCCCGGCCCGGGTCGCCGACGCCGAGTGGCCGCGAGACTGGTGGGCGCGCCTCGCCGGTCCCGACCTCGTGGTCGGCGTCCGCCTCGACGCGCCGGACGACCCTGCGGTCCCCCCCGGCACGGTGCCACCGACTCCGACGTCGCCCGTGCTCCACGTCGACCTGGTGCTCGACCACGCCCAGGCCGCGCTGCTCGCCCTGCCGGCGGCGGTCGCCGGCCAACCCCCCGACTCGGTGCGGGTCGCCCTCGACACCGACGACCGCACCCTCGCCCTTCCCCCGGTGCCGATGCGGCTGACCGTGGTGCTCGTCGAGCAGGGCACCGGCGACCCCAGCACCGGCAAGGCCGTCATCGCCCGACCCGGCACCGGGGCCGACGTGCCGCTGTCCGAGAGCGGCACCCCGGGCACCTACCGCTCCGCCCCCGTCACCTGGAGCGCCGTGCACCAGCCTGCTGACCTGCGCATCGGCGGCACCACCGTGCGGAAGGTCGCGATGGACCTCACGCGCACCGAGACCAGGATCCACGTGGTCGACCCGACCTGACAGCCCCGAGGAGGCAGTCGTGACGTATCTATCCCCAGGCGTGTACATCGAGGAGGTCCCCTCGGGGCCCCAGCCGATCCAGGCCGCGTCCACCAGCGTGGTCGCCGTGCTCGGCAGCACCCGCAAGGGCCCGGTGCAGACGCCGACCCGCGTGAGCGGCTGGGCAGCGTTCGTGCGCACCTTCGGCAACGCCACTGCCCGCGGGTTCACCGCAGAGTCGGTCTTCGGGTTCTTCGAGAACGGCGGACCCGCCGCGTGGGTGGTCCGCGTGGACCCGTCCACGCAGGCCAGGTGGCTGGTGCGCGACGCGGGCGGCACCACCAGCTTCGCGGTGACGGCGGCCTCGCCCGGTGCCTGGGCCAACGGTCTCGAGGTCACCCTCGCACCCGACACCGCCGGCGCCGCCGGGTCGCTGTACCTGTCGGCGTTGACCGCTGCCGCCACCGTGAGCGCCGGCACCGTCTTCACGCTCCCGGTCTCGTCCACGGCCGGACTCCGGGCCGGGGACGAGGTGGTGGCGATCGCGCCGCCAGACGGCAGCGCCACCGTGGCGAGCGCCTCGGGCACGGTGCAGGACCTCGGGGCGACCTCGGTCGCGGTGGACTTCGGCGCCGCGGTCACCCTTCCGGCGGGCAGCGTGCTGGGTGGAACCGTCCCGACCAGCACCGACCTGTTCGTGCCGTCGGCGCGGGGCTTCAAGCCAGGCGACGTGCTGGTCATCACCGCACCCAACGGAGAGCGCGCCGGCCTGCTCGTCTCCTCAGCGGTGGAGACGGGCCCCGGGATGACCCTCACGCTCGACAGTGCCCCCGGGAGCGCGGTCCCGGGAGCTGCGTTCGTCCAGCGGCGGGCCCGGCTCCGGGTCAACGCGACGGTGACCGCGACCCCCGCGGGCACGCCCCCGATCACAGGGGTGAGCCTGGCGATGCTCGCCTTCCCGGGCTCCTCGCCGAAGCCGACCGTGGCCGACCTGGGCGCCGACGGAGCCCTGCGCGCCTCGGCGCGCATCGAGATGGGCGACGGACGCGCCGCCACCTGGAACGCGGGCGGCTCCCGGTTCCCCGTTCCCGGGCCGGTGGCGCCGCAGAGCGGTCCGGCGCACGTGACCGTCGGCGTGGCCGTCGCCCCCTACGCGGACGCCGGCCTTGCCCTGGTCGACTTCGACAGCGCCGACCTCGCCGCTTCCTACGGCTGGCTGCCGACGGGCACCTCGATCACGATCAGCGGAGCCGCGCCACCGACGTCGTCGCCACCCGCACCGGCGCGACCGTGCCCGCCAACCAGTTCACCCTGAGCGCCACGCCCGACGTCGGAGCCACCTACACCGCCGTCGCCGTCGCCACTCCCACCAGCGCCACCGACTCGCTGGTCGTGCGCTGCCCCGTGTCGCCGCGGGTCGGGGACGCGGTGCGGCTGGGCGGCAACTTCGTGCCGCTGGTCGCCGTCGACGACAAGGGTGGTGACCGCTACGTGATCTCGTGGGACACCGCCTTCGTCGTGTCGGGGTTCACCGGACCGACCGGTCTCTACGCCGTGGAGAGCGCCGCCCTGGTCGCCGAGCGCTTCACGCTCTCGGTGAGCGACGGCGGAGCCAGGGTCGGGTCCGTCCCCGGCCTGTCGCTCAGCGAGTCCCACCCGGCCTACTACGCCAAGGAGGGAGCGCTCGACGACGTGGCGTCCTACGTGACCGCGGCCCCGCGCGGGGGCAGCGCCCCGGCGGTCTCCCTGTCGTCGATGCCCGCCTACGTCGAGACCGACGCCGCTGGCGCCGATGCAGCCGCCACCAACGCCGACTTCGCCGACGGGCTGACCGAGCTGGAGAAGGTCGCCGAGCCGGCGATGGTGATCTGCCCCGACTCGGTCACGTTCGCCGACCCCCTGCTCCAGGCGGACCTGGTGGGGAAGGTGGTGGCGCACTGCGAGGAACAGCGGCGCTTCGCGATCGTCGACGCCCCCGACCTGCACGTCGACACCGAACTGCTGACGTGGCGCAACACCAACCTCAGCTCGACCTACGCGGGGCTGTTCGCCCCGCACCTGAGGATCGTGACCATCGACCCGGATGCGATCGACCGGTTCACCACCGTGCCGCCGTCGGGCTTCGTCGCCGGCGTGATGGCGCGCACCGACCGCGAGCGTGGGGTGCACAAGGCCCCGGGCAATGAGCGCGTCACCGGCATCGTGGGCCTGTCGGAGACCTTCACCCAGCGCCACCAGGACCTGCTCAACCCGGCGTCGGTCAACCTGATCCGCGCCTTCCCAGGGCGCGGCACCCGGGTCTGGGGCGCCCGCAACGCCACCGACGACGGGACCTGGCGCTACGTGAACGTCCGGCGTCTCTTCAACATGATCGAGACCAGCGTCGACCGCTCCACGCAGTGGGTGGTCTTCGAGCCCAACACCGCCACCACCTGGATCCGCATCAAGGTGTCGGTGGAGAACTTCCTCAACCAGCAGTGGCGTGCCGGCGCACTGGCCGGCACCAAGCCCGAGGAGGCCTATCGGGTGCGGGTCGGTCTCGGCGAGACCATGACCGAGGCCGACATCGACGCGGGCCTGGTGATCACCGAGGTCGCCATCGCGCCCGCCAAGCCCGCCGAGTTCGTCGTCTTCCGCTTCAGCCACAAGCGGCTGTCGGAGTGACCCCGTGACCCCCGTGAGTCCTGCGTACCCAGAAGGAGCCTGACGTGTATCCCATGACCACCCTGCACTTCGCGGTGAGCTGGGGCGACTCCCAGAACACCTCCAGCTTCTCCGAGGTCAGCGGACTGACCATGGAGGCCGAGGTCGTCGAGTACCGCGGCGGCGCCGACGCCCAGCTGAGCACCCGCAAGATGCCGGGGCTGAAGAAGTTCTCCAACGTCACTCTCAAGCGCGGCATCGCACCCGTCGAGGCCGGCAACGGCCTGTTCGACTGGTACAACACGATCGCCTCCGGCGAGGTGCAGCGTCGGACGGTCACGGTGAGCCTGCTCAACGAGACCCGCGACCCGGTGATGACCTGGAAGATCAAGGAGGCCTGGCCGGTCAAGATCGAGGGCCCCGGCCTGAAGTCGACCGGCACCGACGTCGCCATCGAGTCCGTCGAGTTCGCCTGCGAAGGCATCGAGATCGAGGTCGCCTGACCCGATGCTTCCCACCGCCTCACCCGCCGTGCTGCCGTTCACCACCGCGCACTTCGTGCTGGCCCTCGACGGCCTCGCGTCGGTGAGCTTCACCAAGTGCACCGGGGTCGCGGGCGAGGTCGGGGTCGAGGAGTACGCCGAGGGCGGGGAGAACCGCTTCTCTCACCGGTTCCCCACGCGGGCCTCCTTCCCCAACCTGGTGCTGAGCCAGGGCTCCGGCCCCACCAAGGAGCTGTGGGACTGGTTCTACGAGTACCACCTCACGGGCTTGGTGGTGCCGCGCGACGGCACCGTCACCTTGATGAGCAGTGTCGACGGCGACCTTGCGCCGGTGCGGGTGTGGTCGTTCATCCGCGGCTGGCCCGCCAAGCTCACCGGTCCCGACCTGGACGCCCAGTCCGGCGCGGTCGCGATCGAGTGCTCGAGATCGCCCACCACGGTCTCGTGCTCAAGCGCCTGGGGTGTGACATGGCCGTCGTGATCAGGGAGATCGTCACGGAGCCGTGGTCGCCCAGGATCCTGCGGCCGCGGCGACGGGGCCGGCAAGCCGCCTCAAGACGAGATCGAGCTGATCGTGCGCCGCGCCACCGAGCACGTGCTCGAGACGCTCCGCCGGGAGTGGGACCGATGACGCTCACCGCGATGGGCTCACCAAGCTCACCATCGACGCCTACACCGACATCGAGTTCAACACCCCGGCCGGCATCAGCTGGACCGCGCTGCTCAACCCCACCGAGCTGAGCTTCAGCCGCAAGAACCTCTACCAGGCCACCCAGTCGGCGGGCACGTCGGCGCCCCAGCAGTCCTTCTCGGGCGGCGAGCCCGACCAGGTGTCGCTCGACCTGCTGCTCGACGGCACTGGCGTGGTGGGCGACGCCGGCACCATCGGCCCCCGCTCGACGCGCTCATGTCGCTCACGGCGTTCCAGGGCGACACCCACCAGCCCTACTACGTCCACGCGCACTGGGGCCGGTTCTCCTTCCGCGGGATCCTGGCGCAGGTCGACGTCACCTACAAGCTCTTCGACCGCGCGGGCGAGCCGCTGCGCGCCACGTTCAAGCTCCAGCTCAAGGAGGCGCTGTCCCCCGAAGAGGTGCAGGCCGAGGACCGCCCCGAGTCCCCGGACCTGTTCCAGACGTGGCTCGTGGGAGACGGCGAGACGCTCGACGCGATCGCCGCCCGGGTCTACGGCGACCCGGCCTACTGGCGGCCGCTGGCCTCGGCCAACGGCCTGACCAACCCCCGGGGCCTGCGCACGGGCAGCTGCTGGTGCTGCCGCCCCTCGCCGCCCGGACGGAGGCAAGCGATGAGCGGCGCGCAGCCCGACCGCCCCGAGTTCGAGGTCACCGTGGGCGGCACGGCGCTCGAGCCGCTCGTGGCGGCCGACGTCATCGAGATCGACGTCCACGAAGAGGTGGGCCGGCACGGGCGCTGCACCCTCCTGGTGCAGAACTGGGACGCCGACACCGCGCCGTGCGGACGGCGACGACGGGCCGTTCCTGCCCGGCGCCGCGCTCGGTGTCTCCATGGGCTACCACAGCGAGCTCACCCCCGTCTTCGACGGCGTGATCGCCTCCCTCACCGCGCACTTCCCAGCGAGGGCCGCCCGACGCTGCGCGTCGAGGCCCGCGCGCGGTCGATCCTGCTCGAGCACCCGCCCCGCTCCCGGCAGCTGGCCGACGTGTCCGACGCCGACGTCGTCGCGGCGATCGCCGCCGACTACTCCCTGGAGGCCGGGCCGACGCGGAGTCACGCGCCCGTTCGTGGTGAGCGACAGGACCAGCGACTGGGACCTCCTCAAGGACCGCGCGGGCGCCTGGGGTGGGCGCTGTACGCGCGGGCACCGACCTGGTGATGCGCGCCCCGGCCGCGGCCGAGGACCCGCCGACCTCGACTACACCCGCGACCTCGTCGAGCTGCACCTCACCGAGGACCTCACCGAGGCCATCGACGCCGCCGTCGGCGCCGGCTGGTGACGGCCGACCTGGAGACGGCCGAGTCCGAGCAGCCCGCGACCGCCGCGGGCATCGACACGGCGGCCGACCCGACGACGCCAAGGCCGTGGGCGACGCCGGGTGGCCGCTCCGCACCGAGCGCGACGCGACCGACGCGGACGGAGCGGGCGACGCCGCCGACGCGCGCGCGGTGGGTCGCCAGCTCGACGCGGCGCTGGCCACGTGCACGGTCGCGGCGTGATGCTCGGGAACCCAGCCCTCCGGTGCGACGCCTGGGTGGAGCTGGCCGGCGTCGGCGCCCGGCTCGCGGGCCCTCACTACCTGACAGCCGTCCGGCACCGGCTCTGGATCGAGGGCTTCCGCACCGAGTTCCAGGTGGGCCGCCCGCCCTGCTGACACCGTCTCCGGCCCGAGCGACGGGCGCACCGCCGAGCTCGCCCTCGGCGTCGTCGACTCCCTCGAGGACGCCGAGGGCACGCTGCGGGTGAAGGTCGGCTGCCTTGGCGGGCCGACGGCGGCGGGGGGTCTGGGCCCGGCTGGCGACGCTCGACGCCGGCGACGATACGGCACCGTCTTCATCCCCGAGGTCGGCCAGGAGGTGCTGGTCGGCCACCTCGACGGCGACCCGTCCGCGCCGGTGGTGCTCGGCCAGCTGTACAACGGCAAGGCCGCGCCCCCGGACTCGATCGACCCCGACAACGCTGCGCGCGGTGGTGAGTCCAGGCGGCCATCGGCTCGTGTTCGACGACGGCGACCCGGCACAGGTGTCGGTGACGTCGCGGGCGGCCACAGCGTCGTCCTCGACGACAAGAACGGCGAGGTCGTGATCACCCACAGCGAGTCCGGCAACACGGTCACGGTCTCCGGCGACGGCGTCTCCCTGGAGGCGGCCCAGGGCGACGTCGTCCTCAAGGCCACCTCGGGCGCGGTGAGGATCGACGCCAAGACCTTCGAGGGCAAGGCCAAGGGCCCCTCGAAGCTGGAGAGCGCGGCCACCTTCGACCTCAAGGCGTCCGGCCCGATGGGCTCAAGGGCGCCCTCGTCACCATCAACTAGCGCAAGGAGGAGCCATGCCAGGTGCGGCCCGAGTGGGCGACACCACTGTCCACGGCGGCACCGTGGCCGGTCCGGGCGTCGCCACCGTCCTGATGGGCGGAGTGCCCGCGGCGGTGCTGGGCGACATGCACGCCTGCGTGATCCCCTCGCCGCCTCCCACCCGCCATCGACGCCGTTCCCGGCTGGGTCGGCGACCGTGCTGATCCAGGGCCGCCCGGCTCTGCGGCAGGGCGACACCTGCGCGTGCGGCGCCGCGGTCGCGGTTGGCCTGCCGACGGTGGTGATCGCATGAGCGGCGAGTACCCCCAGGTCGGCACCGGGTGGGCGTTCCCTCCGCGCTGGGCGCTGGAGCGCGACGCCCTCGGTGCCGAGGTCCCGCCCGCACGCGTCGCGACCAGCGCGACCGCGAGCACGTCGAGGAGGCGCTGGTGATTCACCTGCGCACGCTGCTCGGCTCTCGGGTGATGCGACCGCGCTTCGGCGCCGGGGTCGACCGCTACGTGTTCGAGCCGCGTACCCCGTCGGTGTGCCACCGGCTCGCCGACGACGTGCGACGGGCACTGCTGCTGGGGGAACCACGGGTGCTCGTCGACCGCGTCCTGGCCGAGCCCGCCGGCGCCGACGACCGCATCGACGTCACCATCGAGTACCGCATCGACCGGCACCGCCGCGCGGAGTCGCTCGTCGTGCCCTTCTACGCGGGGGGTGACGCATGAGCCGCTCCACCGAAGAGCTCCTCGACGCGATGGCGCAGGCCGCGCGGCTTAGGTCCTTCGACGACGACTGGTCGTGGCGCGACGCGCTGTTCGCGCCGAGTCCGACGGGCACGCGCTGTCCGCGCCGGAGGAGCCCGACCGCGCGCTGCTGGCGGCCCTGGCGGCCGAGCTCGCCGAGGTCGACGCCCATCGGGACCTGCTTCCCGACCGGCTGCACGTCGACTGGCTGGAGTCGATCCTCGGCATCCGCCGCCTCCCGGTGGTCCCCGACCGCGTGGTCGCTCAGGTGACGGTCGACCCGAAGGTCGCCCCCGCGGTCGTACCGCTCGGAACGCGGCTGCGGGGCGGCAAGGACGCGGCGGGCAACGAGCGGCGCTACCGCACGCTCGACGCTCTCACGGCGCACGGGGCCGGCTCGCCGGTGTCTGAGCGCTGGTGCCCGGCGGCCCGCCCTAGGCACGCCGGGCGTCGCCCTGACCGCGCCCGACTTCCCGATGGCGCCGCCGAGCACCGACGAGAAGGCGGCCACGGCTCCCCGGCCGAGCACCTCCTGCGGGTCCACGCCCCCGCCCTGGCCTTCGCCGACGGCGACATGATGGCGACCTTCACCTTCGGTGGCGTGGTTGGAGCTGCCGCGGCCGCACTGTCGGCGTGCGCACCCACGGCCTGTGGCGACACCCGCGAGCTGACGGCACGCTGTCACCCGGCGTCACCGGCACCGGCAGCGGCCCGCCGTCACGCTCCAGCTCTCCGGCGGCTGCCTCGACCCGGACGGCGGCGACCCGTGGGTCGAGTGCTGGTGGCCGGCGACCCAGCCGCTGCCCGAGGGCTCGGCTTCACCGGTCACGGTGACGGTCACCGAACGGAAGGGATGCTCCCCGACGCGTGCTTCGCCAACGAGGGGGCGGTCGACGTGGCCAAGGAGTTCGAGCCGTTCCTGACGACCGCGCGCGCGGCGACGCCTTCTACGTGCGGTGCGACGAGGCCTTCGCGAAGCGCCTGGCCACCCTCGACGTTACCGTCGAGAACTTCGCGTCCGCGACCGGGGGCGTCAGGCCGGGAGCGTGCTCTCGAGTGGTCGACACCGTCGTGCCGTGGGTCGCAGGCATCGAAACCTACGTCGCGACGCTGCCGCACCCCGGCGAAGAACAAGTTCGGGTTCTCCGTCGGCGACCTCTGGGCTCACCCGTGGTCTCCGTCGGCGACCGTCCTGCGCTGGCAGCGCCGCACCGTCGACGGCGACTGGCAGGCATCGGGACCGCACTGACGGGTTCGGCGAGCTGGACGCCACGGGCTGGGCAGCGCGACCGTGGGCTCGGCCGCTTCGAGGTGAGCGGGCAGCCCGGCCGCTACGTCCGCGCCTTCCTCACCCAGGGCGACCTCGGCTGGTCCGCGTACCAGCGTCAGGTCGCCCGGTTCGCGACCCTCGCGGTCCGAGACCCCGAGTCGGTGCCGACCCTGCCCGCGCCTCGGTGGCCGCGATCTTCGGCGACCTCACCATCGGGTACACCACCGCCCCGTCCCCGCGACCGGTTGGAGGCCTGGTCGGGTTGGCGACATACCGTGGGACGAGCCCCGGGACGTTCCAGCCCTTCGCGTGCGGTTGATGCCTTCGACCGCCCCGCGATGGCCGCCATCGGTTCCGACCAGCCCGGTCCCCTGACCCGCTCGACGGTCTCCCGCCATCTCGCGCCGACTCCTCCGCGGCCGGCGGGTCGACCGCGCCGCTCGTGGCCTCCTGGCAGTGGTGGGACGGGGCGCTGGCAGCCGCTTCCCGTTGCCGACGGCACCCACGGCCGCGGGAGGCAGGCCTGCTGCGCTTCGTCGCTCCGGCCGGGTGGGCCGAGGGAGCCAGGACGTGTCGTCCGCGACGGGCGGTGGGTGCGGTTCGTCACCGACCAGCCCCGCCGGCGGGCACGGTGCGCGACGTCGTCCCGACGCCGTGCTGGCCGAGTACGCTTCCCAGGCCGCCGACCCCGGCGAGGACCCCACTCGGAGACCCCGCTCCCCCTCGGTGCGGTCAAGGGGCACGTTGGACCCGGTGCCCGGCGCTAAGAAGATGACGAACGTCGCCTCGGTCCGCGGACGCGGCCCGGAGCAGGACGTCGCTACGCGGCCGGGCGTCGGCGATCGTGCGCCACCGCGGCCGTGCCGTCTCCGGCTGGGACTACGAGCAGACCGTGGAGCTGGCTTTCCCCGAGGTTGCCGCCGTGCGCTGCCTGCCCCACACCGGCGCCGATGGCCACCGGGTGCCGGGCTGGGTGGGCCTGGTGCTGGTGCCGGACCGACCCGACGACCCGAGCCGCGTCCGACCTCAGCCTGGCCGGCCGGGTCGCTGACGCGCTGCGGCCCACGATGCCCGTGGGCGCGCAGGTGGCCGTGCTGTGCCCGCTGTACGAGCCGGTCAACGCGCACGCGTCGGTGCGGCTGCGGCGTGGCATTGCGGCGCTTACCGGCCGCAACGCGGTGGTTGCCACTCTCGACACCTTCTCCACCCCGGCACCCGTCCCACCGCTGGGGGCTGACCCTCGACGCCTCGACCCGTCGCCGTGCTCGAGCGGGTGCCGGTGGTCGACGTCGTCACCTCCTTCGAGCTCCGCTCGGCCGGCGCGGCGTCGAGGTGGTCGAGGTCGATCCCTGCCGAGGGCTCTACTGCTCGTCCCGCGACCACCAGCTGGCCTGCGAGGAGCAGCTGTGACCGCCACGCCGCTCGACCCGTACCGCGCCCCCGCCCCGCTGGAGCCGGCTGCTCCGCTGCCGCCGGACGCCGACTGGGCGACCGTGCGCGACCGCGTGATGGCCGACCTGCTCGGTGACGCCGCGTCGGCCTGGACCGACCACAACGCCTCCGATCCCGGCGTCACCCTGGCCGAGGCCGCGGCGTTCACGGTTGCCGACCTCCACTACCGGGTGGCTGAGGCCGGCTTCGGCGACTGGCCCCTGACCTGGCCGGGGTGGCTCCCCGACGCTGCGCGGCACTGGCACGTCACGCTCCCGGCCGGCCGACCCGCCGACCCGGCACCGCCCGACGACGTCACCGTCCTCGCCGCGGCGCTCCAGGCCGCCGTCGAGGACCTCGAGCCGGCGGTGCGGGAGTGTCAGAGCCGCGCCGACGCGGAGGCCCTGCTCGGGTCGCCGGCCTGGACGGGGCTGGTGCCCGACCACCTCGAGGCCGGCCTGGTCGCGCTGCTGCGCACCGGGCTGGTGCGCCAGGTCGCGCAGGAGCAGGCCGACGTCGTCGCCGACGCCGTCGCCGAGGCCGACCTGTCCGGAGGCCCCCCGTCGGCACGCCAGGCCCGCGCGGTGGCGATCCTGGCCACGACCATCCCGCTCTGGGACGACGAGCTGGTCGCGCTGGTCCAGCGCGAGCGGTTGCGCCTCTCGCGAGACGCCCTCGCGCGCCGCCGCGCCGAGCTGCTGGCCGCGACCACGGCGGCGGCCCGCGCCGAGGTGGCGACCGCCCTGGTGAACGACGGACTGACGGTCGCCGAGGCCGGCGTGGCCTCCGCGCTGCCGCGGATCCCGGCCGCGCTGCTGCCCGAGGACCTCGAGGACCCCGCCGGCGGCGAGACCCGGGTCTGGCCGCCGCACCCGGTGCAGGCCCTGACCTGCGAGCCGGTGACCCCCGGCGACTACGCGCGCCGGGCCCGCTGCCACCCCGGCATCCACCGCGCCTGGGCCGTGCCGGGCCGCCTGGAGGGAATCGCCTGGCACGGCCTGCCCGCTGCCGACCCGGCGACTCTCCCGGCCGGTGACCCTGGTCTGGTCTGGGCGGCCGACCCGGATGCAGCGGCGGTCACGATCGTGGTGGAAGCGGTCGAGCAGCCCGCCGACGCCGACCGCTTCCTGAGACGGGTGCTGCGAAGCGCCGTGGGCACGGAGGTGTTCGAGCCGTTCCCGACCTGGCGCGAGGACCCCGGCACCGCGCCCGCGACCTGGCCCTACGGCAGCGACCTGACTGACGCCCAGCCGCGCCGAGTCATCTGCGACGAGGTGGGCGTGGCCCTGCTGCGGACGGTGCCCGTGGTGGCGCAGGCGACCCTCGTGGTCCCGGTGACCGCCGGCCTCGGGGCGGTCGCGCCCCAGGCGGCCGACCGGCTGCGGGCCTACTTCGCCGACGGACGTCCCGAGAACCAGGCCGCCCCCCCACCAGCCGACGACGTGTCGGGCCCCTGGCCTCCGGCTCCCCAGCCGCCGGCCGGCTGGGTGCCCGGGGAGGCGGTGCGCTTCAGCGAGGTGGTCGAGACGCTGGCCGACTCGCCCGACGTGCTCGGGGTGCGCGGCGTGTACCTCAAGCTCGCCGGCGACCCCGCCTGGACCGACGCCTCGGCGGGCCGGCTCGAGCTGCCCGCGGGATCGGTGCCGACGCTGGACGCGGACGGGTGCCTGGACCTCGAGCTGGCCACCACCCAGGGGTGCGGCGATGCGTAGCCCCGACTTCACCGCCACCTCACGGACCCTGCCGCCGCTCTACCAGGACGACCTGGCCTCCTTCGCGCAGGTCGACGCCTACCTCGGACTCGCCGACGACCTCGCCCGCGGCACGGTGGACGCGCTGGAGGATCTGGGCGCGGCGATCGGTCCCGACGCGTCCCTGCGGTGGCCGACCGAGCTGCCGCTCGACGCCGGCCCGGAGTCGCTCATCGCCCACCAGATCGCGACCTACGACGACGTCGCCGCCTGGGTGGCCTACGAGTTCCCGTCGTCGTGGGGTCGCGACGAGGCCGGGGTCCGAGCCCGACGTAGGTTCCTGGCCCGGGCGGCCCGGCTGTGGCGACGCCGCGGCACCCCGCGCGGCTTCGTCGACTGGTTCTCGGTCTACTTCGGCACCGAGCGGGAGGCGACCCGGCCGTTCCTCCTCGAGCACCACAAGGTCGCCGGCAACGGCTACGACCCCGATCCGTTCACTGCCACGCTGTTCGTGCCGACGACCCCGGCGTTCACGGCCTACGAACGGCGCCTGGAGACCGCGGAGTTCGCCCGCTGGTACGCACCGGCCCACGTTGACCTGCGGGTGTGCTTCGTGCGCGAGGACATGTTCGCGACGTTCGGGCCGTTCGCGTCGCCGGCCCGGCTCCCCGACACCGACACCGCGGCCGCGGTCGCGGCCTACCGGACCGCGCTGCTCGCGCAGACCCAGCTGTTGCGCGAGCTGGTGTGCAGCGTCGTGTCCGTGGTCTCGCACGCGAACGGCATCCACCTCTACGGCTGTCCGCCCGACGACCCGCCGGTCGCCGAGCGCAGCATCGACCACCTGGGGATCGGCTCGCTCCCCACCGACAGCGACTAGTCGGAAGGCAGGCCCATGACCGTCCACGAGTACCCGAGGTTCCGCAAGGGACAGACGCTCACCGCCGACGAGCTCAACCAGCTCCTCGACCATGTGCGCAACCGCGACCGCATGGTCGCCCTGATGGCCGGCTTCGGCGTCAACTGCGGGCTCACCGGCACCTTCTCCGGCAGCGAGCTCACGGTGTCGTCGGGCCTGGCCGTCGACCAGCGAGGGGAGCCGCTCGTGCTCGCCGAGGCACGCACTCTCGACCTCGCCGATGGGGACCCGCTCCCGGCCGGCGACTCCGACTACGTCGACGGCAGCTTCGCGGGCTGGAGCATCGTGCTGCGCCACTCCGACCACCACGAGCCGCCCGAGCCCTGCACCGAGACCGACTGCCAGGGGCACTCCGAGCAGCACGCCGACACGCTGCTGCTCGAGCTGGTGAGCGGACGCGTGACCGGTCCCCGGTTCGCCTTCCCCGAGGACCCGTTCCTCCAGAACCAGCCGATCCTGCTGTCCAAGACTTCCCAGCCGCTCTCGGCCTTCGGCGCACTGCGGACGGCGGTGAGCACCCGGCTCAAGAACGGCGGCAGCCCGATCGTCGATACCGCGCTGATCGCCCTGCTGGACGGCGTCAGCGTGCCCAACAGCGACCTTCCTGCCGTCAAGGCCTACAAGGTGGCCTGGCTGAACATGGTGCTCTTCGCGGCCTTCGACCTGCTGCGGTGCCGTGCGCTGGCCGCGACGTCGTGTCTGCGCGACGCCACGCCCCCGGGCGTCGTGCTCGGCCACGTCACCAAGGCCGGCGCGACCTACACCTTCGACTGCGCCTACCGGCACGCGTGGGAGCCGCCTCGCGGGCTGGCGATGGCCCTCCTCGGCGGCACCTGCGACGAGCCCTGCCGCGTCGCGCGGGACCTGGTCGAGTCGATCATCTCCGCCTACCACCCGCCCACCCCTCCCCCGTCGGGTGGCGGTGGCAGCGGGCCGGGCGTGGGCGGGATCAAGTGGAAGGACTGGGACGACCTGGTGTTCGTGGTCCCACAGGACAAGCTCAAGTACTGGCCCCCCGACAAGTACGTGGAGGTCCCCGAGTTCGTGAAGCCGATTCCCGAACCCGACCCCTACCCATGGCTGCTCGACGACCTCGTGAAGGTGTACGAGACCGAGCCGCTGGAGCTCCTCGGCAACCAGGCACTCGAGATGGGCGACCTCGTGGGATACCCCACCGACACCGTGACGCAGGCCCTGACCGACGCGATCACCGAAACCGGCGTCACCCCCGACATCCTGGTCGTGACCAGCGGCGAGCTCACCAGCCCCGACCTCACCACCGAGACCGGCAAGAAGCTGCTCGGCTACGAGTCGACCCTCACGTTCGGAACCGGCGACCGGGTGGTGCTCACCGCGGGCACGGACGGTCGTGTCGTGGGCGTCGGCCGGGTCTCCGCTGCGCGCGCGGCGCGGGACGTCGGCACCGCCGTCCCCGCGGCCATGGGCGCGGCGGCGCAGGTCGAGACGATGGCGCTGGAGGTGGAACAGAAGTTCTCCGGGTTCAACGCCTCCATCCAGGAGTTCGGGGGCTCCCTGGCCACGCTGAAGTCGGACTTCGCCACGTTCAGCGGCGGCGGCTTCGACCTGAGCGGCTACGGCACGCGGATCGGCACGCTGGAGCGACAGCTCCAGAAGGTGGACGCCTACGGCGAGCGGCTGGCAACGCTGGAGGGTCGTGTCGTCAGCGGACCGGCCGGCGGCGGCAAGGCGGTGAGCCCGGACTTCGCCGGGGCGCTGGCCGAGTTCACGCAGTCGGCGGTCGAGGCGATGCAGACCATCCGCGACCCCCAGAACCCGAACCTCGGGCGCTACATCACCGCCGCCCAGCGGGCCCAGGGCGAGCTCGAGGTGGCAGCGGCCGCCGAGGACCCCGAAGCGGTCGGCAAGGCCACCATCGAGCTGCTCGACACGATGCGGACCATGGTCAAGTCGGCCGACATCGACACCGGCCTCGGCTCCCGCCTGGACCGGCAGTTCCGGGAGGTGCGGGGGCTGATGGGGTGAGCGACGTCGTGGTCGAGACCCTCAGGCTGCGGGGCCCGGCCGCCGGCCGGCTGACCCGCGTGGCGGCCACCGCGCTGCCGCGCGCTCTTGAGCGCGCCCTGACCGGTCTCGGCGACCTGCGGATCGACACGGTCGCCGTGACGGTGCACGTAGCCCACGACGTGGACGACGAGACCCTGGCGGCGCTGTGGGCCGACGCCGTGCGCGCCGAGGTGCTCCGGCACGCCGGCGCCCACCCGCCGCGCCACCCCGAGCCGTCTCCGGCGGCCACCGCGCCTCCGACCATCCGACGGAGCTGCAGGCCGAGGTCGTCGTGGCCGTGGCGCGTGCCTGGCTCGCGGCCGGTTCCCCGCGGACGCTGCCCCGCGCGGTGCTCGCGCTGGTCCATCCGGACGTGAGCCGCCGCGTGCGCGTCCTCCTCGGTGACGATGCATGGGGGCGTCTGGTCCTGGCGGTGGCCCGCGCCGCGCACCGGCCGCCGCCGGCACCGACGGCACCCCGGCCGGTGGGGCCCGAGGAGGCGGTGGTCGCGCACGAGGACCTGCCCATCCTCGACGAGGCGGTCCCTGACCCGGCCGTCCCCGCGAGCCAGCCCGCCGCCCACGTCGAGTCCGGCCGCTCCGCCGACCCCGCCGACGTGCGCGCGGCCACGGCCGCTCTGGCGATGCTCGCCGACGTGGTCACCGGCACCCTGCCCGCGACCGACGTGGCCGCCACCGGTCGTCGGGCGGCAGCCGGATCGGACGAGGTCGAGCTCGCGCTGGTCAGCCGTGCCGCCGGCCTGGTGCTGCTGCACCCGAGGCTCATCGAGCACGTGCGGACCGCGGTGGACCTCCACCCGGGGCTCGACCCGACGCGGGTCCGAGCCCAGGCGTTGGCCTGCCTCGCCGACCCGGACGACCCGTCGCTCGCTCTCGACCCCCTCGTCGCGGTTCTCGCGGGCGCGGGGCCAGGCTGGCTCAACGAGCCCCCGACACCGCTGCCCCGATCCGACGAAGTCCTCGCCTCGGCGGAGCGCGCCCTGACGTGGTTCGCCTCCCTGCTCCCGGGTTTCGGCGGCTCCACGCCCACCTTCGTACGACAGGGCTGGGTGCTGCGAACCGGTGTCGTGGAGCACGGGCTCGACCCGGTACGGCTCACCGCCGCCACGCACCCGCTCGACGTCGTGCTCGTGCGGCTGCCCTATCCGGTCTCGCTGCTCAAGCTGCCGTGGTCGCCGCCGGTCACGGTCCGGTTCCGGCCATGACTGCGCCGCCGGTCCGAGAGCTGCATGCGGCCCTGGAGATGCTGGACGCCGTCGTCCAGCTGCGCATCGAGGAGCGTCACGGCGGCGTCACCGGCCGCCCCCTCCGTGCGCCGGCCGACCCCTGCCCCGGCGCGTCACGGCCCGACCGCGAGGGCATCCCGCCGCTGACCCGCTACGCCGGCGAGGGTCCGCTTGCGACCGCGGTGACGACAGCCGGTCTCGACGCGTCCGAGGCACTGGTGCTGGTCGCGGCCGTCGCCCCCTACGTCGACGAACGGTTCGCGGTCGCCTACGGACGGCTCACCGACCGGCCCGGCGTCGTGGGCCTCACCGGCGAGGTCGCGCGCACTCTGGCCGCCCGCTCCTTCGCGGGCCGTCTCGACGCCACCGCGATGCTGTCGGGGGCCGGCGCACTGCGCGCCACCGGGATGCTGGTGCTCGACCCGGACGACGACCTGGCCGGCACGCTGCGGCCCGACCCCGGGCTGCTGGCCTGGGTGCTCGGCCAGCCCCCGGCGCCGCCCCGCGCGTCGGCTGCCTTCCCGGCACGACCGCTGCGCACCGTGCACACCCTCGACGACGTGGTGCTGCCCGCCCGCGCCCGCACCCGCGTCGCCGACGTGCGCGACCGCATCGTGCACCGCGAGCTGGTGGTCGACACCTGGGGGTTCGGCCGCCACCACGACAACGTGGCCGGCCTGGTCGCCCTCTTCCACGGCCCACCCGGCACCGGCAAGACGATGACCGCGGCGGCGCTGGCGGTCTCGGCGGGCATGCCCGCCTACGTCGTCGACCTCTCAGCGCTGGTCTCGAAGTACATCGGGGAGACCGAGAAGGCGCTGTCTGCGGTGTTCGAGCGCACCGCCCGGGAGCGTTGCGTGCTGGTCTTCGACGAGGCCGACGCCGTCTTCGGCCAGCGCACCGAGGTCGCCGACGCCCACGACCGCTACGCCAACCAGGAGGTCTCCTACCTGCTGTCGCGGATCGAGTCCCACCCCGGCGTCGTCGTCCTCACCACCAACCTGCTGGCCAACATCGACCCTGCCTTCACCCGGCGGGTGCACGTGATGGTCGAGTTCCCGCCGCCGGGGCAGGCCGAGCGCGAGCGGCTGTGGCAGCGGGTGCTGCCCGCGGACCTGCCGGTCGCCACGGACACCGACCTCGCCGGGATCGCCGAGCGCTACCCGATCACCGGCGCCCAGATCCGCGACGCCGCGCTCGACGCCGGCTACCTCGCCGCGGCCGACGGTCGCGTCGTCACCCACGAGCTGCTGGTGACCGCGGTGCGCCGCCAGTACGACAAGGCCGGGCGAACGGCGCCGGCGTGACCACCACGGCCGAGCCGCAGCACGAGGCCGAGCCCGCGGCTCGCTCCCCCGCCGACGCCACCGCGGCGACCACGGTGGAGGAGGTCGCTCTCGCGCCGCTGGAGCGCGTGCCGGAGCCGCTCGGCGGCGACGGGGTGGTCGGGCTCGGCGGGGTCCACGCCGGCGGCCTGGAGGCGGTGCAGGCCGAGTGGGGCAGGGCCGGTGGGACCGTCGTGCTCGCCGGGCGCCGTCCCTTCGTCGACGCGACCGCGCGGGCGGCGTTCGGCCCGACGGCACCGTGGGCGGTCGCGTGGAGGCCCGGGCCGTGCTCACCCTGCTCGGGCTCGCTCTTGGGGAAGTCCGCTGGGCCGTCGACGGGTGGTCGCCGACCACCGACCTCGCGCTGCCGTCGGTGAGCCTGGCCGGCACGGCGCTCCACGTCGACGTGAGCGCCCTGCCCGACGGGGCGGTGCTCACCGCGGGCTCCGGCGCACCGGTCGCCACCGACGCCGGGCTGGCGTCGCTGGACCTGCCGGGCGACGTCGTACCGCCCGGGGAGCCGCTGAGTCCCCGCCTGGCCGAGGTCTTCGCGGCCTGCTCGGCGTCGACCTGGCCGACATCGTGGTGCACCGCGACACCCCCGTGGCCGAGGCCCCGGCCTTCGTGTCCGACCGCGACCTGTTCTTCGCCCCCGGACGCTACGGCGCCGACGACCCCGAGACGCTCCGGCTGCTCGACGCCGCGCTGCGCTCGGTGCTGGCCGGGGTGCTCGGCCCGGTCGGCACCGCACCGCCGGCCGCAGCCGTCCCCGAGGATTCCGAGGCGGGCCGGCAGGCCCCGGAGGCGGTCGACCCGGTCGCCCCGACGGTCGAGGCGCCCCCACCCCTGCCGGCCCCCGGTGGCGAGGCCGCCTCACCGGCTCCGGACGGGTCACCGCCCGAGACGGGTGCCGCACCCGCGGGGGCACCGGCGCCGGACGCGGCCGCCGTCGAGGACGAGGCGCCCGCCGAGCCCGCGCCTCCGGTCGAGGTCGTGATGCCGCCGGCACCGACCGAACCCACTCCCGCGGCCGCCGCCCGCGGCGGCGCCGTGGCGGCCGGGGCGGGTGGGGCGGCCCGCGCCGCGCGCGACCTCCCCACTGCCGCGGAGAGCGCCGCGGATGCGAGAGGGGCGGTCACCGAGCCGGTCGCCGAGACCGCGGCCCGCGCCCGGGAGGACCTGGCCGGCGAGCTCGGCGAACGCCCAGCGCCCAGCCCCGAGATCGTCCAGCTCGTCGAACGGATCCGCACCGCGATCGCGAACAACCGCCCCGAGGACCAGGACGAGCTGCTGGAGTCCGACCCGACCCAGGAGGCCCGCAGCGCCGGCGGCGCCGTCACCTCGTCGGTCGAGGGCCAGGTCGAGGAGGTCAGCGGCTCCTACGACGCGATGTCGACCCCGCCGGCCGGCTCGCCGGCGCTGTCCCCGACCCCGGTCACCACGCCGGGGCGCTCGTCGGCCGGGATGGGCGTCGACGCCGCGTCCGCAGCGCCTGACCCGGTGCCCTCCGAGAGCACCTCGCTCGACGTCGACGTCGCCGCCACCGACCAGCGGATCGCCGACTCGGGCATGGAGACCCGGGTCACCGCCGAGATCCCGGACGGCCCCTTCCAGGCGGCCCGGGACGCGCGCGGCGAGCTCGGCGAGCTCGCCCAGCGGACGCCGGAGGAGATCCGGGCCGAGGAGCAGGCCGCGATCGACACCGCCCAGGCCGACATGGCGCGGCTGCAGCAGGAAGCCGTCGCCGCCCTCCGCGACTCGCGCGGCCGCACCGTCGACCAGGTCGGCGGCGGCCAGGGGGCGATGACCGGGCAGGAGGAGCTGACCCGCGACTCGGTCTCGCAGCGGGCCCAGACCATCTACGCCGACGCCGAACGCCGGGTCACCGCCCTGCTCACCCCGCTCAGCCGCACCGCCATGGGTCGCTGGGAGGCAGGCCTGGCCCGCTCGTCGCGGGAGTTCCACGACTCGCTCGACCGGGTGCAGCGCTGGATCGAGGAGCGCCACTCCGGCGTGGTCGGCAGCATTGTGGCGATCGGCGACTACGTCGCGGGACTGCCGCGGTGGGTCACCGACGAGTACAACCGCGCGGAGCGGCAGTTCGGCAACGACATCGGCGAGCTGCTGCTCGACATCTCCAGCGACGTCAACGGGGTGGTCGCCGCAGCGCAGGCCATCGTCCGCCAGGCCCGCACCGACATCGGCGCTCTCTTCGACCAGATGGAGGCCGAGTTCCCCGAGTGGGCGGCCCAGGAGCGGGCCAGGTTCGACGGGATGCTCGACGGCCTGGCCGAGCGCACCACCGAGGCACAGACCGGGTTCGTGCGCGACGTCTCCCGAGCCGCGATCACCGCAGTCAACGAGGCGCACGCCGCGGTCGAGGCCAAGCGGCAGGAGGCCGGCGGGCTGATCGGTCGGGTTGTCGCGGCCATCGAGGAGTTCATCGACGACCCGGTCCGCGCCATCATCAACGGACTGCTGCGGCTGGTGCACATCCCGCCGGACGCCTTCTGGGCGCTGCTCGCCCAGATCCAGCAGGTCGTGGCCGACATCGCCGCCGACCCCGAGAACTTCCTCAACAACCTGGTCGCCGCCGTCAAGCTCGGCTTCCAGCAGTTCTTCGACCACTTCGGCACCCACCTGCTCACCGCCTTCTGGCAGTGGCTGTTCTCGGGCCTGGAGACGCCGATCCCGCTGCCGGCCGGCGTCGACCCGCTGTCGCTGTTCACCTTCGCGCTCCAGCTGATGGGCATCACCTGGCCCCGGATCCGCGAGATCCTGGTGCGCCACATCGGCCCGACCGCGGTCGAGGTGCTCGAGGCCGCCTGGCAGCTGATCTCCGTGCTCGTGGAGCGGGGCCCGGGGGGGCTGGTCGACCTCATCAAGGAGCAGCTGACCCCGGAGACCATCGTCGGGATGATCCTCGACGCGGCGATCGAGTACCTCGTCGAGACGCTCATCGTGCAGGTCGCCACCTACCTGTTCAGCCTGCTCAACCCCGCCGGCGCCGTCGCCCAGGCGATCCGGCTCATCTACCAGGTGTGCGCCTGGATCTTCCGCAACGCCGCCCGGATCTTCGCCTTCGTGCAGGCGGTCGTCGGCGGCATCGCCAACGTCATCGCCGGGAACATCAGCGGGATGGCCCAGACCGTGGAGCGTGCGCTGGCCTCCATGATGGTGGTCGCCATCGACTTCCTGGCCGGGCTGCTCGGGCTCGGTGGGCTGCCCGGCGAGGTCGCGCAGGTGATCGTGCGGCTGCAGACCTACGTGCTGGGCATCGTGGAGCGGGTCGTGGTCTTCCTGGTCACCCGCGCACGGGCCCTGCTGGCTCGCATGGGCATCGGCGGCTCCGACGAGGCCGGGGCCGACCGCAACGAGGACGACGAGCTGGGCACCACCGTCCGGTTCTCCGCCGAGGGCGAGAGCCACCGGCTGTTCTTCGAGGTCGTCGGCACCGACGCCACCTTGATGCTGGCGTCGTCCCCCGCCGCGATCCAGCACAAGATCCGCGAGTGGCGGGCCAAGCACGACAGCGAGCCGGACCACGCCGACCACGCCCTGCGCGCAGCGAAGCTGGGTCAGCTCGAGGCCGCGGTGACTGCGATGGACCAGGACGCCGACCGGCTCGCGGTGGAGTTCCGCGACGCGAACCGCGACCCGCGCGATGACCGTGAGCCGCCTGACGACAGCTCCTTGGAGGGCCGGCAGCGCAGCCTCGCCTCGGTGCTGCGCGAGGCGTTCGAGCTGTTCGAGGACGTGGACCCGCAGCGATACCTCGACTCGATCCGCGCCGCCCTGCCCGGCCAGACCGCGACCTATGCCGAGACCATCGCCCGCCAGTGGCAGCGCGGCATCGAGGCGCCCAAGCTGGTCCCCGACGGCACCACGGCCATCTGGGACCTGTCGGTGGTCTCCTCCGCCGGGGCGGTCGCCTACGCCGGCCGGGGACCGACCCACCAGCAGCTGCTGCCCTACTTCCTGGTCGGTTCGCAACGGGGCGAGGGGCGCAGTGCTGCCACCGCCGCGTTCGCCAACTACGCGCTGGAGACGGACTCGCCGGACCCCTCCCACACGGTGCGCACCGACGTACTGCGTGTGCTCGGCAGCGACACCGTCGTGCGAATGCAGCGCGAGGCCGCCCGCAAGATCCGTCCCGAGGACAACTCCGCGCTCCTGGAGCAGATCCGGGGCATGGGCTTCACCTCGGGCGTCGGCCGCTGGGGTGCCTTCGACGGCATCCCCGGCGACAGTGTCAGCCCGCTGATCCGCGCCGCGATCGATCGGGCCGGTGGTGTGGTGACGTTCCTGCGCCGGATGGTCAGCCCGGGCGCCTGCGAGGGCGTGACGTGGTCGCAGTTCCTCGCGACGTGGAACGCCAGCCCGGCGACCAAGAACCACGTCAAGGGGTTGTTCCGGCGCGTGGAGCCCGACAACCACGAGTGGATCCCGACCGGCTACGTGCCGCGCGTGGTCGAGGCGGCGGTGGACGCCGCCAGCTCCGGCGACATCAGGACCGGCATGCGCTGGGTCACCGCACAGAACACGCTGCGGTCGCGGACCCACCATGTGCTCCATCCCCCGCAGATCACGACCCGCGTCGTTCCCGGCGAGTCCGGCGACACCGAGGAGCACGACGTCGTCATCTCCGGCCACGTGGGCGCCTTCCGGACCGACGACGGCGGCACCCGGGTCACGACCGGCACCCTGGGGACCGAGGAGTTCCACGACTGGCTCCGGCAGACGTTCGACGCGACGAACTCGTCGGGTCCGTTGCAGTTCATCCAAAGCCTCCAGCAGCAGCTGCCCGTCCGGGTCTGGGACGGGGGCACGGCGATGTTCCCGGCCGCGGTGCTGAGCCGCCAGGTCGGGATGCTGTACCGCTGCGACGACGGGGTCGACCGCAACCTGACCATCGCAGAGCTGGCGCTGCGGCAGCAGGCCAACTGGATGCAGATCCAGAACGACTTCTCCGCGGCGTACGCTGCGACGGAGGCTGACCAGGGATGAACCACAACGACGTGCAGCAGGCGGTCGCCGACCTCGTCGCGGTCGGCGTGATCCCCGACGGCACCCCGCCGCATGAGGTCGAGGATCTCGTCGTCCGCTACCCGCGCGACCTGACCGGGCTGGAGGCGATGTCGGGGCTGCAGACCCTGCGGCTCATCGGCGCCTCGGTCGACGACTACGCCCTGGTGGGCGCGCTGCCGAACGTGCGGGTCCTGGCCGTCGAGCACTCCACCCTGGAGGCCTTGGACGGCGTCCTGCCCGCCGGCACGCGCGTCGCCGTTGTGAGACGCAACCGCCTGCGCTCGCTCGAGCCGCTGCTCGCCTGCGCCGAGCTGCAGGTCGTGGACGCCAGCGGCAACCCGCTCGACGACGCCGCCACCGGGGTGCTCGACGAGCTCCAGGGTCGAGGCCTCGTGGTCACCCGGGACGACGACGAGGTGCGCCGGCTCAACCAGCGGCTGCTGCGGGACCACGAGGGCCTGGCGTGCTACGGGACGGCCGAGAGCTGCACCCTGACCGCGACCGGCCTCGAGCTGTCGGAGTCACCCGACCGGGTCGCCGTCGCGACCACGGCAGCGACCGTGGCGGCGGCGATCGGGGACGACGACGCAGTGGCGAGGTTGCTCGCCACTCAGTGGGGAAGCTGACCAGGAGGCACGATGACCACCCACGACGACCACGGTCCCGGCGTCACCTGGCTCGCCCAGCAGGCGGGCGTCACGCCGGGCGAGCTGCTGAGGGACGGACGGGTGCTGGCCCGAGCCCTGCAGCAGGCCACCCACGTGGCGACCGACCTGGCCCGTCGGCTCGGCAGCGACGACCCGGTCGTGCGTCAGCAGGCCGAGCGCGAGGCCGACGCGGTGCGTGCACGTCTGCTCGCGCCCGGCGTTCCGACCCCGGCCGAGCGGTTCGGGCAGCGAGTCGCTGCGGGGCTGCGGGACGCCGCCGAGCGCCTGCGCGAGTGACGGTGAGGCACTCGGGTCGGACGTGAAGGCGGGTCTTGCCCGTCTTCACTCGGCAGCCCGGCGGAGGACCGGTTCGGGCTGCAGCGGTCGCCGGTGCCGGCGACCGTGGGACCCAGTCTCCGTGCCGCCCTACCCGCGCAGGATGACCGCCCGGGCGGTGGCCGCCACGGCGACGTCGGTTCCGGAGAGCCTCCAGCCGGTGCGGGCCGCACCGGACAGCTGCTCCAGTACGTCGAGGGTGTAGCTCTCTGCCGGTGGCAACGAGAACCGGTCCGATCCGCTGCGCCAGCCGAGCCCGTAGAGCAGGTCGCTGACCTCGCCGCGCCAGCCTTGCGCGGGGACGCCGCTTCCCGCGACGGAGAGCGCCATCCAGCCGGCCTGGCGATGGCTGTCCTTGGTGCCCAGCGGGAGTCGTCCGACGACGTGCTGCCAGAGCGCCCGAGGGTCGTCGCGGCAGCGGGCGCCGGCTGCGGTCGGCGCGAGCCGGCCCTTGCGGACGGTGACCAGGCCCAGTGCGCGAGCAGTGCTGCGCACGTCGGCGACGGGTGGTGTCAGGTCCTCCCGGTTGGCCTTGCCGATCCACCACCGCGTGATGCCGACGCGTTCGGCGACCTGCTCGACCACCGCGGGCGGTAGGTAGCCTGCTCCGGTCAGGTTGACCCCGTCCCCGACGATGTCGAGGAAGACGCGATAGGTCTCGGTCAGCCGGGCGGCCTCGGCGTCCGTCACCTCGGCCGGCCCATGGCAGAGCGGGCGGCCCAGCACCTCGCGCAGCAACCGGATGCCACGACGCTCCAGCTGCTCGGCCAGGTCGGCGAGCTCGCTGGTGACCGCCACCGGCTCGGCGACCGCGACGGCAAGCGCGTCGTTGGCCTCCTCGACGTCGACGTGGTCGGGATGCCAGTCGACAGGCAGCCAGCCGCGAGCATGAGCGGCGTCGTCGAAGACGCCGGGCAGGAGTGCCTCGTCGCACCCGCTGCGCACCCAGGCGGCCAGCTCCTCGTAGCCGCCGAGCCCCCCGCAGTCCTCTGGCGGGCAGGCCATCCGACCAGCGGTGCAGCGCGCCACGGCCGGCGGCTCGTCCAGCACTGCCTCGACCCGCAGGACGTGGTCCCAGCCGTCCCCGAAGTCGTACTCGTACCAGAGCTGGTCGCCCACGTCGGCGACCACCTGGTCGAGCCGGACGTCGTCCTCGAGCATGCCGTCCTCCCCCTCGTCGAGGTCGAAGTGCGTCACGAAGGACGGCGAGCGGTAGTCGTTGCCGGTGCGGAACCGATGCAGGTGACTGTCGGACCAGCCCATCGCTGCCTGGATGACGTCATGCAGCCGCGGCAGCATGAGGTCGCCGGGAAGCTCGAGCCGTCGCCACACCGGTGGCTTCGCACCCTGCAGATCGAGGCGGAGGCGGTAGCCGCGGACCTCGGTCGGGACGGGGTGCAGGGTCGGCTCCTGGTCGACCTGCAGCTTCTCGAAGATGCTGGAGACCTGGCCGCTGAGAAGCGCATCCAGCAGTGCCTTGCTCTCCTCAGGGCTGGCATCAGCCATCAGCTGCTTCACGAGGTGTTGGACGTCTTTCGGATCAGCCACGGGGCCAGTCAATCACCGTGGCCACACCCGCTGATGGCAGGCCACGGCAGCCTGACCCGCCCACATCGGTGCAGTATCCCGGCCACCCTTCAAGCGCCGGTCACCCCGAGAACGCTGCTCGATAGCGACCGCAGGCGGCGAGGATGGACAGGACATGCGCACTCAGTTCCGTTGAGGTCAGCCGAAGGTCTCGCAGCTCTGCGCGAGCGGGAACCGAGGCGATTGCCGAGTAGATCCGCGAACGCTCCGGCGAGGGCAACTCATAGTCCTGATCGATGGCCGTGAGCACGTCGCGCATGTCGCACTGAACGGGCTCGTCGGCACTGGCCAGCACGGCGATCGCGGCGTCCAGCCAGCGGGAGTCGCCGACGGCTGACTGCTCCGCCGCGTCGGTCACGAGGCAGAACAGCTCCATGTGAACTGCGATGGCGGCCGGAGCGGCCCGTTCGTGTTCGTCGTAGGGCAGCCGCACGGCCCGCTCAACCAAGGCTCTGGCACGGTCGGGGTCGTGTTCGCTCAGTGCCCGACGGGCTTTGGCCAGGAGGTTCGCGGCGGCTCGTTGTCCGGCGATGCTGAACGGCTGCAGGGTCCGCCCCGAGATGGACTCGATGTTGCCGAACGGTGGGCCGGCTCGCTCGGCGAAGTGCTGCTCGAGGGTGGTCACGGTGGCGAGGTCCATGGCAACGGAGGCTACGCGTCGACGGCGGTCTGATAGGACAGGCAGACCGAGCGCGTCGCTTCCTCGTCGCAAGCTCGACGGCGGCACGTCGAGGCTGCGCGCTTGCCGAGAGTCAGGCACCGACCTCGGAGGCGAACTCTTGGAACTCTCGATGGCCCGGCAGGGCTGCCAAGCAGCGGCGGACAAGGCTGCGGGCGGCCTCCTGTTCCCCGCGTCCGCGGGCGAGTCGAGCCTGCAGGTACGTCACCTCAGGGCCTCCGAGCGCCTCATGGGTGCCCAGCCGGTCAAGGAGCTCTTCACCGTCGGACCCGATGAGGCGATCGATGAGCACGGCATGCCACTCGCGCAGGTCCTCGGCCCGCTGCTGTCGTCCGCGCCGCCGGCGATGGCGCCCGTTACGGTCCCCGGCGGCTGCGCGGTCCAGCGCCCGGAGATAGTGGACGGCGACGCTGTCCCACAGGTCGGGCACCACCAGAAGATCGGTAAGGACTCGCGCAAGGGAGGACTCGCGTGCTGCGACCCAGCCATCGCCTCGCCGCGTCCACCCGTACTCCGACTCCCAGCGCAGCAGCTGCTCGGCCGCTCGCTCGGTGAAGCCCGCGCCATCAACCTCGCGCATTCGGAGCCACAGTGCCCGGACCTCGTCGGAGACCACGAACCGGGCGGCCTCGACCGGGTCTTCGGAACGGAAGTAGTCGACATCCCTCGACTCGCACGCCAGGTCGACCATCAGGCTGACTGCGGCCACGGCCGGTTCCCACCGGTCACCTCCGAGGGTTTCGTGTGCCTGCGCGGCCAGCCGACGAAAGGTCAGCCGCCACCGCGTTCTCTCTCGCGGCGACACTCGTCGATCACCGGCCAGGTAGGCACCCTCGCGCGCAAGCGAGGCGAACTCGTTGACTTCTGCCAAGACGAGCTCCGAATCCAGTGCAGGTCGGATCGAGGAGGCGGCCACTTGCCTGCCCGACGGATCGATCGTCGCCTCGATGCGGCCCCGCAGCGTTGCTGACCCCCGCCAGTACAGCGTCCATAGCGCCTTCTTCAGCTCCGCCTCACTCAGCCCCGACAGCTTGTCGAAGAACTCGTCCCGATTCAGCCGCGCCTGAGCCATGAAGGCACCGTATCCACCACGATCCCTCCGACCGGCGCATCTGCGTCCGGCGTGGAAGACGTGGCCGTGATGCGCGCGTCTCGCCGTCGCCGCACAGGACCGCTCAGCAACGACTGCTCCGAGGCGGCTAATTCCTCTCGAGCGCACAGACCCTCAGGGCCAGCCGTGGGACTGTCCGCTCGCCCGGTCGGCACGTCCCAGGAGCCAGGCAGCGAGCCCGCCACCGATCGCGCCGAAGAGGTGCCCCTGCCAGGAGACGCCTGGCTGCCCCGGGAGCACCCCCCAGAGCACTCCGCCGTAGACGAGCAGCAGCACGACCCCCAGCGCCAGCTGCCCCGGCTTCCCGGAGAAGACGCCCGCGCAGCAGCAGGTAGCACAGCCAGCCGAACACCAGCACCGACGCCCCGATGTGGAGGGTGCCGGTGCCGCCGGTGAGCCAGACGCCGGCCCCGCCGACCAGCCACACCATGGCCGTCACCGCGAGCCAGCGCCGCACCCCGGCCAGCAGGAGCAGGAAGCCGAAGACGAGCAGCGGGACGGTGTTGGCCAGCAGGTGGTCCCAGGGCCCGTGCAGCACCGGCGCGAACAGGATGCCGTCGAGACCGTCGGTCTCCCGCGGCTCGAGGCCGCCCGCGCGCTGCAGCCTGCCCCCGGAGAGCTGGTCCACCAGCTCGACGAGTAGAGGCTGGCAACGAAGAGCAGGCTCACCCGCAGCGCGGTCCCCACGGTCGACCGCTGTCGCTCCGGTGCGGGGGCCTGCTGCCAGCTCACCCCCTCAACGGTAGCCAGCCCGCGCCAGCCGGGAGCCCTGCGCGCGCTCGCTACGTCGCGTCGCCTCGACTCCAGACCCGGCGGAGCGACGCGGCGAGCCGCTCGGGCTCCTGCCGGTGCGGCGGGTCGAAGTGGTGCCGGTGATCGAACCGCTCGAGCGTGAAGTCGGCGAAGACACCGCTCAGCCGTTCGGCCAGCTCACCGAACTGCACCGGGTTGCTCAGCCCGCCGAGGGCGAAGTAGACCGGACCCTCGAAGGCCGCCAGCGCGCTGCGGTCCAGGGCGTAGGTCTTGAAGGTCCTGGTCAACGCGCGGATTCCCGCCGGCCGCTTCCTCATCCACGGAGGGGGCGGCCCCGGTGGCGGCGGGGGCAGCTCCACACCGGGCTGCACCTGGAGCCGCATGAACGCCCTCATCCACTGGTCCTCAGGCAGCTGGCCGATCTCGTCGTACTCGGCCCAGAGCTGCTCGTGGGCCGGGCTCCATCCCCAGTTGCCGGCCCAGGCCGGCTCCAGCAGCCCCAGGCTCAGCAACCGCTCCGGACAACGCGCCACGGCAGCGAGCGCCGCCGAGCCTCCCCCCGAGTAGCCCACCAGGTGGAACCTGTCCCACCCGCGGGCGTCCGCCTCGCGCAGCACCCCGTCCACCTCGGTGCCGAGCGAGTAGTCGGACGGTGGGGAGTCGCCCCGGTAGACCTCCAGGTCCTTCGCCAGCGTCTCGAGACGTCGCCCAGGGCGGGGACCAAGGCACCGAAGGCCATCTCGGCGGGCAGGACGCTCCCGGGAAGGAGCATCACCTGCGTTGCACCCATCGGGGACCACCTCGGCGCCCATGATGCTCGGTTCGGCCGGGGGATGCCAGAGACCGCCCGGGGTCGGCAGCTCGGCGAGCTACCGCAGCGCCGACCACGATCCCGGGGTGCGGCTCGCGAGATGTGCTGCGATACCGCCGGCGAACGGGAGTGCGTGCCCTACCAGTCAGGACCCGCCCACCCCGCCGCGAACGGACCGGACCACGTCGACCAACGACCACTGCCGTCCCCCCGGCACCCCCGGAACCAGGACCCACAGCTTCCTCCAGGGAGACTCAGGCCTTCTCAGGCTCCGCGTCCGCTGTGGGGACGGCCCAATCCACCAACAGCGCGTACGTCGTCACCCCGAGCGCCACGCTGCCTATGACCGTGACGAGCCACCATGCGCCCGTGGCACTGGCGACGGGGAACGTGAGGGGGAGAGGCTGCCCACGATGACGCCACGACCGTCCAACCCCGCGTGCTCACTCGCCGATGGTTGCATGACAGCACGGGTGACCGTTGTCATCCCGACCTCGGTGGCCGGACGCGGTTGCTCCAGCTCTGCTCGGCGGCTCGGCCGGCCGGATCGGGCGCGAGGGCGGGACCCAGCGCGGCGGCATCCATGCTCAGTCGTTGATCGCCTCGACCCCCTGCCGGGCGAGCTCGGCGACGCGGTCGCGCATGTGCTGGAGCACCTCGGGCGGATGACCCTCCCAGTCGAGCACCTCGCCGACGATCCGCAACGGATGGCGGGTGCGGTAGGAGCGGGTGGGGTTGCCGGGGAACTTCTGGTCGGTCAGGTTGGGGTCGTTCTCGAAGGGTCCCGTCGGCTCCACCTCGTAGATCCGGCCGCGCCCCTCGCCGAGCGCCAGCTCGGCCCCCCACACGGCACCGTCCCTGGTCGCGGTCAGGTAGATGTAGTTCGCGGTGTCCCGCCGCCCGAAGTTCGACGCGTACCCGGGCGTCAGCAGGTCGCCCACCTTCAGGTCTGCCTTCGTGCCGTGGAAGAACGGCCCCCGGTCCAGGACGCCGTCAAGCGCGCCCTCCGGTGCTGGTCCCATCCCCATGTCCGTCCCCTCTCGCGCGCCCGGCGAGTTCGGGCTGCGGGTGCAGTGTGAGGCATCCACCGGGGCTTGCCGCAAGCCCCTGTCCCGGCCCTACAGTGGAAGCAACGAGGCGGTCGACGGGCCCATCGAGCCCCGCCGCCACCGAGCCCCCGCCACCGAGCCGCGCCACCGCCACCGAGCCGCCGAGCCCCGCCATCGAGCCCGCTGCGTCGAGCGTGCGGTCACGCGGCTGAGCGGGCGGGCCTTCTCTCCCCTGCCATCAGCGCCCGTCCCGCGAAACGACTCTGCAATTTTTTCGAACACTCTTGCGTATATAGTCTCACGATGCTATCTTCGTTCCATGTCCCGCCCACTGCCCCCGGTCAGCGATCTGACTCAGCCGGCCGAGCGGGCGACCGGCGCGGAGGTGCTGGTGGCCTTGCGGGGTGCTCATGCGGCATTGGACGGCGCGGCTCGGCGTGACGAGCGGGGGCAGGTGGCCGGCTGGCTGCCGCTGGTGGGGCTCAGCGCCACCGAGCTGGCCGAGGTGGTCCAGCTGCAGGCCTCACTGGAGGCGCGGGTCGCCGGGATGCGGCTGCACACGGTGGCGGCCGCCGAGGACGCGGAGGCCCGTACGGCCACCGGCGCCGCCGACACTCCGGCGTGGGCGGCGGCGGCGGGCAACCGGTCGCGCGGCTGGGGTGCGCTGGGCCTGGCTCGCCACCTGGAGGCCAGGTATCACCACGTCGGCGCCGCGCTGGCGTCGGGTCAGATCGCGGAGGAGCACGCCCGGATCATCGTGCGGGCCTGCGAGCGGGTGACCGAGATGCTTGCCCGGCTCGAGCGTGAGACGGTGCTGCTGGGCGAAGAAGCTCGTCGCCGAGGCCTGTCGGCCGAGCAGGTCCGTGCCTGGCTCCCCGAGGTCCCCACGGTGACCGACGACGAGCTCGCCGACTGTGAGGAGCAGCTGGTCGAACGGGCCCGGCGGGTCCCGCCGCACCGGTTGCGCCGGTTCGCCACCCATGTCCTGGCTCCGCTGCGACGCCGGGTCACGGTCCTGCTCCCCGATCCCGCCACTCTGGCCGTCGACGCCGCAACCGGCGAGGTCTCCCTCGATCACGTCTGCGCGGACGACCAGCTGCGCGCCCAGGAGGCACGGGCCGAACGCGACACGTTCTTGGAGCTGCACGACAACGGCGACGGCACCTGGTCGGGCACCATGTGCCTGCCCGACCTGCCCGCCCACCAGCTCAAGAACTGGCTGGAGAAGTACTCCAGCCCCCGCCGTACCCACCACCGCGCCACCCCCGACGGCGGCACCGAGACCGTGGTCGATCCCACCGTGAACGACTCCGGGCTGATCGGCCCGGTCCAGCGCACCTACGCCGGCCGGATGGGCGACGCCTTCTGCGAGCTGCTGGCACACCTGCCCACGGAACTGGTCACCGGAGGCGACGACACCCAGCTCGCGAGGGCCCGGTTCGGCACCAACGGCGTCACCCTCGTCGTCAACATCGACGAACAGGCCCTGCGCACCGGCGTCGGCACCGCCGTCCTCGACACCGGCGCCGAGATCTCCGCCGGCCAAGCCCGACGCCTGGCCTGTGAAGCCGGCGTCCTGCCTCTGGTCCTCGGTGGCGACTCGGTCCCCCTCGACCTCGGCCGATCCCAGCGCCTCTTCAGCCGACACCAGGCACTCGCCCTCTCCTCCCGTCACGAGAGCTGCGCCGCGGACGGCTGCGACAGACCCTTCGCCTGGTGTGAGCTCCATCATCTCCAACCGTGGTCGGCCCAGGGAGCGACCGATCTCGACAACGCGATCCCCTTGTGCGGACACCACCACCGACGCATTCATGATCCCCACTACCACTGGCAGCTGACCCCCGACCGCACCGTCACCTTCCAGCACCGATGGCCCTCACGCCGATCAAGGCTGGCCGCATGAGCGTGCCGCTTCCAGGCAGCTCAGCACCCGGGATCATGCAACCGCCGGCCGTAGTAGCGAGCCAACGGTTGGTCCTTGTAGTACCCGAACGGCGTGACCGGCGCGTAGCCCGCCGACTCGTACAGCTCCACCGCCTCGGGTTGTCGCATCCCGGTCTCCAGGACCAGGAGGTCGCAGCCGGCCTCCCGAGCCGAGTCCTCGAGGGTTCGCAGCACCAGGCGGGCCACCCCGGTGCGGCGGGCATGCTGCACGACGTACATCCGCTTCACCTCGGCCGCCGAGGAGGCGCCGAAGTCGTGGACGTCGGCGCGGTGCCGCCAGCCCCCCATCGCCACCGGCTCCCCGTCACGCACCGCGACGAAGAACCGACCTCGCGGCGGGGAGAAGTCGGCCGGCTCGACCTGGCTCTCGTCGCGGCCGCCGTAGCGGACGACGTACTCGCCCTGCACCTCCTCGACGAGCACCTGCACCCGCGGGTCCTCGTAGCCGACCTGGAGGATCTCGACGCTCACCGGGCTCCTTCGCGGGTCCACCGGGCCGATGCCGAGTACGCCGGCCCGGATGCCACAATAGGGCCGTGCCGCGGCCTGCCCGCGCAGCTGCTTCGACAGCCTCTGACAGCGTCGTCAGGCCCGTCCCGCCCAGGAAAGAGGAGCCGTGAACGACGCCATCCAGATCCCTGACTCGCTCAAGCCCGCCGACGGCCGGTTCGGCGCCGGACCGTCGAAGGTGCGCACCGAGACCCTCGACGCGCTCGCCGCGACTGGCCAGACCCTGCTGGGCACCAGCCACCGCCAGGCCCCGGTCAAGAACACCGTCGGTCGGGTCCGCGAGGGGCTCGCCACCCTGTTCGACCTGCCCGAGGGACACGAGGTGGTGCTCGGCAACGGCGGCGCGACCGCGTTCTGGGACATCGCGACGTTCGGGCTCATCCGAGCCAAGAGCCAGCACCTGTCGTTCGGCGAGTTCTCGAGCAAGTTCGCCAAGGCCGCGCAGCAGGCTCCCTTCCTCGACGAACCGACCGTGATCACCTCCGAGCCCGGCAGCCGTCCCGACCCCGAGGCCGAGGTCGGCGTCGACGCCTACGCCTGGGCGCACAACGAGACCTCGACCGCCGTGATGGCGCCGGTGCAGCGGGTCGAGGGAGCCGATGACGATGCCCTGGTGCTGGTCGACGCCACCTCCGGCGCCGGGGGCCTGCCGGTCGACCTCACCCAGGTCGACGCCTACTACTTCGCCCCCCAGAAGTGCTTCGCCTCCGACGGCGGGCTGTGGGTGGCGGTCATGTCGCCCGCCGCGTTGGCCCGCGCCGAGGAGCTGGCCGGGGAGCGTTGGGTGCCCGCCTTCTTCGACCTCCCCACCGCGATCGACAACTCGCGCAAGAACCAGACCTACAACACCCCGGCGGTGGCCACGCTCTTCCTGATGGCCGAGCAGCTGGACTGGATGAACGCCCAGGGTGGCCTCGCCGGCATGGTCGAACGCACCACCGCCAGCTCGGATGCGCTCTACGGCTGGGCCGAGAAGACCTCCTACACCACCCCCTACGTCACCGACCCCGACCACCGCTCGCTGGTGATCGGCACCGTCGACTTCGACGACACCATCGACGCCTCGCAGGTCGCCGCGGTGCTGCGCGCCAACGGCATCGTCGACACCGAGCCCTACCGCAAGCTGGGCCGCAACCAGCTGCGGATCGCGATGTACCCCGCGATCGACCCGGCCGACGTCGAGGCGCTCACCGGCTGCATCGACCACGTGGTCGAGCGCCTCTGAGTTCGGCCGGCGCCCCAGCGTTGTCGGGGGCTCAGCGTTGTCGGGGGCTCAGCGTTGTCGGGGGCTCAGCGTTGACGGGGGCTCAGCCGCAGGAAGCGGCTGGCGACCACGCCGACCAGCACGGCCCCCAGTGCCGCGGCGACGAGGAAGCGCCACCGACCGCCGGCGCGGTCGTCGACCACCTCCGGCGTCGCGGCGTCCTCGGAGGCCGGCCGCATCGCAGCGGCGAGCTCGGAGGGCAACGGCACCTCGAGGACCGGTTGACGCTTCCCCTCCGAGGAGACCAGCAGGCTGCCGTCGGGGCGCACAGCCAGGCCCTCCCCCTGCTGTTGCGGGGGTAGCGGGACCCGGCCCACGTAGCGCCAGTCGTCGGTCGTGTCGTACACGAACGCGTCGCGGTAGTCGCGCAGCACCACGTGGCGACCATCGGGGAACCAGGCGCCGTCGGTGATCTGACCCCCGACGTCGGCCACGGGTCGGAGCACGTTGGGCTGGTCCTCGCGGAGGACCCGTGGGGCTTGGTAGACCTCGCCACCCAGCAGCCCCTTGCTCACCACGTGGAGCCGCCCCCGCGGCGAGAGCAGCAGCGTCTCCGCGTCACGGGGGCCGCCCCGGTAGACGAGGTCGTACGTGGTCGCCTCGACCCGGCGATCCCCACTCTGGGTTCCACTCGGGACGCCGTCGAGACGGTGCACCCGGACGCTGGTGCGGGTCCGGCTGTTGTCACCGATGTCGCCCACCCACAGGTCTCCCCCGGGCCCGACGGTGAGCGCCTCGACGTCGGCGACCTCGTCGGCGTACGTCGTCCTGCCCACGGTGGCACCGGAGCCGGGGTCGACGGCGTAGACGATCGCGTCGTCCCCCGAGTCGTTGACCGTGAGCACCCGGCGTCCCAGATCGACGAGCCCGCTGGACTCGGTGATCTGCTCATCGAAGCGGAACACCACCTCCGGTCGCTTCGCGGTCTCCGCCGCGGCCCCCGGGGAGGCCAGCACCAGCAGCGCGCTGCTCACGACCACCCCACGCCAGCACCGGCTCACCCGCGCTCCAGCAGCTCGAGCAGCCGGGGCCGCACCGGCCACTGCGCCAGCAACCCGTCCAGCTCGGCCTGGCCGACCTTGTGGGTGTCCTCCGAAGGCTTCTCCTGGGCCTCCTCCGGGCCAGCCCCGCCGCGCCCGGTGCGTACCGCGCGGATCAGGGTGTTGCGCGGCGTGTGCTCGCTGCCGACGAACTCGACCACGTCCACGCGGTAGCCCTCCCGTCGCAGCAACGAGGCCCGCAGCGCGTCGGTCAGGGTGTCGGCGAGACGCTCGCGCAGGATGCCGTCGCGCAGCAGCGACGCGTACGCCGCAGGTGGCTCGACCGAGCGCAGCTGCGCGGAGACGTCGTGGTGGCAGCAGGGAGCGGCCAGCACCACCGAAGCCCCCCACGACACCGCACGAGCGAGCGCGTCGTCGGTCGCGGTGTCGCAGGCGTGCAGCGCCAGCACCACGTCAGGCGGGTCGGCCAGCTCCAGGGTCTCGATGTCCCCGACGACGAAGCTGGTCTCACCCGACCAGCCCAGGTCCTCGGCCACCTGCTGGTTGTGCCCGCGCGACTGTTCCTTCCGATCGACCCCCGTGGTGTGCACCGGCAGACCGCGGGACGTCAGGTGCCGGTGCGCGGCGAAGGTGAGCAGGCCGTTGCCGCACCCCAGGTCGACCACCCGCAGCGGCTCCTGCGGCGTCGGGGTCCGCACCGCACCCGCTGCCACCGCCGAGTCCCAGGTCGCCGCCAGGGCACGCACGAGCTCCTCGACCTGGTGGTACTTGCCGCGGCGACTCGGCTTGACGCGGCCGTGGTCGTCGGTCACGTCGAGCCGACGCAGAAAGGGCTCATCGGTCGGCACCAGGCGCGGCTTCTCGCGGTCGTGGCCGCGGTCGACGGCCACCGGCTCCTCCCGGGGAGCGCGATGCACCAGCAGCCGGCCCTTCTTGGTGACCCGTGCCTGCACCGTCTCGGTGGTGCTCTCGACGTGCCAGCTGGCGAAGGGCATCGCGAGCAGCTCGTCGACTGCCGTCGACGCCGACTGCGCGTCGTGGTTCGCGGTGAACGCCTGCGTCTCGTCGTACGCCGTCACCTGGAGCCGGCGGCCCGCCTTGAGGTCGACATACCTCAGCTCGACGCGACGCCAGCGGGGTCCTTCGGCACCCCGGCGGCGACCCGAGGCGACGGCTCGCACGAGCCCGCCGCCGTCGAGGAGTGCTGGGCGGACGGCCTCGAGTCCGGCCGGCTCAGCCACGGACCAGCCGACTGACCACCACGATGAGGATCAGCAGGATCAGGGCGCCGGGAATCACCAGGCGTCGGTAGCGGGGGTTCACCCTCCGGATTGTAGAGAGCCTCCCTGCCCCAGCGGGCCGTGAGGATCGTCAGGCAGAGCAGCGCGCCGGCGATGGTGCCGAGCCCGCCGCCGATGAGCGACCACCGGGCACCGAGGGCCTCCGCGAGCCACCCGATGAGTGGCGCGCCCAGCGGAGTGCCACCCATGAACACGGTGAGGTAGAGCGCCATCACCCGTCCGCGGAGCCGGTCCGGCACGGTGAGCTGCACGACGGTGTTGGCCGCGGTGATCGTCGTCATCGCGGTGATGCCCACCACGGGGGTGAGCAGCATGAACGTCAGGTAGGAAGGCATCAGTCCGAAGACGATCTCGACGGCTCCGAAGACCAGGGCCGCAACCACGACGAGGCGCACGCTGGAGCTGGCGCGGCGGGCCGCCACCAGCGAGCCGACGATCGAGCCGATCGCCATGGTGGTGCCGAGCAGGCCGAACTCCTGTGCTCCCTTGTCGAAGACCTTGGTGGCCATCAGCGCCGACGTCATCTGGAAGTTGAGCCCGAACGTGCCGGTGAAGAACATCACGCCGAGCACCAGGAGCAGGTCCGGGCGGCCCCGGAGATAGGCCAGGGCGTCGCGGACCCGGCCGCGAGCCGGGTCGGGGGCCTCACGGACCCGGCGCGGACTGATCTGGGTCAGGGCCACGAGCACCGCGAGGTACGAGGCGGCGTTGAGCAGGATGACCACGCCGGTACCCACCACGCCCGAGCCGAGGGCCGCGATGGTCACCCCGGCGACGGCAGGGCCGATGATGCGTCCGGCGTTGAAGGACACCGCGTTGAGCCCCACCGCGTTGGGCACGTCCTCGGCGGCGACCAGCTCGCTGACGATGGCCTGGCGACCCGGCGCCTCGACCGCCCAGGCCGTGCCGAAGAGGAAGGCCAGCAGGTAGACGTGCCAGGCCTGCGCAGCGCCGGTGACCGCGAGGACGCCGAGGACTGTCGCCGGCACCGCGAGGCCGACCTGGCTGATCATGAGCAGGGTGCGCTTGGGCACCCGGTCCGCGATCGCGCCGGCGTACGCCGAGAACAGCAGGATCGGCAGGAACTGCAGGCCGGTGGTGATCCCGAGCGCGGTTGCGCTGCCGGCGGTCACCTCGAGGATCAACCAGTCCTGGGCGACTCGCTGCATCCAGGTGCCGATGTTGGAGACGAAGGCACCGGACGCGTAGAGGCGGTAGTCGCGGTGGGTGAGGCTACGAAACGTCGGGCTCACAGGCGGCTCATGCTCAGTCGCTCGAGCAGTGGTGCCGCGGCGGCCAGGACGGTGCGCTCCTGTGGCGTCAGGTCGCCGAGCGCGCGGGCGAGCCACGCCTCTCGACGGCGGCGGTCGGCCTTCAGCACGTCAGCGCCGTGCGGGGTGATCGCCACCAGCACCTGCCGCCCGTCGTCAGGGTGAGGGCTGCGCTCGACCAGGCCGTCGCGTTCGAGCGAGGCCACGATGCGGGTCATCGACGGGGGTCGCACCCCCTCGTGGTCGGCGAGCACCCCGCCGGTCATCGGGCCGTCACGGTGCAGCCGGGCGAGCACGGCCAGCGCGCCCAGGCTGACCTGGGCGCACTCGGCGCGCTCGGCCCGCAGGCGCCGGTTGAGCCGCGAGATCGACACCCGCAGCGTCGCCGCCAAGGTCATGGGGTGATCGGAACGCATGATCGTGAGCCTAACTCATTAGCGTTGCTAACTAAAGTGGCACGCGGGTCTCCCCTGGCTTGTCCGGGGCTGCAGCCACGTCGCACGCGTCACACCTCAGGTCCTCGGTCGACAACCCCGATTTACACACGGATGGGGGCCCGGCTAGGTTCGGCCTCGTGGATGAAGACGAGTCCCGCCGCGAGCAGCAGCGCCCGGTCACCGTGCGCGGAGTGACCCTGCCCGCGACCGTCGAGGCCCCGATCGAGCCGCTCGACGTCACCGGCATCCGTACCGTGACCACCGGGACGGCCCTGTTCGCGCTGGCGAGCGTCGTGCTGCTGTTCAACCTCGACTGGCTGCGCGACCACGACCGGATGTGGTGGCTGTGGACCTGCCTCGTCGGCATCGGGCTCGGGGTCTTCGGCTACGTCTACAGCAGCCGCCGCGCCCGCCACGTCGGCTCCAACCAGCACCGCACCCACACCCTCGACTGAGCGCGGTCACGGCTCGACCCCTGCCGCCGCTCGTCGGCTGCCGCCCCTCAGCGGTCCACAGCCCAACGTCCCAGCAACGTCCCGTCGTGCTCGAGCAGCAGCGTCGGGCGCAGTGGTACGTCGAGGTCGGCGGCCCCCTGCGTCATCCGTCGGTGTCCACCGCCCAGCACCCGCGGCACCGTGGTCAGGCACACCTCGTCGACGACCCCGGCAGCGAGCAGGTCCGCGAGCAGGCCGGGACCGCCCTCGGTGAGCAGCTGCCGGAGGCCGCGCTCTCGCAGCTGCTCCACCAGCCCCACCGGATCGACCTCACTCCCCCCGACGACGAGCACGTGGTCGGCTCCGAGCAGTCGGGTCGCCTCCTCACGGCCCGGGCTGGACGCGGTGGTGGCGAGCAGCACCTGGCCGGCATCGGCACCGCGGAGCGCGGCCGGGACCTCACCCGAGCGCGACACCACCACGATGGGGGTGTCGACCGGGCGGTAACCCTCGGCGCGAGCGGTGCCCGCTCCCACCACGACCGCGTCGGCCAGGGCCCGCACGGTACGGAACACCGCGTGGTCGACGTCGTTGTTGATCGACCCGCTGCGCCCGTCGGGCCCGGTGGCGGCGCCGTCGAGCGTGGTGACCATGTTGGCCCGCAGCCACGGTCGATCCGGGGTCGCGTAGAGCACCGGCAGGTCCGCCTCGCCCACGGTCCGCCCGGCCCAGTCGGCGTCCTCGTGCAGCAGCACCCTCATCCGTGCCTCACCTCGGGCCAGGTCGCGACCCAGTACGCGACGCCGTAGGGGTCGTCCTCGTAGCGCACGTCGACCGGCCCCGCCACGAGGTCGTGGAGCCGCGAGAAGGCCGGCAGGTCCCAGCACCACAGCTCCTCGGCGAGGAGGGTGTCCTGCGGCGGCGGCGTCCGGTCCCGGAGGGTGCGGGTCAGGGCATCGTCGAAGCCGAACGAGCGCCGGTCCAGGTGACCTGGCGCCTTCTCCCCCCGGCACGCGGTGCCGTTGCCGACGACGAGCACCGCATCGCCCGGACCGACCGGTCCGCTGTCACTGGTCACCCCACCTCGGTGGCCGGCCTCGGCCAGCAGGTGCCGGGCGATCCGCACCCCGGCGGCGACCCCGGCACCCCGAGCCGCGTTGTCCGCCCTCGCCGGCGAGGTCACCACCACCACCCGCCCAGGCTCGCCGGCCACGAGGTCGGCGACGGCGTCCCGGCAGGCGCGACGCAGGGCCGGGACCGGGTCGACCTGTCCGGCGTACGCCGGGAGCAGGGTGAGCGCCCCCGGCACGAGCGCGGCCCTGACGGGCCTCGGGGCACTCATGCCAGCCCCCGGACCGCCCGGCGCGGCGGCTGGGTCCCGGCGATGGCGTCGACCATGTCGACGACCTGCCGGGTCTCGGTCACCTCGTGGACCCGGAACACCCGCGCCCCGTGGAGTCGCGAGACCGCGGTCGCTGCCAACGTGCCGGTCAGCCGCTCGCCGACGGGCAGGTCGAGCGCCTCCCCCACGAAGTCCTTGTTGGACAAGGAGACCAGCACCGGCCAGCCGGTCGCGGTCATCTCCCCGAGCCGGCGGGTGAGCTCCAGGGAGTGGAAGGTGTTCTTGCCGAAGTCGTGGGCGGGGTCGATGAGCACGCTCTCGCGGGCGACGCCGGCGGCCACCGCGCGCTCGGCGTACGCCGTGGTGTCGGCGATCGCGGCGGCGACCACGTCGTCGTACTCGATCCGGAAGGGGCGGGTCCGCGGTCTCACGCCGCCGGTGTGGGTGCAGACCAGCGCGGCGCGGTGACGGGCTGCGACCTCGACCAGGGCCGGGTCTGCCCCACCCCAGGCGTCGTTGACCAGGTCTGCGCCGACCTCGCAGGCGGCGTCGGCGACCTCGGCGCGCCAGGTGTCGATGCTGATGACGAGGTCGGGATGGTCCGCGCGGACCCGGGCGACGAAGTCCACCACGCGGTCCCGCTCCTCGGCGGGGTCGATCTCCCGGCCCGGCGCTGCCTTGATGCCTCCGACGTCGACGATGTCGGCTCCTTGCGCCACCACCTCGGCGACCCGTTCGTGCGCCTGGGACTCCTCCCAGGTCGCGCCCCGGTCGTAGAAGGAGTCAGGGGTGCGGTTGACGATCGCCATCAGCAGCGCCCGGTCACCCCCGAACTCGCGGCGTCCCAGACGCAGCGCGGTCGGCGGCGTCACGCCGGCCGCCGGTCGCCGAGGGTCGCGTAGGGCGGTCGTTCGCCCACGTCGACGCCATGCACGTGTCCGACCATGCCGCCGCGGTCGTAGCCGAACTGGGTGAGCGGGAGCGTGTCGGCGACCTCACCGCCGCTGCGACGCGCCATCGCGGCGGCGATCTGCGCCGACATCCGCCCCAGGTCTCGCAGCGCCTGGTGGCGGTGGGCCCGGCGGCCGAGGTCGACCTGCGCCAGCCCGACCGCCCCGAGCGCGTCGTAGGTGTCCACCAGTGCCGCGATCTCGACGGCGTAGCCCCGGGGCAGGGACAGGGTCGCCAGGTGGTCGGCGCGGACCGCCCACTCCCCGGCGAGCGGCTGCACCACTCCGCCGAGCTCGGGGCGGTGCAGCGCCAGCAGGGGACGCGCCACCAGCTCGGTCACCCGGCCTCCCTCGTAGCGGCCCGTGGTGTCTCCTGAGACCTCGAGCGGCCGCTCGTAGAAGCCCTTGACCAGTCTCACCTGGTTCGCCGGCCCGAGGAGCAGCGGGCCGAGAAGCCCCGGCACGAAGTGGGTGTCCCAGTCGACGAGGTCGGCGTCCATGAAGACCACGAGGTCACCGCGCGTGACCAGCTGCGACTTCCACATCGCCTCGCCCTTCCCCGGGTGCCACCCCAGGTCGGGAGCCAGGTCCGCGGCCCGGTGCACGGTGGCGCCGGCGCCGCGGGCGACCGCCGCGGTGGCGTCGGTGGAGTCGGAGTCGATCACGACGATCTCGTCGACGAGCGCCGCGGTGTCGAGCAGCTGCTCGCGCACCCGGCTCACGACGTCGGCGACGGTGGCGGCCTCGTTGCGGGCGGGGACCACCAGGCTGACCGTCTCCCCACGGCGTCGCTTGGCGGCCTGAAGGTCACCGAGGCTCCAGTCGCTCCAGTGGTACGTCGCGATCGCGTCAGCGACCGCCGGTTGCCCGGTTTCGTGGCTCGTCGCCAGCGCTTCTCGCACCTCAACCACCGTCAAACCGCCTTGCGGTCGTCGAGGTGCGAGCGGAGCGAGCCACGAGACGCCCGGTCGTCAGGTGAGCTTCTCGAGGATCAGCTCGCGCACCCGGCCGGCGTCGGCCTGGCCGCGCATCTCCTTCATCACCGCGCCGATGAGCGCGCCGGCCGCGGCGACCTTGCCCGAGCGGATCTTGTCGGCCACGTCGGGGTTGGCCTCGATGGCGCGGTCGACGGCAGCGGTCAGGGCGCCTTCGTCGGAGACCACGGCCAGTCCCCTCGCCTCCACCACGGCGTCGGGCTCACCCTCACCGGCCAAAACCCCCTCCATGGCCTGGCGGGCCAGCTTGTCGTTGAGCGTGCCCTCGTCCACCAGCACCTGCACCCGCGCCACCTGCGCCGGGGTGATCGGCAGCTCCGCCAGGTCGACGCCGTCCTCCTTGGCGCGTCGGGCGAGGTCGCCGAGCCACCACTTGCGGGCCGCCGGTGGGCTTGCACCGGCCGCGACCGTCGCGGCAACCAGGTCCAGCGCGCCTGCGCCCACGGTGTCGCGCATCTCCAGGTCGGAGAACGCCCACTCCTGCTGCAGCCTGCGCCGGCGCGCCGAGGGCGGTTCCGGAAGGGTGGCGCGCAGCCCCTCGACCCACTCCCGCGACGGGGACATCGGGGCCAGGTCGGGCTCGGGGAAGTACCGGTAGTCCTCGGCGTCGGACTTCTCCCGGCCAGGCGACGTCGTCCCGGTGTCCTCGTGGAAGTGCCGCGTCTCCTGCACCACCCGGCCACCGGCGTCGAGAACGCCGGCGTGACGGCTGATCTCGTGACGGACCGCGCGCTCCACCGAACGGAAGGAGTTGACGTTCTTGGTCTCCGAGCGGGTGCCCAGGGCAGTGGAGCCGGCCGGGCGCAGCGACAGGTTCACGTCGCAGCGCAGCGAGCCCTGGTCCATGCGCGCGTCCGAGACGCCGAGGGCGAGCACCAGGTCGCGCAGCTGCTGGGCGTAGGCACGCGCGACGGCGGGTGCCCTGTCACCGGGGACGTCGATGGTCTTGGTGACGATCTCGATCAGGGGGATGCCGGCCCGGTTGTAGTCGAGCAGCGAGTAGTCCGCGCCGTGGATGCGACCGGTCGCCCCTCCCATGTGGGTCGACTTGCCGGTGTCCTCCTCCATGTGCGCGCGCTCGATCTCGATCCGGTAGGTCTCACCGTCGGCCTCGACGTCCATCCACCCGCCGAACGCGATCGGCTCGTCGTACTGCGAGGTCTGGAAGTTCTTCGGCATGTCCGGGTAGAAGTAGTTCTTGCGCGCGAAGCGGCACCACTCGGCGATCTCGCAGTTCAGCGCCAGACCGATGCGGATGGCCGACTCCACCGCCTTGCCGTTGACCACCGGAAGCGCCCCGGGGAGTCCGAGGCAGACCGGACAGACGTTCGTGTTGGGTTCACCACCGAACAACGCGGGACACCCGCAGAACATCTTGGTCGCGGTGTTGAGCTCCACGTGGACCTCGAGGCCCATCACCGGCTCGTAGCGGGTCAGAGCCTCCTCGAACGGCACGAGGTCCGGGGTCGTCGTGGTCACTGCGCACCTCCGGGGGTCAGGGGGCCGCCCCACTGCTCGAGGAGCACCCGCTCGAGCGCGGCGGCAGCGTTGTAGAGCCGGTCGTCGGCCTGCAACGGCGCCAGGAACTGCACGCCCACCGGGAGTCCGTCCTCGGCGAGGCCGGCAGGGATCGAGATACCGGGCACACCGGCGAGGTTGGCCGGGATGGTGGCGACGTCCTGCAGGTACATCGCCAGCGGGTCGTCCAGCTTCTCCCCCAGCCGGAAGGCCGTGGTGGGCGAGGTCGGCGAGACCAGCACGTCAGCCTGCTCGAAGGCCGCCGCGAAGTCCCGCGCGACCAGGGCGCGGACCTTCTGCGCCGAGCCGTAGTAGGCGTCGTAGTAGCCGCTGGACAAGGCGTAGGTTCCCAGGATGATGCGCCGCTTCACCTCGTCGCCGAAGCCCGCGTCGCGGCTGGCCGCCATCACCTGCTCCGCGCTCGGATCCGCCACGGCGTCGGGTGCGACCCGCAGGCCGTAGCGCATCGCGTCGAACCTGGCGAGGTTGGACGAGGCCTCGCTCGGCATCACCAGGTAGTAGGTGGCCAGGGCGTGGGCGAAGCTGGGGCACGAGACCTCGACGACGTCGGCACCGGCCTTGACCAGCAGCTCGACCGCCTCGTCGAACCGCTGCTGCACGCCGGTCTGGAAGCCCTCGCCCCCGAGCTCGGTGACCACGCCGATGCGCAGCCCGGCGACGTCACCCCGGCGGGCCGCCTCGACCACCGCGGGCACCGGGGCATCGATCGACGTCGAGTCCCTCGGGTCGTGACCACCGATGACCTCGTGGAGCAGTGCGGCATCGAGCACGGTGCGGGTCACGGGGCCCGCCTGGTCGAGGCTGCTGGCCAACGCGACGATGCCGTAGCGCGACACCCCGCCGTAGGTCGGCTTCACCCCGACCGTGCCGGTCAGTGCCGCAGGCTGACGGATCGAGCCGCCGGTGTCGGTGCCGATGGCCAGCGGCGCGAGCCTCGCCGCCACCGCCGCCGCCGAGCCACCTCCCGACCCGCCCGGCGCCCGCTCGTGGTCCCACGGGTTGCGCGTCGGACCGTAGGCGGAGTGCTCGGTCGAGGACCCCATGGCGAACTCGTCGAGGTTGGTCTTGCCGAGGATCGGCATGCCCGCAGCGCGCAGCCGCTGCACGACCGTGGCGTCGTACGGGGGCTGCCAGCCCTCGAGGATGCGGGAGCCGCAGGTGGTGGGTTGGCCGACGGTGCACAGCAGGTCCTTCACCGCGACCGGTACGCCGGTGAGCGGCGCTGCCGCCCCGGCGCTGCGACGTTCGTCGGCCTCCTGCGCGGCGGCCAGCGCACCCTCGGCGTCGACATGCAGGTAGGCCGCGATGGCGCCGTCGGCGGCGGAGATGCGGTCGAGGTAGTCACGGGTCACCTCGACCGAGCTGGTCTCGCCGCGCTCCAGCGCCTCGGCCAGCGCGACCGCGCTGAGATCGGTCAGACTGGTCACGCGATCACTCCTCGCCCAGGATCTTGGGCACCAGGAAGCGCTGCTCGGCAGCCTCCGGAGCCATCGCCAGTGCCTCCTCGGGGCGCAGTCCGGGGCGCACCACGTCGTCGCGGAAGATGTTGGTCAGCGGGGTGGGGTGGCTCATGGCCGTCACCTCCCCGGCTCCCTCCAGCGCCTGCGACACCGTCGCGACCGACTCGAGGATCTTCGGCAGCTCGCCCGCGAGCCGGTCGAGCTCGTCGGCCTCGAGCCGGATCCGGGCCAGCCCCGCCAGGTGTGCGACGTCGTCGCGGGAGATCACGTCGGCAGGCTCAGGGGGACGCTCAGGCATGCCCCGATCCTAGGCGGGCCCCCGGCTGATCCGGGGTCCGGGCAGGTGGGTCCGGTGGACCAGCGCCGGCTGACCGACCTCCAGGCACAATTGCCGGATGCCCCGCGACCCCCATGACCGACCCCCGGACGGTCTCGACCCGGAGTCGCAGCAGTGGTGGCAGGAGCTGGCGTGGCTCGACGACCCGGAGCGCGAAGAGGCCCGACGACCGCCGCCGGTGGACCGCCGCTTCGAACGCGCAGCACGGCGACGCACCCGCCGCGACCGCCGGCTGTCCCGCACCGGGTCCGGCTCGCAGGCCCGCACGGGGAGGGGCTCTCGCTCGCTGGTGCTGTTCCTGGCCGCGCTGGTCGCCGCCGCCGGGGTGGTCAGCTTCGTGGAACGGGGGTGGGAGCAGACCCGGGAGGCCTCGTTCAACGAGGGTGGCCGGCTGGACGACGCCACGGTGGTCGAGGGCGACCAGGGCCTCTACGCCTTCCTCGCCACCCAACCCGGCAGCAGGGAACCGGTGACCTACGAGCCCTGCCGGACCCTCCAGGTGGAGATCAACCCCCGTGGTGAGGTCCCGGGCGGCTCCCAGCTGGTGCTGGAGTCGATGGCACGCGTGAGTGAGCTCTCGGGCATCGAGCTGGTCTACGCCGGCCCGAGTGAGGCTCGACCCGACCAGTGGGCGGAGGGGTTGTCGGGGGGAACCCTGCGCAACCCGCCACCGGCCGTCGTGACGTGGTCGGACGAGGAGGAGACACCAGGGCTTGCCGGCGACGTGGTCGGTCTCGGCGGCAGCGTCGCCGTCCGAGGTGCCGACCAGACCCGGCAGCGCTACATCACCGGCTCGGTCACGCTCGACGGCCCGGACCTCGACGAGATCGCCCGGGGAGACGGCGGCGAGGCCCAGGTGCGGGCGGTGATCCTGCACGAGTTCGGGCACCTTCTGGGGCTCGGCCACGTGCCCGACCCCGAGGAGCTGATGAGCGAGTCCAACCAGGGTCAGGTCGACTTCGGCCCCGGCGACCGCGAAGGCCTGGCCCGCCTGGGGCAGGGCGACTGCTGAGCCGCCAGGGCGACCCTGGACGGGTTTCGTCGCCTGGTGACCAAACCCGTCCGTGGTCCACAGGCGGGAGCGTCGCTGCCCGCCCGAAGGTCAGCGCGGCACACGGTGCCGCCATGGAGCTGCGCGCTTTCACCCACCTGCTGTCCTTCCAGTGCGGCGTCATCAGCCGGCGCCAACTGCTCGACGGGGGCGCCCACGACCGCGACATCCGGCGTTGGGAGCGGCAGCGTCGGTTGCGACGCGTTCACACCGGCGTGTACGTCGACCACACCGGCTCGCTCAGCCGGGACCAGCGGGCTTGGGCGGCCGTGTTGTGCCACTGGCCCGCAGCGCTCAGCCACCACTCGTGCCTGGACGGTGACGGCGAGGTCGTGCACGTGGCGGTCGACGCATCGCGTCACCCTCGCTCGCACACCGGGGTGCGGCTGCACCGCCTCACCGACCTCGACGACCGCGTGCACTGGAACCTCTCGCCGCCGCGGGTGCGCCTGGAGGATGCCGCGCTGTCGGTCTGCGCACGCCACGACGACCCGGTGCGGGCGCTGGCGACGCTCTCCGACCTCTGCCGCCGGCGGCGTACCACTCCGGCCCGGCTGGCCTCCGAGCTCGCCCGACGTCCGCGGACCCGCCACCGCAGCTGGCTGCTCCAGGTGCTGCAGGAGGTCGCCGACGGTGTGCAGTCGTTGCTCGAAGGCACCTACCGGCAGCGGGTGGAACGCGCACACGGACTCCCTCGCCCCCACCGGCAACGACGGGAACGCACCGAGGACGGTGTCGTCTACCGGGACGCGCTCTACCCCGACCACGGGCTGGCGATCGAGCTCGACGGGCGCGTGGGGCACGAGCTCAGTCACGAACGCTGGGACGACCAGGACCGCGACCTCGTGATGGCCGGCGAGGACGTGCTGACCCTGCGCATCGGGTGGCGGCACTGCGAGACGACCCCGTGCCGTACCGCAGCACGCATCGCCCGCGTGCTCCAGTCGCGCGGCTGGGCAGGCGCGCCGCGCCCGTGCTCACCCGGGTGCGAAGTCCGCTGACGGTGGACGCGATTCGCCACTGAGTGACGAATCGTGTCCATCGTCGAACGGCGTCAGGCGTCCGACGGCTGAGCGACCTCGCGGGCCGCGTCGGGGCCCCGCGCCAGCAGCACCGCGAACCCCGCCTCGTCGAGGACGGGCACCCCGAGCGTGAGCGCCTTGTCGTACTTCGACCCCGGTGAGTCCCCGACCACGACGAAGGCGGTCTTCTTCGACACCGAGGCGGCGGCCTTGCCGCCGCGGGCAAGGATGGCCTCCTTGGCACTGTCGCGGCTGTACTCCTGCAACGAGCCGGTCACCACGATCGACAGCCCCTCCAGCACCCGTGGCACCGACTCGTCGACCTCGTCCTCCATCCGGACTCCACAGCCGCGCCACTTCTCGACGATGTCGAGGTGCCAGGAGTCCTCGGGGTCGTCGAACCACCGTCGGATCGCTTCGGCGATCGTCATCCCGACGCCGTCGACCGCCGCCAGCTCCTCCACGTCTGCCTCACGGACGCGGTCCAGCGAGCCGAAGTGGGTGGCCAGGGCGCGCGCCGCGGTGGGGCCGACGTGGCGGATCGACAGCGCCACCAGCACCCGCCACAACGGCTGCTGCTTGGCGGCGTCGAGGTTGGCCAGCATCCGGCGGCCGTTGGCGTTGAGGACCGGCTGGTCGCCCTCGTCCTTCTTGGGCGCCCGGGTGAACAGCGGCACCCGCCGTAGCTGCTCCTCGTCGAGGGCGAAGAGGTCCCCCTCGTCGTGCACCACGCCCGCCTCCAGCAGGTCGACCGCGGCCTCGTACCCCAGCGCCTCGATGTCGAAGGCGCCCCTCCCGGCCACGTGGTAGAGCCGCTCGCGCAGCTGGGCTGGGCACGAGCGCCGGTTGGGACACCGGATGTCGGCGTCGCCCTCCTTCTCCGGACGCAGCTCGGTGCTGCACTCCGGGCAGTGGGTGGGCATCACGAACTCCCGCTCGGAGCCGTCGCGCAGCGCCACCACCGGCCCCAGGATCTCGGGGATCACGTCACCGGCCTTGCGCAGCACCACGGTGTCGCCGATGAGGACACCCTTGCGCCTGACCTCCGAGGCGTTGTGCAGCGTCGCCATCTCCACCGTGGACCCGGAGACCACGACCGGCTCCATCACGCCGTACGGCGTCACCCGGCCGGTGCGGCCCACGTTGACCCGGATGTCGAGCAGCCGGGTGTTGACCTCCTCCGGGGGGTACTTGTAGGCGATTGCCCAGCGAGGCGCCCGCGACGTCGACCCCAACCGCCGCTGGAGCGAGACCTGGTCGACCTTGACCACCACCCCGTCGATCTCGTGGTCTGGCCCCTCCTCGGGGTCGTGGCGGTGCTCGCCGTAGTAGGCGACGTAGTCCTCGACCTGGGCCAGGGTGGCCAACACCCGCACCCGCGGTGAGACCGGTAGCCCCCAGGATGCCAGCGCGGCGTAGGCCTCGGACTGCCGCGTCGGCTCGAAGCCCTCGCGATGGCCGATGCCGTGGCACACCATCGCCAACGGCCGGGTGGCGGTCACCTTGGGGTCCTTCTGCCGCAGTGAGCCTGCCGCTGAGTTGCGCGGGTTGGCGAACGGCGCCTTGCCGGCCGCCACCAGCCCGGCATTGAGCTCCTCGAAGGCCGCCAGGGGGAGGAAGACCTCTCCCCGCACCTCCACCCGCGCCGGTACCGCGTGGTCGCCGTCCCGGTGCAGCCGGTGGGGCACGCCGTCGATCGTGCGCACGTTGGGGGTGACGTCCTCACCGGTGCGGCCGTCCCCGCGCGTGAGGGCCCGCACCAACCGGCCCCCCTCGTAGAGCAGGTTGATCGCCAGACCGTCGACCTTCAGCTCGCACAGGTAGTCGAGGTCACCGACCCCCTCACGACGGAGCCGCGCGTCCCAGGCCCGCAGCTCCTCCAGCGAGAACGCGTTGTCCAGGCTCAGCATCCGCTCCAGGTGGTCGACCGCGGTGAACTCGGTCGCCACCGCACCACCCACCTGCTGCGTCGGCGAACCCGGGGTGCGCAGCGAGGGTTCCTGCTGCTCCAGCTCCTCCAGCCGCCGCATCGCGCGGTCGAACTCAGCGTCCGACAGGGTCGGCTGGTCGAGCACGTAGTAGCGCCACCGCGCCTCCTCCGCCACCTCGCAGAGCCGCTGGTGCTCAGCGCGCAGGTCCGGGTCGACCGGGCTCTCGGTGTTCGCCATGGGCCCATCCTGCCCGCACCCACAGACCGTGTGCCCGGGTCCCTGGCACCATCGGAGCGTGGCCCATGAGAACGACAGCGACGCGCAGGCGACCCTGACGCGTCTGCCCCTGCCGGCACGGGCGGCCTCCCGGTCACGCGGACTGGTGCTCATGCTGCACGGAGGTGCCGAGCGCAACGAGTCGACCGCCGGGTCCTTGCACCGCCCATGGCTGCGCTCGCGGCTGATGCAACGCCAGCTGACACCCGCGCTGCACCGGGCAGGCCTCGACGTGTGGCTGCTGCGCTACCGCCACGTCGGCTGGAACGCCCACGACGAGGACCGTCACCCCGTCCCCGACGTGCGCTGGGCACTGGACCAGGCCCGTCCCTCGTATGACGGCCAGACACGTCCCGTGGTGCTGCTGGGCCACTCGATGGGGGCACGGGCGGCGGTCTCGGTGGCCGACGACCCGCTGGTGCGCGGCGTGGTGGCGCTGGCCCCGTGGCTCCCCCCCGGCGAACCCGTGGAACCGTTGCGGGGCAAGCGACTCGTGGCCGCCCACGGCCGCGACGACCGCATCACCAGCTTCGCCGCCACCGAGCAGTTCATGGCCCGGGCGCGCCAGGTGGTCGCCCAGGCCGAGCTCGTCGACATGGGTAGCCTGGGCCACTACATGCTCAAAGGGGCGGGCTCCTGGAACACGACCGCGCGCACCCACGTGCTCAGCGTGTTCCTGGACTGAGGAGAACTACCCATGGCGTCGTCCGGACGGACACGCAGTCCGCGACCTGCGCTGGCGCTGGTGCTCATCTGCACCGCCCAGCTCATGGTCGTGCTGGACGCCACCATCGCCAACATCGCGCTGCCCTACATCCAGTCCGACCTGGGCGTCGGCCAGTCGGCGCTGACCTGGGTGATCACCGCCTATGCGCTGGCCTTCGGCGGCTTCCTGCTGCTGGGAGGGCGCTTCGGCGACCTCTACGGCCGCAGGCGCGCCTTCGTGCTGGGCCTCACGGTCTTCGCGGTCGCGTCCCTGACCGGCGGGTTCGCCCAGAACGAAGCGATGCTGCTGGTCTCGCGGGGCGCCCAGGGCCTGGGAGCGGCCTTCGCCTCCCCCAACGCCCTGGCCCTCATCACCACCACCTTCGAGCCGGGCCCGCGACGGAGCCGGGCGTTCGCGTTCTACGCAATGATGTCGGGCATCGGGTCGGCGGTCGGGCTGCTGCTCGGTGGGTGGCTCACCGGCACCGACATCAGCGTGTTCGGCATCGGGATCGAGGGATGGCGGCTGACCTTCCTCATCAACGTGCCGATCGGGATCGCCGCGGCGCTGGCCGCCCCGGGCCTGCTGGTGGAGAGCGACAGCCACGCCGGCGCCCTCGACGTCCCCGGCACGCTCACCGCCACCGGAGGGCTGCTCTCGATCGTCTACGGCATCAGCCGCGCCGGCGACCGCGCCTACGGCTGGGGTGACACCTGGACGGTCGCGGCGATCGGGACCGGAGTGCTGCTGCTGCTGGTCTTCGCCGGGCTGGAGCGTCGTTCAACCCACCCGATGCTGCCCGCCCGCATCCTGGCCAACCGTGACCGGGCGGCGGCCTATGCGGTGATGTTCCTGGCTCCGGCCTCGATGTTCTCGATGTTCTTCTTCCTCACGCTCATCCTCCAGAACGTGATGGGAGAGTCGCCGCTGACCACCGGCCTGATGTTCCTGCCCTTCAGCGCCATGATGGTGGTCAGCGCGGTCGTGGTCTCGCGCCTCGTGCAGCGCGTGGACCCAGGACGGCTCTCGGGGATCGGGGCCCTCATCGCGGGAGTCGCGGTGCTCGGGCTGAGCCGGATGCCGTACGACGACGTCCCACCGGCGTTGCGCGCCGACATCAGCTACGCCGCGGACGTGCTGCCGTACTTCCTGCTGATGCCGGTGGGCATGGCGATGATCTTCATCCCGACCACGATGAGCGTGGTCCACGGCGTCGGCCCGCGCGACTCCGGCATCGCCTCAGGGGTGCTGAACACGATGCAGCAGGTGGGCGGCGCCCTCGGGCTGGCGTTCCTGGGCACCATCGCCTTCGATGCCGCCGACACCAAGGTGACCGAGCTGTGCCGCGGGTTGGCCGACGCCGGGTGCGACCCGAGCGGGACGCTGGGTGACGTCGCCTTCCTGCACGGCGCAACCACGGCCTTCGGGTGGGGAGCGGGGATGATGTTCCTCGCCGCGGTGCTCGCGGTGACGCTCAACCGGATCCGGCACGAGGACCTGGGGGCGGCGCCCACGGCCGAGCCCAGCGCCCCGGTGGTGGTGGACTAACCCCGACCGAGCAGCGCCGCCGCGTCACGCACCAGCGTCAGCGCCTCACGGGCCCACGCCGGGTCTGCCCCCGCGAGTCCGCACGACGGGGACATCACCAGGGCGTCGGAGGGCTCCATCCCGACCACGTCCAGAAACCTCTCCGCCCGAGCCGCCACTGTCGAGGCGGTGACTCCGGCTGCCGGACGAGTCGACGGCACCACGCCGAGGTGCACGACGCGTCCCGCCTCCAGCGCCGCGGCCAGCGCGTCGTACGACGCGGCACCGAGCACGTCGAGGTCGACGCTGAGCCCGACACCGGGCCCGACACCGGGCCCCGCCCCGCCGGCCTTGTCGAGCAGGTCGAAGGGGACGTCAGCCGCGCAGCAGTGCACGACGGAGGCAGCGCCCTCCTCACCGATCGCGTCGAAGAGCCACTCGAGCGCCGGCGCGGCCTGGGGCGCGTCCACAGCGCGGTGGCGGTGGAACCCGGAGGCGGTCGGCACCTGTCCGGCGAGCACCGCCGGCAACGCGGGCTCGTCGACCTGGACCACGATGCGCCGTGCCGTCGAGACGCGGCGCCGCACGTCAGCGACGTGGCGGCCCACTCCGGCGGCCAGCGACTGCGCGAGGTCGCGCCGGGCGCCGTGGTCGGCCAGCACCCGGTCGCCGCGGGGTCGCTCCACCATGGCCGCGAGGGTCCACGGCCCGGCGACCTGGAGCTTGATGTCGCCGGCGAACCCCTGGGCCCGTGCCTCCACGGCGTCGAGATCCTGGGCCAGCAGCGAGATCGCGCGCCGGTGGTCGACGCCGGAGGCGCCGGTCAGCCGCCAACCCGCGGGTTGGAGGTCTGCAGCCAGGTCGACCAGCATCGCCAACGATCGACCGGCGATGTCGGCGTGGGGCCCTCTGCCCGGCACCTCGGGCAGGTACGGCAGATCGGGCAGCTCGCCCCACACCAGCCGGACCGCCTCGTCGAAATCGTGCTGCGTCTCCCCCGGGTGGGAGCCGACCCCCGTCGCCATCACCGCCGTTCCCGTCACCGCGCGGCGACCTTGTCGGTGGAGCTGATGGTGCACGAGCCCACGACCCGGGTGCCCTGGTAGAGCACCGCGGTCTGCCCGGGTGCGATGCCCTGGGCAGGGTCGAGGAGCGTGACCCGCACCTCGTCGCCTGCCAGCACGGCCGTGGCCCGGTGCTCCTCCCCGTGCGCCCGCAGCTGAACGGTGCCGCGCATCTCGCCCGGCGGCGGCGGCCCGCACCAGCGCGGCCGGATACCGGTCAGCCGGTGGATGGTCAGCGCGTCGCGGGGGCCGACGGTGACGGTGCCGCTGGTGGGCTCGATGTCGAGCACGTAGCGCGGTCGGCCGTCGGCCGCGGGCGTCCCGATGCGAAGACCGCGGCGCTGTCCGATCGTGTAGGCGTAGGCACCGTCGTGTCGACCCAGCTCGGTGCCGTGCTCGTCGACGAAGGCGCCTTCGGCGGGGCCCAGCCTGTCGCGCAGCCAGCCCGCGGTGTCGCCGTCGGCCACGAAGCAGATGTCGTGGCTGTCGGGCTTGCTCGCGACTCGGAGCCCCCGACGCTCTGCCTCGGCCCGCACCTGGGTCTTGGGGGTGCCGCCCAGCGGGAACAGCGAGCCGGCGAGCTGACGCTGGGTGAGCACCCCGAGCACGTAGGACTGGTCCTTGGCGGCGTCGGCGGCCCGGTGGATCTCGATCGAGCCGTCCGGCGCCGTCTCCAGCCGGGCGTAGTGGCCGGTGGCCACCGCGTCGTACCCGAGGGCGAGCGCCCGGTCGAGCACGGCCGCGAACTTGATCCGCTCGTTGCAGCGCAGGCACGGGTTCGGGGTGCGCCCGGCGGCGTACTCGTCGCGGAAGTCCTGCACCACCTCGTCGTGGAACCGTTCGCTCAGGTCCCAGATATAGAACGGGATGCCGATGACGTCGGCGGCCCGACGGGCGTCGGAGGCGTCCTCGATGGTGCAGCAGCCGCGGGCGCCGGTCCGGTGGGAGGCGGGGTTGCGGGACAGCGCCAGGTGGATGCCGGTCACCTCGTGCCCCTGGTCGACCGCACGCGCCGCCGCGACCGCCGAGTCGACCCCACCGGACATGGCGGCGATCACCCTCACTACTCCCCCCTCACAACAGGGCCGCCCGTGCCCGCTCGACGAGGGGGCCGATCGCGCCGACGAACGCCTCGACGTCGGCCTCGGTCGAGGTGTGACCGAAGGTGATCCGCAGTGATCCGCGTGCCTGCGCCTCGCTGCGTCCCATCGCCAGCAGGACGTGGCTCGGCTGGGGGACGCCCGCCGAGCAGGCCGACCCGGTCGAGACCTGGACACCGCGGTGGTCGAGCAGCATCAGCAGCGAGTCGCCCTCACAGCCGGGGAACGTCAGGTGCACGTTGCCGGGGAGCCGGTTGACCGGGTCGCCGTTGAGCACGACGTCGGGGACGACCGCGCGGAGGCGGTCGAGGAGCATGGTGCGCAGGTGCGTGGTGGTGGAGGCGAAGTCCTCCTGCTCACGCACCGCCAGCTCGGTCGCCACCGCGAAGGCGGCGATCGCCGGGACGTCCAGCGTCCCCGACCGCACCTTGCGTTCCTGGCCACCGCCGTGCAGCAACGGGGTGAGCCCGAGGCTCCGCCGCGCCACGAGGGCGCCCACGCCGTAGGGGCCGCCCAGCTTGTGGGCGGTCAGGGTGAGCGCGTCGACCCCGCTGGCCGCGAAGTCGACCGGCAGCGCGGCCACTGCCTGGACCGCGTCGGTGTGGACCGGGACCCCCCGGGCGTGGGCCAGCTCGGCGACGCGGGAGACCGGCTGGACGGTGCCGACCTCGTTGTTGGCCCACATCAGGCTGACCATCGAGACGTCACCGGAATCGGCGAGCGCCGCCTCCAGCGCCGAGACCTCGACCCGCCCGTCGCCGTCGACCGGAACGAGCTCGACCTCCGCCCCTTCACCGGCGAGCCACTCCAGCGGGTCGAGGAGGGCGTGGTGCTCGATCGGGGAGCTGATGATCCTGCGTCGGGCCGGGTCCTCGTCCTGGCGGGCCCAGTGGATGCCCTTGACCGCGAGGTTGTCCGCCTCGGTGCCGCCCGAGGTGAAGATGACCTCGCCGGGCCGTGCCCCGAGGACTGCGGCGAGCCGCTCGCGTGACTCCTCGATGACACGCCGCGCCGCGCGTCCTGCCCCGTGCAGGCTGTTGGCGTTGCCGGTCTCCCGCAGGTGTCGCGCCATCACCTCGACCGCCTCGGGGCGCATCGGGGTGGTGGCGGCGTGGTCGAGGTAGACCTGCGAGGCGCCGGGAGGAGTGGTCGACGACATCGCGGTCAAGCGTACGGCCTGGTGGTTCGCTCCCGAACCGACGCCGGTCATGGTCACCCTCAGGTCAGCCGACGCGGTGGCGAGACGCCGCATCAGCCGCAGCGCCCCCAGGAGATGACCCTGGGGGCGCTGCGGCTGGTGCTGAGGGCTGCGTCAGCGACGAGACGTCACTTGCGCTTGTTGACCTCGTCGGTCGTCGACGGCAGGACGGTGTGCAGGTCACCGACGACGCCGAAGTCGACCATCTCGAAGATCGGCGCTTCCTCGTCCTTGTTGACGGCCACGATCGTCTTGGAGGTCTGCATGCCCGCCCGGTGCTGGATCGCGCCGGAGATCCCGGCGGCAACGTACAGCTGCGGCGAGACGACCTTGCCGGTCTGGCCGATCTGGTAGGAGTGCGGGTACCAGCCGGAGTCGACGGCGGCACGCGAGGCACCCACAGCGGCGCCGAGCGAGTCCGCCAGGCTCTCGACCGCGGAGAAGTCACCGCCGGTGCCGCGGCCGCCGGCCACGATGATCGGGGCGTCAGTGAGCTCGGGGCGACCGCTGGACTTCTTCGGCTCCACACCGGTGATCCTCGCGCCCTTGGCCACGTCGGAGATCTCCGGCACCACCTGCTCGACCTCTCCCGCGCCGTCGGCCGGCTCGGCCGGGGCGGAGTTGGGCTTGACGCAGATGATCGCGGTCCCCTTGGTGACCTTGGACTTGACGGTGTTGTTGCCGGCGAACACCGACTGGGTGGTCACCGGGCCCTCCTCGACGTCGACCGCGTCAGTGATCAGACCGGAGTCGGTCTTGATCGCGAGCCGAGCGCCGATCTCCTTGCCCTCGGCCGAGGAGGCGATGAGGACGGCGGCGGGGGACGACTTCTCCACCAGCTGCGCCAGCACCTCGGCCTTGGGGGCCACGATGTAGGGGTTCACGTGGCTGCCGTCGACGGCGTAGATCTTCTGCGCGCCGTACTTCTTCAGCGCCTCCGCGGCCTCGTCGGACAGGTTGCCGATGAAGACCGCGGCGGGCTCGCCCAGGCTGCGGGCGATCGTCAGCATCTCGTTGGTGGTCTTGCGCACCGTGCCGCCGGCATGGTCGACCAGAACCAGAACTTCACTCATGTCGGGATTCCTCGTCTCTCGCTCAGGCGGGCGTTCAGATGAACTTCTTCGACGCCAGGAACTCGGCGAGCGCCGTGGCGCCGCTGCCGTCCTCGTCGTTGACGATCTCGCCCTGGCTGCGCGGCGGCCGCTCCTCGGTGCTGACGACCTCGGTCCAGGCGGCGCCGAGGCCGACCTGCGAGGCGTCCACACCCAGGTCGGACAGGGACCAGGTCTCCATCGGCTTCTTCTTGGCCGCCATGATGCCCTTGAAGGAGGGGTAGCGGGCCTCGCCGGTCTGGTCGGTGACCGACACGACAGCGGGAAGGTCGCCCTCGACCATCACCGTGGCGGTGTCACCGTCACGCCGGATCTTGACCTTGTCGCCCTCGAGCTCGACCTCGGACCCAAGCGTGATGCCCGGGACGCCGAGGCGCTCGGACAGCATCGCCGGCAGCACGCCCATGACGCCGTCGGTCGACGCCATCCCGCAGACCACCAGGTCGTGGTCGATCTTCTTGATCGCCTCGGCGAGCACCAGCGAGGTCGCGGGAGCGTCCGAGCCCGCGATCGCGTCGTCCACCACGTGCACGCCCTTGTCGGCGCCCATCTGGAGCGCCTTGCGCACCGCGTCGACGGCGCCCTCGGGACCGACGGTCAGGGCGGTCACCTCGGTGTCGTCGCCCAGCTTCTCCTTCATCTGGAGAGCCTGCTCGACCGCGTACTCGTCGAGCTCGGACAGGAGGCCGTCGACGGCGTCGCGGTCCACGGTGTCGTCGGACTCGAAGCGCCGGTCACCCGTCGCGTCAGGAACATGCTTTACACACACCACAATGTTCATGCTGGTCGCGGCCCGTGGGGGCCCCTCCTCTGCAGTCGGGATCTGCGTGAACGCTACCCGGCCGTAACCGGGCGTGCACTAGCGCCAGGGGTGCCGTCAGTCACAGCAGGCCGGCCACCCGAAGCGTCAGCGGCGCGGCCTGATCACGCGATCGAGCACCTTGCCGGCCACCAGGTAGATCAGTGCGGCCAGCCCCCAGTTGACCATCACCGACTTGGTCCGGGCGCTGGCGCGAGCATCCAGCAGCTGGGCGCGGGTCGGGTCCTGGGGCGGGTTCGGCTCGAACTCCCTGAAGACCCCGAAGTCGATCGTGTCGGCGAGGTCGAGGATCTCCTTGACGATCGGGTTGTCCTCGTTGAGTCCCAGCGCGATCACCAGGGCGCCGATGGCCAGGGTGAGGGCGCAGACCACCGCGGCCAGCCACACCGCCGTGGCCAGCGCGGACCGGACCCGGTTGAGGTCCATGCCGCCACCGAGACCGCGCCGGGGCTTCTTCTCCGCCCGTCGCTTCCCTGCCACCTTGGGCTCCGACACTCTCGCTCCTGTCCCCCAGCTGCACGTCTGCGTGACCGTTCCCGCAGCACACGATAGCGAACCCGACGACTCGGTGAGGACGAGCCGCGGATGTGCCCCGGAGGCAGCACCCTCGGAACCCCGCGAAGTCAGCGCCCTCGGAACTCTGCCTTGCCGGGGCCGTGCTCCACGAAGCTCTGCATGCCGATGCCTTGGTCCTCGGTCGCGAACAGCGCCGCGAACTGCTGGCGCTCGATCTCGAGACCTGTCTCCAGGTCGACCTCGACGCCGCGGTCGACCGACTCCTTCGCGGCACGCAGCGCGAGCGCGGCGGCCCCGCTGAACTGACGTGCCCACGCCACCGCTTGGCCGTAGACCTGGTCGGCGGGGACGAGCTTGTCGGCCAGGCCGATCGCCAGCGCCTCGTCGGCCTTGACGAAGCGGCCGGTGAAGACGAGGTCCTTCGCCTTGGCGGGGCCCACGAGACGGGTCAGCCGCTGGGTACCCCCGGCACCCGGGATGATCCCCAGCAGGATCTCAGGCTGCCCGAACGTCGCGTCGTCGGCGGCGATCCTGATGTCGGCACACAGCGCGAGCTCGCAGCCGCCACCGAGGGCGTAGCCGGTGACCGCGGCGACCACGGGCTTGGGGATCCGTGCCACCGCGGTGAAGGCCGACTGGAGCGGGCCGGACTCCTTGACCATGTCGGCGTAGGACATCTCGGCCATCTCCTTGATGTCCGCCCCCGCGGCGAACACCCGCTCGCCGCCGTAGATCACGACCGCGCGGACGTCGTCGCGTCGGGTCGCCTCCTGGGCCGCCTCGCGGATCTCCTCCTGCACCTGCCGGCTCAGCGGGTTCATCTTCGGCCGGTCGATGCGGATCGTGCCGACGCCGTCGGCCACCTCGAGCCTCACGAACTCGCCCACGGTGATCAGTCCTCTCGTATCGGTGCAGAGACGTCCGCGAGCCTAGTGGGAAGGACGGTCGGGCGGCCCGGGGCTACCGTTCCCGAAGTGGAGCACAGCGAAGCAGGTCGATCCCGGCAGGCCGAGCCGCACCAGCGGTCGCGGAAGCGCCGTGCTGCCCGACGGGCGGTGCGCGTGGTGCTGCTCGGACTTGCCGGCCTGCTGCTGGTGGCGGTGGCGCTGGCAGTCATCCCCGCTGACATGAGCGGCCTCAGCACGTCGCGGCCGTCACCCGCGACGTCGTACGCCGAGGCGATGGACCGTTTCGAGGAGATCTCGCGGGACGAGGACGACCGCAACGTCTACGAGCCCTGCCGCAGCGCCCTGTACGGCGAGCCGCGGGAGGCCGCGGTGTCGGTGGTGCTGCTCCACGGGCTGACCAACTGCCCCCGCCAGTTCCAGGGAATGGCCGAGCAGCTGGCGGCCTCCGGCATGAACGTCGTGGTCCTCCGTGCTCCGCTGCACGGGATCGCGACCCCGGACGGGCGGTCCATCGGTGGCCCCTCCAACGCCAAGGACCTCAGCGCCGAGGACCTCACCCGGTGGGCCGACTCCTCAGTCGACATCGCCGAGGGGCTGGGGCGGGAGGTCCGGGTGCTGGGCATGTCGATGGGGGGAGCCACCGCGGCCTGGGTGGCCCAGAACCGAGCGGTCGACCGCGTCGTCATGGTCTCTCCCGCGCTGGCCCTGCACGGCCTTCCGGGCTTCCTCGACCGGGCCGTGCGGAACCTCGGCTCGCGGCTCCCGCACGTCTCGGCGCCCGGCCCGGCCACCGTGCCCCACGAGTACCCGGGGACGACGGTCAGCGGCGCGGCCCAGATGCTCGTGCTGGGGGGAGCCGTACGCCGGGATGCGGCCCGCGAGCCACCGCAGACGCAGGATCTGGTCGTCGTGGTCAATCCCGATGACGCCCAGATCGACAACAACGACGTCCTCGACCTCGCGGCCGACTGGCGGGAGCACGGGGCAGACGTCCGGGTCATCACGCTCGGCGTCGGTGTCGCGCTGCCCCACGAAGTTGTGGACGCGGAGCACCCGGAGGGGCGCACCGACCTCACCTGGCCCATCCTCATCCAGGCCCTGAGCTGAGTCCCTGATCCGCCCCGGATGCGAGCGACCTCGTCGTCTCCGAGCAGAGCCGCAGCATCGTGCACCACACTGGACCGGTGGCACCCAACACCTGGAGCTGGACCAGCCGAGGCGAGACCGCGCCGGTGTGGCCCGGCCGACCCGACGACCTGGGGGCCACCTGGACCCCTGAGTCGACCACGTTCGCGGTCCGCTCCCCCGAGTCGACCGCGGCCTGGGTCTGCCTCTTCGACGAGGCGGGCGGCGAGCAGCGGCACCAGCTGACCGAGCACACGCTGGGCGTCTGGCACGGCAGCCTCCCCGACTTGGCCCCCGGCCAGCTCTACGGCTTCCGCGTCGACGGCCCCTGGGACCCTGCGCGCGGCGCGCGCTTCAACCCGTGCAAGCTGCTGCAGGACCCCTACGCGCGCGCCATCCACGGGGGCGTCGTCGACCACGACGCCCTGCTCGCCCACGATCCCGCCGACCCGCGACGCCGCAGCGAGCTCGACTCGGCGCCGTACGTGCCCCGCTCGGTCGTCGTGCGCGACACCTTCGACTGGGGCGAGGACGCGCCGCCGCTCCGGCCGTGGCAGGACACCGTCGTCTACGAGCTGCACGTCAAGGGCTTCACCGCGCTGCACCCCCTGGTGCCCGAGCACCTGCGCGGCACGTACGCCGGGCTCGCCAGCGACCCGGTGATCGAGTACCTCCTCGACCTCGGGGTGACCGCCGTCGAGCTGCTGCCGACCCAGCACTTCCTCACCGAGCTGGAGGTCGTGCGGCGCGGACTGACCAACTACTGGGGCTACAACACCCTGGCCTACTTCGCTCCCCATGCCGCGTACTCCTCGTCGGGCTCCCGGGGCGAGCAGGTCTCGGAGTTCAAGACGATGGTCAAGCGCTTCCACGAAGCAGGCCTCGAGGTGCTGCTCGACGTCGTCTACAACCACACCGCCGAGACCGGCGCCGAGGGCCCCAGCTACAGCTTTCGAGGGCTCGACGACGCCGGCTTCTACAAGCGGGCCCGAGGTGCGGGCGACGCCTACTGGGACGTGACGGGCTGCGGGAACACCGTGGACTCCACCAACCCGGGCGCGCTGCGGATGATCCTCGACTCGCTGCGTCACTGGGTGTGCGAGATGCGCGTGGACGGCTTCAGGTTCGACCTGGCGTCTGCGCTGGCCCGCACCGACCATCACGTCGACATGCGGAGCGCTTTCCTCTCCGCGGTGGGCCAGGACCCGCTGCTCCGTCGCACCAAGCTGATCGCCGAGCCCTGGGACCTCAGCGTCGACGGCTATCTCGTCGGCTCCTTCCCTCCGCCCTGGGTGGAGTGGAACGACCGCTACCGCGACACCGTTCGCGGCTTCTGGCGCGCCGACGGCGCCAGCACCCGGGACATGGCGTCGCGGCTGGCGGGCTCCTCCGATCTCTACGCCGACGACGGCCGGTCGCCGTTCGCGTCGGTGAACTACGTGACCTCGCACGACGGCTTCACCATGCGCGACCTGGTCACCTACCAGGGCAAGCACAACCTCGCCAACGGCGAGGGCAACCGGGACGGCGGCGACCACAACCACTCGAGCAACTACGGGATCGAGGGCGAGACGGAGGACCCCGCTGTCACCGCGCTCCGACGCCGGCAGGTCGCGAACATGTTGGTGACCTTGTGCCTCTCGAGCGGGGTGCCGATGCTGACCGCCGGTGACGAACGAGGCCGCACCCAACAAGGCAACAACAACGCTTATTGTCAGGACAACGAGATCTCGTGGCTGGACTGGTGGCCCGACGACGCCTGGCTGGAGGTGCACGACATGGTGCGCCGGGCACTACAGCTGCGCAAGGCCCACCGGGCACTCCGCCAACGCCATCACTTCCGTGGCACCCCCACCATTCCCGGAGGCCCCAAGGACCTGGCCTGGCTGCACCCGGACGGCCGCGAGATGACCGAGCCCGACTGGTACGACGCCCACCTGCGTACGTTCGGCATGTTCGTCACCGGCGACCCACTGCGATCGCCCGGCGCCCGGGGGGAGCAGCAGACCGACGCGTCGTTCCTGCTCTGGCTCAACGCGCAGGAGCACGCCCGCGAGGTGCGCCTCATGGCCAACCCGTGGGTCGCGCGCGGCAGGGTCGTGCTGTCGACCGACCCCGACCTACGCGAGGGGCTTCCCGTCGCCGCGGAGCAGACCATCACCCTGGCCGGACGTTCCGTCGTCCTGCTGAAGGACCAGACCTGAGCCCCACGCGGGGTTCCACCGATGGTCGTTGTCGGCGAGGGTGGAGCATGGACAGCTCGAGGACACCCAGCAACGGACACCTGTCCCACTTCGCGATCAACGCCGACGACGTCGACAAGAGCCGGGAGTTCTACTCCGCCGTCTTCGGCTGGTCCTTCGAGCCGTGGGGCCCTCCGGGCTTCTTCCACATCAAGGGGCCGGACGGCGGGCTTCCGGGTCCGATCGGCGCCCTGCAACCGCGACGTGACCTGGGGGTGGGTGTCCCGGTCCAGGGCTTCGAGTGCACCATCGCCGTGACCGACGTGCGTGCCTGCATGGCCGCGGTCGAGGCGGGCGGCGGGCGGGTGCTGCTGGAGCCCACCTCGATCCCGGGCGTGGGAGAGGTCGGCTTCTTCGCCGACCCCTCCGGCGTCGTCTGTGGAGCCATGCAGTACGCCGAGGGCTGACGCCTCACGGCACGGCGACCAGCCCGAGCTCGGCGACGCTGGCCAGATGGGCGTTGCGGGGCACCACCCGGAAGGTGTAGCCGAACGGGCCCGCGACCGACAGGGTCACCATGCCCTGGTAGCGGTGGCGCCCGGCCTCGTAGGACTCGGCCAGCGGAAGGCTGACGATGCTCACGTCGCTGAGGTCGTCCTCCTCCCGAACCCGGCCGTGGACCAGCTGGACGTCCACGTCGTCCGGCGTCAGGTCGCCGAGACAGACGAACACGTGTACCCCCATCTGCACCCCGACCTCCGGCGTGTCACCGATCCCGGTGGAGTCGACGTGCTCGATCCGCACGGCGGGCCAGGCTTCGCGGACGCGGCGCTTCCACGCGGCCAGCTCGCGGGCCCCGGCGTATCCGTGGTCGAGCGCTCGGGAGGCGTTCGCGGCCGGCTGGTAGAGCCTGGTGACGTAGTCGCCCACCATCCGGTCGGCCAGCACCTTCGGGCCCAGCGATCGGAGCGTGTGACGCACCATGGCGATCCAGCGCTGCGGCACGCCGTCCCCGTCGAGGTCGTAGAACCGCGGCGCCACCTCGTTCTCGATCAGGTCGTAGAGCGCCGCGGACTCCAGGTCGTCACGCCGGTCGGGGTCGTCCACGCCGTCGGCCGAGGGGATCGCCCACCCGTTGTTGCCGTCGTACCACTCGTCCCACCAGCCGTCGAGGATGGAGAGGTTGAGGCCGCCGTTGAGGGCCGCCTTCATCCCTGAGGTGCCGCAAGCCTCGTAGGGCCGAAGCGGGTTGTTGAGCCACACGTCGCAGCCCGGGTACAGCGGTTGGGCCATGGCGATGTCGTAGTTGGGCAGGAAGACGATGCGGTGGCGCACCTCGGGGTCGTCGGCGAAGCGCACGATCTCGGAGATCAGCCGTTTGCCGCCCTCGTCGGCGGGGTGGGCCTTGCCCGCGATCACCAGCTGCACCGGCCGCTGCGGGTGCAGCAGCAGGCTCCGCAGCCGCTCGGGGTCGCGCAGCATCAACGTCAGCCGCTTGTAGGACGGAACCCGCCGTGCGAAGCCGATGGTCAGGACGTCGGGGTCGAGCGCGGAGCTGGTCCAGGCCAGCTCGGCCCTGGCGGCTCCGCGCTCCTGCCACGACTCGACCAGCCGCCGGCGGGCGTCCTGGACCAGCCGCTCGCGCAGCACCCGCTTGACGCGCCAGATCTCCTGCCCGGAGACCTCGTCGGCCACGCCGAAGACCTTGTCCGGGGAGTCGGCTTCCGGCCCTGAGTCGGGGTGCAGTCCCCGCTGGCGCGCGAGCTCGAACACCTCGTCCGCGACCCAGGTCGGTGCGTGCACGCCGTTGGTGATCGAGGCGATCGGGCGCTCCGCGGCGTCGAAGCTGGGCCACAGCCCTCCGAACATGTCCCGGCTGACCTCGCCGTGGAGCTGCGAGACACCGTTGGCCCGCTGGGACAGCCGGAAGCCCATCACGGCCATGTTGAACACACCGGGGTCACCCCCGGGGAAGTCCTCCGACCCCAGTGCCAGGATCCGCTCCACCGGCACACCCTGGGCTCCGTTGTCACCACCGAAGTACTGCGAGACCAGCTCGCGGGGGAACCGGTCGATGCCTGCCGGCACCGGGGTGTGGGTGGTGAACACCGTCCCGGCGCGGCCCATCTCCACAGCGGTGTCGAAGTCGACCCCGTGCTCCTCGGTGAGCTCGCGAATCCGCTCGAGGCCGAGGAAGCCCGCATGGCCCTCGTTGGTGTGGAACACCTCGGGAGCGGGCGCGTCGGTGAGGCGGGAGTACGTGCGAAGCGCCCGGACTCCCCCGATGCCGAGCAGCATCTCCTGCCGGAGCCGGTGCTCGGTCTGCCCGCCGTACAGCCGGTCGGTGATGTCCCGCAGCACGGCGTCGGTGTTCTCCTCGACGTCGGTGTCGAGGAGCAGCAGCGGCACCCGGCCGACCTGGGCGACCCAGATCCGGGCGGTGGCGACCCGGCCCCCCGGCATTCCGACGGTGATCTTGGCGGTCGAGCCGTCGGACTCGCGCAGCACGGCGATCGGCAGCTCGTCCGGGTCGAGCACCGGGTAGCGCTCCTGCTGCCACCCGTCGCGCGACAGCGACTGCACGAAGTAGCCGTGGCGGTAGAGCAGGCCGACACCGACGATCGGGACCCCGAGGTCGCTGGCCGACTTGAGGTGGTCACCGGCGAGGATCCCGAGCCCACCGGAGTACTGCGGAAGCGCGGCGGTGATGCCGAACTCGGGCGAGAAGTAGGCGATCGCCTGTGGCGCCGAGTCCGGGAGGGTCTGGTACCACCGGTCGCCGTCGCGGTAGGCGAGGAGGTCCTCGTGGATCTCGGCGAGCCGGGCGACGAAGGCCTCGTCCCCTGCGAGCGCTTCCAGTCGTGAGGACTCGACGATCCCGAGCATCCGGCCGGGGTCGTGGCGGCTGTCCGCCCACACCTCGGGGTCGATGCTCTCGAAGAGGGCCTGGGTCGGCGAGTGCCACGACCACCGCAGGTTGCCCGCGATCTCCGCGAGCGCGGAGATCCCCTCGGGAAGGACGGGGCGCACGGTGAATCGACGAATGGCTCTCACCCGCCCACGCTAGCCCACCGGGGCCAGTTGGCGATTCTTGGTTTGCATGGTCTGCACCGGGGTGGGCAGGGTGAGGAGCATGGTCGGCCGAATCCCGATTCTCGACGTGATGCCCCAGGTTGCCTGCGGCAACCATCCAGCGAAGGCGGCGGTAGGTGAGGAGATCGCCGTCAGCGCCACCGTGATCCGCGAAGGACACGACGCCCTGGCGGCCGAGGTCGTCCTCGTCGACCCTGCCGGCTCGCGTCGCGCGCCGGCGCGGATGCACCTCGATCCTGACGTCGTCGACCGGTGGCGCGCAGCGGTGCGGCCCGACGCCGAGGGGGCGTGGGGCTTCGAGATCCACGGCTGGGGCGATCCCTACGGGACCTGGCACCACAACGCCCAGGTCAAGGTGGCCGCCGGTGTCGACGTCGAGCTGATGTTCACCGAAGGCGTGCTCGTGCTGCGACGCGCGGCGGAGGGGCTGGCCGACAGCGATCCCGACGCGGTGAAGCGCCTCGAGGACGCGATCGCCGGGCTGGAGGACACCGACCTGCCCGACGCCGTGCGGCTGGGGGCGGGCACGTCCGACGTGATCGTCGAGATCATGCGGCGTCACCCGCTGCGTGACCTGGTCACGGTCGAGGGGCCCTTTCCTCTCCAGGTCGACCGCAGGCTCGCGCTCTACGGCTCCTGGTACGAGATGTTCCCTCGCTCCGAAGGCGCCCACGTCGACGCCGACGGTCGTGAGGTCTCCGGTACCTTCGCGACCGCCGCCGACCGTCTCGAGGCGATCGCGGCAGCCGGTTTCGACATCGTCTACCTCCCCCCGGTCCACCCCATCGGAGAGGTCAACCGCAAGGGCCGCAACAACACCCTCGACCCCACCCCGGACGACGTCGGCTCCCCCTGGGCGATCGGTTCCAAGGACGGCGGGCACGACGCGATCCACCCCGATCTCGGGACCTTCGACGACTTCGACGCGTTCGTGGAACGGGCGCACGCCGTGGGCCTCGAGGTGGCGCTGGACTTCGCACTGCAGGCGGCGCCCGACCATCCCTGGGCCACCGAGCACCCGGAGTACTTCACCACCCGCGCCGACGGGACGATCGCCTACGCCGAGAACCCCCCGAAGAAGTACCAGGACATCTACCCGATCAACTTCGACAACGACCCCGAAGGGATCTACGCCGAGGTGCTGCGCGTGCTGCGGCACTGGATGGACCACGGGGTCCGTGTCTTCCGGGTCGACAACCCCCACACGAAGCCGGTCGCCTTCTGGGAGCGGCTGCTGGGAGAGATCCGTGACACCGACCCCGACGTCATCTTCCTCTCCGAGGCGTTCACCAAGCCGTCGATGATGCAGGCGCTGGCGATGGTCGGCTTCCACCAGAGCTACACCTACTTCACCTGGCGCACCACCAAGCAGGAGGTGGAGTCCTACCTCGCGGAGGTCTCCCACGAGACGTCGCACGTGATGCGGCCCAACTTCTTCGTCAACACCCCCGACATCCTCCACGAGTACCTCCAGCACGGCGGCCCGGCTGCGTTCAAGGTGCGCGCCACCCTGGCGGCGATGGGGTCGCCGTCCTGGGGCGTGTACGCCGGGTTCGAGCTCTTCGAGCACATGGCGGTGCGCCCCGGCTCGGAGGAGTACCTCGACTCGGAGAAGTACCAGCTGAAGCTCCGCGACTGGAAGACCGCCGAGGCCGAGGGCCGCAGCCTGACGCCGTACCTCACCCTGCTCAACGAGCTGCGTCGCCGGCACCCGGCGCTGCAGGAGCTGCGCAACGTCGTGGTGCACCACGCCGACGACGACGCCACGGTGACGTTCTCCAAGTCGACAGTCGTCGACGGCGTCCGCGACACCGTGATCGTCGTGGTGAACGTCGACCCGCACCACACGCGCGAGACCATCGTGCACCTCGACCTGCCTGCTCTCGGGATGGACTGGACCGACCGCTTCGTCGTGCATGACGCCATCAGTGGCCAGGACTGGACCTGGGGCGAGCACAACTACGTCCGGCTCGACCCCGCCCACGAATCCGCCCACATCCTGAGCGTGAGGAGCACACAAGCCTGATGGGACTCGAGGACAAACCCGACTGGTTCAAGTCCGCCGTCTTCTACGAGGTCCTGGTCCGCAGCTTCCGCGACAGCGACGGTGACGGCATCGGTGACTTCAAGGGACTGACCGAGAAGCTGGACTACCTGCACTGGCTCGGCGTCGACTGCCTCTGGGTCCCGCCGTTCTTCACCTCCCCGCTGCGCGACGGCGGCTACGACGTGGCGGACTACACCTCCATCCAGGCCGAGGTGGGCACCATGGAGGACTTCCAGGAGTTCCTGGACGAGTCCCACGAGCGCGACATCCGGGTGATCATCGACTTCGTCATGAACCACACCAGCGATCAGCACCCGTGGTTCCAGGCCTCGCGGGAGGACCCCGACGGCCCGTACGGCGACTTCTACGTCTGGTCGGACTCGGACGACCTCTACCAGGAGGCGCGGATCATCTTCGTCGACACCGAGACCTCGAACTGGACGTGGGACCCGGTCCGCCAGCAGTACTTCTGGCACCGCTTCTACAGCCACCAGCCCGACCTCAACTTCGACAACCCCAAGGTCCACGAGGCGATGCTGGAGGCGTTGGCGTTCTGGCTGGAGCGGGGCGTCGACGGCTTCCGGCTCGACGCCGTGCCGTACCTCTACGAGCGGGAGGGCACCCACGGGGAGAACCTGCCCGAGACCCACGAGTTCCTGCGGAAGGTCCGCCGCTACGTCGACGACAACTTCCCCGGTCGGGTGCTGCTGGCCGAGGCGAACCAGTGGCCCGCGGACGTGGTCGACTACTTCGGTGACTTCGAGGTCGGCGGGGACGAGTGCCACATGTGCTTCCACTTCCCGGTGATGCCACGCATCTTCATGTCCGTGCGACGAGAGAGCCGGTTCCCGATCTCGGAGATCATGGAGCAGACCCCCGAGATCCCGGACAACTGCCAATGGGGGATCTTCCTCCGCAACCACGACGAGCTCACCCTCGAGATGGTCACCGACGAGGACCGCGACTACATGTGGGGCGAGTACGCGAAGGACCCCCGCATGAAGGCCAACATCGGCATCCGTCGCCGGCTGGCCCCGTTGCTCGACAACGACATGAACCAGATGGAGCTCTTCAGCGCCCTGCTCCTCTCCCTCCCGGGCTCGCCGGTGCTGTACTACGGCGACGAGATCGGCATGGGCGACAACATCTGGCTCGGTGACCGCGACGGCGTGCGGACCCCGATGCAGTGGACCGGAGACCGCAACGCGAGCTTCTCCAAGGCCACTCCGGGCAAGCTTCACCTGCCGGTCAACATGGATCCGGTCTTCGGCCACCAGCGGGTCAACGTCGAGGCCGAGATGGAGAACGCTTCCTCGCTGCTGCACTGGACCCGCCGGATGCTCCACGTCCGCAAGAACCACCCGGCCTTCGGTCTCGGCGGCTTCACCGACATGGGTGGGTCCAACCCGAGCGTGCTCAGCTACATGCGAGAGCACGACGGCGACGCGGTGCTCTGCGTCAACAACCTCTCCCGGTTCCCGCAGCCGGTCGAGCTCGACCTGCGTCGCTGGGAGGGCGTGGTGCCGGTCGAGCTGCTGGGGGGTGCGCGCTTCCCCCAGATCGGCGAGCTGCCCTACCTTCTGACCCTGACCGGCTACGGCTTCTACTGGTTCCGGCTGCCGTCAGCCGCGCCGCACGAGGGAGGCACCGCGTGAGCCCGGACGAGCTGCAGCAGCTGCACGACTACATGGGGACCAAGCGCTGGTTCGCTGGCAAGGGCCGCGACTTCCGCGTCACCGGCACCCGCAGCCTCCCGGTGAGCGACACCGTCACGGTGGAGCTGGTCGAGGTCGCCTACGTCGGCGGTGAGACCGACACCTACCAGGTGCCGTTGTCCTTCCACGTCGAGGAGCAGGAGGACCTGGCCCACGCGTTGGTCGGCGTCTGGGAGGACCCGAGGCTGGGCGAGGTCCACGTGTACGACGCCGTGCACGACCACGAGGCGATGCAGCGGTTCCTCTGCGGTTTCGCCGGCGAGACCCACCCCGAGGCGGCGGTCAGCTTCCACCGGGTCGGTGAGCCCGAGATCGATGCCGAGGCCCGCTCGGCGCTGATGTCGGCCGAGCAGAGCAACTCCTCGGTGGCCTTCGGGGAGGACAGCCTGATGAAGCTCTTCCGTCGGGTCACCCCCGGCGTCAACCCCGACGTGGAGATGATGACCGCGCTCACGCTGTCCGGCAACGAGCACGTGCCGTCGCTGTACGGCTTCGTCGAGGCCACTGCCAGGCAGCTGGGGCTCGAGGAGCCGGTGCAGCTCGGCATCCTGCAGCAGTTCCTACGCACCGCCAGCGACGGGTGGGAGCTCGCGCTGGCGAGCCTGCGCAACCTCTACTCGGAGCCCGGAGTGCCCGCGCACCTGGCCGGAGGCGACTTCGCGGGAGAGGCGCACCGGCTGGGTGTGGCAGTCGGTGAGATCCACGGCGTGCTCGCGCAGAGCTTCCCGGTGGAGGTCTGGGGGCCCGAGGAGCTGGCAGCCCTGGCCGACGCCATGCTGCGCCGGCTCCGCGACGCAGCGGCGGTGGTCCCCGAGGTCGGCGAGCTCGCCGACCCGTTGGGCGCGCTGCTCGACGAGGTCCGTCGGGTGCCTGGTCCGGTCCGGACGCAACGCATCCACGGCGACCTCCACCTGGGTCAGACCCTGCGCACCGTCAAGGGATGGAAGATCATCGACTTCGAAGGGGAGCCCGCCAAGCCGCTCGTGGAGCGTCGCCGCCCCGACAGCGCCTGGCGCGACGTGGCCGGCATGGTGCGGTCGTTCGACTACGCCGCGGAGCTGACGAAGCGCGACCACGTCGAAGCCACCGGCGACTCCGACCACATGGACAGCCCGCACGCCCGGGAGTGGGCCGAGCGCAACCTCACCGCGTTCCTCACCGGCTACCACGAGGCCACCGAAGCGCCGGTGGACCGAACGCTGTTGACCGCCTACGCCGTCGACAAGGCCGTCTACGAGGCGGTCTACGAGGCCCGCAACCGTCCCCCCTGGCTGCCGATCCCCCTGGCGGCGCTTCGCCGGCTGGCGCAGCAGCCGGGCTGACCCCTGAACAGCAGAGCCAACGGCAGAGCGAACGGACAGCGAACGGAGCAGCAATGAGCAGCGCGATCCCCGAGGAGACCCTCACCCTGCTGGTCGAGGGCGGCCACGGCGACCCCCACAGCGTCCTGGGCGCCCACCCGCACTCCGGCGGTGTCACGGTGCGCACCCTCAAGCCGCTGGCCGAGCGGGTGACGGTGGTGCTCGGTGACCAGCGCAGGGAGGCCACGCACGTCGCGCAGGGCGTGTGGGAGGCTGACCTCGAGTCAGCTGAGGTCCCGGACTACCGGCTCGAGGTGACCTACAGTGACGGGGTCCCGCACGTCGTGGACGACCCGTACCGGTACCTCCCGACGCTTGGCGACATGGACCTCCATCTCATCAACGAAGGCCGCCACGAGCAGCTGTGGGACGTGCTCGGCTCGCACGTGCGGCGCTACGACGGCCCCTTCGGCCAGGTCATGGGCACCTCGTTCGCGGTGTGGGCCCCCAGCGCCCGGGGAGTCCGCGTCAAGGGCGACTTCAACGCCTGGGACGGCCGGGAGCACCCGATGCGCCAGCTCGGGGTGTCGGGGGTCTGGGAGCTGTTCGTCCCGGACGCGGGCAACGGCACGACGTACAAGTACTCGGTGCTCGGGGCCGACGGGGTGTGGCGCGACAAGGCGGATCCGATGGCGCAGCGCACCGAGACACCACCGGCGACCGGCAGCGTGGTCCACGAGTCCACGTACCAGTGGCGCGACCAGGACTGGCTCGACCGACGCGCCACCACGGACTGGACCTCACGCCCGATGTCGGCCTACGAGGTGCACCTGGGTTCGTGGAAGGGGGGCCTGGGCTACCGCGAGCTGGCCACCGAGCTGGTCGACTACGTCCGCGACCACGGCTTCACCCACGTCGAGCTGCTGCCGGTGATGGAGCACCCCTTCGGGGGCTCCTGGGGCTACCAGGTGACCTCCTACTTCTCCCCCACCGCCCGCTTCGGCGACCCCGACGGCCTGCGGTTCCTCATCGACGAGCTGCACCGGGCGGACATCGGCGTGATCCTCGACTGGGTCCCCGCCCACTTCCCCAAGGACGAGTTCGCCCTGGCCCGCTTCGACGGCACCCCGCTCTACGAGCACGCCGACCCGCGGCTGGGCGAGCACCCCGAGTGGGGCACCTACATCTTCGACTTCGGACGCTCCGAGGTGCGCAACTTCCTGGTCGCCAGCGCGCTCTACTGGCTCGAGGAGTTCCACGCCGACGGGCTCCGGGTCGACGCGGTGGCGAGCATGCTCTACCTGGACTACGCCCGCCCGGCCGGCGAGTGGGTGCCCAACATCCACGGCGGGCGCGAGAACCTGGAGGCGGTCGGTTTCCTCCAGGAGGTCAACGCCACCTGCCACAAGCGCGTGCCCGGCTCGCTCACCATCGCCGAGGAGTCCACCTCGTGGCCCGGGGTCACCCGGGAGACCCATCTGGGAGGCCTCGGCTTCTCGATGAAGTGGAACATGGGCTGGATGCACGACACGCTCGACTACGTGCACCACGACCCGGTGCACCGCAGCTACCACCACGGCCAGATGACGTTCGGGCTGATGTACGCCTTCTCCGAGCACTTCGTGCTGCCGATCAGCCACGACGAGGTGGTTCACGGCAAGGGGTCGCTGCTGCGCAAGATGCCGGGCGACCGCTGGCAGCAGATGGCCAACCTGCGCGCCTACCTGGCGTTCATGTGGTCCCACCCGGGCAAGCAGCTGCTGTTCATGGGCCAGGAGTTCGCCCAGGACCGGGAGTGGGCCGAGCAGCGAGGGCTCGACTGGTTCCACCTCGAGGACCCGATGCACTCCGGGATGCAGCGGCTGGTGGGCGACCTGAACCACGCCTACACCGACAACCCTGCGCTGTGGGCCCTGGACTCCTCGTCGGAGGGGTTCACGTGGATCGACGCGAACGACGCCGCCGGCAACGTCTTCTCCTACGTCCGCCAGGACGGGCAGGGGTCGACGGTGGCCTGCGTGGTCAGCTTCGCCGGTATGCCGCACCACGACTACACCGTCGGGTTGCCGGCGACGGGACGCTGGACCGAGGTCATCAACACCGACGCCGAGCTGTACGGCGGCTCGGGCGTGGGCAACCTCGGCGGGGTCGAGGCCACCGACGCCCCCACGCACGGCATGCCGGCGTCCGCCCGGATCACGGTGCCACCCCTCGGCGCGGTGTGGCTGCGCCACGACGCCGACGCCGACACCGACACCGACACCCGCCGTCGCTGAGGCCCAGCGGTCGTTGAGGTGCGAGCGCAGCGAGCCACGAAACGCCCGACGTCACCGCGCCCCTCTCGACGACCCGAGCCCGGGGCTCGCGTCGGGATAGGGTCGTTGGGGTGAGCGACGAGCACCTGGTCACCGGTGGGGTCGAGCTGGAGTCCATCGGCAACGGGGTCGCGCGCGTGAGCTGGTCACCCCAGCTGCAGGACCAGGGCTTCGAGGCCGCCAGCACCGCGGTGCGTGAGCAGGTCCGGGTGGCGATCGAGGAGCTCAAGCAGTCCCGCGTCGAGGCGCTGGTCCCCCCCGACGACGAGCAGGCGGCGCGCATCGCGACGTGGTCCGGACTGCAACGCGAAGGGCTGCGTCGCGGGGCGCTCGAGGCCGAGGAGGGCCGCGCCGACCGCGTGGTGTTCGCCCGGCTCGACACCGATGTCCCGGTCTCGCGCGGCAAGGGGTTCCGCGCCCTGCTCAACTCGTTCCTGCCGCGCAAACGCGCGATCTCGCAGGTGCTGGTGCGCGACACCGCTGGTCGGGTGCTGCTGTGCAACCTCACCTACAAGCAGGACTGGGATCTCCCCGGTGGCGTGGTCGAGGTCAACGAGTCTCCTCGGGTGGCGGCCTATCGCGAGGTGGAGGAGGAGCTCGCGCTGAGTCTGGACCCGGGTCGGTTGCTCCTCACCGACTGGCTCCCTCCCTGGAGCGGCTGGGACGATGCGGTCTGCCTGGTGTTCGACGGCGGCGTGCACGACGCCTCCCTCACCGAGGACGTGGTGCCCCAGGCCCGGGAGATCCGGCAGGCGAGGTTCTGCACGATGACCGAGGCGCACCACCTGTGTGCCGACTTCACCGCTCGCCGGATCGACTCCGCGCTGCGGTCCCTCGAGGAGGGCGCCGATCCCGGCTACTGCGAGTCCGGACGTCCGATCCGGGACTGACCCTCAGCCTCAGCCCGCCAGGGGGAGACTCAGCTGGGTCAGGGAGCCTCAGGCAGCGTGAGCGCGAACGTGGAACCACCGTGGGGACCCGGCACGTAGTCCACGTCGCCGCCGTGGGCCTCGGCGAGTGACCGCACCACGAACAGCCCGAGCCCGGTGCCCCGTGCTCCGGTGTGCTCTGCCCTCGCGTACTCCTCGAACAGCCGCTCACGGAACTCCTCGGGCACACCGGCGCCGTGGTCCACGACTGCGATCCGCACCAGCCGGCCCGACGCCGCGAGGGTGCGGGCGACCTCGATCCGGAACGGCGCCGCGCCGTACTTGCGGGCGTTGCTGAGCAGGTTGACCAGCATCTGTCCCAGCTGTGTGGGGTCGACCATCACCTCCACCTCGGGCCCCTCGACATCGACGTCAGCGTTCTCGGGGAAGACGTCGACCACGGCTTCGCGCAGTGCCGGCAGCAGCGGCACCCGGCGCGCATCCATGCGCAGCGCGCCTCGCTGCGCCTGGGAGGCCGTCAGCAGGTCGTCGGTGACGCGTTCCAGCACCCTGCTCTGCCGACGCACGGCCTCGAGCAGCCGAGCCCGCTGCCCCTCGTCGACGGCGAGGTCGGAGTCGAGCGCCGCCGCAACACCTGACAGGACGGTGACCGGGTTGCGGATCTCGTGGGCGGTGGTGGCGATCGCCTGCCTCAGCCGCGCCGCCTCCTCGTCGCCGGCCCGAGGGTGCACCGCGAGCACCACGTCGTGACCGGACTGCCGCAGCGTGACCTGCATCGGACCGGTGATCAGCCCGACTGCGCCGGAGACGGTCGCCTCCGGGTCGCGTGACCAGGTCGCCACCGCGCGGCGATGCAGCGCGACCAGCTGCGGCAGCAGGTGAAGCAGGTCGCGTCCGACGGTGTCGGACACCTCAAGGCCCAGGAGCTCGGCGCCCATCTCGTTGAGATAGACCACCGGCCAGGCCCGCTCGTGCGCCGCGGGCGGCCGGGCGACAAGCAGCCCCAGCGGGGCCCCGTCCGCAGCGACCGCGGCCCCGGACTCAACGGCTGCGGACTCAGCGGCCCCGGCCCCCTCGGGTACCGCCGGGGGCTCGGCTGCGGGCGAGGCCGCGGGGGGGCCCGTCATCGTGGGAGTGGACAGCCGCTCGAACGCGGGCGCTGACTGCGACGGAACCATCCCGGCCTCCAGCACGGCACGGCGCAGCACCTCGGGACTGGCTCCCTTCTGCAGGTAGCGACGTGCCCCTGCCTGCATCGCCTGCTCGGTCATGGCGTCGGCAGCGAACCCGGAGAGCACCAGCACCTGGGTCTGCGGGCTCTTCTCCCGGATCAGGGGCAGCGCGGTCATGCCGTCCATCACCGGCATGGCCAGGTCCAGCAACAACACGTCCGGCTGAAGCTCGGCCGCGATCGCCACACCCTCCTGGCCGTTCTGGCCCTCCGCGACCACCTCGATCGAGCCGTCCTGCTCGAGCGCGAGGCGCAGCAGCAGCCGGAGGTCAGGGGTGTCGTCCACGATCGCGACGCGCACCCTCCTCACTCCCCCGCCTGGTCGCGGGGAGCTGAGCCGTGGCGCCGGTCGGTGCTGTGTCCCGGGTCAGGTCCGGGCTCCCCCTCCGGGTCGTGCAGGGGACGGACGACGGCAGCGGCGCGCCTCGTCATCCGCGACTCGTCCGGAACCTCGCCGTCCAGCAGGTCGGTGACGAGCCGGCTGGCCGAGGCGATCGTGCTGTCGAGGGCCGCCTCGGCGCGCTCGCGCTGGCCGAGGTCGAGGGCCATGACGCGCCACCACCATCCCCTGGAGGATGGTGTCGTTGATCTCCAGCGCCTGCTCCTCCCGCTTGCGCATGTCCTGGAAGAGCTGCGATCCATCCATCAGCGCGCCGTAGGTGCGCCGCAGGCTCCAGTAGTAGACGCCGACGACGGCGCCGACGACGTCCCACAGGGCCAGCTGCCAGCCCCACGCGGTGCGCATCGCCAGGCCCTGGACCAAGTCGACGTCGAACGTCGGCATCAGCATGTGGAGCGCGTGCACCCCGTGGTGCACCGCGCAGGTCAGGAAGATCGCCGCGGTGGCCGTGCCCAGCGGGTTCCTGCGCACCTGGCGCTCACGGATCAGGGGAAGGAGAATGGCGCCGAAGATCAGGAAGTAGGCCAACGCGATCACCGCGTTGGAGACCATCCCGACCGTCCACCACTCGATCAGGTCGTCCATGGGCCGAGCCCCTTTCCCGAGATCGCGTTCGTCATCAGTGGCTCCCCGCCGCCGGCAGCAGCAGCAGGGTGAGTCCGCTCAACCACACCGCTGCGTGGGCTCCGACTCCCCATGCCGCGGGGGAGGCAGGAGCTGAGAGCCGGACCGGCGCCGGAGCCCGCAGCACGCGCACGGCCACCACGAGCGCCACCACCTGCCACACCACCACGGCCGCATCCCAAGCCTCGACCACTTCGACCTGTCCCAGCACCCCCACGGTCCTGCTGGCCGCCCACACCGCCAGGAGAACGACGTGCAGCACGATGACGCCCACCAGCTGGACGCGGTCGGGCCGCAGCAGCACCCTCGCCGCCAGCCATGCCTGCACCGCTGCGACGAGCGCGAAGAAGACCGCCTCGGTCGGCGCTGCCGCATGAGCCAGCACCATGACGGCGTGGACACCGGCAGCGGCCGCCGCACAGCCGGCCACGACCACCAGCCGGTCGTCGATGCCGGAGTCGACCGTGACGGGGCGGGCGTCGTGCTCGCGCGACCACGGCTCCCGACCGGCCCCGTCACCCACGTCGGTGGAGGCAGGAAGTCGCACGAGATCGGGACGGTCGACCCGGTCCGGCGCTCGCCGCCGTCCGTGCGTGCTCAGCGCCACCAGCGCGACGCAGCCGACCAGCCCGCCCCACAGCAGCAGGTCATGCACGAGCGCAGCGACACTGCCGAGACCCGCCAGGCGCTCTGGAGTCATGGACGGAGTATCGGCTCGGCGACGCCGCGGCGGGTTCGGACCGGCGAAGGGGGGACCTTCGTCCCCGGAAACGGGACGCAGGCTGTCGTGGCCCCGGCGCTCAGCTCAGAACAGCGCCGACGCCAGCGCCTGGCGGCCCTTGAGCACGCGGGGGTCGTCGTTGCCGACCACGTCGAAGAGCTCGAGCAGGTGCAGTCGGACCCGGTCGCGTTCCTCTCCAGCCAGGCGGCGTACCAGCTCGATCAGGCGCCGGAAGGCGTCATCGACGTGACCGCCGAGCAGGTCCAGGTCGGCGACCAGCAGCTGGGCGTCGACGTCGTCGGGCGTGGCCGCCGCCTGCTCCCGAGCCGCGGCCAGGTCCACCCCGCTGGTCCGGCGCATGAGCTCGGCACGGGCCCGGCCGACCGCGGCCTCGGTGTCACCGGGATTGGCCGCGAGGAGCGTGTCGTACTCCGCGACAGCCCGGTCGAGGTCACCCGCCATGAGCGCCTCCTCGGCGGGGGCGTAGCGCGGGTCCTGCTCGGGCTGGTCGGGCTCGGCCTCGTCAGGGGGGGGCTCGTCGCCCCCGAGCGGCTGGTGCCGCCCGGTCATGCCCTGCTCAGTCAGCTGCTGGACCAGCTGGCCCATCATGGTGCGCAGCTCGGCCAGCGGCGGCGCGTCCTGCAGCAGCGGGGCCAGCCGCCCCTGCAGCACCATCGCCGCGTACGGGATGGTCTGCACCTGCATCGCCTGGGCGATCCCGGGCTGGCTGTCGGCGTCCACCCGGCCCAGCGCCAGGCGACCCTCCAGCTCCTCGACCACGGTCGCCAGGTCGTCGGCGAGCTGGAGGCTTGCGGGCATCCGGCTGGCCGAGTACACCACGACCACCACCGGCGCGGTCATCGACGACTCGAGCAGCGACTGGAAGTTCTCCTCGGTCAGCTCCACGACGTACGAACCGGCGCCGCCGGCGCCGGCCTGGGTGGGCCCGCGGCCCGGATCGGGCCGTGGCTGCTTGAGCGAGGAGAGATCGACGGCACCCGGACGTGAGAACGGCATGTTCATGCGGCCTATCTTGCCGAGTCCGGACCGGGCCGTTGACCCGAGGGGGTCAGGTGACCCGAGGGATCTCGCCAGTGGTGTCCGCGTCGGCCACCGTGGCCCGCACCGTGGCCGGCTCAGGCTGCACCGGCACGGGCGAGCCCTTGTGCCGCGCCGGACCGCCCCCGGCGCGGAAGACCGAGGTCTGGATGATCTCGTTGAGCGCGACGACGTCCTTGACCTGACGGATCTCCCGGAGGCCCTGGTCCTGGGCGGCGTTCTCGAAGACGAAGTGGCCGTAGCCCAGCAGCTGTCCCGAGAGCGGCTGCTCCAGGGTGAAGTCGACGATGCGCGACAGCGACATCGCTGCGGTGCGCTGGTTGAGAACCCCCTGGATCCGGAAGATCCGCATGTCGGTGACGACGAACCAGTCCAGGTGCGTCCTCTGCAGAAGCCAGCCGCCGCGCAGCAGGAACAAGAAGACCGGGAACAGCGCTGCGATCTGGGCGTTCGTCCCGAGCACAGCAACGGTCCAGGCAGCCGCCAAGATCATCCACGCCCAACCTCGCCAGTAGGCCACGTAGTGGTGGGGCACCGCGCGCACCACTCGCTCACCGAGCGGCTTGAGCAGCTGGTCGTCGATCCGTCTGGACGGTCGCAGCTCGATCCGGAGCGCCACAGCGGTCAGCCGCAGCTCAGCTGAACAGCCGGCCGGAGAAGTCGATGAGGCTGCCGAAGACCGTCTCGGTCATGTCCCATGCCCAGGCCGCGCCGTCCTTGGTGATCGAGGCCAGTCCGCCGGGGTCCTGAACCATCCAGAACCCCACGAACAGCACCGCCACGCCGATTGCGAGGAACTTCATGACCTCTCCGTCCGTGGGGGAAGACCGCGTCGTGTGGCCGAGCCACCTACGAGAAGTACCACAAACCGTCACGCCAGTCACGCAGGCACGCTTGCGCCACAGGAGTCACAGCCGCCTGTCCCACCCTGTCCCTGGGGACGGCCCGGGCTCTCAGGACTCCAGCAACCGGTCGGCGGCGGCGTACGGGTCGAGGCGTCCGGCGGCGACCTCGTCGACCACCTCGTCCAGGCGGCTGCTCTCGACCCCACCCCAGCGACGGCGCAACGCGGTCAGCGCGATCGCCTCCACCTCGGCCCGGGCACGCGTGCGGCGCCGTCGCGCGAGCTCGCCCGATCGGGCGTGCTCCAGGTGGTCGGTCAGCGCCTTCGCCGCCTTGTCGACACCGTCGCCGGACTGGGCGGACATCAGCAGCACCGGTGGCCGCCAGGCATCCTCCGAACGCTCGGTGAGGGCCAGCATCGAGCGGAGGTCCCGCCGCACGCCGGCCGCGTCGGGGCGGTCGGCCTTGTTCACCACGTACACGTCGCCGATCTCGAGGATGCCCGCCTTGGCCGCCTGGATACCGTCCCCCATCCCGGGTGCGAGCAGGACCAGCGTGGTGTCGGCGGTGCCGGCGATCTCGACCTCGCTCTGCCCGACCCCCACGGTCTCCACGATGACCACGTCGAAGCCCGCGGCGTCCAGCACGCGCAGCGCCTGCGGCGTGGCCCAGGCGAGTCCGCCGAGGTGGCCACGCGAGGCCATCGAGCGGATGAAGACGTCGGGGTCCGTCGCGTGGTCGCCCATCCTCACCCGGTCACCGAGCAGGGCGCCGCCCGAGAAGGGGGACGACGGGTCGATGGCCAGCACCGCGACCCGCTTGCCCTCACTGCGCAGCTGGCGCACCAAGGCGTTGGTCGACGTCGACTTGCCGACGCCGGGGGCCCCGGTGATGCCGACCACGTGGGCGTTGCCCGTGAGCGGGGCGAGCAGCGCCATCACCTCGCGCAGCTGCGGGGACTCGTCCTCGACCAGCGAGATCAACCGGGCGACCGCCCGGGTCCTGCCCGCCCGGGCCTGCTCGACCAGCTCCGGAACGGGCACGGCCGCCCTCGTTCGAGGGCGGCCGTGCTCGTCAGCTGGGGGCTGCGTCACGCCTGCGTCACGCCTGCGTCACGCCTGGGGCACGCGCACGATCAGGGCGTCGCCCTGACCGCCGCCACCGCACAGCGCCGCAGCGCCGACGCCGCCACCGCGGCGCTTGAGCTCCAACGCGAGGTGCAGGGTGATGCGGGCTCCCGACATGCCGACGGGGTGACCGATCGCGATCGCTCCGCCGTTGACGTTGACCTTCGCGCTGTCGATGCCGAGCTCGCGAGCCGACGCGATGCCGACCGCGGCGAACGCCTCGTTGAACTCCACCAGGTCGAGGTCGGTGGGCGCGATGCCGTCCTTCTCGCACGCCTTGGCAGTCGCCGCGGCGGGCTGCAGCTGAAGCGTCGAGTCGGGTCCGGCCACCTGGCCGTGGGCGCCGATCTCGGCGAGCCACTCCAGGCCGAGCTCCTCGGCCTTGGACTTGCTCATGACCACGACCGCGCAGGCGCCGTCGGAGATCTGCGAGGAGGACCCTGCGGTGATCGTGCCCTCCTTGTTGAAGGCCGGGCGCAACTTGCCGAGGGACTCCGCCGTGGTGTCCCCACGAACGCCTTCGTCCGTGGTCACCTGGGTCTCCCCGCCGCGGCTCTTGATCGTGACCGGCACGACCTCCTCGTCGAAGACGCCGTTCTTCCAAGCCACCGCTGCCTTCTGGTGGGACTGGGCGGCGAACTCGTCCTGCTCGTCACGGGTGAGCTTCTGCGCGGCGGCGTTGCACTCCTCGGTGAGCACACCCATGGCCTGCGCGGTGGACTGGTCCCACAGCGCGTCGTAGGCCATCGAGTCCACCAGCGTGGTGTCGCCGTACTTGAAGCCCTCGCGCGACTTGGGCAGCAGGTGCGGGGCGTTGGTCATCGACTCCATGCCCCCGGCCACGACGATGTCGTGCTCGCCGGCGCGGATCATCTGGTCGGCCATCGCGATCGCGTTGATGCCGGACAGGCACACCTTGTTGATGGTGATCGAGGGGACGGCCATCGGGATGCCGGCGGCCACCGCGGCGGTGCGGGCGGGGTTCTGGCCGGCCCCGGCCTGGATCACGTGGCCCATGACGACGTAGTCGACCTGCTCACCGGTCACTCCGGCCTTCTCCAGGGCCCCCTTGATCGCGACTCCGCCGAGGTCGGCGGCCGACTGGCTCTTGAGCCCACCGAGCAGACGACCGATCGGGGTACGGGCCCCTGCGACGATGACAGATCCGGACATGGCGCCTCCTGGCAGACTTCGCGAACCGCCGGGCGGTCTCGCACCGGCTCATCATCCGACGATACCCAGCGAGGTGGACGCGGCGGGAGGGGCGGTCGACAGGTCACTCATGAGGAACAGGTCACAGTCGCTCGCCCGGCGCTGACCGGCGTACCACCATGGGCGGCATGACTGCGTCTTCTGGTCCCGTCGAGATCCCTGAGCATCTGTTCATCGCCATCGACCACGTCGGCGTCGCCGTCCCGGACCTGGACGAGGCGATGGCCTTCTACCGCGACACCTACGGCATGAAGGTGCTCCACGAGGAGACCAACGAGGAACAGGGCGTCCGCGAGGCCATGGTGGGCGTCGGTGACTCCGGCTCCTGCATCCAGCTGCTCGCCCCGCTGAACGACCAGAGCACGATCGCCAAGTTCCTGGACCGCAGCGGACCCGGACTCCAGCAGCTCGCCTACCGCGTGACCGACGTGGAGCAGGTCAGCCAGATCCTCCGCGAGCGCGGCGTCCGCACGCTGTACGACGCCCCCCGCCGCGGCACCTCCGACTCCCGGATCAACTTCCTGCACCCCAAGGACGCCGGCGGCGTCCTCGTCGAGCTCGTCCAGCCCGCGGAGTAGGTCGGCGTCGGTTTCACTGGGTCGCCAGTGGAACCAGCCGCCCGGTGAGCCCAGGGACTACGAGCGGTCGGCGGCCCAGCCGGGGTCGGGGTCCCCGAGGTCGGGCAGGGGCGGGCGCCCCTCCCGCATGAACTCGGCGAAGGCGTGGAGCTCGGTCTCGCTGGGCTGGCTCCACCCCTGCTCGTAGCCGAGCTTGTCCCGCAACGGCTCCGTCCGGTCCTGGCCGTAGAGCAGGTCGATGTCGTCGGGCGTGATCAGCGCCGGGTGAGCCAGACCCGCCGCCTCGGCGACCTTGAGCAGGTCGCGGCGCAACCCACCGATGTAGCGAGCGGCGCGCTCGGCCTTGTCGTCGGGGACCAGCGAGCGCGACAGCCAGGGGTTCTGCGTGGCGACGCCGGTCGGGCAGTGGCCGGTGTGGCACTTCAGGGTCTGCAGGCACCCGATGGACAGCATGGCCTCCCGCGCGACGTTGACCATGTCGGCTCCCATCGCGAAGGCGATCAGGGCGTTCTCGGGAAGCCCCATCTTGCCGGAGGCGGTGAACACCACGCGGTGGTCGATGCCTCTCCGGGCGAAGGGGACGTAGGCCTGCGGGAACGCCGCGCGCAGCGGCAGCGAGACGTGGTCGGCGAACACCAACGGCGCCGCGCCGGTGCCTCCCTCGCCTCCGTCGACGGTGATGAAGTCGACCCCGCGCGAGGGGTCGTCGGCCATCGCCTGCGCCAGGTGGTCGAAGAACGTCGGGTCTCCCACGGCGGACTTGATGCCGACCGGCAGACCGGTGGCGTCGGCCACCATCTCCACCCAGTCGAGCATCGAGTCGATGTCGTGGAAAGCGGTGTGCCGCGACGGAGACACGCAGTCCTCGTCCGCCGGGATCTGACGGATCTCGGCGATCTCCGCGGTGATCTTGGCCGCCGGCAGCAAGCCACCCAGCCCCGGTTTGGCGCCCTGGCTCAGCTTGACCTCGATCGCCTTGACCGGGCCCGACTCCACCACCTCGACCAGCTTGTCGAGGTCGAAGCGACCCTCCTCGTCACGGCACCCGAAGTACGCCGTCCCGATCTGGAGCACGAGGTCGCCGCCATGGCGGTGGTGGGGGGAGAGCCCGCCCTCGCCGGTGTTGTGCAGGCACCCGGCCAGCGCGGCTCCCTTGTTGAGGGACTCGATGGCCGGTGCCGAGAGGCTCCCGAAGCTCATCGCGGACATGTTCACGACCGACTGGGGGCGGAAGGCATGCCGACGTCCGTGGGCCTCGCCCATGACCTTGACGGAGGGCAGCCACTCGTCCTCGCCGTGGTGGGCCCCGGTGCTCGAGGGCGTGACGGGCGAGAACGTGCGCTGCTTGATGATCGGGTAGCCCTCGGCGTGCTCGAGGTCGTTGTCGCTGCCGAAGCCGAAGTAGTTGTTGACCCCCTTGGACGAGGCGTAGATGTAGCGACGTTGGTCGCGGGTGAACGGCCGTTCCTCGTTGTTGCTGGCCACGATGTACTGGCGCAGCTCCGGGCCGAGCGCCTCCACGAAGTACCGGCCGTGGCCGAGGACAGGGAAGGCGCGAAGCAGCGCGTGCCGTTTCTGGGTGACGTCATGCACGGCCACGCCGGCGACGGCGGCGCCGGCTCCGAGCAGCAGGCGGCTGAGTCTCATGGACCCACCATGCCCCGTGGACGCGGGGGCATGCCACCGCGCGCCGGGAAGTCAGCCGGCCCTGGCAACCGCGCGAACCGCGCGAAGCGCGTCGATTGGGTCACACGATGTTCCGCGCCGTCACTACTGGTCGGTAGATTCCGGGTGCAGCCATCACCAGCACAGGAGATCCCGTGAAGCACATCCTCGACGCGATCATGGCCGGCGACGCCTCCTCGGAGGACTTCGCCAACCTCGAGATCCCGGAGTCCTACCGCGCAGCCTTCGTCAAGAAGGACGAGGTCGACATGTTCGAGGGGCTGCCGACCAAGGAGAAGGACCCCCGCAAGACCCTGCACGTCGACGACGTCCCGCTGCCCGACCTCGCCCCCGGCGAGGCCCTGGTCGCGGTGATGGCCAGCGCGATCAACTACAACACCGTGTGGACCTCGATCTTCGAGCCGGTCTCGACGTTCGGGTTCCTGGAGCGCTACGGCCGGATCTCGCCGCTGGCCAAGCGGCACGACCTGCCCTACCACGTCGTCGGCTCCGACCTCGCGGGCGTGGTCCTCAAGACCGGGCTGGGTGTCCACACCTGGAAGCCCGGCGACCAGGTGGTGGCGCACTGCCTCTCGGTCGAGCTGGAGCACCCCGACGGGCACAACGACACGATGCTCGACCCGGAGCAGCGGATCTGGGGGTTCGAGACCAACTTCGGTGGACTGGCCGACATCGCACTGGTGAAGTCCAACCAGCTGATGCCGAAGCCCGGCCACCTCACCTGGGAGGAGGCCGCCTCCCCCGGGCTGGTCAACTCCACCGCGTACCGCCAGCTGGTCAGCGCCAACGGCGGCAACATGAAGCAGGGCGACAACGTGCTGGTCTGGGGCGCCTCGGGTGGCCTGGGCGGCTTCGCCACGCAGTACGCCCTCAACGGGGGCGCCACCCCGGTGTGCGTGGTCTCCAGCGAGGACAAGGCCGCGATCTGCCGCAAGATGGGCGCCGAGCTCATCATCAACCGGAGCGAGGAGGGCTACCAGTTCTGGAACGAGGACGGCACCGCGCAGAACCCGAAGGAGTGGCGGCGCTTCGGCAAGAAGATCCGGGAGCTCACCGGTGGGGAGGACATCGACATCGTCTTCGAGCACCCCGGGCGGGAGACCTTCGGCGCCTCGGTGTTCGTCACCCGCAAGGGCGGAATCATCACCACCTGCGCCTCGACGTCGGGCTACATGCACGAGTACGACAACCGCTACCTGTGGATGAACCTCAAGCGGATCATCAGCTCCCACTTCGCCAACTACCGGGAGTCGTGGGAGGCCAACCGCCTCATCGCCAAGGGGATGATCCACCCGACGCTGTCGCGGAGCTACCCCCTCCACGAGGTCGGCCAGGCCGCGCTCGACGTCCACAAGAACGCCCACCAGGGCAAGGTCGGCGTCCTCTGCCTCGCACCGGAGGAGGGCCTGGGGGTCCGCGACCCGGAGATGCGCGACCAGCACCTCGAGGCCATCAACCGCTTCCGCGGCGTCTGACCCGCTGCACACAACGCCCACGAGCCGCACCTGTACCAAATCCGTGAGACACACGGGGGTGCGGCTCCGGCTTTTGGCGTTCATCGGCGACACTAGGCACCAGCGCCGGATGCAGCAGGAAATGAGGAAGCCATGAGCGGTCTGTCCATCTTCGACAACAAGGAATCGGCTACGTCGGGGCCCGCGCCCCAGCAGGGCCGCCCCGCCGAGGGGGGGACCGCGCCGTTCCCGGTCGCCCGCCGTGGGTACGACACGACGGCCGTCGACAAGCAGTTCCAAGCGCTGCAGGCCGAGAAGAAGGCCCTGGCGGCCAAGGCCGCCGAGATCGAGCAGCGCAACGGCAGGCTCGAGGCCGAGCTTGCCAGCCTGCGGCAGGAGATCGAGCAGCAGGACAGCCCGACGTACGCCGGGCTGGGGGGCAAGGCGAGCGAGTTGTTGCGGCTGGCCGAGGAGCAGTCCGACGAGGTCGTCACCGCCGCGCGCTCACGCGCCGACGAGGTCCTGCGCGAGGCCCAGCACGAGGCCGCCGCCCTGAAGAACCACGCTGCCCGCGACGCCGAGGACATGCGGATGACGCAGCTCAAGCAGCTCGACGAGCAGCGCACCGGCACCATGGGCGAGATCGAGCGCCTCCGCACCAACGCCCAGACCGAAGCAACCGACCTGCTCTCCTCCGCCGAGCGCGACGCTTCGCAGCGCCGGCTGGCCGCTGAGCAGCAGGCGCAGGCCCTGCTCACCTCCGCGCGGCGCGAGGCCGAGCAGGCGCTCGCCGTGGCCTCTCGCGAGGTGGCGGAGATGCAGCGCGAGCTGGCCGTGGAGAAGGAGCGGCTGACCCGCGAGGCGGCCGAGAACCACTCCACCGCCGTGGCCGAGACCGAGACGCTGCTGACCCAGGCAGAGGAGCGGGCCGATGCTGCCGAGCAGCGGGCTCGTGACGCGATCAACCAGGCCAACGAGGCACGCCAGACCGCCAGCGAGGAGGCCGAGCGCACCCTGACCCGCGCCCGTCGGGAGGCCGAGCAGGTCGTCTCGGCGGCGCAGACCCAGGCTCAGACCTTCGTCGACTCGGGGCACCGGGAGACCGAGCGCCAGCTCGCCGAGCTCCGCCACGAGGTCGACATCCTGACCAAGCGCCGCGACGCCATCGCTGCCCAGCTGGGGGCCCTCCGCGACATGATGGCGGGCTTCACCGGTGAGCAGCGTGAGGACGCCGCAGCGGTCACCGAGGAAGCCGGCACCGACGAGGCCGCTTCCGAGGAGTGAGCCGCCAGGGTCTGCTCCGCGCCAGCCGCCCCCCGTCCCCAGGTGCTGCCCGCACCGTGGCCGGGGGGCGCTCCCGTCCTGCCGCCGCGTCGGCGGCCTCCCCCACCGCCGGGATCTCGCACGGGCCGGTGCTCACCGGGTTCCTGTTCGCGCTCGGCGCGCTGGCGGCGTACTTCCTGGGCGGTCTGCTGCTCAGCGTCGGCAACGTCATCGTCCTGGTCGTCGTCGCCTTCTTCCTCGCCGCGGGGCTCGACCCGGCCGTCCAGTTCTTGCGCCACCATGGCCTGCCTCGGGCGTGGGGAGTGGTCGTGGTCACCGCGCTGGTCCTGCTGGCCCTGGCGCTGTTCTTCTTCGCGCTGGTCCCGGTCATCTCCGACCAGGTCACCGCACTCGTCGACAACGTGCCCGGTTGGCTCGACGAGCTCCAGTCCAGCGAGCGCGTCCAGGCCGTCGAGGCGGAGTACTCGATCCTGGAGAAGGCCCAGGAGTACCTCGCCACCGGCGGTTGGGCCTCCGGTCTCTTCGGCGGCGTCCTGGGCGTGGGCCTGGCAGTGCTCGGCTTCTTCGCCAACGCCTTCATCGTCACCGTGCTGACGCTGTACTTCCTCGCCTCGATGGAGCGCACCAAGCACGCGGTCTACACCTTGGTGCCGGCGACCCGCCGACCCCGCGTCTCCGAGCTCAGCGAGCGCATCTTCACCAGTGTCGGGGGCTACGTCTCCGGCGCCTTCGTGGTGGCGATGGCCGCCGGCATCTCCTCCCTCGTGTTCCTGCTCATCGTGGGGCTGGGCCAGTACGCCGTCGCGCTGGCCGCCGTGGTGGCGCTGCTCGACGTGATCCCGATGATCGGGGCCACTCTCGGGGCCACCGTGGTCACCGCGATCGGCTTCGCCACCGACCCCAAGATCGGCCTGGCCTGCCTGGTCTTCTACGTCGTCTACCAGCAGTTCGAGAACTACCTGATCTATCCCCGCGTGATGCAGCGGTCGGTCAACGTGCCGGGGTCGGTCACCGTCATCGCCGCACTGGTGGGTGCCGGGCTGCTTGGCGTGGTCGGGGCGCTGCTGGCCATCCCGACCGCGGCCGCGATCCTGCTCCTGGTCCGCGAGGTGTGGGTGCCGCGGCAGGAAGCACGCTGAGGTCGCGGGCCTCGGCCCGCAGCCCTAGGACCGCTTCCAGGCGTGCGCCAGGTTGACGCCCACGATCCCTGCCCAGGAGACCAGGAGACCCGGCAGGTCGGCGAAGCCGGCGGAGAAGGCGCTGATGGGCACGCCCATGACCACCGACGTGATGGCGAGAACAAGCTGCTTGTTCTGACCGGCCCGGGAGCGCTTGAGCCGACGAGTGGTCGCCTCGGCAACGCGTTGCTCGAGACGGCTCTCCACCCGCTCCACGAAGCTCTCGGCCAGCGCAGCGTCGTACTCGGGGCCCAGGTCACGTCGTGCCGAGACCATGGCCGCGACCTCGTCCGGGTCGAGGATGCGCTCGCGTTCCTGGGGTGGAGTACCCATGGGCCCAGTCTAGGAGCCGGCCGGTCGGACCAGCCCGGTCGGCGGCTGTTCACCTGCGGACACCCGGGTCCGATCACACCGCCCGGGGTTTGACCGGCACCCCGGAAGGTGATGTAACCAGCAGCGACCCCTGAGGAGTGACATGAGCGAGCAGGACCACGACGAGCAGACCGAGGCACAGCACGACGAGCCGGAGCAGGACCAGCACCAGTCCGGTGAGGACGGCGAGGACGTCGACGTCAGCAGCGGCGGCGTCGCGGTCGAGGGCTACGAGACCAGGAACCTCCCCCAGGAAGAGCGGGAGGCGGTCATGAACGCGAGTTCCCCCGACGATGTCGACGACGACCTCATCAAGGAGATCGAGGAAGAGCGGGCACGCCGCCTCGACCCGGACAACCGGCCGGACAACGTCGAGGTCGACAACACCAAGCGGACGTTCGTCCCCGCCGAGGCCAAGTTCGAGGACAGCGACGTCGAGCAACCCGAGGGCGTCGGACAAGCTGACGTGCCACCGGTCGGTGGCAGTGCCGATGAGGATGACGACGACACCGAGGACGCCGGTCACACAGCGGTCGGAGAAGCCGCCGGCGACCCCGAGGACGACACCGAGACCGTGACCTCCGGGACGGGTGACCCGACCGACGAAGAGTCCGAGGAGTCCGAGGCGTCAGCCTCGACGACGGGCAAGCACCGAGCCTGAACCACGTCGTGGCCTGGCGGGCGGACCCGCCAGGCCACGTCGCGGCACGAGCTGTTCTCAGCTGTAGTCGTAGAAGCCCTTCTTCGTCTTGCGGCCGAGCTGGCCGTCGGCGACCTTGTCCCGCAGGGTCTTGGCGGGCTCGAGGCCCGGCTGCCCGAACTCGCGCACCAGCTCCTCCTCGATCGCGAGGGACACGTCGTTGCCCACCACGTCGAGCAGCGCGAAGGGCCCCATCGGGAACTGCGCCAACTCCTTGATCGCGGCGTCGATCTCCTCCATCGAGGCAGCGCCGGACTCCAAGAGCTTGACCGCGTCGTTGAGATAGGGGAAGAGCAGCGCGTTCACGATGAAGCCGGCACGGTCGCTGCACGACACCGCGACCTTGCCGACCTTGGCGCACAGCGCCCGCGTGGTCTGGTCGACCTCAGCAGCCGTGTCGGCCGTGGTGACCACCTCGACGAGCTTCATCACCGGAGCAGGGTTGAAGAAGTGCATGCCGATGACCCACTCCGGGCGTGAGGTGGCCTCGGCGCACGCGGTGATGGGCAGCGACGAGGTGGTCGTGGCCAGGATGGCGCCCTGCTTGCAGATCCGGTCGAGATCGCCGAACAGCTGCCGCTTGATCTCGAGGTCCTCGGCGATCGCCTCGACCACCAGGTCGACCTCGGCCAGCGCCTCCCGCTCGGTCGCGCCGCTGAGCCGGCCGAGCACCTGCGCCTTGCCGTCCTCGTCGAGCTTGCCTCGCGAGATGGCCTTGTCCAGCGACTTCTCGATGGCAACCTGGACTCCGGCCACCTTCTCCTCGCCGCGACCGACGTAGACCACGTCGTAGCCGGCCTTGGCGAAGACCTCGACGATGCCGCTGGCCATGGTGCCGGTGCCGACCACGCCGACCTTCGCGATGTCGTGGCGCAGCTGCGGCGCATCGTCGGCTGAGGGCGTCTCGTCGTCGACGGCGACGGCGCCGCTCTCGTCGTAGGTGTACAAACCACGGCCCGCAGTGACGCCGGTGCGGCCGTCCTGCACCAGCTTCTCCAGCAGCTCGGCCGGCTGGTGCAGCGGGTCACCGGACTCCTCGAAGCGGGCCGCCAAGCGGTCGCGCACCACGTCGAGGCCGATGGTGTCGAGCACCGTCAGCGGTCCTGCGGGGTAGCCGCAGCCGAAGCGCATCGCGGCGTCGATGTCGGCGCGCGTGGCGTAGTCCTCGGCGTACATGCGGACCGCGTGGTTCAGGTAAGGCAGGACCAGGGTGTCGTGGATCGTGTGGCCAGAGGTTGGTTCAGACATGGGCCGATGATGGCACGCGCGTACTGGCCGGTAACACCCTGCCGGGGCCCATCTCACCTGTGACCTAGGCCACCCGATCGTCGCTCCCGCCCGCGCGGTAGCGTGCCCGCGTGCGCCTCGTCATCGCCCGCTGCCAGGTGGACTACGCGGGACGCCTCACCGCTCACCTGCCGATGGCCACCCGCCTCATCATGGTGAAGAACGACGGCTCGGTGCTGGTGCACTCCGATGGCGGCTCCTACAAGCCGTTGAACTGGATGTCGCCGCCGTGCAGCCTGCGCGAGAGCGTGGACGACGAGGGACGCACCGAGTGGTCCGTGTCGAGCCCCAAGTCCGAGGACACGCTGCGCATCGTCATCGACGAGCTCCTCAGCGACACCAGTCACGACCTCGGGATCGACCCCGGCCTTCGCAAGGACGGTGTGGAGAAGCACCTGCAGGAGCTCCTCGCCGAGCACCCCTCGACCCTCGCCGGCGGGCTGACGCTGATGCGGCGTGAGTACCCCACCGCCATCGGCCCGGTGGACCTGATGTGCCGCGACGCCGACGGGTCCTGCGTGGCGGTCGAGATCAAGCGCCGGGGCGAGATCGACGGCGTCGAACAGCTGACCCGCTACCTCGAGCTGCTCAACCGCGACCCCTCGCTGCGCCGGCAAGGCCCGGTGCGAGGCATCTTCGCAGCCCAGGAGATCAGGCCGCAGGCGCGGGTGCTGGCCAGTGACCGCGGCATTTCGTGCGCGGTGGTCGACTACGACGCGCTGCGGGGAATCGACGATCCGTCGAGCCGCCTGTTCTGAGTCACCTCACACCGGCGTGACGCTGCCCCGCGCGCGTCGACCGGCCGGTCGGTCTGAGCGCTACGGCGACGTCGACTCCAGCGGGAGCGGGGTCGGCTCCGCGGGCGTGGACTCCTCCTGGGGCGTCGGGTCCTGCTCCGGCTCGGCCGGGTCCTCCTGCTGCACGGCCGGGGGCTCCTCCTCGGGGGCCTCGTCCTGGCGCTCCTGCTCCTCAGGCCCCGGGTCGCGGGAGTCGCTGCGGCCACCACCCAGTCCTGGGACGGACGTGCCGCCGCTGCTGTCGGTGCCACCGGTCAGGGCCGAGACCGGCCGGCCGAGGGAGAGCTCGAAGACGAGGATCGCCGCCATGGTGATGGCGAAGAGGGAAGCGCTGGCGAGAGCGATCTGTTTCCACGGGAGCCCTCGCAGCATCTCGAGCCGGGACTCCCCCTCGAGGGCCTCGCGCTCCGGCGACGTCTCGACGGTTGCGGGTTCCGGCACCACAGCGGGTTGGCCCGTCGCCGCTGCGGAGCCGCGATCGCGGGCACGCGCCTGGCGTCGCGCCGCCAGCGTCCGCGCCGCCGCGACGCGACGCTTGGTCATCCGCAGCGAGTGGGCGTAGATGGCTCCTCCGATGGTGATGCACAAGCTGCCCATGGCTGCCCCGATGAGCGTCCCCGCCGTGCCCAGCGACGACAGCACCACAGCTGCGGACACCGCGCCCAGCGCGGCACCCGCAGAGTTGGTCCAGTTGATCTCGAGGCGCTCGGGTTCACTCATCACCCACGATTGTGAGGCCCACGCCGACGCGGACCAAACCGAGCGTTGGCAGCGCGCCGGCCTCGCGCCGCACGGCCAGGCAGCGCAGCTACGTCCGCCGCGGTTCACCGGGATAGGTGCCGAAGGACCACTGGTTCCCTTCCGGGTCGCGCAGCGCCACCTCACGGCTGCCGTAGTCCTGCTCGGACGGAGCGTCCGGCACCTCGGCTCCCGCTGCCCGAGCACGCTCCAGGACGGCATCGGGGTCGGCCGTCACGACGTAGGCCGAGGTGGTGCCGGGCTGCTGGGTGAACGGGCCCTGCGGCTTGTGGACGCCCAGCATCACCCCGCCACCCTCGGGCCAGTCCAGCTGTGCGTGCTGGACCGCGCCGGCGTCGTCGGTGTAGCAGGCGGTCTCCTCGAAGCCGAGGGCCACCAGGAAGTCGATGACAGCGCGCGGGTCATGAGCCTGGAAGGCCGGCCACACGGCCGGGGCCCGGGTCGGTGAGTTCTCGTTCATGCCGTCGATACTGCCGTACGCAGCTCGACGCCCGCTTGGACGTTTCGGAACTCCTCGCCCACCCATGCCGACGGGCTCAGCCCGGCGAAGGCGGTGAACTCGCGGACCAGGTGGGCGTGGTCGAAGTAGCCCAGCTCGGCGGCGATGCCGGCCAGGTCGAGCGGCCCGCCGCTCGTGCCGCGGGAGACCGCCGACCGGGCGACCGCGATCCGGGCGGAGTCGAAGCGGGCCAGCCTCGCCGCGACCTTGGGGGTGAGTCCGAGCTCGGCGGCGAACAGCGTCGAGAGCCGCCTCGGGCTCAACCCGACCTGGCGGGCGAGGTCGGCAACACCCACGCGACCGCGAGACCTCAGGAGCAGCCGCCAGCCCTGGGCCACCTCCGGCCGGACCGACCGGCCGCCGTCGGAGCGCCGGAGCAGCTCGTCGAAGAGCTCGAGGACCACCGCGTAGCGGGTCGGCCAGTCCGGGGCCTCGGCCAGCCGCTCCGAGACCTGGTCCACGACCGGGCCCAGCAGGTCTCGCGCGTCCCACCGCCCCGTCGGCAGCGCCGCTGCCGGAGCGCCGAACAACGCACGGGCGCCCAGCGGCGACACCGCGACCTGGATGCCGGCCCAGGTGCGGGGCTGGAGGATCACGGCGGTGGTGGTGTGAAGACCGCCGAGCACGAGGTGCTGGCTGTCGATGTCGCCGGCCTCGAGCGACTCCCAGGACGGTGCGGTGCGAAGCGGGTCGCCGATCGGCAGGACGAGGGTGAGCGTTCGCGAGGGAAGACCGCGATGCACGCCCGGGCTCATGTCGCTCGCGGCGTAGCCGCAGATCTCGCGGACATGGGCTTCCAGCCGGTGCGGCACCCGCAGCGGCGGAGGGTTCGACCATCCCGCGGCCATGACCCCAGGCTACGGAACGGGGCGCCGCAGCCGCGGGTCGTCGAGCAGCGCCGACCCGAGGCCGAGCAGCCCGGCTCCGAGGGCTCCCCAGGGCCAGAAGATGTGGTCCACGACCACACCCCACCCTCCGAGCACCAGCATCACCGCACCGGGCAGCGCCACGGGGCCGACCCGTCGTACGGCGTCGACGCTGAGCGCCGCCACCGCGAACATCAGTCCCAGCTCGCCGGCGTCACCCAGCCGACCGCCGATCTCGAAGAGGTAGCGGACCTCGTCGGGACGCTCGACGCCTGGCCCCAGCCGGTCGGTGACCCAGCCGGCGGCCAGCCCACTGATCACGTCGAGCGAGGTGTAGGCGCAGGCGTAGACGAACGACCCGGCGTAGACGACCCACGCGAGCGGGTCGCGACGACCCCAGACCAGCGCCGCGAGAGCGGCGCCCACCAGCGGGAAGACGAAGACCCCCGCCAGGTGCATCAGCCACCAGTGCTGGGCGGAGTCGTAGGTGAGTCGCGGCGGATGAGTGGCACCGACCACGGCGAGAGACACCCCCGGCGCAGCCAGCACGACCCGGCGCGACAGCGTGCTCATGCGGCCTCGCGCTGCACGAGGTCGGCCACCTCGTCGGCGCAACCCCACGAGAGGGTCACGCCCGCGCCACCGTGGCCGTAGCAGTGCACGACTGCTCCGTCGGCGCGCTCCTCGACCTCGAGCCTGACCGCGGGTCGAGCCGGACGCAGGCCGACCCGGGTGTTGATCACGTGGGCGCCCTGCAGCTCCGGAACGAGCTCGCGGGCCCGTCGCAGGATGCGCTCGGTCACCGCAGCATCGGGGACCCGGCCCCACTCCCCTTCGTCCTCGGTGCCTCCGAGGACGATGTCGGTGCTGCGGGGGATGACATAGGTGGCGGGAGCACCCGACGCCGGATCACCTCCGTCGAGCCACCATCGGTCCAAGCCGACCTGCTGGACCCGGACGACCTGTCCACGCACGGGCACGACGGAGCCGTCGTGGGCGAAGAGCCGCCCTCCCAGTCCGGTGGCGTTGACCACCACGGCATCAGTCGTCGGCAACGCGCCGAGGGCCATCCGGGTGATGGTCCCGCCCAGCTCCTCGACGCGGTCGCTCAACCAGCTCAGGTAGAGCGGCATCTCGACGACGGGTGCGACCATCTCCCAGCCGGCCCGGTAGGGCCGGCGGACGTGCTCGACCTCGACAAGCTCGGGCACTGCGCCCGCCCACCACGGCCGCGGCGCCCGTTCGCGCAGCAGCTGCACGCCAGGACGCATGCGCACGCCGGTGGCCTCGTCGGCAGCGAGCCGGGCGAGCTCGGCGTAGGTGGTGGCGGCCCAACCGGTCACGCGCTCGAAGGGGAAGGCGCGGTGGGGGTACCACAGCGCGGCGGCCACCGACGACGTCGTCTCCAGGGGCAGGTCACGAGCGACGACCCCCACGTCGTGCCCGCGCTCCAGCAGCCGGGCCGCGCAGCTCAGCCCGACGACCCCGGCTCCGATGACGACCACTCTGGTCACCCCGCCGAGTCTGCCATCGCTGTGCATGCGCCCGCGGATGTTCCCCCACGTCGGCCCAGCACCAAGCCTCGCGTGCGGGGCTGTGCCGGGGGCAGGTGAGGAAGCCTCGACCGAGGAGTCCGTCGGGACGGTGCTGCTCGCCGGCGGCGCCAACCTGTCGATCGGCGGTGGCCAAGCCGGTCGGTGGGCTGATCTCGTCAGGGCCGCTCCTCGTGCGGACCGGTGCCTTCCCGAGCCTTGAGTGCCTTGCGGCGCTTGCGCCGATCCAGGAGAGCGACGAGGCGGCGAGCGACCCCGTAGTCGTCGGGCCACCTCGCCAGAGGCACGTGAGTGGTCTCGGCGACTCAGTCCAGGTCGTTGGCGGTGCGGACCACCGTGACGATGCCGTCGATGATCTCGGTGAGCCCGAAGTCCTTGGGCGTGAACACCTCGGCGACGCCCATCTGCTTCAGCTCGGCCGCGTCGCGGGTCGGAATGATGCCTCCCACGATCACCGGGACGTCGTCGATCCCCTCGGCCCGCATGCCCTCGAGCACCGCCGGCACCAGCTCCATGTGGGAACCGGACAGGATCGACAGTCCCACGCAGTGCACGTCCTCGGCGGCGGCCGCGGCGACGATCTGCTCCGGGGTCAACCGGATGCCCTGGTAGACCACCTCGAAGCCGGCGTCACGAGCGCGGACGGCGACCTGCTCGGCGCCGTTGGAGTGTCCGTCGAGCCCTGGCTTTCCGACGAGCAGTCGCAGCCGGCCACCGAGCTCGTCGCCGGTCTGCTGGACCCGCTCGCGGACGCCTCGCAGCGCCTCGCCGGCCTGCGCCACCCCGACCGCCCCGGTGACGCCGGTGGGGGCGCGGTACTCCCCGAAGACCTCCCGGAGGGTGCCGGCCCACTCGCCGGTGGTCACGCCCGCTCGGGCCGCGGCCAACGTCGCCTCCATGAGGTTGGCGCCCGACTTGGCGTCGTCGACCAAGCGACCGAGAGCGGCATCGACCTGCGACTGGTCGCGCTGGTCCTTCCACTCCTCGACACTGCGACGAGCCGCGGCCTCGGCCTCGGGGTCGGCGCTCTGGATGGCGGCGTCGAGGTCCGCGGTGAGCGGGGACGCCTCCGTGGTCTCGAACTTGTTCACGCCCACGACCACGTCCTCGCCGGACTCGATCCTGCCGCGGCGGGCGGCGTGGCTGGAGACCAGCGCCTGCTTCATGTACCCGGACTCCACGGCGGCGACCGCCCCGCCCATCGCCTGGACGCGGTCGATCTCGGCCTTGGCGCCCTCGACCAGCTCGGCGACCTTGGCCTCGATCACGTGGGAGCCGTCGAAGATGTCGGCGTACTCCAGCAGGTCGGACTCGAAGGCCAGCACCTGCTGCAGCCGCAGCGACCACTGCTGGTCCCACGGCCGAGGCAGCCCGAGGGCTTCGTTCCACGCGGGCAGCTGGATGGCCCGGGCGCGCGCGTTCTTGGACAGCGTCACGCCCAGCATCTCCAAGACGATGCGCTGCACGTTGTTCTCCGGCTGGGCCTCGGTCAGGCCGAGGGAGTTGACCTGGACGCCGTAGCGGAAGCGCCGCATCTTCTCGTCGGTGATCCCGTACCGCTCTCGGGTGAGCTCGTCCCACAGCTGGGTGAAGGCGCGCATCTTGCACGTCTCCTCGACGAACCGGACACCAGCGTTGACGAAGAAGGACATCCGGCCCACGACCTTGCCCATGTCCTCAGGCTCGACCTGGCCGCCGTCTCTCACCGCGTCGAGCACTGCGATCGCGGTGCACATCGCGTAGGCAACCTCCTGCACCGGGGTCGCCCCCGCCTCCTGCAGGTGGTAGCTGCAGATATTGATCGGATTCCACTTCGGGATGTGGTTGACCGTGTAGGCGATGGTGTCGGTGGTCAGGCGCAGCGAGTGCTCGGGCGGGAAGACGTAGGTCCCCCGGGAGAGGTACTCCTTGATGATGTCGTTCTGGATGGTGCCGGCCAGCTGGTTGTGCACCGCCTCCGTCTCGGTGTCGGTGGCGGCGCCGACCTGCTCCTCGGCGACGACCTGGTAGAGCGCAAGCAGCCACAGCGCGGTGGCGTTGATGGTCATCGAGGTGTTCATGTCCGTCAGCGGGATGTCCTCGAAGAGCCGTCGCATCTCCCCCAGGTGGGGGATCGGCACGCCGACCTTGCCGACCTCGCCGCGCGCCAGCGAGGAGTCGGGGTCGTAGCCGGTCTGGGTCGGCAGGTCGAAGGCGACCGAGAGGCCGGTCTGCCCCTTGCTGAGGTTTCGCCGGTAGAGCGCGTTGGACTCGGTGGCCGAGCTGTGGCCGGCGTAGGTCCGCATCACCCACGGACGGTCACGCTCGGGACGCTGCGCAGGGGCGGTGGGATCGGGCTGCTCACTCATGATGCCCAAGGGTAGGGCTGGAACGGCCCCTCACGGTCGCTGTTGTGAAGTGTTCAACACCGGGACGTACGCCACAGTCGGGCTGCTCAGCGGTTGAGGACCTCGCGGTCCCACACGAAGAAGCGCCGCCACCCACGGCAGGCGAAGAGGCGGCGGACCTGGGGGGCGCACCCCTGCAGGACCACCGAGCGCCCTGCTCGCTGAAGCCGGAGGGCAGCCGCGGCGAGCACCGCCATGACGGTGGCATCGATCCCGTCGACCTCGCTCAGGTCGACCACGACGTCCCCGTTGCCGTCCTCGATGCACTCGTGCAGGGCTTCCCGGGTCTCGGCCGCGCGGCGCACATCCAGGAGTCCTGAGAACCGCAGGACGTTTCCGGGGCTCGTCTTGCCCATGTCGGCTCCCTTCGCCGCTGGAGTGATCCTTACCCAGGAAGCGCCGGTCTCCACGCACCCGACCACGGCGAGTCGCCCACCACCCCCGGCCACAGGACGGAGCACGGCTAGCCTGGTTCCATGGTCAACCTCACCCGCATCTACACCCGCACCGGGGACGCCGGGAGGACCCGCCTGGGGGACAACAGCGAGACCTCGAAGCTCGACCTGCGACTCCAGGCATATGCCGACGTCGACGAGCTCAACAGCCACCTCGGTGTCGCCCTTGCCACCGGAGCGCTCCAGGCCGACGTGGTCGAGCTGCTGCAGCGGGTGCAGAACGAGCTCTTCGACGTCGGCGCAGACCTCTCGACACCGGTCGTGCCCGACCCCGAGTACCCCCCGCTGCGCGTGCTCGCCGACTACGTCACCCGGCTCGAGGAGGCCTGCGACCGGTACAACGAGGACCTGACCGTCCTGCGCTCGTTCATCCTGCCCGGCGGGGAGCCGGTGGCGGCGCACCTGCACGTGTGCCGCACGGTTGCTCGTCGGGCCGAGCGCTCGGCCTGGGCCGCCTACGCCGAGCACGCCGAGGGCATGAACCAGACCGCGCTCACCTACCTCAACCGCCTCAGCGACCTGCTGTTCATCCTGGCGCGTCACGCCAACCGGGAGCGGGGCGACGTGCTGTGGCGGCCCGGGGGTGAGCGGTGAGGGGGGCGGGCTACTCGCTGGTGGCCACGAGCACACCCTCGAGGGTCTTGGCCAGCTGCTCCATCGGGATGCCCTTCTCGAGGTAGCCGTCGGCCCCGGCAGCGGTCGCCTTCCGGGCCATCATCCCCTGGTCGAAACCCGAGAGCACGATCACCCGGACCCCCTCGACCGCCTCGCGGATGAGGGGGAGCGCTTGCAGCCCGTCCATACGAGGCATCGCCAGGTCCAGCATCACGAGATCGGGCTGCTGCTGGGACGCCATCTCGACTGCGACCTGACCGTCCTCGGCCTCGCCGACGACGTCGTAGCCGCCCCACGACTCCAGCTTCAGCCGGAGCAGCATCCGCAGGTCCTCGGAGTCGTCGACCAGCAGCACCCGCCAGGGCTTGGTCACGTGGGAGCTCCGTCCAGCCGGGAGGGGGCCGAGCGGACCAGGTCGCCGGGCCTGACGTCTCCCCAGTGTGCCCGGTCCCCCGGACCGCCGCACGAGGACCAACGATCTCACCCTGCAGATCTGCTCGCGTGGCGCTCTCAGCGTGGCCGGCGAGTCCGGCCCGGCGGGGCGGCCTCCAGCCACGCCATCAAGCCGGTCAGCGCCTCGGGCGACATCGCCAGCTCGACCGCACGGTCTCCGACGTCGCACTCCACCACCAGGTGGCCGCCGTAGAGCACCGACTGCTCGGCGGCGTCGGGATCCCGCCGCCGGACAGCGGCGATCGACTCGCGCCCGAAGCTGCGCAGCGGCCGCAGCAGGATGCCGAAGAGCCGGTAGAACGCCAGCGAGTCCTGTTCGTAGCGCCCGAGCCCCAGAACCCAGCCCCTGCCGGGACGGTCGGTCCGGGCGCGATAGCTGAGCTCGAACGCACCGCTGCCCCGCGTCAGCACCCGTCGGCGCACCAGCAGCAGCCCGGCGTAGCCGAAGAGCAGGAGCAGGCAGAGGCCGGCGACGTCCGCCAGCCACTGCCACCATGGCATCGGCGGTCAGGCGTGCTTCTCGGCAGCGCGGATCCGGGCCTCGGCCCAGGCGCGGCCTGCCACGGTTGCTGCCTGGTCCTGTGCCTCGTCGGCGTTCTCCCCGGCCACCTGGGCGCGTTCGAGGTCGTGGCGAGCCTTCTCCAGGTCGATGTCGTGAGCCATCTCGGCATGCTCGGCCAGGATCGAGATCCGGTTGCCGGCCACCGACAGGAAGCCGGCATCGACCGCGGCGATCCAGGTCTCGTCGTCGGCCGTGGTGACGTCGACGACACCGTCGACCATGAGCGAGAGCATCGGCGCGTGGTTGGGCAGCACGCCGACGTCGCCCTCGGTCGTCCGAGCGATGACCTGGGTGGCATCGCCGGACCACACCAGCCGGTCGGCAGCGACCAGCTCGACCCGCATCACGGCGTCGCTCATCAGTCGCCCTTGCCGCCGGTCTGCTTCTGGATCTCCGACCACTTGCGGTCGACGTCGTCGAGCCCACCACACATGAAGAACGCCTGCTCGGCCACGTGGTCGTACTCGCCGTCGCAGATCTTGTTGAACGCCTCGATGGTGTCCGCGACCGGAACCGTCGAGCCCTCCAGGCCGGTGAACTGCTTGGCCACGTAGGTGTTCTGCGACAGGAAGCGCTGGATGCGACGCGCCCGGTGGACGGTGACCTTGTCCTCCTCGGAGAGCTCGTCCACACCAAGGATCGCGATGATGTCCTGGAGCTCCTTGTTGCGCTGCAGGATCTGCTTCACACGGATCGCGGCGTCGTAGTGCTCACGCCCGATGTACTGCGGGTCGAGGATCCGCGAGGTCGAGGTCAACGGGTCGACCGCGGGGTAGATGCCCAGCGAGGCGATCTCGCGCGAGAGCTCGGTGGTCGCGTCGAGGTGGGCGAACGTCGTGGCGGGCGCGGGGTCGGTGTAGTCGTCGGCCGGCACGTAGATCGCCTGCATCGAGGTGATCGAGTGACCCCGCGTCGAGGTGATGCGCTCCTGGAGCACACCCATCTCGTCGGCGAGGGTGGGCTGGTAGCCCACCGCGCTCGGCATCCGGCCCAGCAGCGTGGAGACCTCGGAGCCGGCCTGGGTGAACCGGAAGATGTTGTCGATGAAGAGCAGCACGTCCTGCTCCTTCACGTCACGGAAGTACTCCGCCATCGTCAGCGCCGAGAGCGCGACCCGGAGCCGGGTGCCCGGGGGCTCGTCCATCTGGCCGAAGACCAGAGCGACCTTGTCGAAGACCTCGGCCTCCTGCATCTCCACGATGAGGTCGTTGCCCTCGCGGGTGCGCTCGCCGACCCCGGCGAACACCGAGACACCGTCGTGGTCCTTGGCGACGCGGGCGATCATCTCCTGGATCAGCACCGTCTTGCCCACGCCGGCACCACCGAACAGACCGATCTTGCCGCCCTGAACGTAGGGGGTCAGCAGGTCGATGACCTTGATGCCGGTCTCGAACATCTGGGTCCGTGCCTCGAGCTGGTCGAAGGCCGGCGCCTTGCGGTGGATGGCCCAGCGCTCGTCGATCTCGAGCTTCTCGCCCTCCTCGAGGTTCATGCAGTCGCCGGTCACGTTGAACACGTGGCCCAAGGTCACGTCCCCTACCGGCACCGAGATCGGGCCCCCGCTGTCGGTGACCTGGGAGCCGCGCACCATGCCGTCGGTGGGCTTCATCGAGATGGCGCGCACCATGCCGTCCCCGATGTGCTGGGCGACCTCCAGGACGATCGTGTGGGTCTCGCCACCCAGGGTGATGTCCACGCTGAGGGCGTTGTAGATCTCCGGCATCGAGTCGCTGGGGAACTCGACGTCGACGACCGGACCGATCACGCGCGCGATACGGCCCACGGAGCCGCCGGTGCCTTCGGTGGTCTCGTCGCTGATGGTGGCAGTCATCTCTCTCACTTCTCCGTCTGGATCACTACTGGGTCTCTCGGATGATCAGGTCAGTCGCGACCGCTGTTGGCGTCCGCCAAGGCGTTGACGCCGCCCACGATCTCGCTGATCTCCTGGGTGATGCCGGCCTGGCGGGCCTGGTTGGCGATCCGCTTGTACTTCTTGATGAGGTCTTCGGCGTTGTCGGTCGCGGCCTTCATCGCCCGCTGTCTGGCAGCCAGCTCGGAGGCAGCAGCCTGCAGCAGGGCGAAGTAGATCCGGGACTCGACGTACTTGGGGAGCAGTCCGTCGAGGACCTCCGAGGCGTTCGGCTCGAAGTCGTAGAGCGGGAGCACGTCCTCCTTCTCCGGCGGTGCCTCGCCCTCGACGATCTCCAGGGGGAGCATCCGCACCGCGTGCGGCTCCTGGACCAGCATCGAGCGGAAGCGGGTGTAGACCACGTGGACCTCGTCGACGGGTGCGCCCGGCACCCTGTCGTCCTCGGTCTCGTCGTCCTCCTCCTTGATGAAGGCACCGATCAGGGCCTCACCGATGGCCTTCGCGACGTCGTACGTCGGCTGGTCGGAGTGACCGGTCCACGACTCCACGATCGGGCGGTTGCGGAACTTGTAGTAGGCCACGCCCTTGCGCCCGGAGATGTAGAGATCGACCTTCTTGCCCTCCTCGCGCAGCTTCTCCCCCAGCCGCTCGGCCTCCTTGATGGCGCTGGAGGAGTAGGCCCCGGCGAGCCCGCGGTCGCTGGTGACCACCAGGATCGCGGCGCGAGTGGGGTTCTCCCGCTCGGTGGTCAGCGGGTGCTCGACGTTGGAGAACGTCGCCACCGCCGAGACCGCTCGGGTCAGCTCACGCGCGTAGGGCGCGGCTGCCTGGGCCCGCTGCTGCGCCTTGATGATACGGGACGCAGCGATGAGCTCCATGGCTCGAGTGATCTTCTTGGTCGACTCGACGGTCTTGATCTTGGCGCGGTACTCACGCAGCGAAACGGCCATCAGTGATCACCCCTAGCCGCGCTTCTGCTTGACGATCTGCTCCTGCTCGACGTCCTCGTCCTCGAGAGCCTCGTGCTCCTCGCGACCGGCCTTGATCGACCCGCCCTCGGAGGTCTCGAACTGGTCGGCGAAGCTGTCGAACGCCTTCTCCAGGGCGGACGCGGTGTCGTCGGTGAAGTTGCGGCTCTCGCGGATGGTCTCGAGGATGCCGGACTCCTGGCGACGCAGGTAGTCGAGGAACTCGGACTCGAAGCGCAGCACGTCGTCGATCGGCACCGCGTCGAGCTTGCCACTGGTGCCCGTCCACAGCGAGACCGTCATCTCCTCGAGGGGGTAGGGCGAGTAGGCCGGCTGCTTGAGCAGCGCCATCAGCCGCTGGCCGCGGTCGAGCTGCTGACGCGATGCGGCGTCGAGGTCGGAGGCGAACATCGCGAACGCCTCCATCGCGCGGAACTGCGCCAGGTCGACCTTGAGCGAGCCGGTGACGTTCTTCATCGCCTTGGCCATCGCCGCGCCACCGACCCGCGAGACCGACACACCGACGTCGATCGCGGGACGCTGGTTGGAGTTGAACAGGTCGGACTGCAAGAAGATCTGGCCGTCGGTGATCGAGATGACGTTGGTCGGGATGAAGGCCGAGACGTCGTTGGCCTTGGTCTCGATGATCGGGAGACCGGTCATCGACCCCGCGCCCATGTCGTCGGAGAGCTTGGCACAGCGCTCCAGCAGCCTGGAGTGGACATAGAAGACGTCACCGGGGAACGCCTCGCGGCCCGGAGGACGGCGCAGCAACAGCGACACCGCACGGTAGGCGTCCGCCTGCTTGGTGAGGTCGTCGAAGACGATCAGGACGTGCTTGCCGTCGTACATCCAGTGCTGGCCGATCGCGGACCCGGTGTAGGGCGCGAGGTACTTGAAGCCGGCGCTGTCGGATGCCGGGGCGGCGACGATGGTGGTGTACTCCATCGCGCCGGCCTCCTCGAGCGCGCCCCGCACCGCGGCGATCGTCGAACCCTTCTGGCCGATCGCGACGTAGATGCAGCGGACCTGCTTGTCCGGGTCACCGGAGTCCCAGTTGTTCTTCTGGTTGATGATCGTGTCGATCGCGATCGTGCTCTTGCCGGTCTGTCGGTCACCGATGATCAGCTGGCGCTGGCCGCGACCGATCGGGGTCATCGCGTCGATGGCCTTGATGCCGGTGGCCAGGGGCTCGTGCACCGACTTGCGCTGCATCACGCTGGGTGCCTGCAGCTCCAGCGCCCGGCGCCCCTCGGACTCGATGTCGCCCATGCCGTCGATCGGGACGCCCAGTGGGTCGATGACGCGGCCCATGAACCCGTCGCCCACGGGCACCGAGAGGACCTCGCCGGTGCGGCGCACCGCCTGTCCCTCCTCGATCCCCTCGAAGTCACCGAGGACCACGACGCCGATCTCGCGGGTGTCGAGGTTCAGCGCCAGGCCTCGGGTGCCGTCCTCGAACTCCAAGAGCTCGTTGGCCATCGCCGAGGGGAGACCGGACACCCGGGCGATGCCGTCGCCGGCCTCGGAGACGACGCCGACCTCCTCACGGCTCGCGGTCTCGGGCTGGTAGTCGGCCACGAACTGCTGCAGCGCGTCCCGGATCTCGTCCGGACGGATCGAAAGCTCCGTCATCTTCTTCCTGCTCTCTTCGCCATCGTCGTTGGATCTGGGTCTTGGTGGTCTGTCGGTGGGTTCGGGTCAGCCTGCGAGCTTGCGCCGCGCGTGGTCGAGGCGGGTGGCGACGGTGCCGTCGATGACGTCGTCACCGACCTCGACGCGGATGCCGCCGAGCACGTCGGGGTCGACCAGCTCGTTGAGGTCGACCTGGCGGCCGTACTGGTTGCTCAGCGCGGTCGAGAGTCGTTCGGACTCCTGCTCGGTGAGCGGGCGTGCGACGCGGACCAGCGCGACCAGCCGGTCGCGCTCCTCGGCGGCGAGACGCTGGTAGTCCTCGATCGCCAGCACGACCGTGCGGTAGGGACTGACCACGGCCTGCTCGGCGAGCTGGATGGTGCCGCGGGCTGTCTTGCCCCCCAGCAACGCGCGCACCAGCTGCTGCTTGTCCTCGACGCTGCGCGCCGGGTCGGCGAGGGCGTCGCGCAGCGACGGGTTCTCGGCCACCAGGCGCGAGACCGAGAACAACTCGGTCTCGACGGTGTCGGCCTGGTCCTCGTCCTCGGCAGCCCTGATCACCGCGACCACCCCGAGCTGTTCCAGGGTGGCGGCGAGGTCGCTCATCGCGGCCCAGCGTTGTCCGGCTGCGGAGGCGACCAGGTCCAGGGCGCGATCCCCGATCTTGTCGGCGAAGATGCTGCGCACCAGCCCCGACTTCGCCTCCGAGCCCAGCGACACATCGGTGAGGACCCGCCGCAACGAAGGCTCGTCGCGCAGCACGGCTGCGACCGAGAACAGGTCGCCGGCCACGTCGTACCCGACCGAGGCCTCCTGGGTGAGGGAAGACTTCAGCTCCGCCATCAGGTGCTCGTGTGCCTCGGCGGACGCGCCCCTCATCGACCGGGACATCAGTTGGCTCCGCTCCCGCTGCCGTTCTGAGGCGCCGAGGTCTCGAGGTCGGCCAGGAAACGCTCGATCACGCGGCTCTGCCGAGCCTCGTCGTCGAGGGACTCCCCGACGATCCGGCCGGCCAGGCCGGTGGCGAGCGAACCGACCTCGGCACGCAGCGAGGTGATCGCGTGCTGCCGCTCGGCCTCGATCTGAGCCTTGCCGTGCTCGATGATGCGCCTGGCCTCGACCTGGGCGTCCTCACGCATCTCCGAGACGATGGCCGCCCCCTGCTCGCGCGCCTCCTCACGGATCCGCGCAGCCTCGTGACGGGCCTGCCCGAGCTGTTCCTCCAGCTGGCGCAGCTTGGCGTCGGCCGCGGCCTGCTTCTCCTCCGCCTCGCGAAGACCGCCCTCGATCGCGTCAGTGCGCTCGGCGTAGGTCTTCTCGAAGTTCGGGACGACGAACTTGGCGAAGATGAAGAAGATGATCGCGAAGGCGACCAGGGCAAGGACGACCTCGATCCAGACAGGCAGGAGCGGGTTGTGCTCCTCACCCTCCGCAGCCAGGCGGACGATCGACGTGTACATCAGCAGTCCTTAAGGGGAGAGGGTCAGAGCACGAACGCCAGGGCGATCCCGATGATCGCGAGCGCCTCGGCGAGCGCGAAGCCCAGGATGGCGATCGACTGCAGGCGGCTCTGGGCCTCCGGCTGACGGGCGACACCGTTGATGTAAGCGGCGAAGATCAGGCCGATACCCACGCCTGGGCCGATGGCGGCGAGGCCGTAACCGACCATGTTCACGGAACCGTCCACGGTTCTTCCTTTCGGTTGTTTTCCCTTGTCAGGGTCTGGGGTGGTGCTGTCGGGTGCTGGGGTCTGTGGTGGTGAGGTCAGTGCTCGTCGGAGAGGGCACCGGAGATGTACATCGCGTTGAGCAGCGCGAAGACGTAGGCCTGAAGGAACTGCACCAGGATCTCGAGGAAGAAGATGGCGATCGCCAACGCCCAGGCGATGGGGCCGGCGACCATGCCGAGGACGCCCACCTCCTGGATCAGGTACAGGCCACCGGTCGAGAACAGCACCAGCAGGATGTGCCCGGCGAACATGTTGGCGAACAGACGTAGCGCCAGCGTGATCGGGCGGACGACGATGTTGGACAGGAACTCCAGCGGGATCAGCAGCGGCAGCATCACCCAGTGGACGCCGGCGGGCACGGTCTGGTGCTTGAGGTAGCCGAAGAAGCCGTGCTTGCGGATGCCGAAGTAGTTGTAGATCAGCCACGACAGCGCGGCCAGGCCGTAGGCCATCCCGGCCCGGGAGAACGTGGGGTACTGGACGAACGGGATCACGCCGAACACGTTGTTGAGCAGGATGAAGAAGAACAGCGCCGCGAGGTACGGCGTGAAACGCATGAAGTCCTGGCTGCCGATGATGTCGCGCGCCAGACCGTTGCGGACGAACGAGTAGGCGCTCTCACCGGCGAACTGCAGCTTGCCCGGCACCATGCTGCGGCCGGCGGACGCCGCGTAGAAGAAGGTGCCGAGGACCAGGACCGAGAGGAACAGCAGCAGCATCGGCTTCGTGACGCCGACGCCGGCGACCTCGAAGACCGGCGGGAGCTCGAAGATCCCGGGCCCCGGGGCCGCGAAGCCCTCTCCCCCACCCTCGGCTGCGACCACCGGGTTGGCTGCGGCGACGAACACCCTGCGTCTCCTCTGTCAGTCCTGCTCGGGTCGGTCTGTCGGGTCCTGCGGCTGGACCGGTCGTGGCTTCGGCAGGATCGACTGGAAGCGGGAGACGGTCAGAAAGATGCCCAACCCCGCGCCCAGGATGATGCCTACCGCGACCAGGAACGTCGTCCCCAGCCATCGGTCCGCGAGCCAACCCAGAACGCCGTACACGGCCACCCCGGACACGATGTACCCGAACGCGTGCCAGGCGTCGCCCTTGGGCTCCTCCTGCGACGTCGTACTCGGCTGACTCATCGCATGGCGGACGATAGCAGGGACCGGCCCGCCGCTTCACCCGGCAGTGCGGTGGCCTCCGCCGGCCTCGGGGCCGCCCGACGAGGACGAGTGGCGCCCCGGCTCGGTGCTGTGATAGCGGGTCCTGTGCATCGCGACCCGGACCAGGGCGGAGCTCCAGACCAGCGTGCCGACGATGATGGTGCCGCCGACCCAGCCGCGATCCAGGGTCGTCGCGAGCAGCCCTGAGCGCTCCAGCGCCAGCAGGGCGACGACCAGCAGCACGAGCTGCAGGGCGTAGGTCATCAGCGCGACCAGCAGGGAGAGAGCCGGGGAGAGCGCGGCCACCGCGTGCGTGATGCTCATCCCGAAGCCGAAGACGACGACCACGACGACGGCACCCACCGTCACCCCCCAGGCGGCAGCCGAGCCCGCGACCAGCGCGGCTACTGGGGCGCCGACGAGCACGAGCGCACCGACGACCACCAGGGCGGCCCCCGCGCCCGACGCGGTTCTGGTGCCCAGGCCGGGGGCGCTCATCGCCGCCCCGACCTTGTGAAAAAACGCACAAGCGCTCCCGCGAGGTCGGGGCTCACCGCCAGGGTCCCGGTGACGGGGGTGGCGGCGGACCGGCGTAGTCCTCGTGGTGAGTCCACGCCGGCCGCTCCACCCGAGGCACGACCACGGTGAGCAACGCGGTGACCACGAACCAGCCGGCGAGCCCCAGGGCCACCGGGCGGCTCGGGTACAGCGCGAGGGCGACCCCCCCGAGCGCGATGAGCGCCGCCCAGAGCCACATCACGACCACCGCCCGGCGGTGGGAGTGGCCCAGCTCGAGCATCCGGTGGTGCAGGTGCTGCTTGTCGGGCTTGAACGGCGACTCCCCTCGCATGGTGCGCCGGGCGATCGCCAGCAGCAGGTCGGCGAACGGCAGCAGCAGCACCGCGATCGGCAGCAGGATCGGCAGCAGGAAGGCCACCAGTGCCGAGCCCTGGCCCGCATCGGCTCCCGGGTCGCGGTTCGAGGCGATCTCCAGCGCGGGGAAGCCCGACGTCAGCGTGAGCGCCGAGCCGGCGAGCATCAGCCCGATCAGCATCGACCCGCTGTCGCCCATGAAGATCCGGGCCGGGTTGAAGTTGTGGGCCAGGAAGCCCGCGCACACCCCCGCAAGCACCGCACAGAGCAGCGCGGCGGTGATCGCCAACGACTCGCCGTTGCGTGCCGCGATCGTGTAGGAGAACAGGAAGAACGCCACCGCGCCCAGGCCGATGACCCCGCCGGCGAGCCCGTCCAGACCGTCGATGAAGTTGACGGCGTTGATCGTGGACACCACCACGATGACCGTCAGCACCATGGCCTGCGCGGGGTCCAGCGTGAGCAGCGTGCCGTCGGGAAGGCCGACGTAGTAGAACTGCACGCCGTTGAGCACCAGGAACCCGGTCGCGAGCAGCTGGCCCCCGAACTTGGTGAGCGCGTCGATCTCGATGAGGTCGTCGACCACACCCAGGGCGCAGACCAGCCCGCCCGCGATCACCACCACCCCGGCATCGTGGAAGACCTGGTCCCCCGCCGTGGAGAGGAACGGCAGCTCACGAGCCACGAAGAAGGCCGCCACGATCCCGGCGTACATCGCCACCCCACCCAGGTAGGGGACCGGCTCGGAGTGGACGTCGCGGTCGCGGACCACCGCCACCGCACCGAAGCGCAGTGCCGCCTCCCGGGCGAGCACCGCGGCCAGGTACGTCACGGCGAGCGCGACCAGGAACAGGGCCAGGTACTCACGCACGCGTCGCCGTCACCCCTCGTCGACGATCTCGCCACCCACGGGGGCCGCGATCTCGGTGAGGCGCTCCAGGGCGATCGCCCCCGGTCGCAGCACCCGACCGCGCTCGCCCGTGGCGTCGACGATGGTGGACGGCACCGCTCCGGCGGTGCGCCCCCCGTCCAGGATCACGCGCACCGCGTCACCCAGCATGGCCTCGGCCTCGTCGGCCGTCGTGGCCGCCGGGTGGCCACTGAGGTTCGCGCTGCTCACGGCCATCGGGCCGGTGCGCGCCAACAGCTCCAGGGCTGCCTCGTGGTCGGGCATCCGGACCGCGACCGTTCCGCGCGCCTCCCCCAGGTCCCACTGCAGGCTGGGCTGCTGGCGCAGGACCAGGGTCAGCGGGCCGGGCCACAACGCGTCGACCAGGGCGCGCGCCCAGACGGGAACGTCGACGGCGATCGCCTCGAGGGTCGTCTTGGCCGACACCAGGACCGGCGGCGGCATGTCGCGTCCCCGCCCCTTGGCGTCCAGGAGCCGCTGCACCGCGTCCTCGTCGAACGCGTCGCAGCCCACGCCGTAGACGGTGTCGGTGGGCAGCACCACCAGACGCCCCCGCTGCACGGTGCGTGTCGCCTCCTGCAACCCCTCGTCCCGTTGGGACTCGACGGAGAGGTCGAACCGCAAGCTCATGGCGTCATCATGGCAGCGCGCACGGCCGTCACGAATCGCGACCGGCCGGACAGGTCCGGCCGATCGCGGACCTCGCGCCAGCGGGGGTCGCGGGCGAACACCTGGAGCGCGGTGCTCGACTGCACCTCGGCGTGCTCGACCGCGACGACACCGCCGGGCACGAGCAACCTGGCGGCCACGTCAGCGACCACACGGATGGCCTCGAGCCCGTCCTCCCCGCTCCACAGCGCCAACGCGGGGTCGTGCTCGCGGACCTCGCGCTCGACCGTGTCGTACGCGGTCATCGGGATGTACGGCGGGTTGGCCACCACCACGTCGACCGTGCCGTCGAGGTCGGGGAAGGCTTGGGCCATGTCGCCGGCTCTCAGGTCGATCCGGTCGGCCAGCGAGCCGGCGGCGACGTTGCGCCGTGCCCACGTCAGGGCGTCCTCGTCGAGCTCGACGGCGTGCACCGATGCCTGCGGGACCTCGGTCGCCACGGAGAGCGCGATCGCCCCGGACCCCGTGCAGAGGTCGACCACGCGGGGTTCACCGCCGTCAGCGACGAGGGTGCGGGCCCGCTCGACCACCCATCCCGCCATCACCTCGGTCTCCGGTCGGGGCACGAAGACCCCCGGCCCGACCGCGAGCTCCAGGTGCCGGAACCCCGCCACGCCGAGGATGTGCTGCAGCGGCTCCCGCTGTGAGCGCCGCTCCAGCAGCTCATCGAGACGGGAACGCGCCGCGGCCGGCACACCCTCGAGGCTGGCAGCCGTGAGCCGGGAGCGCGGCACCCCGAGCGCGTGCGCCAGGATCGCGGCCGCGTCGTGCTCGGGCGAGGGCACCCCGGCCTCGCGGAGGCGCTCGACCGCAGCACGCAGCAGGCTCATCGGCCCGAGACCCCTGCCCCCACGGCCTCCAGCCGCGCGGCCAGGTCGGCATCGACGCAGGAGGCGATCACCGGCCCCAGGTCGCCGTCCAGGACCTGGTCGAGGTTGTGGGACTTGTAGCCGGTGCGGTGGTCGGAGACACGGTTCTCCGGGTAGTTGTAGGTGCGGATCCGCTCCGATCGGTCCACGGTGCGCACCTGGGAGCGACGCGCGTCCGAGGCCTCCTCCGAGGCCGCCTCCTCGGCGGCCTGGAGCAGCCGCGCGCGCAGGATGCGCATCGCCTGCTCGCGGTTCTGCAGCTGGGACTTCTCGTTCTGGCAGCTGACCACCAACCCGGTCGGCAGGTGGGTGATCCGGACCGCGGAGTCGGTGGTGTTGACGCTCTGGCCGCCGGGACCGGAGGACCGGAAGACGTCGATCCGCAGGTCCTTCTCCTCGACCGTGACATCCACCGGTTCGGCCTCCGGCATCACCAGCACCCCGGCGGCCGAGGTGTGGACACGCCCCTGGCTCTCGGTGACCGGCACCCGCTGCACCCGGTGTACGCCCCCCTCGAACTTCAGCAATGCGAAGGGAGCCTCACCGGGTTCGCTGACCGCCTTGGCCTGGACCGCCACGGTCACGGACTTGTAGCCGCCGAGGTCGGACTCGGTGGCGTCGAGCAGCTCGGTGCGCCACCCGCGCTGTTCGGCGTACCGGGTGTACATCCGCAGCAGATCGCCGGCGAAGAGCGCGGACTCCTCACCGCCCTCGCCGGACTTGATCTCGAGAATGGCGTCCTTGGCGTCCGAAGGGTCCCGCGGCACCAGCAGTCGACGCAGCCGCTCCTCGGCCTGCTCGCGGCGAGCCTCGAGGCCGGCGAGCTCTCCTGCGAACGACGGGTCCTCCTCCGCGAGCTCGCGAGCGGCCCCGACGTCACCCCTGAGCTCGTCGAGCTCGTCGCGTGCCCGCATCACCGTGCCGAGCTCGGTGTAGCGCCGGTTCAGCCGCCGAGCCAGCTGCTGGTCGGAGTGCACGGCCGGGTCACCCAGCCGTGCCTCAAGCTCGGCGTGCTCGTGGGCGAGCGCTGCCAGCGCCTCGGTGGCCTCCATCCTGCTCACCTCCCGGGCTCACCTCCTGGGTCTCGACCGCGGACATGCCGACGCCGGCCCCCCGCGAGGAGCCGGCGTCAGGGGTGGTGCTACTTCTTCGCTGCCTTGGACTTGGCGTAGCGGGCCTCGAAGCGGGCGACGCGGCCGCCGGTGTCGAGGATCTTCTGCTTGCCGGTGTAGAACGGGTGGCATGCCGAGCAGACGTCGGCGTGGATCACGCCGTCGGTCGCGGTGCTGCGCGTGGTGAACCTGTTGCCGCAGGTGCAGGTCACCTCGGTCTCGACGTACGCCGGGTGGATGTCCTTCTTCATGGTGTCCTCTCGTGGTCGGCCGCCGGGTCGCCTCACCGTCGGAGTCGACGGGCAGGCGTGAACCGGAACCAAGGATCTATCTTGCCACTCAACCGCGGGCGGTCGCGAATCCATCCCGGCTGGCGCCGGGTCAGACCTCGCCTGGTGTGGTCTTCTGCACCTGCATGAGGAACTCGATGTTGGTCTGGGACTTCTTCAGGCGCTCCAGCAGCAGCTCGAGCGCCTGCTGGCTCTCCAGGCTGGAGAGCACCCGGCGCAGCTTCCAGACGATGTGCAGCTCCTCCTTGCTCATGAGCATCTCCTCGCGGCGGGTACCGGACTGGACGGCGTCGATGGCCGGGAAGAGGCGCTTGTCGGCGAAGTCACGCCGCAACCGCAGCTCCATGTTGCCGGTGCCCTTGAACTCCTCGAAGATCACCTCGTCCATCTTCGAGCCGCTCTCGATGAGCGCGGTGGCGAGGATCGTGAGCGAGCCGCCGTCCTCGATGTTGCGGGCGGCGCCGAAGAACCGCTTGGGCGGGTAGAGCGCGGCCGAGTCGACCCCACCGGACAGGATCCGACCGCTCGCCGGCGCGGCCAGGTTGTAGGCACGACCGAGTCGGGTGATGCCGTCGAGCAGCACCACCACGTCGTGCCCCAGCTCGACCAGGCGCTTGGCCCGCTCGATGGCGAGCTCGGCGACGATGGTGTGGTCGGCGGCGGGACGGTCGAACGTCGAGGAGATCACCTCGCCCTTGACCGAGCGCTCGAAGTCGGTGACCTCCTCGGGTCGCTCGTCGACCAGGACCACCATGAGGTGGCACTCAGGGTTGTTCGTGGTGATCGAGTTGCAGATCGACTGCATGATCATGGTCTTGCCGGCCTTGGACGGTGACACGATGAGGCCGCGCTGCCCCTTGCCGATCGGCGCGGCGATGTCGATCACGCGGCCGATGAGGTTGTCGGCACTGGTCTCCATCCGGAGCCGTTCCGAGGGGTAGAGCGGGGTGAGCTTGCCGAACTCGATCCGCTGCTTGGCCGCCTCGACGTCGCCCCCGTTGATGGAGTCGATCCTCACCAGCGGGTTGAACTTCTCCTTGCGCTCGCCCTCCCGCGGCTGCCGGACCTGGCCGGTGACCGCGTCACCCTTGCGGAGGGCGAACTTGCGGACCATGGAGAGCGAGACGTAGACGTCGTTGGGGCTGGGCAGGTAGCCCGCGGTGCGGACGAAGGCATAGTTGTCGAGGATGTCGACGATGCCCGCCACCGGCACGATCACGTCGTCCTCGGTGACCTCGAGGTCGGGCTCGTGCGGGCCGCGACGCTCTCGGGTCTGCCGGTCGCGCCCGCGGCGACGACGGCTACGCCGACTGCCGGCGTCGTCGTCGCGACTGCGGTTGCCGCCCTGGTTGCCGCCCTGCTGGCCCTGGTCGGTGCCCTTGTTCTCGTTCTCGCCCTGGGGCCGTTCTTGGGTCCTTTCCGGGGTGCGCTCCTGCGCCTGCTCTCGCTGGTTCTCACGCTGCTTCTCACGCGGGGCCTGGGTGTCACCCTGAGCGTTGTCACCCTGCGGCGCCCGGTTGCGGTTCCCGCGGCTGCCACCCTGGTCGCGCTGGCCCTGGTCGCGCTGGCCCTGGTCGCGCTGGCCCTGGTCACGCTGGCCCTGGTCACGCTGGCCCTGGTCACGCTGATCGGGCTCACCCTGGTTGCGGTCACCCTGGGCCCCGGTGCGCCGGGGCTCGCGGGACTGGTCGTCGCGTCGGTTCTCACCGTTGCCGGTCTGGCCCCCGCGCTGGCCGCCTCCCTGGCTCGCCCCTTGGGCAGCCCGGATGGCCTCCACGAGCTGGGCCTTCTTCATGCCGCTGGCGCCCTTGATGCCCAGACCCGCGGCGATCTGCTTGAGCTCGGGGAGCAGCTTGGTGCTCAGCCCGCCGCCACGGCGAGTCCCCTCGCTCGGCTCCGAGGAGCCGTCGGCAAGGGGGGTTGCGGTTTCCGACACGTGAGGTCCTTCCCACGTCCTGGGGCCGGGCGGATGAGCCCGAGACCCCGTTGGGTCGAGGTTGAGAGATGGGTGAGACCCGGTTCCCGAGTGCAGCTCACAGCTGTCAGACCGAGAAGGTCAGGGTCCGGGGGGACCCGGCTGCGGTGTTGATACCGGGTAGACGTCTTCATGCTACTACCGGGCCAGCCGAGACCGCCCGCGACTCTAGCACCGCCCCTCGGGTTCGGCTCCGGTCCACCTTGCTCACCCGCCCTACGGCAACCGGGTGGCGCCCTCGGTGTCGACCTCGAGGGAGTGGGTCGTCCACCCCGTGTGCGGCTGCTCACCCACCCTCTCGATCAATGACTCGCGTCCGAACACCAGCACGGAGGGGCCTGCGCCCGAGATCACCGCCGCCACCCCCTGGTGCCGCAGGTCGCGCATGAGGGCGACGCTCTCGGCCATGGCCGGGCCCCGGTAGGACTGGTGCAGCCAGTCCTCGGTGGCGACCAGGGACAGGGCGGGGTCGGCCGCACCCGACAGGACTGCGACCAGCAGTGCCGCGCGTGAGGCATTCTGCGCGGCATCGGCATGCGACACCGTTTCGGGGAGCAGCGTCCGCGCCACCTTCGTGGCCACCGGACGCTCGGGAACCATCACCAGGAACGAGAGGCCGGGCTGCACCGGGACGCCGACGGCGGCGTACTCGCCACCGTCGTCGAAGGCGATCGTGAAGCCACCGAGCACCGCCGGAGCGACGTTGTCGGGATGCCCCTCGACCCGTGCCGCGAGATCCAGCAGCGCCGCGTCGCTCCACCGGTCCGCGCCGTCCGGCACCAGCTCTCGGGCCGCCCACAGCCCCGAGACGATCGCGGCGGACGAGGAGCCAAGGCCGCGACCGTGCGGGATGTCGTTGCGGCACTCGAGCCGCACCCGGGGCGGGATCAGGCCCATCGCCTGGAACCCCGCGCACAGCGACCGGTACACCAGATGGGAGTCGTCGGTCGGGACCTGCTCGGCCCCCTCACCCTCGACGACGATCTCGGGCGGCCCGGGTTCGGTGTCGAGGACCTCCACGCTCACCTCGTCGTAGAGGGCGAGTGCCAGCCCGAGCGAGTCGAAGCCCGGCCCCAGGTTCGCACTGGTGGCCGGCACGCGCACCGGCACCGGCTCGGTGACCAGCTCCACCTGTTGCGGCTCCATGCGGCGTCAGCCGAGTCCCGCGGCCTCCGCGGCCGCGGACACGTCGGGATCCACGACGACGTCCACCAGGTCGCCGAAGGTCGACATCGCGGTGTCGATGTCCTTGAGTCCGTGGCCGGTCACCGTGACCACCAGCGTTCGTCCGGCGAAGTCGGCTCCCTGCGCCACGTCCTTGAGCAGACCCGCGACCGAGGCCGCCGACCCGGGCTCGACGAACAGCCCCTCGGCCGAGGCCAGCTCGCGCTGGGCAGCGAGGATCTGGTCGTCGGTCACCGACCCGAACCGGCCCCCGGAGGCGCGGGCGGCCTGCTCGGCCAGGTGCCAGGAGGCCGGGTTGCCGATGCGGATGGCCGAGGCGACGGTCTCCGGCTCCCGGACCACGGCGCCGAGGACGAACGGGGCGGCTCCGGCCGCCTGCCAGCCCAGCATCTGCGGACGGCGGGTGCTCATCGCCGCCTCGGCGTACTCGACGTAGCCCTTCCAGTACGCCGAGATGTTGCCGGCGTTGCCCACGGGCAGGACGTGCACGTCGGGGGCGTCGCCGAGGAAGTCCACGATCTCGAAGGCCGCGGTCTTCTGACCCTCCAGGCGGTAGGGGTTCACGGAGTTGACGAGGGCCACCGGGAACTTGTCGGCGAGCTCGCGGGAGATCCGCAGACAGTCGTCGAAGTTGCCCCGGACCATGATCACCTGCGCGCCGTGCACGATGGCCTGGGCCAGCTTGCCGGCCGCGATCTTGCCCTGGGGCACCAGGACCAGCGGCTTGACCTTGGCGCGCGCGGCGTAGGCCGCCATCGAGGCACTGGTGTTCCCCGTCGAGGCGCAGACGACCGCCTGCGCGCCCTCGCCGACCGCCACCGACAGGGCGACGGTCATGCCGCGGTCCTTGAAGGACCCCGTCGGGTTGCTGCCCTCGACCTTGATCCACACGTCCGCACCGGTCAGCTCCGAGAGCCACGGACTGTCGACCAGCGGGGTGCCGCCCTCGCGGAGGGTGTGGGTCGGGGTGCCTTCGGGAAGCGGGAGCCAGTCGCGGTACTCCTCGATCACGCCGCGCCACTGCGGCACGTGCCCAGTCGTGGGTCGCCCTGCGGTGGGCGCTCAGTCGTCGGTCGTCCAGCGCTCACTCGCTGTCCCCTTCCACCCGCATCACCGAGGTCACGTCGTGCACGTCGGGCATGGTGCGCAGCTGCTCGACCGTCGCGGACAGCGCCTCGTCGGTCGCCCGGTGCGAGACCACCACCAGCTGCGCGTCGTCGCCCCGGCCCTCCTGCCGCACCGTCTGGATCGAGACGCCGTGCTCGGCGAACGCGTGCGCCACGGCGGCCAGGACGCCGGCACGGTCGTCGACGTCGATGGCGACGTGGTAGCGGGTGGTGGTGCTGCCCATGGGCAGCACCTCGAGGTCGGCGTAGGTCGATTCGCCGACCCCCCGCACGTCCATCAGTCGGTTGCGCGCCACGGTGACCAGGTCGCCGAGCACCGCCGAGGCGGTGGGGGCGCCACCCGCTCCGGGGCCGTAGAACATCAGCTGGCCGGCGGCGTCGCTCTCGACGAAGACCGCGTTGAACGCCTCGCGCACGCTGGCGAGGGGGTGGTTGCGCGGGATCATCGCCGGGTGCACCCGGGCCGAGACCGCGGGACCGTCGGGCCCCTCGCTCAGGTCGCAGATCGCGAGCAGCTTGACCACGCTGCCCATCTCGCGGGCCGAGGCGACATCGGTGGCGGTGACGTCGGAGATGCCTTCGCGGTGCACGTCGGAGGCCGAGACCCGGCTGTGGAACGCCAGGCTCGCCAGGATCGCGGCCTTGGCGGCGGCATCGAACCCCTCGACGTCCGCCGTCGGGTCGGCCTCGGCGTAGCCGAGCGCCTGCGCCTCCTCCAGCGCCTCGGAGAACCCGGCCCCGGTGGAGTCCATCTTGTCGAGGATGAAGTTCGTGGTGCCGTTGACGATGCCCAGGACCCGGCGGACCCGGTCACCGGACAGCGACTCGCGCAGCGGACGCACGATCGGGATGGCGCCGGCCACGGCGGCCTCGAAGTAGAGGTCCCGGTTCGCCTTGTCGGCGGCGGCGTACAGGGTGGGGCCGTCCTCGGCGAGCAGGGCCTTGTTGGCTGTCACCACGCTGGCGCCGTGCTCGAGCGAGGCGAGGATCAGCTCACGCGCGGGCTCGAGGCCCCCGATCACCTCGATCACCACGTCTGCGCCCGACCGCACCAGGGAGTCGGCGTCGGTGGTCAGCAGGCCGGGCTCGATGTCGACCTCGCGGGGCGCGTCCAGCCGGCGCACCGCCACCCCCATCAGCTCCAGGGGGGCTCCGACCCGGGCGGCGAGGTCGTCCGACTGCTCGCGCAGCAGCCTCACCACCTGGCTGCCGACCGAGCCGCAGCCCAGCAGGGCAACCTTGAGCGCCTCGGTGCCTGTGGATCCCAACTGCCTCGTCCTTCGTCCTCGACCGCGCGACACCGGCGTGCCGCGTCACCATCCTGACTCATCCCACCGGGCGGCGCACGACGGACCCATCCCTCACGTCTGATCAGACCTGCGGCGCCTGGACGCGGCCGGTGGGGGCGGTTTTCGTCTGATCAGACGGCGGGACCGGCCGGCTGCGTGCGAGGCGAGCACCTCACCCGACGTCGCAGGCCAGCAGGTCGTCCTCGGTCTCCCGGCGGACCAGCACGCGCATCTCGCCGTCGCGCACCGCGACCACCGGCGGCCGGAGCGTGTGGTTGTAGTTGCTGGCCATCGAGCGGCAGTACGCCCCGGTCCCCGGCACCGCGACGAGGTCACCGGACGCCACGTCGTTCGGCAGGAACTCGTCACGCACCACGATGTCTCCCGCCTCGCAGTGCATCCCGACCACCCGGGACAGCACCGGCAGGGCTGTCGAGGGGCGGGAGGCGAGCGTGCAGGAGTAGTCGGCGTCGTAGAGCGCGGTCCGGATGTTGTCGCTCATGCCGCCGTCGACCGAGACGTAGGTGCGCACCGCGCCGCCGTCGACCTCGACGGGCTTGACGGTGCCGACCTCGTACAGCGTGCAGGTGGACGGCCCGGCGATCGCCCGGCCGGGCTCGATAGACAGCCGCGGCACGGCGATCCCGAAGGCGCGGCACTCGTGCTCGACGATCTTGGTCAGCTCGGTGGCCAGCTGTGACGGGTCGGCCGGGTCGTCCTGGGTGGTGTAGGCGATGCCGAAACCGCCTCCGAGGTCGAGCTCGGCGAGCTCCTCCCCCAGCTCTCGGCCGAGCTCCGCCTGCAAAGCCAGCACCCGGCGGGCGGCGACCTCGAACCCGGAGGTGTCGAAGATCTGGGAGCCGATGTGGCTGTGCAGGCCGCGCAGTCGGAGACCGGGGGCGCGATGGACCCGGCGGGCTGCCTCGGCGGCTTCCCCCGAGGTGATGGAGAAGCCGAACTTCTGGTCCTCGTGCGCGGTGGCGATGTACTCGTGGGTGTGCGCCTCGACCCCGGCGGTGACCCTCACCAGCACGTTCGTCGGCGCCGGGCTGTCCGACACGAACTCGGACAGCCGGTCGATCTCCTGGAAGGAGTCGACGATGATCCGTCCCACTCCCGCCTCCACGGCACGGCGCAGCTCCAGCGACGACTTGTTGTTGCCGTGGAAGCCGATCCTGGCGGGGTCGACACCGGCCCGCAGCGCGACGGTGAGCTCACCCCCGGAGCACACGTCGAGGAACAGGCCGTCCTCGACGATCCAGCGGGCGACGGCACCGCAGAGGAACGCCTTCCCGGCGTAGTACACGTCGTAGTCATCGAAGGCGTCGCGGAAGGCGAGCGCCCGCCCTCGGAAGTCCTCCTCGTCCAGGACGTACGCCGGGGTTCCGTGCTCCCGCGCCAGGTCCCGCAGGTCGACCCCACCCACGGTCAGGACGCCCTCGACCTTGCGGGCGGTGCCGGACCACAGGTGCGAGACGAGGGCGTTCGGGTCCGGCGGGGCCTGCAGCCACGTCGGGCCCCGCTGGTTGATGTCGGCGTGCAGCGCGCCGGCCTCGTGCGACCTCATCGTCACATCCGTTCCGGCGGCTCGACGCCGAGCAGATCGAGGCCGTTGGCGAGCACCACACGCGTGGCGGCGACCAGGACCAGCCGCGCGCGGTGGATGTCGCCCGGCTCCTCCGCCCCTTGGGGAAGCACCCGGCAGGCGTCGTAGAAACGGTGGAAGGTGCCGGCGGTCTCCTCCAGGTAGCGGGCGACCCGGTGGGGTTCACGCAGCTCGGCAGCACGCGCGACCACGCGGGGGAACTCGGCGAGCGCCCGCAGCAGCTCCCCCTCCTTGTCATCGGTCAGCACGTCGGTGCTCACGCCCGGGTCGACCTCGAGGCCGAGGTCGGCGGCGTTGCGGAGGATGCCGGCCAGCCGGGCATGGGCGTACTGGACGTAGTAGACCGGGTTGTCGGAGCTCTGCCGCGTGATCTCCTCGACGTCGAGGGTGAGCGGCGAGTCCGCCGGGTAGCGGGTCAGGCTGTAGCGCAGCGCGTCGACGCCGATCAGCTCCACCAGCTCGGCCAGGGTGACCATCGTGCCGGCTCGCTTGCTCAGCCGGACCTCCTCACCGCCCCGCATGATCTTCACCAGCTGCCCGATGAGCACCTCGATATTGCGCTCGGGGTCGTCGCCGGCGCAGGCGGCCATGGCGCGCAGCCGACCGACGTAGCCGTGGTGGTCGGCCCCCAGCAGGTAGACGCAGCGATCAAAGCCTCGCTCTCGCTTGTCGACGTAGTAGGCGGTGTCGGAGGCGAAGTAGGTCAGCTCGCCGTTGCTGCGGCGCAGCACCCGGTCCTTGTCGTCCCCGAAGTCGGTGGTGCGCATCCACAGGGCACCGGCCTCGACGTAGGTGTGCCCCTGCTTCTGGAGCACCTCCAACCCGTGCTCGACCTTGCCCTCGTCGAAGAGCGAGCGCTCGGAGAACCACACGTCGAAGTGGGTGCGCAGCTCCTGCAGCTGCCGCTGCTGATCGGCGAGCTGGGCCCGGTAGCCCGCTTCGCGGAAGGCCACCAGTCGCTCTTCCTCGGGCAGGTCGCGGATTCCCGGCTCGTCCGCCACCACCGCCTTGGCCAGGTCCACGACGTAGTCACCGTGGTAGCCGTCCTCGGGAACGGGACGCCCGTCAGCGGCAGCCTCGAGCGACGCCGCGAACTTGTCCATCTGGCTGCCACGGTCGTTGACGTAGAACTCGCGCGCGACCTCTGCGCCGGCGGCCGCCATCACCCGCGCCAGGGCGTCGCCCACCGCTGCCCACCGGGTGTGACCCAGGTGCAGCGGGCCGGTGGGGTTCGCCGAGACGAACTCGACGTTGACCCTCTGGCCCACCAGCGCGTCACCGCGGCCGTAGCCGGTGCCGGCCTCGACGACGCGGGTCGCCAGCTCGCCCTGAGAGCTGCGGTCCACGGTGATGTTGAGGAAGCCGGGCCCGGCGATGTCGACGCCGGACACCCCGGGGGCGGACCGCAGTCGCTGCGCCACGAGCTCGGCCAGGGCTTTCGGAGTGGTGCCGGCTCGCTTGCCCAGCTGCAACGCCACGTTGGTGGCATAGTCACCGTGCTCCTTGACCCGAGGGCGTTCCACGGTCACCGACGTCGGCACCGCCTCGAGGTCGAGCAGGCCGTGGTCCCGCAGGTCAGCGAGCACGGACACGAGGCGGTCGGAAAGCTGCTCGGGAGTCACCCCCGAAGCCTAACGAGCCGCCGCTCGCCACCTTCAGGCGTCCCGCCGCCGACGTGTACGCTGACCGCGCACGCCTCGAGCCCCCGTAGCTCAGGGGATAGAGCACCGCCCTCCGGAGGCGGGAGCGTAGGTTCGAATCCTACCGGGGGCGCTTACCCACCAGCACCCACACGACGAGCACCGCGCTCAGTCATCCGGGGGTCGGCAGCACAGGTTCGAAACCTCCCGGGGGCGCTCACCCACCAGCACCCACACGACGAGCACCGCGCTCAGTCATCCGGGGGTCGGCAGCACAGCTTCGAATCCCACCGGGGCGGGCCGGTTCCAGCCGCCAGAAGACCGCCGGTTCGACGGGCTCGCTCCGCGGGTAAGGGACACATGAGCCCCTGGCTCACGCACCCCGAAAAAAGGCACTAGCCTTGGCGGAACGACTTTCCCAACGCCGAGACGCACGGAAGAGGCGAACGCAGCTGTGGCTGAGTCTGCACAGGGCAACACGAGCTCCTCCTCGGAGCACTCCAGCGACTTCGGCGCCAACGAATGGCTCGTCGACGAGATGTACGAGCGCTACCAGCAGGATCCGGCCAGCGTTGACACGGCATGGGTCGAGTTCTTCCGTTCCCGCGAGGGTGGCTCCGCCAACCGTTCCCGCGAGGGTGGCTCCGCCAACAACGGCCGGAGCGGAAGCGGAGACGAGCAGTCGAAGTCCGACCAGAAGCAGAAGGCCCCGCAGAAGACCCAGCGAAGGCCAGCAGCAGTCGGGCCAGAAGAAGCAGTCCAGCCAGACGAAGCAGTCCAGCCAGACGAAGCAGTCGACGCAGAAGAAGGGGTCTTCGTCGAGCGACAAGCCCCCGGCGAAGAAGACCAGCCCGTCGAAGGACGTGACCCCGCGGGCCGACGCCGAGGCGAACAAACCCTCCTCGCGGACCTCGCGTGACAACGAGCCGGCGCAGGCAGCCGAGGCCAGCGACGAGCCGGAGCTGACCGTGCTCAAGGGGGCTCCGGCGCGCACCGCCAAGAACATGGACACCAGCCTCACCGTGCCCACGGCCACCAGCGTGCGGTCGGTGCCGGTCAAGCTGCTGTGGGACAACCGCACGGTCATCAACAACCATCTCGCCCGGGCCCGGGGCGGCAAGGTCTCCTTCACCCACATCATCGGCTTTGCGATGGTGAAGGCGCTGACCTCGATGCCGGAGATGAACAACGGCTTCGACGACATCGACGGCAAGCCGACCCTGATCCAGCCGGCCCACATCAACCTCGGTCTCGCCATCGACATGCCGAAGGACGACGGGACCCGCCAGCTGCTGGTCCCCTCCATCAAGGCGACCGAGTCGATGAACTTCGCCTCCTTCTGGACCGCCTACGAAGAGGTGGTGCGCAAGGCCCGGAACGCGAAGCTGACCATCGCCGACTTCCAGGGCACGACGATCAGCCTGACGAACCCCGGCACCATCGGCACCAACCACTCGGTCCCCCGCCTGATGAAGGGGCAGGGATGCATCGTCGGCGTCGGCTCCATGGCCTACCCGCCGGAGTGGCAAGGCGCCTCGGAGGACACCCTCTCGCGCAACGCGGTCAGCAAGGTGATGACGCTGACCTCGACGTACGACCACCGGGTGATCCAGGGAGCCCAGTCGGGCGAGTTCCTCAAGCGCATCCATGCGCTCCTGCTCGGCGAGGGTGGCTTCTACGACGAGATCTTCCGCGCCCTGCGCATCCCGTACGAGCCGATCCGGTGGGCGCAGGACATCACCACCAGCCACGACGAGGACATCAGCAAGCAGGCGAGGATCCATGAGCTGATCCACGCCTACCGGGTGCGCGGTCACATGATGGCCGACACCGACCCGCTGGAGTACCAGCAGCGCAGCCACCCCGACCTCGAGATCGAGAGCCACGGCCTGACGCTGTGGGACCTTGACCGTGAGTTCGCCACCGGCTCCTTCGGCGGCGAGGCACGGTTCATGAAGCTGCGCCACATCCTCGGCATCCTGCGCGACTCCTACTGCCGCACCATCGGCGTCGAGTACATGCACATCCAGGACCCCGAGCAGCGGCGGTGGCTGCAGGAGCGGATCGAGCAGCCCCACAAGAAGCCGCCGCGGGAGGAGCAGCTGCGCATCTTGCGCAAGCTGAACCAGGCCGAGGCCTTCGAGACCTTCCTCCAGACCAAGTTCGTCGGCCAGAAGCGGTTCAGCCTCGAGGGCAGCGAGACCGTGATCCCGCTGGTCGACGAGGTCTGCGAGAACGCGGCCGAGGCCGACCTGCACGAGGTCTGCATCGGGATGGCCCACCGCGGCCGGCTCAACGTGCTGGCCAACATCGTGGGCAAGTCCTACGACCAGATCTTCCGCGAGTTCGAGGGCAACATCGACCCGCGGACGGTCCAGGGCTCGGGCGACGTCAAGTACCACCTCGGCGCCGACGGCGTCTTCATGGCGGAGAACGGCGAGCGGATCAACGTCTCGGTCGCCGCCAACCCGTCCCACCTCGAGACCGTCGACCCGGTGCTGGAAGGCCTCGCCCGGGCCAAGCAGGACGTCCTCGACCGAGGTGCGGAGTTCCCGGTGCTGCCGCTGCTGATCCACGGCGACGCCGCCTTCGCCGGGCAGGGGGTCGTCGCCGAGACGCTCAACCTCTCCCAGCTCCGCGGGTACCGCACCGGCGGCACCATCCACGTGGTCGTGAACAACCAGGTGGGCTTCACCACCTCACCGTCCTCCTCCCGCTCGTCGCTGTACTGCACCGACGTGGCCAGGATGGTGCAGGCGCCGATCTTCCACGTCAACGGCGACGACCCCGAGGCCTGCATCCGCGTGTCCCGGCTCGCCTTCGAGTACCGCCAGGCCTTCAAGAAGGACGTCGTCATCGACCTGGTCTGCTACCGGCGGCGCGGGCACAACGAGGGTGACGACCCGTCATACACCCAGCCGCTGATGTACGACCTGATCGAGCAGAAGCGCTCGGTCCGCAAGCTCTACACCGAGTCGCTCATCGGCCGAGGCGACATCACCATCGAGGAGGCTGAGCAGGTCCTCAAGGACTACCAGTCCGAGCTCGAGCGGGTCTTCCGCGAGGTGCGGGAGGGTGAGAAGCAACCCGACGAATACCTGACCGTCCCGGAGTACCCGAACAAGCCGGTGCCCTCGGAGGCCAAGACCGCAGTCTCCCGCGAGGTGCTCAAGCGCGTCGCCGACTCCTACCTCAACCCTCCGTCGGGCTTCACGGTGCACCAGAAGGTGTTGCCGCAGCTGCAGCGTCGGGCGGCGGCGATCACCGAGGGTCCGATCGACTGGGGCACCGGTGAGATCATCGCGTTCGCCTCGCTGCTCATGGACGGCCGTCCAGTGCGCCTGTCGGGCCAGGACTCCCGCCGCGGCACCTTCGTCCAGCGCTTCGCGGTCATCATCGACCGCGAGAACGCCGACGAGTGGACGCCGCTGACCAACCTCAGCGACGACCAGGCCAAGTTCTACGTCTACGACTCGCTGCTGTCGGAGTACGCCGCGCTCGGCTTCGAGTACGGCTACTCGGTGGCCCGCCCCGAGGCCTTGGTGCTGTGGGAGGCGCAGTTCGGCGACTTCGTCAACGGCGCCCAGACCATCATCGACGAGTACATCACCGCCGGTGAGACCAAGTGGGGTCAGCAGTCCGGTGTCATCCTGCTGCTCCCCCACGGCTACGAGGGGCAGGGCCCGGACCATTCCTCGGCTCGCATCGAGCGGTTCCTCACGATGGGGGCGGAAGAGTCGTTCGTGGTCGCCCAGCCCTCGACCCCGGCCAGCTACTTCCACCTGCTGCGTCGCCACAGCCTCGCCCAGAAGCACCGCCCGATGGTGGTCTTCACGCCGAAGTCGATGCTCAAGCGCAAGGAGGCCGCCTCGGCGCCCGAGGACTTCACCGACGGGTTCGTTCCGGCCGATCATCGGCGATGACACCATCCCCGACCCAGAGAAGGTCACCAAGGCGGTGCTGTGCTCGGGCCGCGTCACCTGGGACCTCAAGGTCGAGCGCGACAAGCGCGAGGGCGACAAGCCGGTGACGCCGATCCTGCGTTTCGAGCAGCTCTACCCGCGCCCCCTGGAGGAGCTGAAAGCCGAGCTAGAGAAGTACCCGAACCTCAAGCAGATCCGCTGGGTGCAGGACGAGCCCGCCAACATGGGCCCGTGGACCCACTTCGCGCTCAACCTCTTCCCCGAGCTCGACATCGACTACGTGCGCGTCTCCCGCCCGGAGTCGGCCTCACCGGCCGTGGGGCAGCACAGTCGCCATGTGGAGGAGCAGAAGACGTTGATGCAGCAGGCCTTCGCCGAGGAGTGAGGCCGGGTGTACTTCACCGACCGGGGCATCGAGGAGCTCACCACCCGACGCGGCGACGAGGAGGTGTCGCTGGCCTGGCTGGGTGAACGGCTGCAGGAGTTCGTCGACCTCAACCCCGAGTTCGAGGTGCCCGTCGAGCGCTTCGCCACCTGGCTCGCCCGCCTCGACGACGAGGACGACTGACACCCCGCGACGCTCAGGCCTGTTGAGCCGCCCACGCGGCCACGCGCCGGGCGCTCTCCTCCTCGGACAGGTCCTCGACACGGGTCATGACCGACCAGCGGACCCCGAACGGGTCGCGGATGCTCGCGAACCTGTCGCCGGAGACGAAGTGGCTGGGCGGCTCACGGACCACGGCCCCCGACTGCTCCGCGCGCACGATCACGGCGTCGACGTCCTCGAGGTACAGGCCGATGCTGTAACAGACGTCGTCCTCCCCGACCTCGGCCGGTTCCGTCGCGGCAGGCGGGGGTACGAGGTGGTACGCCGGCGCCGGTTCGCCGAGCTGGAGCTGACCGTGGCCGAAGTCGAGAACCGCATGGGCGACACTGCCGCCCATCTCGGTGACGTCGACGACGCGAGCACCGAACACGTCGCGGTAGAACGCGATCGCCTCGCGCGTCCGCGGGACCGCGAGGAAGGGGGTCAGGCTCGTCACGCCTTTGGGGACGCCGTGTGTGGTGTGCTCGCCGTGGGCAGCGGTCTTCGTGTCTATGGTGGTTCCCATGCCGTCGGACGCTACGGGGCACCAGAGGTCCGGGGCTTGGAGATTCGCGACAGCCTTCCCCCGCGCCTAGCCTCGTGGTCATGGACGCAGCGGAGCGGGGAATCCTGTACCCGGCCAGGTTGCCGACGTTCCGTCGTGTCATCCCCCCGCCCTCGTCGGCCAACCTCGTCAGGTGGTTCTGGATCCCGGAGTGGGACCTCGCCCCCGGCCGCACGTCTCGTCAGCACCTGATCGCCTACCCCGCGTGCAACCTCGTCGTCGAGCGCGACCTGGTCGGCCTGTCCGGTCCGACGACGGCGGCGTCCCACCGAGACCTCACCGGGCACGGCTGGGCGGTGGGGGCGCTGCTTCAGCCCGCCGCGGTCCCCGCCTTCACCGAGGACCCCGCGCAGGACAGCGACGCCTACCGCGTCCTCGACCTGCCCGACCTGCACGAGGCGGTGGCTTCGGCCATGACCACCGAGAAGCCCGGTCGGCACGACCGAGCCGTCGCCGTCTTCACCGACTGGCTGCTCGCTCACGTCCCGCCGCCGGACGACGAGGCGCTGCTGGCCAACCGCCTCGCGTCGCTGGTCGACGCCGACCCGTCGGTGCTGGGTGTGGAGCAGGTCGCCGAGCAGCTGTCCGTCTCGCCCCGTACGGTCCAGCGGATCGCTCGCAAGTACGTGGGCCTGCCGCCCGCGGCGATGATCCGCCGCAGGCGGCTGCAGGCGGCGGCAGCGCAGGTCCGGAACGACCCGCAGGTGGAGCTCGCGGCGCTCGCGGCTGATCTCGGCTACAGCGACCAGTCGCACCTCGCCAACGACTTCCGCTCGGTGCTCGGGTTCACCCCCAGCGGCTACCGAGCCCAGCACAGCGACCCGGCGTAGGGAACGAGCCGGCCGGCCCCGCCGGCTGTCCTGGTCGGCGGGATGGGTGCGTGTTGGGCCCGTGGGATCGGCGCCGGTGCGCTGGAGTCCAGCAGCGGGTCGCTGCACCGTCTCACCGGGTTTCGTGGCTCACTTCGTTCGCACCTCAACCAGCGTTGGGGGCGTTCGCACCTCAACCGGCGGAGGGGGCGGAGTTCGCTCCTCGACCGGCGGTGGAGGCGTGGGAGGCCGTTGGGCGAAGATGTCGGCATGACGCAGGTGCATGCCTTCTCCGACGACGTCCTCGGTGACCACGACGCGGTGGGCCTGGCCCGGCTCCTGCGGGCACGAGAGGTCTCAGCACGCCAGTTGACCGACGCTGCGATCGAGCGCGCCTGGCTGCTGCAACCCGAGCTCAACCCGGTGCAGCACGAGGACTTCGAGCGGGCCCGCGCGACCGCTGACCAGGTGGATCGGGACGGCGTCCCCAGCGACCTGCCCCTCGCGGGCCTGCCGGTGTTCCTCAAGGACAACGTCGACGTCGCCGACATGCCCACCCTGCACGGGAGCACGGCCTTCAGCGCATCCGCAGCACGCAAGGACGGGCCGGTCGCCGCGCACTGGCGCGACCTCGGCGTGATCATGCTCGGCAAGAGCAGGTTGCCGGAGTTCGGGTTCAGCGCGAGCACCGAGTACACCGTCGACGACCCGGTGCGCAATCCGTGGAACCCGGCGTACTCCTCGGGCGCATCGTCCGGGGGAAGCGCCGTCCTCGTCGCCGGAGGCGCGGTGCCCCTGGCCCACGCCAACGACGGCGGCGGCTCGATCCGCATTCCCGCCGCCGCCTGCGGGCTGGTGGGCCTGAAGCCCACCCGGGGCAGGCTTCCTGGCGAGCACGTCGACCGGCTCATGCCGGTCCAGATCGTCTCCCAGGGAGCCGTCACCCGTTCGGTCCGCGACTCCGCGGCCTTCCTCGCGGCCAGCGAACGGATACGGCCCGCCAAACGGCTCCCGAGAGTCGGGCAGGTCGAGGGGCCGGCGTCACGACGGCTGCGGATCGGGGTGCTGATGGACTCGGTCCACGACACCCCGACGGATCCGCCCACCCGCAGGGCCGTCGAGGGGGTCGCCGACCTGCTCAGCGAGCACGGTCATCACGTCGAGGACATCCCGATGCCGGTGGAGGCCCACTTCTCCGACGACTTCGCGCTGCTTTGGTCGCTGCTGGCAGTGATGGCCTCCCGTACCGGCAGGCTGATGCTGGCGCGCGACTTCGACGTCGACCTCACCGACCCGTTGACCCAGGGGCTCGCCACCAAGGCCGGCAGGCAGCTGAAGCAGCTGCCCCGGGCGCTCTGGCGGCTGCGACAGGTCGAGGGGCAGTACCGGGAGACCTTCCGCAGCTGGGACCTGGTGCTGTCACCCACCCTGAGCCACGTCGTGCCGGAGATCGGCCACCTCTCTCCCAACCAGGACTTCGACGAGCTCTTCGCCAAGCTCGTCGAGTACGTCGGCTTCACTCCGCTGGCCAACGTCGCCGGAGCGCCGTCGATCTCGGTGCCCGCGGCGCTCACCCAGGACACCCATCTGCCGATCGGCGCGATGCTGTCCGCAGCGCACGGCGACGAGCGCACGTTGCTGGAGGTGGCCTACGACCTCGAGGCGACGATGTCGTTCCCCGCCATCACCGCAGACCTCCCGACCGTGGCCTCATCCCAGCTTCCGGCGGGCGATCACCCAGAAGCGTGACCGCAAGATGTGGCGGGTGGGCTCGTCGAGTGCGTAGCTGTTGAGCCTGGTGGACATGTCGATCAGCAGGGCCCGGTCGATGTCGCTGGGAATCGTGGGCTCGTCGCCCAGCAGGCCCGAGCGTTCCTCCTCGCCGGCACGCTGCATCCAGGTGTCGAGCACGCCGGCGCAGACCTCGTCGACGAGGCGCTCCTCCTCCGCCGGGTCCACCGACTCGAACCAGCCGCCGGTGGAGCGGCCGGTGCTGCTCTGGTGCACCAGCACCCGGCCGGTGTGGGGCGTCGGCGCGACCGCGGCCAGCTTGCGAGGCATCAGAGCCGGGGTCGGCGCGCCCGGCCGGTCGGACGTCGCGGCGGCCGCCGGCGGCGGTTCCGGTGCGGTTGCCTCCAGGCTGGCCGCGGGTTCCTCCAGCGGCACAGCGGGCACCGGTGAAGCGCCGTCGAGGGGTGGGCCCGCAGCAGGGTCCTCGCCGGCGGGGCGCACCGCCGCCTGCCCCTGAACGTCTTTGTCGACGGAGCCGACTGGATCGCCCGCTGCGTCGGACGTCACGGACCCTGCGGGCCGGCCGAACATCTCCCGCACATACACGGTGACCGCCGAGTCGAGCGCCTTCTCGTCGAGGAGCTCGAGCCGGTCGGCAGCACGCAGCAGGTGCTGGCTGACCGCGTGCGGCTTGCTGGTGACGATCTGGACCGCCAGCAGCACCACTTCGATGCCGTGGCTCTGCGCCTCCTCCACCGCCTCGGTGAGGTCGTCGTCACCCGAGACCAGGAACATCACGTCGACGGCGTTGTTGCGGGCATGGGTCACCAGGTCGAGCCCGATCTTGAGGTCGACACCCTTCTGCTCGCCGGCATGACTGAGCCGGCCCAGCCGGAGCTTGACCCGGGGCAGCAGCCCGATCTGCTCCTGCTCCCGGTCGGGGATTCCGCCGCGACCGCCTCCGGAGTCGTACCAGTTCACCCGCAGCACGGGAAGCCCGGAGCTCTCTGCGGCCTGGTCCATGATCGCCTCGATGAGCTCGGCGTGGTCGACCTCGACACCGCTGCGCAACGAGGTGCCGGTCACCCGCGTCGCCGCGCTCGCGAGCAGGTAGCCGACATCGACGTACACGGCGCAGTGGGAGCGCACGAGTCACCTCCGGTAGCTGTCCGGCAGGGGGCTGCCTCGCCGACGTCGCCGGCGATGACTCGATTGTGCCTGCCTGCGAGGCTCGACCCAATGACCCCGCTCCGAGCTCGCCCCGCCCAATCGGGTCACCGGGTGCGCTCGAGCACCTCACCGACCAGCTCGATCGTGGTGTCGGGATGCAGGAACGCCAACCGGCCCACGGTCTCGCCGTCCCACTTCGACGGGGGCACGAACGCGATCTCCTCTCGGTGCAGCGTGGTGGCCCAGGCGTGGTAGTCGGCCTCGCCCCACCCGGTGCGGCGGAACAGCACGATTCCCAGCCCCGGTGGCCGCACCAGCTCGAGCTGGTCCGCCGCCTCGATCAGCTCGGCCGCCTGCCGTGCCAGCGTGACCGCCGACTCGATGGCGCGACGGTAGGCAGCGACCCCGTGGACGGCGAGCGAGAACCACAACGGCAACCCACGCGCGCGGCGGGTCAGCTGGTAGGCGTAGTCGCTGGGGTTCCACTCGTGCCGGTCGTGGATCACGTCGAGGTAGCTGGCGTCCTGGGTGTGGGTACGCCGCGCCAGCTCGGGATCGCGGTAGAGCAGCGCACAGCAGTCGAACGGGGTGAACATCCACTTGTGCGGGTCGACGATGAAGGAGTCGGCCAGCTCGATGCCGGCGAAACGCGGACGCAGCGACGGCGCCAGCAGCCCGGCTCCGCCGTAGGCGCCGTCGACGTGGAACCACCAACCGCGCTCCTGCGCCAGCTCCCCCACCGAGGCGAGGTCGTCGATGATGCCGGCGTTGGTGGTGCCGGCCGTGCACACCACCGCGGCCACGTCGCCAAGATCGGCCCCGGTGGTCGCCGCCTCCACCGCGTCGCGGGTGAGCCGGTGGTCGGGAGTGTCGACCAGCAGCGCGTCCATCTCCAGCAGGAGCAGCGTGTTGATGACGCTGGAGTGGGCGTCCGAGCCCACCACGACCCGCCACCGCGCCACCTCGGGGGCGCGGCGCTTGGCCGCCTCGCGTGCCACGGCGAGGGCGGAGAGGTTGCCCGCCGAGCCGCCGGAGACGAAGGTGCCACCCGCGGCGGGCGGCAGCCCCGCCTCGTTCGCCAGCAGGCGCAGCACGGTGTTCTCCGCGGCGATCGCGCCGGAGGCCTCGAGCCACGAGATCCCCTGGATCGAGGCGCAGGAGACGAGCATGTCGAACAGCAGGCTGGCCTTGGTCGGAGCCGCCGGGATGAAGCCCATGAAGCGGGGACTGTCGGCGGAGACCACGCTCGGCGCGATCACGGAGGTGTAGACGCCCAGCACCTCGTCGGGGGTGCGCGGCTCCTCGCTGATCAGGCCGTCGAGCCGGTCGGCGAGCTGCTCGTTCGTCAGCGTGCCCAGGTCGAGGGGCACCGGGTCCATCCGGAGCCGGTTCTCGGCGTAGGCCAGGACGCTGCGCACCATCTGCTCGGTGGTCTGGTCGACACGGTGCATCGCGCGCACGTGGCCATCCTGACCCACGGTGTCGCTCACCGGTCCAACAACGGCCGGGTCGGGTCCCAGGCGGTCCCGTCGCGTTCGTCCTGGCGACGCCTCGCGATCGCGCTCAGCGACTCCAGCACCACCCGGTTCGCCAAGGCCGCGGTGATGTCGGCGTGGTCGTAGGGCGGACTGACCTCGACCACGTCGATGCCCGCCACCGGCAGCTCGAGGCAGACCCGGCGTACGGCGTCGAGCAGCTCGCGCGCCGACAGGCCACCGGGCTCCGGGGTGCCGGTGCCGGGTGCGTGGCCCGGGTCGCAGACGTCGATGTCGACCGAGAGGAAGACGCCGTCGCACTCGTCGGTCGCGATGGCGAAGGCCTCGGTGAGGCACTCGTCCAACCCACGGCGACCGATCTCGGTCATCTCGTAGGCCCGCATCTGCTGCCCGGCCATCCAGTCGAGGGTCTCCGGCGGCGGCCAGTAGCCGCGCAGGCCGACCTGGAGGAAGCGGTCGCCGCGCAGCGCCCCGGACTCGATGAGCCGGCGCATCGGCTGGCCGTGGCCCCACAACGACCCGAACTCGATGTCCCCGGTGTCGGCGTGGGCGTCGAAGTGGACCATGGAGACCCTCCCGTGGCCGAGCACGTTGGCGACGCCCTTCGCGTCGGGGAAGGCGATCGAGTGGTCGCCACCCAGGACCACCGGGAGCGCACCCGCCCCCGTCACCTGTTCCACCGCGGACTCCAGCACGCCCAGCGCACGCTCGATGTCGCCCGGCGGCATCTCGACGTCGCCGGCGTCGACGACGGTGAGGTCGCGCAGCGCGTCGGTGCGCAGGGCCAGGCTGGGGCGACTTCCGTCGTGGGGGAGGTAGTCCTGCATCCGGATCGCCATCGGGCCGAACCTCGCGCCCGGCCGGTGCGAGGTGCCCCCGTCGAAGGGTGCCCCGAGGACCACGACGTCCGCGCCGTCGTAGGAGGCCGGGTCGTCGAGGTCGCACATCGGGACGCCCAAGTAGGTGAAGTCCGGGCCGAACTGCTGGCCGTAGCGAGTCATGTCCCCGAGTGTGGCACCCGCGATCCCGCAGATGCGAGGTCATCGATCGGCTCTCCGCGGAGGAGAACTCCCCCACCCGGTGAGTGCTGCCGGGGCCGGGACCGCACCGGCTGCATGATGAGCCCCATGGTGCGGATCAGCCGTCGGCGGCGAGGACGCGAGGACGGTGCCCTGGTCGCCGAGGCCGTCGAGGTGGAGCGACCGTCGTCGCACCTGCTGCCCACCACGTCGCTGGTGCTGCCGCGCGGCGGGATCGTGGTGGCGATCGGCTCCACCGAGATCCACTGCACCGCCCTGGCGTTGGCGCTGGCGGGGCGGCTACGACTCACCAGCGGTGCGGTGCACGTCGACGGTGACCGGCGGCGCCGCACCCTGCAGCGGCGGGTCGCGCTGGTCGACGTCCCCACCGTCAGCGACCCCGAGCCGGGGGTCGCCTTCCGCACCGTGGTCAAGGAGGAGCTCGCGCTCACGCCGAGGCGCCACGGCATCCGCCCGACCTCCCGGTGGCTCCGGGAGCGAAACCTGGGCTCGGTGGCGCGCACCCCCTTGACCGACCTCCCGGGCCCGCTGCGGCTGGAGTCGCTGGCCGAGCTCGCGTCGTACCGCTCGGGCGCGGAGTACGTCGTGCTCGGCTACCCCGAGCGTCATGGCATCCCGGTGGAGTACTGGGCCGACACCGCCACGGCCTTCGCCGAGCGCGGGTACGGCGTGCTCGTCACGGCCTCGCACGCGCTGGCCGACATCGGCGACCACGTCGTCATCGGGGGGGCCGCGCCACCGGCTCCCGAACCGCCGGTGTCGGTGCAGCGCACCGCGAGCGGTGACGAGTCCACGTCGGTGTGGTTCTTCGAGGACGAGGAGAGCAGGAGCTCGTCATGACTGCCCTCCACATGGCCTACACCGAGCTCCGCCGGCTCAGTCGAACCGCGTTGGGCAAGGCGACCCTGGTCGCGCTCGTGCTGGTGCCGACGCTCTACGCCGGCCTGTACCTCTACGCCAACCGCGACCCCTACGCCAACCTCGACCAGGTGCCCGCGGCGCTGGTCATGGAAGACGTGGGAGCCAGCGACGCCGCCGGCAGGTCTTTGGAGTACGGCGACGACGTGGCGCTGCAACTGGTCGACCAGGGCGCCTTCGACTGGGAGGTCACCGACCGGGCGACGGCGGCGGACGGCGTGGACGACGGCACCTACGACTTCGCACTGGTCGTCCCCCGCGACTTCTCGGCGTCCCTGGCCAACGTCGCCCCCGACGTCGACAAGGCGCGCATCCAGATGATCACCAACGACGCCAACTCCTACCTCTCCACCACCGTCGCCAACCAGCTCGTGGTCGACGTGCGCGAGGCGATCGCGGCCGAGGTCTCGCAGAAGGCCGCCGCCACCTTCCTCCTCGGGCTCGCCGACGTCCGCGCCACGCTGCTCGAGTCGTCCGCCGGGATACGGCGGTTCGACAGCCGGCTGGGACGGACCGCAGGCGTGGCCGGCGACGTCAGCGAGGACACCAGCGAGCTGGCCGGCGACGCCGAGAAGCTGGCCGACCGCGTCGGGGAGGCGGAGGACGAGATCAGCGGTCTTCCCGGACAGGCGAGGCCGGTGGCCGCGGCCGCCGAACGCGTAGCGGCCTCGGCGGCGGCACAGGCCAAGCAGGGAGACGCGGCGGCCACCGCAGCGCGCGAGGCAGCGCGCGGCTGGACCACCGGCCGTGGGGACCTGGCCGACCTCATGGAGGCGCGCGGGATCTCCGAGGAGGATCAGGCGGCGATCCTCCGCGTCTACGACCGCGCCGGCGCCGGAGTGCCACGGACCAGGGCCGAGCTGGTCCGGCTCAACGGCCGGCTCCGAGCGCGGGAGGCAGCTGCCCGCCAGGTGAGCGCCGGAACTGTTCGCCTCGCCACCGCGGCCCGCGATGCGCAGCGGGGTCTCGACGCGGCCGCCGAGGCGGCGGCGGAGCTCTCCGGGGGGCTGGAGGACCTGAGCGAGTCCTCCGAGAAGGTCCGCACCGGCCTGGAGCGGCTCTCCGGTCGCACCAGCGCCTTGTCGGAGTCCCTGGCAGACGGCGCAGCGCAGGTCCCCAGCACCGACGAGGACAGTCGTCTCGGCATCGCCCGCACGCTGAGTGACCCGGTCGACGTCCAGGCCGCATCCGGCAGCACCCAGTCGCACGCCGCGGGACTGGCCCCGCTGGTGCTCGCTCTGGCTGCGTGGATCGGCGCGGTCGTGCTGTTCTGGCTGGTCCGCCCACTCTCACGGCGTGCGCTGGCGGGGAACGCACCGTCCTGGCGCACCGCCTTCGGCGGCTGGCTCGCGCCCGCCGCGGTGGCGCTGGTGCAGGCCGGCCTCCTCATGGCAGCCACGGTCGCGACCATCCAGCTCACCGACTCGCGGGTGGTCCCGACGCTGGCCTTCCTGCTCCTGGTCTCGGCCAGCTTCGTCGCCGTCACCCACGCGCTGGTGGCGTGGCTGGGTGCGACGGGTGTCTTCCTGGCGTTCGTGCTGATGTTCCTGCAGGCGATCACCGCCGGCGGCGCGTTCCCCTGGGAGACCACCCCGGCCGCACTGCACCCTCTGCACCACGTGCTGCCGATGGGGTACGCCGTCGACGGGCTGAGACAGCTGATGTTCGGGGGCTACTCCGATCGGCTGCTGCTCCACGTGGCCGTGCTCGTCGGCTGGCTGCTCGGCGCTCTCGCCGTCGCCACGCTCGTCGCCCGCCGGCAACGGGTGTGGACACCGACCAAGGTGGCCCCGGACCTGGTGCTGCGATAGCTTGCGCGACGCGCGGAACCCCAGCCGACAGAACCCCCCACTCACCACCGGGCTCAGCGAGCCACGAACCTCCCCAAGCGCTCCTCACACCTCAACGACCGAGAGAAACCACCCGCATCAGGTGCCTACTGGCGGAGCTGGCTGGCGAAGGCGCTGCTGGACCAGCCACCGGCCGAGTGCCTCGGTGGCGCCGGCAGGTTGCGTCCGCCGTACACCGGCTTCGTGGCGGTGCCGTAGGTGAGCCAGGTCTCGGCCGCCCCCTGGCCCTGTCCGGGACGGGTGTAGTCGCACACACCGTCGGGGAACACCGCCTGCAACCGCTCCCACTGGTCGTCGGTCATCAGCGCGGCCTGGACACCGAGGTCACCCTTGACCAGCGGACGGAGCCGACAGGCCACCCGGTCGTTGAGCCGGTCGTCGCCGGCCATCTCGCGGGGGCTGGAGAGCCGGGTCTGCGCCGGACCCAGCTGGCAGACCGGTTCGGCCGGTGTCCCGGCGAGCTCGATGCCGGGCACGTGCTGGCACCGGTCGGTGACGTCGCCGGGCCGGTCCTCCACGATCTTGCGGGCCAGCGGGACCGAGCGCTTGTCCCGCTCCACGGCCGCGAGCCAGGAGTCCATCTTGTCCAGTGCCTCGACCGCCCAGCCCGGGTTGCCGATGAGCGGGGTGGACCCGAACCACATCACCCGGTTGTCGGTGTGGCCCTGGGCGCGCTGGAGCCGGTCCTCGGTCCAGAACGCATGCGCGTAGTCGTGGGCGATGCCGGGATCCGGTCCACCGTGGTTGATCATCGCGACCTGCGTCATGTTGTCGGCCTCGTTGACCAGCCCGCTGCGGTAGACGTTGCGAACTGCCCGGGGGTCCCCCTGGAGGCGCTCGGGCACCGGGTCGGCGTTGATGTCGAGGCCGCCGACCTTCTCGTTGAGGTCGACGAACTGCTCCAGGGTGATCGCGCCCTGCCGAAGCGGCCGCAACCCGTAGACCACGCCCTTGTTGGCGAACGGGATCCCGGTGAAGCCATGGCCGGCAGCCTGCTCCCAGGGGGTCCAGGCCTGCTGGGGCCGCGGGCCCAGGGTGTTGATCATCATGTCGAGGATCGAGCACCGAACGCCGGCCGGGTTGGTGTCGGAGTCGAAGCGGGTCGAGGGGTCGCCGGCGACGGTGTCCTTCGTGCCGGGGCAGGCGCTCTCGGGGTTGATGGCTTCCTTGAAGAGGCCCTCGTCGGCGGCGACGGCGTTGACGTGGCTGAGGTGGCCCTCGACGTGTGCCATCTGAGTCGGCGTCCACGCCACCCCGGGAGCCCAGCGGCTCGGGTCCTCGAAGTAGCCACGCAGCAGGTGGTAGTCGGCGAACTGCGCGCCCGCGGTGAGCACGTCGGGGTAGGAGCAGGTGGTGACCAGGCCCTGGTAGATGCCGGGGTAGGCGTTGGCGATGGTGTGCTGGGCGATCGAGCCGCCGGAGCAGCCGGTGCCGATGGTGTAGCGCACCGGGCCGTACTGCTCGACGACGCGCTCCTTGAGCATCATCATCGCCTCGGCCTCCTGCGGCAGGTTGCACTGGTGACCGGTGTTGTTCAACGCCGCCGCGGCCACCGCGTACCCCTCGCCGAGGGCGTGGAGGTAGCTCTGCTGCAGCGGGACCTCCTCGGGGATGGTGCCCGAGTAGTCGGTGAGCCGGACGCTGCCCGGGGCGTACGTCGCGCCGCAGCCGCCGCCGTGGGTGACCAGCACCTTGCGGTTCCACTGCTGCTGCGGCGCCCAGGGCTCCCAGCTCTTGCCGGGGGTCCAGAGCGTGAGGACGGAGTACCGGTCGCGGTCCTGGAAGCCGTCCTCACGGCGTACGACGAATGGCACGGTATGGCCCTCGTCGGTCGTCGTGGTGGCGACGTCGTCAGGCGGGTTGTCCGGGTCGTAGGGCTGCAGCTCGTTCTGCTTCTGCGGGTCGGTGGACTTGTAGAGCAGTGAGTACGACGCGGGCTGGTTGCACTGGTCGTCGCGCGCACCCTCCTGGCACTGGTAGGGCTTCAGCTGCGGCCCGGCGAAGATCGGGCCACCGTTGGGGTGGTTGGTGATCGTGCGAGTGCCGCGGTAGCCAGGTGCGGTCGCGCGGATGCTGTTGTCTCCCAGTCGCAGCCCCTCGACCAGCGCCTCGTACCTGCCGTTGCTGCGCCTGGCGAACTGGCCCGTGACGTCGCGTCCGTTGAGGTGGACGTGCACCTTGGACGGCTTCACCTTGCGGGGCAGCTGCACCCGCACGAGCGCGTCTCCGCCCGAGACCAGGTCGGCCCGGTTGGACAGCACGTGGATCCGCAGTGGCTTGGTGCGCGCCTCCGCAGGCGTGCCCAGGGCGGTCGCCGCCCCGAGCATCACGGTCACGGCAGCAAGCAGTCCAACGGCACGGCGCATGGATCCTCCGGGGATGAGACGTCACCCACCCAACGAGACCGGCCGGCATTGGCTACGGCGTGTGCTTCCCGGTGGCCTCCTCCAGGACCGAGTTCAGCGGGCGCCAATGCGCCAGCCAGTGATGGCTGATCGACGACCTCGGTGCCGTGCGGCCACCCAGTTCATCAATGGTGGGGATGCTCGCGTGCCTCTGCTCCCGGACCATCGACACGTGCCGACCATCAGGAGGCGCGACCGAGCCACCGTGGACGATCACCAACGGCACCCTCGGTGCCGGTGAGATCCGCGGAGGTGACCCACGAGGACGCAGTCGGTCCGAGGCGGACGCCCAACGCCTGCATGGGGCGTCGCCCCGAGCTTCGGCTGGAACGTCACGGTCGAGGCACTGCCGAAGGGCCGACAACGTCCACGCGGGTCTCACGAACCGGTGCAGCCAGGCCCGCCTGGGCTGCACCGGTTCTCTGACTCCACCGACCATGGTCGCCACTCGGCGGGCGACCCGTCAGCGGCCGAGGCGGCCGGCATGGCGACCGAGAAAGGCCTCGACCTCGTCGGCCGACTTGTCGGGCAGCCCCCAGATCGCCTCCGTCACGCCGATCTCCTCCCAGCCCGCGAGCAGCTCGGGGGTGGGCTTGGACGTGGCAAGCACCCTCACCTCCGGGAGGCCCGCGCGTCCGGCGTCGTCCCACGCCTCGCGCAGGCGCTCGACCTTCTCCCCGACGTCGGCCTCCCTCGGCGTTGTCATCCAGCCGTCGGCGTGGCGGGCGATCCAGGCGAAGGTCCGGGGGCCACCACCGGCCCCGAGGACCACCGGGACGTGCTGCTGCGCGGGCTTGGGGTAGGCCCAGGAAGCGCCGAAGCTGACGAACTCGCCGTCGTACGACGCCTCGTCCTGGGTCCACAGCGCCCGCATCGCCTCGAGGTACTCCCGCAGCACCGCGCGACGACGCTCCGCCGGCACGTGATGGTCGGCGAGCTCGTCGGTGTTCCAGCCGAACCCCGCGCCGACGCTGACCCGGCCACCGGAGAGGTGGTCGAGGGAGGCGATCGTCTTGGCGAGCGTGATCGGGTCGGACGCGGCCGGGAGGCAGACCGCGGTGGACAGTCCGATGCGCGCCGTGACCGCGGCGGCCGTCGCCAGTGAGACCCAGGGGTCCAGCGTGCGCAGGTATCGGTCGTCGGGCAACGTCGCGTCCCCGGTCCCGGGGTGAGCCGCGTCGCGGCGTACCGGGATGTGGGTGTGCTCGGGCACGTAGAAGGTGTCGAAGCCGTGGCGCTCGGCAGCCTGCGCCGCCCGGGCGGGGGTGATTCCGCGGTCGCTGGTGAAGAGAACGATGCCGTGGCGCATGAGCCCTCCTGGGCGCCGGAGGTGACAGGCCGCAGAGCCTAGACCACCGTGGGACGGCCTCCCGGGGACCGCGTCCGGCCTTCGCCGGTTTCGGGCCACTTTCGTCGGTTTCCTGTCACAATCTCCGCCATCGGGGTTGACGAGACTGAGTGAACACCCGTTCACTACTCACGTCGCGTCGCTACGTCCGTCAGGGGGACATGCATGAGCTTGGCCACGAAGGTCACCGGTCAGGTCCCGTGGACCAAGCTGCGTCGCCTCGGCGCCCGCATCACCACCCCGTTGGAGCCGGACGACTACCTCGCGCTCATCAACCCGCTGTGGACCGCCCGCGAGCTCCGCGGACGGGTCGAGAAGGTGGTCAAGGAGACCGAGGACGCCGCCACCGTGGTGGTACGGCCCGGCTGGGGCTGGCGCTACGACCACCATCCAGGTCAGTACGTCGGCATCGGCGTCCAGATCAACGGCAAGTTCCACTGGCGGTCCTACTCGATCAGCACCCCGCCGAAGCACTCCGGACGCACCCTGGCGATCACGGTGCGCGCGATGCCGGAGGGCTTCATCTCCGACCACCTGGTCAACGGGCTCGAGCCGGGCACGATCATCCGCCTGGCGCTGCCCAACGGCGACTTCATCCTGCCTGACCCGCCACCTCCGAAGATGCTGTTCCTGGTGGCGGGCAGCGGCGTGACTCCCGTGATGTCGATGCTGCGGACCCTCGACCGCCGCGGAAACCTTGGCGACGGCGGCCCGGACGTCGTCATGCACTACAGCTCCCCCACCCCGGACCGGATGATCTTCCGTGAGGAGGTCGAGCAGCTGGAGCGCAGGCACGACCGCTTCACCCTGCACCGGCTGCACACCGACACCGACGGCATGCTGGAGATGCAGCAGCTCGACGAGATCTGCCCTGACTGGCGCGAACGCCAGACCTGGGCGTGCGGTCCGGCGCCCATGCTGGACGCCATCGAGGAGCACTTCGCCGACGCCGACCTCACCGACCAGCTCCACATCGAGCGCTTCTCCCTCGACCTCGGCAGCGACGAGGACGCCGGCGGCAGCCTGAAGTTCCAGAACTCCGGCAAGACCGTGGAGTGCGACGGCGCCACCACCGTGCTCGAAGCGGGCGAGGAGGCCGGCCTCGGGATGCCGTACGGCTGCCGCATGGGCATCTGCCACACCTGCACCCTGACGATGATCCAGGGCAAGGTGCGCGACATGCGCAACGGCGACGAGTTCTTCGACCCCAACGAGCGGGTGCAGACCTGCGTCACCGTGCCCGTCGGCGACTGCACCTTCGACATCTGACCCCCGCCACCTGACCCGACTCGAACGCAACCACCCAGAGGAGCAAGCCCATGGCCATCTCGGACGTCCAGGAGTACGCCCACCTCACCGACGAGGAGATCGAGCAGCTCGGCCGCGAGCTCGACGCGATCCGCAAGGAGATCGAGGAGTCGCGGGGGGACGCCGACACGGCGTACATCCACCGCATGATCCGGATCCAACGGGGGCTCGCGGCTGCTGGACGGGTCACCCTGTTCGCCAGCAAGAACAAGCAGGCCTGGGTCGCCGGCACCGCCATGCTCGGGGTCGCCAAGATCCTCGAGAACATGGAGATCGGCCACAACGTGATGCACGGGCAGTGGGACTGGATGAACGACCCGGAGATCCACTCCAGCACCTGGGAATGGGACACCGCGCAGCCGGCCGAGCAGTGGAAGCACTCCCACAACTTCATCCACCACCAGTTCACCAACGTCCTCGGCTACGACAACGACATCGGCTACGGAATCCTCCGGATGGCGCGGGAGCAGAGGTGGAGCCCGTTCTACCTCGGGCAGCCGGTGTACAACGGGCTGTTGGCCTCGCTCTTCCAGTGGGGGGTGGCGCTGCACGACCTCGACATCCACTCCATCCGCCAGGGGAAGAAGGACCCCAAGGAGCTGAAGAAGCAGCTGCGGCAGATCCGGCGCAAGATCACCAAGCAGATCGGCAAGGACTACATCCTGTTCCCGCTGCTGACCGGGCCGGCGTGGAAGCAGACCATGAAGGCCAACGCCACGGCCAACCTGATGCGCAACCTGTGGGCCTACATGATCATCTTCTGTGGCCACTTCCCCGACGGCGCGATGCACTTCACCGAGGAGGAGCTCGAGGACGAGGGCCGGCCGCAGTGGTACCTGCGCCAGATGCTCGCGTCGGCCAACTTCGAGGGCGGGCCCCTGCTCCACATCCTGTCGGGCAACCTCGGCTACCAGATCGAGCACCACCTCTTCCCTGACCTGCCGAGCAACCGCTACGCCGAGATCGCGGTCAAGGTGCGGGCCCTCTGCGACAAGTACGACATCCCGTACACCACGGGGCCGCTGCACCGTCAGTACGGGCAGACGCTGCGCACGATCATGAAGCTGTCGCTGCCGAACAAGATGACCGCGGAGAACCCGCCCGCGACCGTCCAGGTCGAGCGCGGCCGACGCTCCGACTCCGAGCTGCCGGTGCGCCGCCTGGAGACCGGCTCCTTCTCCGCCCACGGCCAGCGACAGTGAGCGCGGGATGACGCGAGCGGCCGCCAGGGCCCTGCTGCACGACCTGTCGGCCGACCCGGAGTTTGGCGTCCCGGTGCCCTTCGCCTGCACCGAGGACTTCGCCTCCGGCGGCGGCGGCACCGTGCGGCGGGTCAACCACCAACGGGTCCCCCAGTGCGCGTTGAGCCGGATCTGCGGCATGTGCGGGGAGACGCTCGGTCGACCGATCGCGTTCCTGGGCACGCAGCTGGAGGTCGACCGCAACGCCTTCCACTTCCCCCCGCTGCACCTGGAGTGCGCGCACGCCGCGCAGGATCTGTACGCCGACCTGCCTGCCGACGCGCTGGGCATCGGGGAGCGCGAGGCGCTCGGCCCGGCCGGCGACCCACCCCATGAGCCCTGGCTGGTCGTGACGACGTCGGGGTTCGAGTTCGTCAGGCCCAGCACCGAGCAGCTCGACCGACGACCGGTCTTCGAGCCGAATTCTCTGCTGCCCTGACGCCCTTGCCGGACACCCCGGCCCGGGGACTAGATTCGACCTCACAGGCTGGCCACTCAGGAGGGGTCCATGGACTACGACGACGGCGTCACGCGCGAGCTCACCCACGATGAGTGCTGGGAGGCCCTGAGCGGTGAGGAGTTCGGACGGCTCGCCTTCCTCCTCGGCGACGAGATCAACCTGGTGCCCATCAACTACGCGGTCGACGGCGAGACCCTGCTGTTCCGCACGGCCGAGGGCAGCAAGCTGCTCGGCCTGGTGATGCACCCCGAGGTCGTCTTCGAGATCGACCGCTTCAGCGACGAAGAGGCGTTGAGCGTGATCGTCCACGGCACGGCGAGGAAGCTCGAGGAGGACGAGGAGCACCGCGCCGAGAACGTGCCGCTGCGTCCCTGGGTCGACACCGAGAAGTACAACGTCGTGGAGATCGCTCCGTCGAGAGTCACCGGGCGCCACTTCGACCTGAACCGTCCCTGGCTCAAGTTGCGCCACTGATCCCGGCCGCGGGTCAGGTCGGCTCGCCCGTGACGGCTGCCCGATCGCCCTGCCTGCCGAGCCGGTCCGCGACCGGGCGCGCCATGAAGGTCCCCAGGGTCGCCCCCGCGGCGATGCCGAGAGCGACCGACCCCGCCACCAGGAGACGCCGGATGCCCTGGAGCAGCGCCGCGCCGTCGGCATCCTTGACCACCACCTGCAACAGCCCGTCGTACAGGTCGAGTCCAGGCAGCAGCGGCAGTATCGCGGCGGTGGCCAGCGCGAAGCCGGGGACGCTGGACCGCCGGACGGCGAGCGTGCTGACCAACGCGGCCGCGAAGGCGCCGACGCTGTTCGACGCCGCTTCGGCTGCCCCGACCACCGCCAGCATGAAGTAGCACGTCCAGGCCACCAGGCCCATCAGCATCGCCAGCGCCAGGGTCAGCCGGTCACCGAACGACGTGACCACCAGCCCCGCGGCGACCACGGCGGCGCCCAGGAACTGCAGCGGCACCGGCGCCGGGGTCAGAGCCGACGTCGACAGACGCAACGGGTCACCGAACCGCGCCACCACGTCGAGGCCCGCGACAATGCCCACGACGATGCCGGTGGTGCGCAGCACCGCCTCGAAGAGCCGCGCCGAGGCCGTCACGTTGAAGTGGTCCAGGCCGTCCTGAACTGCACTGACGACCGTGCCCCCTGCCAGGAGCGCGATGATGCCGCCGACCACGATGAGGTTGGGGTCCATGTCGGTGAAGAACCCGACACCTCGACGGTCGAGCGCGGTGGCACCCCCGGCGAACAGGACCATGAACAAACCCCCGGCCACCTGGCGGAAGAAGCTGGGCACGCCGACACGGATCAGCAGCCCCAGCAGCCCGTTCATCAGGCAACCGGCGACGAAGGTCAGCAGCATCAACCTCCACTCCGCCGAGGCGGACATGACCACACCCACGCCGATCAGCGCGCTGCCCGCGGTGACCACCCACGCCGGATAGGTCGCCGGAGCCTCCTGGATCGCGACGATCCGCCGGTGCGCGTCCCGCAACGGCAGCGCCTCGCGCTCGATCTGCATGACCAGGCGGTGCACCTCGCGCAGCCGCCGGAAGTCAGCCTGTCCGCTGTCCATCACGCGGAGCGCCGTCACCGGCAGCTGGTCGCCGTCGCGGAAGTGGGTGACGTGGACCGAGTTGTAGGTCAGGTCGACGTGCACGTGCGGGACGTCGTAGGCGTCACTGATCCGCAGCATGGTGTCGACGACGTCGTGCGCCGAGACCCCGGCACTGAGGTGCACCTCGGCCGTCCGCATCATCAGGTCGACGACGTCGAGCAGTCGACGGGCGTCCGCCCTCTCCCCGTCGTCGCCCCCTCCGTCCATCTACGCCTCCGCCCTCCCGCTCCCCGGCCTCACGCGCGCGTCAGTCTAGGGGTGGGACGGGCTGAGTGGGGCAGACTCCTTCCATGCCTCGACGTTTCGAATTCGCCTTCTCCCGCCGCTACCAGCTCGCCGCGCTGCCCTTCGGCATCACCCCGCGAACGACGTACGTCGAGCTCACCGACGGCCCGGAGCCGGAGCTGCGGGTGCGTTTCGGTCCCTGGTCGCTGCGAACCCCGGTCGGCAACATCAGCTCGACCCAGCGCAGCGGTGGCTTCGCCTTCATCAAGACAGCGGGCCCGGCGCACCTGTCGTTCGCCGACCGGGGGGTCACCTTCGCCACCAATGCCGACGACGCCGTGTGCATGGAGTTCCACGAGCCCGTGAAGGGGATCGACCCCACCGGGCGGATCAGGCACCCCGGGGCCACCGTCACGGTCACGGACTGCGAGGGGCTGCTGGCGGCGCTGGCTCGCTGACCGTCGAACGAGGGTCGATGAGGATCTTCGCGTGGGCATCGGCCCGGCCGAGCACGTCGAAGGCCGAGGACACACCCTCCAGCCCGACGGACCCGGTGAGCAACGGGCGCCCATCGACCTTGCCGTCGGCGAGCAGGTGCAGGGCGTCGCGGAACTCCCGAGGGGTGTAGGCGAGCACGAACCGCAGGTCGATCTCCTTGTTGATCGCGATGGACGGGCGGATCGTGTCGGGGGCCATGGTCACACCCACCACGACGATGCGCGTGACCAGCGGAGCGTCGGTGATGATCTGGTCGATGATCCCGGGGACGCCCACACACTCGAAGACCACGGGCCCGTGGGGCATCGCGCCGGCGATCTCCGCCAGGTGCATCAGGTGCCACCACGGCAGCCGCGGCACGGTCCGCAGCTTGCGCATCGAGTCGACTGCGAGGTCGAACATCTGCGCTCCCTCGGTGACGTAGTCGCTGGTGTCGAAGGCCTCGTAGGGGGACTCCGAGGTGGGGTCGACCACGACGTCGGCGCCCATCCGCTCCGCCAGGGCACGCCTGGAGGCCGAGAGGTCGCTGGCCACGACCGTGCGGACCCCCTGCGCCTTGAGCATGCCGATGACGGCCAGTCCGATCGGGCCGCACCCGATGACGACCGCGACCTGCCCCTTCTTCACCTCCCCGCGTCGCACCGCGTGCAGCGCTACGGCCATCGGCTCGGTGAGAGCGGCCACGTCGGTGTCGAGCCCGTTGGGCACCTCCATGGCGAGCGCGGCCTCGACCGCGACCGCCTCGGCGTACGCGCCGGGAGCGTGGCGGGACAGGCCGGTCGGGTGGACCTTGGCGTCGACGCGCAGCAGCGGCATCGCGACCACGCGGGCGCCGGCCGCGAACCCGCGCACCGAGCGACCCCGCTCGGCAACCTCCCCGACGAACTCGTGGCCGAGCACCACGGTCTCCTCGGGACGCATCGCGTCCTCGTACCCGGTGGCCGCCGCGGCGGCCGCCAGCTCGTCGGCGTGGTGGCGGGCGTGGAGGTCGGAGCCGCAGATGCCGCACCGCAGCACGTCGAGCAGCAGCTGGTGATCCGACGGTCGGGGGTCGGGCAGATCGACGACGGCGAGCTCGGCTTCGGTGCAGGTGACGGCCCTCATGACGGCACCGTAGCCACTGCCCGCGTCACGGTCGGGCTACCTGCGTCGCGTGGCGATGAGGACGCCGAGGACGATCGCCCAGATCACCGCGACGAGTCCCAACGCCATCGGGATGAGGATGGTGCCGAAGATCCGGGCCACGAAGGTGCCGATCTCGTGCGCCGGGGTGACCAGCACCTCGCCCCCGTCGATCGCGGCTTGCTGCGAGCAGGTGACGACGATGTCCCCGTCGCCGGCGTCGAAGCGGGTCAGTCCGCTCCACTCGCGGCCGTCCCGGGTCATCGTGAAGCTGCCGACCACGTCGCGCTGCTCGATCTCGCGACCCCCGCGGTCGGTGACTCTGCACGGGAGCGCTCGGCCGGCGCCTAGCTCGGCGAACAGCATCCGCTCCCCCGCGGGCACCGACACCGCGTGCGGCTCGCCGTCGACGGGCACCCGCGCGTCCACCTGGAGCACATCGCCCAGCGTGGACACCAGCATGACGACGAACACCGCGACGGCGGCCAGGAGCAGCACCACGGGCCCCACGAACCACCACCAGCTCGGCGGCCGCTTCTGCTGCGGCGCCGAGGCTGGCGGTGGTTCGTACGGTGAGGGACCTGACGCGCTCATGGATGCACTATGACGCAGCAGCACCCGCGCGACGGGTCAACTCCGCGGGGGGATACCTATCGGGATCTTCACCTTGGCGACCACCCCGGCGTGGTCCGAGGCCCACCACGTGTCGCCGGGCAGGTTGACCCGCCGGACGCCGGTCCGGCGCGCGGTGACGGCCCGCACCCCGCGGGTGCCGAGCAGCAGGTCGATCCGAGTGGTGAGGTCAGACCTCCGGTTGGCCAGGTCGGCGTCCTGGCAACAGGTGTTGGACCAACGCGCCGGCCACCGCGGACGCGCTTGTGACCAGAGGTCATGCAGCCCCGCGGCGAGCAGGGTCCGGTAGGCATCCGCGTTCGGCGCTGCGGAGTTGTAGTCGCCGGCATAGACCGTGGGCAGGGCGCCAAGGTCCTCGGTGATCAATGCCTGGGCGTCGAGGAGCTCCTGCACCTCGGCGACCCGCAGCGACTCGGGGCTGAATGCCTCGGTGTGGGAGTTGACGAAGCGGAAGTTCGCCCGCTTGTAGCGAAGGTCGGCCGAACCCCAGCCGCGGGCGGCCGGCAGCGGGAACTGTGGTGGCCCGAGGATTGCTTTGAAGTTGCCGCTGCGGGGGTTGGCCGCCCTGACGGCGCCCCGCACGATGATCACGTCGCGGTCCACCAGCTGGACGGCCTTGGTCGGGTAGGCCTCGCCTGCCAGGATCGGGATCGGCGGCGAGGTGAAGTTGGTCGAGGTCGCACCGGAGACCTCGCGGTAGCTCATCCCTCGGTCGTGCAGCGCCTCCAGCAGCAGGTCGAGGAACTCGTAAGCCACCTGCCGGTTCGACGGCTCTCCAGTCAGCGGGTTGTAGTCATAGGTGGCCCACTGGGTGACCTCCTGCAGCCCTACCGCCTCCGGCTTGGTCGCGACGATCTCCTTGGCGATCGCGGCCATCCGCTCCTCCGGGTCGGAGTCGACCACCTGCTGCCACGTCTGCGTGGCTGCCTGGACGACGGCGTTCGGGTCGGCGGGGTCAAGTCCCAGGGCGGTGACGATGGAGGTCAGGTCCGCGCCGAGGTAGAGGTTGCGGGTCATCACGTCGACGGTCCGAACCGGGCCGTGCGCCCTGGACGCGTCGTGGGCCTTGCCCCGCGGCTTCGCCGCAGCGGGTCCGGCCAGGGCCGCCATCACGAGCGCGAACACGCCCAGCAGGACGACGGCGAGACGAAGCGGGTGTGATCGGGCAGGGGGGCTCGAGGTGGTACCGGGGACTCTCTCCATGGGCTCACGTTGACACCAGATCCCGCGCCCGACAAGAGGACTCGGGTCCCGACTTGGTCGACCGACCAGATCGGACAGGGTTGCCGCCGCGGTCACCCGGGTAGTCACCGTCCATGACCGACCTCACCGCAGTGGCACTGGTGTGCACCCTCAAGAAGTCCCCTGCCGACTCCAGCTCCGAGCTGATCGCGAGCCAGGTGCTCGACGAGCTCGGCAAGCACGGCGTCGACGGCGAGTCGATCCGAGTCGTCGACCACGACGTCCGTTTCGGCGTCAGCACCGACGAGGGCGACGGCGACCAGTGGCCGCAGATCCGGGAGAAGGTGCTCGCCGCCGACATCCTGGTGCTGGCCACGCCGATCTGGATGGGGCAGCCCGCCTCGGTCGCCAAGATGGTGCTGGAGCGCCTCAACGCCGAGCTCTCCGAGACCGACGACGAGGGCCGGTTCTCGACGTTCGGCAAAGTCGCCGTGGTGGCGGTGGTCGGCAACGAGGACGGCGCCCACCACACCGTCGCCGAGTGCCTCCAGGCGCTCAACGACTCCGGCTTCTCCGTGGCACCCAACGCCGGCACCTACTGGGTGGGAGAAGCCATGCAGGGGGTGGACTACCACGACCACGACCAGACCCCGGAGAAGACCGCCGCCACCAACGCCGCGGCGGCGGCCAACGCGGCTCACCTGGCCGGCCTGCTGAAGTCGAGCCAGTACCCGCCCCAGCAGTAGGCGCCCCCACCGGCCTTCGCGCAGGCTCAGGTGCCGCGGTCTACAGTCGCCGACATGGGTGCACCACGCGAGCGCGCGCGCCGCGCTGGCGCTGTGGGCGCCGTGCTCGTGGCGCTGGCCCTGTTGCTCGCGTCGTGCGGCGGCGCCTCCTCCGAGCAGTCGAACGCCGGTCAGGCTGACCAGGAGCCCTCCCCCAGCGCTGCCGACGACGGCCACGGGCACGCAGCCAAGGCCTCGCCCGCGGCGCCTGCCCGGCCGCTCCGGGCAGGCGAGCGACGGCTCACCCTGGAGATGCCGGCGGCGTACACCCCCTCCCCACCGACGGACGCGGCGAGCGACGACTACCGCTGCTTCCTGCTCGACCCCGGCCTCGACACCGACATGACCGTCACCGGCACCGACGTGGTGCCCGGCAACTCGCGCCTGGTGCACCACGTCATCCTCTTCCGGGTGCCACCCGACCAGGTCGACGACGCCGAGGAGCTGGACGAAGCCCAGGAGGGTCAGGGGTGGACGTGCTTCGGTGACGCCGGGATCGGCGACCAGGGCCTCGACGCCCTCAACGACGCCCCCTGGCTGGGAGCGTGGGCTCCGGGCGGTCGGGAGTCGCTGGTCCGCAAGGGGTACGGCGTACCGCTGGAGAAGGGCTCGCGCATCGTGATGCAGGTGCACTACAGCCTGCTCGCCGGCAACGGGGACGACGTGTCGGCCGCGCGGCTGCGAGTGGCGTCGGCGAAGGCCGGACTGAAACCCGTGAGCACGATGCTGCTTCCCGCCCCCGTCGAGCTCCCGTGCCGCCCCCAGCACAACGACAACCCGCTGTGCGAGCGGCAGGCCGCCCGCTACGACCTGGCCTCCAGGGTCGGTGGCGCGGCCACGTCGGACGCCCTGCACCTGCTGTGCGGCACCACGATCCGCCCCTCCGCGGTGACCCGGTGCGACCGGTTCATCGAGCGTCCCCTCACCGTCCTCGGCGTTGCCGGGCACATGCACCTGCTGGGGAAGAGGATCAGCATCGAGGTCAACCCCGAGACACCTCGAGCCCGCACGATCCTCGACATCCCGGTCTGGAACTTCGACGACCAGGGCGCCAAGCCGGTACGCGGCGTCCGACTCGAGCGCGGTGACCAGGTGCGCGTGACCTGTCGGCACTCCCAGAAGATCCGAGACCAGATCCCGGCGTTCGAGGGCGAACCCGACCGCTACGTGGTCTGGGGCGAAGGCACCGTCGACGAGATGTGCCTCGGGATCCTCCAGGTCGCCCCGTCCTGAGGTGCGGCGTGGGCGTCAGGTTTCCCCAAGGCACTCGCGCTAGATCACGCGGAGACCGGGGTCGGCGGTGAGCCGGCCGATGACCGGGTGGCCGGGCAGCTCCCCGGCCACGAGCAGGCCGCCGGAGGTCTGCGCGTCGGCGAGCAGCAGCAGGTCCTCCTCGGAGCGGTCGGAGCCGAGCTGAGGGCGCACCCACTCGAGGTTGCGTCGCGACCCCCCGGGCACGAACCCCTCCTCGAGCGCGGTGCGGGCCGCCGCCAGCACCGGGACGTCGGCCATCTGCACCTCGGCGCCGACGCCGCTGGCGCGGCACAGCTTGGCCAGGTGCCCCAACAGGCCGAACCCGGTGACGTCGGTGGCGCACCGCACGCCAGCAGCCAGGGCAGCGCGTGAGGCGTCGCGGTTGAGCGTGGTCATCACCTCGACCGCTTCGGGGACACCCTCCCCGGTCGCCTTGTGCTTGTTGTTGAGGACGCCCAGCCCCAGGGGCTTGGTCAGCGTCAGCGGCACGCCCGGCACACCGGCGTCGTTGCGCAGCAGCCGGGCGGGGTCTCCGATGCCGGTGACAGCCAGCCCGTACTTCGGCTCACGGTCGTCGATGCTGTGACCGCCGGCGAGGTGGCACCCCGCTTCGGCGCACACGTCGGCCCCGCCCCGCAGCACCTCGGCCGCCCGGTCGAACGGGATCAGCTCCCGGGGCCAGGCGAGCAGGTTGACCGCGACCAGCGGCTCGCCCCCCATCGCGTAGACGTCGGACAGCGCATTGGCCGCAGCGATGCGGCCCCAGTCGTACGGGTCGTCCACGACAGGCGTGAAGAAGTCGGCAGTGGCGATGACGGCCCGTTCCCCGTCCAGGCGCACCACCGCACCGTCGTCGCCGTTCTCCAGCCCTACCAGCAGGTCTCCCGACGCTCCCCCGCCGAGGCCCGACAGCACCCGCTCGAGCTCGTCGATCGGCACCTTGCACGCGCAGCCTCCGCCCGCGGCGTACTGGGTCAGCCGTCGACCGTCCGCCGTCCCGAGGATGGGGGGTGCGCTCACGGGACGAACCTACCCGGCCCGATGTGCCACCGGCGCGGCCACTTCGTGGCTCCCCGCTCGCCCCGCCATGACCACGTCGTGGCTCGCCGGCTCGCACCTCGGTCACCAGGGGTCCTAGAGTGACGAGCGGAGGCGTTTCCCGTCTGGTGACGGGCACGGTCCTCAACACCGTTGGGGCCCGGGATCCGGGTCCGGCGGGTTCGATTCCCGTCCGCCTCCGCCACTCAACGGCACAGCCAGTCCGTCCGCCAGACAACCGGGGGTGAGCGTGGCCAGGAACCAACTCTGGGCGTCGCCGGCGACGTTGGCGCATCGGACGTCTGCGAAGTACCGCGTCTACGGCCCCGACGTGTTACCCATGTGGGTCGCGGAGCTGGACGTGGTGCTCGCGGATCCCATCGCCGAGGTGCTGCGCCGCGCCGTCGCCGACGGCGACGTCGGCTACGCCGACCCCCACACCGAGCTGCCGCAGGTGTTCGCCGACTTCGCGGCCCGACGCTGGGGGTGGCAGGTGGCCCCCGACGAGGTGCTGCTCGCTCCCGACGTGGGCGTCGCGATGGTGGAGACGCTGCGGGCGCTGGTGCGCCCCGGCGACAAGATCGCCTTCAGCCCACCGATCTACCCGCCCTTCTTCGGCTGGGTGCGCGAGGTCGGGTGTGAGGTGATCCAGGCACCGCTGGCTCGAGAGCAGGGCTGGCGGCTCGACCTCGACGCCATCGAGCAGGCGTTCGCCGACGGGGCGCGGGCCTACCTGCTGTGCAACCCGCACAATCCCGTCGGTCGGGCGCACCGCCGCGACGAGCTGGCCGCGCTGGCCGAGCTCGCCGAGCGGTACGGCGCCGTGGTGGTCAGCGACGAGATCCATGCTCCGCTCGTGCTGCCGGGGGCCACGTTCACGCCCTACCTCGACGTCGACGACACCGCACGCGGGCACGGGATCGCGTTGCACTCGGCGAGCAAGACGTGGAACCTCGCCGGACTCAAGTGCGCGCAGATCGTGGTGCCCTCGGAAGCCGCCGGAGGCTCCAAGCGAGTGCGTTCGGACCTCCCCGAGGAGCTGGGGTGGCGGGCCGGGCACCTCGGGGTGCTGGCCCAGCGGGCGGCGTACGCCGAGGGCGAGCCGTGGCTCGACGAGCTGCGGGCGGGGCTCGACGAGAACCGGCGGCTGCTCGGCGACCTGTTGTCCGCGCAGCTGCCGGAGGTCGGCTACCTGCCGCCCGAGGCCAGCTTCTTGGCGTGGCTCGACGTGGGGGCGGCGGGGTGGGGCGACGACCCGGCACGAGCGTTGCGCAAGCAGTGCGCGGTGGCGCTGAACCGTGGCCTGAACTTCGGCCGCCAGGGGGCTGGCTTCCTGCGGCTCAACGTCGGCTGCTCCCCCGACAGGCTGCGGGAGGCGGTCCACCGGATGGCAGGTTTCGCACCCCCCTCTCCGGACACACGAGCGTCGTGACCGAGACCCGGCAACGCCCCGGGAACGACCCCCGACGCCGCACCCCGCGCACCGACACCATCCTCGGCGACCCGAGGCTCGCGGAGGCTCTCGAGCGGCTCGGCCGGACGCAGGTCAAGGCGTCCGTCAACGAGGCGTTGGATCGTTGTCGCGCCGGAGAGGTCGCGCCCGAGCAGGTCGCCGACGCGGTGCTGGCAGCGCTCCCGACGGCAGCGACCTCGTTGCGTCCGGTGGTCAACGCCACCGGGGTGGTGGTCCACACCAACCTCGGGCGGGCACCGCTCTCCCGCGCCGCCGTGGCGGCGCTGGGGACCGCTGCCGGCACCACCGACGTCGAGCTCGAGCTCGCGACCGGCCGCCGCGGCCGCCGCGGGGCGGGGGCGACCGCAGCACTGGCTGCGGCCGTGCCCCGCGCGGGTGGCGTGCACGTGGTCAACAACGGCGCCGCCGCGCTGGCGCTGGCGACCGTCGGGCTCGCGCAGGGACGAGAGGTGGTGGTGGCGCGTGGCGAGATGGTCGAGATCGGCGACGGCTTCCGGATCCCGGAGCTGGTGGAGTCGCTCGGCGCCCGGCTGCGCGAGGTCGGCACCACCAACCGCGTCCGGCTCAGCGACTACGAGGCCGCGCTCGGCCCCGAGACCGGGTTCGTGCTCAAGGTGCACCCGTCGAACTTCCGCGTCGAGGGCTTCACCTCGTCGGTCTCGGTCCACGAGCTGGCCAGGCTGCCGACGACGGTGGTCGCCGACATCGGTTCCGGTCTGCTGGCCCCTCACCCCCGCCTCCCGGACGAGCCGGACGCCGACTCGTCCCTGCGCGCCGGCGCTCATCTCGTCACGAGCTCGGGCGACAAGCTGCTGGGCGGACCGCAGTGCGGGCTGCTGCTCGGTGAGGCGGACCTGGTGCAGCGACTGCGGCGGCACCCCTTCGCTCGCGCGCTCCGGGTCGACAAGCTCACCCTGGCCGCGCTCGAGGCGAGCCTGACCGGCCCCCCGCCGCCGGTGGCCGTGGCGCTGGCGACGGAGCCCGACGCCCTGATGCAGCGCGCCCGCGCGCTCGCCGAGCAGATCGGCGACGTCGCTCGGGCAGTGCCGTCATCGGCCGCCGTCGGCGGCGGCGGTGCACCCGGGGTCACGCTACCGAGCGCCGCGGTGGCGCTGCCCGCCGACTGGGGCGACGCGCTGCGCACCGGGGAGCCCGCCGTGGTCGGGCGGGTGCACGACGGCCGGCTGCTGCTGGACCTCATCGCCGTCCCCGAGGCGCTCGACGCCACGCTCGCGGCCGCCGTACGACGGGTCGCCGGGGAGTCCTGAGATGTACGTCGTCACGACGGCGGGGCACGTCGACCACGGCAAGTCCACGCTCGTGACGGCGTTGACCGGGCAGCAGCCCGACCGCCTCGAGGAGGAGCGCCGCCGCGGGCTCTCGATCCGGCTCGGCTACTGCTGGACGAGCTGGCCGGGGACGGGTGAGGTGGCGTTCGTCGACGTGCCCGGGCACGAGCGCTTCCTGACGACCGCCCTGAGCGGCTTCGGGCCGGTGCCGGTCGCAGTGCTCGTGGTCGCTGCCGACGACCCCTGGATGCCGCAGGCGGCCGAGCACCTGGCCGCCCTCGACGCACTCGAGGTGAGGCACGGCGCTTTGGTCGTGACCCGCAGCGACCTGGCGGACCCCGCACCGGCGCTGGACTACGCGCGAAGACAGCTCGAGCAGACCTCGCTGGCGGGTGCGCCGGCCGTGGCGGTCAGCGGTCACACCGGCGAAGGGTTGGCGGACCTTCGGCGTGCGCTCAGCGACGTGCTGAAGGGCGTTCCGGCTCCCGACCCGAGTGCCCCGGTGCGGCTCTGGACCGACCGGCGCTTCCACGTCAGGGGCGCCGGCACGGTGGTCACCGGGACGCTGCCCGCCGGCACGATCGCCGTCGGGGACCGGCTCGACAGCGGCGCCGGCGAGGTGCGGGTGCGGGGACTGGAGAGCCTGGGGCAGTCCCGCTCCGCGGTCGCCGGGACCGCCCGGGTGGCGCTCGATCTCGTGGGCGCCGTGCCCGCGGAGGGCCACGCGGTGCTGACAACGCCCGGGGGGTTCGCCTGGGCGGGGTTGCTGGACGTGCAGCTCCGCGCCCCGGCCGGCGCTCGCGAGCGGGAACGCCTACCCGAGCGGCTGGTGCTGCACGTCGGTGCTGCCGCCCTGTCGGTGCACGTCCGCCCGCTCGGGAGCCGGCACGCCCGGCTGACCTTGCCGACACCGCTGCCGCTCCAGATCGGCGACCGCGGGGTGCTGCGCGACCCCGGCAGCCGGGCGCTGTGGGGGGTCCGCGTCGTCGACTGCGACCCTCCCCCCCTTGCCCGGCGGGGCTCGGCGCGTGCTCGGGCGGAGGCGCTCGAGCAGTCGCGCGCCACCGTCGCCGACCAGGTGCGGTCCCGCGGGCTGGTGAGGCGGGACCTGCTCGCGCTGATCGGCGCGAGACCGTCGGCTCTGGACGAGGGGACGGTCGAGGCAGGCGGCTGGTTGCTGTCGCCGGGACGTGCTCGGGAGGCCCGCGGTCGACTGTCCGCCCTCGTAGCCGACACCGATGACGAAGGTCTTGCCGTGGAGTCGGCCGCGCGAGCGCTGGCGCTGCCGCGGGCGCTCGTCCCGGCGCTGGTGACCGACCCAGCAGGCGTCGAGCGCGGCAGGATCCGCCGCGACCAGGACGAGCTGCCCGCTGCTCTGCAACACGCGTTGGCCCAGCTGCGCGACGAGCTGGACGGATCTCCGTTCGCGGCTCCGGACGCAGCGCGGCTGCGAGAGCTCGGCCTCGACGCGAGCGCGGTGACGAGGTTGCATCGCCGCGGTGCCCTGCTCCACGTGGGCGGCTCGGTGGTGCTGCTGCCAGGCGCCCCCGACCTCGCGGTGCAACGGCTGGCCGAGCTTCCGCAGCCGTTCACCACCAGCGAGGCCCGCCGGACGTTGGACACCTCACGTCGCGTCGTCCTCCCGCTGCTCGCGCACCTCGACCGCACCGGGCGGACCGTGCGACTCGCCGACGACCGCCGCCGCCTCCGCGGCTGAGCCCCCAGGGGGCACGAGGAGATCCCGGGGACGTGGTCGCCTCGCGCGCCCAGCACCACGAGGCTTGCGTGAGCTTCTCGCAGGGAGTGCACCGCCGGGCTCCCGGCGTCGATCTCGGGCCGGCTCGCCCGGCACGTCGCCCCCACCTTCTAGGCTTCGGCGATGGAGACCTTAGTGCTGACTGTGATCGGCGACGACCGACCCGGACTGGTGGCGGCGGTGTCGGAGCGCCTCCAGGCCCACAACGCGAGCTGGGAGCGCAGCCAGATGGCGCGGCTCGCCGGAAAGTTCGCCGGCATCGTCGAGGCGCTGGTGTCCGACTCTGCCGTCGAGGCCCTGTCTGCAGACCTCGTCGGCCTGGGCGAGGAGGGGATCGAGGTCACGGTCGCGAGGACCGCGGCCCCGGCGGGTACGGCCCAGCGCAGGCTCCGGCTGGACGTCGTGGGGGACGACCGACCCGGCATCGTCGCCGAGATCTCGACGCTGCTCTCGGGACGAGAGGTCAGCATCGAGGAGCTGGCCACCGAGGTGGAACACGCCCCGATGGCCGGCGGCATGCTCTTCCGCGCCCACGCGCTCCTGGCAGCGCCGGCCGACGCCGACCGGGCACAGCTGCGCTCGGCGCTCGAGGCGCTTGCCGACGAGCTGATGGTCGAGGTGGCGCTCGCCGAGGAGCCCGGCCACGCGTCGTAGCCGCCAGCTCAGCCTCCCGGACCAGTCCGTCCTCCCCCCAAGGCTCACGTGCGGAGCAGGTGCGGCGAGCGCGTGGTTGCATCGTCCTCATGGGTGAGATCCGGGTCGGCATCTCCGGCTGGACCTATGCCGGCTGGCGCGGGGACTTCTACCCCGCCGGGCTGCGGCAGCGTGACGAGCTGCGCTACGCCGCCGATCGGTTGACCTCGATCGAGGTCAACGGCTCCTTCTACTCCCTCCAGCGCCCCTCCTCGTACGCCGCCTGGCGTGAGCAGACGCCCGAGGACTTCGTCTTCGCGGTCAAGGGCGGGCGCTTCATCACCCACATGAAGAAGCTCCGCGACGTCGAGACCCCGCTGGCGAACTTCTTCGCCTCCGGTGTGCTGGCCCTCGGCCCGAAGCTCGGCCCGGTGCTGTGGCAGCTGCCCGAGAACCTCCCGTACGACGCCGACCGGCTGTCAGCCTTCTTCCGCGCTGCTGCCCCGCAGCACCCTCGAGGCCGCCGAGCTGGCTTCTCGTCACGACGACAAGATCGCGGACGACCGAGCGCTCGCCAAGGCCGAGGACGACCGACGGATCCGGCACGTGCTGGAGTTCCGCAGCGACTCCTACTGCACCCAGGAGTGCTTCGACCTGCTGCGCCGCCACGACGTCGGGTGCGTCGTCGCCGATACCGCCGGCCGCTGGCCGTTGGCGGAGGTCGAGACCAGCGATCTGATGTACGTCCGGCTGCACGGTGACACCGAGCTCTACGCCAGCGGCTACTCCGACGAGGCACTCGACGGCTGGGCGGCCAAGTGCCGCGGATGGAGCGAGCGGGGCGACGTCTTCGCCTTCTTCGACAACGACGCCAAGGGCCACGCCCCCCACGACGCGCTGCGGTTGCTCGACCGCGTGCGGCCCTGAGGTGCACCAGGCGCGCAGATGCGGCTGTAGAGTGCTCTTTCATGCCGCAGATGAGGATCAGTGAGGCAGCGACGTACCTGGGCGTCAGCGACGACACCGTACGTCGCTGGGTCCATCGAGGGCTGCTCGACTCCTCCCACGACGAGGCCGGGCGCGCCGTCGTCGACGGCTACGACGTCGCCCTGGTGGCCCGGGAGCAGGCCTCCCCGCCGGAGGTGCCCGGCGGCACCAGCAGCTCGGCACGCAACCGGTTCGTCGGCCTGGTCACCCAGATCCACACCGACGCCGTCATGGCCCAGGTGGAGCTTCAGTGCGGACCCTTCCGTGTGGTGTCGCTGATGAGCAGCGAGGCGGTGCGTGACCTGGGGCTGGAGCCCGGCTCGGTCGCGGTCGCGGTGATCAAGTCCACCAACGTGGTCGTCGAGACCGCGGCTCGGTGAGCCCACGATGAGGCGAGGGGTCGGTTGCCTGGTCGCGGCCGTCATGCTGGCAGCAGCAGGCTGCACCCAGAGCGCGTCGTCCGATGACACCCTCACCGTCTACGCCGCGGCGTCCCTGCAGCCGTCGTTCGCGATCCTCGTCGAGCAGTTCGAGAACGAGCACGAAGGCGTGGAGGTGCGTCTGTCCACCGGCGGCTCGAGCGACCTCGCCACGCAGATCGACCAGGGGGCGCCCGCCGACGTGTTCGCCGCCGCCGACCAACGCGTCATGGCCGTCCTGCGTGACCACGGGCTGGTCGACAGACCGCGCGTCTTCGCGAGCAACACGTTGCGGATCGCGGTCCCCCCGGACAACCCCGCCGGGATCGCGCGGTTCGCGGATCTCGCCACCCCCGACGTCGCCCTCGTCACCTGCGCCCCGACGGTGCCCTGCGGATCGGCCGCTCGGCGCCTCGCGGAACGGGTCGGCGTCCCCCTGCGCCCGATGAGCGAGGAGCAGTCGGTGACCGACGTGCTCAACAAGGTGCGCACCGGGGAGGCCGACGCCGGTCTCGTCTACGTCACCGACATCGTGGCTTCGGGGGGCGAGGTTGCCCAGGTGCCCGTCCCGGAGGCCACCGAGGTCGTCAACCGGTACCCGGTCGCCACGGTGACCGACACCGGCCAACCCGACCTCGCGGCGCAGTTCGTCGAGCTCGTGCTCGGCGATGCCGGGCAGTCGGTGCTGCGCGACCACGGCTTCGGGGAGGCCGGATGACCGTGTCCACGCGACCTGTCGACCTGCCGCGATGGGCCCTGGTACCGGCCGCCGCGGGAGCCCTGTTCGTGCTGCTGCCCCTCGTTGCGATGCTGTCGAGCGTCGAGTGGTCACGGTTCCTGAGCCTCATCACCTCCGAGTCGTCCGTGGCCGCCCTGTTGCTGAGCCTGCGGACGTCGGCAGCGAGCACGCTGGCCTGCGTCGTGCTCGGGGTGCCGTTGGCGCTGGTGCTGGCCCGCACCCGGTTCCCGGGGCAGGGCCTGCTCCGTTCGCTGGTGCTGCTCCCGCTGGTGCTGCCTCCCGTGGTCGGGGGCATTGCGCTGCTCTACACGTTCGGCAGACGGGGGCTTCTCGGTGAGACGTTCGAGGTGCTCGGCCTCCAGATCGCCTTCACCACCACGGCCGTCGTCCTCGCCCAGACGTTCGTCGCGCTTCCCTTCCTCGTCGTCGGTCTCGAGGGCGCCCTGCGCACCGCCGGCGACCGCTTCGAGGTGGTGGCCGCCTCACTGGGCGCCCGGCCCACGACGGTGCTGCGCCGAGTCACCCTGCCGCTGGTGCTGCCTGGCCTCGTCTCGGGCACGGTGCTGGCCTTCGCCCGCGCGCTCGGCGAGTTCGGTGCGACCATCACCTTCGCCGGCAGCCTGGAGGGAGTCACTCGCACGCTGCCCCTGGAGATCTACCTCCAGCGCGAGACCGACCCGGACGCTGCCGTGGCGCTCTCCCTGCTGCTGGTGCTCGTGGCGGTGGCGGTCATGGGGCTGGCTCGACGCGGTCGGGGTGGACTGTGATGTTGACCTGCCGGTTCCGGATCGCCGAGCGCGACGTCGACCTGGAGTTCCAGGTCTCGGACGGGGGGACGGTCGCGGTCCTGGGGCCCAACGGCGCCGGCAAGTCGACCCTGCTCGGCGTCATCGCCGGACTGCTGCGACCCGACGAGGGCGCGGTCGCCCTGGACGGTGAGACGCTCACCGCGGTCGACGGGCGGCGTACGACGTGGGTGCCGCCGCACCGGCGCCGAGTCGGAGTCCTCACCCAGGAGGCCCTGCTGCTCCCCCACCTGACCGCGCTGGACAACGTGGCCTTCGGTCCTCGCAGCGCGGGTGCCTCACGGCGGCGGTCGCGCGAGATCGCCCGGGCCTGGCTCGACGACGTCGGGACCGCCGACCTCGCGGACCGTCGACCGGACCAGCTCTCGGGCGGGCAGGCGCAGCGGGTCGCCCTGGCCCGCGCGCTGGCGACCGATCCGCGCGTGCTGTTGCTCGACGAGCCACTGGCCGCCCTCGACGTGGCGGTGGCACCTGCCCTGCGCGAGACGTTGCGGCAGGTGCTCGCCGAGCGCACCGCCGTGGTGGTCACCCACGACGTGCTCGACGCCCTGCTGCTGGCCGACCGGGTCGTGGTCCTCGACCGAGGCCGCGTCGTGGAGGCGGGCCCGACGGCCGAGGTGCTGAAACGACCGCGCAGCGGTTTCGCGGCCAGCATCGCCGGCCTCAACCTGGTCGTGGGGTCCTGGCAGGGCGCTCACGTGGCCGCCGACAGCGGCGTGCTGCTGGGCGGAGAGGTGACCGGGCCGGCGCCGGCCCCGGGCGACGCGGTGGTCGCGGTCTTCCGTCCCGCCGCGGTGGCGGTCTACCGGGAGGCACCGGCCGGCAGCCCCCGCAACGTCCTGCCGGTCACCGTCACCGAGCTGCATCCCCACGGGGACTGGATCCGCGTGCGCGCCGGCGACCTCAGCGCCGACGTCACCCCGGCTGCCGTCGCCGACCTGGGCCTCACCCCGGGCGCTCGGGTCCACTTCGTGGTGAAGGCCACCGAGGTCCAGGTCTACCGCCGCTGACCCCCCGCGCCTCGCGTCTGATCAGACCAGAAGCGCCTCGGCTCGGCCTCGCGAGGCGCCGCACGTCTGATCAGACCAGAAGCACCTCCTACGCGCCGAGGCGAGGCGCCTGGCGTCTGAACAGACCAGAAGCGCCTCCACGCGGCCTCGCGAGGCGCCGTACGTCTGATCAGACCGGGCCGGGTCGAGCTTTCAGACGTGAAGGGCCCTTCGGACGCGGGGGGCTCAGTCGTGGGGGGCTCAGTCCTGGCGGACCCACCACGGGGGCTTCGCGGGGATCCGGTCCAGCGGCGAGTGCACCCGGCCGTAGCGGTCGACGTCCTCGGCCTGCCAGGCGCGCCAGGCGGCCTCGACCTCATCTTGAGTACGGGCGACGAAGTTCCACCACATGATGATCGGCTCGGGGAACGGCTCACCACCGAGCAGCAGCGCCCGGCAGCCATCCCGCACCTCGATCGGCAGCTCGTCGCGGTCCTGGCCGAGGTACCCGAGCTTGCCGGGCGACAACGGCTGCCCACCCACTGCGAGCTCGCCCCGGAGAACCACCAGCGCGTACTCCCAGTCGGGACACAGCGGAAGCGCCGTGGACCCGTGCAGGTCCAGGTCGATCCCCACCAACGGGGTGTCGTGGCGGGCGCCGCTTCGCAGCGCTCCACCCTGCCGGTCGAGGTCGCCGACCAGCACCGTCAGCAGACCACCGTCGACCTCGGCGCGTGGAAGCTCGGTGAGGTGCTCGAACCCGCCCTCGGCGTGCCGGGTCTCCTCCGGCAGCGCCACCCACAGCTGGATGCCCTCGAGGGTGCCGCGGTAGTGACCGGTGGCCTCCTCGGAGTGGGTGATGCCGCCACCCGAGGTCATCAAGTTGAGCTGACCGGGCTTGATGACCTGCTCCGACCCGAGGCTGTCCCGGTGCAGCACCTCGCCGTCGGTGAGCCAGGTGACGGTCTGGAGCCCGATGTGTGGGTGGGGACCGACGTCCAGGCCGCTGCCCTCGGTGACGTCGGCAGGACCCATGTGGTCGGCGAAGCACCAGGCCCCCACGGTACGGCGGCCGCGGCGCGGCAGCGCGCGCCGTACGGTGAAGCGACCGACCTGGCTCTCCCGGCTCTCGCCGACCTGCATGCAGGCGTGCTCGGGATGGCTGCAGTCGGCTTCGTCGGCGGGGGCCTCGGCCTCGGTCACGGGTCCACTCATGGGCTCACGCTGCCACGGCCGGTGCGTCCGGGCCAGGGGTCCCGCGCTCGCGACCGGCGGCGACGCCTCGGCGTCGGGGCCGGCCACGACCTCGTGCCGTCAGCCGGCACGTTCCCCGGCCTCCCGACGGGGAAGCAACAGGGACTCCAACGGCGCCCGGGTACGCGGGGCGCGCTCGCGCTCGGCCAGCTCGGCCGGCAGCCGCTCCTCCTCGTCTCGGATGCCGACGGCGAGGACGACCACGGGCTCCAGCGTGTCGTCGAGCTGGAGCTGGTGGCGGGCACCCTCGGCGTCGAATCCCCCCATCTGATGGATCGCCAGCCCCTGGTGCTGCGCCTGCACGGTCATGGTGGCCACCGCCAGACCAGCGTCGTAGCTCGCCCACGGAAGCGGCCTTCCCCGGTCGTCACGGGTCTTCGTCGCCACCAGGACCAGGGCGCTCGCGTGCGGTGCCCACGTCTGGTTCCCCGGCCTGAGCAGGGAGGCGAGCTCCTCGAAGGTCGCCTCGCCACGCCGTCCGACCAGGAACCGCCACGGTTGGGTGTTGCCCGCGGAGGGAGCCCAGCGTGCTGCTTCGAGCAGCGCCGTCATCGTCGTGTCGTCCAGCACGTGGTCGGGGGCGAAGGAGCGCGGGCTCCACCGCTCGGCGAGGAGCGGGTGGAGAGCTACTTCGGTGTCGGCAGACTTGAGGACGGGTGCGGTGAGGGTCTGGCTGGTCATGGAGTCGAAACTTCTATGATGTATCAACTATTCCCCCGGCAGCGGTGAGTCCGCACACCACACCGGAGCCCAGTCAGGTAGGAGTCACATGATCCGCGTAGGCAGCCAGGTGACCTGGCGATGGGGCGCCGGCACGGCGCGCGGCACGGTCACCGAGGTCCATCGACAGACCGTCACGCGCACGACCGAGGGAGAGCAGGTCACTCGCCACGGCAAGGCGGACAACCCGGCCTACGTGATCGAGCAGGACGACGGCACCGTGGTCCTCAAGCTGCGCAGCGAGGTCCAGCGCGCCTGACCACGGTCCGTCACGCTCCGGCCGGTGCCGCTCAGGCCGGCTTGGCGATCTGCGTACGACCGGGCCCTACCCGCAATGTTGGACGCGTCCGCTCAGCAGCATGTCCGGATGGCCGCAGCGCACGCTATCTGCGGTCGGACGCTCCGCTCCGACAGCGGCGGCAGATCCGGGCAAACCCAGCGCCCTTCAACGTGCAGCGCGTCGAGCCTTGCGGCGTCGGTGGCGTCGCACCACGCCCAGCCCGAACCACACAACTGCGCCGAACAGCGCGACCACGATCGTGTACCACCAAAGCGGCCACGTGAAGTCGAGGAAGAGGAAGTGGAACCTGACCTCCTGGGTGTTCTGGATCACGAAGATGGCCAACACCGCGAGGCCGGACAACGACGCTATCGCTCCGCCACCAAGTCGACCTGGTTCCGGCGCAGGCTCACCTTGCTGACTCATGACGACCACCTCTCGTGAGCAAACACTATCGCCAACGCTAGGCCATCGGAGCATCGTGGGTAGGCAGACGTTCTTCAGCGGATCGGCGGCGGTGGCGCGACCGGCGATAGTGGGCGGGCACATCGGCACGTCCGAGCTGATCGCGGCATGCACGGTCGTTTCGCTCCGACAGCGGCATGGTCGGACGGCGGAGCGGAGCTACTCGGCAGGGTCGAAGTTCGGCATGACTCCGGTGGCCCATCGCTGGGTGCTCTTCTCGGTCATCAGGGCAGGAGGTCCAGGTACTGCGAGCCGGCATGGCGTGGATGACCAACTCGTCGCCGTTCTCGAAGACCAGAACCACCGTCTCGAGCAGTCGGGCACTGGTGTCGAAACCGAGGCGCAAGTCCCGTTCGGGCGGCCGTCGTCGAGAGGCTCGATCCACAGGGACCACTCCGCGGCTTGAATCGCATCCTCCGATGAGACTCCGTGTCTGAGTGCGCTCGGGTGGACCTTCACGAAGCGAAGTGGGCAAGGGCAGCCCGGATCGCCTCAGACCTGCTCATGCTGGTCTTGGCTGCCTCCTCATCGAGGGCCTCGAGCTCTTCGACCGTCAGCCGCACCGCCACGACCTGCATCGGTTCAGCCCCACGACCAGGACGCCCACGACCCCGACGCTTCAGTTCATCAACGTCGTATCCCGCTTCGGCTTCGTCGGCCCACTTCTGGATCTGTTCCTCGCTCACCACAGGTATATCGTATAACGAAAATGTAGGCGGTTCCAGAGACACAAAGCAGCGGCATGTGCGGATGGCTGCGGGCGCACCGACAGCGGCGAGTGCGGACACTACGCACCGACAGAGGCATGAGCGATAGTTGTGATTGGCACCGCCCCGTGCTGTTGGCTACGGCCGCGTCACTTGAGCGGATCGGCTCGCAGCCTGCGAGTGCGCGATACTTTCATGAGGGCTCCCGTGTCGCGGCTTTCCAAACGCGAGGTGGGGACCAGGATCGGAGAGGCGATGGGGCAGGCGCTGGGACATGTTCTGCCCCTGGCCCTCGCGGCGGCGCTCAGCAGCGTGCCGATCTCCGCCACCATCTTCATCCTGCTCTCGGAGACCCGCACCCGCTCCGGACTCGCTTTCCTGGCCGGCACGGTGCTCGGCACCTTCGCCATTGTCATCCTGACGGACGTTGCCGGTCGGGCACTTCCCGGTCGCCCGCGCCAGCACGACGCCCTTGTCGGAAAGCTGGAGGTAGTGATCGGCATTGCCATGGTGCTGCTGGGTGTGGTGACCCTGTTGCGTCGGAATCATGCGCGTGGCGGCGATGGGCCGGGGTGGCTGAACCGCCTCGACGCGTTCGGAACGCTGCCTGTCTTCGGCATCGGTCTGGCGTTGAACCTTCGCCCGAAGGCAGTGCTCCTCGCTGTCGCGGCAGGCCTGGCTATCAGCAGTGCACGACTGCGGCCCGCAGAGGACCTCGTCCTCCTCGTCAGCTATACCGCGATCGGAACGTGCACCGTTGTCCTCCCGATCGTTGCGACGATTCTCTTCCCGCGACGAATGGAGCCTAGGCTCGTCAGGGCGAAGGATTGGATCGCGGCCCACTCCACCGCGGTCAGCGCCACGATCTTGATCCTGATCGGCGCCTTCGTCGCCGGCGTCGGCCTGACCGGCTGATCACCGGGCTCGCAATTCTGCATCGACCGGTCACCCACGCTCGGTGGGGTGTCTCACGCAGTCCGCGACGAATACACACCCGAATCGAGCAGGTGCATCGGCTCCATAGCCTGGGTCCAACCCGAGCATTGGCCCCGACGACCACGACCACCTCATCACCGCCGCAGACGAGTGGCGGATCGCCATAGCCCGACAGGAGAGCCACCACGTCCATGCGGACACGTCGGGGCCGCCCCGGAACGAAGCGCTCGACGTTTCGGGTACCCGCTCATCGGCAGCTCCGCGCTGATCACGGCATGAGCGCACGCATCCCAAAGTGGGATGCGGCGGGGTACGATGGGTGGCATGAGCACTCAGATCGCTGTTCGCCTCCCCGACGAGGTGGTGGCCTTCCTGGACCGCGCCGTGGCCACCGGCAAGGCTCCTAGCCGGGCCGCCCTCGTCGCGGCGGCGGTGGAGCGGGAGATGCGTCGACAGGCTGCCGAGCAAGACGCCCAGGTCCTGGGTGAGAACGGCCCCGCCGACGACCTAGACGATCTGGTGCAGTGGAGCAGCACCCCTCTCGAGGTCGGGGACTAATCGGTGCGCGAGATCTGCCTCGTGCGTCTCGACAAGATCCGGCCGGCGCTGGTGTTGACCCGGGAGGCGGCGCGGGCCGCGATGACCAAGGTGACTGTCGCTCCGATCACCACCACCATCAAGGGCTTGTCCAGCGAGGTCCTGGTCGGGCCCGGCAACGGGCTGGATCACGACTGCGTGGTCGCCCTCGACAACGTCATCACCGTTCCAGCGAACCTGCTCGGCCGCACCGTCGGGTACCTCAGCGCCGAACAAGAGACTCAACTGGCGCGCGCCGTGGTCTTGGCCTACGACCTCGAGCTACCGCTTCTCGGGTGACCTGCAAGCGCGCGGACAGCGGCTGCATGGTCGGACGCGTCGGTCCGACACTGGCATGAGCGGACGCCACGCCGTACTCAACGCGGCATTATGCAGGTGATCCGGGGACGGCTCGGTCATGATGCTTCGCCCTCCTGGAGGTTGGTGAGGAGCCGGCTGAACAGGTCGGCGCGGTGGTGTTGGCCCTTGGCTTCGGCGTCGTCGCGTTGGGCTTGCAGGGTGGGTCGGAACTCGATGCTGGTCTGGAAGAAGGAGCAGTTCTCGCAGATCGCTTCGAAGGCGCAGTCGAGCTCGGCGGGTCGGGTGCAGTGGCCGTTGCCGAGCAGTCGGTGGTGTTCGCGGCGCAGGCGGGCCATCTTGGGTCCGATGGCGTCGGCGGGCAGTGGGTCGGCGGTGGCGTAGAGGGCGTCGACCTGGTCGGTGACGGCGAAGTATTCGTCGGCGACGGTGCGGTTGGCGATCTTGGCGTAGCGCAGCGTCATGTCCATGCTGCGGTGGCCGAGCATCGCCGCGATCGCCTCCAGGCTCATGCCGCGGTTGATCGCCTGGGTCGCGAGGGTGTGCCGCAGCTGGTGGGGGTGGATGTGCGGCAGCCCGGCGGCAGCACCGGCCTTGTTGAGGAACCGGGTCACGGTGTGCCGGTCCAGCGGTCTGCCGTTCTCCCGCGGCAGCAGCAACGGGTGTCCGGCTGGGACATGCAGGGTCCGGTAGTCGTCGATCAACGCCACCAGCTGGGGATGCAGGGGCAGGTAGCGGTCCTCCCTGAGCTTGCCGACCGGGACGTGCAACCACGGGGCGGCACCGACCTGGACCACCGCATCAGCGGGCAGGGCGGTGAACTCGCTGACCCGCAGCCCGGTGCGCAGCAGCACCTCGACGGTGACTCGGATCAGCAACCGCGGCTCGGCGTGTGCGGCGCGGAGCAACCTGGCGGCCGCGGCGTCGTCGAGGGCCTTGGGCAGCGGGTGGTCTTGGCGAGGCAGATCGCCGGGGAACATCGGCACCCGTGCCGGCGCCTCCTCCCAGCCCCATTCGTCGAGGCGGACGAAGAACATCCGCAGCGTCCCGAGCCGGTGCGCCAACGTCGCAGTGGTCAAGACGGGCCTTGTTCTGCCCGGGGCGCTTGGCCAGCCAGGGCTTGTAATCCTCCACGTGCCGCCGGGTCACCTGCGCGATCGAGGTGACCTCCGGTGCCGCCTCGACCAAGAACGCCGCGAAGGATCGCAGGGCCAGGTCGGCGCCGCTGACGCTGCCCGGCCGCAGCACGCAGGCGATCTGCGCCAGATAGCGGCGCATCGGCTCGGTGATCTGCGGACGGCTCTCGAGCTGCTCCCAGGTCGGCAGCAGCAACGGCCCGCTCACTGGACACCACCAGCGGCGTCACGAGCGGCGTCGCGGGGAGCGTAGAGCTGGGCGTCGAGGACCTCTGCGGCCTTGCGGTATTGCGAAGCCAGCCAGTCGTCGGCCAGGTGCAGGTAGATCCGCGTCGACTCGATCGAGGCGTGACCGGCCTGAGCCTGCACCGCCTCCAGCGCCATGCCGGCCTCCCGAAGCCGGGTCAGACAGGTGTGCCGCAACTCGTGACACGTCGCATGCGAGAGTCCGGCCCGGCGGCGAGCTCCGTCGAGGACTTCGTCCAACCCCGCGGCGGACAAGGAGTTCCCGCGGTTGGGTCCCTTGAGGACCACGAACACCCGGTCGGTGCCCAGCCGTGGTGGCCGCTCGGTGTCGAGGTAGGCAGCGACCGCGGTGAAGAACCGTGCCGAGACCGGCACCAGCCGCTGGTGGCCGCCCTTGCCGTCGGCGATGAACACCCGCCGTTCAGCGACCCGGAGATCCTCCAAGCGCAGCCCGAGGACCTCACAACGTCGCAGCCCACCGAACACCATCGCCGCGACCATCGCCCGGTCCCGGTGGGTGCGCAGCGCCGCGGTCAGCGCATCGACCTCGCCCGGGGTGAGGATCCGCGGCAGCCGCCGGGTCCGCCGGGTCAGTGGGACGCCTTGCCCCGGACGCGACCGTTCCCGCCGGGTCGGCAGCCCCCGCGGCACCGGGTTCGCCGGTGATGTCACCACGCGCCTGGAGATAGGCGAAGAACCCCGACACGATCGACAACCGCCGCGCCACCGTGCTGACCGCCACCCCAGCGGACTCCTCAGCAGCTGCAACTGGCTGCACGACCGCGGTGTCGCGGCGGCCGGTGCGTTGGGCGGTGATGAAGCCCAGCACGTCCGCCGGCACGATCTCGGCCGGTGCCTTGTCGACCACCCCGAAGAAGACCTTCAAGTCATAGGCCGCGGCCAGCACCGTGTTCGGCCGGCACCGCCCCTGGAGGAACTCCAGATAGTCGTCGACCAGCGGCAACCCGAGCCGGACCACCAGCTCTCCCGGACGGCCCTTGTGAGCGGATCAGACACAGATCGGACAGTGACATCTCGAAGCCTCCAGCTCCGTCGACAGGCAGCCACAACGGCTCCTCGAAATGTCCTGAAAGATCACCCGCATAACAAGCATTTGCGGACGTTCCTGATGTGGCCAGCCTCTAGGCTCGCGGTCATGCCATTGGTCCAGATCAATGAAGCGGTCGAGGTCAGCCTTGACTGGCGCATCGAAGCGACTCGGGCTCGAGTCTGGGAGTGCATCACGGATGCCGACCTGCTCAGTCAGTGGCTGGGTGAGCTGGTGGGCGGGTCGATCGACGCTGAGTCCACCTTCGTGGTCAACCACGGCGACGACTACTGCTGCCGATCAACCGTCGTGGCTTGCGCTGAGCCAAGCATGCTCGACTTCACCTGGCACTTCCCCGACGAGCCACCCTCGAAGGTCACTCTTGAACTCGAAGAATCGGGTGACACCACAGACCTCCGCCTGAGCCACAGTGCGCTTGGCGACCTCGCCGAGTCATACCGTGATGGATGGTGCGTGCACCTGAGCTATCTGGAGGCCGCGGCGCTCGGCACACCGCTACCGCCCTCGATGTTCTGGCGGCTGCACGGCACCATGGCGCACCTCAACAGGCGCTGACACGACATCCATCTGGTCGGTCTACAGAGGAACACGGATTCACCGGAGATGGCCAGGACCGGGCCGGACAGCGGCATGGTCGGACGCGTCGCTCCGACTCCGAAATAGTCCGCACGGCGGGGCGGAACGATGCCGTGACGGTTCTCCCGGCTCAGCCGGCAGCCAAGCTCCTTGACCACGAACTGGTTGAGGCTCATATGCTGTTCCGCGGCGTTCATCGCAAGATCACGGTGCAGGTGTTCGCCGATGCGGACGTTGAACGTTCCGGAGAATCTGCGTTCGGCGATGGGCTCGGGAACCTTCTCGTCGTTGGCACGCATGTCGTCAACGACGTCGGCGACCAGCTGCTCGAGCCCCTCGATGGCCTGGGTGCGTGACGATGCCGGCCACGACAGTGACGGAAACTCCAAACCGTTGGCCACGAACTCGTCGTCTTCAGCGGACCACGTGACCCGGAACGTGTAGTGCGACACGTCCACCATTCGCTCCCGGGTGTCCACCACATGGCCTCCTTCTTCTTGATCGCCGTGAGGACCTGGCGCACCTGATACGCCTTCGCTTGCCGTTGTCGTTCTGGATGTTGACGCGGGGTCGCCTGGCCAGGACATCTTGAACACCGCGTGAGACGTTCCGCTTTGACGTGGCTGTCCGAAGTAGTGCTCGCACACCTTGAGGAGGTGGTTGTAGGCGAGGTTCTGCGGATTGCTTCGCATCGCCCGCACGATCTTCTCGACGAAGCCACGGACATCATGGTCCTACGGGCGGTACTACACACGCTGGGACGCCCTCAGCGGGTGTCTTAGCGAATGGCCGACTTGGCGACGCTGCTGGACAGCGCGTCGGTGAGCAGGCCGACCAGCGCCTCGAGCTGGACGTCGGCCGACGTTCCGGTCTGCTGCTCGGCCCCGTCGAGCGCGGTCGCAGCGAGCCCGGCCTTGCGGTCGATCAGCTCGGCGATCTTGGAGTCGATGGTCTGCGCGGCGATGATGCGCCACGCGGTCACCGGGTTGTCCTGCCCGATGCGGTGGATCCGGTCGATCGCCTGGGTCTGCTCGGCATCGGTCCAGGAGAGCTCGGCGAGGACCATGTCGGAGGCGACCTGGAGGTTGAGCCCGACCCCCGCTGCGGTCAGCGAGCAGACCGCGACCGCGACGTCGGGGTCGTTGGTGAAGGCATCGACGTTGCGCTCCCGGACCGTGCGTGTCTGGTCACCGCGGATCGAGGAGTAGCGGATGCCGCGCTGCTCGAACAGCTCTTGAGCGGCGTCCATGACGTCGATGTGCTTGGCGAAGAACACCACCTTGCCCACGTTGCGGGCCAGCTGCGCGGCGTAGTCCGCGGCCAGCCCCGCCTTGGCCTGCCCGATCCGGCGCATCATGGTGAAGACGTTGCTGCCGGACTCCGAGCTCTCGGTGTCCGCCCGCTCCCACGTGGCCACCTGGCGTACCAGGTCGTGGTCGATGCCGTCGACGTGGCCGCCAGCGGTTCGCCGTTCGAGCGCCGCGTGGTAGCGCGAGACCATGCGTTCGGCGAGCGCACGCTCGGCGGCGCGGATCGACCGCCCGAGCTCGCCGTCGAGCTCGACGGGGAGGTCGGCCACCCGTCGCGCAGGGATGTCGGCGGCGACGTCGACCTTGCGGCGCCGGACGATGCCCAGCTCGACCACGCAGCGCCGGGCCGCCGGGTAGAAGCCGGGGTCGTCAGGCGCCTTCCCGGTGTCCTCGAGGCTGGCCATCAGCTCACCGAGAGGGCGCTTGTCGTCAATCCATCCCAGGAACTGCCAGATCGCCCGGAAGTCCTCGATGTCGTTGATCAGCGGCGTCCCGGTCAGCGCCATCAGCAGCGGTCGGCCGACCCGCTGCCGGACCCGCTCGGAGATCTCGAGCACGTGCTGGGATCGCTGGGAGGACCTGTTCTTGATGAAGTGCGCCTCGTCGACGACCATGCCGCGGAAGCCGAGCTCGCTCATCCACCCCACGTGGCGGTCCAGCACCTCGTAGTTGACCACGACGATGTCGGCGAAGCCGTCGATGGTCTCCCCGTCGCCGTGCACCACCGTGGTCCGGCGCCTCGGGGTCCACAGGGAAGCCTCGTGCGCCCAGTTGGTCTTCACCACGTTGGGCACCACGACCAGCAGGGGGTAGGCGTTGGCCGCCTGCGCGGCCAGGAGCGCCTGCGCGGTCTTGCCGAGGCCGGGCTCGTCGGCCAGCAGGAACGTCCGGTGGCCGGCGCCGGCAGCGGCCACGACCTGAGCCTGGTGGTGCATCAGCCGACGCCCCTCAGGCAGGTGCAGCTTCGACGGTCGGGCTGCGGGGTCCGGCAGCGACATACAGGCCGAGGCTCCTCCGCCGGCGCCCTCCTCGAAGGAACGGAACAGCGGGCCGAGCAGCTCCCACCCGGTCAGCCGGCCCGGCTGCGTCCTGGGCTTGGGGGCGTTCTCGAAGTCGGGGGCGAGGAACGGGTTGGCCAGCTGGCGACGGACCACCGACGCCGGAACCACGCGGCGCTTCTCCGGCGTCCCCGTCTCTGCCTCGCCGGAGCGCGGCTCGGGCTTGGGCACCTCGCGTCCCGCGGTCTCCAGCATCGAGTCGCGCAGGTCCCTGCCCGACTCGGAGAGCTCGGCGTCGTCGGCCAGCAGCGACAGCAGGGACGGGTCCATCGCCGCGGTCTTGGCGAGGATGGTCGCGATGCCGTCGAGGCGCTTGAGCTCTTCGGCACGACGTGGCTCGCCCATCGCGCCGTCAGCCTTCACCCGGGCCCGCTCCTCGCGGACGAGGAGCGCCACGACCTGGAACTTCGTGCGTACCGATGGCATCACCGAGCCGCGCTGCACCGCGCTCTCCACAGCGCGCACGGCCTGGGCGAGCAGCGGGATGAGCCCCTCCTCGCGCGGACGACGGGCACGCTGCTGCTGCCGCGCAGGGGCGCGGCGTGAACCGTCCTGACGGGCGCCACCGCGACGCTGGCCTCGTTGAGCCACGAAACCCCTCTAGGGAGGACCGGCCGAACTGTCACGACGTACACATGGTCTCCGTCCCCGGCCGGTGTCGAAGGGCGGACCACGAGCAGTGACGAGTCTCCCGGGAGAACCAGGGAGAGCGGGCCGACGAACGACCCCGGAGCCACGTGCCACCTCCACCATACGCGACGATCGCAGCCGCGCGTGGTGGACCCACCGCAGTCGCCGGGTCAGCGCCAGCCGAGGTCGGGCGCCAGGTGACGCACCACGCTGTCGAGCACGTGGGTGTTGTAGTCCACCCCGAGCTGGTTCGGCACGGTGAGCAGCAACGTGTCGGCAGCGGCGACGGCCTCGTCCTCGGCCAGCTCCTTGACCAGCTGCTCGGGCTCGCCGGCGTAGGTCTTGCCGAAGCGGGCGAGCCCACCGTCGAGGTGACCGACCTGGTCCTTGCTGCCGGTCTCGCGCAGGAAGTAGGCGCGGTCCCGGTCGTCGACGATCGGGAAGATGCTGCGGCTGACCGACACCCGCGGCTCGCGGGTGTGGCCGGCCGTGGCCCAGGCCTCGCGGAAGCGCTGGATCTGCTCGGCCTGGAGTCGGTGGAAGGGGACGCCGGTGTCCTCGAGCAGCAGCGTGGAGCTCATCAGGTTCATCCCCTGCTCGGCAGTCCACTCGGCGGTGGCTCGGGTCGCCGCCCCCCACCAGATCCGGTCGCGCAGTCCCGGCGAGTGCGGCTCAACCGGCAGCAGGCCGGGCGGGTTGGGGAACATCGGCCGAGGGTCGGGCTCGGCGAACCCCTCGCCGGTGAGCACCTCGAGCAGCGTCGCGGCGTGCTGTCGCGCCATGTCGGCGTGGTCCTGGTCGTCGGCGGGCACGTGGCCGAAGTAGCGGTAGCCGTCGACGACCTGCTCCGGTGACCCCCTGCTGATGCCGAGCTGGAGGCGTCCTCCGGAGATGAGGTCGGCGGCGCCGGCGTTCTCGGCCATGGCCAGCGGGTTCTCGTAGCGCATGTCGATCACGCCGGTGCCGATCTCGATCCGGCTGGTGCGGGCGCCGACCGCGGCCAGCAGCGGGAACGGCGAGGCCAGCTGCCGGGCGAAGTGGTGCACCCGGAAGTAGGCGCCGTCGGCACCGATCTCCTCCGCTGCCACCGCCAGGTCGATGGACTGAAGCAGCGCATCGGCGGCTGACCGTGTCTGCGAGTGCGCCGACGGCGTCCAGTGACCGAAGGACAGGAACCCGATCTTCTTCATGTCACGTCAACCATTCTCCTGCCGAGATCCTTCCCGCACGGAGCCACCCGCCCGGAGTCACCCGCACGGAGCCACCCGCGCGCCCGGGTCACGAGCCCGACGCGGAAGCCTGGGTCTCCGAGGAGGCGGAGGTGACGAACCTGCGGATCACGAAGCCCGCCAGCAGTGCGAGCGGGAACATCAGCACGCCGTAGACCGCTGCCGGCACTGCGAGCGTCTCGTTGCCCAGGACGCTGACCGCGACCGCGATCGCCAAGGTGCTGTTGTGGATGCCGACCTCGAAGGCGCTCGACAGCGCCTGCCGCTCCCCCACCCCTGCCGACCTCGGCAGCACGTAGCCCAACGTCAGGCTGCTGAGGCAGAACAGCACCGACAACAGCCCGATGTCGGCCAGGTACTCGACCAGGTTCTCCCGCTCCGCGAGCATGGCGCCGATGATCACCAGGGCCAGGACCACGGCCGAGGCGATGCGGACCGGCTTGTCCGCGCGCGCCGCGAAGTCCGGCCGCCGCGCTCGCACCAGCATGCCGATCGCCACCGGGATCAGCACGATCGCAAAGACCTGCAGGGTCTTCCCCACCTGGAGGCCGATCTCCTCGGCACCCGGGGGGTCGAAGTAGGCCACGGCGACGTTGACCACGATCGGCAGCGTGACCACGGCGAGCACCGAGTTGACCGCGGTCAGGCTGATGTTGAGGGCCACGTCCCCGCGGAACAGGTGGCTGAACAGGTTGGCGGTCGTCCCGCCGGGTGACGCGGCCAGCAGCATCATGCCGACGGCGAGCAGGGGAACCAGGTCGAACCAGACCACCAGACCGAAGCACAGCAATGGGAGCACCAGGACCTGGGCCGCCAGCGCGATGAAGACGGGCTTGGGCTCGCGGCCGATGCGACGGAAGTCGTCGACGGTGAGCGCCAGGCCCAGGCCGAACATGATGACGGCGAGCGCTATGGGCAGCCCGACAGACAGCAGGGAGGAGTCCATGCCTGATCCTCCCCGCCCGCCCTCCCGCCACGCGGCAGGTCCGCGAGGTCGGCGCGCCGACCCCGGTGGCGGACCCCGGCTGCCGGGCCACCCTGGCTGCAGGGCTACTGCGGGGTCACTGCCGGGCCACCGCCGCTACAGCCCCGGCACCCCGGCGAGCACCCCTCGGACCAGGTCGTAGGTCTGCGCATCGGCAGCGGCGACCAGCACCCGGGGCGGGGCGGCCTGGGGGCAGTAGGGCACCCCGTCGACCGACCCGACCCGTCCGCCCATCTCGGCGAGCAGCAGCGCCCCGGGCGCGTGGTCCCACGGCCGGGGCCGCCAGAAGAGCGCGTAGTCGGCAGCGCGCTCGCCGAGCCGGGGGTAGTCGATGCCGCAGCAGGTGCCGGTGCGATCGAGGTGGCGGGCAACTGCGACGGCGCGTCCGGGCCATGACCGACCTGACCAGCCGGACAGGTCCCCTGACGGCGGCCAGGAGAGCCGGACGCCGTCGCGCCAGGCCCCGGCCCCACGCTCGGCGACGTAGGCGCGACGGTGCCGAGGCTGCCAGATCCAGCTGCGCACGACCTCGCCCCTGCGCACCTCGGCGAGCATCATCGCGTGGTCGGGTGAGCCCTTCACGAACTGGCGGGTCCCGTCCACGGGGTCCACGGTGAACGCGTGCTCGGCGTGCCGGAAGCGGCTCATCGCGGCCGGGTCGATCGCCACCGCCTCCTCCCCCAGCACCAGTGCCTCCGGGTAGGCGGCCGCCAACGCCTCGGTGAGCCTCGTCTCGGCCTCGCGGTCGGCGACCGTCACCGGGGCGTGCAGCCGTTTGCGGCTCACCTCCCGGGAGGACAACGCGCGGAACCGCGGCGTGACGCACTCCTCGCCCACGGCTCGCAGCAGGTCGAGGATCTCGTCGGTCTCCACCCCGTCAGGCCTCGGCCGGAACCGACTCGGAGGCCATCGACTCGGCCACCGGCTGGGCCACCGACTCCACCACCGACTCGACCACCGACTGGGCCACCGGCTGGGCCACCGGCTGGGCTACCGACTGGGCCACCGGCCACGCTGCCGTCGCGGGCCGCCAGCCCGGTGGGCCGAACACGTAGCCGAGCTTCTGCCGCAGCGTCGCGGCGTCGCGTACGTCGCGACCGATCGCGGCGTACTCGTGGGTCTGCAGCCGCAGCAGGTTGGTGGTGCCGACCGGCGTCGTCAGGCCGTACGTCGGCCGGTGCAGCTCGGGCTGGAACGACCCGAACAGCCGGTCCCAGACGATGAGGATGCCGGCGTAGTTGCGGTCGAGGTACTCCGGGTCGCTGCCGTGGTGGACACGGTGGTGCGAGGGCGTGTTGAGGACCAGCTCCACCGGACGCCACAGGTGGCCGACCCGCTCGGTGTGGACGAAGAACTGGTAGACCAGGCTCACCGAGAAGCCGAGGAACACCAGCGCCGGCGGAATCCCGAGCACCGGGAGCGGCGCCCAGAACACCAGCTCGTGGGAGTTGTTCCACTTCTGCCGCAGGGCGGTGGCGAAGTTGAAGTACTCGCTGGAGTGGTGGGCCTGGTGGGTGGCCCAAATGATGCGTACGCGGTGCGCGGTGCGGTGGCTCCAGTAGAACAGGAAGTCCACACCGAGCACGGCCAGCGCCACCGTGCCCCAGTGGTCGGCGGGCAGCTGCCACGGTGCGACGTAGGCGAACAGTGCGGCGTACGCCACGAGCCCGAGCACCTTCCACAGCGACATGGTGACCACCGAGACCGCTCCCGCACCGATGCTGGCGAGCGCGTCGCGGCGTTCGTAGCCACCGACCAGCGGCAGCGCCCGACCGTCAGTCCCGTGCCGTCGCTCCTCGCCCCGGTCGTCCTCGAGCAGGGAGGCAGCGAGGCCCTCGAGGGCGATGAAGACCACGAAGAAGGGGGCCGCCAGGGCCACCGGGTCGCGCAGCGCCGCAGGGATCGCGTGCCAGACATCGGTCATCGGGAGATCCTCCGGGGACGGGTCCCGTCGAGGATAGAGGCTTGCCGGCCTGGTCCGGCCCCACTCAGGACCCGGCGTGGTCCTCTGCCGGGCCCTCGTACGGGTCGTCCTCCATGATCTCCTCCCGCACGACGTGCTTGGGACGGTCAGGCTCGGTCAGGTCGTCGATCGTGGTGACCTCACGGACCTTGTTGCGGTCCTGGTTGCCGTGGTAGATCAGCGCTCCGCCGCCCAGCATGAGGATGATCCCGAGCACCCTGAGGTTGATCCACGAGACGTCGTCGTTCACCGCGAACGTCAGGATCGCGCCCATCATCACGAAGATCACTCCGGCGGTCACAGCTGCCTCCCAGGTCGCAGGTGTCACTCCAGTGGTCCCCGTCGACGCCGGAGGAGAAACCCCAGCCGCCTGGAGGAGGCCCCGGTTGCGGGCAGGGCGGGCGGACTACGGTGTCGGCCATGGACTGGCTTCTCACCGCGGTCGGGGTCGGTCTCATCGTGCTCGCGGTGCGAGACATCTTCCACACGCTGTGGCACCCACGGGGTCTCGGCTCCCTCACCCGCGGGGTCTTCGCGCTCACCTGGAAGCTGGCCCACCTGGTGCGCGCGCGCCGCGCGCTGACGGTCGCCGGGCCCCTCGCCCTCATGTTCACCGCGACGTCCTGGGCGCTCACGCTGGCGCTGGGCTTCACCCTGGTCTATCTGCCGCAGATGCCGCAGGCGTTCGTGCACTCCTCGGGGCTGAGGCCGGCGGAGTCCTCGGACCTGATGTCCGCGGCCTACCTGTCCCTCGTCGCGATGGCGACCCTGGGGCTGGGTGACATCGTGCCGCAGGACGACTCCTGGCTGCGCCTCGTGGTGCCGCTCGAGGCGTTGCTCGGGTTCATCCTGCTCACCGCGGTCATCACCTGGGTCCTCCAGCTCTACCCGGCCCTCGTCAGGAGACGGGCCCTGGCTCGCGGTCTCTCGACCATGGCGGCGACCGGGACGCCCGAGCTCGTCGCGGACGCGGAGACCGACGCCAGCGTCGCGGTTCAGCTGCTCGAGGGTGTCCGGCTTCCGCTGGCCGCGAGCGAGATGGATCTGGCGCAGTACGCCGAGTCGTACTACTTCCACGAGCCCGAGGAGGACCTGTCCCTGGCCGTGCAGCTGTCGCACGCCGTGGCGCTGGCCGAGGCGGCCGACCGCTCGCCGTCTCCCGAGGTGCGTCACGCCGGACAGATGCTGAGCCACGGGACGAGCCGCTTCACGGCCCTGCTCGCCGAGGAGTTCTACGGGGAGTCGGACCGCGAGCAGCTCGAGGTGGAGCAGGTGCTGACTCGCTACGCCGAGGACCACGGGCACGACCTCGCCGAGCGCAGCCAGCCCCACCGGTGGTCCTGAATACCCCCGAGGGGTAACCTGGCGCCATGACGGCGCCACCCGGATACCTCAGCGACAAGCAAGCCGTGCTCAACCGGCTGAGGCGCGTCGAGGGGCAGGTGCGCGGACTTCAGCGGATGGTCGAGGACGAGACCTACTGCATCGACATCCTCACCCAGGTCTCCGCGGCCACACGAGCCCTGGAGACCGTCGCCCTGTCGCTGCTCGACCAGCACCTGCACCACTGTGTCGCCGATGCTGCACGCACGGGTGGCCCCGAGGCCGAGGAGAAGCTGACCGAGGCCTCGGCCGCGATCGCCCGGCTGGTCCGGTCCTGACCAGCGACCCCCCACAGGAGAAGACACATGAGCCAGACCCAGACCTTCCAGGTGACCGGCATGACCTGCGAGCACTGCGTGCACGCCGTGACCAGCGAGCTGCGCGACCTTGCCGGCGTCGACCAGGTCGACGTCGACCTCGTCGCTGATGGCACGTCGAGCGTCCGCGTCACCACCGACCAGCCCCTGGACGACAGCCAGGTCGCAGCCGCCCTCGACGAGGCCGGCGACTACCAGCTCGCGTGACTGCCGCCGACCGTTCCACAGCCGACCACGTCGAGCTCACCATCGGCGGGATGACGTGCGCGTCCTGCGCCGCCCGCGTGGAGAAGAAGCTCAACAAGCTCGACGGGGTGGAGGCGTCGGTCAACTACGCCACCGAGAAGGCGCGGGTCATCCACTCCGGCACGGTGAGCCCGGAGGAGCTCATCGCCGTGGTCGAGGCGACCGGCTACAGCGCGGCACTGCCGCCTCCTCCGGCGCCGGCCGCCGATACCGCGTCCGCGACGGACCCACACCCCGGCCCCGCCGAGGGCGCTGACCATGAGGCCGCCGCCTGGCGGCAGCGGCTGCTGGTCTCGGCCTGCCTGGCCGCGCCCGTGGTGCTGCTCTCGATGGTGCCGGCGCTCCAGTTCGACCACTGGCAGTGGCTCTCGCTCACGCTGGCCTCACCGGTGGTGGTCTGGGGCGCCCTTCCCTTCCACCGGGCCGCGCTGGCCAACGCCCGCCACGGCGCGGCGACCATGGACACGCTGATCTCGGTCGGCGTGACGGCGGCGTACCTGTGGTCGCTGTGGGCGCTGTTCTTCACCGACGCGGGCATGCCCGGCATGCGGATGACCTTCGACCTGCTCCCGGGCCGCGCCGATGCCGAGCCGCACATCTACCTGGAGGTCGCCGCCGCCGTCACGACCTTCATCCTCGCGGGGCGGTACTTCGAGGCCCGCGCCAAGCGCGAGTCGGGGGCGGCGCTGCGCGCCCTGCTCGACCTGGGCGCGAAGGACGTCGCCGTGCTGCGCGAGGGCGTCGAGGTCCGGGTCCCTGTGCAGCAGCTCGCGGTGGGCACGAGCTTCGTGGTGCGTCCCGGGGAGAAGCTGGCCGCCGACGGGGTGGTGGAGTCGGGCACCTCCGCGATCGACGCGTCGATGCTGACCGGCGAGTCGGTGCCGGTCGAGGTCGGGCCGGGCGACAACGTGGTCGGGGCGACCGTGAACGCGGGCGGGCGGCTGGTGGTGAGAGCGACTCGGGTGGGCGCTGACACGCAGCTTGCCCAGATGGCTCGTCTGGTCGAGGATGCGCAGTCCGGCAAGGCCGACGTGCAGCGGCTCGCGGACCGGGTCTCGGCGGTCTTCGTGCCGATCGTCATCGGGCTCGCCCTGGCCACGCTCGCGGGGTGGCTGCTCGCCGGCAGCTCCGCCAGCGCAGCCTTCACCGCTGCGGTCGCCGTCCTCATCATCGCCTGCCCCTGCGCCCTCGGGCTCGCGACGCCGACGGCACTGCTGGTCGGCACGGGCCGCGGCGCCCAGCTCGGCATCCTGATCAAGGGCCCCGAGATGCTGGAGTCGACCAGGGTCGTCGACACGGTGCTCCTGGACAAGACGGGCACCGTCACCACCGGGCGCATGACCCTGGTCGACGTGATCCCGGCCGACGGGGTGGCCGAGGCGGACCTCCTCCGTCTGGCCGGCGCTCTGGAGCACGCCAGCGAGCACCCGATCGCCGAGGCCGTGGCGGTCGGTGCCCGCGCGCATCTGAGGACCGACCTGCCGACGGTCCAGGACTTCACGGCCATCCCAGGGCTCGGCGTGCAGGGAACGGTGCAGGACCACGCGGTCGTCGCAGGCAGACCCCGGTGGCTGGCCGAGGAATGGGCGATGCCCCTCCCGGAGGCGCTGGCGGCTCGGGTGGCCGCGGCGGAGCAGCAGGGCGGCACCGTGGTCGTGGCCGGGTGGGACGGCGAGGTCCGCGGGGCCCTGGTGGTCTCCGACACCGTCAAGGAGAGCAGCGCCCGGGCGATCGCAGAGCTGCGGGCACTCGGACTGCGGCCGATGTTGCTCACCGGTGACAACCAGCGGGCCGCGCACGCCGTGGCGCGCGAGGTCGGCATCGGTCCCGACGACGTCATCGCCGAGGTGCTGCCCGCGGACAAGGTCGACGTGGTACGACGGCTGCAGGAGCAGGGCCGTGTCGTGGCCATGGTCGGCGACGGCACCAACGACGGGCCCGCGCTGGCGACCGCCACTCTCGGCATCAGCATGGGCACCGGCACCGACGTGGCCATCGAGGCCTCCGACCTGACGCTGGTGCGAGGCGACCTCCTCGGCGCGGTCGACGCCATCCGGCTCTCACGGCGGACGCTGGCCACGATCAAGGGCAACCTGTTCTGGGCGTTCGCCTACAACGTGGCTGCGCTCCCGCTCGCCGCGGCCGGGTTGCTCAACCCGCTGATCGCAGGGGCGGCCATGGCCTTCTCGTCGGTGTTCGTGGTCTCCAACAGCCTGCGGCTGCGCCGGTTCCAGCCCGTCACCGAGTAAGCCCGCCCACCTCCGGCACCGCCGGTGGTTGCCACGAAACCCGGTGAGCCGATGTCGAAGCCCAGCCCGGTGCGGGTCAGCTGGCGGTCAGCAGGTCCTCGCGGCCGAAGAGCGCGACCACCCGGCCGACCAGGGCGGAGGGCCTGCTCACCACGAAGGAACGCCCGCGCTCGAGGTGACGGCTCTGCACGTCCAGCAGGGCACGGACGCCGGCGGTGTCGACGAAGTCCAGCCCGGAGATGTCCATCGTGACCTCGGTGATGCGGGCATCGTCCTCGTAGGGGTTCGGGCCCAGGAGGTCGGTGCAGGCCAGGTCCAGCTCCCCCGCGAACGACAGGGCGAGCCGCCCGCCCCGCTGGTCCCACACCAGCTCGAAGGGACCGTCGTGGTGTGTGAGGGTGCGAGACACCATGGAGAACCACCCATGGACCAATCCTCGGGGGACGAGCTCCGATCAAGTCCGACCGGGAACGGAACCACGCGTTGTGCGGCCTCGAGTAACTCCCGGTCCGGCCCACCGTACGTGGTCGACCCACCTGCTGCTACCTCCCTGAGGGTGGCCCCGCACGCCCCGGCTCACCCGGTGTTCTGAAGCCCCGCGGCCACGCCGTTGACCGCCACGAGGAGCACGCGTCGCCACGCGCCCTCCTCCTCCGGGCCGGCAGGCGAGCGCATCTCGCGGAGCGCCCGCAGCTGAAGCGTGGACAGCGCGTCGATGGAGGGTGCGCGCATCGCCAGCGCGGTGCGGAGCGCCGGCTCACGTTCCAGCAGCTCGTCCTGGTCGAGCACCCTGAGCACCCACGAACGTGTCAGGTCCATCTCGTCGAGCACCTGCTCGGTCACGTCCGGTCGCTCGCCGAGGGCCAGGAACTCACCGGCCAGGCGGCGGTCGGACTTCGCCAAGCTCATCTCCGCGACGTCGAGCAGCGCCCCCAACAAGGGCCACTCGCGGACGGCGGTGCGCAGCAGCTCGAGGTCGCCCACCGCCTCCAGCGCCGAGCCGAGGCCGTACCACCCCGGGACGTTGGCGCGGGTCTGCGACCAGGCGAACACCCACGGGATCGCGCGCAGGTCCGCGAGGTCCCGGCCCGCGTCCGCGCCGCTGCGTCGCACGGGTCGCGAACCCATCCGTAGCTCGCCGATCTCCTCCAACGGGCTGGACAACGCCACGACGTCGGCGAAGCCGGGCAGCTCCACCAGCGCGCGGTAGGCCGCGCGGGCTGCCTCGTCGAGCTGCTCGCGCAGGTCGGCGAACCTCTCGGCGGCGTCCGCGTTGCGCTGCTCGATCTCGGGCGTCGCGGCGCCCAGGACTGCCGAGGTGACGCGCTCCAGGTGGCGTTGACCGATGGGCACCTGTCCGTAGCGGGCAAAGACCACCTCACCCTGCTCGGTGACCTTGAACCGCAGCCCGACCGAGCCCGGCGGCTGGGCCAGGATGGCTCGGTGCACCGGCCCGCCACCGCGGCCGAGCGATCCTCCCCGGCCGTGGAAGAGCGTGAGCTCCACCTCGCGCTGCGCGGCCCACGCGGTCAGCCGGGCCTGCGCGTCGTACAGGCCGAGAGTGGCGCTGACCGGCCCGACGTCCTTGGAGCTGTCGGAGTAGCCCACCATGACCTCGACCGCGCGCTCACCCTCGTCCAGCCAGCGCTGGGTGGACTGCAGCGGCCACCACTCGTCCAGCACCTCGGTGCAGTGACGCAGGTCCTCACCGGTCTCGAAGAGGGGGACGACGTCGAGTCGTAGCGGACGTTGGCCGGTCGCGAGCCGGGACAGCGCCCGCACCGCGACAAGGTCGGCGGCGTTGCGGCTGAAGCTGACCACGTAGCGGCCGCAGCTGCGAGGTCCCCACCGTTCCTGCATCCAGGCCAGGACGCGCAGCGTGTTGAGCACCTCCCGGGCAGTCTCGGTGGTGGCCTCGACGTGGGCCGGCCAGCCCTCCGTGGCCAACCGGTCGAGCAGATCGGCGTCCTGTGCGGCGGCCTGAGGTTCGTCGACGCCGTCGACCTGCGACAGGAGCTCGATGAGCGTCGCGGCGTGCACCGAGCTGTGCTGGCGGACCTCCAGCTCTGCCAGGTGGAACCCGAAGGTCTCGACCTGCCAGATCAGGTTCTGCAGCTCGCCGTAGGCCGCGCGGCGGGCACCGGCCGCGGCCAGCGAGGACTGGACCAGGCGCAGGTCGTCCAGCAGCTCCTCGGGGGAAGCGTAGGCGCGACCCAGCTCGCCGCGTCGGGTCGCCTGGAGCCGCAGGCTGACGTGGAGCATCAGCTGTCGGTGGGGTTCGTCCGGAGACGCCACGGCGATGCCGGACGCCTCGTCGGGGTCGATGACGGCTGCCCGGGCCAGGGCGTCACGCAGCTCCCGGCTCGGTGGCGTCGAGGTCGCGTCAAGCGTCAGCGTGCGGCCCACCCGTTCGACCGCGTCGGCGAGCACGCGGAGCGCCTGCTCGGCCTGGATCTCCATGGTGCGGCGGGTGACCTCGGCGGTGACGAAGGGGTTGCCGTCGCGATCTCCCCCGATCCAGCTGCCGAAGCGGACGAACGCCGGCACCGCCGGGGGCGAGATTCCCGGCTCCGAGCCGCTGAGGGCCACCTCGGCCGCGCGGTACAGCCGCGGCACCACCCGGAGCAGGGTGTCGTCGAAGACCGCCATCGCGGTCCGCACCTCGTCGAACGGCGTGGGCCTGGTCGACCTGAGGTAGGCGGTGCGCCACAGCACCTCGAGCTCCTCGCGGAGTCGGCGCAGCGCCACCTGCCGGTCGTGCGGACCGCGGGCGGGATCGTCGAACCGGTTGAGCTGGTGACTGATGCGTCGAAGCGCCGCGGTCACCGCACGGCGTCGCGCCTCGGTCGGGTGCGCGGTGAGGACCGGGTGGATCCTCAGCCGCCGCAGAGCCGCGGGGTCGACCGCCTCCTGCTGCAGCGAGGGCCAGGGACGCGCCTCCTGCTCACTGCCCTGGCCGCCGGCCATGAAGGACCGCACCCGGTGCCGTTCCTCGGCCAGGTTCACCAGGTGGAAGTGCACGGTGAGGGCTCGGGCGACGTCCTCCAGGGCGCGCGCTGACAGGTGATCGACCGAGGGAGCCGGCGCCGCGGGCGTCCGGGCGTGCTCCTCGATCCCGAGCAGCAGGTCTCGGGTGGTGTCGAGCACCTCGGTGGCGTCCGACTCCTCCAGCACGCTGTCGAGCAGCCCGCCGAGGAGCTCCACATCTGCCGCGACGAGGTCTCCCGGGGGGCGCCAGTCGTCCGGATCCATGAGCACACGCTAGCGGTCGGTCCCGTCACCGATGACCGTCATGGCCGACCGCGCGGGGGTCACGACAACCGGCGGGAGCCCTACTTCCTCTTCGTGTGCACCGTCTCGGAGACGCTCTCCTCGCCCCCCTTGGCGCGCTTCGCGGCCCGCTTCTCCTTGATGGACTTGCCTGACTTCTTCGACATGCTCTGCCGCGGCGACTTGTCGCTCATGGTGGGACTCTCTGAGAGGGGAGCCTGGACGGCTCCATGCCGTCGACAGTACGCCGAAGCCCGGGAGGACCCAGACCCCGTCACGGTCCTCGGGTGCAGCCCTCCGTGACGGCGACGTCGCAGCTACGTCACCGCGGCGGGCGCGGCGGAGTCGAGCAGGGGGCGCATCCCCATCTCGGCGGCCTCGGTCTGGAGCCGGGACCGCCAGGTCGCCGTTGCCTCCAGGTCGTGAGCCTCTCCCACCTGCACCAGCGCCGCGTAGCCCCACATCTCCATCCACCGGTAGGTGTCGGGCAGGGCGGCGCAGCGCAGGGGTGCCTGCTCCAAGGTGGCGACGCCCTCGTCGAGGTCGCCGTCGTCCACGCTGAGCAGCCCCAGCGTCCGCAACGCCAGCGACTCCCAGCAGGGGTCTCCCATCTGCTGGCCCACGGCGTAGGCGTGCTCGGCGAGCTCGCGTCCCTCGGCCAGGTCGCCGGAGAGCCGGGTGGCCTCGGCCAGCAGCCCCTCGGGAAAGGAGATGAACCCAGTCCAGTCGAGCGAGCGCGCTAGGGCAACGGCGTCGCCCAGGACCTGCCGTGCCTCCTCGCCGCGGTGACGCATCAGCAGCCGCCGGCCTTGCATCGACAGCGCGAACGCCTGGAGCCGGAGATCCCCCGCCGCCACGGCGCGGTCCACCGCGCGGGACAGGAGCCTGGCCGCGCGCGGATCGTCGCCGACGTCGTCCGCGGAGGCCCCGTCGTACAGGTCCACCCATCCGAGGCCGGTGTCGCCGTCGGAGGCCTCCCGGGCGAGCCCGAACCAGTGGGTCGCCCGGTCGTAGCGCCCCCTCAGGAAGTCGACGTAGCCGATCTCGCGGCGTGCCGTCACCGCGAGCTGCGGCTCACCGGCGGCGACGGTGAGGGGGACGGCCTCGTGGAGCATGGCCAGACCCTCCTGGTCCACCCCGCGGACCCCGTGGATCAGCGAGGAGCCCAGCGACACCAGGGCCCGAGCGAGCATCGCGTCGTCCCGCAGTGCGCGTGCTGCGACCACGGCGCCCTGGAGAGAGGCGAGCCCGGTGTCGACCGCGCCCGCCTTGACCGCCGACTCCCCCGCCTCGAGCTGCGCGACGACCGCGCGACGCCCGGTGACGCGAGGGTCGCCCCCCATCGGGGCGGCCACCGCCGACCAGAGCGCCGCGGTGGGCTCCACGCCGAGCTCACGGCGAAGTCGAGCGGCCGCGTCCCGGGCTGCTGCCTGAGCCTCGGCCGTGTTCCCCGCGGCCCGCAGGCAGCGCACCAGCAGGGCGGCCGCGTTTTCGTCCAGGGGAGCAGCGGCCACGACGTGCCGCGCCTGCGCGAGCGCCGGTTCGGTCTGCCCGCGACCCAGCAGCGACAACGCAGCCTCCTGCCGGACGTCGAGGGCCAGCCGGGTCAGGTAGCGGCGCTGCTCGTCGAGCCACACGGCGAGCTCGACGCCCTCATCGGTCCGGACGCCGGCCAGCAGCTCCTCACCGAGGCCCGGAAGCTCGGCGGCTGCACCGGCGTCGCCGCGGAGCACGAGCGCATCGACTCGGACGTCGGAGGGGACGACGGCCCGCACCGGGTCGCCGTCGACCTCGATGCCGAGGCGGCGCAGCTGGGAGAGGTTCCACCGCAGGGCGCCGGCCGGGTCGGCGGCGTCGAGGAAGAGCATCCGCTGCAGCCGCTCCCGGCTGACGTGGTGGTCGTGCAGCAGGAGCAGCGCCAGCAGCAGCCAGGGCTTGTGACCGCGCACCGCGACGCGCTCGGCGCCTCGGCGGGCGCATGGGCTGCCGAGCAGCCTGACCTCTGTCTCCACGTGGCCTCCGGCAGCGAGTATCCGCCCGGGGGTCACCCGAACGCCAGGGTGGCGTCGGCCGCCAGCCTGGCGAACTGGCGAGCAGCCTCGGCGTCGACGACCGTGGGCGAACCCAGGAGCGGTCGCGTCGCTCGCGCCAGGTCGGCCTCCCGGACGACAGCGGGGGCCGACACGCAGCTGCCGGAGACGTCGAAGCCGAAGGCCTCGCGAAGACAGAACGCTGCGGCGCTGACGAGGGGACCCGCCGTCGCCCACCGCGGGTCGTCGAGCCCCGCCTCGGTCAAGGCGTCCAGCAGGGCGTCGGCCGCACCGGCCAGGGCCGGCACGTCGACAGCGGGGGCGTCGGGGGTGTGGGCGCCTCGGGTGATGCTGGTGGTGGTCATGGTGGCCTCCTGGTCGGGAATCCCAGGACCGTAGGGACCACTCGTGTGACAGCGCGTGTGACCGCGTATGTGACCGCCGCGCGAGGCGCTACGCGCGTCCCGAGCGCAGTCGCGAGGAGATGGCAGCCGGTCGAGCCGCTTGCCGTCGTGGGTCGAGCCCGTCGAGACCTTGCCCAGGTCCCTGCACCAGCAGGGACCTGGGCAGCGACGCATCAGCGCAGGTCGAAGCGGTCCAGGGTCATCACCTTGTCCCACGCCGCGACGAAGTCCTCGACGAGCTTCTGCCGCGAGTCGTCCTCGCCGTAGACCTCGGCCACGGCCCGCAGTTGGGAGTTGGACCCGAAGACCAGGTCGACCGCGGTGGCGTTCCACCGCACCTCTCCGGTGCTGCGGTCGCGGCCGTCGTAGACGTGCTCGGTGTCCTGAGACGTCCGCCACTCGATGCCCATGTCCAGCAGGTTGACGAAGAAGTCGTTCGTCAGGGTCCCCGGCCGGTCGGTGAGCACGCCGTACGACGTGTCGCCGACGTTGGCTCCCAGCGCCCGCATGCCGCCGACGAGGACGGTCATCTCCGGCGCTGTCAGGGACAGCAGGTTCGCGCGGTCCAGCAGCAGCTGCTCGGGGGGCAGCTTCTCCCCCTCCCGCAGGTAGCTGCGGAACCCGTCGGCCCGTGGCTCCAGCACGGCGAAGGAGTCGACGTCCGTCTGCTCCTCCGTGGCGTCGGTGCGTCCCGCGGAGAAGGGCACCGTGACCGGGTGACCGGCGTCCTTGGCGGCCTTCTCCACGGCCGCGCAGCCACCGAGAACGATGAGGTCGGCGAGGGAGACCTTGACGTCGCCGGACCCGGCGTTGAAGTCCTGCTGCACCTGCTCCAGGGTCTCGAGCACAGGCTGGAGACCCTGGTTGGAGGCCCAGCTGCGCTGCGGCTCCAGCCGGATGCGGGCACCATTGGCGCCGCCACGCTTGTCGGTGTCGCGGTAGCTGGTTGCCGAGGCCCAGGCCAGGGAGACCAGCTGGGAGACCGTGAGCCCGCTGTCGAGCAGCGTCGCCTTCAGGTCGGCGATCTCCTTGTCGCCCACGAGCTCGCCGTCGACCGCGGGCACCGGGTCCTGCCAGATCTGCGGCTCCGGCACCCAGGGGCCGAGGTAGCGGGTGACCGGACCCATGTCGCGGTGCAGCAGCTTGTACCAAGCCTTCGCGAAGGCCTGGGCGAGCTGGTCGGGGTTCTCGTGGAACCGGCGGGAGATCTCGGCGTAGACCGGGTCCTCGCGCAGCGCGAGGTCGGTGGTGGCCATCATCGGGGCGTGCCGGACCGAGGAGTCGTGCGCGTCCGGCACGGCGTCTGAGGCGGCGCCGTCCTTGGGCTTCCACTGCTTGGCCCCAGCGGGGCTCTCCGCGAGCTCCCACTCGTAGCCGAACAGCGTCTCGAAGTAGCTGCTGTCCCACTGGATCGGCGTCGGGGTCCAGGCGCCCTCGAGCCCACTGGTGATGGCGTCCTTGGCCTTGCCGGAGCCCGCGGCGCTCTTCCAGCCCAGGCCCTGCTCCTCCAGCGGAGCACCCTCGGGCTCGGGGCCGACGTGGTCGGCGGAGTGGGCGCCGTGGGTCTTGCCGAAGGTGTGACCGCCGGCGATGAGGGCGACCGTCTCCTCGTCGTTCATCGCCATCCGCGCGAAGGTCTCGCGGATGTCGCGGGCCGCGGCCACCGGGTCGGGCTTGCCGTTGGGGCCCTCGGGGTTGACGTAGATCAGGCCCATCTGCACCGCGCCCAGGGGACCGGACAGGTCGCGGTCGCCGCTGTAGCGCTCGTCGCCGAGCCAGGTGTCCTCCGGCCCCCAGAAGATCTCCTCGGGCTCCCAGACGTCCTCGCGGCCGAAGGCGAAGCCGAAGGTCTCGAAGCCCATCGACTCCAGCGCACAGTTGCCCGCGAAGACCAGCAGGTCGGCCCACGAGACCTGCTTGCCGTACTTCTTCTTCACCGGCCAGAGCAGACGACGCGCCTTGTCGAGGTTGGCGTTGTCGGGCCAGCTGTTGAGCGGGGCGAACCGCTGCGACCCGTCGCCGGCGCCGCCGCGGCCGTCCTCGATCCGGTAGGTGCCGGCCGCGTGCCAGCTGAGCCGGATGAAGAGCGGGCCGTAGTGGCCGTAGTCGGCCGGCCACCAGTCCTGCGAGGTCGTCATGACCTCGAAGACGTCCTGCTTCAGCGCCTCGACGTCGAGCCCCGCGAGCGCCGACCTGTAGTCGAAGTCGCGGCCCAGCGGGTTCGACTGGGCCGGGTGCTGGTGCAGCACCTGGAGGTCCAGCTGGTTGGGCCACCAGTCCTTGTTGGTGGCGGGCCGCCCACCGGTCTTGGGCTCCGGTGGGTCGATGACCGGGTTCTCGCTCTCGCTGCCGTGCTCAGACACGTTGCTGCTCTCCTGTCTCGTTCTCTTCACTGGTCATGGACCCCGCGGTGCAGTCGGGGCATCGGCCGAGGTAGACCACCTCGGCCTCGTCGATCGCGAAGCCCTGGTCGTCCGCTGCGGTCAGGCAGGGCGCTGACCCGACGGCGCAGTCGACGTCGGCGATGGTGCCGCACGAGCGGCACAGCAGGTGGTGGTGGTTGTCTCCCACCCGTGCCTCGTAGCGTGCTACCGACCCCGGCGGCTGGATCCGCCGAAGCAGGCCCGCCTCGGTGAGGGCGCGCAGCACGTCGTAGACCGCCTGGTGGGAGACCTCGCCGAGCTCCTCGCGCGCGGCTCGGATGATCGAGTCGGTGTCGGCGTGGGGCTGGCGGTGCACCGCTCCCAGGACTGCCACCCGTGGACGGGTCACCCGCAGCGACGCCGCCCGCAGCATCTGTTCCAGGTCCGGGGTGGTCGGGGGGTCGCTCGGCACCTGCCGCACTATGCTCCCGGATCTGGAACGAGTCAAGATCCGACGTGCTTGGCTCGGGATGCATGGGGAGCCGGGCGCGGGGAGGCCTGGGCGGATGCGTCGCACCTCAGGCGGAGGTGGGACGCGCAACGGTGCCGCGCAGATCACGGCGGGCAGCCGACGGTAGAGGATGAGCCGGTTGGCGGTGGTGCTGCCTCTCTGGGGCTCGGGGCGTTCGGGCGACGTGTGGTGGGTGCGTCTCGCCGGCCACCACGTAGCCCCCGACCCGTGCTCCCTCAGTGGTCCTCGCCCCAGTTGGCGATCACGACGGCCACCGGCGGGAGCACCGCAGCGACGGCAGACATGGCGATAGCCGCTGTCGTCGACCACAGTCGGACCACGTTCCAAGACAACACGATCAGTGCCAGGCAGGTGCTCATCAGAACGAAGTACCAGCGCCGACGCCGGCGGAGACGGTTGCTCTGCGCCTCGCGGACGTCGCTCACTGCGAAACGTTGGCGGCTGCGTCGCATCACTCCCACCCTCCCATCGACCCCTCCACCGGAGCCAGGGGCGCATGGCAACTCGGCGCCCCACTCATCTTGTCCTTCCGCCACGGGCTGCATGCAACACCCCCGACACAAGAGTCGGACGCCGATGACGCGGTCGGCTTCGCCAGGACAGCCAACGCATCCGCACGAGCAGACATTGCGCCGTCAGGCGGCGAGGTGGGGCACATCTCTAGCACCCGGGCCGAGGAGCGCTGGGGCGGCCCTGGGCCACTACGCTGTTTTGTTCATTTCAGCGCTTACCGCCCCACGATGGGTTCATGAGCGAGATCACCCTCAGCGACGCCCGGGCTCGACTGGCCGACGTCGTCGACGCGGCCCGAGTCGAGCATGATCCGATCTACCTGACCCGCCGCGGCCAGCGGGTAGCCGCCGTGATCGACGCCGAAGATCTGGACCGGCTCCTCGCGGCTGCCGAAGACTTGGCCGACATCGAAGCCGCCCGAGCAGCCCGAGCCGAGATGGGCGACGGCGAGCCGACGATCCCCTGGGAGCAGGTCAAGGCTGATCTCGGCCTGGCATGAGGGATCGGGTCGAGGTCGCCCCGGCCGCGGTCCGCCAGCTGCGGAAGCTGGACGCTGCAGCGCGCCGCGCGTGCAGGCCGCCATCGAGCTGCTGGCCGACCAGCCCCGTCCGAGCGGCGCCAAGAAGCTGGTCGGCGGAGACGACGAGTGGCGGGTCCGGACCGGCGACTACGGCGTCGTCGATGAGACCCATGACGACGTACTCCTCATCCTCGTGGTGGCAGTCGGTCATCGCCGCGACATCTACCGGCCCGCTGACACGCACCCGCGTCCTTCCCGCCCGAGGCCGGAGCTACACGGCGGTAGGACACGGGTGGGTGCGGTCGTGGGAACGCGAGCCCGCGACGCGGTTCCGAGTCAGCAAGGAACTATGGGCTCCGGCTTCGGCCTCTGGAGCGGACGCGAGGATTCGAACCTCGACTCCTTCCCTGGAAGGGAAGCGTGCTGCAGTTACACCACGTCCGCGGAGCCAGCGTGTGGTGACGCTGACACCTTCGTAGTATGACTTACGGCCAGCACTATCCGGGCCCCAGAGTGCGAATCCGGACCTCAGAACTTCGCGACGCACGCAACCGGGGGGCGACCCAATGCGTCGTCTCCTCATCCTCCCGGAAGCCGCGCCTCGACCGCCCAGCCGCCCACGCCGGTCGCTCCGGCGCTGAACTGACCGCCGAGCGTCTGGACGCGTTCGCGCAGGCCGACCAGGCCGCGGCCAGTGCCGGAGAGGGGTGCGTCGCGCTGGGGCACGCCGTCGTTCTCGACCCGGATGGCGAGTCCGTGCTGGGCCTCGTCGACGCTGATGACGATGCGGACGTCGGCGCCGGGTGCGTACCGAAGGGCGTTGGTCAGGCTCTCCTGGACCACGCGGAAGGCGAGGTGCGCGACTGGTTGGGGGACCCGGTCGCGGTCGCCCTCGAAGCGGCAGGTGACGTTCAGTCCGCTACCCCCGGCGCGGGTGATCACCTCATCGACAAGTGAGAGGTCAGGTCCTCCGCCCGGGTCGCCGGGGGTGCCGCCGAGGAGCTCGATGAGTCGCTCGAGGTCCCGGGTGCCCTGTCGCGCTGACTCTGCAATCGCCGCGAACGCGTCCTTGGCACGCGCAGGGTCGACGTCGACCAGCCGTTGCCCGGCGGCCGCTTGGATCACCATCACGCTGATGGCGTGGCCGACAATGTCGTGCAGCTCGCTGGCGGTCCGCGCACGCTCATGGCGCAGGGCGATCTCGGCGAAGAGCTCGCGCTCGTCCTCGAGCTCCTGGGCGCGCAGCGCGAGCTGGTCGACGGTCTCCTTGCGGAGCCGCAGCACGGTGCCGACGACATACGGCGGCACCGAGAACATCAGCGCCGCCACCCAGCTGCCCATCTCCGACAGGTAGTAGAACGGCACGAGGTAGGCGGCCGCGCACAAGGCGACCAGCCACGCGGCGCGTCCCGACCATCCGAGCGCGAGTACGACGAGAGCCAGCGCGTAGAGCGCGACTCCTGAGTCGGGGAACCAATCGGTGCCGACGGCCAGCGCCGCCAGGAGCAGACCGAGTGACATCACGGAGGCGACGCGGGCATGGGTTCGCCACCACATCAGTGCGAGCCCGGACGCCAGGACGAGGACGGTGAACAGGTTGCCGCGCAGCGTGGTGGGCCACCCATGGAGCGCGGTCGGCAGCGCCACGAGGAGCAGCACTCCTGCGGCGATACCGACCCGCTCGAGCATGACCATGCGCGACCGCCGCTATCCGGGCACCGGGAGCTGCGCCACGGCGCGGGCACGCCCTCGGCTGACCTTGACGTCGAGTGAGCCTCCGAGGAACTTGGCGCGCTCCCTGGCCCGGGCCACGGCGGCCTTGAGATCGGCCGACCTGTCGACCGGTCCGTTGACGCGGATCTCGAGCGCGTCATCGTCGAAGCGCACGCCGACCTCGATGCGGGAGTCCGTCCCGTCAGCCAGGACGTCGACGAGGTGCTCCACGATGCGGTACGCCGAGAGCTCGACCGTCGCGGACAGGGATCGCGGGTCGCCGGTCACCGTCAGTCGCGAGTCGGACCCGGTGTGTTGGGCGAGCAGCGCATCGAGGTGCGCGACGGTGGGAGCAGGAGCCAGCGCGACATCACCTCCGCGCAGGAGGCCGACGATCTCGCGCATCCCGTCGAGGGTGGCGCGGCTGTCGCTCTCGATGGACTCGAACAGTGCCCTGGCGCTGTCCGGGTCGAGTTCCTGGCCCGAGTCTGCCGCGGAGGTGAGCTGGCTGAGTCGCTCCTGCAGGAGCCCGTCGAGCTGGTGGGAGAGGCGGACCCGATCGCTGGAGAGCTCCAGCGCGACGCGCTCGTCGCGCAGCCGCTGGAGCTCGACGGTGCGGGCCCTGAGCTCCGTGCTCATCGCTGTGCGGTGGCGGACGGCGCGACCGACGCCGAAGACGATCAGCACGATCGGGAGCGCGAGCACGATCGGCTCGAAGCCGGTGGTCGCATCGACCACCACGACCGCGGCCGTCAGCAGCGTGCTGAGGCCGAGTGAGATCCAGGCTTGCCGGCGCTCCACGGCGACCGCACCGAGGTAGGCGAGGACGAACGCGAGCGGCAGCCCGGCGCCGCACCTGGTCACCCAGCCGAAGAGCAGGTCGTGAAGCACCATCACGGCCAGCGCGATCCCGGTGACAGCGACGACGTTGCGCCTCCACCAGAGCACCGGAACGGTCGCGAGGGCGAACACCGGGACCATGGCCCACGAATGAGACGTCAGCTCGTGGACCATGGTGTTGTCGGCGACGGCTGCGGCCACAGCTGCGTCGGTGAACAGGACGTTCACGACCATCAGCCAGATGCCGAGTGCGGTGAGGGCTCCCGCGAGCACCCAGTCGACCGGACGGACCCCCCGAAAGATCCCGTTGAAGCCCTCACTCATCGCTCGGCCCCTCAGGCGTGAACGCGCTCTGCGTCAAGACTAGGCGCGTCGTGCTGCTTCCGGAAGCGGGATTCCACGAGGTACCCGATGCCGTAGAAGACGGCGGCGACCGGCAGCGAGTAGACCAGAGCACCCAGGCCGTCGGTCGAGGCGTCCTTGACCAGCGTGACGATCTGGAGCGCGAGGATCCCGACCAGGCCGATGAGCTGGTTCTGCTTGCTCCCGGCGAAGCGGGCGACGGCGTACGCCATCGCGATCGACAGCGGCAACGCCCACCCGCAGCGGGTGACCCACCCGAACATCGGGACGCTCGCGGCGGTCACTGCGAACGAGACGCCGATCGCGGCGAGGATGTTGCGGCGGCGCCACAGGATCGGCAGCGCGCCGATCACGAAGATCGGGATCATCAGCGTCGATTGCGAGTCGAGCGGGTGGGCGACGGCGTCGGCTCCCGCATTGACGTTCATGAACCCGATCAGGGCGGCGAGCGCGACCAACACGGCCGTCAGCACGTAGTCGAGGGGCCGGATGCCCCGGAGGATGTCGTCCATCTCTGCTTCCTTTCGGTCCGGCGTCTGACTGACCCGGTTGACCTCACGCTCCCAAGGCCAGCGCGTCGTCCGCGTCGGCAGCGAGGATGAACCTCGCGTCGGACGTCATCCTCAAGGGGGACCCGCTGGGCGCTGGGTGTCGGCAGAATGAGCCTCGTGATCAGGGTCCTCATCGCCGACGACCAGGAGCTCGTGCGCACCGGCTTCCGGGTGATCCTGGAGGCTGAGGGCGACATCGAGATCGTGGCCGAGGCCGACAACGGCCACGAGGCGATCCGCCAGGCGTCGTTCGTGAAGCCTGATGTCGCGCTGATGGACATCCGGATGCCCGAGCTCGACGGCCTGGCCGCGACGGAGCAGATCCTGAAGCAGTCGGACCCGCCGACCATCGTCGTCCTCACGACGTTCGACCAGAACGAGTACGTCTACCGCGCGCTGCGCGCCGGCGCCGCCGGCTTCCTCCTCAAGGACGCACCCTCGTCACGCCTGATCGCCGCCGTACGCGCGGCCGCCACCGGCGACTCCCTCATCGAGCCCTCGATCACCCAGCGGCTGGTGGAGCGATTTGCCGAGCCAGTCGCCACCCCCGGCATCCCGCCCCAGCTGGAGCAGCTCACCGAGCGCGAGCTCGACGTGCTCCGGCTGATCACCCGCGGGCTCTCCAACGCCGAGATCGCCGCAGACATGGTGGTGGCGGAGTCCACGGTGAAGACGCACGTCGCCCGGATCCTCGCCAAGCTGGGCGTGCGAGACCGGGTCCAGGCGGTGGTGGTCTCCTACGAGACGGGCTTCGTCGGGCGTAGCGGCGCTTAAGGGGTTGTCGCACACGCGGCGCTATGACTCACCGTTGACGACAGCCTCTCTACCAATGTGGCCTGCACCCTTCAACTGCGCACTCTGAAGCAGTCGGCGCTGGCTGGGGGCGACACCGTGTGGTGGCCGATCGAGCCGGACCGAGTGCCGCAGCGACGGCGCGGCGGTCACCCCTTCAGCTGAGCAGTTTGGACGCGAGCACCGCAGCCTGTGTTCGTCTTTGCATCCCTAGCTTGCTCAAGATGCTCGTGACATAGTTCTTCACGGTCTTCTCCGCGAGGAACAGTTCTCCGCCGATCTGGCGATTCGTCATTCCCTCGGTAATGAGCTCGAGGATCCGGCGCTCTTGCGGAGTCAGCGACTGAAGCTCGGTCGGTTGCGAGGACCCGCCTGAGCGAATCCGCTCGAGGACGCGCTGAGTGACGGAAGGGTCAAGCAGCGACTGCCCGTTGGCCACCGTGCGGACGGCGTCAACCAGGTCAACGCCGACGATCTGCTTGAGGATGTAGCCGGACGCACCCGCCATGATCGCTGCGAAGAGCGCCTCGTCATCGTCGTAGGAGGTCAAGATGATCGCGTTGATGGAAGAATCCACCGACCGGATTGCTCGACAGACCTCCACGCCGCTGCCATCGGCGAGACGGCCGTCGAGCAGCGCTACGTCGGGACGCAGCGCCGGGATGCGCGCCTCGGCGTCCTTGGCGCTGCCGGACTCACCCACGATCTCGATGTCGTTGTGGGAGTCGAACAGATCTCTGAGCCCTCGCCGCACCATTTCGTGGTCATCGAGCAGGAACACCCGGATCTGCCCTTCGCGTTCCCGCATCGCCGGATCCCGCTCAGAACTCATGCCGAGAAGCAACGAGGACCAAGACCGACACGCGACCGATGGGCGCAGCGATCGGCTGCCCCCACGTCCACGTCCCCAGTTTCACCATGATGGACATGAGTCTAGCGCCGACAGAGGGACCTGGACGGTGTGGCTTGCCCCCGAGCGGGGCGGAAGGCCTGCTTCGGGATGCCAGGCGGCACACCCCACCGGCCTGCGGCGGGCAGAGACGTGACCGGCGTGTCTTACTGGGCCGGCTGACGCGGCGGTAAGGCGCAGCTGTGCAGGCGCCAGTCTGGGTCCTATCGCCAATCGAAGTACTCCCGGTGGATGTGCCTTGATTGGACTCCGCGTTTGCGCAGGCCGACCTGGAGATCACGCAACATGGTCACGGGGCCGCAGAGGAAGACGGAGAGGTTCGCTGGCTTTGCGGTCGCCGCGGTGATGATCCGGTCGGCGGTGAGACGACCATCGACGGCGGAGTCGACGAGGTGAACCCGGACGTTGTCTGTGGTCGACCCGATAGCGTTGAGCTCCCCGGCGAACGGTGCTGGTCCCCCAGTGAAGGCGTAGTAGAGATCCACGTTGCCCGGAGGCGGGTGGTCGGCGAGTGCGCGCATCCAACTGAGGAAGGGAGCGATACCGACGCCTCCGGCGATCCAGACCTGGTCCCTGGTTCCCTTGGCGTGGTTGAAGCGACCGTGAGGACCGCCAATGACCGCAGGCATCCCGGGTTCGAGGAGGTTGCCTAGAGAGGACGTGTAGTCACCCAACGCCTTGACTGTGACTCGGACGACCCGTTCGGTGGGTGCGCTGGCGATCGTGAACGGGTGCCGATGCCAGCCATCCTTGGCTTCGATGTAGACCAGGGCGAACTGGCCCGGGACGAAGGAGACCGGTCGACCGAGAGGCCGTAGCGTGATCTCGACGAGACCTTCTCCAGCCGAAGTGATCTGGTCGACTTCGTAGTCGTGCAGGGACCGGAAGAATCGGGCCAACAGCTCTCGGTAGACGTAGAACGCGATTCCGATGCCGCCAATCACCACGTACGACCAGCGCAGCAGCGGTGACTTCGGGAACGGTGAGCCATCGAGCAGTCCGTGGAGGAACGCGGCTGCGACGAAGAGCCCGGTGAGGCGGTGGACCTGGCGCCAGCGGTCGTAGCCCCCGAAGGTCTTTCGGACCTCGCGGATCACTGGTGCATCCTTGAGGACCTTGATCGAGCCGCGCAGAGGCCGGGGGACGACCGACTGCCAGCGCGGGAGAATGGCCCAGAGTGCCAGGGCGACCATTCCCCCCGCCCCGATGGCGCCGAGCTGGCCGCCCCAACGCGACTGGATCGGGCTCGACGACAACGGGATGTGAGCGGCCAACAGCACCAGGCCGGCTATCGCCATCCGCCGGTGCCAGATCGCCGCACGGTCGATGCCGTCGAACCATTCCTCGACCCACGGCAAGGAACTGATCAGGACCAGTGCAGCGGACAGCAGCAGGATGGAGACTGCGCCGATCAACTGCCCGACGTACGCGCTGGCTGGTTCCCCGGAGGGGCGTGCGAACGCCCAGAGCACGACGTAGCCGACGAGCAGTCCCACGATCGTGACCGGGCCGAGATTGCGCGCGGAGGGGACCTGTCGCAGTTTCATTCCCCGACGCTAGTGCGCGGGCGAACCTTCCTGCACACCACGCTCCAATGCGCAGACGCTGCACCTCAGTCGGCCGGCCATCACGACCCTCGTCCGCTCATCGGGCCCGGGTCCGCGCCTGATCGCGGCGAAGTGGGGCAGGTCACGCGGAGCGTTCTCGGTCGAGTCGTTGCAGGATCCAGGACCGGACAAGCGTTGACGCGGGTAGTGCCGGCGTTCCGCAGCCGTGGTGCCGGGTGGGGGCACCGAATGACGGTTGACCTGCGAAGACGCGTGTTTGGCCGGTGATAGGTTGTCGCCCGTGCCCCACCTGTTTGTCAACCGACCGAGAGCGCACCGCCTGGTCAGCCGGCACTTGGGTGGGCGCGGCAACCTCACGTGGGAGACCATCAACACCACTGTCTACCTCGCCGGTGGGGTGATGTTCATCTGGGGCAGCGTGTGGTTCTTCCCCGAGCTCGAGAGCGTGTCCGACCGCGGGGCCTGGGTCTTCTTCTTCGCATCCCTGATGTACATCGCGGTCACGGCCCATGACCTGCTCGAAGTGGTCCGCTACCGGGCCACGCTCCAGCGCGCACTCACCATCTGGGACCGGTACGAGGCATGGGCCGCGCTCAGCTACCTGGTGGGCAGCGTGCTGTTCGCCGCCGGGAGCGTCTTCTTCCTGAATGCGGTCGGGTGGTACGCGGCCGGCTCCTGGACCTTCATCATCGGCAGCCTGCTGTTCGTCTTCGGGGCGGTGATCAACGTTCTCGAAGTCGTCCGGGCACCGGACATGCGCACCCTCCAACTCATGAACCTCACGGCCATCACCTTCGTGACGGGGTCCATGCTGTTCGTGGTCGCATCCATCCCGTACCTGTACACCCCGAAGAGCGCCGCCGATCAACGCACTGTCGATGCCTTCCTCGCAGGTCAGTACGTCATCGGCAGCGCCCTGTTCCTGCTCGGCGGTTTGTTCAACTACCGTCGCGCCCGCATCGTCGCCGTGGGCGAGGGCGAGGGGCGGCCGGCGGTGCCAGCCAGCGACGGGGGGAACTGAGCGCCGATACTGCTGGCCGCATGCAGCCCGACTTGGTGGCCCCGGCGCTGGAATCGTTCGACAGCGGCGAGGAGGAACTCTCGATCGCGTGCGGTCCCCAGGGGCGCACGGGGCCAGGTGAGAGGTTGACCGATGGACGTCGGGCCTATCCCGGTCTTCTCCGGGATCCACGCAGAGATCGCCAGGGCGGGGATGCGCACCCCGGACCGGTTGAACGCAAAGCCCATCAGGCGGGGGACCTCGCCCGACGGCGGGACGACTTGGGGCGGGGGAACGTGGTCGTTCTCAGGCTTTCCGGCGGGCCGCCAACCCGGTGCGGAATAGTCGATCACCTCCTGCTTCGGTAGTCCAAAGTGATCGGCCCTCTGCCTGAGTGATGGCTGGGCGCGCAGCGTCAGTGATCGCTGCATGAGTTGTTCGGCTGGGCAGTTTGGCCGGCCGCCTGGTCCACCAGGCATCGGTGCCGAGCGAGCATGTACCTGTAGCAGTAGGACGTGGCCGCTTCGCGGAAAGACTGTGTCGGACGCTCCTCTCGAAGAAGTCCTATCCGAACCGGTGGGCCGCGGAACGCGCCCTGCATGCGATTCGGACGTCCTGCTGGTCCCGTGATCGAAAGGCTCCAAAGGGGTCCTATTGGTGCGGCATCTGCAAGGCCTGGCACCTGACCTCGAAGTCGAAGGGTCGAACGCCGAGCTGGGTCAGGAACCGATGATCGCCCCGCCCGCCTGGGACGGGATAGTCAGTCGCGGCGGTATGCAGCAGGTACCCAGCGGCCGGATCAGGCTGTGAGCGAATGCTCAGCGAGCTCAGGCTTGGTCAGCGGTGGCTCCAGGGAAGGTCCATGAGCCGTCGAGCACCTCGCTGTGCGGCCGGTAGAGGCGCACCAGGTAGTTCCAGCCCTCAACGACAGGCAGGGTGTTCGGGCGGTCCTCGGACCCGCCGAAGTGAACCGTGACACTGCCGTCGTCGTTCGGCGTCGCGGTCAAGCTGTTGACGCTGACAGGCTTTCCGTTGTCCGGGAAGTAGCCTGCGGCGTCGTACAGCGAGATTGACCAGAACGCGTCGACCGGGACGTCCCTGACTGTCAGTGAGTACGCACCGACGGGGAACCCTGGGTCGACGTTCACGTAATAGGCCTCGGACTCGGGCAGCCCGCCCCACCCCGCAGCGGTCCCGAGAAGGTGGCGGATCGGAGAGACGTCTGCCCGTCTGCCGAAGGCTCCGCCGAAGTCCCCCACGCCTTTGGCCAGGGCCAGCACAGCCTCACGGGTCGCGGTGAACGTCTCGACGTCATAGTCAGGAGTGGAGAACGGAACCGCGGAGGCCGCCGTCAGAAGAAGCTGATCCTGTAGCGCGTTGACTGCCTGCACGTCCGCGGGGTCGGCGGGATCAACCATCGTGCGAGCCGCTACCAACACGTACGGGCTCTCGAAGGTGGCCATGTCGAGAGAGTGCTCACCGGGGTCGTGAAGAACCTGGTTGATGTAGTGATCCTGGTTGATCACCATGACCGACAGGTAGCGTTCGCCAGCATCAGGGATGCTCAGCACGGTCCCATCGCGGATGTCCGCCACAACGGCGCTGTACAACGTGTCGCGGTTCATCCGGATCACCGTCTGCTGGTCCAACGGCGTGGGAACGCGAAAGTGCAGCCACCGGTTGATCCCTCCAGCCTGCTGCCCGATCGCGGCAAACATGCGGTCGGTCTCGGCGCGAACGAAGTGCTGGCGCAGGTTCTGCTGTCCCGGGTGGGCGACAGCGACTGCGGCCGCTTGTCCAGCTCAGACGAGCGCGGTGACAAGGTCGCTATGAGTTCATCTCCGCGGCTGCCTTCAATCCGTCGGCGATCTGGATGAAGGACTCGGACATGTCGGGGATGACCTTGGTGATCAGCCCGGCCAGTGGGCCGGTGTAGTCCTCGGTCATGGTGAAGACGGTGCCGCCGTTCCCGGGCATCACTCGTAGCTACGCACGCCGCGGAACAGGCCGAGCGGCATGCCGTCGGCCCACACCATGCGCGTGGGCGGCGTGAGCTCGGTGACCGTGACCGAGGACGTCCGCTTGGGGTCCACGGTTGACACCAGTTTCACCGTGCCGCTCACCGCGACGTCGCCTTCGATGCTGATGATCGTGGGTTTCCATTGGGCCTAGCTGTCGACGTCGGTGAGCAGGTCCCATACCGTCTGCGGCGGCGCGTGGATCGTCTGCGTGACGGTGTTGTGCCGGGCCGCCATCAGAGGGCTCGCATGCGGTTGTTGCGGGGGTTGTGCTCGAGCTCGGCGAGGCCGAGGTGCTCGAGCACGGGCGGCACGTAGTTGCCGAAGCGTCCGCGGTAGCCCTTGCGCAGGCCGTAGAACCCGCCGACCGGGTTGTCGTTCGCGCGCGCCCAGGCCTCGACCGTCCCCGGCTTGGCCACCTTGCCTTCGTCGGCGTTGCCGAGCGGCACCCAGTCGCCCTCGGCGACGAGCATCGCGTGCAGGTCCTCGATGCAGCGCAGCTCGTAGCTCAGCTTGGTCGACCCGACGCGGACCCGTAGCGCCGGCGGGTCGGACTCCTCATCGCGCCAGGCATCGAACTCGGACGTGCCCGGCGGGGTCGTGAGGATCCACGGGTCCTCTTCGGTCCCCGTGCCCTCGATGTGGTCGGCCATTGCTGCTCCTGATCGTCGTGCCGCGGCCACTGCCGCGGTCGGAGTCATCGTGGCACCCTGAAAGTGACACCACATGTCATGTTTCCTGAACGGAGTGCCGTGCGCGCCGGACGACTGTTGAACCTGCTGCTCCTCCTCCAGAACGGGGGCCGCCTCACCGCGCGCGAGTTGGCCGAGCGGTTGCAGGTCTCGGAGCGCACGGTGCTGCGTGACCTCGATGTGCTCAGCGGCTCGGGCGTGCCGGTGTACGCCGTCCGGGGGCGCCGTGGCGGCTTCGAGCTGCTCGACACGTTCGAGCAGTCCGTGCCGCCCCTTCCGCCAGGGCTCACCACCGCCCGGGGGCAGCTCCGCCGCGTGCGCGTGCGGCTTTCCCCGAGCGCCCTCCAGGTCGCCGCGATGCTCGGCAAGCCCGAGGGCTGGCGGCCCCGCCCGCACGCCGAGCCGCACCCCGACCGGCCCGACTGGGTCGAGGGCTCGTTTCGCTTCGACTCCTACGATGCCGCCGCGCGCGAGCTGCTGGCGCTCGGCGTCGACATCGAGGTGCTGTTGCCTGTCCAAATGCGCGAGGTCATGGCCGAGATCGGTCGGCAAATCACGGGGCTCCACGAGCCTGCAGATTCGGCAGCTGACTAGAAACATCGGCGGCGGAAAGACTCACCTCGACGCCAGCGCTCGAATGGCGGCATTACGGCGATGAGTGTGGCCGCCCTCAACCCGCAGATCCGAATTTCGGCCTGGGCTGGCAGCTCAATTGCCCGCTGAGGCGGCATTCCGCTCGTAGGCCTTAGGCCCCGCCCACGACAGGAAGCTGGCTAGGCAGAGGCATACCGGGACCTTCGTCAGGAAGCCCTACCACGGACGGCACTCGACGCCGCCGTGCTTTGGAGAGTTCAGTTCGAAGTGAGGCATCTCGGCGCCGCACCAGACGCGCATGGAGGGAGGCGGACGCCTTGACCCGACGGCGAACCGGAGGACGGCTCATCACGATGAGGGTCCTCGCTGCGGCCGGCGGTGTCCTAGCCGGCATCGGCGGATTAGTGCACGGTGTGGGTGAGGTGCTGCAGGGCAGCGGCTCACCCGGAGGCATCGTCTTCGAGTCCTGGACCACCGGTGGCATCGCGAGAAACCTCGGCGGGGAGCCCGCCATGACTCTGGTCCCCGACCTCCTGGTCAGCGGCATGCTGACCGTGGGCGCCTCGGTCGCGGTTGCCTTGTGGGCGGTGAGGTTCGCCGATCACCGGTACGGCGGCCGGGGCCTGGCCGCGTTGTCGGTGCTAATGCTGCTGGTGGGCGGTGGATTCGGGCCACCCGTTCTTGGCCTGCTTGCTGCACTCGTCCTGGGCGCGGCCAATCGAAGCCGCCACCACGCAGACACTTGGGCCCGCAGTCGAGCCGGCGAAAGACTCTCCGCCGCGTGGCCGACCCTGTTCTGGCTCTGCCTGGCCGACTACGCATTCCTGGCGTTGGGCTCCGTGGTCGCCGGCATCATGCTCGACGTAGACATCTCTGACGCCTTCGTCTACGGCCTGTTCCTTGCCGTCCTAGCAATGCCCGCCGCTGCCCTCGCCGGGACTGCGCACGAAGCGTTGCGGCCTCGAAGCTCTCGGCGGCCAGCACACGTCACAGAGGTTTCCCACGTGGACCAACCCGCGGGATCGCATCGGAGTCGATGACCACAACGAGGAGCGCGTCAGGGAGTCGCGATGAAGGGACTGACGAGCGTTCTGCCGTTGGCGGCTGTGCTCTTGGTCGTAATCGCGTTCGTCTGGTGGTTGCTGGACCGCGGTAGCGCCGTGGGCCCGTGGCTGGTCGCGGCGATCCTCTTCGCGCACGGATGGGTGCACCTCGTCTTCCTTCTCCCGATCAGCGGCGGCGATTCGCCCGACGCCGGCGCGGACAATCCGTTCGACATGGACCGCTCGTGGCTCATCGCCCGGTGTGCGGACAGTCGACTCGTGCACTCGGTGGGTGCCGTGCTCGCCGTCGTCACCTTCCTAGCATTCGCCGCAGCTGCCTTAGCGGTGCTCGGATGGCTGATCCCAGGAGGATGGTGGCCCGGCCTGGCGGCCACAGGCGTCGTTGGTTCGACGATGCTGCTGGTGTTCTTCTTCGCGCCCACCCTCGTACTTGGCTTCGTCATCAACGCAGGTCTGATTGCCCTTACGATCCAGACAGCCTGGGAAGTCCCGCGGTGATGTCCCTGGCCTGCGTCGCGGAGCTGACCTGCGCAGGCCCCATGCGTCTGACTTTGACTGAGCGCTTACCTCTATGCAGGCGTGAGAAGCGGAGCACGTCCGGCAGGCGGCGGTGTGACGCATCTTCGACTGTCCCGAATGACGATCCCCTGCGGGGCCAGCCGCACGGCAAGATGTCGACGTGCGAGGAAATGTGGCTCTCCTGACTGATCCGTGGGTCAGATCCGGCCGGGAAGGACGGGTTTGTGGCCGCCGAGGTTGAGCATGGCCAGGGGGATGAGGGTTTCGGGTGAGCGGAGGCCGAACGCGACGCGGGTGATGAGGCGGATCTTGGTGTTGACCATCCTGACGGTCGGGTCGCCTTCCGTTTCGGAGACCGCAGTTGAACGTCCACGGCCCAGGTCTCGACATCGGCTCCTTTGTCGCTGACCCACCAGTGGTCCCGGGGGGGCAGTGATCTGTGTCTGGTGTGGCCTGGCGTCGAGGACCTCGCGCAGCACCTCACCGAGCATGGTGTCGCCGTCGAAGCGGGTCCGGTGCAGCGTCACGGTGGCGGCGGTGCTGGAGTCAGCATGTATTTCAGGGACCGGATGGTTCCCTCTTGAGTTTGTCGTTTCCCCCCCGAGCTGATCGGTTGCGGGCTGACCAGCGGCGGATCGGCTTGCTGCCTCGGGACGGGAGCGGAGCTTGCGCTGACGGCCCTGGCGCCGTCCGCGACGAGCTGGGTCAGCTGAGGGTGTCGCGCAGCCGGGCTTGGACCGCCTCGTGGGCGTCAGCTGCAGCGCGGCCGGCGAGCGCGTCGTCGATCACGGCGGTCGTCTCGCGGGCGGCGACTCCGAGCCGCGGCGCCGGTCGGGTGATGGAGAGTATGTCGCGGGCCAGTAGGAGTTCGACGACGAGGATGCGTTCCAGCCGGCCGAGGGCGCGCTCGGTCGTGCGGACCGCGAGCGGCGCCCCCGTAGCGTGGTCTTCGGCCCCGTTGCTCTCCAGGGACGGTACGTCGAGGGTTGCCGGTGCGGCGAGTTGCCGCAGTTCGGCCAACACCTCCGCGGCCGGGTATCTGAGCGCCATGCCGTAGAACTGCGGCGGGCCGTTGTCGGCGGGCGGCGGTTCGCCGGCGCCAGCAATGCGCTCGAAGAACGCGTCCCACAGGTGGCTGATTCGCCGCTCGCTCAGCTGACCGACATGGGCGGCGGCTGGACGGACGGCGTCGAAACCGAGCGCCATCACCATCGGATGGAAGTTGCCGTTATGCACGATTGATTGGTCGGCGACCGAAACCAGTGGGTTGTCACTCATCGCGTTCAACTCGATCTCGGTGGCGTCCCGCGTGGACCCGACCACATCCCGATAGGCGCCGTGCACTTGTGGCACGACCCGGAACGAAATGGGGTCCTGGACGGACCGGGCCGCATCTGGCTTGAGAAGCGCGCTGCCCCGGAGTGCATTGGTCAGGCTTCGGCACACCTCGATCTGTCCAGCATGGGGTTTCGCGGTGCCGACGACTGGCAGCATCGCCTCTGGGTTACCCCCGACGGCCTCCAGCGACACCACCGCGGCCAGGTCGGCGAGCCTTCCGAGCCGGATCGCCTGAGCAATCACTCGAGCGCCGTGGCCGATCGACATGGCGTTGGACGACATCAGCGCCAGCCCGTCCTTGGCAGCCAGCACCAGCGGCTCGATGCCGGCACGTCGCAGCGCCTCGGCCCCGTCGAGCAGTTCGCCGCCGTACTCGGCCCGGCCCCGCCCGATCGCGACCTGCCCGATCGATGCCAGTTGTGCCAGGTCACCGGACCCGACCGAACCGGTGGACGCGACGACAGGATGTACGCCCGCGTTGAGCATCGCCAACAGCACCTCGGCGACTGCCGGGCTGGCGCCCGAGCCACCCCGCGACAGTCCGTTCAGCCGGACCACCATCGCGGCGCGGACAAGCTCGGCGCCGGCCGGCGGGCCGAACCCGCCCTCGTGCGTCATCAGCAGCGTGGTCTGGGCCCGCCGGATCTCATCCTCGCTGAGCCGTACATTCTTCTGGTGCCCGACTCCGGTGTTCAGGCCGTACACCGCTCGGCCGCTATCCATTACCGCGTCGATCACCGCCCTGCTGGCCGAGATCCGGTCCCGTGCCGACTGCTCCAGCACGACCCGCGTCCCGCGGGCTACGGCACATACCTCATCGACCGTCAGTCGTCCTTCTCCGATCGCCACTTCGTCCATTCCGCACCTCCTCGCCCTGCGCTTCCACACAATCATCCCGACCGTGGTGGGCAACCACCTGGTCACGACGCCGATCTGAGCAGCCCGACGACGCCATCAGCCCGGTCCCGCTGGAGGA
>CAWDDN010000020.1:0-24708 GCA_963801135.1 uncultured Actinomycetota bacterium | reverse complement strand
CCGGTCCATCCTCCGAGTGGACACCCCCAGCAGGTAGCAGGTCGCCACCACCGACGTCAGCGCCGCCTCCGCCCGCCGACGCCGCTGCAGCAACCACTCCGGGAAGTACGACCCCTCCCGCAGCTTGGGCACCGCCACATCCAACGTGCCGACCCGGGTGTCCAGGTCACGGTGTCGGTACCCGTTGCGGCGGTTGACCCGCTGGGCCGACACCTCCCCATAGCCGGCGCCGCACACACTGTCGGCCTCGACCGACAACAACGTGTTGACGAACCCCTCCATCAGCTCACGCATCAGGTCCGGGCTGGCCTGGGCCAGCTGCTCGTGCAGAAACTCGGCAGGGTCGATACTGGGTCGTGCGGTCATCGCAGTGTCCCTCGAGTGGGTTGTGGAAGATCTCTCGAAGAATCACGCGGTGACCGCACCCACGTCTACGCCCGGGCCGTCACCACGTCGTACACCACTCTGCCGGACTCAACTCCGGCAACCCGACATCCGGGTGAACTCACGCGGACTCATCCTGATCGGCTCGGCGAACCCGTGAGGCCGGGCCACACGGCACCTCTCCCGGTTTCGGAGCACCGGAAGGGACGGCCGTCACACGAGCACCAAGGTGATCAGATCCGCCTCCAGCGCCCGACCAATCCCCTTCGGAGCTGGCGCCCCTGCTCATCCATCCCGGTGGCCCCTTCCGCCGCCTGACGACCGCCCTGTTTCGCAGCGCGACGGTGCTTTGGTCGGCTGGCCGGATAGGGTCTGGGGCCGGCGCAAGAGGACGCCGACGAGGGGGATCGTTGGATGCTGGACCCACGTGGCTGGTCAGCCCCAGCCCCCCGGTCTTTCGTGGAGGCTGGTGCGGGCACCGCAGCGCGGAATCTTCAGGCCGACCCCGGATCGGGGTCGTGGCTGCACGTCGACGACTCGTCGTCATTTGGGGCGCTGCCGGACATGTACGGGGTGTACGTCGTCCGTGCCGGAGGAAGGGAACCGCCATGACGCAGCAAGGTGATGACACCGAGAGGCTCTCCACCTGGGATCACAGGGCCGCCGAGACGGGCGAAGACCTCGATCTGGTGCTGCAGGCATCGGCGCCCGACGTCAGTGCAGCATCCCAGGAACGGTCACGTGCGTTGGCGCAGTTGGTCGTCGCCAGCGGGCGCGCGGCTGGAAGTGCGGGTTCACGGCGCCGGGTACCGCGCGCAGCTGCGATTGCGGGCGCCGGGGCGTTGGTGCTCGGCGGCGCGGGGGCCGCGGCGGCCGCGTCGGGTGCATGGGTCCCGCCGTGGGATCGCCAGCCCGCCGCGGAGTTCAGTTTCACCCTGCCGTCGGGGACACAGTGTGCCGAGCACGTCGACTCCATCGAGATGAAGCAGGGGAGCCCGCGGACCGCTCAAGACGTCGAGAACTACCTGGCTCGAGAGCACCTGATGTTCCATATGAGCCAGAGCGACATCGTTGCGGCGGCTCGCGAGATCACGGGGGCCGGATCCGCGAGCATCGCGTCCGACGGCACGATCACCGAGACCAGCCACGCCGTGGGCCCGAACGCCCTGAGCGACGCCGACTACCGGGCGGCCGCCGTCCCCGCGGCCAACAGGGCGCTCATCGCCGCGCTGGCCCGGGCCGGGTTCGACGTGGCCGGGGTCGGTGGAGGCGCGGCTTGCGACTCATGAGGGACCGGGATCGGGAACGTACGAGCGCGGCGAGGGTCGAAGCAGCCCTGCACGCCAACGCCGATGACCTCCTCGCATTCGCCGAGCGCCGAGTCGGACGCGACGACGCGCCCGACGTCCTGGCCGAGGTCATGCTGGTCGCCTGGCGCCGCACCGCCGAGCTGCCGGGCGATCCATCCGAGGCCCGGATGTGGCTGTTCGGCGTGGCCCGGGGCGTGATAGCCAACGCGCGGCGCGGCCAGCTCCGCCGACACCAGCTCGCCGACCGGCTTCGAGCCCAGACCCGTCCACAGGCTCAGGGGGCGCCAGCGGACCAGGGCGTGGAAGTCCGCGACGCGATCGACCGCCTCGAACCGGACCTGGCGGAGGTCGTGCGCCTCGTTCACTGGGACGGGCTCAGCCTCACCGACGCCGCACGCCTCCTCGACACCCCGCCCTCGACGATCCGCAGCCGCTACGCCAAGGCCCGCGCCCAGCTCCGCCGACGCGCTCCACCCGGCGCCATCAAGCCCCGCCTAGCACCGCAGCACACACTCCAGCATGGTGCCCCCACATCGGGAAGTGGGGATGACCCTGACCTGCGTCTCTTCGGCACCCCTCTGATGTCAAGGGGCGGGTTGGAGGGCCTTTCGCACGGTGGTCTTCCGCGTGGCCTTCGGCGCGGGTAGCGTCGTGGTGCGGGTCCGGGAAGTGGCTGATCCGAAGTGCCGGTGTGCGGGTGCAAGCCGGCCGCGCTGGACTGAAGTGCCGCCCCGCTGTGCCCTCCCGGACCCGCGTCCACGCCCTTGGCGGCGTCGGCGCGGAGCTGGCGGTACAGGGCGTCGGAGATCCGCCGCTTCAGGCAGCGCATCGCTTCGCGGCGGGACTTGCCGGCGGCGATCTTGCGCAGGTAGTACGCCCGGCCAGGGGTGTCCAGGCGGATCTGGGTGGCCGCGGCGATGTGGATCATGTGGTTCATCCGCCGGTTCCCGGCCCGGGAGAGCCGGTGCCGGACGACCTCCCCGGAGGAGGCTTCGATGGGGGCGGTGCCGGTCCACGAGGCGTACCGGTTGCGGTCGGCGAACCGGGCGACGTCACCGGTGTCGGCCAGGGTCCGCGCAGCCACGACCGGGCCGACGCCGGGCAGCTCCATCAGGGTCGAGCCGGAGGCCAGGACCATCTCCTTCAGCTCGCGGGTGAGCGCCTTGACCTTCTTCTCGATCGCGACGAGCTCGGCGATCTGTTCGGCGGCGAGCCGGCGGCGGGTCTTGCCGGCCACGTCGCGGGGCTTGACGGTGGCGAGGATCGTCTTGGCCTGGCCGGTGGTGATGTCCCGCTTGGACTGTCCCGGAACCAGTTCCGACAACAGCCGGTGCACCCGGTTCACGCACTGGATCCGAGCCCGGCTCAGCTCGGCCCGCCGGTCCACCAGCAACCGCAGCGCCTCGAGCTGCACGTCGTAGGCCAACACCCGAAGCTCCGGGGTGCGCACCGCGACCACCGCGACGGCATGCGCGTCGTGCGCGTCGGTCTTGCGGTTGTGCCCGGTGTCGAACAACCGAGCCCGCGCCGAGAGCTTCGCCGGGACGTCCACGACGTGCTCGCCGTCGGCCAGCAGCCGCTGCGCCAACGGGCGGCCGGCGCCGTTGCTGCCCTCCACCGCCCACACCCGCTCGCGGTAAGACGCGACGTGTTTCGCATCGCGGCGTACCCGGCCTTGTCCGTGGCGAACCGCCCGGTCGCCAACACCGCTCTCGCGGTCGTCGACGACCTCGATGGTCGCCGACAGCTTGTGGGGATCGACCCCGATGAACACCCTCGCCATGAGCTTCGCCTTCCCGCTGTGATCGGTTGTGATCGCCGGGTGGGCATTGCTGCTGAGAGCGGGGCAGACCCCTCTGGAGCCACACGCCGGCACGGTGGTCGGCGGGAACGCAAACCGAAGATGAGCCACACCCGAACCGGGTGGGCAGCCGCATGGAGAGCTTCCCGCCGATCACCTGGACCGAGTCTGGCCAGACGCCGGCCCTACCGGCAATCGTCTAGCAGCCGCGTAGCGCGCGGGATGTGTCCTCAGCCGAGGTGCGTCGCGAGAGCGCTGAGGAAGGAGTCGCTCGAAGGTGCCTCGCGGACGTGGTTGACGTTCCACAGCCCTGAGCTGCGGATCGCGTCGCGCGCTGATTGGTGTCCCAACCATGTTGGCGATGGAGGGTCGACCGGCGGTCGGGCGAAGTTGCTCAGCACGGCGATCGCACCTCGTTCGATGAGCCCGCGTTCACTGGCCGGACTCGGCGTCGTCGTCCACCTCGACCCACAGGAACGGCATCGCCCGGATGTAGGTGCTCACGTCACGCTCAAGGGGATACTCCGCGGTACGGACCTCCAGTGGCGCGGAGGACCCTCGACCCCAGGTACGGGAGATCTCGGGCGGGTAGTCCCCGCTGGCGAGCAGCGCCTCGCCGACGTGGAGACGGAAGATCGAGCCCCGGTGGTTGCCACCCCCGGCGTGTCCTCCTCCACTGTTGCCCCGATGCTGCGACAGGCGCCCCCACAGGGTGGTGCTGCTCGAGGGCCGGAGCCCATGCGTGCCGACCCGAACCACCCGTGGAGTCGAGAGGTTCTCGCGGTGTTCGCCGGGTTCGAAGAAGAAGTACACCCCTCGGCGCGGCCACTCCATCCGACCGTGACACTCGGCCAGCGTCCGTGGTCCGCCACACCGGTTGGCGGCCGCATCGAGCAGCGAGTAGAGCTCATCCAGCTGGGTAGCCCGAGGTTCACCGGCCAGGCCCATCGCGGTAGAAGGCCAGTTGCCGTCCGAGGGGCATCCCCTCCGCAGGTACGACCACGGTGACCCCGCGATGCCGTAACCCCTGCACGAGTCCGAAGTCCCGGTACTCGGAGCCGGCGTGGATTTCGACAACGTCACCGGGCTGCAATCTGACGTGCTCGTCCAGTCTCGCCAGCACATTGTCCGACCACTCGTAGCGTTCGGCGCGACCGGCATCCTTCAAAGTCACGTCATAGGGCTCGAGGACGTCGGTCGGCGAAACCAGCCCGTGCAAAGCCGAGAGGATCCACCACTCCGAACATGTCCGCTCCACGTAGCGTCGCCGACCGATGAAGAGGGCCGAGGTGTACAGGTCACCAGCCGGGCGCGGCGAGGCAGCCTTCAGCTGACGCAGCCCACCAAGCCGATCCGTCGAGCTGGACTCACGATCCGAGTCTGGCACTCGACGAAAGGTGCTGCACTTCGCCGCCAGAAGGGCAGCGAGCCAGGGCCCGGTAGCCGAGTCACGCTGTCGGCGAACAGGATCGCTACCTCGGGGCCAATGCTTCAGGCTGGGTCCATGAACGAGGTCGTGCGGGTCGCCGTTGGCGAGGTCGCCCTGGCGGTGAGGGAGCGGAGGGCCCGCGCCGCCGAGGCCCACCCACCCGTTGTACTGCTTCATGGAACCGGGGAGACCTCTCGCACCTGGGACGGGGTTGCAGAGACACTCGCGGCTGACCGGATCGTGTTTGCCGTCGACCTGCGCGGTCACGGTGACAGCGACCGATCGGACCTCTACTCCATCGGTGCGATGGCCGACGACGTCGCGGCATTGCTGCCCCGCCTCACGGACGAACCGGTGGATCTGGTCGGTCACTCACTCGGTGGTCTCGTCGCCCTGCGAGTGGTCGCCACACACCCGCGGCTGCTGCGTCGCCTCGTCCTCGAGGACGTCGGCATGCCGCACCGTCGCGTACCCAACCCTCCGTCACGGCCAAAGGGAGAACTGCCGTTCGACTGGCGCGTCGTCGAGCAGGTGCGGCCGGAGATCGACAGCCCGAGCGCGGATTGGCCGCAGGTCGTCCGCGGCGTGAAGGCCCCGACACTGGTCGTGGCCGGTCGCGACAGCTTCGTCGCCGCCGAACACATCCACGAGCTCCTCGACGCCTTGCCTGACGGGAGGGGCATGACCCTGGACACCGGCCACGAGGTCCACGCGGAACGTCCCGAGGAGTTCACCGAGATCCTTGTCCAGTTCCTCGCCGCCTGACCCCGCGCATAGTCCCCGCCTCTCGGCATATCAGGATTGGCACAGTCACACCGCCGCGAGCCGGGTGTCTAGGTTCGCACTCACATGCCGGGATACGTGCGTCGTCCGCCGCCGTTGACGCGCTGCGGTAGTCGACCACTGGTCCAGGTCGACCTGGGTTGCCTGAGTCCCTACTTCACCTTGCTGAGATGGACCATGGCGTCGTAGAGCTGGTCGTCCGTCATTGGCGGCTCAGGGATCGAGTGTGCCCGCTCGGCCCGGTAAGCGTCGAGCATGAGGTAGAGCTGGCGCCGCCAGGCCGTGGGCGCCTTGGCGCTGGTGGCGTCGATGATGCGGCCGTTGGACCAGATCAGGTTGATGATGTCTGCCCGGGTGATGTCAGGGCGAGCCTTGCCAGCCTCCTGTGCTCGGCCGAGAACGTCCCCGATCTGTTGGCACATCACGTCGTGAATGTGCTCGGTCTCAGAGTTGCCGGGGAAGCGGCGGGAGAGGAAGTCGTTGAAGCCTCGGTCTCCTGCTTGGACGGCGAACAGGTTGTCCAGGTAGGCGACGAACCCGTCCCAGGGATCGTCCATTTCCACGGCCTTGTCGGCCCCGTCGACGAACTCCTGAAGCCGAGGTCTGAGGGCAGCCATGAGCAGGTCCAGGCGCGTGGGGAAGTGCCGGTACAGGGTGCCGATGGCGACGCCGGCGTCGCGTGCGATCTTCTCCAAGGAGGCATCCACCCCCTCGGCGGCGAACTCGGCCTGCGCCGCGGCGATGAGCTTGTCGCGGCTTTCCCGGGCATCCCGGCGCAGGGGCCTCTGCATCTGCTCGACGTCGCTCTGGCTCACTCCATCAGTCTACCGACGATGCTGAGGACCGCCTCCGCCTCTGCGCGGTGCATAAGCCGTTCATGCGCCCGGGTCTCGGAACCCTAAGAACCTTCGCTCAAGTTGAGGGGTCCCTCCGGAATAGAATGAGGGGCGCCTCCGGTTGTGACGGGTGCAAGCGGCGGTGCCTCACCTGGCACCCGCCCACCAAATCAGGGAGGAACCATCATCATGACGACCATCAGCATCATCGGCTCGGGCAACATGGCCACTGCCATCGGCACCCGGGCAGCAAGGCACGGCCACACGGTCGAGCTCTTGAGCCGCAACACCGCCAAGGCTCAGGCGCTCGCCGACCAGATCGGCCATGGAGCCACTGTCGGCACGTTCGGCGCACGGCCGGCAGGTGAGATCGTCATCGTGGCCGTCCTGTACGGCGGCGTGGTTGATGCGGTGGCGAAGTACGGCGATGCGCTGGCCGGCAAGATCCTTGTGGACATCTCCAACCCGTTCAACGCCGACGCCAGCGGGCTCCTGACCACCAGCTCGGCGGCTCAGGAGATCGCGGCTGCCGCTCCCGAGAGCGCCCACGTCGTGAAGGCGCTGAACACCATCTTCGGCCACGTTCTTGCGAAGGGCACGCCGTTGGACGCGTTTATCGCGGGCGACAGCGCTGAGGCGAAGTCAACTGTCGCGGCGTTCCTGGAGAGCTTGGAGCTGCGGACCCTCGACGCAGGGGGGCTGCAGGCGGCCTCGATCCTCGAGTCGGCCGGCCTCCTGCTGATGGGGCTAGCCCGTAATGGTGCCGGCTTCGACATCGCCTTGGGCGCCGAGGTCCACTGAGGGTTCTTCTCCTCGATGTCAAGCCTGAATGGCACCAGGACCAGCACCATTCTCATGGAGCAGCGGCATGTGCGTGTTCGTCACTGGCGGGGCCGGCCATTTCCGGTGCATACATCGTCCCCGAGCTCATCGCCGCAGGGCATGAGGTGATCGGCCTGGCAGACCGGACACGTCGGCGAAGAGACTGTCCGCGCTCGGCGCGAACGTGAGGTGCGGCGACCTCCAGGACCTCGAAGGGCACCTCGGCGATCGCGGCGTTGCGTCATAGTCTGGGCTCGTGACGACGACCACGTTGGAGGGGGCATCCGGCCCGGCATTCGCTCGAATGGTGAAGGGCCGACTCGTGGGCGTACCCGACCTTGCGGTCAGCGTCAGGGCTCTCAGTGGCAGCGTGGAGTTGGCCGGCGCCTGCCTCGTCGATGTCGTTTGGGATAAGGGCCCCGGCGTACTGTGCGAGCTCGTCGACTGGGTCGATGGGGTGCGCGTCATGGATCCTGACGGTGAGGATGACACTGTGGAGGTGAGCCTGCGGTACATCCAGGCACGACCAGCTGCGCTCTCTCCGCGCGACTCGTGGAACTTCGCCCTGATGGACCCGTAGACCGATCAATTTCTGCAGTGCGTCAAGTAGCCGCCTGACGGCCACGCTGGCGGAGGCATGGGCCCTGCTGCGAGCGTGCACGCCTTCGGGTCATCGCTTCCGGGGCGCTCCGCGCTCCCACCAGTCGACCGCTGAGCGCTCGCGCAGGATGTTCGCGGCCAGCTCGGGGTCGCCTAGGTTGCAGAACTTCCACAGTTCCTTCGCCGCCCGTGAGTATTGGAAGAGGACCTGGTCAACGTCGAAGGCATCCAGCTCACTGACGCGGAAGCGGTCGATCGCGTCACCTACGCGCTCCACCAAGGCAGCCAACTGGCTCTCGTGGTACTTCGCCACGGCCTCTCGCGCGGTCTGTCGCTCGGACTTCGTGGACACAGAGTGAGGCTAGTCCGAGACCTCGCCGCCGCGCGACGTGCGGCAGAGCCGGGCGAGCGTAGCCGTCCTCCACGCGGCAACGGAGGACGTTGTCAGCGGCCTCAGCCGCAGTTGGTGTTCGCCCAGTTGAGGACTCGGTGACGGGCTTCGTGTGGACCCACGCTGAGCAGCTCATCGAGGTCACAGCCTTCCTGCAGCATCCCGCGCGCGATCCGGTCACCGGCCCAGTATCCAGATCGTGCTGGAATGCCCGGGACTGCCTGGTTGCGAAAGAGCGGTGCCACAGCCTCGTCGTCGTCGGGGGCATCGGCATGCTTCAGCAGCAGCCTCGCTATGGCCGGGGCGCTGGCCACGCAGTCGTCGATCCATGGCTCGTGGTCCTGGTCCATCCACAGGTACGCGGCGTCGGTATGGCCCGGCCGCAGCACACGCGAAGTCGCTGTTGCGGCCCCTTCGACCATCACCGCCAGCGTGGAGGCGTATGCGTGGGCGAGGGTGGCGGGAGACCGCTGTGTCTGGACGACGTGACTGAGCTCGTGGACCACGAGGAGGTCGTCATGAGGCGGTGGGCTCAGGTACTCCAGGGCCAGGAACAGTGATCGCCGGCCGTCGTGCTCGGCGACCCAGCCGTTGGATGTGTATGTACCGACCAGCAGGACCGCGTGCAGCTCGTCATCGAGTAGGCCACGATCCCGGAAGTCGTTCTCTGCCTGAGCTAGGAGGTGCCGTGCGCGGTCCTCGGCCGCCAGGATCTGGTCCCTTAGAGCCGGAGCCCGCAACGCAGCCTCTCGCCGTCCGGCCCGAGTGCCCCAGGCGCTGTAGTAGACCTCGAAGACGGACGGAAACGTCGCCTCTTACGACGGGACCCAGGCCGCGACGCGGTCGCCGGCGCTCGCCATCTCCGCCACCTCCCGCCACGCCCCGACAGTCGACAGAATCTCCACCAAGACAGACTCGCACGACACCATCGCCGACCAGCGTCACTCCGCTTCGGTCGTTTGGGGGCCGGCGCTACCGTCGTTGGGTCCGAGTGCCTGACCGCGTTGGCGGCGGGCGGGTCAAGCCGGTCATGCTGTCGCCGCATGAGGTGAACCCATGCCGGACTCAACAGTTCTCTTGCCCTTTCAGCCCGCCTCGATGTCGACCGCGCAACTCGCTGCGATCTCGTACCTAGCCCGCTACTCCGGACACACCCACGCCTTGTACGAATACCAACTCCGGGAGTGGTTCTCGTGGTGCGAGGTGCACGGCCTCGACCCTGTAGTGGGCGTCCAACGGGCGCACGTGGAGCTGTACATCCGCCAGCTCGGCGACCGCGGGTTGATGGACTCTTCCGTGGTCACGATGATGCACGGCGTCCGCGGCTTCTTCCGGTTCGCCCACATCGACGGCCTGATCCTGTCCGACCCGGCTGTGTACGCGCGCCTGCCGAAGGTGCACCGGGACGAGTCCCGCACGCAGGGACTGGACCGGCTCGAACTGATCCGTTTCCTCCAAGTCGCGCAGACGATCACCGTCCACCACGGCGCGCTGGCCTACCTGCTCGGCATCAACGCCCTCCGCGCCTCCGAGGCAGCCGGCGTCCGCATCGAGGACTACGCCGAAACCCTGCGCGGACACCGAGTGCTACACCTAGTCGGCAAGGGCAACAAGCCCGCCACCATGCCGATCACCGTCCCGGTGCTGCGCGTCCTCGAGGCATGCCGCGGCGTACGAACCAGCGGACCACTGATCCTGCGGCCGCTCACCGGCAACCCCATCGACCGTCGAGACGTCTACCGGATGGTCGCCCGGATCGCGAAGAGCGCCGGCATCCCGCGACACATCAGCCCGCACTCGCTGCGGCACGCCGCGATCACCAACGCCCTGGACGCCGGAGTCCCGCTGCGCGACGCCCAGATCCTGGCCCGACACGCCGATCCCAGGACGACCGAGCACTACGACCGCGCCCGCGGAAACCTCGACCGACACGGCGTTCACTTCCTGACCGCCTATGTCGCCGGCGTCTAAGAGTCCAGACCCTGAGTCAGTATGTGGTGGGGGCTTTGATCCTCTGCCGCAGGCTCACCACTTGTCGCGGGACAGTCTCGTGACATGCCAAGCGCCTGGATGGTCGGCGAAACAAGGGTGAATCGAGCGAACGACTCGACCCTGAGAACGCAATTTCAGAAGCATTCGACGTGCGAGCCAGCGGTTGGCGTAAGGGACCTTGGTGCACATGGCGACTCCAATGTGGAACTGAATTGGAGTGGCGCCTCGGCACTATGGTCGAACGACACGTCGGCGGCCGCACTTATATGCCCGGCTCACCCGCATTCCAAGGTCCATGGAGCCGGAGGGACAGTCGAAGACTACTCCCCGACTCCTAGTGACCTCAGTCGACGGCGGGCCTTCCCGACGACGGAGGTCGAGGCAGCCCCAGGTTCAGCCGGCCGCCTTCGTCCGAAAATCCGTCGCGGTGGGGCCCGGGGTCGCGCGCAAGGCGTCCCCTCATGGTCCTAGTCCATGGATATCCGTTGGCATCAGTGAAGTAGACCGTCGGCAGCAGCACGGATGGCTCCCACCTGAGGTCCTCCGGGATCTCGGCGACGACGTCGCGGTGCCGCGTCTCCCCCGGAGGCACGGGACCAACATCGATCCGCTCGAGGCCGGTTTGCGGATGGTAATAGTCCACAAATGTTTGATAGATCGCTTGCTCCGAGTTGTTCCGAACGAAGATGGACGGGATGTGCGGGCGCTCCAACGAGATCTCAGGCGAGTCTGGATTCCAATCGCACCAGCACGTCACCCCTCGAGCTTGTTCCTTCTTCCTCTCCTCTCGCAGTTCGCGGCGGTCGAGTTGGCCTTGCCGGAGGAGAAAAAGTGCGATCAGCGTCGTTGCGATGGTGCCGAGTGCGGCGATCAGCTCAGTGGTTGCCCCCATGGCCACATGATGAGGGCTGGGTCTGACACTTGTGGTTAGGACTCGGGTCTGCGGCCGGTGGCAGGTGCAACGGCCACGGCTACGCGCGTCATTCCGCCGCATAGGCTGGCGAACCGTCCCCGATCTTGTTGGGTATGTAAAACTGCCTTGGGCCAGGCGACGGCACCGGGCAAGACCATTCCGCCTTGATCTTAGGCCGGGTGCACGTAGGGTGTCGGCGTGCTCTTACGGCTTGGTCGTCGAGGGGCGCTTGTACATGGAGCCCGTGCACACGGAGGGCGGCGACATCGGGGCTGCCGTGGAGGAGCTGTAGCGGCCGCCACCGGCGTCGTAGTTGACCAATGCGCGGGCCCGATCTGCCTGGCACCGCTCCAGCGGCTCACCTCGACGTTTGGGTACGAATCGCTGCAACGATCGGGCACTTGGCGCGCAGGTGACGGGTCACTGTGCGCCCGCCGCAGCCTTCGCAATGATCCTGACCACGGCGTTGGGTCGGGAGACCATGACGTCGTGGGCGGATTTGACGCTGCTGATGCTCGCACCAGCACGCTCAGACATGAAGCGCTGACCCCCGGGGGAGATCGCCCGGTCGTCCAGGGTTATGAGGCTCCAGCTGGGGGTGTGCTGCCATGCCGGGACACCCGACGGCTCGGTGAACGCGAACGCAGACAGGGGTCGCTGGGCCGCCGCCATGACGGCTGCAGTGTCGCGGTTCTGGTCGGCGGCGAAGATCCGGCGGAACAGGTCGGGGCGGATGTACAGGTCAGCGTCCTGACCGCCGGGGGCGACGGGGTTCGCCACGGGGCGCACCACGAGCGCCTCAGGGGTTAGCAGTGAGCCGGGGTGAGCCCCGGTATCGTACGACGTGGCCACGCTGGTGCCCTCTGCGGGGATGAACGCGGCGATGTAGACCAGTGCGATGACGTTGTCCGCACCTCGGGCAGAGTTCGTGATGACAGCGCCGCCATAGGAGTGTCCAACGAGGACGACCGGCCCGGGCACGGTGGCGACGACCGAGCGGATGTAGTCGGCATCCGCGGTGAGGCCTCGCAGCGGGTCGGCGGGCGCGAGGACCGGGTACCCGGCCGCCTGCAGCATCCGCAGCACCGCCGACCAGCCGGATCCATCCGCGAAGGCACCGTGGACGAGCACCACGGTCGGCAGGGGTGTGGCGGGGGTGCCCGAGGCGACGCCCTGCGCGAGTGCGGGAGTGAGCGTTCGCGCCATGACGGCCGGGACGAGGACCGGGGCCGCCGCGGCGGCGGCCAGGAGGCGGCGTCGAGACGGCGGCGTCCGGGGGGTGGATGTGCTCATGAGGTGTCCTTTCGTTGGTCCCGGGGTCCGGGGGTGGTGGGAGAGGTCGAGGCGGCCGGCGTGGGTCGGCCGAGGGGTTTCGGCTGCACGACGGTCGCGGCCGCGACGCCGGCGCCGAGCGTGAAGAGGGCGGCGCAGATCCGCATCGAGATGGCGAAGCCGCGGTCGAACGCCTCCGCGTCAATGACGACGTCACCGCTCAGCCCTGCTGCTACGGGAACCGCGGCGACCGCGAGCAGGCCGGCAGTCCTCGCAACCGCGTTGTTGATCCCGGACGCGAGCCCGGACTCGTGAGCAGGTAGGGCCGACAGCGCGGTCGCGGTCAGCGGGGCCACCATCACCGCGAGTCCCAGTCCGAGCAGAGCCACGGCCGGGAGAACGTCCTGGAGGTAGGTCGACCCGCTGGTGATCCGCAAAGCCAGGAGGGCCCCGCCGGCGCAGAGCAGGGGCCCCACCGTCAGCTGTGGGCGTGGCCCGATGCGTTGGGCCAGCGCGCCGCTGCGCCGGGACAGCAGGAGTGTGAGCAGCGTGACGGGAACGGCGCTCGCTCCGGCGGCGATCGGGGACCAGCCGGCGACGACCTGCAGCTGGACGACGAGGAGGAAGAAGAACACCGCGATCGGCGCGTAGACGAGGAAGGTGACGCTGTTGACGGCACCGAACTGACGGATGCGGAAGATGCCGAGCGGCACCAGCGGGTTGGCGGAACGCCGTTCGTGCAGTGCCAGGGCGACTCCCGCCACGGCGGCGCCGGCGGCGGCCCCGGGGCTGGCGCCGATGATCGCGTACGTCCCGGACCCGAGGAGCGCGACGCTGAGGGCGGCACCTCCCCAGTCGAGGGCGCCACCGTCGTCGCTCTCGGAGCAGGACCGCGGGATGTGGCGCAGCCCGACGGCCAGGACGGCGACCGCCAGGGGCACGTTGACCAGGAAGACCCAGCGCCAGCTGCCGAGCTCGAGCAGCCACCCGCCGGCGAAGGGGGCCAGCGCACCGGCGACCCCGCTGAACCCGGCCCAGGCGCCGATGGCGAGCGCTCGGTCCCTTTCGGCGAACGCGCCCTCGAGGATGGCGAGTGACGCCGGTGTCAGCAGGGCGCCGCCCACCCCCTGCAGGACCCGAGCGGCGACGAGGACCAGCACGGTGGGCGCCACCGCACACAGCACCGAGGCCGCGGTGAACCACACGACACCGATGAGGAAGACGCGTCGTCGACCGAACCGGTCCCCGGCCGCGCCACTGAGCAGGACCAACGACGCCAGCGTCAGCGAGTACCCGGTGATGGTCCACTGCAGCGCGGCGAAGCCGGCACCGAGGTCCTTGCCGACGGCCGGCAACGCGATCGTGACGATCGTCGCGTCGACCGCGGCCAGTGCCGAGCCGAGCACCGTCGCGAACACCACCCACCGGCCCGCGGCGGACCGGTAGGCCAGCAGGCCGCGGTCCGGGACGGTGGGCGGCACCACCTCGACGCGGCTCGGCCGAGTCGTCCGCCTCGGGCTCGCCACGGTCGGTCACACCGTGGTGACGAGGCCGCCGTCGATGAGCACATCGGCGCCGGTCATGTTGCCCGCGGCCGCGGAGCTGAGGAAGAGGACGAGCTCGGCGACCTCGGTGGGCCGGGTGAAGCGCCCGGTGGGGGTGCCTGCCACGGCGGCCTGCCGGACTGCTGCCGGGTCCAGGCCGCGCGCGCGACCGACCGTCTCGGCGACACCGCCGGCGCCGAGCCACAGCGCGGTCTCGACGGGTCCGGGGCTGACCGTGTTCACCCGGACTCCCGCTGGTCCCAGCTCCTTCGACAGCGACTTGCTGAAGCTGCGAAGAGCGGCCTTGGCGGCGCTGTAGTCGATGACGCCGGGGTCCGGAAGGGTTGCGTTCACCGAGCAGACCGTGGTGATCGCGGCGGGTGCCCGCTGCAGGAGGTGGGGCACGGCTGCCCTGGTGGCGCGGACCGCCGAGAGCAGGTTGACGTCAAGGGCCCAGAGCCAGTCCGCGTCACTGACCTCGACGAATCCGGCGGTTCGTGGACGGACACCACCGACGTTGTTGACCAGGAGGTCGACCCCGCCGAACTCCTCGACCGCCGCGTCCACCAGGGCCTGGCACCCGGCCGTCGTGGTGAGGTCGTCGAGGACCACCCTCAGCCCTCCTTCGTCGGCGAGGGCGCTCAGCTCCGCAGAGGCGTTCAGTGCCCCAGCGGCGACGTTGACCCCCTCGTGCACGAGCGCCTGGGCCACGGCCAGCCCGATGCCGCGGCTGGCTCCGGTGACCACGGCCGTCTTGCCGGCCAGGTCGAGCCTCACAGCTCCTGCTCCTTGAGCCAGGTGAGGCAGGTGTCGGCCACCTCCGGCCACCCCGAGTCGATGGTCAGCGAGTGGCCACGGTCGTCGAAGGTCCGGATGTCGGTGACCGCCTCGGAGTGCCGGTACTGCTTGAGGGTGGCCCGGGTGACCGCCTCGGGCACGGTGTTGTCCATCCCGCTGCCGATCAGCAGGAGGGGGCCACGGCTGCCGTTGTCGGTGTTCACCTTGGCCGGCGAGTGGGGGTTGAAGTTGGCCGATGCCGCCTCGAACAGGGGCCGCCCGGGCGCGGGGATCGTCCAGCGCTCGTGGAGCTCGTCCGACTCCTCCTCGGACACGGCGTTCGCGAAGGCGAACCGGAACTGCTCCGCGGTGAGGCTCACCGCGCGGTGCTTGTTCGCCGGGTTCCTGAAGACGGGCAGGGTCGCGCGCAGCGCTGACAGCGGCACGGGAAGCACGCCCTTGATCTGCGCGGCGTCGATGGCGATCGCCGCCCGGGCGAGATCCTGCCCGAGCAGCTTCTGCGCGATCATCCCACCGAAGGAGTGACCGACCAGGATGGGCGCCGAGGGCAGCTGCTCGATGATGCCGGCGAAGTGCGCCACGACGTCGTCGATGCCGTGGTCGCCGATGGCGTCGGGGTTCTCCCGTGAGGCCTGGACCGTGTCACCGTCGCCGGGCCAGCCGCGGGCCTGTGGCTCGTAGCCGGCCGACTGGAACACCTCGATCCAGGGGTCCCAGGATGATGCGTGCAGCCACAGCCCGTGGATGAAGAGCACTGGTGTTCCCACGAGGGTCTCCCTTCTCCGCGCCGGGTGCCGGATGCTCTCGGCGGTCCTCGGAGCCTAGGAAGGGGCGTACGAACAGCACTTGCGTCATCGGGCTGCATCCGGTGCCGGTCACCGCAGACCCACGGGCCCGTGGCTAGCGTCAGCTGACTGAATCGCTGGCCACCGACTCGGCGTCAGCGGCGCCACCGAGGGCCCGGGCCAGCTGGTTGCGGCTCGTGATGCCGAGCTTCGGGAAGATCCGGTAGAGGTGGGAGCTGACGGTGCGGTGCGACAGGAAGAGCCGCTGACCGATCTCGCGGTTGGACAGGCCCTGAGCGGCCAGCTCGGCGATCCGGGACTCCTGCACCGAGAGACGTTCCCGCGGCCGGGATGCCGGCCGCCACCCGGGCTCGCCGGTGGCACGCAGCTCCTGGTCCGCCCGGTCGGCCCACGCGCTCGCACCCAGTGCGGCGAACGTGCTGCGCGCCGTCCGGAGCGGCTCCCGCGACTCCGTGATCCGGCGCTGTCGGCGCAGCCACGCCCCGTGGGCCAGCTGCAGACGTGCCTGGTGCCATGGGTACGGGCGCGCGGCACCGTTCAGTGCAGCGCGGAAGAGGCCTTCGGCGGATGCGTCGTCCGCGAGAACGGCATGGGCGTACTCCACTGCCACGATCGAGCTCGGTGACGGTGCAGGGCCGGCCAGCCCCGAGACCGAGTCGACGACGGAGATCGCCTCGTCCCGGCGTCCGATGAGCACGGCGGCATCCGCGAGGTAGCCCAAGGACCAGAACTGCTGGATCCGCTGGTACGCGGGGTCGGTGGGAACGAAACCGCGGTGCAGCTCGGCATACGCCCGCTCAGGGTGGTCCGCGCTGAGCTCGCCGACGCCCCGGGCCAGCTGGATGCCCGCCAGGATGGAGGAGCTGGCATTGGGCGTGCTCATGGCGGTGTGCGCGGCCTCGGCGAGCAGCGCGTGGTCGGGCTCCCACCTGCCGCTCACGGCGTCGATCAGGGCCACGGCGGCACGCGCGGTGGCGGCCCACACCGCCTGGCCCGTCTCGTCCCCCAGCCGCATCGCCTCGTCGGCGGATCGCGCGGCGTCGAAGACGCCCAAGTTGATCTCGGCCCACGACCGCAGCGCCAGGACCTCGGCCAACAGGCTCAGGCGGCCCTGGGCACGCAGCTCGACGGCGGCGGTCGAGAGGTAGGTCTCAGCGCGATCGTGGTCCCCCACGCAGAACGCCGCGACACCCAGGAGGCCGGCAAGGTCCGGCCGCCCACCGGCATCGGCGGGCCAGTCCTGCAGGTGCTCGATGACCGTGGGACTCAGTTCCAGGGACTCGGCCAGGGCAAGCACGGCCAGCACGCGAGGATCGCCGTCCGCCGCCGGGACGGCTTGCGCCGCAGCCACGATGTCGCGCCGCACGTCGTCGCCCGGGTCCCGCCACCACACCCTGCGCCCCGCGCCGAAGAGAAGCTGCAGGGCGAGGTCGGGGTCGCCCTCGCTCGTGGCCCGCCGGGCCAGGGCCACCAGGCGACGAACCTCCGCCGGTTCGCTGGACGACCCGTCGTGGAAGACACCCTCCAGCCAGGTGAGTCGCGAACGGTCGCTCACCGACAACGGCATCGTTGCGACCTCACCGCGGATCTGCTCGACGCGGGCGAACCCGCCGAGCTCGTACTCGAGCTCGGCGGCGCCGAGCAGCCGACGAACCTTCGCCTCACCGTCATGGCTCAGCGCGGCGGCACGCTCCAGCCGTCCTACCGCAGTGGCCACCGCACCCCGGCGACGGGCATCGGCCGCGGCCTGCTCCAGCGCCCGTGCCACCTCCTCGTCGGGGCCGGAGGTGGAGGCGGCGCGGTGCCACAGGGCCCGGTCAGGGTGGGCGGCGAGCACGTGAGAGAGAGCTGCGTGTGCCCGGTGCCGGGTGTCCAGCGTCATGGCATGTCGCAGCGCCGAGCCGATCAGGGGATGGGTGATCCGGTAGCGATCGCCGGACACGGTCACGAGGCCCAGCTCGAGCGAAGGCTGGAGGTCGGAGCGGTCGAGAGGCGCGCCGTGCATGGCGTCGGCTGCAGCGAGCACCTCGTGGAGGTTGTCGCCGTCATCGATGGCTGCCACGTCCAGAACCGTGCGGGGCCCGTCGGCCAACTGGTCGGCGCGCGCGACGAACGCCGCTTCGAGTCGTGCGGTCATGGGCAGGTCCTCGTCGGGCTCCGACCACTCGCCACCGCCCGCTTGGAGTGCCGAGCCGATCTCGACGAGGGCCAGCGGATTGCCGACCGCCTGACGCAGCACTTTCTCGCGCAGCCCTGTCGCGAGCCCGGGTGACCGCGACTCGAGCAGTGCGGCAGCCGCCTCGTCGTCGAGGCCGGCCAACGGGATCCACCGGATCACGTGTGCGTCCCCGAAGGCGGGCAGCTCGGTCCGCGAGGTGGCGACGAAGAGCACTCGTTCACCTGCCACGCGCCGAGCCACGAACGCCAGCACGTCGATCGACGGTTGGTCCATCCAGTCCACGTCGTCCAGGCCGACAAAAACCGGCGATCGGGCTGCGGCGTCCACCAGGAGCTCGAGCACGGCCAACGCGGTGAAGAAGGGGTTGACCTCGACCGACGCACCCATGGCAAAGCACGCCAGCAGCGCCTCCCGTTGGTTGACGGGCAGCGCGTCGACGCGGGGCAGCAGGGGGCGGACCAGCTGGTGCAGGCTCGCGTACGGCAGGTGGCTCTCCGACTGGCTCCCGCGCGAGCCGAGCACCGTGTGCCCAACGGCCCGAGCTTCCTGCTCCACCCGCCGGAGCAGCGCGCTCCTGCCCACCCCGGGGTCACCGAGAAGGCCGACTGCGGTCCCTTGTGGGTCCACCTCGCCAAGGCGATCGAGCAGGACCCTCAGCACGGCATCGCGGCCAAGAATGCCCGGTTCAGGCCTGCTACTCACGACGACGAGCATGCTGCGGTTCGTGGCACCTTGTCCACCGTTGGGCCCGGCCGATGCAACCGAGCCCGTCGGCATCCGCACGTCGCACAGAGCGCCAAGGATCGAGGTGGTGTGGTGCTGGTAGCCCGTGGTGGGTGTCGGCGCGGGACGATGTCGGTGTGTCCGACGATGGGCTGTCGTCCTACCGCGCCAAGCGCAACCCTTCGCGCACCCCGGAGCCGGTTCCGCCGCCGGGCGCCGTGACCCCGGGCGCGGATGACCCCTTCGTGGTCCAGGAGCACCACGCGACGGCGTTGCACTGGGACTTCCGTCTCGAGCGGGTCGGTGTGCTCGTCTCGTGGGCGGTTCCCAATGAGAGCCCACCCGATCAGAAGGCGGCGCCGGTAGTCGTTCGGTGCTGACCATCTCTGAGTGCGTCTCATCGCCGCGAAACGCTCATCCCGCGATTGACGCCGCGCAGCTTCGGGGTCTGGTTGGTACCGCTGCGGTACCATCCAGATATGGCGATGAACCTGAGGCTGACCGACACCGAGAGCGAAGCCCTGCGCAAGAAGGCCGAGCAGGAAGGGCGTTCCATGCAGGAGGTCGCTCGAGCCGCGATCGCTCAGTACGTCTCAGAACGTCCACAGCGACTGAGGGCCGCGATCGACCGAGTCCGCACCGAAGACCGCGAGCTGCTCGAGCGACTGAGTCGGTGAGCGCCGAGGAGCTGGACTACCTCTCGATCGAGGACCTCCTGGAGATCGCCTCCCAGGTGCTCGACGACGTCGCGGTCAGGGACCCCGGGCTGCTCGCCGCGGCCGCCGCCCGGCCCAGGACCACCGTGTTCGGCGACGACGCCTACCCGACGTTCGAGGACAAGGTCGCGGCGCTGCTGCACTCCTTGGTCCGCAACCACGCCCTGGTGGACGGCAACAAACGCCTGGCCTGGTCGGCCGCCCGGGTCTTCTGCCTCCTCAATGGCCGCGATCTGACCTACACCGTCGACGAGGCGGAGCAGATGATGCTCGAGGCAGCCGCTGGCGGGCTGGACGTTCCGCAGATTGCGGCCTGGCTCACAGCGCGAATCGGAGCCGCGTCATAGCGCCGCGAGCTGGGCGCATTCGGACAAGGACTCAGGAGCCTGAGGGCCGATGGTCCGATGACCCAACTGCTTCACGATCGAAGACGGGTGGTCCGGCCGGCGGAACCGTCGGGGGTGTCATACGTGGCCAGCCGTCTGAGCGCGTGCTCCACAATCTCCGGATCCTGTCGACGATGCGCACACATAGATCGTCCCACCCGGCGGCCTCCAAGCCAGCAGGGCAGTCCGCCGCGCGTCGGGCGCGCGCCTATGTCTCGGGCTCTCCTGCAGCGTTGGCTCCCCTCATCCGAGGAACAACAGGTGCCTTGGCCTCAACTGGACGCCTGCCCTGACGATCCAATAGCGGTAGTTGGCGAGCGTGATCACGTAGAGGACGAGCAAGAATGCCCAGCCCACGACATGGTGGGCGGCGCCTCGGAACGCGACAACGAGGATGAAGAGGATGCCAGCGACCGCGGCCACTCGTGCGGTGATCAGCGCACGAGCGCGGTACCCACTGTCGTCCAGCTGCGCTGGCCGGGTGCTGTTCTCCATGAGGCCTCCAGCGTAGAGGCGCCTGCGGGGAGGGTTGGTTAGCGCAGTGAAAGCGGTGCACTTCGCCGCCTGTCGACCGCGCGCAGCGCCCACGCGAACGGCCCGGCCATCGCCCTTCGGCGTACGGCGAGGCCATTCCTGGTGCGGGTGCAGGTCGGCTATAGGCTGCACTCGGGACCGAGGGGAGCACACGGTGACGGAGGCAACTGCGAGCACCGGACAGGTCGCGGTGTACATCGACTTCGACAACATCGTTATCTCCCGGTACGACGAGCTGCACGGCCGAGGCGCGTTCCGCGACGATAAGGCGCACAGCCGCAACCCGTCCACGGTGGTTCAGCGGCGGCTGCGGGAGGCGCGCATTGACCTGGACGCCGTCATCAACTTCGCCTCCTCCTTCGGGAACGTGGCCATCTCCCGGGCGTACGCCAACTGGGCCAGTGCGCTCCACGCCTCCTACGCCGACCAGACCCTGCGCCGCTCCATTGACCTTGTCCAGCTGTTCCCTGTCACCGGCACTAAGAACGGCGCCGACATCCGCTTGGCGATCGACGTCATCGACGACCTGTCCCGGTACCCGGGCATCTCACACGTGGTGGTGGTCGCCGGTGACTCCGACTACGTCTCGCTGGCGCAGCGCTGCAAGCGCCTCGGGCGCCGTGTCATCGGGATCGGGGCGGCCAGGTCCGCCGGACGGTACTGGCAGCACGCGTGCGACGAGTTCCGCTTCTACGGCAACGTCCCCGGCGTCGCGGCCCCGGACGAGGAACCGGTGCACCCCCCCATGGAACAACCCGCCCCCGTCGCAGAACCGGACGCCCAGACCCTGCTCGTCCAGGCCGCCCAGCTCCTCGCCCTGCGCACCGAAGGGGACTGGCTGACCGCGAGCGCCCTGAAGAGCCAGATGATCCGCTTGGAGCCCACGTTCAGCGAGTCGACGCTCGGGTTCACCAACTTCTCCTCGTTCCTGCGCTCCATGCCGCGCCTGGTAGAGGTGCGCGACGCGGCAACGGCCGGGCACGAGGTCCGCCTGCTCACGCATGGCGCCGCGGGTGCCGAACCGGTGCAGGCCCTCACCCCCTCCGAGGACGCGCCGGCGGAGGAGGAGCTCGAGCCGCGGCTGGCCGCCCTGCGGCACAAGCTGATCACCGTCCGGCACCCGATGACCGATGCCGCAGAAGCCGCATGCGTCGCAGCGATGCGGGCGGCGTGGTCGCTGCTGAGCCACGATGCGCCGCGGCAGGGCCAGGTTCCCCGCGACGAGATCCTGGCTGTGATGGGAGCCGCCGGGGTCGACCAGACGACGGCGAAGTGGGCTGCGCACGCCGTCGGCACCTCCGGCTTCCCCGCCGTGATTCACGACAGCGAGCAGGTACTGGTCGCCAACCCCGAGCTGACTCCGCTGCAGGACGCTGAGCTGCTGGTGCTGAACCGCCGGTGGGCCGCGGACCGGGCGCGCAACTTCGAGGACTACAGCGACGTCGATGTCGAGGACCTCGTCCTCGCGCTGTACGGCGGGTCGCCACCCGAGGGGGCCGCCGACGACCTCGCTAGTGGGCTGGCCCTGTCATCGGTGGGCTCGATGCGCCGCGCTCTCGGCCCGAGGCTGATGGCGCCGCTGGTGCTATGGGACGTGTCCGAGGCGCTGGCCCAGTTGCGAGAGCGGCGCGTCGGCCTGACGGCGGAGTCGTTCCCCGACGCGATCGCCCCGGGACTGCTCGCCCTCGAGCGCGACGTCGACAGCGTTCCGATGGCTGCCGCCTTCCTGGCGGCCTCTGACGCGGGGCTGTGCTCCGCGCAGGCCGAGGTGCACGACTACGCCGACATCGCCCGCCCCATCCTGCGACTGTGGGCCGAGCAGCTCATCGGCGAGGGGCACCTGATACCGCACGAGATGACATCCATGGAGGCGTTTTACCGGCTGTCCCTACCGGACCGCCTCGCTGTCGAGTGGCGGATCTGGGTGCGCGACCTGGTGGCCTCGGTGCAAAGCTGAAGGTCAGCCCGGCGCACCGGAAGTCCCCGTGCCCCATGGGTTGTCACTTTGCCCAGGCGGGGCCAGTCCGTCTCGGTTGGCGTCCCGATCAGGTGGACTGGGTGACGCGGTCGCCCGCCTGGCGTGGGGCGCGCAATTCGGCTGACCGACCTGTCCCTTTTCGCCGCCAGTCGGGCGCAAGTCCAGGCTGTTACTCGGCGTCGGTGGTTTCGCTGATGACCTGGGCGCCCGTCGGGTCGAGAGTGACGCTTCGACGGGGTCCGGATGCCGCCGCGGTCAGCGCGGTCAGTGTCGGTGTCGCGCGTAGTAGGGAGGCCGCTTCCTCTGGGTCGAGTGCGGGTAGGGCCAGGGTGCCGTCGTCGGCGACTGTCGCCAGCAGGGCTCCGTCGGCCACCGTCCCGTAGAGCTGCGGGTTGTAGCTGGAACACTGGCGACCTGTTGAGGAAGAGCACGCTCCTCCTCAACCTCCGCAGGTCATCGGCCACCCCCGACGGGTCGATGTCGGGGCCGAAGGCCAGACCGACTTGAACGCGCTCAGCACTGTTCACGGCGCCGCTGATCACCTCGTCCACGACAAAGGTCGCCTCGACCGTCTTCCACGTGGCATCGGCAGCGTCGAAGTCAGCGGGTTGCCCGTCCGGGGCGTCCCCGCCGGCGACGCCGAAGGCGCCTCCCGGGCCGGCCGACTCGAAGCGGCCCACGACCACGGCGACCGTCAACGGTTCCGGTCGGCCGACGCTCCACTGGTACTCGACGTTGCTCAGCAGGTCATCGAGAGAGTCGACACGGTCGGCGTAGACTGCCGCCACCGGATCCCCGCTCGCGAAGGGCGTCCAGCGTGCCGGGCCCGGCGGTGCAGGAACTCAGCAGCACGCAGGCGAGGGCGATTGCTCCCCAACGCGCATAGCGCAAGTCGCCCTCCTCCCCGAGGTGACGGCGGCCCCAATCGCGACCGCGCGATGCTCACTGTGACACCCAGCAGGGAGAGCGTCTCCGTCGACAGCTGCGTGGGCCCGGGCTCGTTGGCCGGCCGGCAAGAGTGCCGCGCAGCCTCGCCGCGACTCTCTGGATGCGCCCACTTCGCCGCGTTACGGGTCTGTTCCTTCGTCGCTGGGAGGTCTAGCGTCGTCGCCGTCCTGAGCCCAGCCGCGGTCGCGGCGGGCGGGTCTGGGGCTGTGTCTGGTGTCGCCGCGTGAGGTGTCCCATGTCCGCGCCCACTGCCCTTCTTCCGTTCCAGCCGTCCACCATGTCGACCGCGCAGCTCGCTGCGGTCTCCTACCTGGCGCGCTATTCGGGGCGAACGCACCGGTTGTATGCGTTCCAGCTGCGGGAGTGGTTCTCGTGGTGTGAGGGGCACGGGCTGGACCCGCTGGTCGGGGTCCAGCGGGCGCATGTGGAGCTGTACATCCGCGGGCTGGGGGAGAGGGGGCTGATGGACTCCTCGGTGGTGACGATGATGCACGGGGTGCGCGGGTTCTTCCGGTTCGCGCACATCGACGGCCTCGTCCCGGCCGACCCAGCCGTGTATGCCCGGCTGCCGAAGGTGCACCGCGACAGTCCCGCACCCAGGGTCGGACCGCCTCGAGCTGATCCGGTTCCTGCAGGTCTCCCAGACCATCACCGTCCACCACGGCGCGTTGGCGTTCCTGCTCGGGATCAACGCGCTGCGGGCGTCGGAGGCGGCGGCGGTGCGTATCGAGGACTACGCCGAAACCCTGCGCGGGCACCGGGTACTCGCTTGGTCGGCAAGGGCAACAAGCCCGCCACGATGCCGGTCACCGTCCCGGTGCTGCGGGTTCTCGAAGCCTGCCGCGGCGACCGCGCCGAGGGGCCGCTGATCCTGCGCCCGCACAGCGGGAACCCGATCGACCGGCGCGATGTGTACCGGATGGTCGCCCTCGGTCGCGAAGGCCGCCGGCATCCCGCGGCACATCTCCCCGCACTCGCTGCGGCACGCCGCGATCACCAACGCCCTGGACGCCGGGGTGCCGCTGCGCGACGCGCAGATCCTGGCCCTGCACGCCGACCCCCGCACTACCGAGCACTACGACCGGGCCCGCGGTAACCTCGACCGGCACGGGGTGCACTTCCTGATCCGCGTATGTCGCGGGGGTCTGATGCTCCGAACCGTGTACTACATCGTCCGACAAAGACGTACACTTGTCGAGTGGCCAGGAGATCCAGTTGACCCCGATGCCATCGCCTACATCCGCTCACGCAGCGAGCGCTACCGCGACGCCGAAAGGGTCGAAACCGGCTGGACACAGGAGGCCATGGCCGATGACGATCTCCTGGCGCTCGAACCCGACCCGAAGTCCCGGATGGGCGCGTCCCGGTTCATCGGCCACTCACCATCCGCCGGGCGCGTGATCGTCGTGATCGCCTACCGCGACCTCGACGGCGACCTGCACGGCATCAACGCCTGGCCGGCCACCGGCGCCGACCTGAAGATCTACAAGCAAGGAGACGAACATGGCCAAGACCATTGACCCAAGGCTGGTCGAGAAGCTTCGCCGCGAGTCCGAGCACACC
>CAWDDN010000019.1:0-38190 GCA_963801135.1 uncultured Actinomycetota bacterium | reverse complement strand
CTCGAGCGGCAGGGTCACGGCCAGCACGGCGCAGCCGGCGGCGCCGGCCACCTGCAGCCCGCGCGGGAACCTTCGATGAGCGCTGTCCTGGGTGTAGGCGGCGAGGTTGGCGACCAGGTAGTAGAGCAGCACCCCGAAGGAGGAGAAGCCGATCGCTCCGCGCAGGTCGACGGTGAGCACCAGCAGGCAGATCACGACGGCGACCGCGATCTCGGCGTGGTGCGGCACGCGGTGGCGCGGATGGACCGCGCCCAACCACGAAGGGAGGTCGTGCTCGCGGGCCATCGCGAGGCTGGTGCGCCCCACTCCGGCCAGCAGTGCGAGCAGCGCCCCCAACGCTGCGACGCACGCTGCCACTCGCACGGCCACCTCGACCCACGTACCGGCTCCGGTCCCGGCAGCGGCTGCCAACGGGGCGGTCGACGCGGCGACACCATCCGGTCCCAGCACGGCGAGAACGGTCACCGCCACCGCGGCGTAGGTCGCGACGGCCAGGCCGAGCGCGAGCTGCACGGCGCGCGGGATCGTCCGGGCAGGGTCGCGCACCTCCTCCCCCAGAGTCGCGATGCGGGCGTAGCCGGCGAAGGCGAAGAACAGCAGGCCGGCCGACTGGAGCACGCCGTACCAACCGGGGAGGCCGTCCACGCCGGCCTCCCCGGCCAGGCGTGAGAAGTCCGCCTCACCGCCGGAGAGCGCAGTCGCCACGAGCAGGGCCAGGATGGCCAGCACGACGGCCACGATCACCCGCGTCATCTGAGCGGTGCGGGTGATGCCGCCGTAGTTGACCGCGGCGAGCGCGACGACGGCAGCGACCGCGGTCGGACGCTGCCAGGCGCCCGGCACGGCGTAGGCGGCGAAGGTGAGCGCCATGGCGGCGCAGCTGGCGGTCTTGCCGACCACGAACGCCCATCCGGCGACGAACCCCCACCAGTCGCCGAGTCGCTCACGGCCATAGACGTAGGTGCCGCCGGAGGCCGGGTACTCCGCCGCGAGCTGCGCCGAGGAGGTGGCGTTGCAGTAGGCGACGAGAGCGGCGAGCCCGAGCCCGAGCAGCAGACCGGCGCCGGCCACCTCGGCGGCCGGTGGGAACGCGGCGAAGATCCCCGCCCCGACCATCGACCCGAGCCCGATCACGACGGCGTCGCCGGTGCCGAGCCGGCGCGCCAGCGGCGGCGTCACCGACTGCGCTCGACGTGGGAGAGGTCGGGCGGGAGCAGGCGCGGCGGCGGCGTCGTCAGCGCGACCGGGAGCAGGTCGCGCACGTACCGAGCGCGGGGCACCTCCACGACCCCCAGCGACTCCAGGTGGGGCGTCGACCACTGCACGTCGACGAGCCTGCTCGGCGCATGCTGGTCGCTGAGCATGGCCACCAGGGCAACGAGGGTCACCTTGGAGGCATCACTGGCTCGGTGGAACATCGACTCCCCGGCGAACAGCCCGCCCATCGCAACGCCATAGAGCCCGCCGACGAGCTCGCCGTCCTGCCACGTCTCGACGGAGTGGGCGAAACCCTCCTGGTGCAGCCGGGTGTAGGCCGCGACGAACTCGTCGTCGATCCAACCCTGGTCGCGGGAGGGGTCGGCGCAGGCGCGCACCACCGCCTCGAACGCGGTGTCGACCCTGATCTCCATCCGACGGCACGACCTGGCCAGAGACCTCGTCACCCGGAGCCGGTCCAGGGGGAGCACCCCGCGCCGACGCGGCGACCACCAGGTGAGCGCGCGACGAGCGATCCGCACCGGCCCCGGCATCGGGAAGAACCCCTGTGAGTACGCCGCGAGCAGGGTGGCCGGCTCGAGGTCGGCCCCCATGCAGACCAGGTCGTCGGGGTGCTGCGCGTCGGCCTTCGGGCCGGTCAGGTCGGGGAAGTCCCACGCGCAGCGTCTCGCCTGCTCCTGCCACCCGCCCTGCATGCGGTCATTGTCACCCGTGGGGTCCGACTGCTCGACCCGCAACCGGGAACAATGGCGATATGAGCATCCGTGGTCGAGTGATCGGGAAGGTCGCGCCTGACGTCCACCGCGCCTCCCCGCATCTGAACGCAACCTTCGTCCACCAGACCGTGCAGCGCGCCATCCACGGCATCGGCCCCCTCCCCTCGGCCGCCTCGGCTGCGCAGAAGCAGCTGGAGGAGCAGGACGGCGTCGTCGACGAGGCGATCCGGGAGGTCATCGAGAACCACGTCGCGCTCTCCGGCGCGCAAGGCTTCGCCACCAACATCGGCGGCATCGCGACGGCGGCCGCCACGATCCCCGCGAACATCGCAGGTCTCGCCCTCCTCCAGGTGCGGATGGTCGCGGCCATCGCTCACCTGCGCGGCTACGACCTCAGCGACGGCCGGATGCGCAACGCCATCCTGCTGTGCACGCTGGGCGAGGAGACGGTGCGAGGGCTGGTCAAGGAGAAGCAGGTACCCGGCAGCCCTGTCGTGCTCGCCACCGCCCCGGCGTACGACCCGGAGCTCGACACCCTGGTCGCCTCGGAGTTCACCTCGGTCCTGGTCAGCCGCATCCTCGGCAAGCGGGCAGCCTCGACGATGATCCGTCGGGTGCCGTTGGCCGGCGGGGTCTTTGGTGGTGGCGCAGACGCGTATGCGACCTGGCAGATCGGCCGGTACGCCGCTCGCGAGCTCCTCGCGCGCGGCTGACCTCCCGGACTACTGCCCGCGCAGGTGCCGGGCGAGCCGACCGAACCGCGCCGTCGGCGACTGCCAGGGGTCGGGGCGTTCCGCCAGCTCCAGCACCAGGATCTCCAGCGCCTGGAGGGCCGCCTTGGTGACCAGCTTGGGCTTGGGCTTGTCGGGGTCGGCCCACCGCTTGCCCTCTCGCGGGCGTGCTGCGCGCAGGTCCGCGAGATCACCGATGACGTCGATGCCGGCCGCGTCGACCCAGTCCCGCCACTCGTCGGTGACCTCGTCGACCCAGTCGAAGGCCTCGGGCGGGAGAGTGATGCGGCGGGAGTCCCCCTTCTTGGCCAGGTTCTGCTGCATCAGCAGGCCACGCACGATCATGTCGTACTGGTCCTTGCCGAGCTCTGCCTTCCGCAGCCGCCGGTTCAGCCGCCGCAGCAGGATGGTCTCGTCGATGCCGAGGGACGGGTTGCGCTGCGGACTGTCCTCGGGGCACCAGGCCGGGTCGATGGCCAGGGCTCGGCAGTAGCGCTCCCACAGCGAGCCGCCCTGGCCCTTGGCCGGCGAGTCGTTCTGGCCCTTGGCCGGGGCTGACCCCGGCGGCACCGTGACGAGATGCACCCGCTCGGGCGGGAGGTTCTGCGTCCATCGGTTGAGCACGTCGGGCAGGCTGTGCGAACGCCAGAACCACATCGACGGGTTCCGGCGTTCGCTCTGCATGCAGCGCTCCAGGTAGCGGGCGAAGGACTGCACCGCGCGGTGCTTGGCCGACTCCTGGAACTGCGCGGAGATCTGGCGGGCGATGTCGCGCTGGGAGTAGACGACGTGGACCTCCGCGTCACCGAGGTCGCGCATCGCACGGCGTACCTGCTCCAGGGTCGCGGCGGCGAACAGCTCGTGGGAGATGACGACGTGGCCCTCCGCCCGTCGTACTCGGCCCACGAGCGAGTCCCAGCGACCCTCCATGTTCTCGCCGACGGGGCTCCACTGCTTCTCGGTCAGGTCCAGGGCTGCGCCGAAGTGGTCGCGCTGAAGACCGACGGGATAGGTGACGCCGTGGTCCTCCAGCGTCGCTCGGTTGAGGTACAGCCGATCTTGGAGGTAGGTGGTCCCCGTCTTGGGGGCACCGATGTGGAAGTACACGACGTCGGCCATGGCGAGATTCTCCCCCTCCGGTGGCCGCGGCGACAGGAGGGGGCGACCGGCTGACCGGCCAGGTTCACCCGGTGGCGCGGACGACGGCGCTGGGGCTGGGTCGCCCGAGCTGCTCGGCCATCCAGCGGGACGTCCCCACGAGAGCGGCGAGGTCGACGCCGGTCCGCACGCCCAGTCCGCTCAGCATCCACACCAGGTCCTCGGTGGCGAGGTTGCCGGTCGCCGACTTCGCGTAGGGGCAGCCGCCCAGTCCCCCGGCGCTCGCGTCGAAGGTCCTCACGCCGTGACGGAGGGCGACATAGGCGTTGGCCAGCGCCTGGCCGTAGGTGTCGTGGAAGTGCACCGCCAACCGGTCGTCGGAGACGCCGGCGGCGTTGAAGGCATCCAGCAGCGACGTCACGTGACCCGCGGTCGCGACGCCGATGGTGTCGCCCAGTGACAGCTCGGAGGCTCCCATCTCGAGCAGCCGGACCCCGGCGCGCACCACCTGCTCGACCGGCACCGGGCCCTCCCACGGGTCGCCGAAGCACATCGACACGTAGGCGCGGACGTCCATCCCCTCCTGCCGTGCGCGTGCCACGGTGGGGGCGAACATCGCGAACTGCTCGTCGTAGGAGCGGTTGAGGTTGCGTTGCGCGAAGGTCTCGGTGGCGCTGCCGAAGATCGCCACGTGCCGCAGGCCGGCCGCGACCGCGCGGTCGAGCCCGCGCTCGTTGGGCACCAGCACCGGCATGGGCACCGCCCCGTGGTGGTCGACGCGCTGCACCACCTGCTCGGCGTCGGCCAGCTGCGGCACCCACCGGGGGTGCACGAAGCTCGTCGTCTCCACGATCGGGAGGCCCGCCGTGACCAGCCGCTCGATGAACTCGACCTTCACGTCCAGCGGCACTGTCTCGGGTTCGTTCTGCAAGCCGTCGCGGGGACCGACCTCGTAGATCGTGACCTCGTCGGGCAGCGAGGGGCCGTCAGTGGGCGCCACCACCATCGGCAGCCCCGGCGTCGCACCCGTCGTCATGCTCCCAGCCTAGATCGCCCGGGTACCTCCCCCCACCACGACGGTTGAGGTGCGAACGAAGTGAGCCACGAAACCCCGGGGGCCCTTGAGCCGGTCCTCACAGCATCCGCTGGACCAACCAGCATCCCGCCACTGCCCGCGAGGTCCGGCTCCCTCGGCAGGCCGGATCACGAACCCCTCGTCGCTCACTCACTCCCATCCGGCATGACGACGACGAGCTCGTGGCCCAGCGCCACCTGCTCGCCCACGCCGGCTCCCACGGCGGTGACCGTCCCGGTCACGGGAGCGCGGAGAGTCAGCTCCATCTTCATCGCCTCCATGGTGCCCAGCACCGCGCCCTCCTCGACCTGGTCCCCGGTCGCCACGCTCATCGACAGCACCGTCCCGGGCATCGGCGCGGTGACCCTGCCGTCGAGGAGGTCGACGCTGTCGGTGCCGAAGGGGTCCACCCTCATGAAGACGAAGCGTTGGCCGCGCCAGGCGACCTCGATCGCGTGGGCCTGGGCGTCGACGACGGCCGCGTGCCGCTCACCGTCGATGTCGAGCACCACCCGGTGGTGTGCCGCCTCGAGCTGGGTCACCGCATAGGTCCGGTCGCCGTCCACCACGAGCCCGCGGGCCCGGTCGACCCGCAGCTCCCGGTCGATCTCGACGAGCACCGGCGCCGGGTCGCCGGCGAGGCGCCAGCCGTCGGGCTCGAAGGGGCTGCGTGGGGCGGTGATCGCCGTGACGGCGGCGTCGGTCCACGCGGCGATGACCCGCGGCAGGGTGTCGTCAGGTGCGGCGACCTCGTTGCGGTCCAGCCAGGCGGTGTCGACGTCGCCGTCACGGAAGGCGTCGGTGGCAGCCAGGGCGCGGAGGAAGCCGGTGTTGGTGATCAGCCCGAGCACCGCGGTGGCGTCGAGCGCCGCAACCAGGGCAGTCCTGGCCACCTCGCGCGTGTGGCCGTGGACGATCACCTTGCCCAGCATCGGGTCGTACGACGACGAGACCACCTGCCCGCTCTCCAGCGCGGCGTCGACGCGAGCGGCCTCGGCCCAGCGCACCAGCGTCGCGGTGCCGGCCTGCGGCAGGAACCCGCCGAAGGCGTCCTCGGCGTACACCCGCGCCTGGATCGCGTGGCCCCCGAGCGTGACGTCGTCCTGGCTGAATCCCAGCGGCTCACCGGCCGCGACGCGCAGCTGCAGGTCGACCAGGTCGAGCGGCCGGCCGGCGACCTCCACCACCATCTCGGTGACGGGGTGCTCGACCTGCAGCCGGGTGTTCATCTCGAGGAAGTACACCTCCTCGTTGCCCCTTTCACCGGCCACCAGGAACTCCACGGTGCCGGCGTTCTCGTAGCCGACCTGACGCGCCAGCGCGACCGCCGATCCCAGCAGCGTCCGGCGCGCCTCCTCGGAGAGGTCGGGGGCCGGCGCCTCCTCGAGCACCTTCTGGTGACGGCGCTGCGCCGAGCAGTCGCGGTCGAAGAGGTGGACCACGTTGCCGTGGCAGTCGCCGATGACCTGCACCTCCACGTGGCGCCCGCGCTCGACGTAACGCTCGATGAGGATGGTGTCGTCCCCGAAAGCCGATGCAGCCTCCCGGCGCGCCGCGGCGACCGCGTCGTCGAGCTCGCCCGGCTCGCGCACGACGCGCATGCCCTTGCCGCCGCCGCCCGCGGCCGCCTTGACCAGGACAGGGAACTGGGACACGCCACCGCCGGCTTCGACGCGGGGAACCACCGGCACGCCCGCACGCTCGGCGATCTCGCGCGCGCGGTCCTTGCGTCCCATCGCCTCCATCACCTCGGCGCTCGGGCCGACGAAGACGAGACCCGCCTCGCTCACAGCGCGCGCGAACTCTGATCGCTCGGACAAGAATCCGTAGCCCGGGTGCACCGCGGCGGCGCCGGTGCGTCGTGCCGCCGCGATGACTCGTTCGATGTCGAGGTAGGAGTCGACCGCGGGTGTCGGCCCCAGGTAGGCCGCGAGGTCGGCCTCACGCACGTGCTGGGCGTGCCGGTCGGCCTCGGAGTACACCGCGATGGTGCGCAGCCCGCGGGCCCGGGCGGAGCGGATCACCCGCCGGGCGATCTCGCCCCGGTTGGCGACGAGCAACGACGAGAAGCCCATGCCACTCACATCCGGAAGACGCCGTAGGAGGGATCACCGACCGGCGCGTGCGCTGCGGCGGCCAGCCCCATGCCGAGCACGCGGCGGGTGTCGACGGGGTCGATCACGCCGTCGTCCCAGAGCCGGGCGGTCGAGTAGTAGGGCGAGCCCTGCTCCTCGTACTGGTCACGGATCGGCGCCTTGAACGCCTCCTCATCCTCGGCCGACCACTCGTCATCCCGGCCCTCGATGCCGTCGCGGCGGACGGTGGCGAGCACGGACGCGGCTTGCTCGCCGCCCATCACGGAGATCCGGGCGTTGGGCCACATCCAGAGGAAGCGAGGGTCGTAGGCGCGGCCGCACATGCCGTAGTTGCCGGCGCCGAAGGAGCCGCCGATGACGACGGTGAACTTCGGCACCACCGAGCAGGCGACGGCCGTGACCAGCTTCGCGCCGTCGCGGGCAATGCCACGGTTCTCGTAGTCGCGACCCACCATGAAGCCGGTGATGTTCTGGAGGAACACGATCGGGACACCGCGCTGGTTGCACAGCTCGATGAAGTGGGCGCCCTTCAGGGCGGACTCGGAGAAGAGGATGCCGTTGTTGGCGACGATGCCGACCGGGTAACCCCAGATCCGGGCGAAGCCACACACGAGGGTCTCGCCGTAGAGCTCCTTGAACTCGTGGAGCCGACTGCCGTCGACGACGCGGCGGATCACCTCACGCACGTCGTACGGCGTGCGAGCGTCGGTGGGGACGACGTCGTCGAGCGTCTCGGGGTCGATGGCCGGCTCCTCGACGGGGTAGGGCGGCGCGACCTCGGCCGGAGTCGGGGGGAGCGTGTCGACGATGGACCGCACGATCGCGAGCGCGTGGGCGTCGTCGGCGGCCAGGTGGTCGACCACGCCGGACGTACGGGCGTGGACGTCGCCGCCGCCGAGGTCCTCGGCGGTGACGACCTCACCGGTCGCGGCCTTCACCAGCGGCGGTCCACCGAGGAAGATCGTGCCCTGGTCGCGCACGATCACGGTCTCGTCGGACATGGCGGGCACGTAGGCGCCGCCGGCGGTGCACGACCCCATCACCGAGGCGATCTGCGGGATCCGGCTGGCCGACAGGTTGGCCTGGTTGAAGAAGATCCGGCCGAAGTGCTCCTTGTCGGGGAACACCTCGTCCTGCAGCGGGAGGAAGGCGCCTCCGGAGTCGACCAGGTAGATGCAGGGCAGCCGGTTGTGGGCGGCGACCTCCTGCGCACGCAGGTGCTTCTTGACCGTCATCGGGTAGTAGGTGCCGCCCTTGACGGTGGCGTCGTTGGCGACGACCACGCAGGTGCGGCCGGCGACCTGGCCGATGCCGGTGACGATGCCTGCGGAGGGGACCGCCCACGGGTCACCCCCGTCGGAGTACATGTCGTAGCCGGCGAGCGCGCTGAGCTCCAGGAAGGGGCTGCCGGGGTCGAGCAGGCGGTCGACCCGGTCACGCACCAGCAGCTTGCCGCGGTCGGTGTGCTTGCGGCGCGCCGACTCCGACCCGCCCCGGCGCGCGGTCGCCAGCCGGTCGCGCAGCTCGTCGACAAGCTCGCGCATGGACCCGCCGGGCATCGTCATGCTCGCGATCGTATTAGGTTCCTTCGGCCGACCCCGCGACGTGACCCCGCAGGGCGGCCACGGCCGTGTCGACGTCCGCGTCGGTCGTCGAGACGTGGAAGGACAACCGCAGCCGGCCGGCACGGACGGCGGCCCTGATCCGGTGCTGGTCCAGCAGGGCGGGTACCTCGTCGTCGGCGGCGAGGGAGACGATCGCCGAGTCGCCGGCAGGTAGGCCGACGCCCTCGAGGAAGTGGTTGGCCTGCCCGACCGCGTGCTCGTGCAACGTGGCCGTTCCCACCTCGGTGACGAAGTCGAGGGACTCGGCAGTGCCGACCCAGCTGAGCCAGGCGGGCGAGGAGTCCAGCCTGCGTGCGTCATCGGCCAGCTGCATGTCGTGGCCGTAGATGCTCGCCCAGATGTCGGCTGCGGCGTACCAGCCTGCGGTGTGCGGCACGACGTCACCGAGCCGGTCGGGGCGCACGGTGAGGAACGCGGTGCCGCGCGGGCCGAGCAGCCACTTGTAGGCACCACACACGGTGTAGTCGAACCGGTCGGCCTCCACCGGCAGCCACCCGGTGGCCTGGGTGAGATCGACCAGGGTGCGAGTGCCGGTGTCACCCGCGGCCTCGGTCAGCGCATCGGCGTCGAGGAGCCGTCCATCGGCGGACTGCACCCTCGAGACGGCGACGAGGTGGGTGCGCTCGGTCAGCGCGTCTGCGATCCCCTCCAGCGGTGCCGCGCGCACCTCGACCCCGCGCGACGCCTGCGCCAGGAACGGGTAGGTCACGCTGGTGAAGTCGCCCTCGGCGACGACGATCTCCGCACCGTCGGGCACCGAGGCGGCCACCAGCCCCACCAGTGGCGAGACCTGGTGGCCGATGGCGACCCGGTCGACGGGCACGCCCACCAGCCCGGCGTACGACCGGCGGGCGCGGTCGACGTCGGCGTCGTACGCCGCCGGATCGGCCTCGCCGCGCTGCCACTCGCGCAGCGCTTCGGTCAGCACCCTGACCGTGCGTCGCGGGGGAAGGCCGAGGCTGGCGGTGTTGAGGAAGACGGTGTCGGGTTCGAACTCCTGCTGTGCCTGGTGGAGGTCCATTCCCGGAGTCTGCCTTGACGCTGCTCCCGGTCAGCGATGCGTGGCCCCGGCGAGGACGGCTGCGAGCTCGGCGGGCTTGCTGAACATCGGCCAGTGACCGGAGTCCACGTCGACGTAGTCGATGCGCGTGGCCTTGGTGAGCTCGGGCATCTCACCTGCCTCCAACCACTCCTTCGCCTGGTCGGGGGTGAACTCGGGACAGACCATGAGGACCGGCACGTCGTAGCGCCGCTCGTCGTCCGGCTGCACGACACCGGTCGCGACCGCCTCCGGGACCGGAATGGCGTCGGCTTCGATCCGTGCTCTCGTCTCCTCGTCGAGGTCGGCGGAGTCCGGGCCCTCGAAGGGCTCCCAGCCGGGGAACGGCATGACGCCGTCGACGCAGGCGAAGAACGCGGCGTACTGCTCCCCGGGGGTGGTGGGAAACCCGCCGATCATCGCGATGCGGGCCACGGTGTCGGGTCGCGCATCGGCCGCGAGCCACGCCAGGGTGCTGGCGGCCGAGTGCCCCACCACGAGGACGGGTCCCTCCGCCGCGTCGACCGCGTCGACCACGGCGGCGACCTGGTCGTCGAGCGTCGCCGAGGCGTTCCCGTCGCCCTGGCCCGGCAGTGTCACGGGCAGGGGGCGATGACCGAGACGCTCCAGCTCGGGCACGACGTCGTCCCAGGCGGAGGCGTCCAACCACAACCCCGCGATCAGCACGATGTCCATGAGGGCCTCCTCGGCGCGGTCCGTGCACGTCACACTAGGAGGGAGACGTGCCGGGCACCAGTGCCCCCGAGGACAGGAGCCGAAGATGACCGAGAGCGCCCGTCTGGAGGCGAACAAGCGCAATGTGCAGGCCTTCTACGACCTGATGTTCAACCAGAACAGGCCCGCCGAGGCGGTCGACCGCTACGTCGGCGACTCCTACACCCAGCACAACCCGCACGTCGGCGACGGCACGCAGGCGTTCATCGACTACTTCGAGCAGATGGCTGCCGGCTACCCCGGCAAGCACGTCGAGTTCGTGCGCGCGGTCGCCGAGGGCGACTACGTGGTGCTGCACTGCAAGCAGACCTGGCCCGGTGACGAGGACTACGCCGGGATCGACATCTTCCGGCTCGACGACGACGGCAAGGTCGTGGAGCACTGGGACGTCTTGCAGCCGGTGCCGAGCAAGGCAGAGCACGGCAACGGGATGTTCTGAGCCCGGGTCCAGCAGGGTCGCGGGTGACCGGCGGCTCAGCCGGGAAGCACGGCCAACAAGACGAAGACCACCGCCATGACTGTCAGAGCGATGGCCGTCCCGGGCACGGCGCCGGCGCGGAAGCCCCTGCTTCGCACGCTCACGTAGAGGATCCCTCCCAGACCGGCCACCAGTCCGGCCAGGAGGAACCAGGGGAACGTTCGCTCGGCGTTCCAGCTCTCGGGGCCGAGAACGGTGGCGATGGTGGCAAGCACACCCGCGGCGAGCCAAGGCAGGACGAGCAGACCGAGGCCGGAGAGCCAGCCGAGGATGCGGGCGTTGGTCTCCTCGGAGGAGCTTCCACGACCGCGTTTCTGTGTTTCCGTCATGCCTCCATCCTCTCTCCGACGACGGAGCCGCCGGTCGTGACCCGTCCTGGCCCGTCACGGCCTTCCGCGCGTCGGTGTCACTGGGTAGCGTGCTCGCGCATGAGGCGGGAGCCGCACGAGAACGTCGCCACGGTGCTGGTCGACCCGCCTGTCCTGCCCGAGCTCGAGCTGACCCTGATGTCGCTGGACCTGTGGGTGTGGCCCATCGAGACGGCGCCGGTGTACGTCGACGGTGGGCGGGCTGCGTACCAGGTCCGGCGGCGGATGCTCCTGTCGAAGCGGGGCGCCTGGGACGTGGCCGCAGCTTGGACACCGGTGTGGGTCAGCTTCGGCGACACCTGGCACCACGGTGACGAGCCGCTGCCGTGGGCGGCTCACCAGGCGCTGTGGGAGACGCTGGCCGAGCACGCCGCCCACGTGCGCTACCGCAGAGGACTGGGCGGCGTCCCGAGGCTGACCGTGCCCCGGGACATCTCGGCCTGAGCCCGGCCCGCCCTCACGTCGGCTTGCTCGACTTCCGCCGCGCCGTGACGTCGATGGTGGCACTCTGACAGCCACCCACCCGGCACAATCGATGGCGAGCGCCCGGGTGCGGCGGGGGAGTCGGGCTCGACCCATGGGAGGTTTCCGATGTCCGACACCACAACTGCACCGTCCCGGTCCGGTCCCGACTGGCTCAGTGTGGCCCTCGGAGCCGTGCTGGTGCTCCTCAGCCTGGTGATCCTCGGCCATGCCGTGGTCGCCACCACTCTCTCGGTGGTCTTCGTCGGGTGGCTGCTGCTGCTCGGGGGTGCGGGCACGTTCCTCGTCGCGCTCTTCCAGCTCGGGCGCGACGGGTTCTGGAGCGGCGTCCTGGGAGGCGCGCTCATGTTCGTGCTGGGCCTGATGATGCTGCGCAACACCGACGCGGCCCTGGTCACGCTGACCCTGGTCGCCGGTGCGATGTTCTTCGCGACGGGGGTGGCGCGGCTCGCGGCGGCGATCGAGTTCCCTGAGCTGCGCGTCGTCCTGGTGCTGTCCGGACTCGTCAGCACGTTGCTGGGCATCTTCATCCTCTTCAACCTGCTCGAGGCGTCCTTCACCCTGCTCGGCGTGCTGCTGGGGATCCAGGTCCTCTCCGAAGGAATCGCGTTGATGCTCACCGGGCGCGTGCCGATGGTGGACCGGGCGACCCGGTCCGAACCCGCGTGAGTCCGACTACCCCGCGCCGACGGCTTGCGCTCGAACATCCCCGGGGCTGCCGTCTGCTGGGCATGACCGTCGATGATGGACCCACGTCGAACCTGGTCGAGCCATGAATGACCAGAACTCCTTGACGTTGCGCATGGGCCACGAGGAGCTCGTGATCCGGCGGAAGTACGAGGCGGCGAGCATCGCCAACGACGTGCTCATCGGCCTGTGGTTCCTGGTCGGCAGCATCATGTTCTTCTGGGAGAAGACGATGACGGCCGGGACCTGGTGCTTCGTCGTGGGCAGCGTCGAGCTGCTAGCCCGTCCGGCGATCCGGTTGGCACGCCAGTTCCACATCCAGCGGGTCGGCGGTCACAACTCGGGGTCCTCCCAGGACTTCTGAGGCTCCTGCTGCTCCGGCTCGTGACGACCGACACGTCGAGTACAGCCGGGCCGGGAGCTAGCGTCAGTGAGGAAGGGGTGACATCCATGTCCGACAGGAAGCCTTCCAGGACGCAGGAGAACCAGAGCCCGAGGTCACGCACCCAGTGGGCTGGGGCCGGCCTCGCGATCATGGCCGGGGTGGGCGCCACCGTCGGCCTGGTCCTCGCCGGAGGAGAGGGCCTCGCCCTGGGTGCGGCCTTCGGCGCTGCGCTCGGACTGGTGCTCGGGTCCGCAGTCGACACCTGGCTGCAGCGCCGCTGAGTCCCGGCGGCCCGGTCGTTGCGCACTCAACCAGGCTCGACTGCGCGCATTGCACTGCGGGCGGGTCCGGCTCTGCGGCCACCCGAACCCCGACATTTCGGGTGCCTGACCCCGGGCCGGGTCAGGGGGCGTGGCTGAGGGCGAGGGCGACCGCTTGCTCGGGCGTGCCGGTGAACGCCGGTCCGTGACCCGGGACCACGACGTCGCCGGCAAGGGGACGCAGCAGCTCCAGGGACGCGCGGGCACGCTCGTGGTCGGTGTTGAAGAACGCGGGCAGGAGCTGCGGACCGGCAGTGCCGGCGAGGGCATGGTCGGTCATGAGGGCGTCGCCGGCGAGCAGCGCCCCTCGCTCGGGCAAGTGCAGGGAGACGTGACCCGAGGTGTGACCGGGAGTGTGGACCACGACCGGGGCCGCCGGGACCGCCAGCGGACCCTCGCTGCAGAGCTCGAGGTCCCCGAGTCGTTCGACCTTCGTGGCGTGGAGACGGATGATGTCGAAGGTCCAGCGCAGCACCGGCGGCTTCCAGATCTGCTTGACCAGACTGGCCTGACTGACCTGCTCGATCCGCTCCCCGGTCGCGTTGGCGGCTTCGTCCTGGTGGGCCCAGACGGGCACGTCGTAGGTGCGTCGGAGGTACTCGCCGCTGCCGATGTGGTCGGGGTGGCCGTGGGTGAGAACCACGGCCTCGATGTCGGCCGGCTTGCGACCGACGAGCTCGACGGAGCGCAGCAGTCGTTGGCGATCCCCGGGGTAGCCGGTGTCGACCACGGTCACCGCGCTGCCGGCGGTGAGCAGCACCCACGAGACATGCTGGGCGCGGGCATGGTGAACCCCGGGCGCGACTTCGCCGACTTCGACGTCCATCGGGCCATCCTCGGGCGGCGGGCATTCGATGTCGAGGGAGAACCTGTTGCCTTCGCCGGCGGGCAGGAGCATCGTGGGAACAACGAATCGAGGAGTTGTGATGAAGGCGAACGTCGGAGATCGGCTCGTGGTCGAGAGCAGCGCCGCCGAGCAGCACCGTCGTGAGGGCGAGATCATCGAGGTGCGGGGCGGGCAGGGGGATCCGCCTTTCGTGGTGCGCTGGCCCGACGGGCACGAGGGGCTGTGCTACCCGGGCCCGGACGCTCACGTGGTCCCGCTCCCACCCTCCTGAGGCGAGCTGTCGCACCGGTTGCCCCACGGATGGCAGGAAGGGGCTGTGTCCACCACCCCCGGGTCCGCTGGGATCTCGGAGTCGGCGTCTGATTCGATCATGAGGGAGCAACACGTGTCGTACACCGAGCCCACCCACGCCGACCCCGGTGCTGTGCCCGCCCCGATCTCGGCGGGCACGCTGTTCTACCTCTGGGGAGACCGGGAGGTGAAGTCGGCGGGCAAGCTCGGCGGGACCACTCTCCCGTCGGGGGCGCACGTCTCGGCCAGGCAGCTCGCGCCGCTGGTGTTCGCGGTCTCGTTCGCCCGTCTGCAGGGTGACGGCGCGCTGCGCCTCGAGGCGACGGAGACCAAGACGCTCGGCTTCAGGAGAAAGCAGGTACAGGTCACCCCGGCCGCCCAGCCCGGCCACCGCGGGGGGTACGAGCAGGCCATCGTCGAGCAGGTGATGTCCGACGCGACGACGGCATACGACGTGGTGTGGCGCTGGTTCGGCCGCGACACGAAGCACCCGGAGAACAAGGTCTTCGCGCTGGCACAGCAGGAGATGGTGCAGTGCGGCCTCGCGCACGTGCAGGAGAACTCTCGCGGAGGAGTCACTGGCCTGCTCCTCGGCAAGGAGAAGATCGAGCCGCTGCCCGACCGGGTGGCAGCCACGTGGGCCCAGTTCGAGCCGTTCCAGGCGTGGTGGGGCAGCTACCGACGCCACGACCCGGCGCTGAGCGAGCTGCTGCTCGAGACCTGCGCCAAGGCGATCCGCAACCGTGAGAAGGCCGAGGACTGACCTTGGCGGCTCAGCCGCCCACCAGCTGGCGCAGCCGACGGGCGTTGCGAACGGCGTTGCCGTCGCCGTCGTTGTTGAAGTAGGCGTAGACCTCCCGGCCCGGCCTCTCCCATTCGCGGATCCGCTCGGCCCACCACGCCAGGTCGTCGTCGGAGTATGAGCCGCCGTAGAGCCAGTCGTGCGACGGCCCGTGCAGCCGCAGGTAGACGAAGGGCGCCGTCGCCCGCAGCACGCAGGGCAACCCGGCTCCGCTCATCACGCAGTACGCCGCGCCGTGGCGCGCCAGCAGGTCGAAGACCTCGTCGGTGTGCCAGCTGGGGTGGCGCAGCTCGACCGCGACCGGCACCCACCAGGGCAGCCGGTCGAGGAACCAGCCCAGCCGCGCGTCGTCCCGCTCCATGGCCGGAGGCAGCTGCACGAGCAGCACGCCGCGCTTGTCGTAGAGCTCGTGCCACGAGGCAGCGATGCGGTCGACCCAGACCTCGGGGGCATACAGCTTCTTGGCGTGGGTGAGCCCCCGCGGTGCCTTGACCGACATGCGGAAGCCGGGCGGCAGCCGCCGACGCCAGCCGGCGAACGAGGCGTTGCGGGGCCAGCGGTAGTGGCTGGCGTTGAGCTCGACGGTGTCGAACTCAGCGGTGTAGATGTCGAAGCGCCTCGCCGGCGGGGTGCCCTCCGGGTAGAGCACGTCGTCCCAGTGGTCGTAGCTCCACCCCGACGTCCCGACGCGTGCCACGCCGCCAGCGTGCCCTCCTGGGGGTGACGCGAGCGGGAGCCTCGCGGCGAGTCGTCCCACGAATGCTGCCCGGGTGGTGGTGCGGGCCAGGATTCGGGTCTAGCGTCGACTCCACCTTTCTCGGAGGAGCTCGCGATGGTCGACAGCTACCCGATCCTGACCCTGCTACCACCCCTGCTTGCGATCGGCCTGGTGGTGGCCACGCGCAAGGTGCTCCTGAGCCTCGGGCTCGGCGTCCTGACCGCGGCGCTGCTGATCGAGGGGTTCTCGCCCTGGGACGCGCTCAAGCTGGTCCTCCAGGCCTTCGTCGAGCTCTTCTGGGTCGACGGGGCGGTGAACACGACGAAGGTCTACATCTTGATCTTCACCCTCATGCTGGGCGTGATCACGGCCTTCATCATGATGTCGGGCGGCACCCGCGCGTTCGCGGACTGGGCCCAGGTGAAGATCAAGACCCGACGCGGCGCGACGATGCTTCCCGCAGGACTGGGCGTGGCGATCTTCGTCGACGACTACTTCAACGCCCTCGCCGTCGGCCAGGTCAGCCGACCCGTGACCGACACCCACCGGGTTTCGCGGGCCAAGCTGGCCTACCTGGTGGACTCCACCTCGGCCCCGGTGGCGGTGCTGGCGCCGTTCTCGAGCTGGGGTGCGTTCATCCTCGGGCTGATCGGCGTCGAGGTCGCCGCCTCGTCCTTGGAGATCAGCGACATCGGCGCGTTCCTCGAGGCAGCAGCGGCCAACTACTACGCCTTCGCGGCGCTGCTGCTGGTCGCGCTGGTGGCCACGCTGCGCCTCGACCTCGGGCCGATGCGGAGCGAGGAACGGCGCGCGATCCTCGAGGGCGAGTGCTACGACGACAGCGAGGACATCCCCGGCCAGCTCGCCGAGGACCTCCCGGTGCACCGACCGGGCGCCAAGCTCGCCCTCATCGTGCCGTTCGCCCTGCTGGTGGCTGGAGTGCTCGGCGGCATCGTGTGGACCGGTCAGCGAGCCGCCGGTTCGTGGTCGGTGGTCGACATCCTCGCCTCGACCGACGTCACGTTCGCGCTGATCGTCGGCGGTGTGCTCGGCCTGGCCGCGGCGCTGTACTACTACGCGCGTGACACCTCCGAGAACCCGAAGTTCGGCGCCAGCACCTTCGGCCGTGGGTGGGTCGAGGGCGTGAGGTCGATGATGCCTGCGGTCAGCATCCTGATCCTGGCCTGGATGCTCGGGTCGCTGATCGAGGCCCTCGGCACCGGGGAGTACCTCGCCAGCCTGATCGAGCGCTCCTCGATCTCGCCGTCGTGGCTGGTCCCGATCGTGTTCCTGCTCGCCGCCGCCATGGCCTTCGCCACCGGCACCTCATGGGGCTCCTTCGGCCTGCTGATCCCGCTCGCCGGCGGCATCATCAACTCCCTGGACGCCCCCGAGCTGCTGCTGCCGGCGCTCGGAGCGGTGCTCGCCGGGGCCGTCTCGGGCGACCACGCATCGCCGATCTCCGACACCACGATTCTCAGCGCGACCGGAGCCGGCTGCAACGTGATCACCCACGTCACCACCCAGCTGCCCTACATGATCACAGCCGTCGTCGCCTCGACGGTGGGGTACGTGATGGTCGCCGTCGCCGGCTCGGTGACCCTCGGCCTGGCGGTCACCCTGGTGCTCACCGGCGCGCTCGCCTTCATCGCGTTGCGGGTGTGGGGGCCGGTCGTCGACGACGCCGACATGCCCGACCGCCAGGCGTCCCAGCTTGCCTGACCCGTCTCGACGGGGTTGATGTTCGCGACGCCGCAGTAGGCTGGGAACACGTCCCTCAAGGATGTGATCGCATGTGGTGGTTGTTGTGGCTGGGAGCGGCTGTGCTCCTCGGCGTGGGCGAGTTCTTCACGCTGACGCTGGTGTTCGGCCTTCTGGCCAGCGCGGCGCTCGTTGCCGCGGTCGTGGCAGGTCTCGGAGCGGCGGTCCCCCTTCAGGTCCTCGCCTTCGCGGCCACGGCCGGTGTCGGCTTCGTGGCGGTCCGCCCGGTCGCGAAACGACACCTCGCCCTTCCTCCGATCTCCCGTGAGGGCAGCGACGCCTTGGTCGGCCGGTCGGCATTGGTCACCCGCGAGGTCAGCGCGACCGGCGGGCTGGTGCACCTCTCCGGTGAGGACTGGTCGGCGCGGCCGTACGACGACGACCTGGTGATCCCGCCCGGGGTGCGTGTCGACGTGTTCGGGATCGAGGGCGCCACCGCCCTGGTACATCCACGAGAGCCGCTACCGCTGACTCCGCCCCCCCAACCCAGAGACGGGTGAGCACCATGACCCTGCTGATTCCGATCGCCATCATCGCCGGCGTGATCGCGTTCCTGGTCGCCTCGACGATCCGGATCGTCCCGCAGGCCAGGCGGTACAACATCGAGAGATTCGGCCGCTACCAGAGGACCCTGCAGCCGGGCCTGAACCTGATCATCCCGCTGGTCGACCGCGTGAACACCAAGCTCGACGTGCGCGAGCAGGTGTACTCCTCGGACCCGAAGCCGGTGATCACCGCGGACAACCTGGTGGTCTCGATCGACACGGTCCTCTACTACCAGATCACCGACCCGCGGGCGGCTGCCTACGAGGTGGCCAACTACCTGCAGGCGATCGACCAGCTCACGGTCACCACCCTGCGGAACCTGATCGGGTCCATGGACCTCGAGAGCACCCTCACCTCGCGGGAGACCATCAACACCCGGCTGCGTGAGGTGCTCGACGAGGCCACGGGGAAGTGGGGGATCCGCGTCAACCGGGTGGAGATCAAGGCGATCGACCCGCCGCACACCATCAAGGAGGCAATGGAGAAGCAGATGCGCGCCGAGCGGGACAAGCGTGCGGTGATCCTCCACGCCGAAGGGGAGCGACAGTCCCTGATCCTCACCGCGGAAGGCACCCGGAACAAGCTCATCCTGGAGGCGCAGGGCCGCCAGCAGGCGATGATCCTGGAGTCCGACGGCGAGGCGAAGGCGCTGGAGCGGGTCTTCCAGTCCGTCCACGCCAACGACGCCGACCCGAAGGTGCTGGCCTACAAGTACCTCGAGATGCTGCCCAAGCTCGCCGAGCACGGCAACGGCTACTTCGTGATTCCGGGCGAGCTCACCGAAGCGGTGAAGACCGTGACGTCGGCCTTCGCCGCCGAGCACGGTGCCCGCGGTGCGGCGAGCTCCTCCGGGAGCGACGCGGAGGGTGGTGCCGCCCCGGTGCCGGCTCAAGCGGTCGGGCCCGTCGCACGGCCGCGGGCGATCGAGGCCGAGGCGGCGCGTGCTGCCGAGATGGCCCAGATCGCGGCCGAGGAGGCGAAGGCCGAGGCGGGGCAGGCCGAGCAGCAGATCCGGGGCTGAGTGACGGCTACGACGGCTGGCCCTGCCTGAGCCCGGCGAACATCCCGGGTGCCAGTGGCTGCCAGCCGAGGTGGTCGGTGACCCTGTCCAGCTCCCTGCGAAACGCGCGAGCATCGACGTACGACCCGTGCCGCGCGGTGTCGATGAAACGGATGCCGCCGCTGAGGTCAGGGTGCTCCGTGGCGATCATCCGGTCGAATGCCGCTGACCGGGCCGGGTCGTTCACCTGGTCGTGGAGGTACTGCGCCACCAGGTTGCTCACCCGGTCGAAGAGCGTGTAGGCGCTGGAGTTCACCTCCAGGAAGCTGAGCCCGAACAGGTTGCGGTGCTCGCGGCTGAAGGCCGTGAGGTACAGGTCGGGGCGGCCGTCCCGCCACCGGAAGTACTCCTCGGGGACGTAGGGCACCGTCCAGTCGTAGCCCGTCGCCAACAGCACCAGATCCACCTGCTCCGTGCTGCCGTCGGTGAACCGCACCCGGTCGCCCTCGAACGCCGCGACGTCTCCCTTCACCGTCACGTCGCCGTGCTGGAGGTGGTGCAGCAGCTGGCTGTTCAACAGGGGGTGGGACTCGAAGAGCTTGTGATCCGGCTTCGGCAGCCCGAACCGGGTCAGGTCGCCCTGCAGCACCCTCAGCAGTGCGGTGAAGACGGGGCGCTCCACTCGGAGCGGGAGCGACGGACCGGACTCGCTGAACTCGTCCGCGGGGACGCCGAAGATGTGCTTCGGGATCAGGTGATAGCCCCGGCGCACGCTCACGAACGAGGCGTCGGCGATCAGCGCCGCGTCGCACACGATGTCCGCACCGGAGTTCCCGAGCCCGACCACCAGGACCCGCCGGCCGCGGAACTCCAGGGGGTCCCGGTAGGTGACCGAGTGACGTACCTCGCCGGCGAACTGACCAGGAATGGTCGGCATCCGAGGTGACCAGGTCGTGCCGGTGGCGCAGACAAGGGCTCGGTAGGTGTGCCGCGACCCGTCGTCCAGGGTCACGCTCCAGCGGTCACCCTCGTGCTCGGACTCGGTGACTGCGGTGCCGAAGCGGATCTGCTCGCGGAGCCCGTGCGTGGCTGCGAACTCCCGGGTGTAGTCGAGGATCTGCCGGTGGCTCGGGTAGTCGGGAAAGCTGTCCGGCATCGGGTGGTCGAAGAAGCCCGAGACCTTGCGCGAGGAGATGAAGTGCGCCGACTCGTACATCGGCGTCCCGGGGTTCTCCAGGTCCCAGATGCCCCCGACGTCGGTGTGGCGTTCGTACTGGTCGTAGGGGATACGCAGCCGGCTCAGCGCGCGGGCGATAGAGAGCCCGGCGGGGCCGGCGCCGACGATGCAGACGCGGTCAGCAGCTGTTGTCACAGCGACATCATCCCCACGGCCGGACGCGGTGGGAAGGTCGCCCGGTAGGTCGCGGTGCCTAGGGTGGGAACGTGAGCCACCCCGGCATCGAGCCCGTCTCCCCGGAGGCGCCGGTGATGACCGGCCCGGTGATGATGCGGCAGAGCTGGCGGGACCTGACCTTCCTGCACTGGGCCGTCGACCCGCCGCAGGTCGCGCACCTGATGCCGCCCGGCGTCCGGCCCGACACCCTCGACGGTGTCACCTATGTCGGGCTGATCCCGTTCCGGATGGTCGGCGCAGGGTTCGCCCATGGTCCCGGTGTCCCCTGGTTCGGGACCTTCCTGGAGACCAACGTGCGCCTGTACTCGGTCGACGACACGGGACGTCGCGGCATCGTGTTCCTCAGCCTCGACGCCGACCGGGCGGCCGTGGTCGTCGGTGCGCGCGCGGCGTTCGGGTTGCCCTACCGCTGGGCACGGATGCGCTACCAGGCCAGCGGCGACGTGCACTCCTACGACGCGCGCCTCCGCCTGCCCGGGAGGGGTGCGGAGAGCCACATCGTGATCCGGGCGGGAGCACGGCGGACAAGCACCGAGCTCGACGACTTCGTCAGCGCGCGCTGGGGACTGCACGTGCGCTGGTGGGGCCGGACGCTGTACGTCCCCAACCGTCACGAGGTGTGGCCGGTTCATGACGCGGAGGTGATGGCCCTAGACGACGGGCTGCTGGCGTCGGTGGGACTGCCCGGCCTGACCGCCCGTCCGCCTGACCACCTGGCGTTCAGCCCCGGCGTGCGCACCGAGTTCGGGTTCCCCGGAGACGCGACCCGGCCCCGACGTCCGTGAACGGAGACTGACCGAAAACGGCAAGCGGGCGCTCGCTGGGCGAGGATGGCGGCATGCACCTCGACATCGACCGCATCCGCGGTGACTTCCCAGCTCTGGCCGACGGCACCGCCTACTTCGACGGGCCGGGAGGCACCCAGGTGCCGCGGCAGGTCGCCGAGGCGGTGGCCTCGACGATGACGTCGGGGATCTCGAACCGAGGAGTCGTCACCGCCTCGGAACGTCGGGCCGACGAGGTCGTGATGGCCGCTCGCCGTGCGATCGCCGACCTGCTGGGCGCTCAGGAGCAAGGCGTGGTGTTCGGGCGGTCGATGACCCAGCTGACGTACGGCGTCTCGCGGTCGCTCGCGAAGGCCTGGGGACCCGGCGACGAGGTCGTGGTGACTCGTCTCGACCACGACGCGAACATCCGGCCGTGGGTCCAGGCCGCCGAGGCCGTGGGAGCGACCTTGCGCTGGGTCGGCTTCGACCGGGAGACCGCCGAGCTCAGCGTTGACGACGTGCGGGGTGAGCTGTCGGACCGCACGCGACTGGTCGCGGTGACGGGTGCGTCGAACGTCCTCGGCACGCGACCCGACCTGCCGGCGATCGCCGACGCCGTCCACGAGGCGGGCGCCTTGCTGTACGTCGACGGCGTCCACCTGACCCCCCACGTCGCCGTGGACGTGACCGAGCTCGGTGCGGACTTCTACACATGCTCGCCCTACAAGTTCCTGGGCCCGCACCACGGGGCCCTCGTCGCCGTGCCCTCGCTGCTCGAGCAGCTGTCGGTGGACAAGCTGCTTCCGTCGACCGACGAGGTGCCCGAACGACTGGAGCTGGGCACGTTGCCCTACGAGCTGTTGGCGGGCACGACCGCGGCCGTCGACTACCTCGCCGGATTGGCCTCGCAGGCTCCGGACCGGCGTACCCGGGTGCTCGAGTCGATGCAGGCACTCGAAGCGCATGAGGTCGAGCTGTTCGACCGCCTCCTCGAAGGCCTGCGCGAGATCCCGGACGTGCAGCTGTACGGCGCGCCGGAGCGGCACACCCCCACCGGCTACTTCTCCGTCGCCGGTCGCGGTGGGCGGGAGGTGGCCGAGCACCTCGCCTCGGGCGGGGTCAACGCCCCGGCCAGCAACTTCTACGCGATCGAGGCGTCACGGTGGATCGGGCTCGGGGACACGGGTGCCGTGCGGGCCGGGCTCGCGCCGTACACGAACGCCGAGGACGTCGACCGGCTCGTGGCCGGGGTCGCCGAGGTCGCGCGATGACCGGCGTGGGCGGGCGAGGGGTCCTGGTCACCGGGGCTTCGCGCGGCATCGGCGCCGCGATCGCACAAGCGTTCGCGGCGCAGGGTGACCGAGTGGCCGTGCACTACGGGTCGTCGGCCGACGCCGCGGCGCGAGTGGCGGCGGCGTTGCCGGGCGAGGGTCACGTGACGGTGCAGGCTGACATGGCCGACGCGGAGGCCGTCCGGACGGCGGTCGACCTCGCCGCCGACCGTCTCGGCCGTCTCGACGTGCTGGTCAACAACGCCGGCATCTTCGTCGCCCACCCACCGCTGACCACGTCGTACGACGAGTGGCAGGAGGCGTGGTCGCGGACGCTGGCAACCAATCTCGTGGGCGCGGCGAACGCCGCGTTCTGCGCGGTCCCGCACCTGCGCGCAGCACGTGGTGGCGCCATCGTGAACGTCTCCAGCCGCGGCGCGTTCCGCGGTGAGCCCGTGAACCCGGCGTACGGCGCGTCGAAGGCCGGCATGAACGCCCTCGGCCAGTCGCTGGCGCTCGCGCTGGCTCCGCACGGGATCTCGGTGGGCACGGTGGCTCCCGGGTTCGTGCAGACCGAGATGGCGCGAGGGGTCCTCGACGGACCGGGCGGGGACGCGGTGCGCGCGCAGTCGCCGTTCGGTCGGGTGGCGAAGCCGGAGGAAGTGGCGGCGGCGGTGCTGTGGCTCGCCGCACCGGAGGCGGTCTACTCGACGGGAACGATCATCGACGTGAACGGCGCGTCGTACCTGCGCAGCTAGAGGTGCGTGTCCGCCTCGCGGCGGCTCAGCCCTCGGCCGCGGTCGGCTGCTCCTCCATCGCGCCGGCGGACATGAACTCGCGGAGCACGCTCGCGAAGCGATCGGGGTCGTCGAGGTGCGGGAAGTGACCCGCGCCCTCGAAGAGCTCGACCCAGCAGTCGGGGACCGCGCGCTGCGCGCTGAGCGCGTGCCAGGCCGGGATCATTCGATCCCGGGAGCCCCACACGATCAGGGTAGGGACCGGAACCACGCCCTCCATGTGATCGTGGGCGCTGATTCTCTGGCCACCGATGTCGATGACGGCACGGGTGGTGGAGAGGAAGGCGCGCCGACTCTCGCGGTCCCCGAGCGAGCTGAACCCCCGCCAGATCGCGCCGAGGTCTGCACCGGGTCGCCAGCCGACCTTCGACGCGCCGCGACCCAGTGCCTCGACACGCGCGAGGACGGGCCCGGAGGCGACGACGCTAAGCACCTGCTCGGCGCCGGGCAGAGTCGCGGAGCGCAGGATCAGGTTCACCTCGCGTCCCAGGCCGCCACTGGCCACCAGCACGAGGCGATCGACCCGCTCGGGGAAGAGGTAGAAGAACTGCATCGCGATGCCGCCGCCGAGCGAGTGCCCGACGAGGGTGACCCTCCCGACGCCGAGGTGGTCGAGAAGGTCGCGCATGGTCGCGGCGTGTGCGCTGAGCGAGTAGTCCCCCATCGGCTTAGCCGACTCACCGTGGCCGAAGAGGTCGGGAACGAGCACCCGATGGTCCTCGTCCATCTTGTCGACCAGGTGAGCCCACTGCCGCTGCGACCCGAGGATCCCGTGGATGAACAGCACCGCCGGGCCCGAGCCGCTGTCGACGTAGGAGAGCTCGTGGCCGTGGAGCACGACCTTCTGCGGAGCCATGCGCGCCATCGTGGTCATCCTCGAAACGTTCGCTGGACGGGGAAGCCCCAAGGCAGCGCCCTAGCGCTACCCGCGCCTGGGCCACATCGGCGATCCAGGGCTTGGGCGTCCCCTACTCACCGAGCGTAACGTGGAGACCTGCCAGCCGGCAGACTGCCCTATCTGGTGCCACGAGGTGGATCGATCGACGGCTGTCATGGGAACCTAACGAAACCGCAGGTCAGCAACCCTGCGTCGTCTTCGAGGCGCACCATGGTGGGGCGAAGATTCGGCGTCGTTTGCTGGTTGCGGCACGCGGTGGTCCGGGGTGATGCTGAGCGGGTTCGTCGTGGTCGACCCCGGATCCTCTGTGGTGCCTGTGAGCCTGTAGGTCAGCATGGTGGTGGAGGGCTTCCACGGGAACCGTGGATTGGTGCCAGCGAGCCCGAGCGTCAGACTTTTGAATCTCCCTGCCCTCCCCGCGACGGACGTCCTCGTTCGAGTCGTGAGGAGGTAGGCGATGGAAGTGATCCACGCCCGGTGTGCCGGGATGGACATCTCGAAGAAGGACGCCAAGGTGTGCGTCCGACATGCTGGTGCGGGTCGGCGCAAGACCGTCGAGACCGTCACGACCTGGTCGTCGATGGCCAACCAGATCCTCGCTCTGCGCGACCACCTGGCCGCCGAGCAGGTGACGTGTGTGGTGATGGAGGCGACCGGCGACTACTGGAAGCCGTTCTACTACCTCCTCGAAGACCTGCCCGGCGTGGAGGTGATGCTGGTCAACGCCCGCCACGTCAAGACCCTGCCGGGCCGCAAGAGCGACGTCGCGGACGCGACGTGGCTGGCCCAGCTCGGCGCCCATGGCCTGGTCCGCGGGTCGTTCGTGCCACCCGAACCGATCCGGCAGCTGCGGGATCTGACCCGCTCACGGACCGCGATCACCCGCGAGCGCGGGCGTGAGGTCCAGCGGCTGGAGAAGCTGCTCGAGGACGCCGGGCTCAAACTGTCCTCGGTCGCCTCCGACATCATGGGCGTGTCCGGGCGGGCAATGCTCGAAGCGCTCATCAACGGCGACCGGGATCCCGCAGGACTGGCTGACCTGGCCAAGCGCCGACTCCGGTCGAAGATCCCCGAGCTGACCGAGGCGCTGACCGGCCGGTTCACCGAACACCACGCGTTCCTTGCCCGGGTGCACCTGGACCTCATCGACCAGCACACCGCCGCCATCAACCAGCTCACGCAGCGGATCGAGGTGGTGATCGAGCCGTTTCAGGGCTTCCACGACCTGATCTGCACGATCCCTGGCATCAGCACACTCACCGCGGACGTGATCGTCGCCGAGACCGGCGCGGACATGTCCCGGTTCGCCACCGCGAAGCACCTCGCGTCCTGGGCCGGGACGACACCAGGCAGCAACGAGTCGGCCGGAAAGGTGAAGTCCAGCAAGACCAGACCCGGCAACCCCTACCTGCAAGGCGCCTTGGGGGCAGCAGCCATGGCCTGCTCGCAGAACCCGAGCACCTACCTCGGCGCCCGGTACCGGCGCATCGCATCGCGACGTGGACCGAAGAAGGCCAACGTCGCGATCCAACGCTCCATGCTGACCGCGATCTGGCACCTGGGCACCACCGGCACCCTCTACGACGACCCGGGCGCCGACTTCTTCACCCGCCTCCATCCCGACCGCGCGAAGAAGCGTGCCATCCACCAACTGGAGGCCATGGGCTACCGAGTCACCCTCAACGCGTCCTGAAGCGCCGCTCAGCGAAGACCCACCCACCCTGGATGAATCTTCGCGTCAGCGTTGATGTGACTGCTCGTGCCGTTTCAGCCAAGACCGCCCCTGGACACCGATTCCGGGGCTTCGTGCATCGCTTTCGTGCATCACTCGGGCCAGACGAGCTGGGCGTGACGCGTTACTTGGCCCTGCGCGGGTCGGGGAATCCGAGGCTGGTGTAGCCGGGTGCGCGCTTCGTGAGAGCGGCAGCGAGGACTGGAACTTCGACGTCGTGGTAGTCGTGCACCTCGGCGGTCTGCTTGCCCGGATGTGCTCGGAGGACGCGGCCGGCGTACTGGACGAGGCGCCCTCGCCCTGCCGGGCGAGGAGTTGATTGACGGCGGGGAGCAGGTTGCTCGAAGCCAGGGCACGCTTGGCTTCGACAGCGTACGTCGCCACGGTTTTGCCTTCCCGCACGAGAGAAAGCCGAGCGTCCGGGCGGCGGGAGGCGTCGGTGGCGCGATCCAGTCCGCCGACCTCGGTCTTCGTCTGGACCGTCCAGCCCGTTGGGAGTGCGGCTTGGATCCGCGCAGCCGCCGTCATCAGCTGAGTTCCGCGCATCGCGGAAGACACATGTTTTCGAGAAGTCTGATGCGCTCATCATGCCGTTCGCCGCTGTCGCTTGGGTTGCGGGAGCAGGTCGGCGACAGAGGTGGGCTCACGGCGAGCCCATCGTCACGCGGAGACGCTTCTATGTGCTGTCAAGCGACGAGTGCCGCCTGCGGGGCCGGGTCGGTGGCGGCGAGGGTGCGGTAGATCTGGCGGGCGATGTAGCGCTTGAGGACACGCCGGATGCGTCGATTGCTCAGCCCTTCGCGAGTGCGTCGTTCGACGTAGGCCTGGGTGGTGGGCTCTCGTTCCATGCGGGTCTTGGCGATCGAGTGCAGGGCTCTGTTGAGCTGGCGGTCTCCGCCGCGGTTGAGCCGGTGTTCGGTGGAGCCGCCGGAGGCGATCTCGATCGGGGAGGCACCCGCGATCCGGGCCAGCGCCGCTTCGCTGTGGACCCGGCCGGGGCGGGACCACGCAGCAAGGATGATGGCGGCGTTGACGGGGCCGGCGCCGTAGACGTTGAGCAGCACAGGGGTCTGAGCCGCAACGATCTGCCGCAGCTGGACCTTGTTCGCGCGGAGCTCGTCATGCAACTGCCCGACCCGAGCCGCGAGCCGGACAGCTTCAGCGCGGACGATCGCGACCGCCACAGGCTCGTTGCGGGTACGCCAGCGGCTGATCTGGCGAATATCGACCCGGGTGGGCTTGGTGCGGGCGTCGAAGCCGAGGTCGACGGTACGCAGCAGCGCGGTCAACGCGTTGATCGACCGGGTGGACTCCTCAGTCATCCGCTCCCGAGCGGCCAGCAGCGCCTTCAAGGCGTCTTGGTACTCCCCGTCTCGGACGTCGGCGAGCCGGTCAGCACGCTTAGCAAGGGCGCTGCGGGCGGCCTTGATCGCGTCGACAGCGTCGTTCTTGCTGCCGCCTCTGTCTCGCTTGGGTGAGGGTGCATCGACGACCCGGTAGCCGAGCCCGAGCAGTGTCTTGGCCAGCCGGGCACCGTAGGTCCCGGTGCCCTCGCAGCTGACCAGCACCCCGTTGAGGTCACCCCCGGTGCGGCGCGCGATCCAGTCCGCCGCCCTGGCTAGGCCGGCTGGGTTGGTGGGGAACCTAGCTTGGTCGAGCACGCGCCCGGTGCCGGCCTCCACCATGGCGTACCAGTGGAACTTGGCGTGCGTGTCGACCCCGACTACGAACCCGTAGGCATCGGCCACGACCGGGGCTTCCCCGGTCTTGTCTGCGAGCATGGGCATGGCGATGTGTTCCTTCCTCTCGATTGGGACCTGTCGTCGGACCGGTGGTCGTCGCTGAGGAAGTCACTGCACGGCATCACTGTGATGGGTCACATCTCAGGCTCGAGATGGACAGGCTTCTGATCAGGCCAGGCGGTGGGCAGAGATCGACCACCGGTCCGCTGCCAGGGCCGGACACGTCTCCGCAAAGACACCTCGTCGAGGGTCAACGTGACCGAGAGTCACAACCCTTGCAGCGAACCAGCGATCTCACTCTGCCGGTCGACCCCAGGTCAACCACGCCCAACACTCACAGCGTGGCCAGTACGGGATCCCTCAGCGGACATCTGGCCAGTGTGGGGGCGGTACTGGTCCACATTCGCCAGCTCACCTGCACAGGCATGCAAGATTCGTTCGGTCTCACGCCTCCGCGCTGAGGGGTGAAACCGGAGCATTGAGCGACGTCACGTCAATCAGTTCTTGCACTGTGTCGCCGTTGCCGGACAAGCGGACACCCGGCAGCCGCTCGAGGGGGACTCCGCCGATCACGCACGCCTTCCATTCCCGCGTGGTGGCCGACACTCGCGCATCGGTCGGTTGCGGTTCCGGCGACCGGTCGATGGTTGTACCTCGCGCGGTCATCCGCGCCACGTAGGTGACCGGCTGGGCGTCCTGCCGTCGGGAGTCCGTGAGGACCAACGCGACACGTCGCTCACCCGGGCCCTCGGATGCCGGCCGCGCGTGGGTGCGCATCGCGAGGATCACGGTGTCGGGGCTCATGTCCGCCTCGCGGGGCAGGGCGGGAGACGTCACGGCCCATCGTGACAACGCCGTGTTGACGGCTTCTAGCCCGGAGCCCCATTCGGTCAGCTCGTATACGTCGATGCGCCCCGGCCCGGGCAACCGGCGTCGTTGCACGACGCCGCTGGCCTCCAGGTCGTGGAGGCGCTGCGTCAGGACGGCCGGGCCGATGCCGATCACGTCTCGCTGGAGGTCGGAGAAGCGCTTGGGCCCGAGCAGAAGCTCGCGCACGACGATCATCGTCCACCGTTCGCCGATGAGGTCGAGCGCGTGGGCGGCGGCGCACCCGTCGTTGTACGAGCCGTAAGACCGTCGAGACGCCATTGACACATGCTACTACTAATGTCGTAGTGTCCGCTTCAATATCCGTAGTGCTGAGGTCGCTGACCCGGCGCCCAAACTTGAGAAGGAGCCAGCATGCGGGCCTCGGCAACGGCGACCTGGCAAACCGTGCACTCCGAGAGGCGACGGCTCGCCGCGGATCTTTCCCGGCTACGCGACGACCAGTGGCAACTACCTTCGCTTTGCCCGGGTTGGGACGTCCACGACGTCCTGGCGCACCTCGTGGACACAGCACGAACCGGGCGCGCGGCCTTCGTTCGTGACCTGCTGATGGCGCGAATGGACTTCGACCGCGCGAACGAGAATGGGGTCGCCCGGCACAAGCGGCAGGACCCTCGGGACACGCTCCAGGCGCTCAAGGAGGCCGCCGACCTGACGCGGACCCCACCGGCGCGCCTCGCAACCCGTCTGGTCGAGGCCATCGTGCACGGCGAGGACATCCGCCGGCCCTTGGGCATCACGAGGTGGTATCCGGAGCCGGCGATCGTGCGGGCGCTCGAATACCAGCTGCGCACCCCCGTCTCCTTCGGCGGCGGGCGCGAGCGCGCTGCGGGCCTGCGACTCATCGACCGGAGGACCAGCGCGGCCTGGGGACATGGCGATGACGTGGAGGCCGATGCCATCGACCTGCTGCTCGCAGTCTCCGGGCGCCGCGTGGACCGGAAACGACTCACGGGAAGCGGGGCATCCCAACTCGCCGGCACCGCACCGGGCACGCCCGTGGCAGGCACGGCGCCTCACCCATGACGAGGGGATCAAGCACCAAGGCGAGAAGGGACGACCATCTGTGGGCGCTGATGCGGGCCGAGCGGGCCGCACTGGCGGAGGACCTGTCCACCCTCAGCCCGGAGCAGTGGCGAAACGACACCTTGCGCGGGCAGTGGGACGTCGAGCAGGTCGTCGCCCATCTCACGGCGGCGGGCCCGGCTGGCGACGCTGCCCGGTTGTCGACAGAATGTCAGCATCCACCGGAACAGGAGCGCCCATGACCGACGTCCCGGACTCACTCGACCAGATGCTCGCCGCGTGGAACGAAACCGACCCGGGAGAGGTCCGCGCCCATCTGGACCGGGCACTGGCCCCACAGGTCCGCTTCGTTGACCCCTCCGTCGACATCGTCGGCGTGGAGGCCTTCGAGGCCAACATCCACCAGGTCCACGAGCAACTCCCAGGCGCGACGTACTCGCGAACCAGTGAGATCGACCACCACCACAACCACCACCGCTACCACTGGGCGATCCACTCCGGCGGCGAGCTGATTCTGGCCGGTTTCGACGTCACGGCGACGAACGACGATGGCCGGGTAGAGCAGGTCATCGGATTCTTCGGGCCGCTGGAGCCGACGACGCGGGAGGGTTGAGCCCGCCGACCAGCCCCGTCGTGTGGCCTGCCGGGACCCGTCCAGGCTCGATGGCGACCGAGTTTGCGGGCAGGCCATGCGCGGTGAGCCAGGCCCGCTCGCAAGCCGACGAACCGTCTTTGGCCGCCGCCTTGCGCTCCCCGCAACGGAATCCCCAATCGACACGCTCTGCGTGACCATGCCTCTAAGGTGCGGGGGGAACCTCACTCCTGATCTCGCGTGCTCAGCCAGCATGGAGTCAGCCCTGACCTCGAAGAACTCCCACAGCAGGTGCTGGCTGTCAGTGGTCCTTCAGCCGGTGATGTGACCCCACATGCGTCCCCGAGGATCAGCACGCCTCGAAAGTCACTGACCATTCTTGGCCAGGAAGCGTCTGCGCGCTGGACCCAGACGGACAAGCCGCAGCGGTCAAGCAACGTGACTCTGCGGACTCACGGATCGGGTCGCGTTACTCCGTCAAGAGGCGAGACCTGTCGGCTCCACGTGATCTTCGGCCAGATGATCCTCGTGGGCGGGCGAAACGCGGCCGACGTACTCCGCAATGCAGACGAGCGGCCGTGCGGGGATGAGCGGCCGCCCGGCGCCTGGCGGCGGACCGGCGTCAGTGCCCGAGAGCAGCCTTGACGACTACGACGACGACTGCGAGCGCCAAGACGATCGCGCCGGTGACGATACTGGAGAGCCAGGATCTCCCCCGGAGTCGCGCGATCGCCATCCCCGTCAGCGCGGGGAGCGCCGCCAGCAGGACGAGTGAGCCGATCAGCGCGGCCTCGCCGTCGAGGAGGAGGAACGGCAGGGACGCGATCGCGGCGACGGCGACACCGCCGACGACCTGGGCGCCGGCCTCCCGAACGGCGGACGCCGTGGCGAACCCGCCCACGACGGTGAGGTGTGCCGCCAGGCGGAAGGCGAGCCAGTGCGCCAAGGTCAGGCCGATCGCACTGCCGACCAGCAGACCGGCCACATCCGCGTCCGGGGGCAGCCGGTCGGTGGGCACGGCCACAAGCACAGCCAGGAGGACCAGGGCCATGTAGAGCGCTGCAGCGAAGAACTCACGGGCAGCGAGACGCGCTTCCGTGTCGTCGGGGCCTGCCTCCGACACTGTGAAGCCTCCCTGTGCTGCTGGCGAATCCTGAGTGTGATCATGCCAGTGACTGACCGGCGGTCTTCAGATGTGGTGCGGCCGTCGAGGCGCTGGGTGCGTCCTGCGGTCAGAGACGGTGGAACGACCGGCGAACCACCGTGACCGTGGTGGTTGGTCCCATGCTCCCCGGGTGACGGTGGGCCCCACAGGGCTCGAACCCGGAACCTAAGGAGTGGTGAACTCTCGCGCTCACAGCAGCTCGGTATGGGTGATCAGCCGGGGAGACACCTCCGCACGTCGCCGGTCCCTGGTGGCTCTTCGCGCAGGTATGTGTCCCCCCCATGTGTCCCCCAGCTGGCAGCGACGTTCCGCCCCTCATTCGGTCGACGGGCCTCCAGCCGCCGGCGGATCACCCAGTGCAATCGCCGGCTTTCAAAGCTCCTCCAGGCCTGCTGCTTCGGGCAAGCGCTCTTCGAGCAGCTTCCGCAGTGCGTCCTCAATCTCGCGCCGAGTCCTCTTGTCCTCCCCGTACGCAGCCCCCGCGATTCCCGCCGCTGCCGCCCCGGCGAACGCAGCGCCCAGACCCACGACCGGGAGGGACACAACCCCCAACCCCGCTGCTGGTAGAGCCAATGCGCGCCCCCTCAGGCCGGGTGTCGTCGCCAGACGTGCGGTCCCTGTGGCGACGTTGCGAAGCAAGGCGGTGAATGACTCTGGGGGGTCCTTCAGTGCCGGCCAGAGCAGGCCGCGGTTCGACAGTTCGACGGCCTCCACGCCCAAGGCTGAGGCAACGCGCTTCAGGGCGGCGGCTGAAGGGGTCTTCGTGCCTGCTGACGGGGTCGGCCCTCAGCCTGCGCTTCGGTGTTGGGGCGTCTACGGGCTGGCTGGGCCGGTGCCGGGTGGGGGGTGGGGCTCGGTCAGCGACACGGTCGGGACTCCCCAGCCGCGACGCAGCGAGTAGATGCCGATGGTGAAGATGACGAGGATGGGCCGCCAGAACAGCGCGAGCGGGGAGACCGGCAGCTCGAGCAGCAGCAACGCTGGTGACGGGCTCGCCCTGGGCCGGGCGGAGGATTCTGGGTAGATCTCGGCCTGCTCTCAGGCCTTGGTCCGGTTCGCCCACCCGGCAATTAGCAGAAGACACACACCGACGGTGAAGAAGAACCACTCCTCATGCAAACCCTTGTTGGCCGGGGAGAACACGCTCTTGCCCATCGTGTCCATGAGCTCGCCGATGGTGGCAATGATGACGAAGGCGCCAACGAACGCCCCGCCGCCGATCGCCACCCGTCTCGCGCCCGTCGCCCGGGCGCTCAACGCGGTGGCCAAGCCGCCGAGAGTGACGAAGATACCGATCAGCCCGACGAAGAACAGCACCTCATCGAGCACGCCGAAGCTGCGGTTCACGACTGCGATCGTCACGGTGTCGACGATGAGTGCGCTGCCGGCGATTAGGCCGGCCAGGGTGGTGAGTCGGAGCGCTCCGGCACGCGGAGCGACGTGGGCGTCATGCGCGGTTGCTGTGGTCATGGCATCACGCTGCTCGGGAAAGCATCCGGCTGTCGTCACCCCTGCTCGCCATCCGCGTCCCTCGACAGAGGGACGCGGCATCCCCCGGACGCGTCTACGCTTCCCGACATGAGGTGGGCGCTGCCGTCGATGCTGGCGGTGGCCGTCGTGCTCTGGTTGGACGCCCTGCTCGGGGGCGCGAGGGCGGGTGGCGCGTCGGCGGTGGCGGTGGTGGCTCTCCTTGCGTTTCTTGCCGGGCTGGGTGCGCGGCGGACGCTGCTCGTCGTGACGGCCCCTCCGGTCGTGGCTCTCCTCACCGTGGCCAACCAGATCGGCTCCCCGGGGGAGTTCGGGTTCGCCGACGACGCGGTGTTCTACGCCGTCGTCGTGGGTGCCCCGGCGCTCACCGGTGCCCTGCTCTCGGCACGTGGCGCGGCCCTACGTCAGCTCGAGGCCCGGCGTGCGGAGCTCCTGCGCCGACGCGCGACCGTCGTACGCGCGGCCCGCGCTGCCGAGGTCGAACGGGTGGAGCGCGAGGTGGACGATGCCCTCACCGACCGTTTGCGCGGGATCATCGACGGTGTCGCGGAGGCGTCCTCGCGCTCGGCCAGCCGTCCCGAAGCGGTCCCGGTCACGCTGGCTTCGGTCGAGGCCGACGCCCGGGCGGCGCTGGCGCTGATGCGCGACGTCCTCGGCGTGCTCCGCCCGTCGCAGTCGCCGACGGCGGACCCGCCGCCGACGGAGTCCGCTGCTGACGCTCCCGCTCCACCCGCGTCGCGACAACGGACGATGGATCACGTCGACGTGCTGCTGGTGCTGGCCGTCATTCCGCTGGTCGTGGAGACCTCGCTGCCCGGACACCGTGGACCAGCGTGGCTCAACGTCGTGCTCGCACTCGCCCAGGGACTGCTGCTGCCCGTCGTACGGCGACGGCCGATCGCGGGAGTCACGTTGCTGCTGGCGGTCGCGTGCGTCCACTCTGCTGTCCTCACTCCGCTCCCGCCGGCAGTCAGCTGGTCGGTCCCCGGCCTGCTCGCGTCCTTCCTGGTCGGACACGCCCCTGCCCGTCGTACGGCGTGGGTAGGGATGGTCGTCATGCTGGGGGGAACCAGCCTGGTCACCGTGGTCACCCCGGCGCCGGACCGGGCCCTCGACGGTTTCGTGCCGGCTTCCGTGGCGGGAGTGCTGGCCTGGCTCGGGGGTCGCGCCCTGGCCGCCAGGGAGGCGAGGGCCGCCGAGCTGCGAGCGATCGGCGACGAGCTGGACCGCACCCGCGATCGCGCGGCGAGGCTCGCGGCCATCGAGCAGCGCGCGGAACTGGCTCGCGAGCTGCACGACGTGGGAGCGCACGCCCTCACCGTGGTCTGCCTGCAATCCGGAGCTGCGCAGACCTGGTGGGACCGCGACCGGCAGCAGGCGCTGGTGGCGCTCGCGACCTTGGACGACCTCGCCGGGAACGTGCTCACCAGCCTGAGCGTGTCCCTGAGTGGCCTCGCCACCACGGGGCCAGGACCGCCGCTCGAGGTGCTCGCCGATGTCGGTCGGGTGCTCGGGCTGACCGTCGGTGTGCGGGTCGACGGACAACCCCGACCCATCACCAATGAGGTATCCCAGGTCGTGTTCCGTGTGGTGCAGGAAGCACTCACCAACGCCGCACGGCACGCCCGGCGCGGCCGGGTCGAGGTCGGTTTGGTGTACGGCGCGGACTCTCTCGACGTCGAGGTGAGCGACGCCGGTCCCCACCAAGACGGTGAGCCGGTGGTCGCGGTGCCGGGGTCGGGGCTGGGCCTCTCCGGGATGGCCGAGCGGGTGGAAGCCGTCCGTGGTGAGCTTTCCCACGGGCCGATCCACGGCGGGTACCGGGTGCACGCCCGGTTGCCGCTGGTGCTGCAACCGTGACCACGGTGCTGATCGTCGACGATCAGCAGCTCGTGCGCACGGGGCTGCGGATGATCCTGGATGCCGAGGCCGACCTCGAGGTCGTGGGGGAGGCCGTCGACGGCAACGAGGCCGTCGCGTCAGCAGGCGCGCTGCGACCCGATGTGGTGCTGATGGACGTACAGATGCCGCACCTCGACGGGATCGGGGCCACCCGCCGCATCCTTGCGACCCCGAATGCACCGAGGGTCGCCATCCTGACAACCTTCTCGCAGTCGGAGGTGGTTTACCGGGCGCTGGTGGCTGGCGCCTCCGGGTTCCTCCTCAAGGACATGCCTGGGGCACAGCTGGTCGGCGGGATCCGGGCCGTTGCCCGCGGTGAGGAGCTGCTCGCGCCGGAGTTGACCCGCCGTCTGGTCGAACAGTTCGTCGGGCAGCCGCGTCCGAGCACCGCGCCCGGGCTCGCGCGGCTGACCGACCGGGAGCGCGAGGTCTTCCGACTCGTCGCGAGCGGACTGTCCAACGCCGAGATCGCCGCCCACCTCGTGGTGAGCATCGAAACCGTGAAGACCCACGTCTCACGGGTGCTGGACAAGCTCGGTGTGCGCGACCGAGTTCACGCAGTAATCCTTGCCTACGAGTCCGGGGTGGTCCAGATCCGCCGCTGAAGTGGCTGGTGATTCCGCGAATGACTGTCAGGGCGCAAGGTCGGGTGCTCAGGCGAGTCCGGGTAAAAGTCATCGGCAAGGATGAGTCGTCTCAAGAGTCTGGCGGGGACGAGCAAGGCAGCGACTCGGCTGAGGCTCGGGACCTCGAGGTCGAGAGCGGCTTCACGTCGGGAGTCGATTCCATCGACACTCGCTACACGCTGGCGGGTGCGCGGGTCACCAATCCCAATGCCGACGTCGCGGCGTACGACGTGCAGGTTCTCTTCAACCTTCTGGGAAAGGACGGCCAGGTCCTCGATTCTCAAACCGAGACGGTTGCCTACGTCGGTCCGAATGAGTCGGTTCCTGTGGCGCCGCTGCAGATCGGATTCGATCTGAAAGTCGAACCAACAGACCTTGAGGTTCAAGTTGTTGGCGACTTCAGCGATGACGAAGGGCCCCGCGGCTCGCTGGGCGGCGATGGCGCGATCCTCGACTTCAAGGGAGGCCAGGTAACCCAAAGCGACTTCGGCCCTGAGCTGAGCGCCCAGGTCACGAATACAACCGACGCTGTCGCGGAGTTCGCCTCGTGGGCGTGCATCTACGTCAATGGGAAGAAGATCGTGGGCGGCTCCTCGTCCTCCATCGTTGACCCGATTCCGCCGGGTACGACCGTCGAGTTTGGTGAGCCACTCTCGGTGGAACTGGCGGTCAAGAAGATTCAGTGCCGCGTCGTCACGGACCTTTAGCCTGGGTTCCTCCGGTCTAACGAGACGTCACGTTCGAGCGGACGGGACCCGCTGGTCCACCTGCCGCGCGGCTCGGCACGGTTGACTCTCCGCACGCCGTGGTCGCGCAGGCCGGACGCCGCAAGCCGATGGGCGAGCGGTGTGTGCCTCCCACCGCGTTTGGGTCGCTGGCCGCTGGTCAGGCCGACGTGGTGAGAACGTCCATGGCTAGTGAGGCTTTGGCCATCCGTCCGGGTTGGCCGGGAAGGAGGGCCATGAGGTGGAGGGCGGCACGGGGCACGTGTCGCGGATCCCCCTGCCATCCGTGAGCCAGCATCACGCCTCGAGCGAGTTGCTCGAGGGTGCGCGGGTGGGGTCCTGTGACATCGATGGTGTGACCCCGCAGTTCCGGCTCGAGAACGGCACGGGCGACCTGGGCGGCCACTGCGTCGACCGTTGTCCAGGCGAGGGGGTTGTCGCCGCGCCCGAACACGATGGGTCGACCCCGGCGTCCCGCTGTCTGCTCGAGGATCTGCACCCAGGTCTCCTCGAAGGCGTCAGGGCGGATGATCGTCCACGCGGCCCCGCTTCGACGCAGGTGCTCCTCGGCGGCGTACTTGATCCTGAACAGCTGCATCGGGCTCTGGGGAGAGGCACCCAGCACCGAGACCAGGACCACGGCGGCTCCGGCCCGCGTGGCTGCGTCGATCAGCGCGACGTTGCCAGCCAGGTCCACCCCAGCTGGTGCCTGTCGGGGGAACCCAGTCACGCAGGAGACGGCGACCGAAACCCCGGCCATGGCATGGTCGGAAATGTCGCGCAAGTCGCCGTCGACATGTCGGCTGAGGGCGCGCACCGACGCTCCGCCAGCCTCGAGCAGGTCGACGACGCGCGACCCCAACCGTCCGGTCCCACCGGCCACCAGGAACATCAGGACAGGATCCGCTGAACGGCGGCGTCGGCGTCATCGCCGCCGCCAACTGGGTCATCGACGGGCTCGAGGTAGAACCGTGCCGCGGTCGCGAGGCCGTCGCGCACGGTGAACACGATCGGTCCGCACATCAGGTGTGGTGCACCGTCCACGCGGGTGCCTCGCATCTCCCACTCCGTCCAGACCACGTCCCCGTCCTGCGTTGATGCGATGAGGGTGGCCGTGTGGTCGGGAACGCCAGCGAAGATCTGAGCCCAGTTCCGACGTACCTGGTCCTTGCCGGTGAACCCACGGCCGGGATGGGCGGGCGTCTGGTTGCGGTAGTCGTCAGCGAAGCAGTCCGCCACGCGCGCGACGCTCCTGCTGTTGGTCGCGTCGCGGAGCGCGAGCGCGAAAGCGGCGTGTTCCATCTGCTTCTCCGAAGAACAATTTGGATACAGTGTTGCGTATCTAATAGTGAGGATGACCCTGTTGAGTGCACGAGTCAAGGTCCGGCACTACGACGCATCCCGACGCAGGCTCAAGGCCGCGCAGCGTCGGCGCACCGTCCTGGAAGCCGCGCAGGAGCTGTTCTTCAGTCAGGGGTACGCCGCGACGACGATCGCCGGCATCGCCGCAGCGGCCGGAGTGTCACCGGAGACGGTCTACAAAGGTTTCGGCGGAAAGCCCGGACTCGTCCGTGAGCTGCGCGCCCACGCCCTCCTCGGCACCGGACCGGTACCGGCTGAGGATCGTTCGGACCAGCTTCGCGACCTGGCGGATCCGCGAGCCGTGGTCAAGGGGTGGGCGAAGCTTGCGGCCGAGGTGGCGCCCCGGGTCGCCCCGATCCTCGGCCTGGTTCGCGAAGCGGCGGTCCTCGACCCCACCCTGCGGGAACTTGAAGACGAGCTGGATTCCGACCGGCTCCGTCGCATGCGAGCCAACGCCCGCTTCCTCGCCGACGCGGGACATCTGCGCCCCGGCGTCTCCTTGCCCCAGGCCACCGACGTCCTGTTCGCCGTGTCCTCACAGGAGATGTACGACCTCCTCGTCGTACGCCGTGGCTGGACGACGCGCCGCTACAGCAACTTCGTCGCAACCACCCTCGAGAACGCACTGCTGTGAACCCGAGCGGCACTCTCGTACCCGCGTCCCAGCGCCGCGCTTGAATGTCAGTGAGAAGGTCACGGCGGCGCGCAGGTCTGTCCCCACATCAGGAACGCTCACCGACCACTATGGGACGCGGACAGCGTGCCGGAACGGGATC
>CAWDDN010000018.1:0-145517 GCA_963801135.1 uncultured Actinomycetota bacterium | reverse complement strand
CACGGGTCATCCGACGCGCAAGGATGAGGCTGGGTAACTCGTCGCGGCCCTCGTAGGCACAAGGAAATTCGCCAGTCGCCGCACCTCGCTGGCGATGTTCTCGGGGTCGCCAGAGAGGCTCAGTCGGAAGGTCTCCAGAAGGTCGCGCTGGTTGCGGACCTCGACGGCGCGTGGCGGTAGGTCGCCGTCGGCGTCGCAGTAGATGAGGACTCCACGGGCGAGGTGGAGTGACGTGCAGTACGCATGCAGTTGGTAGTAGTCGCTGCTGCGGCCACGGCCGTCTCGTGTGAGCTTGTACTTCGCGTCTGCTACAAGCGCGTCGCGACCGGAGGGGTCGGTAAGGATCAGGTCAGGTTCCCCTGGAACCTCATGCTTGCTTCCGAGCGGAACTACCCTATGTCGCGAAACCTCGACCTTCCCCTGCAGGACGTGGCTGAGGCTGGCGTGAACGAAGTCCTCGAACACGTCGTTCATGTTGATGAGAAACGCAGGTGAGGGTGTAAGCCCCGGCCCATGCGCGAGCCCTGCGAAGGTCAGGATTGCCCGCGCCAGCCGGGTGACCTCGTCGTAGTGGGCGTTCAATCGCGTGAGGTGGAGGTCGTTGATCAGGTCGGAAGATCGCAAGGGACCAGCCTCGTTGAGAAGTGCCACTAGCCGTTTCAGTGCGTGCGCAGTAGCGAACGGGACGGAAGGTTGCCGGAGCAGCACCTGTGAGGCGGCCTTCACCAAGCGGTTGGGTGGGGTGTCGACTGACCAGTCGTCGTACCGGCAAGCCAGAGGAGTGGGTAGCCCCGCAGACCGTGACTGGGTTGGCCAGTCGATCCGGCCTCGAAGAGACACGAGCCGGTCCGTTTCCTCGACGTATGCCCGGTCGACCCCTAGAACGAGGACGCGTTCGAGCATCTGTGTGTAGAGGACGGTCAATGCGGTCGTCAGGTCTCCGCCGGCGCGGGCAACGTCCTGTGGATTGACCTGCAAGCGGTGGGTGCTCCATGTCAGCAGGTACAGAAGGTTCCACACCGGCACCTTGGGATCGATGTGAAGGACGAATCCGGGCACGCTGATTGTGCCGACATAAGAGGTGGCCTTGATTTGGTAGCCAACGTTGTTAGGAGTGACGGTCAGACGATCGCCAGCTGCGGTCTGAAGTAGGCGCGCCTGATCCTCGGAGATGTCTACCTCGACTTGGGCGTACTCGATGACCCGACGCACCTGGGCACTGGTGTCCACCACTTCAAGAGCTCTCGGACGGGCTCGCCGTGTCTTCGTGACCTTCGTCGCCCGGAACCACTGCACCCGCCTCACCCGGCGGGTTCGGCAGTTTCAAGGCTCCTGCGAAACGGCGTCGTACCGCGGGCCATCGCCACTTGGCCAACGCGTCAGTGCGCCCCCACAAGAGTTCCTCCAGCGTGGGGAAGATGTTGAAGTCCCATATCTGTGCGAGCGCCTGCTCGGAGAGGTCCTCCTTCATGAAGTGACTGGGACCGATGAGGAGATGATCTCCCACCTCGGTCTTAAGTTCTTTGTTGACCGCATCCAGCAGATCGGCAACCGCCGTGTCCCTGTTGTGCGACTGCAGCCAACGTCGTAGCAGTCCCCGCATCTCCCCCACATGTGGGAAGAAGGGGATGAAGTGAAAGCGTCTGCGCAGCGCGGCGTCCACGAGGGCCACGGATCGATCTGCCGTGTTCATCGTTGCGATGAAGTACAGGTTGCTAGGAAGCTCGAAGAGCTTGGTGGGTCGGTAGAGGGTGGCGATTCGGTCTTCGCGGTACTCCAGTAGATAGAGCAGTTCGCCGAAGACCTTCGGAAGGTTCGCCCGGTTCAGCTCATCGATCACCATGACGTACCGATGATGTTCGTCCTTCCTGGCGAGGTCAGCCATGGCTGCTAACGGCCCGTCCTGTAGTTCGTAGTGCACCTCGCCGTCCACCAGTCTCGGGCGAAGCCCCTCGAAAAAGTCCTCGTAGGTGGTCGCTGGGTGGAACTGCACCACCCTGTAGCGGCTTTGGTCCTCTTCGGTGAGCGCGCTCGCCAAGCGCCTAGCGAGGTACGTCTTGCCTGTTCCGGGGAGGCCCATAGAGCACAACCTGGCCTTTGTCGTCCAGGAGGGTGGTGATTCGGTCGAGGAACGTGCGATCGACGTTGAGGTCCTTGGCTGCTGCGGCGATGTGGTCAACAGCGGCTGTCTCGAGAGGCGGGTCGGTGACGGCGCTTGGGAGAGTCGAGTCTTCTTCGGTGTCGTCATCTGGCAGCGCGCCGTCTTGGAACTCGCGGAACTTGGCCCAGTGCTCCCGAGCCCACGCTGAAGGCTTCCGGTCCAGAGTGGCCAGGGTCCAGAGCGCGCCTTGGGCGTCGAGCCTGTCGTTCATGGGACGCGACCAAGTCGCTGTATCGCGGAGAACCTCATCGAGGAAGGCTGTGGCCCGGTCGTGCAGGCTGCCTACGGTCGAGCCCTTTGGTTCCTGGCTCCATCCACTGAGCTTCCACAGCTTGCGCAGCGCTCGCACTTTAAGTGGAGGAAATGCCGTCTCATCTTCTGCCATGAGAAGCATCGACCCGAGGTTCAGCGCGGCCCCCATCTGGCTGATTCCTGCCGACTTCAGCGTCTCAGCAAAGTCGTCGAGGCGAGCTGAGGCACTGGCCCCATCAGTCCACAGCGCCCGTAGAGCCTGACGCGATTCTTTGGCATCGCCCTCGATCCACCGCAGGAAAGTGTCGCGGTCCTGCCAGGCCATCAGGTTGTTGATCCGCTGAGCCAGGGCGTCACGCATGCGCTCCGGCCATGCCTGGTCATCCGAGACCACTGCCTCCCGCGCTGCTCGCATCGCCTCGGCGATCACCAGTTTGAAGTCGCGCTCACGTTCCGCATGGTCGATAGCCGTCCAGACTTCTTCCAGCCAGCGGAGGAAGGCGGGCCATCGCTGCGGGTGCTTCCACCAGAGGTTGACCAGAGGGTCAGTCTCGACGTCGTAGTAGCTGAACCCCTGCCCATAGATCGCGGACAAACCCTCGCGGATCCTCAGCAGACGACGGTCCAGGTCTGTCTCGTCCCCGGCGTACTCAGCGAATCGCTTCGCGATCCACTCCTTTTGGTGAGCGGCAACGATGGGCTCGAAGGTCTCCGGGAACACCACGTGAATGAGACCCAGCTTGGCGTTGTCGCCGGACGGAGACGGCACGCCGAGGACGAAGTCACGGAAGGCGAACGGATCTGCCAGCATTGCCTGCTGCTGCGTGGATGACATCCGGGCGACCTGACTCGCGATACGGATCAGCGCAGAGAGCTGCGCGTCCTTCCGAGTCATCGCCCACGTTCCCGGATGCACGATCCCAGGTGACATGGTCGCCGCGATGTCCTCAGGCACCGTCGGCCGGTCCGGATGCCACGAGAGGATGGCGTTGATGTCCTGCAACTTCTTGGACGAGTATGGTGCTGGTCCACACCCACAAGTAGGCGATCACGTGGACCTCTGCCATGAGTTGTACCGCCGCGGGCGTGGCGTCACGTAGCTGATTTGGAGCTTTTGCAGGAAGTTCTTCCCAGGGGTGAGATCCGGCCTGTTGATGAACTTCTCGTCGACTTCGGCCAGCGTCTCGGGTGTCCAGATTGGAGTTCCCGGGAGTCAGCAACGAATCCCCAGTCGGCAGCACCTCGGACATCCAACGCTTGGCGAGCGCATAGATTGCCTCCGCCTCGGGGAGTCCCCGAGCATCGATATCGCGTTCCGTAGGCTCCAACACACTCGCTCCGATCCGTGGGGAACAGTCGCTGTTTAGCCTGTCGAGAATGAGCAGCGGCGTCCACACCTCTAGGGTCCCGACCGACAACGCGGATGCGGTCTCAAGCGTTGCTTCGTGACACGCCCTTTACACATCGCGCCAGATTTTCCGCGCAGACCGATAGAGGCAACTATCGGTTCGCTCAGGGCCCAAGAGCCCCCCGAGCAAGGGACTTCTGCATGCCGATAGAGCCGTCTACGAGCGAACTATCGGCACCGTTCTCGACACTTGTAATGAGGATGTCGCGGGTTCGACTCCTGTCACCGGCTCCAGGTAAGCCCCCAGCTCAGCGCCCCATTGACGGTGGTTGAGGTGCGAGCTTGCGGGCCTCGAAACCACTCCTGTGCCCCGACGTGCTCCGACGTGCTCCGACCCACGCACCTCATCGATCCCCTCACCAAGCAGTTGGCTTCGGTGGTTGCGGTACGGGCCGACTACGCAGCCGTCGGCCACGTGAGGTCACCTCTTGGTCCACTCTCACGTCGGCGGCGCACGCCTCCAGACATCGGTCGACCACAGGCGATGAACCTGAGGCTTTCCGATGAAGAGAACGAAGCCTTGCGCGCGAAGGCCGACACAGGAGGGGCGCTCGATGCAAGAAGTCGCGAGAACCGCCATAGCTCAGTACGTCTCGGATCGGCCGCTGCGCTTGCTCGCTGCCATCGAGCGGGTTCGAACTGAAGACCAGGAGCTCCTCGAGCGCCTCGGCCAGTGACCGGCGAGGGACTTGAATGCCTGTCCGTCGGCGACCTCCTCGAGATCGCTGCGGGCGTGCTCGACGATGTCGCAGTCCGCGACGCGGGCCTGCTTGCGGCCGCGGCGGCCCGGCCCTGGACCACGGTGTTCGGTGATGGCGCGTATCCGACGTTCGAGGAGAAGGCGGCCGCACTGCTGCAGTCCCTGGTGCGCAACCACGCGCTGGTCGACAGCAACAAGCGACTCGCCTGGTCCGCCTGCCGCGTCTTCCACCTCGTCAACCAGCGGGACCTGACCTACACCGTCGACGAGGCCGAGCAGATGATGGTGACCGCCGCGGCCGGTGGCATGGACGTCGCGGACATCGCGACCTGGCTGCTAACCACGCAGCGTCATAGCCGCGAGTGACCGCGCCGGCCGCCGTGGCCATGCGCCACCAGGTCACTGGCGCGGGGCAGATGGTGGAGCGCGCGCCTGAGGTGTCATCCGCCTCGTCGGAGGTCACCTCGACCTCCGACGGGCCGAGCTCGCCCTGGCCGAACTGGTCGACCTCCCCTTCCAGCGCGCCCCCATCGGGAGCTCCTGCGACGGTGCTGGGAGCTGCGGTCCAACCTCGCCACCTAGCCTTCATCACCCTGGCCGAAGCCCTCGACTCCAGCCTGCTCACAGGCGACGCCCGACTCGCCAAGGCGCCCGGCCCACGCTGCTGCATCGAGACCCTTCGCTGAGAGACCACGGAAGCGGGCGCTGCTCATGTGCGGGAGGCGACGCCGGAGCCGCTGGCCGTCCGGGGAGTGCAGGACAGCCCAGGCCGGTCGCAGCGCCGCTGGCCAGAGTTCAGTCCTGGAAGCCGGTGAACGTGACTCCGCGGAAGGCCGCGAGCCGCTCGGCCTCGCCGGTGACGTCGGGCAGATTGCCCCACGCCTTCACCGCGAGCCTGAGCCGGGAGCCAGACGCCCTCGGGCGCCAGGTGCCGACGATCTCGTGGCCGACGAGGACGCCCCCGGGGCGCCCGAGCACCCGCCACAGGTCCTTGCGTCGTGCCGGGTCGGGGACGAGGAGCTCACGGTCGCGAGCCTGGAGGTACAGGTCGAACGGACCGAGCAACCGCACCAGCCCGTCGTACGACGGTGGGTCCAGCAGCGCCGGCAGGTCCTCCGCCAGCACCCATCGCCGCTCCTCGCCGACCCGTACCTCGACGGCGTCGGTGGGCCACCGCTCCTTGACATCGGCCACGGTCGAGTCGAGGAACTCCGCAGCCAGCTTGGGTGTTGCCGGCCCGAGCAGCCGCAGCGTCGCGCGCACCAGGTCGAGCTGCGGCGATGCCTCGGCAGCAGGTCCGCGCCACCCCTCGATCCGTCGCAGCACCGGCGGTGAGGTGCCCGCCTCCAGCTCCAGCCCGGCGCGAAGAGCCGAGAGCCGGAAGGGCTGCTCGTAGATGTGGACGACGTTGCAGGGCCGGCACTGGCGCAGGTAGTACGACGGCAGTCGCTCGGTCAGCTCGGTGGAGACCTCACCCTTCACCGTGGGGGACCGCACGATGTCGCGCATCTGCACCGCGAGGTGGTCGAGCGCCTCGAGAACCCCGACGCCGGCAGCCTTGATCGGCTTGGCGGCGTCGAAGACACGCTTGGCGGCGTCGCGGTCGGTCCACGGGGCGACTGCGGCCGCGACCTCGGCGGCCTGCGAACGGCGGTAGAGGTGCGGTGCGCCTCGCAGCGTCCAGGCCAGGAACGTCTCGTCCCCGCCGCGCGTGCCGTCGGTGCCGCGCAGCGTCAGGGCCCAGCGGGCTCCGTCGGGGCCGGTGTCCTGCACCCCGAGGTCGAGAACTGCCGCGTCTCGGGAGCTGCCCGGCTCACGGTCGAGCTGCTGAGCGTGCACCCGGAAGCGCAGCGCCTGCTCGCGTGTGACGGTCTCGATCTCGGTCACGGTTGCAGACCGGGGTCAGGCGTCGGTCTCGGCGGTCCCTACTCGTCGTCCTCGGCGATCACGTGCATCGCGGCCTCTTCGGCGGTCGCGCCGGCGCCGTCGATTCCCGCGTCGCGGGCGAAGCGGTCGTCGTGGTGCTCCTCGTCGGACATGATCAGCCGGCCCGAGCGGCGGTCACCCACCTCGCGGTCGTCGAGGTCCTCCTCGTCCCAGTCGTTGGGGTCGGCCTCGGGCTCCTCCTGGGCGATGCGCTGGTCGAGCGTCTCGCCTTGACGGACCTCGGCCCGGGTGTTGCCGAACTTCTCCGCCGGAGACCAGCGCTCACGCGTCACGATCCCCTCGTCGAGGATGTCGTCGACCCCGTTCTGGTCGAGGGTGTCGGAGGGCTGGAGCTGGTTGGACTCCTCAACGCTCTCGACGACACTGCGCCCGTCGTCGTACTGCTCCTTCATGGACGCTCACCACCTTCGGTCCGGCGCGCATGCTGCCCGCTCACACCTCATCCTGCCACTGCCAGACGCTGCGGTGACCTCGGGTTCACCACCAGGTTTCGTGCCGTCCACCACAGTGACCCGCCAGTAACGAGAGGCCCCCCGGCTCGTTGGAACGGTCGAGGATGGAGGCACTCATGGACAAGATCATCATCGACACCGCGGGCTGGGTCCGTCTCGAGGCAGATGCCGAGGCGGTCGAGGTGCAGATGGCCTACGACAGCCGCGACCCGTTGGCCGTGCGGTTTCAGGTCGTGGGAGCGGGCCGCGACGAGGAGTGGGTCTTCGCCAGGGACCTGCTGGCGGACGGCCTGCGGTCCCTCGTGCCCGTGGGCGAGGGGGACGTACACGTGCAGGCGACGTCGGTGCTGACCGAGGTCTCACGGCGGCGCGAGGGCACGTGGGAGATCCTGCGACTGCCCTGGTGGAACACCCGGGAGTTCATCCGGCTCTCCCAGGCCGAGGTCACCCGCGGCCAGGAGGCCTACGACGTCGACTCGTGGCTGGAGGAGCTCACCGCCGGCGAGCGCTGAGCCGAGCCCGCTCGGAGCCGGCCACGGGCAGCTGGAGGACCCAGCGCGCCGGCGCGCCTGACCGTCGAGCCCCGCGTGACGTGGACCACTTCGGGCCGGTTGCCTAGACCACGCAAAATAGTCTGGTCATCTGACCGACATGGGACCTTGGTCTGGGCATAGTGACGCCAATGTCGCTTCCCATGGGAGGGGAAGTGCCGACCTGGGAGGTACACGACGATGTGTGCACATGTACCGGCTTGTCCTGAGGCCGACGACAGCTGCTGCTGGACCGCCCACGTGGTGGTCGACCACTCCGAGCAGGGCTGGTGCCGGCTCTGCAACGGCGTCATCGTCTTCGACGACGGGTTCTTCCTCGCGCCGGACGGTCACGCCGAGCCCATCCGTCACGTCGCCGCCTGAGCTCGGGTCCTGACTTGGGCCCTGCACCTCGCCGCGCAGTGGTGCTGCTCGTCGCCGCGCTTCTCGGCCTGGCGACGCCCGCCTTCGCTGTGCCGCTCCCGGTCGAGGGCTACCCCTCCTACGAGCCGCAGACCGTCTGCCGTGACCGGGCGCAACCAGGCACGCGGGCCATGGCCGGCTGGATCAACCGCCGCTTCGCCGGTGGGGCCGCCCGGGCGACCGTGCGACCCTGCGCCTCGGGAGGTCGCTCGGAGCACAAGGACGGCCGGGCGATCGACTGGAGGATGTCGGCCGGCAAGAAGCGACATCGCGTCATCGTGCGCACGTTCCTCCGGCGGCTGCGTGCCACCGACCGCGACGGCAACGAGGACGCCCTCGCCCGCCGCATGGGGGTGATGTACGTGATCTGGAACGACCGGATGTACGCGGCCTGGAACCAGTACGACGCCGAGCCCTACCTGAGCAGCTCCTGCCGCACCCGTCGTAGGTGCTCACGCACCTTGCGCCACCGCGACCACGTCCACATCTCCTTGAGCGAGGCCGGCGGTCGGGCCGAGACCAGCTGGTACCTGCCCCCGAGCTGAGGCGCCGCGCAGGCGGGCGACCCTGTACGCGGGAAGTAGAACGCGTTACAGTTTCGCGATCTTGTCTCGTGCCTAGGAGCTCGCGCATGGCCGCCTCGTCCACCTCGCTTCCCGCCTCGATCGACGATGCCCTGCTGCGGCGGCTGACCCGGATGATCTGCTCCGACGGCAGCTCGACCTACAAGCTCACCGAGGTCTACACCGGCGACCTGATCTGCGAGCTCCCGCAGTCGTCGCCCGACGACGTCGATCGCGCCTACGAGGCGGCCCGTGCGGCGCAGCGGGAATGGGCCGCCTGGCCATTGAAGCGGCGGCTCGCGGTGATGCGGCGCTTCCACAAGCTGCTCGTCAAGCGCCACGAGGTCATCGTCGACCTGATGCAGGCCGAGACCGCCAAGGCCCGGCGGATGTCCTTCGAAGAGGTCTGCGACGTCGCGATGACGACCAGCCACTACCTCAAGCACGCCCCCCGCATCCTCCAGGAGCACAAGCGCGGAGGAGTGGTGCCCCTGGTGTCCACCTCCACCGAGGTACGCGCCCCCAAGGGGGTCGTCGGCCTGATCTCGCCGTGGAACTTCCCCTTCGCCACCAGCCTGTCTGATGCCATGCCGGCCCTGATCGCCGGCAACGGTGTCGTGCTCAAGCCCGACAACAAGTCGACGCTGAATGTCGCGGCCGGGATCGAGCTGTTGTACGAGGCGGGCATGCCGGCAGGCCTGGTCCAGGTGGTGTGCGGCGAAGGCCCCGACATCGGGCCCGCGATCGTCGACAATGCCGACTTCGTGATGTTCACCGGGTCCACCGCCACCGGTCGAACCGTCGGGGAACGCGCGGGTGCCAACCTCATCGACTGCACCCTGGAGCTCGGCGGCAAGAACCCGCTGATCGTGCTGCCCGATGCCGACCTCGACGAGACCATCCCGGGCGCGATCTTTGCCTGCTTCCTCAACGCCGGCCAGGCCTGCATGCACATCGAGCGCATCTACGTGCCCGACGAGCTCGCCGAGGAGTTCACCCGCCGCTTCGTCATCGCCGCGCAGAAGCTGGCGCTCGGGTCCACCTACGACTTCGAGCCGCAGATGGGCGGGCTGATCAGCACCGGGCACCTCGAGCGGGTCTCCTCCCACGTCGAGGACGCTCGCGAGAAGGGCGCCGAGGTCCTCTGCGGCGGTCGCGCCCGACCTGACCTGGGGCCCACCTTCTACGAGCCCACCGTGCTGCGAGGGGTCACCAAGGACATGCTGCACGCGACGCAGGAGACCTTCGGTCCCGTGGTCACGATCCACACCTACCGGGACCTCGACGAGGCGGTGGCGCTGGCCAACGACACCGAGTACGGGCTCAACGCCAGCATCTGGGGCACCGACCTCGAGGCCGCCGAAGCGGTCGGGCGGCGCGTGCGTGCCGGCAACATCAACATCAACGACGGCCTGGCCACGTCCTACGCCAGCAAGGCCACGCCGTCCGGTGGCGTCAAGGCCTCGGGCGTCGGCGCGCGCCACGGTGACGCCGGCATGCTCAAGTACACCGACCCGATCAACGTGGCGGTGCTCAAGAAGCAGGTGCTGGCGCCGCCGCAGGACCTCGAGGGCTACGTCAAGCACGTCAAGCAGACCAAGATCTCGCTCCGCGCCATGCGCAAGCTCCGCGTGCGCTGAGCGGATCTGCCGGGGGTCTGGCCCCGCCTGGGTTCGGCCAGGTCGGGTTGGGGACGGGTTCGGGCGCGGGCGGGCCGGGTCTTGTGCCGGTTTCCCCAGTTCGACATCGATCCCTTGACTCGTACAGGTGTTCGAATAACATGGATCGCATGACGTTGCTCGACCAGCTCCCACACCTCGACCGGGGGCTGGGTGTGCCCTCGGTGCTCGAGGGGATCCACGAGCTGCTCGACCTGGCCTCCGAGGAGCCGGTCGCAGCCGGTGACTACGCCGCGCTGGTGCGCGACTGCGCACGCGCCCGGTCCCGGCTCCACGCCTTGGAGTTGAGGCTGGTCGCTGCCGCTGACAAGGCCCGGGTGCCGCAGGCCTCGGGTGCGGCCTCGGCCTCGGACTGGCTGGCCACCACCACCAACACCGAGCCCGCGGAGTCGCACCGGCAGACCAGGCTCGCCAGCGACCTCTGCGAGCAGATGCTCGCCGGCACCCAGAAGTCGTTGGCCGACGGGCGAGGTCTCCGCCGAGCACGCCCAGGTGATCGCGGCCGCGAGTCGCAGAGCTTCCCCAAGAGCCTGCGAGCAGAGCAGGTGAGCGCGGTCGAGACCGCGCTGGTCGCCAAGGCCAAAGTCATGAACCCCAAGCGACTGCGCCAAGCCGCCCGCCGGGCCCTGGAGGCGGTCGAGCGCGACCCAAGGAGGTCGACGCCGCCGAGGACGCCCAGCTACGCGACGAAGAAGAACGAGCCCGGACCAAGACCCGGTGCACCCTGCACGACAACGGCGACGGCACCGTCAGCATCCATGCAACGGTGCCCACCCTGCCCGGAGCGATCCTGAAGAAGATCCTCGACCAGATGTCCTCCCCCCGCCGCGGCCGCCCCGGCGCCACCCAGGCGCAGGTCGGGGTGAGTGGGAACCCGAACTCCGAGGGCTTCGACTGGGCCCGACGCCGCGGCGAAGCCCTGGTGTCGCTGATCGAGCACCTGCCCACCGACCACCTGCACCGCAAAGTAGCCGCCTCGGTGATCGTCAAGACCGACCTCGACACCCTCCGCGACGGCCTGCGCGCTGCCGGCCTCGACACCGGCGACCTGATCAGCGCCAGTGAGGCCCGGCGGCTGGCCTGCAACGCCGGACTCATCCCCGCCGTCCTCGGCGGCCAGTCACAGCTGCTCGACCTCGGACGCTCGACACGGTTCTTCACCGAGACCCAACGCACCGCCGCCGCCCTGCGGCACCAGACCTGCGCCGCCGACGGCTGCCAGACCCCCTACGCCTGGTGCGAAGCCCACCACGACACCCCCTGGCACCAGGGCGGGCGGAGCGACCTCCGCGACCTGGTACCCCTGTGCAGCTACCACCACCAACGCATCCACGACCCCGCCTACCACCACCAACACCGACCCGACGGCGCCATCACCTTCGTCAGGCGTACGTGAGGAGTGGTCGGGCCAGCAACCCAGACGCGCTGCTCCGGGGCCGGGCCGCTGGTCTGCCCTGAGGTCAGGGAAGGGCCCAGTCCAGGGCTTCGCCGCCCTGTCGCACCAACAGGTCGTTGACCTTGCTGAACGGGCGGGACCCGAAGAAGCCTCGGGACGCCGACAGCGGTGACGGATGCGCTGAGGCCACCCACGGGACCGGCCCCAGCGTGGCGGCGGCCGACCTCGCGTCGCGTCCCCACAGGATCGCCGCGGCCGGCCCGCCTCGCTGGGCAAGTGCCTCGATCGCTCGCTCGGTCACCTGCTCCCACCCCTTGCCACGGTGGGCGGCGGCGCGCCCCGGCTGGACGGTGAGGACCCGGTTGAGCAGCAGGACCCCTCGTTCGGCCCAGGGCGTGAGGTCCCCGCTGGAGGGCGGTGGGACGCCGAGGTCGTTGCTCAGCTCGGTGAAGATGTTGCGCAGGCTCCCCGGCAAGGGGCGGACGTCGGCGGCCACGGAGAAGCTCAGGCCCACCGCATGACCCGGGGTGGGGTAGGGGTCCTGGCCGAGCACGAGCACGCGCACCTCGGCCAGCGGCCGGGAGAACGCGCGGAGGATGCGGTCGCCGGCGGGCAGGTACTCGCGTCCCGCCGCGAGCTCGGCGCGCAGGAAGCGGCCCATGGCCCCGATGTCGTCCTCCACCGGCAGCAGCGCCTCGGCCCAGTCCTCGGCCAGCAGGCCTCTGGCCACCAGCGTGGCCAGGGCGGAGCTCACGAGGCGTCCTGCTGCCTCAGGAGGGCGAGCGCCTGTTCGGCGACCGCCTCCTGCTCGGCGGCGAACGGGTGGTAGGCCAAGGCCGCGTCCTGGTCGGTTCGGCGGCCCTGCACCCAGGGGTCGTCGGAGCAGATCTCGTGCCCCACCGAGGCTGCGTGCATGTCGACGTACTCGACGTCCGTGGCCTCGGCGGCGTCACGCATCACTCGGGCGAGCCGGGCTTCCAGGTCGGCCAGGTCGGCCAGGCGTCCGCGGGGGACCGGAAACTGGGGGCACGGGGCCGCCGGATCCGCCAAGCGGGGATAGCCCACCAGCATCACGGTCGCCCCCGGGGCACGCTGCTGCACGGTGCGGAGCGCACGGGTGAGGCGCGCGCGCGTCCGCGTCAGGGCCGAGCGGCTCTGCGACAGCAGCGCGTCGGTGCACTGGGTGCGGGCGGCTGTGCCGGTGCACCGGGTGACCAGGTTGCTGAAGAGGCCCTCGTCGTTGGCCCCGATCCCGACCGTCACCAGATCCGTGCCACGACCCACGGGCTTCAGCTGGGCGGGCACCGTGGCGCCGCCGAGCGTCTCCTGCGGTGAGGTGAGGTCGGAGATCGTGGCCGCGCCGCACGACACGTCGACGAAGCGTCGCGGCTCGAGCTCGACGCCGAGCAGCGACGGGTAGTTGCCGTCCGAACGGAAGCAGCCGTCGGCCACGTCGGTCGTCGGCACGAACGGTGCGGCGGTGAACGAGTCGCCGAGGGCGACGTAGGAGGTCACCTGGGATCCGCTCGGTGTCGTCGTGGGCTCTCGGTCGTCGAGGGAGAGCGTGGCGCCCTCGCTGCACCCCGCGACCAGCAGCGTGGTGGCGAGCAGTGCTGCTACTCCTCGCGGAGCGTGGCGCCGCAGGGCGCGGTCAGCCGGCATCGCGCCGAGAACGCCCTCCGGCGAGGCTGCGAGACGTCGCCGAGCTGAACCGCCGTTCCCGGTTGGTGCCGATCACCGGCTCGGCCGTCTCGGTCGGGTGCTGGGTCGCCGATCCCGCCGCAGTCCGCTTGGGGGTGGACGTCCGCCGTGCCCCCGGGGGGTCGTCGCGGGCCGGTCACTGGCGTGGGCGTCGATGAAGTCGTCCATGATCGGCCACGTCGTGGCCCGCGCCCGTCGTCCGGTGAGCATGCCGAGGTGGCCTCCGGGGACGACCTCGAAGCGCATCTCGGGAGCGTTGGGCACGAGGTCGGTGATGGGCCTGACGCAGCTGACCGGCGCGATGGTGTCGCCGGCCCCGCCGAACGACAGCACCGGCACCGTGATGTCGGCGAAGTCGACGTCCCGGCCCTCGAAGTGCACCCTTCCGGTGGCGAGCTCGTTGCCCTTGACCATGCGGTGGTACAGCTGCCCGAAGGTGCGACCGGGGTAGGCGATCATGTTGCGGGTGAAGCGGTCCACGGCCTCGAGCTGGGCGAGGAAGTCGGTGTCGTCGAGCTTGGCGAGCTGGACGAACGGCTTGGTGACCAGCTTGTCGAACGCCGAGAGCTGGAAGGCGCGCCGGACCAGGGGCTGGGGCACCCCTCCCATCGCGCGGTAGGCCAACGAGATGAGGGACGCGCGGTCGGGGACGACGCCGAGCAGCGGTCTGACCGGGGCGATGAGAGGCACCTGGCTCACATCGACGGGGGAGCCGACCGTCGTGACCGTCTGGATCGGGAGGTCGTCCCACGCCGCGGCTGTCAGCAGCGCGAAGATCCCGCCGAGGCTCCACCCGATCACGTGGACCGGGCGGCCACCGGCGTGACGGCTGGTGGCGCGAATGGCCTCCGGAACCACCTCGCGCACCCAGTGCTCCATTCCGAACGTGCGGTCCCGGAAGGCGACCTGTCCGTACTCCACGAGGTACGTCGGGCGGCCGCCGGTGACGAGGTGCTCGACCAACGAGCAGCCGCGCCGCAGGTCGAAGCAGAGCGAGGGCGCCGCCAGCGGCGTCACCAGCAGCACCGGGTCGCCCTCGACCTTGGCCTTGCCGGCCGGTCGGTAGTGGTAGACCTCCCGCAGCTGCCCCTCGTCGATGAGCGTGCGGGGCATGGGACGCAGGTCGGCCAGACCCCCGTAGAGCAACTTCTGTGCCACGTTCGCGGAGGCCGAGACGATCTGGTCCGGCTTGGGGATCAGATCCATGGGCCGCATGCTACCCGCGCCGTGTGGCCGTTCCCGGTCGCGCGCGGCCGGCAGGGCGGCCGCGGTCCGGGGCCGGGGCGCATCAGCGCTTCAAGACCGGCCTGAGCCTCTTCCCGTGGGCCGGCCGGGTGTGCGTGAGCGGTGCCAGGAACTCCTCGGCCCAGTCGGTGACGGTGTGGTCACGCACGGTCTTCCGCATCGTCTTCATGCGCCGGGTCAGGTCGCGTGGACGTGCCTCTGTCGCGGCGATGATGGCTGCCTTCATCCCGTTGACGTCGTAGGGGTTGACCATGAACGCCTGCTTGAGCTCGTCCGCGGCGCCGGCGAACTCCGAGAGGACCAGCGCGCCGTCCTCGTGGTGGCGGCAGGCGACGTACTCCTTGGCCACCAGGTTCATTCCGTCGCGCAGCGGGGTGACGACCATGATGTCGGCGGCGCGGAAGAGGGCAGCCATCTCCTGCCGAGGGTAGGAGGAGTGCATGTAGGAGATCGCCGGCCGGCCGATGCGTCCGTAGTCGCCGTTGATGCGTCCGACGAGCCGCTCGATCTCGTCACGCAGGACGATGTACTCCTGCACCCGTTCCCGCGACGGGGTGGCCACCTGGACGAACACGGCGTCCTCGACGCTGAGCCTGCCCTCCTCGAGGAGCTCGCCGAAGGCCCGCAGTCGGTCGTAGATGCCCTTGGTGTAGTCGAGCCGGTCGACCCCGAGCAGCACCAGTCGCGGGTCGCCGAGCTGCGCCCGGATCTCCTTGGCCCTGGTCACCGTGTCGTCCGCGGTGCTCAGCTCGGCGAGGGCTTCGTAGTCGATGGAGATCGGGAAGCACTTGGCCACGACGGTGCGCCCGTCCGGCAGGTAGATCTGGTCGCGATGGGTCTTGTGCCCCAGTCGTTCGCGCATCAGGCGGACGAAGTTGCGCGCGCCCCCCCTGCGCTGGAAGCCCACCAGGTCTGCGCCCAGCAGGCCGCGAAGGATCTGGTCACGCCACGGCAGCTGCACGAACAGCTCGCTGGGAGGGAAGGGGATGTGGAGGAAGAAGCCGATCCGCAGGTCGGGCCGCAGCTCGCGCAGCAGGGCCGGCACGAGCTGCAGCTGGTAGTCGTGCACCCAGATCATGGCCTTGGGGGCGGCTTGAGCCGCAGCCCTCTCCGCGAAGCGCCGGTTGACCTCGACGTAGCGGTCCCACCACTCACGGTGGAACCGTGGTTTGGCCACCACGTCGTGGTAGAGCGGCCACAGCGTCGCGTTGGAGAAGCCCTCGTAGAACTCCTCGAGGTCGTCGGCGGAGAGCTGCACCGGGACCAGGCGGACGCCGTTGTCGTCGAAGGACTGGTCCGGGCCGTCGATGCCGCCGTCCCAGCCCACCCAGGCTCCCCGGTGGCGCTGCATGATCGGCTCGAGCGCGGTGACCAGGCCGCCGGGGGATCGCCGCCACTGCTCGGTGCCGTCCTGGTCGACCACGCGGTCGACCGGCAGTCGGTTGGCAACGACCACGAGGTCGAACTCGCCAGTGGACGTGGTTTCGCTCATCGACGACCACTCTAGTCCGGCGGGGGCGGGACGGGGATACCCGTGGGGAGCGGCGCACGGGCACGTCGAGCAGACCGGCGCCACGCCCGAGGGGGCGAATGACATCGTTGTGGTTCGTCACTAGCATGGTGGTCGACGGCGCCTGCGCCATCGACCAACAGCACCGCCCGCCTCCGGGCACCGCGTCATCTTCGTCAAGGAGCGGCCCATGGACTCAGTCACCGCGCGACAGGCTCAGCAGTCGCCGACCCAGGAGCTGTCCGAGCGGGACCAGGCGGTGCTGGACTTCGAGCGTCAGTGGTGGAAGTACGCCGGCGCGAAGGAGCAGGCGATCCGCGACCAGTTCTCGATGTCCTCCACCCGCTACTACCAGGTGCTCAACGCGATCATCGACCGTCCCGAGGCACTGGTGCACGACCCGCTGCTGGTGCGCCGCCTGCGCCGCCTGCGTGCTGCCCGGCAGCGGGCTCGCTCCGCGCGCAGGCTGGGCATCGAGCTCTGAGATGACCCGGCCCGATTCCCTCGCGACACGACCCGGAGCCGGCGCGCCGCGTCGCGCGAAGGTGCTGCGCGCCCAGGCTGCCCGGGCCGAGGCCCGGCGTACCTGCCGGCGTCAGCCGCGCACGGACGAGGGCTTCGCGATGTCGTCGCCGCTGGCCATGGTCGCCGCGGCCGTGGTCGCGGCTGCCGGGGTGGCCTTCTTCACCACCGACGGTGCGCGGGAGGCCCAACAGGCTCGGGAGGCGGCGTTGGTGACCGCGCCGGCCCCCGTCGAGCCCGCCACGACCCTCAAGGCCCGCAAGCCGCGCCCGCCGAAGCTCAGCCGCGGCGACGTCTACGCCGAGGTCTACAACAACTCCAACATCACCGGACTGGCCGGCTCCACCGCGGCGCGAATGTCGGGCCTCGGTTGGCAGGTGGTCACCACCGACAACTGGTACGGCACCGTCCCTGCGAGCACGGTCTACTACCCGGAGCGTCTCGAGAAAGCCGCGAAGCTGCTCTCCCGCGACATCGGCATCGCCCGGGTGCAGCCCGCGATCGACCCGATGAGCCTGGACCGGCTCACCGTGGTGCTGACCGCGGACTTCGCCTGAGACCACGTCGCCCCGCGCCGGTACCACCCTGTCTGGCCGGCCTAACCCGTGCTCCCTGACCCCGTGAGAGGCTGGGCCGCATGACGTCCGTCTCTGCGCGTCGAGGCCAGGCACGACTCACGCAGGTCGCCACGCACCTGGGCCGCACCCTGGTGTGCCTGGACTTCGACGGGACGTTGTCCCCCATCGTCGACGACCCCGACCAGGCAGCCATCCACCCCGAGGCTCCGGAGGCCCTGCGTGAGCTGCTCCCGAAGGTGCTCGCGGTCGCCGTGGTCACCGGTCGACCCGTCGGCCAGGTGCTGGAGCTGGGCCGCCTCGAGGCGCTGCTCGCAGATCCCGCCTCCGTGCAGGGGCGACTCGAGGTCCGGGGCCAGTACGGGAATGAGCACTGGTCCAGCCTCGGCCGGGAGCTGGCCTCACCGGCCCCGCCGCCGGAGCTGGTCGAGCTACGCGAGCTGCTCCCGGCAGTGCTGGGCAAGGCCGACCTGGGCGCGGCGCACGTGGAGGAGAAGGGTCTGGCGATCGCGGTGCACACGCGTCGCCTCGCCGAGCCGGACGAGGCCGCCCGCCGGGCCCACGATGCCCTCCGACCGGTTGCCGAGCGGCTGGGGCTGGTGCTCGAGCCTGGTCGCAGGGTGGTCGAGCTCAGGGCCCCTGGCATGGACAAGGGCGCCGCGGTCAGGGCGCTGATCGACGAGCTCGCGCCGGCAGCGGTCGTGTTCGTCGGTGACGACCTGGGAGACCTGGCGGCGTTCGAGGAGGTGGAGCGGTTCCGAGCCGACGGTGGGTGGGGGCTGCTGGTCTGCAGCGGCTCGTCCGAGCAGCGCGCTCTGGTCGAGCACGCGGACCTGGTCGTCGACGGTCCCGACGCCGTCGTGCAGCTGCTCCACACGTTGGCGATGGGGGCCGCCGCCGAGGACTAAAAAACGGCCGGAGAAGCGCTCAGCTTCTCCGGCCAAACCTCGTCGCACCCACGAGGTGCCTCAACCCTAGTGTCGGGCTGCCCGGCTTTGCAATCCTCTGTCCGAGGACTGGTCCAGAGCCGGGACGAGGGTCCTGGAAGCGGACAACCGGTGCATCGGCTGGGTGGCGCTCGCGTGATGGCGTCCCCGCGGGGACACCGTGGGGGGACCACCGCGGGGGCGTTCTTGCACTCGCAGGTGCCGAGTGCTAAACATTGGGTTAGCACTCTCATGCCGAGAGTGACAACTGGCTGTGGGAACGAGGCTCGTAGCGTCGGCGGGAAGGGACCGTCGGGCAGCCGGGCCGTCCGTCGCGGGCGTTCTTCGGCCACCACCGACGCATCACGCGTGGAGGAATCGCACAAGTCATGCCGAAGCTGATTGCATTTGATGAGGAGGCCCGCCGCGGCCTCGAGCGCGGGATGAACACCCTCGCCGACGCGGTCAAGGTCACCCTCGGCCCCAAGGGACGCAACGTCGTCCTCGAGAAGAAGTGGGGCGCCCCGACCATCACGAACGACGGCGTCTCCATCGCCAAGGAGATCGAGCTGGAGGAGCCGTACGAGAAGATCGGCGCCGAGCTGGTCAAGGAGGTCGCGAAGAAGACCGACGACGTCGCGGGTGACGGCACCACCACCGCGACCGTCCTCGCTCAGGCGATGGTCCGCGAGGGACTGCGCAACGTCGCCGCCGGCGCCAACCCGATGGCGCTCAAGCGCGGCATCGAGCAGGCGGTCGAGCTGGTCTCGTCGCAGCTGCTGGAGATGGCCAAGGACGTCGAGACCAAGGAGCAGATCGCCTCCACCGCCTCGATCTCCGCTGCTGACCCCCAGGTCGGCGAGATCATCGCTGAGGCCATGGACAAGGTGGGCAAGGAAGGCGTCATCACCGTCGAGGAGTCCAACACCTTCGGGCTCGACCTCGAGCTCACCGAGGGCATGCGCTTCGACAAGGGCTACATCTCGCAGTACTTCATGACCGACCCGGAGCGCATGGAGACCGTGCTCGAGGATCCCTACATCCTCGTGGCCAACCAGAAGATCTCCAACGTCAAGGACATGCTCCCGGTGCTGGAGAAGGTGATGCAGAGCGGCAAGCCGCTGCTCATCATCGCCGAGGACGTCGAGGGTGAGGCCCTGGCCACGCTCGTGGTCAACAAGATCCGCGGGACCTTCAAGTCCGCCGCGGTCAAGGCGCCCGGGTTCGGTGACCGCCGCAAGGCCATGCTGCAGGACATCGCGATCCTGACCGGTGGCCAGGTGATCAGCGAGGACGTCGGCCTCAAGCTCGAGAACACCGGCATGGAGCTGCTGGGCCAGGCGCGCAAGGTCGTGCTCACCAAGGACGAGACCACCATCGTCGAAGGTGCCGGCGACGCCGAGCAGATCCAGGGACGGGTCAACCAGATCCGTGCCGAGATCGAGAAGAGCGACTCCGACTACGACCGCGAGAAGCTGCAGGAGCGGCTGGCCAAGCTGGCCGGCGGTGTCGCGGTGATCAAGGTCGGCGCGGCCACCGAGGTCGAGCTGAAGGAGCGCAAGCACCGCATCGAGGACGCGGTGCGCAACGCGAAGGCGGCTGTCGAGGAGGGCATCGTCGCCGGTGGCGGCGTGGCACTGCTCCAGGCGACCACCGCGGCGTTCGAGAAGCTCGAGCTCGAGGGTGACGAGGCCACCGGCGCTCAGATCGTGCGTCAGGCGACGGAGGCCCCGCTGAAGCAGATCGCGGTCAACGCCGGCCACGAGGGCGGTGTCGTCGTGGAGAAGGTGCGCCACCTGACCCCGGGCCACGGCCTGAACGCCGCCAACGGCGAGTACGTCGACATGATCGCCGAGGGCATCATCGACCCGGCCAAGGTCACCCGGTCGGCACTGCAGAACGCTGCCTCCATCGCAGCGCTCTTCCTCACCACCGAGGCGGTCGTCGCCGACAAGCCGGAGAAGGCCCCCGCGATGCCAGCCGGCGACGGCGGCATGGGCGGCATGGGCGGCATGGACTTCTGATCCATCCGCTGCTCCCGGCAGCACCAGCACCACGAAGGGCCCCGGCTTCGGCCGGGGCCCTTCGTCGTGGTGCAGGCGCAGAGGCGGGCCAGGACAAACGTGGACGTACTGTGACGTCGCCGCGCCCGCACGCAACACCGGCGGCCTGCGGCGACAACGGACCGATATGGTTGAGGCTCCTGTCAACGACAGAAAGGCACACCATGCGGACACGGAAGCAGACCCTGCTTGCGCTGGGACTCAGCGCAGCGCTGGGCCTGGCAGCCACCGGATGCGGTAGCGACAGTGGGAGCTCCGGGGGTGGCGAAGGCGACCTCGAGGGAGTCTCTCTCACCGTCGGGTCCAAGGACTTCACCGAGAACATCCTGCTGGGGGAGATGATGGCGCAGGCGCTCGAGGCGAAGGGCGCCGACGTCACGAACCAGATCAACCTCGGAGGCACCTCGGTCAACCGCGACGCGCTGCTCAGCGGCAACATCGACGTCTACCCCGAGTACAACGGCACGGGCTGGACGGTGCACCTGGGTCAGGAGGATCCCAGCCAGGACCCCGAGGAGCTCTTCAACGTCACCTCGGAGAAGGACCTCACGGACAACGACATCAAGTGGGTGGGCAGGTCCCCCTTCAACGACACCTACGGCTTCGCTGCCAACGGTGACCTCGCCGAGCAGGAGGGCGGGTTCGACTTCCAGGGCATGGCCGACTACCTGAAGGCCAACCCGGACACCACGGTGTGCATGGAGACCGAGTTCCCCGACCGTCCCGACGGCTTGGTGCTCTTCGAGAAGGCGACCGGCTACGAGGTTCCGCGCAGCCAGATCAAGATCCTCGACACCGGGCTGATCTACACCCAGACCGACAAGGGTGCGTGTGACTTCGGTGAGGTCTTCACCACCGATGGCCGGATCCAGGCGCTCAACCTGGAGCTGGTCGAGGACCCGGGCGTCATGATCCTCTACAACGTCTCCTACACCTTCCGCAACGAGGTGTACCAGGAGAACGCCGACGTCTACGACGCGCTCGCCGACGACATCCTCGCCGACCTCGACGAGGAGACGATGGCCGAGCTGAACGCTCAGGTCGACGTCGAGGGCATGCAGGCCGACAAGGTCGCCGAGGACTACCTCAAGGAGGCCGGGGTCCTCTGACCCTGACCGTGCGCCGTCCCTGAGACGGCAGCACCTGCTTCACCACGGAGCCGCCGGGTTGAACCCGGCGGCTCCGTCGGCTTTGTGGCCGGTGCGGCTCGTCCTCGTCGGACTGCTCGTCCGGTGGCCCCCTCGTGGTGACCTTGGGCAACGGGAGGCCACGCCTCCCCAGCGCGCCGGGTGCCACGCCCCCGGCCACCCGACGCTGCGAGTCGGGAAGTGTCGGAGACCCTTCCACCAAGCCGCGGGAATGCCGAACGCGGGGATCCCCCGAGCGCGGGGATCCGTCGCTGGGGCCCCGAGGCTCTCGCCGCTCAGGGCACCAGAGGGCTCAGGGCATCAGAGGCCGCGGGGGCGCAGGAAGCGCTCGGCGAGCGCCCCGATCCAGTCGAACGTGAGGGCGATGATGGCCACCAGCACTGCCCCGACGATGAGGATGGGGTCCTGCTGCAGCTTCAGGCCGACACCGATGGTGATGCCGAGCGCGCCGCCACCGATCAAGAAGGCCAGGGTTGCCATCCCGATGTTGATGATCATCGCGGTCCGCACGCCGGCGACGATCACCGGGACCGCCAGCGGCATCTCGATCTTGGTGAGCACCCCGAGGCGAGTCATCCCCATGCCCCGCCCGGCTTCGAGCATGTTGCGGTCCACGGCGTCGAGGCCGACCATCGTGTTGCGCAGGACCGGCAGCAGGGCATAGAGCACCAAGGCCCAGATGACGGTGAGCTGGCCCGATCCCATAAAGCTCAGGAACAGCACGAGCAGTCCGTAGGCCGGGAGTGCCTGCCCCGAGTTCGCCACGGTGAGCACGGCCGGGCTGATGCGTCGCAGCGAGGGGCGCGTCAGCGCGATGCCGAGAGGGATCGCCACCAGGACCACCAGCACCGTCGAGGCTGCCGCGATCTCCAGGTGCTCGATCATCTGGGGTCGCAGCTTGGCGTCCCAGCTGAGTGCGGATCGCTGCGTCGATGGCGCCGAGGGGGACGAGAGGTCCAACCCGCGGTAGTAGAGGTACAGCAACCCGGCCAGCGCGGCGATGCCCAGGGGCGCTACCCAGAGCCCCGTCGTTGCCATGAAACGGGCCCACCTCTCCCCCTTGGGGGATGCTTCGGCCTCCGGTGCAGCAGGAGCGGTGGTGGTCTGGCTCATGCGTGCCCCTCCATCGTCTGGGCGGCCTCGAGCTCCTCGTAGTGCCGACGCGCCTCGTACTGGGCGCGCTTGACCGCGCGGGCCAGGTGCGACATCTCGATGACGCCGGCGAGGTCACCCTGCTCGTTGACCACGCAGCACATGCCTGCTGCGTTCTCCACCATCACTTCGAGCGCACGGAAGAGGGTGTCGTCGGACTGGAGAAAGGCGTCGATCTCCTCGCCGCGCTGGGTCAGCTCCTGCCCGGTCGCTCCCAGGTCCTCCTCGCGCAACCACCGCAGCGGCTGGAGCTGCTCGTCGGTGAGGATCAGCCACTCGCGCTCCGAGCCGCGCAGTCGTTCGACCCCCTTCTCCACGGGCTCGTCGAGGCGCATCCAGGGATAGTCGGCCAGGGTGAGCGAGCGGACGTGGAGGAAGTTCAGTCCCTTGATGGTGGACCCGTTGCCGATGAAGTCGTCGACGAAGTCGTCGACGGGGTAGGCGAGGATCCGCTCGGGAGTGTCGTACTGACGGATCACGCTGCGCTCACCGAGGATCGCGATCCGGTCACCCATCTTGATCGCCTCGTCGATGTCGTGGGTGACGAAGACGATCGTCTTGTGCAGGTCGTTCTGCAGCCGGAGGAACTCGTTCTGCAGCCGGTCCCGGGTGATCGGGTCGATGGCTCCGAACGGCTCGTCCATCAACATGATGTCCGGGTCCGCCCCCAGCGCGCGCGCCACGCCGACCCGCTGCGCCTGACCACCGGAGAGCTCCTTGGGGTACCGGTTGCGGAACTCGTCGGGGTCCAGGCCCACCATCTCCATCAGGTGGTCGACCCGTTCGGTGGTCTCCTGCTTGTCCCAGCCGAGCATCTTCGGCACGGTCGCGATGTTCTGCCCGATGGTGTGATGGGGGAAGAGCCCGATCTGCTGGATGACGTAGCCGATCCGGCGCCGCAGCTTGTCCGGGTTGCCGTCGGTGACGTCCTCGCCGTCGAGCAGGATGCGTCCGCCGCTGGGCTCGATCATGCGGTTGATCAGGCGCAGCGTGGTGCTCTTGCCGCAGCCGGACGGTCCGACCAGGACGAGGATCTCCCCCTCGGGGATGTCGAGCGTGAGCTCTTCGACCGCGGGTGCTTCTGAGCCCGGGTAGACCTTGGTGACTCGATCGAGGTGGATCTTGGCGTTGGAGGTCATCAGGTTCTTCCGTTCGTCGGTCACAGCCGCAGGCCGCGGGAGGTGGTGAGTCGCTGGACGGTGGCAAAGACGATGTCGAGGATCAGCCCGAGCATGACGGTGAACACGACCCCCACCCACACCGACTCGACGCTGAACGGGAGGCCCAGTCGAGTCAGCCCCGCCTGGATGAAGGTTCCGAGGCCGTCTCCTCCCACCAGGACGGCGATCGCGGCGATGCCCACCACCATGAGGCTGGAGATCCGCACCCCGGCCATGATCACCGGCCATGCCAGGGGAAGTCGGACCCGCACCAGCTGCTGGGTGGTGTTCATGCCCATGCCGCGCGCGGACTCCACGATCGCCGGGCTGACCGCGTCGAGTCCCGTCACGGTGTTGCGCAGGATCGGGAGGATCGCGTACAGGAAGAGGGCCATCATCGCCGGCGTGTTGCCGATACCGACGACCGGGATGAACAGCGCGAACAGCGCGAGCGAGGGGATGGTGAGGAAGATCCCGGCGATCGCCAGCGAGATGTTGCGTGCCAGCGGGTGGCGCTGGACCACGACCCCCAGGAGCAGGGAGAAGACCGTGGCAGACGCCACGACGATGAGGGTGATGCGGGCGTGCTGGATGGTCGCTTCGATGATGGAGTCGAGGTTGTTGTTCACGTAGGTGAACCAGTTGTCGAGTGCTTCCACGCGTCCCTTTCCGGGGCGCACGAGTGCGTCTGCCCCGGTTGATTATGACAGGCCCACCCCTTCGGAGGGGGCACCAGTGTGCCGAAGCGCCCGCCCAGCGGCCCTCCGGCGGCCCCTCAGCGGCCCTTCAGCGGACACCGCGCGGACGGAACTGCACGCTGATCCGCGGTCCGGCGGGGGTCGTCGACTTCGGCACCGCGTGCTGCCAGGTGCGCTGGCAGGAGCCCCCCATGACGACCAGGTCCCCGTGGCCCAGCGCGAAGGCGCGGGCGACTCCCGGGACCCCCTGCTCGGGACGCAGCAGCAGCCGCCGGGTCTCCCCCAGGGAGAGGATCGCCACCATGGTGTCGGCACGGCGCCCCCGGCCGATGCGGTCGCCGTGCCAGGCGACGCTGTCACGACCGTCGCGGTAGAGGCACAGGCCCGCGGTGCGGAAGGGCTCGCCCAGCTCGGCGCCGAAGTGACTGCTCAGCAGGTCGCGTGCCTCGAGCAGCCGGGGGTCAGGCAGGTCGTCCCCCTCACCGTAGAAGGCCAGCAGTCGCGGCACGTCGACCACGCGGTCGTACATCCGTCGTCGTTCCTCGCGCCACGGGACCTCGTCGCGCAGCGTGAGGAACAGCTCGTCGGCCACTCCGGCCAGCCAGCCGTCCAGGTGAGTCACCCAGGCACCACTCCCGAGGTCGCTCCGTTCGGCGGTCTCGAGTGGCCGCCACCGGGGCGCCGTCGCCGTCTCCTCGAAGAGGGACCCTTGAAGCGTGATCATGGTCGCGAGGGTACTCCGGTTCGAACACGTGTGCGAGCGCCTGGCGAGGGCCAGCGCTTCGGCGGGGGTTCCCCCTCGGGCTCGGGGGCGGCATAGTCGGTGAGGGTGTCCCACCACCAGCCGAGGGGGCGAGGACCGGAACCGAAGTGAGGCGACCATGGCGCAGTCCGACGAATCGATCGAGCAGGTCAACCGAGCAATGGCCTACGGGGCCCTGGGCTTCGGAGTCGCGGCGATCGTCGCGCCTCGCGGGCTCCGACGCCTCTACGGAATGGACGCGGATTCCAGCGAGCTCACCTACTTCGGCCGGATGTGGGGGACCCGCACCGCGGTGATCGGTGCCCTGGCGATGGCTGCCGCCGACGCCGACGACGACATGCAGAGACGGCTGGCGACCCTGTCGGCGGGGATGAACGGTCTCGACGCGCTGACCGCGGCGACCACGCGTGGGCTTCCCGCCCGCGCGCGGGTCATGGGCGCCGTGACGTCCGGCGCCTTCGCGGTGGCTGCCGCCTACGCGGCGACGGCGGACTGAGCTGCCCCGGGTTCCCGGCTGGGGGATCCCTCAGGGGGATTCCCGAGCCCGCGAACCCGACCGATGCCGGGGCCGAGCCCGGGGGGAACCTGATCGCGGGCGGTTGCCACACCTCGGTAGCGTGCTCGATGGGCGGACACGCCGCCCATCGAGCATGAGAGCGCAGGGATACGCATGGCTGAGCTCGCCGTTGCAGCACGCGTGCAGGACCTCACCAAGACCTACGGCGAGGGCGAGGCGGAGGTCCACGCCCTGGACGGGGTGACCCTCGACATCTACGAGGGGGAGTTCACCGCGATCATGGGCCCGTCAGGGTCCGGCAAGTCGACGTTGATGCACTGCTGCGCGGCGCTCGACGCACCCACCCGTGGTTCGGTGACCGTCGCCGGCGTCGAGCTCGGAGGCCTCAAGGACAAGGAGCTCACCAAGCTGCGACGCGACCGGATCGGCTTCGTGTTCCAGTCCTTCAACCTGGTGCCCACGCTGACCGCGGAGGAGAACATCACGCTCCCGCTGGCGATCGCCGGACGCAAGCCCGACCCGGACTGGTACGACACCGTGATCGACACCGTTGCGCTGCGCGACCGGCTCGACCACCGCCCCAACGCACTGTCCGGAGGCCAGATGCAGCGGGTCGCGGTGGCCCGGGCGCTGATGAGCAAGCCCGCGATCGCCTTCGCCGACGAGCCGACCGGCAACCTGGACTCCCGCTCGGGGGCGGAAGTCCTCTCCTTGCTCAAGCGGTCCGTCCACGAGTTCGGGCAGACCATCGTGATGGTGACCCACGACCCCGTCGCTGCGGCCTACACCGACCGGGTGGTGTTCCTCGCCGACGGCAAGGTCGTCGACGAGCTGCGCTCGCCCACCTCCGAGACGGTCCTGAAGAAGATGGCGCTGTTCTCGCAGCCTGCCGGCGCGCGTCGTCTCGACGCAGGAGCCTGAGCGGTGCTGAGACTCTCGCTGCGCTCCCTGGTCGCGCGCAAGCTGCGGCTCTTCCTGAGCGCCGCCGCCATCATCCTGGGGGTGGCCTTCGTGGCCGGCACCCTGGTCTTCACCAACGCCATGGGCGGGGCCTTCGACAAGATCATCGAGGGCGGCACCGCCGAGGTCGAGGTCGCCCCCGAGGGCTCCAACGACTTCAGCGCCGTCCAGGACACGCGCACGGTGCCCGCCTCGCTCGTCGACAAGGTCGAGGAGCTCCCCGAGGTCCAGGAGGCCTACCCGTTCCTGTCCCAGCAGTCGGTCTTCGTGATCGGTGCGGACGGCAAGGTGGTCGGGGGCAACGGCCCGCCCGGTCTCGCCTTCAACGACGCCGGAGGCGTCAACCTCGCAGGGGACCGCATCATCGAGCTCGTCGAGGGCGAGATGCCCAGCGGGAAGGGGGAGGTGGCGCTCGACGTCGACGCGGCGGAGAAGGCCGGGTACGAGATCGGTGACGAGGTGAGCGTCACCACGCCGGGCACGCCGCCGGTGCTGACCGCCACGCTGAGCGGCACCGTGGACTTCGGCAGCGGTCTCAACGGCGCGACCCTCACGATCTTCGAGACCCGCGCGATGCAGGAGCTGTTCTTCGGCGGCAAGGACGTCTACTCCGGGATCTCGCTCAACGGCCGCGACGGGGTGAGCCAGGTCGTGCTCCGCGACGCCGCCCAGAAGGTGCTGCCCGACGGGGTCACGGCACGCACCGGGGACGAGCTGGTGAAGGAGAACAAGAAGGAGCTCGACCAGATCCTCGGCTTCATCACCACGTTCCTGCTCGTCTTCGCGGCCGTGGCCCTGATCGTCGGCGTCTTCCTCATCATCAACACCTTCTCGATCCTGGTGGCCCAGCGCAGCCGCGAGCTCGCCCTGCTGCGAGCACTCGGTGCGTCCCGCCGCCAGGTGACGGCGGCCGTCGTGCTCGAAGCGGTGCTCGTGGGGTTCGTCGGCGCCACCGTGGGGCTCGGCGTCGGTTACCTTCTCGCGCTCGGTCTCAAGGCCCTCTTCGCCACCTTCGGGCTCGACCTCGGTCGTGCCGACTTCCCGTTGACCATGACGGCGGTGGTCGCTTCCTACGTGGTGGGCCTGCTCGTCACCACGGTGGCCGGCCTGCTGCCGGCGCGCCGGGCCTCGCGGATCCCGCCCATGGCCGCCCTGCGTGACGACGTTGCGTTGCCGGAGTCCACCTTGCGGGTGCGGGTGCTCGTCGGGGCAGCGATGTTCGTGCTCGGGGCGGCCCTCATGGCCTGGAGCTTCGAGGCGGCCGGCGCCCAGGGCCTATGGCTGCTCGGTGGCGGCATCCTGGCGATGCTCCTGGGAGTGTCGCTGGCCAGCGCCGTTCTGGGCCGTCCCCTCATCAAGCTCTTCGGCTTGGTCTACCGCAAGGTCTTCGGCGCGGTGGGCAACCTGGCCACCGAGAACTCGCTGCGCAACCCTCGCCGGACTGCCGCCACGGCGAGTGCGCTGATGATCGGACTGGCGCTGATGTCGCTGATGGCGGTCATCGGCGCCAGCGCCTCGGCCACGACGCAGTCGGTGCTCGAGCGGGTGATCACCTCCCAGTTCATCGTGTCCAACGTGACCGGGCAGCCGTTCTCCCCGGCCATCGCCGACCAGGTCCGCGAGATCGACGGGGTGGAGGACGTCGCGCAGCTGCGCCAGGCCTTCCCGGAGGTGGACGGCAGTGGCACCTTCGTCGGTGCGGTGGACCCCAAGGACTTCGCTCCTGCGTTCGCCCTGCCGATGGAGCAGGGGTCCCTGGCCGACCTGCGACCCGGCACCGCGGCCGTCGATGCCGGCACTGCCGAGAGCCTGGGGCTGACGCTCGGCGACACCGTCGCGATGGGCTTCCAGGCAGGCGAGGTCGAGCTCGAGGTCGTTGCCGTCTACGGGACGGACAACGGGCTCGGCTACTCCTGGATCGTGACGCCGGAGACCCTGGTCGAGGGGGGACTCCTGCCCCTGGACTCCTTCCTCTACGTCGTGGCCGCCCCCGGCGCTGACACCGATGCAGTCCGCGAGGACCTGGAAGCCGCCGTCGAGGAGCTGCCGACGGTGACCGTCAAGGACCCCGAGGGCTACGTCGCCGAGCAGCAGGCCCAGGTCGACCAGTTCGTGAACTTCATCTACGGCCTGCTGGGGATGGCGGTCGTGATCTCGCTGCTCGGCGTCGTCAACACGCTGAGCCTGTCGGTGATCGAACGCACGCGTGAGGTGGGCCTGCTCCGGGCGGTCGGCGTGAGCCGGGCACAGCTGCGGCGGATGATCGGCCTCGAAGCCGTCGTCATCGCGGTCTTCGGTGCGCTGCTCGGCGTGGTGCTGGGCACCGGCTTCGGATCTGCGCTGGTGCGCGCCCTGCGCGACGAGGGACTGAGCGACCTCGTCGTCCCCTGGGGGACGCTCGGTGTCTTCGTGCTGGTCTCGGGTCTGCTGGGAGTGCTGGCGTCCGTCGGCCCCGCCATCCGCGCCTCCCGGCTGGACGTGCTGCAGGCGGTCGCCGACGAATGACGTCGCCGCCCCGGGGGCCGGGGTCACAGGGGATCGAGCCCCCCGGGCTCCTGGGCGGGCATTCGCCGGTCGCGGGCCTTCCGTCCCGTGCTCCTCGGGCCGAACGGGTCTAGAGTGACCTGGGACACACACGGCACTGAGGCAACTGGGGAGCTTCATGGGGCAGGCGGCGCTGACGACACCGCCGGTGCCGGGGGGTTCGACGGTGGGCAGGACGGCACCGACTGGACCCTCCCGGCAACGGGCGGTCCACAAGCACGTGCAGGTGCGCGAGTACGTCCGCGACCTGCTCGACGGTGCCGAAGCCGGAACCCCGGCGCCGTCGGAGCGTGAGCTGGTCCACCGCTTCGGGGTCGCCCGGATGACGGTGCGGCAGGCCCTCGACGCCCTCGTCACCGAGGGACTGCTGGAGCGGGTGCCGGGCCGCGGCACCTTCGTGGCGCAGCGTCGTTCGCAACCGATCGCGGTGCTGACCAGCTTCACCGAGGACCTGCGCCGCCGAGGGCTGCGTCCGACCAGCCAGACCCTGGTGGCCCGCTACGAGGCGGCCGGCCCCGGGGTCGCCCGAGCGCTGGAGATCGGCGAGGGTGACCGAGTCGTGCACTGGCAGCGGCTCCGTTGCGGAGACGAGATGCCGATCTGCATCGAGAACGCCTACCTCAACGCCGACCTCGTGCCCGGCCTGCTCGAGCGGCTGCCCGAGTCCCTCTACGACGAGCTGTGCCGCCGTGACCTCGAGCCGACCTGGGGCGAGGACTCGGTCGATGCCATGGTCGCGGGTGGCCCCGAGGCCAGGTTGCTCGACGTGGCTGCTGGTTCGCCGGTGCTCCGGGTCGCGCGCCGTACCTGTGCCGACAAGGTGCCGGTGGAGGTCTCACGCTCGCTGTACCGCCCCGACCGCTTCACCATGTGGGTGCCATTGTCGCGGCATGACGGAAACCCCTGATCCGTCCCGCGTCGTGGGACTCCTGCTGGCCGGGGGTGCGGGACGGCGCATGGGCGTGCCCAAGGCGCTGCTGACCTCCGGAGGTCGGCCCTGGATCGAGCGCAGCGTCGATGCCCTGCGGGAGGGGGGGTGTGGTCGGGTGGTGGCGATCCTGGGGGCCGGCCACGACCAGGCACTGCGGCTGCTGCCCGCCGACGTCGAGGCAGTGCACGCGTCACGATGGGAGCTCGGGATCGGGGAGTCGCTGCGGGCCGGCCTGCACCACCTCGCCGGCTCGGGGGAGCAGGCAGCGGTGGTGACCCTGGTCGACCTGCCCGACGTCGACGGCGCCGTGGTCGCCAGGGTGCTGGCCGCCTGGTCGACCCATGAGGACCCCGCACACGCACTGGCGCGCGCGACCTACCGCGGGCGTCCGGGACACCCGGTCGTGCTGGGGCGGGGCCACTGGGAGCCGGTGCTGGGGGCCCTCTCCGGCGACGTGGGTGCCCAGCGCTACCTGACGCGCGAGGACGTCCGCCGTAGTGTCGACAACGTGGAATGCGCGGATCTGGCGACGGGCCGCGACATCGACCGGCCGTCAGACGCTCCGGTTGAAGGCGGGTCGGCATGAACGTGCTGCCCACCTCGGCCGGCGAGCTCGCGGCTCGGTTGGAGTCGACCGGCTACCTCTCGGACGACGCCCTGGCGACGGTCGGGTACCTCGCGTGCGCGCTGGGGCGCCCCCTCCTGCTGGAAGGGGAGCCGGGCACCGGCAAGACGGCACTGGCCGAGGCGCTCGCGGAAGGACTGAGCCTGCCGCTGGTGCGGCTGCAGTGCTACGAGGGCATCGACGCCTCGCAGGCGCTCTACGACTGGGACTTCCCTCGCCAGATCCTGCACCTGCGTGCCGTCGAGGCCACGTCGGGAGCCGGGGACCTCGAGGAGGTCGAGCACGGCCTCTTCGCCGAGAGGTTCCTGGTCGCTCGCCCCGTGCTGCGGGCACTGCGCGAGAGCCCGGTGGTGCTGCTCATCGACGAGATCGACCGCGCCGACGACGAGTTCGAGGCCTTCCTCCTCGAGGTGCTGTCCACCTGGCAGGTCACCATCCCGGAGCTGGGCACCGTGGCCGCCGCCACGCCGCCGCTCGCCGTGATCACCTCCAACCGCACCCGTGAGGTGCACGATGCGCTCAAGCGGCGCTGCCTCTACCACTGGGTGGATCACCCCGATCTGGCCCGCGAGCTGGCCATCGTCCGCTCGCGTGCCCCGGAGGTCTCCGAGGCACTCGGCGAGCAGGTGGTCGCCCTGGTGCAGCGGCTGCGCGACGCCGATCTGGTCAAGCCTCCCGGGGTGGCCGAGACCATCGACTGGGCGCGTGCGCTGCAGCAGCTCGGCACCGTGCGGCTCGACGTGGAGACTGCGGCACGAACGCTCGGGGTGGCGGTGAAGTACCGCGAGGACGCCGAACGGGTGCGGGCCGCCCTGGACCGGATGCTCGCCGGATGAGCACGACAACGCTCGACGCGGACACGGCGTTGCTCGGCTTCGCCCGGGCCCTGCGCGCCGCAGGTGTCGCGGTGACCCAGGACCGGGCGCAGACCTTTCTCCGGGCGGTCACGATGGTGGGGCTCGGCGACCGGCAGGCGACGTACTGGGCGGGCCGGACGACGCTGTGCGCCTCACCGGAGGACTGCGCGACGTACGACAAGGTCTTCTGGGCCTGGTTCTTCGACGACGGCAGCACGGTGACCGGATCACGTCGAGACCCTCCGCCGCCGGTGCAGCAGGCGCCGCTGGAGGAGCAGGCAGCCGAAGGTGACAGCGGCGACGAGGAGCTGGTCAGGGCCGCGGCGAGCGAGGCCGAGGTGCTGCGTCACCGGGACATCGCCACGCTCGACGCAGCCGAGAAGGCGAGGCTGTCGAGGTTGTTCGCGAGCCTCCTCCCCGTCGCGCCCGAGCGCACGTCGTACCGACGCAGCCGGTCGCGGCGGGGGACCGTCGACACGGCCGCCACGCTGCGTCGGATGCTGACCCATCTCGGCGAGCCGGTGGAGCTGCGCCACCGCCGCCGCGGCCGCAAGCGCCGACGGGTGGTGCTCCTGGTCGACGTCTCCGGCTCGATGAGCGCCTACGCGGACTCGCTGCTGCGCCTGGCCCACCGGGTGGCGCAGTCGATGCCCGCGGAGGTCTTCAGCGTCGGCACCCGGGTGACCCGGCTCACCGGCGCGCTGCGGCTGCGGGATCCGGACAAGGCACTGGCCGCTGCCGGCGAGGTCGTCCCCGACTGGTCGGGCGGCACCCGCCTCGGGCGAAGGCTTGGGCTTCTACCTCGCCCGCTGGGGGCGACGAGGCATGGCGCGTGGAGCAGTCGTGGTGGTGTTCAGTGACGGCTGGGAGCGCGGCGACGCCGGCTTGCTCGCCGAGCAGATGGCGCAGCTGCACCGATTGGCTCATGCCGTGGTGTGGGTCAACCCCCACAAGGGCTCGGCCGGGTACCAACCCGTGCAGGCGGGCATGGCCGCGGCGCTGCCGTCGGTGGACCACTTCGTGGCAGGTCACTCGATCGCGGCCTTCGAGCGGGTCCTGGAGGTGGTGGCCGATGCGTGAGGTGCTCGACCAGCTGCTCCCGTGGTGGGAGAGCGGCCAGACCGTCGGCATGGGAACGGTCGTGGCGACGTTCCAGTCCGCTCCGCGGCCGGCCGGCGCGTCGATGCTCGTGGGGCCCGACGGCTCCGCCGTGGGCTCGGTCTCCGGGGGGTGCGTCGAGGGGGCCGTGTACGAGCTCGCGCAGTCGGTGGTGGCGTCCGGCGAACCGGTGCTGCACCGCTACGGCGTCTCCGACGAGGTCGCCCTCGGAGCTGGGCTGACGTGCGGCGGCATCCTCGACGTGTACGTCGAGCCGGTCTCGCGCAGCAGCTTCCCGGAGCTCGGCGCGGTGGCCGAGGACATCGCGCGGGGCCGACCGGTCGCGGTGGCGACCGTGGTCGAGCACCCCGACCCGACGTTCGTCGGACGCCGGATGTACCTGCGGCCCGAGGGGCGCCAGTCCCCCGGCGACGTCGCGGTGGCGGGCTCGCTCGGCTTTCGGCGGGTCGACGACGCCGTGCGCGACGACGCCACCGGGCTGCTCGCCAACGGGCACAGCGCGACCTTGTCCTACGGCCCGGAGGGGGAGCGCCGGGGGGAGGGGATGAGGGTCTTCGTGTGGGCGTTCGCCCCGCCTCCGCGGATGATCGTGTTCGGCGCGATCGACTTCGCCGCGGCCGTCGCCCGCGTCGGGGGCTTCCTCGGCTACCACGTGACGGTGTGCGACGCCCGCCCCGTCTTCGCCACCGCGACGCGATTCCCCGAGGCCGACGAGGTCGTGGTGACCTGGCCACACCGCTACCTCGAGGCGGAGGCGGAGGCTGGACGCATCGATGCCCGCACCGTGCTGTGCGTGCTGACCCACGACCCGAAGTTCGACGTCCCGCTGCTCGAGGTCGCGCTGCGGCTCCCGCAGGTCGGCTACATCGGGGCGATGGGCTCGCGGCGCACCCACGAGGACCGGCTGGCCGGCTGGCGGAGGTCGGGGTCACCGACGACGAGATCGCGCGGATGTCGTCGCCGATCGGACTGGACCTCGGTGCCCGCACCCCCGAGGAGACCGCGGTCTCCATCGCCGCCGAGATCATCGCGCTGCGCTGGGGCGGCGGCGGCCACCGTCTCGCCGAGACCTCCGGTCGCATCCACCACGACGCCTGAGCCGCGCTGTGGTCTCCCACGGTATGCCGGTGAACTGGCGCCCCCCGCTGCGATGCCTGGCGCGGGAAGCGGGAGTTCTCCGAGGAGAGTACGGCGACAGCCCTTGTGAGCAGCGTCACAGCCGGGTAGGAAAGAGGCCTGACAACGGCGCCCCAGGAGGCTTGCATGCGCATCAGCGTGACCGTGGATGGAGCGAGATACACCGACGACGTGGAGCCGCGGTTGCTGCTCGTGCAGTACCTGCGCGAGCACCTCGGCAAGACCGGGACGGTCGTCGGATGCGACACCAGCAACTGCGGCGCCTGCACCGTGCACCTCGACGGGCGCAGCGTGAAGTCCTGCAACGTGCTCGCGGTCCAGGCCGACGGGGGCGAGATCACCACGATCGAGGGCCTGGCCCAGGACGGCGAGCTCCACCCGGTGCAGGAGGCCTTCCGAGAGTGCCACGCGCTGCAGTGCGGCTACTGCACGCCGGGCATGATCATGCAGGCCGTCGACCTGCTCAACGAGAACCCGCAGCCTGACGAGGCCGAGATCCGGGAGGGGCTCGAGGGCAACCTGTGCCGCTGCACCGGCTACCACAACATCGTCAGAGCGGTGAAGACCGCCGCCGGGACGACGGACGGAGGTGCGGCATGACCGTCACCGACGAGACGAGCTCGACCACGGCGGAGATCGGCAAGGCCCGCGTCCGCAAGGAGGACCAGCGGCTGATCACCGGACGCACCCGCTGGACCGACAACATCCAGCTCACCGGCATGCTGCACCTGGCGATGGTGCGCAGCCCGTTCGCCCACGCCAGGATCACCTCGATCGACGCATCCGAGGCCAAGCAGGCCCCGAACGTCGTCACGGTGCTCACCGGCGCCGACGTGGCCGAGGAGCAGGGCGGCCTCATCACGGCATGGCCGATCACCCCCGACCAGAAGACACCCGACCACCCGCCGATGGCGGTGGACCGCGCTGCTTTCGCCGGCGAGGTGGTGGCCGTGGTGGTCGCGCGGTCGGCGGCTGAGGCCCGCGACGCAGCCGAGCTCGTCGAGGTCGACTACGAAGAGCTCCCGGCAGCGCTCGACCTCAAGGAGGCAGCCGAGGCCGACTCGAGCTCCGGGGCGCTGGCCCACCCAGATCTCGGCACCAACAAGGCGGCCTTCTGGCAGCTCGACTCGGCCGAGCAGGGCAGTGGCAGCGCCGTGGACGACGCGATCGCCCAGGCCCGCGACAACGGCATCGTCATCGAGCGCGAGTTCCGCCAGCAGCGGCTCATCCCGTCGTTCATGGAGCCGCGCTCGGTGGTGTGCGACCCGACCGGGGAGCAGATCACGCTGTGGAGCGCCACGCAGGTGCCGCACATCGTCAGGTTCGCGCTCGCGGCCACCACGGGCGTCCCCGAGTCCAAGATCAGGGTCGATCGCGCCCGATGTCGGCGGTGGCTTCGGTGGAAAGCTGCAGATCACCCCGGAGGAGTGGATCGCCTTCCTGGTCGCCCGCCGGACCGGGAAGCCGGTCAAGTACACCGAGACCCGCTCGGAGTCCCTCGTGGCGGGGCACCACGGCCGCGACCAGTGGCAGCGGCTGACGTTGTCCGCGACCCAGGAGGGCCGTGTCACCGGTCTCAAGGTCGAGCTGCTCGCCGACATGGGCGCCTACGCCGCGCTCGTGGGCACGGGCGTCCCGGTCCTGGGCGCCTGGATGTTCAACTCGATCTACAAGTTCGACGCCTACCAGTTCAACGTCACCCCGGTGTACACCAACAAGACCTGGGTGGACGCCTACCGCGGCGCCGGACGTCCGGAGGCGACCTTTGCCATCGAGCGGCTGATGGACGAGCTCGCCGCCGAGCTCGGCAAGGACCCGCTCGAGGTCCGCGAGATGAACTGGATCAAGCACGAGGAGTTCCCGTTCACCTCCGTGGCCGGCATGACCTACGACTCCGGCAACTACGAGGCCGCCACCGCCAAGGCCAAGGAGCTCTTCGGCTACGACGAGCTGCGTGAGGAGCAGCGACGACGGCGGGAGTCCGACGACTCGGTGCAGCTGGGCATCGGCGTCTCGACCTTCACCGAGATGTGCGGTCTGGCGCCCTCGCGGGTCCTCGGCCAGCTCAACTACGCCGCCGGTGGCTGGGAGCACGCGGATGTCCGGATGCTGGCCACCGGCAAGGTCGAGGTCGTCACCGGCACCTCCCCCCACGGGCAGGGGCACGTGACGTCGTGGTCGCAGATCGTGGCTGACCGCCTGGGCGTTCCGTTCGAGGACGTGGAGGTGCTCCACGGCGACACCCAGAGCTCCCACCGCGGCATGGACACCTACGGCTCCCGTTCCCTGGTCGTCGGCGGCGAGGCGGTCGTCCGGGCCGCGGAGAAGGTCATCGAGCGGGCCACGCCCTTTGCCGCCCACCTGCTCGAGGCCTCCGAGGACGACCTCGAGTTCCGCGAGGGCCGGTTCAGCGTGCGGGGCACCGACCAGGGGCTGGGCATCCAGGAGGTGGCGCTGGCGGCGTTCACCGGCCACAACCTGCCCGACGGCGCCGAACCCTCGATCGACGGGTCGGCGACCTTCGACCCGGAGAACTTCTCGTTCCCGCACGGCACCCACCTCTGTGCCGTCGAGGTCGACACCGAGACCGGGCAGACCACGATGCGCAAGTACGCCTGCGTCGACGACGTCGGCAACGTGGTCAACCCCTCCATCGTCGAGGGTCAGATCCACGGTGGCCTGGTGCAGGGAATCGCCCAGGCGCTGTGGGAGGAGGCGGTCTACGACGAGTCCGGCACGTTGCTCACCGGCTCGTTCGTCGACTACACGCTGCCCACCAGCGCCGACACCATCAGCTTCCTCACCGACCGCACGACCACCCCCTCGTCGTACACCCGGCTCGGCACCAAGGGGGTCGGCGAGGCTGGCACCATCGCCTCCACCCCTGCGGTCGTCAACGCCGTCGTGGATGCGCTGCGCCCGATGGGTGTGGACGACGTCGTGATGCCCTGCACGCCGGCACGCGTGTTCGGGGCTATCCAGGCAGCCGGGCGGGGTGCTGCCACGCCGGGCGAGGTGCAGGACCACTTCGAGGAGGGGAGCGGCAACGTCGATCCCTCCGCCGGCTCGGGAGAAGGAGCTCGCCCATGATCCCCGCTGCTTTCGACTACGTCGCCCCGGCCTCGGTGGACGAGGCTCTCGCTGCGCTGGCCGCGGGCGGCGACGACGCCAAGGTGATCGCCGGAGGTCAGTCGCTGCTGCCGGTGCTCCGGATGCGGCTCAACGCTCCGGAGAAGGTCATCGACCTCGGCCGCATCGACTCCCTGCGCGGAGTCCGGGACGAGGGCGACGAGCTCGTCATCGGTGCCACCACGACCTACCAGGACCTGCTGGACTCGGCGGAGGTGGGCGAGCATCTCGCCCTGGTGCACAAGGTGGTCGGGACCATTGCCGACGCCCAGATCAGGCACCGCGGCACCTTCGGTGGGGCCCTCGCGCATGCTGATCCCGCGGGTGACCCGGGCACCGCCGCGATGGCGCTCGACGCGAGCATGATGGTGACCGGGCCCGGCGGCGAGCGCACCGTGCCCGCCCGTGAGTTCTTCCACGGGCTCTTCGAGACCGATGTCGGTGAGGACGAGATCCTCACCGCGATCAGGGTCCCCAAGCTCACGGGCTGGGGGGCGCACTACGAGAAGTTCGTGCGCGTGTCCCACCAGTGGGCCATCGTGGCCGTCGCCGCGACCGTGAAGGTCGAGGGCGGGACGATCAGCGAGGCCCGCGTCGCGCTGACCAACATGGCCGACAGGCCACTGCGGGCGAGCTCGGTGGAACAGGCCCTGGCCGGGGTCAGCGTCGAGGAGGACGCCGTCCGTGAGGCGTGCGCGTCCGTGGCCGAGGGCACGCTCGCCCCCGACCGACCTCAACGGCGACGCCGACTACCGCCGGGCCATCGCGCCGGTGCTGGCCCGGCGCGCGGTGCTCGCTGCGGCCGGGTCGTGATCGCGTGCAGCTGACGCACTCGTTCGTCATCCCGGCGAGCCTGGAGGAGACCTGGGCCCACTTCCAGGACATCAGCTCGGTGGCCCAGTGCTTCCCCGGCGCGAAGGTCACCAGCGCGGAGGGTGACGACTTCCAGGGCACCGCGAAGGTCAAGCTGGGTCCGGTGGCGCTGCAGTACGCCGGGTCGGGATCGTTCACCGACCGGGACGAGGCGGCCCACCGGATGGTGTTCGAGGCCAAGGGCAAGGACAAGCGCGGCAACGGCACCGCCGGCGCCACGGTGAAGCTGACCTTCGCCGAGGAGGGTGAGGAGACCCGGGCCGATGTCGTGACCGACCTGTCGATCACCGGCAAACCGGCGCAGTTCGGCAGCCGGATGATGCAGGAGGTCTCCGACAAGCTGCTGGGCCAGTTCGTGGACTGCCTGCAGCAGCAGGTGGGCGAGGTCGGCGGTGGCTCGGCGTCCGGAGAGCCCGCGCCGGCCGGGGGTGCGACCTCGGCGGAGCCCCCGGCAGGAGGGGCGGCGGCCATCCCGACACCGGTTCCTGCGCCCGCGGCGCCGGGTCCTTCCGCTGCCGCGCCTTCGACGCCGCCGCCGACGGCCGAACCCGTCGCCGGGCAGGCCGAGCCGTCGGTCGGGGTCGGGGGGACCGCTGGCACCAGGAGTGGCGCCGGCTCGGACGATGCCCTGGATCTCGGCACGACCGTGCTTCCGGTGATCGCCCGGATGTACCGCAAGCAGATCGGAGCCGGCCTCGCGGTCGTGCTGGTGCTGTGGCTGCTGCGGCGCTGGCTTCGGTGAGCCTCAGCCGGTGAGGTCCCCGAGGGCGGCCACCGTCCGTCCGGAACGTTCGCAGACCCACGTGGGATTGGGCCCCCCGATCTCGGGTTGGATGTAGAGGGCGTGGGAGTCGTCCTCGCACTGCCGGCACAGCGGCCACCGACCCACCCGGTCCAGCAGGGCGTCCTGGACGTCCTGGGCCACCAGGCCGGCCACGTACCGCGCCCCCTCGGGCCACTCCTCGGCCCACCAGCGTCGTTGGCTCACCGCGTCCTCGAGCAGCGAGACCACGTCGGGGTCGGCAACGCCGGTCCGCTCCAAGTCACGCAGGACCAGCGCCCTGGCCGTCAGGGCGACGTCAGTCAACGCGTCGCTGGTGTGGAGAGGGCCGCCTCGAGACCCTCCGGGTCGTCCAGCGCGACCCGCAGCGTGTGCAGCGAGACCGGCATGCCGAGCATGCGGGCCTTGATCTCGGGGTCGACCTCGATGCGCACGATGCCGGACGAGGACCCGTTGATCAGCCAGGTGCCGAAGCCGCCGTGGACGCCCCAGCCCCACACAGCCGCCTCGTCGTCGCGGACCGATGCGATCCGCGCCCGTGGGATCGAGGCGCGGAAGTAGGCGCTCATCCGGACCTCGACGAGGTCCTCGGTGACGTCGAGGTAGCAGTTGGTGGGCCTCATGTTGAGCAGGGCCATGGTCTTGTTGGCGCCGGTGAAGCGCACCGGGAATCGGCGAACGGGCATAAGTCGATGCTAGGCCGTGCCCCCACCTCACCCCGGCCCAGACGTCCGGGTCGTCCGGGGGGGGGACTGCGTCACCGCTCACGTCGGCGGGGGCCGCCCGTGCGCCAGCAGGTCACCGCGCCCGTCTCCGGCGGATGACCAGGAGTCCAGTCGTACGACGGCCAGCGCAGAGGTCTTCATCTCGACCCCTCGGTCGGTCAGCAGCCGGACGGCCTCCTCGAACGCTGGGTCGTGTCCGACGAGGAGGGCGCATCCCAGCTCCTCGGCGAGGGAGCGGACCAGGTTCAGCACCTCCTGGGCATCGAATGTGTAGAGCCGGTCGCTGTCGCGCCTGGTCGGTGGCCGGGGCAGCTCAGCGCTCGCGGCGTCCCAGGTCTGCTGGGCTCGCCGGGCCACCGAGACCAGGGCAAGCTGCGGGTCGACGTGGTCGGCGACCCACCGACCCGCCTGACGGGCCTGCCGGGTGCCACGCGAGGTGAGCGGTCGCTCGTCGTCCCTCGCCGGCACCGACCAGTCGGACTTGCCGTGCCTCAGTAGCACGAGGATGCGGTCCTGGCCGGTCCGGTGGATGCCCATGCGTTCACTGTGACGGGTGTCGGGGGCCGCGGCGCTCACACGTCGTGCTCGTCCACGATCGAGTAGGCGTAGCCCTGCTCGGCGAGGAAGCGCTGCCGGTGCTGGGCGAACTCGGCGTCCACCGTGTCGCGCGTGACGAGGGTGTAGAAGCGCGCGGAGCGACCGTCCTCCTTGGGCCGCAGGAGTCTGCCCAGGCGCTGGGCCTCCTCCTGCCGGGACCCGAAGGAGCCCGAGACCTGGATGGCCACGGTGGCCGAGGGCAGGTCGACCGAGAAGTTCGCGACCTTGGAGACGACGAGCAGGTGGATCGCGCCGTCCCGGAAGGCCTGGAAGAGCCGCTCGCGCTCGGCAACGGACGTCTCTCCCTTGATCACGGGCGCGCCGAGGGCGTCCCCGAGCTCGTCGAGCTGGTCGAGGTACTGCCCGATGACCAACGTCTGCTCCCCATCGTGCCGGGCGACGAGTCGTTCGGTGAGGCGGGTCTTGCCTTTGGTCGATGCCGCCAGGCGGTACCGATCCTCCGGCTCCACGGTGGCGTAGGTCATGCGCTCGTCGTCCGGCAGGGTGACCCTGACCTCCACGCACTCGGCGGGGGCGATCCACCCTTGTGCCTCGATGTCCTTCCACGGCGCATCGAACCGTTTCGGGCCGATCAGGGAGAAGACGTCCCCCTCCCGGCCGTCCTCCCGCACCAGCGTCGCCGTGAGGCCGAGTCGACGGCGGGCCTGGAGGTCTGCGGTCATGCGGAAGATCGGTGCCGGCAGCAGGTGGACCTCGTCGTAGATGATGAGCCCCCAGTCGCGGGCGTCGAGCAGCTCGAGGTGGGCGTAGGCGCCCTTCCGGCGGGTCGTCATCACCTGGTAGGTCGCGATGGTGACCGGTCGCACCTCCTTGCGAGAGCCGGAGTACTCGCCGATCTCGTCCTCGGTCAGCGAGGTTCGACGAAGCAGCTCGTCACGCCACTGTCGAGCGGAGACTGTGTTGGTGACAAGAACCAGAGTGGTGGCTGCTGCCTGAGCCATCGCCGCCGCCCCGACGATGGTCTTGCCGGCGCCGCACGGCAGCACGACGACCCCGGAGCCACCGTGCCAGAACGACTCGACCGCAGCGGCCTGGTAGTGACGCAGTGACCACCCCTCCTCGCGCAGGGTGATCGGATGCGCTTCCCCGTCGACGTAGCCGGCATGGTCCTCCGCCGGCCATCCCAGCTTGAGCAGTGCCTGCTTGAGGTTGCCGCGCTCGGAGGCGTGGACGACCACCGTGAGCTCGTCGATGCGCTCGCCGAGCATCCCGGCGATGCGCTTGGCCCGCACCACCTCCTCGAAGACGGCGCGGTCGGTGGAGGAGAGCACCAGGCCGCCGGCTGGGTGCTTCTCGAGGCTGAGTCGCCCGTAGCGGTCCATGGTCTCGGCGACGTCGACGAGAAGGGCGTGCGGCACGGCGTAGCGGCTGTAGGTCAGCAGGGTGTCGACGACCTGTTCCGCGTCGTGCCCGGCAGCTCGGGCGTTCCACAGACCCAGGGGCGTGAGCCGGTAGGTGTGGATGTGCTCCGGCGACCGTTCGAGCTCGGCGAACGGTGCGATGGCCTTGCGGCAGTCGGCGGCTTGCGGGTGGTCGACCTCCAGCAGCAGGGTCTTGTCCGACTGGACGATGAGAGGGCCGTCATGCACGTCGTCGATGGTACGGAGGCAGCCCACTCGCGGGCAGGCCGGTGCCACGGGACGCAGGTGCGCGACATCACCCCCGGGTCGTTGGAGACGCCGCGTCAACGTCCGTATGTTGGTGCTTCATGCGATCACCTGTCGTCGACCTCGACGCCCCGACCGTGCGGGCCGCCTGCAACCCCGACGACCTCTCTCCGTGCGGCCTGGTCCTGCGGCTGACGGACAACGACGACATGGCCCGGACGACCGAGTGGTTCGTGGACCACGCGCTGGCACCTCTGGTCACGATCCTGGTGCTGGTCGGTGTCGGCCTGCTGGCGCGTTGGCTGGCTCACCGCAGCATCGACCGGGTGGTGACCCGGGCCGAGGGGGGTGTGCTCCCCGGCCGCCTGGGCGGCTTCGGGCGCAGCAGTATGGAAGGGGATCGCCGCCTCAACTCCCGTCGGGCGCAGCGGGCGAAGAGCCTCGGGTCGCTGCTCAAGAGCCTGACCACCGGTCTGATCTTCGGGATCGTCATCGTGATGTGTCTCGCAGAGGTCAACGTCAACGTCGCCCCGATCCTGGCCAGCGCGGGGGTCGTGGGCCTGGCGCTCGGCTTCGGTGCGCAGACCCTGGTGAAGGACCTGCTCTCCGGGGTAGCCATGCTGCTGGAGGACCAGTACGGCGTCGGCGACGTCGTCGACCTCGGGGAGGCGGTCGGCACCGTCGAGGCCGTCGGGCTGCGGATCACCCGGCTCCGGTCCGTCGACGGCGTCGTCTGGTACGTCCGCAACGGCGAGATCATGCGGGTGGGGAACCACAGCCAGAACTGGGCGCGCGCGGTGCTCGACGTCGGCGTCCGCTACGACTCCGATCTGGCACACGTGCGCGAGATCCTGCAGGACGTGGCCCGCGAGCTGTGGAACGACGAGGACTTCGACGGCGTCGTGATCGAGGAGCCCGAGGTGTGGGGTGTGGAGTCCCTCCTGCCGGAGAGGGTCCTGGTGCGGGTCACCCTCAAGACCGCGCCCCTGGAGCAGTGGCGCGTCGCCCGAGCCATGCGGGAGCGGATCAAGGCGCGCTTCGACTACGAGGGCATCGTGCTGCACACGCCGCAGCTGGTGATCCACGACGAGGTGCCCCCCGGCGACCCCATCCCCGGCCGGTAGCGCACCGGTCTCGCCGGCTCACACGTAGGTCTTGATCGAGCCGTCCTCGACGCGAGCGCGGAAGCCCGTCACCTCCCGGCGCACGATGCGCGCCAGGATGTAGAGGCCGATGATGTTGGGCACCGACATCGCGAAGATCATCGAGTCCGAGAAGTTGATGACCGGCGTCAGCGTCGCGACCGCGCCGATGAAGGTGAAGAAGCAGAAGACCAGCTTGAAGACCGTTCTCCGCGGTGGCGCTGTCTCCGAACAGGTAGCCGGTCGCCTTCATGCCGTAGTAGGACCAGCTGATCATCGTCGAGAACGCGAAGAACATCACCGCGATCGCCAGCACGTTCGGGAACCATGGGAGCACCGACTCGAAGGCCCGCGAGGTCAGAGATGACGCCCTCGGGCTCCGCTGCTTCGCCGCATCGGACCCAGGCGCCGGTGATCACGATGGTGAGCGCGGTCATCGTGCAGATCACGATGGTGTCGATGAAGGGCTCCAGCAGGGCGACGTAGCCCTCGGTGGCCGGCTCCTTGGTCTTGACCGCCGAGTGGGCGATGGCGGCCGACCCGATGCCCGCCTCGTTGGAGAAGGCCGCGCGCTGGAAGCCGACGAGCAGCACGCCGACGGCGCCGCCGGCGATGCCCGCGGGGTTGAAGGCGCCGCTGATGATGTCGCCGAAGGCCGCCGGGATCTGGCCGACGTTGCCGAAGATGACGACCAGGCAGGCAGTGATGTAGAGGACCGCCATGAACGGCACGATCTTCTCGGTCACCCGGGCGATGCTCTTGATGCCGCCGATGATGACGATGCCGACGAGAGCCGGCGAAGACCAGCCCGATGACCCAGCGGAAGTCAGCCAGGAAGCCGTCCTCGCCTCCGGTGACGTTGAGCAGCTGGGTGGTGGCCTGGTTGGCCTGGAACATGTTGCCGCCACCGAGCGCGCCGCCGATGCAGAAGATCGCGAAGAGGGTGGCGAGCACCTTGCCGAGTGTCGGGTTGACGAGCTTGCCGACCCCGTCACGGAGGTAGTACGTGGGACCTCCCGAGACGGTGCCGTCGGCGTGCTCGTGGCGGTACTTCACGCCCAGGGTGCACTCGGCCATCTTGGTGCTCATGCCGAGGAAGCCCGGCCAGGATCATCCAGAACGTGGCTCCGGGCCCCCCCAGCGAGACGGCGACGGCGACACCGGCGATGTTGCCGAGGCCCACGGTGCCGGAGACGGCGGTGGCCAGGGCCTGGAAGTGCGAGACCTCACCGGCGTCCTCGGGTCCGGAGTACTTGCCGCGGATGGTGTCGAACGACATCCGGAAGCCGCGGACGTTCTCGAAACCCATCCAGACGGTGAAGAAGGAGCCGGCGATGACGAGCCAGAGCAGGATGAGCGGCACCTAGACGCCGCCGATCGTCACGGCGTAGAACACCGTGCTGGTGACCCACTCGGAGACCTTGTCGAAACCGTCGACCAGGATGTTCTGCGGGACGGGCAGCATCACGGCACCACCGTCACGGGCACGGGCGAGGTCTGGGCAAGTCGTCCGACGACGCTGCCGAACACCGCCTCGGTGAAGCCGCTGTCACCGGTCCGCCCGACGACGATCTGGCTGGCCTCCGCCTCCTTGGCCAACGTGATGAGGGTGCGTGCAGGTTGGCCGTGACGGATCTCGCTGCGCACCCGGTGCCCGGACTCCTCGGCCAGGACCACCATCGGGTCGACCACGGCGGTGCGGGCGTGCTCGATCTCCTCGGCCCGCTTGCGTGGCCGCTCCTCGTTGTCGAGGGGTGTGTTGAACGTGAACGGGGACCAGTGGATGACATGGGCGATGACGAGCTCGGCGTCCGTGGCCCTGGTCGCCGCGACGGCGTACTCCACGGCTCTGGTGGACGAGTCCCCGCTGTCCACTCCGACAAGGATGGTGACCACGTGCTACCTCCTGGAGTCGTCGCCGAGGCCCGGTTGCGGGGCCGACTGGCGAATGAGCCCCCATGCCTACCTTCTGACCCACCCACTTGGGAAGGGTTCGGGCGAACGAACGCGTCACCGGCCGGCGAACCCGAAGCCAGAGGGGATGGCCCTCTGACCCGCCGCCTGACAGACGAGGGGTACGGGTCGGTCAGCGGGCGCGATGGGCCTGGTCGTAGGCGTGCAGAGCGACTCCGACCGACATCAGCGACAGCGGGTCGGACAGGTCCCAGCCCAGGATCCGCTCGAGCCGAGCGACCTTCTTGTACGCCGCGGGGCGAGACCGGTGGGTCCGCTCGGCCAGGCGGGTCATCCTGCCCCCCACCGCCACGTAGTCGCGCAGCAGGTCGAGCAACCCCTCGCCGTGGCGGGCCTCGTGGGCCAGCAGCGCCCCCAGCTCGCTCTCGACGAACAACTGCACCCGTGGGTCGTCGTGGAGCAGCGCGAGCAGGCCACGGAGCCGGACGTCGGCGGCGCGGTACCAACGCCGTTCGACACCGTCGCGCGCACCAGGGGTGGCTCCGGCGACCTCGGCGACGTGCAGCGCTTGGCGCAGACCGGCCCCGGCGGCGCGAACCGTGGGTTCGACGGGGCCGACGCCCACGACGACGTCGGTCACGAGTGCCGCACCCCGGTCGAGGGTCTCGATGACCGTCGTCTCGTCGTCCGAGGGCAGCGCGAGCAGCATTCCGGCTTCCCCGCCGGCCACGACGCCGGCCAGGCCGTGGAGCCGTGCCCCGGGGAGGGCCGCGGCCAGGCGCTCCGCGAGCGATCGGGCCGCCCGGCGCTCGGCCACCGGGTCCGGGGCGGTGGCCGACGCCACCTCCCGGACGACGAGGGCGACGTACCGGGGGGCGGGTGACAGGCCCAGCGCGACCGCGCGCGTCTGCGCAGACGCCTCGTCGAGGGTTCCGTTGAGCAGGTCGGCGAGCAGGCCCCCCTGTGCCTGCAGCCGCAGTCCGACTCGGTCGCGCTCCACCATCCGGCCGAGCTCCAGTGCCTGGCCGGCGCGCTCGAGCACCATGCGCAGCCGGCTCTGCCGCATCTGCGGGTCAGGGACGACGAGTCGCCCCCACGGGTCACCGGTCTCGCCGACCGGGGCGGCGTACCAGCCCTCGGTGCCCACGATCCCAGGAGCGGGAAGCGGAGGCGCCTGTCGGGAGCGACGCTCCCAGTCCGCGAGCAGCGACGCGGCGGGGCGGCTGCGGGCCGCGAACGCGATGACCCGGCGCCCCGTGTCCTCGAGCACGACCCCGGTCCCGCACAGGTCGGCGGTCACCCGCACGATGGTGTCGGCGTCGGCGCGATCGAGGCTGAGCGCGGTGAAGGTCTCGTGCACCTCGCGGCTGAAGTCGACCTCGGCGAACTGGTCGCTCACGATCGCCCGGTGGACCTGCTCGGTGATCTCGACGAAGCGAACCGGCGCGTGCAGCGCGACCAGGGGAAGCCCGAGCTCCCGCGCGCGAGCGGCGACCTCGGGCGGGATGAGGGGCAGCGCGGTGCTGAGCTCGACCACCAGCCCGGCGGCGCCGTCCGAGACCAGGTCCTCCAGGTAGCCGACGCCGTCCTCGCCCTGGAGCGGGAGCCCGGTCGTGAGCACCAGCTCCCCACCGCGCAGCAGTCCCTTGACGTCGCGCAGTTCGGCCACGTGCACCCACCGCAGCGGGACGTCGAGCCGCTCATGACCGGAAAGGACCTCCGGTCGCCCCGGGGCGACGGTCGGCGACGCGAGCACCTGGCGCAGGGTCGGTTGCACCCAGCCAGGGTGACAGAACGTAAGTGCCATCGGCGCAAGATGGTGACGGAACGTAACTACCGGTGGCGACCCTGACGGTCGAGAGTGGGAGGCATGAGTGATCCCACCACCATCCCCCACTGGTGCGACGGCCACCGTTACCCGGGCACCGGCCAGCGTCACGGCGACGTCACCAACCCCGCCACCGGCCAGGTCACCGGCCATGTCGCGTACGCCGGTTCCGACGACGCCGCGCGCGTGATCGGATCAGCCGCAGGCGCAGCCCAGGCCTGGCGGGAGACCTCGATCGCTGCCCGCACCCAGGTGGTCTTCCGGTTCCGCGAGCTGCTCAACGCCCGCAAGGACGAGCTCGCCGCGATCATCACGCGCGAGCACGGCAAGGTCCTCGCCGACGCGGCCGGTGAGGTCGCCCGGGGGCTCGAGGTGGTCGAGTTCGCCTGCGGCATCCCGCACCTGCTCAAGGGCGGCTACTCCGAGCAGGTCTCCACCGGCGTCGACGTGCACTCCAAGCGGCAGCCGCTCGGTGTGGTCGGGATCATCAGCCCCTTCAACTTCCCGGCCATGGTGCCGATGTGGTTCTTCCCGGTCGCGATCGCCTCCGGCAACACCGTGGTGCTCAAGCCCAGCGAGAAGGACCCCTCCGCTGCCCTCTGGATGGCCGAGCTCTGGGCGGAGGCCGGCCTGCCGGACGGGGTGTTCAACGTGCTGCAGGGCGACAAGGAGGCCGTCGACGCCCTGCTCGACCACCCCGAGGTGAAGGCGATCAGCTTCGTCGGGTCGACACCCATCGCCCGCTACGTCTACGAGCGGTCCGCGGCCAACGGCAAGCGGGTGCAGGCCCTCGGCGGCGCCAAGAACCACATGGTCGTCCTGCCGGACGCCGACCTCGACCTTGCCGCAGACCAGGCGGTCAGCGCCGGTTTCGGGTCCGCCGGCGAGCGCTGCATGGCGATCTCGGTCGTGGTCGCGGTAGGACCCGTCGCCGACGACCTCGTGGCCAAGATCGCCGACCGCACGCAGGGCCTGCGTACCGGCGACGGCACCCGGGGCTGCGACATGGGTCCGCTGGTCACCAAGGCCCACCGGGACAAGGTCGCGGCGTACGTCGAGCAGGGCGAGGAGGCAGGCGCCAAGCTCGTGGTCGACGGCCGTGAGGTGCAGGCGGACGGAGAGCAGCAGGGCTTCTGGCTGGGCCCGACGCTGTTCGACCACGTCACGCCGGGCATGTCGATCTACACCGAGGAGATCTTCGGGCCGGTGCTCTCGGTGGTCCGTGCCGGGACCTATGACGAGGCTGTGGAGCTGGTGAACACCAACCCCTACGGCAACGGGGTCGCACTGTTCACCGCCTCGGGAGGTGCGGCACGCAAGTTCGAGTACGACGTGGAGGTCGGCATGATCGGCGTCAACGTGCCGATCCCGGTGCCGATGGCCTACTACTCGTTCGGGGGCTGGAAGAACTCGCTGTTCGGCGACTCCCACGCCCACGGCGTCGAAGGCGTCCACTTCTTCACCCGTGGCAAGGTCGTCACCAGCCGCTGGGGCGACCCCGCCGTGAAGCCGAGCGGTGGCCTCGAGCTGGCCTTCCCGACGTCCCACGGTGGTTGAGGTGCGACCTCCACGGTGGTTGAGGTGCGAGCCTTCGAGCCTCGAAACCACGCGACCTCTGCACGAAACCACGCGACCAACGGCTGGAGCCGACCATGAGCAGGGCCTACGACCTCGACCGCGCGCACGTCTTCCACTCGTGGTCGGCCCAGGCCACGCTGGACCCGATGGTCCTCGCCAAGGCCGAGGGCTCGCGGGTGTGGGACGAGGGCGGCAAGGGCTACCTCGACTTCTCCTCCCAGCTGGTCTTCACCAACCTCGGCCACCAGCACCCCCGCGTGGTGGAGGCGATCCGAGAGCAGGCGGCCCGGCTGTGCACGATCGCGCCGCAGCACGCCAACGACGTGCGTTCGGAGGCGGCGCACCTCGTGGCGGGCATTGCTCCCGAGGGCCTGGACCATGTGTTCTTCACCAACGGGGGCGCCGAGGCCGTCGAGCACGCCGTCCGGATGGCGCGGCTGCACACCGGACGGATCAAGGTGCTCTCCCGCTACCGCAGCTACCACGGTGGCACGAACACCGCGATCAACGTGACCGGAGACCCCCGCCGCTGGCCGAGCGACTACGGATCGTCGGGCACCGTGAAGTTCTTCGGTCCCTTCCTCTACCGGTCGGAGTTCGACGCGACCACCGAGGAGGAGGAGAGCGAGCGCGCACTGCGCCATCTGCGCCGCACCGTCGAGCTCGAAGGTCCCGCGACCATCGCCGCGATTGTGCTCGAGACAATTCCTGGCACCGCTGGCGTCATGCCGCCGCCTCCTGGTTACCTCCCTGGCGTCCGCGAGATCTGCGACGACCACGGAATCGTCCTCGTGCTCGACGAGGTGATGGCAGGATTCGGGCGAGCAGGTTCCTGGCTCGCGCTCGACCGCTACCACGGCAAGCCTGACCTGATCACCTTCGCGAAAGGCGTCAACTCCGGCTACGTGCCCCTGGGAGGTGTGGTCATCAGCGACGCGATCTACGAGACGTTCGCCCAGCGGGTCTACCCCGGGGGCCTCACCTACTCCGGGCACCCCCTGGCCTGCGCTGCCGCGGTGGCGACGATCGAGGCGATGCGGGACGAGCAGGTCGTCGAGCACGCCGACCGCTTGGGCCGCGACGTCATCGGCCCCGGGCTCGCGGAGCTGAAGGAGCGCCACCCGTGCGTCGGCGACGTCCGGGGCGTCGGTGCGTTCTGGGCAGTCGAGCTCGTGAGTGACAGGGCTTCCAAGACCCCGTTGGCGCCGTACGGCGGCAGCAGCCCGGCGATGAACGACGTCGTCGCGGCGTGCAAGGAGGGGGGCCTGCTGCCGTTCGCGAACTTCAACCGCATCCACGTCGTGCCACCGTGCAACACCTCCGAGGACGATGCCCGCGAGGGCCTGGCGATCCTGGACGAGGCGTTGCGGCGTGGGGACGCCCATGCCCAGACCTGAGCCGACGGTCTTCGAGCGCCTCGCGCCGAGCGAGGGCACCGTGACCGAGGCACTGCGCGGGGCCGCCGACGCGTGCTTCTGGATCGCCGACGCGCCCATGCCACGCCGTCCCGCGCTCACCGCGGACGTCCGAGCGGACCTCTGCGTGGTCGGAGGCGGCTACACCGGCCTGTGGACCGCGGTCCGAGCCAAGCAGCGGGACCCTGCGCGGCGCGTGGTGCTGCTCGAGGGCCATCGGCTGGGCTGGGCGGCCTCGGGACGCAACGGGGGGTTCTGTTCCGCCTCCCTCACCCACGGCGAGGAGAACGGGCGCACCCGCTGGCCCGACGAGTACGACGCGCTCGAGCGCCTCGGCCGGGACAACCTCGCCGACATCGCCGCAGACGGTGCGGGAGTTCGACATGGACGTCGACCTGGAGTCCACCGGCGAGCTCGGTCTCGCCGTGGAACCGCACCAGGTGGCCTGGCTGGAGGCGGCAGCCGCGTCGGGGGGTGGTCGCTTCCTCGACCGTGAGGCCGTCCAGAGCGAGGTGGCCTCGCCGATCGCGCTGGCTGGACTGTGGAGAGACGACACCACGCTGCTGCACCCGGCGAAGCTGGTGCGCGAGCTGGCTCGGGTGGCGGAGGACCTGGGCGTGGAGATCTTCGAACACACCCAGGCGACGGGGTTGTCGTCACACCCCGCCGGAGTCCAGGTCGCCACCGCACACGGAACGGTGCATGCCGACCACGTGGCGCTGGGCACCAACGCCTTCCCCGCGCTGGTGCGTCGCTTCCGTGCCTACACGGTGCCGGTCTACGACTACGCCGTTGTCACCGAGCCACTGAGCCGTGACCAGCGCGACGCGATCGGGTGGGCCGGGCGGCAGGGCCTGGCCGATCTCGCCAACCACTTCCACTACTTCCGGCTGACTCACGACGACCGCATCCTCTACGGCGGCTACGACGCCGTCTACCGTTTCGGCAAGCGGGTGGACGCAGGCTACGAGGACCGCCCGGAGACCTACGCCAAGCTGGTCTCGCACCTGCTCACGACGTTTCCGCAGCTCGCCGGTGTCCGGGTGAGCCACCGGTGGGGTGGCGCCATCGACACCTCGACCCGCTTCGCGGCGTTCTTCGGGCTGGCCCACCACGGTCGGGTCGCTCACGCCGCCGGCTTCACCGGCCTCGGCGTGGGGGCGACGAGGTTCGCCGCCGACGTGATGCTCGACCTGCTCGCAGGGGAGCGCACCGAGCGCACCGAGCTGGAGCTGGTGCGCCGCAAGCCGCTGCCGTTCCCGCCGGAGCCGGTGGCGTCGGCCGGGATCCAGGCGACCCGCTGGTCGCTGGCGCGCGCCGACCACCGGCAGGGACGACGGAACCTGTGGCTGCGCTCCCTCGACCGGGCGGGGCTCGGGTTCGACTCCTAGGCGGGTCCCAGGAAGCCCCTCGACGTGGCGCCCTGCAGGTGAACGGTCTTCTGCGCGGAAGTGCACCCGAAATCGGGCCGGGGTCGCGCAAGAACGGTCTTGTGACCAGAACTGCACGCGGGCAGTCAGTCGTCCGGGGTGGCCTGGCGGACCGACTTGATGCGGTGGACGGCGTAGGAGCGGGTGCGGTCGCTGCGGTGGTCGAAGCCCTTGAGGCGACCCCCTTCCACCCCGAGCGGGTCGACGATGCGGTCGTGGATGGTGCCGTCGTCGTCGACGTAGCCGATGACGACCGTCGTCGTGGTCTCGGCCGCCTCGCGCAGCAGCGCGAGCGCGGAAGCGGGGTTCTGGGGTCCAGGCCGCGAGTCCGGCCGTCCGGCATCCGCACGGTCGCCGGCCCGGATCGCCGTTGCGGTCGCCGCGGCACGGGCGAGCGCGTGGGCCGCGGTGGCGCCCCGGCGTGCCTGCGGCCGGACGGCGGCAGCGCGCAGGCGCTGCGGCCCGGCGACCCGGACCACCCCGTCGTGGTCCTCGACCACCGCCGCGAGACCCGCATCGCGCAGCACGGGTAGGACGAGCTCGGCCGGTGAGGTGCTGACGAGAACGGTGGGGGCGATGCGTCGTAGGCCCAGGCCTGCCGCACGCGGGTCGGCGACCAGACCCGCCAGGGTGGCTTCGTCGTCGCTGCGCACGAAGCAGTCCGCAGTGCCCACCCTCACCGAACCGAAGGTCCGGGCGACGTCGTCGACCAGGTAGCGCAAGGGTTGGGGCACCTCGGTGCGAGCGGCCCGCTCGATCAGCTCGTGAACCTCTCCAGCCGACCAGCCCAGGTCGAAGGCGTGGCGTACCGACCCCTCGGTGAAGCGGTAGACCGTCGCGCCCCCGCGGGACTCGACGTGCGCGACCGTGGCGAGGTCGCGGGCCAGCGTGGCCTCCAGCGGGCCGGGCGCGACGGCGGTGAGGTCGGCCTGGAGGAGGACGTGGTCGACGGGGCGGGGCAGCAGCGGCTCGATCACGCGGGCGGCCGCCTCGGGGCCCGACTCCAGCAGGGCGCGTCCGTGGTCGGTCATCCCGCCGAGACCGGTGACTCCGAGAACCGCGGCCTCGAGCACGGTCCACCCGACCGCCTCGTCGCGGCTGGCCGGCCGCCGCGGGCGCAGCCAGTGCATCCGGCCGACCAGCGTCGGCAGCCCCGAACCCGCAGCGAGGGTCTCATCCGGCGCGAGCTCGGCGAGCTGGTCCAGCGTGGCGCGGCGGACGTCGGGTGCCCACGGCACCTCGAGATCGGGTGCCAGGGCATTGACGGTTCGGCCGTCGCGGCGGCGCCCGACCAGGCCGACCAGCCGCAACGACTCCAGCCAGGCCTCTGCCAGCCGCGCCCACCGGATCGGCAGCGGGGCGCTGCGCCAGGTGTCGAAGGCCTCGGTCGGCAACCACGCGTCGGGAGCACCGTGGGCAGAGCCACGGGTGACCAGGTCGGCGGCGTAGGCGATCTCCAGGCACAGGGCCGCGCCGGTCTGGTCGGTGTGCAGCAGGTCAGCGACGGCCCGGTGGTCGCGCACGGAGAGGCCGCCCTGGCGCAGCACACCGGCCGGCTCCTCGCTCCAGTGGTCGAGCACCAGCTCGACCCGGTGGACGAACTCGTAGGCCGCCCCGGCCGCCGCGCGGTCGATCAAGGCTCGGTCCCGTGGCGTGGTGGCTACCTCGGGAGGATGGTCGACCGGGTCACGCGTCGTGCGCCCGCCGCGCAGGGCGATCGAGACCTCGCGGGGCACGGCGAGATGGTTCCGGTCACGAGGGATCAGGAGCGCGCGGGCGAGGAGCTCCTCGACCGGGGTGGAAGCCCTTGCGGCGTCGATGTCGTGGTCCGCGGTGTCGGACCGGCCCTCGGACGCCGTCTCGTCGAGGTGACGCAGCATCGCGACGGCGGCCTTGTCACACCCGGCGAGGAGACCACCGACGTGGGCCGGGTCTCCCAGCAGAGCTGCCAGCTGGGCCACGTCGGCGCCCTGGTCCCCGGTGGTCCGCCCGCCGGCACGGGCCAGCAGCGACGCGACGCGGCCCGGTCCGGTGCCGTCGAGGAGCGCACCGACGGGGGGTCCCAGACGGTTCACGGAGGTGCCGAGGGTGTCCGCCACCGCGGACACCAGGCGCAGGTCGTCGTCGCTGCCCCAGACCAGCGCGAGCTCCTGGCTGAGCCGCACCGCACGTCGTACGGCGTCGGGAGCCGCGTGGACCAGGCCTTCCAGCGTGCTCGACGGGGCCCGCCCGCCCAGCACGCCGAGCGCCTCGAGGACGGTGAGCGTGCAGCGGTCGAGCTGGTCCAGCGCCCGCATCACCGAGGCCCGGGTCGCGGCCCGGGACGCCAGCTGGCTGGAGTCCTGGGGGGCCGGTGCGGCCAGGTCGGGCCGCGCGGCCAGCAGAGCCCGCAGCCGCTCGCCCGGCCAGCGGCGGAGCTGGTCAGCGAGCGATCGTGGGGCGGGTGCGGCCATCCGGCCCACGATACCGGCGAGGCCGCGTGCCGCCTGCTGTCTAGCGGCGCACGCTGTGCAGCGCCACCCACTCCGGGTCGTGCACCCGCAGCCACGCCCGCGTGCGCCGGCGGTAGCGCCACACCTGGGTGAGCCCCAGCGTCCACAGCACGTACTGGAACGACATCGCCCACCGGAACGCCTCGGGCGTGTACGCAGTGGAGTCGCCCGGCGTGCGCCAGTCCAGGATCAGGCCGACGGCCACCACCAGCACCAGGCTGGCGTAGAAGCCGCCCTGGTTGATGATCCCGGTGGCGCTGGCCAGCCGCTCGGCCGGGTTCGAGGTGCGCCCGAGGTCGAAGCCGATCATCGAGGCCGGCCCCCCGACGCCCGTCACCACCACGAGCAGGAGCAGCAGCGGGAGCGGCGCGTCACCGGGCCAGGCGAGCACGACCGTCCACACCAGCGACGATGCTCGAGACGATGCCGAGCACGAGGGTGGACCGGTGCCAGGGCCGCACCGTGATCCGCCACCCCAGGACCGGCCCCGCGCTCATCACGGCCATGACCATGACGGTGAGCAGCAGGGCCGCCTCGGCCTCGGACTTGCCCTCGCCGCGCACGAAGAACGGGTAGCCCCACAGCATGCCCGAGCGTGGTGGCGCTGAACTGGGTGGAGAAGTGCATCCAGAACCCGAGCCGGGTGCCCGGGTGCTGCCACGAGGCGGCCAGGCTCGCGCGCACCGCGGCCGGGCTGGCGGGCGGACCCTGGCGTGACCTGATGCCCGGGGCGTCGTGCACCAGCGCCAGCAGCGCCACGACGAGCACGACCCCGAACGAGGCGGCGAGGAGGTAGGCCCGGGTCCACCCGAGCGTCGACAGCGCCAGCGTCATCGGGGCCGCCGCGATGATCGCGCCCCGTCTGGCCGAGGACCCCGGTGAGCTGGGTGATCAGCGGGATCCGCCGGGGACCGAACCACGAGTTCACCAGCCGCAGCACGCAGATGAAGGTCATCGCGTCGCCCACCCCGACGAGGAACCGCGCCGCGAGCGCCAGCGGGTAGGTCTCGGCGAAGGCGAACCCGGTCTGCGCCAGCGTGAGCACCACCGCACCGGTGGTGAGGACGCGTCGCGGGCCGAAGCGGTCGACCAGCAGGCCCACGGGCACCTGCATGCCGGCGTACACGAGCAGCTGCAGCATCACGAACGACGCCAGCTGGCCGGCGCTGATGTCGAAGCGCTCGGTGGCGACCAGGCCTGCCACGGCCAGTGACGACCGGTGGAAGACCGCCAGCACGTAGGTGGCCAGGGCGACGAGCCAGACGACGACCGCCTGGCGCAGCCGCCGCTCGACGTGCCCCGGTTCGGGGGCGGCCGGGGCTGGGGTGCTCACCGCCCGATCGTAGAGACGTCGAGCGAGCCGAGCCGTCGGCGGCCCGATCAACCCCGTCGACCGCTGCTGCGGACTGACCGTAGGCTGGGGAAGGCATGGACCAGGTGGCCTCCGAGGGGGCCCGGACGTAGGCGAGGTGCACCGGTGCCAACGGGCAAGGTGAAGTGGTACGACGTGGAGAAGGGCTTCGGCTTCATCTCCAAGGACGACGGCGGCGACGTCTTCGTGCGCGCCAGCGCGCTCCCGGACGGGGTCGCCTCGCTCAAGCCCGGCAGCCGCGTCGACTTCGGTGTCGCGCAGGGTCGCAAGGGCGAGCAGGCGCTCCAGGTGCGGCTGGTCGACGCCCCCGCCTCGGTGTCCAAGGCGATGCGCAAGAAGCCCGCCGAGATGGTCAACATCATCGAGGACCTCTACCGCCTGCTCGAGGGCATCGAGCGTGGCTACCGTGCCGGTCGCCACCCCGACCCGAAGACGGTGAAGCCCACGGCGATGCTGCTCCGCGCACTGGCCGACGAGCTGGAGACCTGACCCCGCGCCCGGTCCGGCGGGAGGCGTGCCGGGGGCGGTTCAACCCGCGTCCGCGGTCCTTCCGACGACACCGCCCTGGGCGGCCTGGCGGATCGCGACCAGCACCCACACCGTGACACCCAGCAGCAGCGCCGCCCCGACCCCCAGCCCGACCCGAGGGATCAGCGGCAGCGTGATCCCCACGAAGCCACCCAGCACCCACGAGAGCTGGAGCAGGGTCTCGGACCTGGCGAAGGCGCTGGCACGGGTGTGCTCGCGCACCTCGCGCTGGATGAGCGAGTCGAGGGAGAGCTTGCCCAGCGCCTGACAGACCCCGGCGGTGAGGCCCAGGGCGACGATCGGCACCAGCCCGTAGAACAGCGCTGCCATCGTGACCGCGACGGTGTCGGCGACGAGCACCAGCACCACGACCAGCTCGGCGCGCACCGCCTTGAGGACCGAGCCCAGGCCGATCCCGATGGCGTTGCCGAGGCCGGCGGCGCCGATGACCAGACCCAGCAGGAGCTCGGGTCGGTCCTCCCACCCCGATCCAGTGGCCTCTCCCGGAGCAGGAAGGCCATGTAGAGCGTCAGGAAGCCGCTGAGCAGACGCAGCCCGGCGTTGCACCGAAGCGCCCGCACCACTAACGCCGGCACCCGCGCCCGGTCCCCGGTGAGGTGCGCGGTCACCTCTTCGTCGGCATGGTCCACCGCCGGTGGCAGCAGCACGGCGAGGATCGTCGCCACGACGAACACCACGAAGCCGAAGCGCAGCGACCACTGGGCTCCCAGCGTCGAGAGGCCGAGCACGAGCGGGGCTGCCACCGCGGCCCCCGTGATGCCGGCCAGGGAGATCCTCGAGTTGGCCTTGACGAGACCGAGCCGTTCGGGCATCAGGCGGGGGACCGCAGCCGCGCGGGTGACGCCGTACGCCTTGGAGGTGACCAGGACGCCGAGCGCCGCCGGGAAGAGGGCCAACGACCCGCTGTCGACGGCACCGGCCAGCACCCAGCACAGGAACGCCCGAGCCGCCATGGTCGATCCGATCGCCCACCGGCGACCTCGGTGGAACCGGTCGAGCACCGGGCCGATCAGGGGAGCGACGATGGCGAAGGGCAGCATCGTCAGCAGCAGGAACAGGGCCACCTGGCCGCGCGCTTGGTCAGTGGGCACCTGGAAGAACAGTGTCCCGGCGAGGCTGATCGCCACGGCCGCGTCGCCGGCGGCGTTGAAGGCGTGCAGCTCGATCAGCCGCGACAGCCCGCTGTCGCCGGCGCCTTCGGCATGGCTGGCCCGACGTGCCTGACGCACCACGTACCCGGCCGCTGAGCCGGTGCCCCGGCCGGCGCGGGCGACTCCACGGGCCGAGGCGCCCGAGGCTCGGCGGACCCGCCCGGGATGCCCGGGTGGAAGTGGGCCAGCGGTCGGTCCTGCGGCCCTCCGTGCCCGCCCGCCGTCTGCCCGGCCGTCGTCCGAGAGCCCAGCGGTGCCGGGCACGGGCTCGTCGGATCCGGCATCGGACCCGGGCGCGGAGTCATGGGGCACGTGCCCATCTTGCCCCGGAGCAGGGGCGCCGATGAGGAGGGCGCGGGCGACACGGGGAGTCCGGTGGGGGACAATCGCCGGGTGACTGCCGTGAAGCGATCGAAGCCGGACCCGAAGGCGGCCGAAGCCGTCGACGAGGCCCGAGCCGGCCTGCTCGAGCTGGTTCCCGCCGACCAGGTCGGTGACCACCTCGGCGTCCAGGCCGAGGAGGACAAGGTGGTCACCCACTACTTCGAGAGCCGGCAGCCGGGCTACCGCGGCTGGCGCTGGGCGGTGACCGTGGCGCGGGCACCCCGCTCCCGCGCGGTCACCCTCGACGAGGTCCTGCTGCTCCCAGGCGACGAGGCCGTGCTGGCCCCTGAGTGGGTGCCGTGGCGCGAACGCATCCGCCCCGGCGACCTCAGCCCAGGCGACCTGCTGCCACCCGAGGACGACGACCCGCGGGTCGTGGCCGCCTTCACCGGGGTTGACGAGTGGCCGGACCCGCGCGAGGCCAAGCGGGTCGCCGAGGAGCTGGGGCTGGGACGCAAGCACGTGCTGTCGGTCGAGGGCCGCGAGCTGGCGGCGCAGCGCTGGTACGACGGTTCCCACGGCCCGGACAGCGACCTCGCCAAGTCGGCGCCCGGCAAGTGCGGCGGCTGTGGCTTCTACGTCCGGATCAACGGCCCCTTGGGCCAGCTGTTCGGGGTGTGCGCCAATGCCTACGCCAACGACGACGGACGGGTGGTCTCGGACGACCACGGCTGCGGCGCCCACTCCGAAGCTCGCCTGGGCAAGAAGAACCTCCCCGCTCCCTTGCCGGAGCCTGCTCTGGACACCCTGCGCCTGGAAGACCTCGAGACGTTCTGACGCGTCCGGTGGGCCATGACGTGCTGGTGAGATACCGAGCCCGGCCGCGCTCGAGCTCCGCGGGCTTCACAGAACTCCCGGTGTGGTGCTGAGTCGCCCTAGTCGGGGTGGCCCAGGTAGCGGCGCGCCAGCTTCGTGACGAAGTGGTAGACGCCGTCCTCGGCCGGGGCCAGGGGCCCGGGCACGAAACCGGGGGCGTGGATGCCGCGCTGTACCGACTCGCACGCCGTCCAGTCCTGCCGGTTGGTCAGGTCCCAGAAGTCCACGGCGTACGACGGGTCGAAACCGGGACGCTGCGTAGCCTCCCGTGGGAAGGCCCAGGAGCACTCGATCCGGGTGACACCGGCCGACACCGGGAACAGCAGGTGGCTCATCACGTAGTCGGGGTGCAGGCTCAGCAGGAGGTTGGGGAGGAGCACCGCGTACATCACGCGGCGTTGCTGGTCCTCGTCGAGGCGCGTCATCACGGTCCCGTTGCTGCGCCCGTCCAGCGACATCGTGGCGACCCCGTCGCGCAGCTGCATCCATCCGCCCACCCAGTCTCCGTCGGTCTGGAGGTTCTCCCCGCTCTGCGGCGTCGAGACCTTGCACAGCTCGGGGTGGATCGAGGGGCAGTGGTAGCACTCCTGGTAGTTCTCGACCACCAGCTTCCAGTTCGCGGCGACGTCGTAGGCGTGCGTGGTGACCGTCACCAGGTCGGCAGCGTCGTAGTGGGCGAGCACCCGCTCCAGGTCACCGGTGTGCCGATCGAAGGCCGGCCGTGCCCCGGAGGGGTTGACGAACACCCAACCGTGCCACTCGTGCACCGGCAGCTCGTGCAGACCGAAGCGGCCGCGGTCGAAGGAGCCGTCCCTGGGGTAGCCCGGGGCGTTGCGCAGCGAGCCGTCGTGGTCGTAGGTCCACGCGTGGTACGGGCAGGCCAGCAGCCGAGTCTGGGACCGGGCGCCGCACGGCAACAGCTCGTGGCCCCGGTGTCGGCAGGCGTTCTCGAAGGCATGCAGCTCGCCGGCTGCGTCGCGGGTCAACAGCACCGAGGCCTCGCCGGCCTGGTGGGCTGCCGCCGTGCGGGCGGCCGCCAGGTCCTCGGCGCGGCCCACGCAGACCCAGTCGCTGAGCAGGTGGCGGCGCTCCCAGGCGAGCACGTCGTCCTCGAGGTACGCCGCCCGAGGCAGCATCCGGCTCTCCCCGAAGGGCGCCAGGCTGCGCCGGACCTGGTCGAGGTCGACCGGCGCCGGCGGATGAGCCTCACCCAGGGGGGCATCGGGTGCGGCGAGGGCCCGGACGTCGAGACCACCCATGACTCACTCCAATCCTGACTCGTCAGTCAGTAACAGGGGTCCAGCCTAGACCGGCGCGGGCGGGGCAGGAGGGCGGGCGCTACCCGTCTGAGAGGTCGCGCAACAACCGGTGCGCCGCCATCCGACCCGGCGACCCGATGACGCAGCCACCGGGATGGGTGCCCGACCCGCACTGGTAGTAGCCCTCGATCGGCGTGGCATAGCGGCTCCAGCCCGGAGCGGGACGGAAGAAGTACATCTGCGGGGCCAGGAGCTCCCCAGCGAAGATGTTGCCCTCGGTGAGCCCGGTGCGCTCCTCGATGTCCTGGGGCGTCACGACCTCACGGTGCAGCACCAGGTCGCCGAAGCCGGGGAAGTGCTCCTCCAGCACCGCCTGCGCCTTGTCCCCGAAGGCTGCCCGCTCGCTGTCCCAGTCGCTGCCGCGCAGCTGGTACGGCGCGTACTGGACGAAGCACGACAGCACGTGCTTGCCGGGCGGCGCCATGTCCGGATCGACGACGGACTGGATGGCGCCGTCGATGAAGGGCCGCTCGCTGTACCAGCCGTACTTCGCGGCGTCGAAGGCGCGCTCGACGTACTCGATCGTCGGGCCGATGTTGAGGAAGCCGCCGAAGTGCTCCACGGCGTCGGGCAGGGCGGGGAAGGTCGGCAGGCCGTCGAGGGCGAAGTTGACCTTCGCCGAGACGCCGCGGAACTTCATCCGTTCTACCGCGTCCACGAGGTCGCCGGGCAGCTCGCGCGGGTCGACCAGCTCGGTGAAGGTGCGTCGTGGGTCCAGCGCGGAGACCACCGTGCGGGCGCGGAGCTCGGTGCCGTCGGCCAGGGCCACCCCGACTGCGCGCCCGGCCTCGGTCAGCACGTCGGTGACCGGGGCCTCCACCCGGATCTCAGCGCCGAAGGCCGCGGCAGCCCTGGCCAAGACCTGGGTGAAACCGCCGTTGCCGCCCTTGTGGAAGGCCCACGACCCGAGGTGCCCGTCGTGCTCGCCCATCTTGTGGAACAGCAGCACCAGCCCCGATCCCGGCGACATCGGTCCCACCTTGGAGCCGATGATCGACGACGAGGCGTGGTAGCCGGCCACCGCGGGGTGCTCGAAGTAGTCCTCGATCCAGTCCGCCGCACTGCCGGTGAGCAGTCGGACGACGTCGTGCATCGTGCGCCTGTCGACCGAGCCGAGGTGGTCGAGCAGCCACTTCACGTCCGCGGCGTTGTCGGGGTCTCGTTCGGCGCCGCCGAAGACGTCGGGAGGTGGGTTGTCGAACAACGGCCTCACCGCACGGCAAGCCAGGTCGAGGTCGTGGTGGTAGCGCTCGTAGGCATCGGCATCGTGACGCGAGTGACGCCGCACCTCCTGGACGTTCTGGGCGTGGTCGTCGCCGAGGAGCAGGTACTCGCCGTCACCGGTGGGGTGGAAGCCGCTCGGCATCATCAGCGGCAGGAAGCCGTGGCTCACCAGGTCGAGCTCGTGGATGATCTCGGGTCGCAGCAGGCTCAACGCGTACGAGAACGTGGTGAAGTGGAAGCCCGGCACCAGCTCCTCGGTGATGGCGGCCCCGCCGACCACCGGCTGCCGCTCGAGCACGAGCGTGCGGAGTCCCGCCTTGGCGAGGTAGGCGGCGTTGGTGAGCCCGTTGTGGCCACCCCCGACCACGATGACGTCGTACGGGTCGCCCGTGCTGTGGCTCACGGCTTGCTCACCTTCCGCTCGGGGTCGAAGAACGGCATCGGCGTCGTCACCGCGCCGACCGTCGTGTTGTGGTGCCGAACCGCCAGCTCCAGCCGCACGGCGGTACCCGGGGCGGCGAGGTCGGGCCTGACCCGGGCGATCCCGACGTGGCGCTGGAGGACGGGGGAGTAGCAGAAGCTGGTCACGTAGCCGACCTCGTCGCGTCCTTCGCCGGCGCTGTAGAGGAGGGACTCGTACGGCCACGGGTTCGGGTCCTTCGGAGGGAAGAGCCCGGCGTCGCGGTGCAGGGAGTCCCACTCCCGCCAGTCCACGACGATGCCGGTGGTCGCCCAGCGGGAGGTGCCTTCGCGCAGCTCGCGGCGGATCGACTCGCCGCCGACGAAGGCCCGGTCGTCCTCCGGCAGCCGCCGCAGCATCCACCCCATTCCCACCTCGACGGGCGTCACCCGGTCGTGGTCTGTCATCGCGACGCGGCTGTTGGTCCACTCGACGTCGATCAGCGGGAGGCCGGCCTCGATGCGCAGCGTCATCAGGGCCTCCTCCCCGAAGGGCCGCACGCCGTGTGGTCGACCCGCCTCCAGGACGGCGTCGAGAACCGCGACCGCGTCGTCACTCGGCACGGTGAGCTCGAAACCGAGGTCGCCGGTGTAGCCGGTTCGCGAGACCGTGACCGGGACGCCGGCGACCTTGGCCGGGGCGTGCTGGAAGTAGCCGAGCCGCTCGACCTCGTCGGTGAGGCCCCGCAGGGCGGCGCGGCTGCGGGGTCCCTGCACGGCGAGCATGCCGTAGTCGTCCGAGACGTCCTCGACCTCGACCCGGAGCCGGCCCCGGTGGTCCTGGAGCCAGCCCAGCGTGGGTCGAGCGGCGGTCATGAGGAACTCGTTGTCGGAGTGCCGGAAGACCACGCCGTCCTCCATCACGAAGCCGCGGTCGTCGCACCAGATCGTGTACTGCGCCCGCCCGGGCTTGCAGCTGCGGATGTCGCGCACGAGCAGCCCGGCCAGCAGGCGCTCGGCGTCGGGGCCGCGCACGGCGTACTTGAACAGGGGTGAGGTGTCGAAGACGCCCACGCTGTTGCGGACCGCGAAGTACTCGTGCTTGGGGGCGGTCGAGTAGCGCAGCGGTGAGAGGAAGCCTTGCCAGTGCGTGTAGAGGCCCTGGCTGTTGAGGGCGCTGAGCCGCTCGTGGAACGGCGTGGTCCTGATCACCCGGCCATCATCCTCGCCGCCGGGCTGACCCGCCAGTCAGGACGGGCGGTGCGACCCCGCAGCCGGGCCGATCCCCAGCCGGTCGAGGACCCAGGCGTAGACCTCGGCCTCGTAGCGCAGGTGGGCGTAGCGCCCGGCCGGTCCGGTGTGAGCGCCCGCACCTGTCTCCACGCGGAAGAGGCATCGAGGCGACCAGTCCGGGTCCGTGTCCCGCAACCGGGCGACCCACTTGGCCGGCTCCCACACCATCACGCGGGGGTCGTGCAGGGCGCCGGTGACGAGCAGGTCCGGCCGGCCACCGGCAGCAGGCGGGTTCTCGTACGGCGAGTAGGCCAGCAGCCAGTCGAACTGCTCGCGCACGTGCGGGTCGCCCCACTCGTCCCACTCGTTGACGGTGAGCGGGATGGAGTCGTCGAACATCGTGGTGACCACGTCGACGAACGGGACCTCTGCGACCACCGCCCGCCACCGGTCGGGCCGTTGCCCGAAGACAGCGCCCTGGAGAAGCCCGCCCGCGCTGAGCCCGCGGGTGGCGATCCGGGTGCCGTCGACGAGGCCGGCGGCCGCGAGACCGTCGGCGACTGCGACGTGGTCGTCGAAGGTGTTCTGCTTGTGCCGCAGCCTGCCCTCGAGCCACCATCTCCGACCCCCTTCCCCGCCGCCGCGGACGTGGGTGTGGACGTGCACCACACCGCGGCCCAGCACGCTCGGCAGAGCGGCGTCCCACCACGGCCCCTCGACCGCCTCGTAGGCGCCGTAGCCGTAGAGCAGTGCGGGTGCCGACCCGTCGAGCGGAGTATCGCGGTGGCGCACCAGGGTGGCCGGCACGCTGGTGCCGTCGGGCGAGGGGAAGTCGTGCCGCTCGCAGACGTACGCCGAGGGGTCGTGGCCGGGCGCCTCGGCCTGCTTGGCCACGGTGCGCTCGCCGGTGGCGAGGTCGACGGTCGACCAGGTGCGGGGATGCAAGGCCGACTGGTCCTCCACCAGGAGCACGTCGGTGTCGAACTCCTCGTTCGGGCCGAGCGCGAGCGTCCCGCCGTCGAAGAGAGGTCGGACCTCGAAACCGGCGGCGCCCAGGTCATCGGCCGACAGCACCCGGAACCGCAGCTCTCCCTCGGTCCGCACCGTCAGGACGACATGGCTCGCGAAGGCGTCCGCGGCGACCAGCCGCACGCGGGGGTCCTCATCGAGCAGCGGCGACCACGCCGTGTGGTCCTGGTCGCCGTCACGCGGCACCGGTGCCGTCGCCAGCCGGAACTCGGTGGCGCCGTCGTCGGTCACCACCAGCAGCGCCTCGCCGCCGTCGGCGCGGGGCAGGTGCTCGACGTCGTACTCGAGGCCGCGGCGGCGCCCGCCGACCGTGCGCGGTGGCTGAGTGGGGTCGTCAGCCGGCACCACCCAGACCTCGCCGGTGTCCCGCGAGCCGGCCCGGATCACCACCAGACCACCGCTGCGCGTCCCACGCAGGTGCAGCGCGAAGCGCTCGTCGACCTCCTCGAGCACCAGCACGTCGTCCTCGACCGCAGTCCCCGAACCGGTGCCGCCACACCTGGTGGGGCCGGTAGGCCGCGTCGTGCACGGTGTAGAAGAACGTCGCCGAGTCCGTGCTCCAGGCGCCGCCGTAGTAGCTGCGCGGCACTTCCTCCGGCAGGTCGCGGCCGGTCGCCAGGTCGCGGAACCGCAGCCGGTAGACCTCATCGCCGACGAGGTCCACCGACCACGCCAGCCAGCGGTGGTCGGGGCTGACAAGCCGCGTCCCGAGCTCGGCGTAGGCGGATCCGCCGGTCTCGTCGTTGAGGTCGAGCAGCACGGTGTCGCTCTCGGAGGGAGTTGCCGCCGAGGGATTCCGAACCGGAGAACGGTTCTGATCGCGTAACAGTTGTTCGTGGTCCCTTCCCGTGGGGACCCGGGTGTAGTAGAGAAAACCCCCATGGGGCCAACTGATCGTTGACTCAGTTGCCGGAGTGCGGCCCTGCATCTCCGCGAAGAGCTCCTCGACCAAGGGGTTGAGATGGCTGGTGGCGAGGTCGTGCCAGGTGCGTTCGGCAGCGAGGTAGGAGAGGACGGCGGGGTCATCGACGTCCCGCAGCCACGAGTAGGGATCCGGGCGCGCGACGCCGTGCTCGGTGTGCTCGAAGGGGCGGCTCTCCGGCTGCGGCGGCCCGGATGGAGGCTTGGTCATGCGCGGCACCGTAGCGCCGCCCGGGTCGGTGCCGCCATGGCCCTGCTGGCGGCGTTGCTCTCCGTCCCGGTGGCTGCCACGAGCGCCGCCGGAGCCGAGGACGGTGAGCAGCTGACCTTCACCGTGGCGATGGGCAACGAGGTGGACTCGTTCAACCCCTTCCTCGGCATCGAGGCGGAGTCCTACGAGATGTGGGCCCTGATGTACGACTACCTCATCGGCTACTCGATGGAGGACATGTCGCCGGAGGCGACCGGGCTGGCGGAGGACTGGGAGACCTCGGAGGACGGGCTCACCTGGACCTTCACGGTCCGCGACGGGGTGACCTTCAACGACGGGGAGCCGCTCACCGCCGAGGACGTGGCCTACACCTACAACCGCATCCTCGACGGCGGACCCGAGGCGGCCACGTGGGGCAACTACCTCACCTCGGTGGAGAAGATCACCGCGCCCGACGACCAGACCGTGGTGATGGAGCTCTCCAAGCCCAACGCGGTGCTGCCACTGCTCCCGATCCCCATCATCCCCGAACACGTGTGGAGCAAGGTCGACGAGAAGTCGGTCAAGAGCTTCGCCAACGAGCCGAAGGGCGGCGACCCCGTGGTCGGGTCCGGGCCCTTCCAGCTCGTCGAGGGCACCGCCGGCGGCTCGACGACCCGCTTCGAGGTCCGCGAGGACTACTGGAAGGGCACCCCGCACCTCGACGAGGTGGTGTTCCGGGTCTTCAAGAGCAACGACTCCGCCACCCAGGCCCTCATCAAGGGCGAGGTGGACTACGTCGAGGACGTGCCCTCGCTTCAGGTCGAGGCGTTGGAGGGCCGCGACGGCATCACCACCCACTTCGGCGACTCGCCGGGGTTCGACGAGATCGCCTTCAACGTCGGCGCTGTCGACACCGAGACCGACAAGCCGATCGGTGACGGGCACGAGGCGCTGCAGGACCGGGACTTCCGGTGGGCCCTGGGGTATGCGATCGACCGGGAGCGCATCGTCCGGACCGCCTACCAGGGGGTGGGCAGTCCTGGCGACAGCATCATCCCGCCCACCTACAGCAACTGGCGTTGGGAGCCGTCGGAGGAGGACACGTTCAGCTACGACCCCGAGAAGGCCGACGAGCTGCTGACCGAGGCCGGCTACGAGACCGACGACCAAGGCAACCGCTTGATGCCGGACGGCAGTGACTTCGGCACGCTCCGGCTCTTCGCCCGCAGCGAGAGCGACATCTCGGTGACGGTGATGGACCTTCTCAAGGAGTGGCTGGCCGACCTGGGCATCGACGCCAAGATCACCGCGATGGAGAGCAACCGGCTCACCGACGCGATCATCGAAGGAGAGTTCGACGTCTTCGAGTGGGGCTGGTACGTGGAGCCCGACCCGGACTCGATGCTCGGCTACCTCACGTGTGACCAGCTGGGCGTCTGGAACGACGCCTGGTTCTGCAACGAGGAGTACGACAAGCTCTACCGCGAGCAGAAGCGTGCCTTGGACGACGAGCAGCGGGCCGAGGCGGTCAAGCGGATGCAGGAGATCTTCTACCAGGACGCCGCGTACCTGGTGACCGCCTACGGCGCCACCGGCGAGGCGCTGCGCACCGATCGCTGGGCCTGCGTCCAGCCGCAGCCGGACCCGGGCGGCATCTGGTTCTTCCAGTACGGCGTGACCAACTACCTCAACATGCGCCCAGCGGACGAGGCCGGGGACTGCGACGGGGTGACCTCGGCGATCGGCGCCTCGGAGATGTCCAGCAGCACCAGCGGCGACAGCGACGATGGCGCCAGCACCGGGCTGCTGGTGGTCGGCGGCGCCCTCCTGGTGGTGCTGCTCGCCGCCGCGGGGTTCTGGCTGATGCGCCGGCGCTCCACCGTGGCCGACCGGGAGTGAGCGTCCTCACCGCCGCCGAGCAAGCCCCCGAACCGGCGCAGGGCTCGGCGGCGGCGCCCAAGCGACGCACCTACGGGCGCTACGTCTGCGGGCAAGGTCCTCGGGGCGCTGGGCAGCCTGGGGTTCGTCCTGGTGCTCAACTTCTTCCTGTTTCGAGTGCTGCCGGGCGACCCCGCACGCACGTTGGGTCGCGGCCGCTTCCGCACCGAGGAGCAGCTGCAGGAGTTCAACGCCAGCTACGGGTTGGACCAGCCGCTGCCGAAGCAGTTCCTGATCTTCGTGAAGAACACCTTCAGCGGTGACCTCGGCGTCTCGCTGCGCTACCGCGTCCCCGTCTCCGACCTCATCCTCGACCGGTTGTGGCCCACGCTCCTCCTCGTCGGCATCGGCACCCTGCTGGCGGCCGTGATCGGGGTGTACCTGGGGGTGGTGGCGGCCTGGAACCGCGGCCGGGCGGTGGACCGCCTCACCACAGGAAGCACGCTGACCCTCTACTCGATGCCGGAGTGGTGGCTCGGGCTGCTGCTGATCGCCACCTTCGCAGTCGGCCTCGGTCCGATCCCCGGCATCTTCCCGACCGGTGGCCTGCACTCGGTCGGCGCCGACCCGGGCACGCCGGGCTACGTCGTCGACACCGCCTGGCACCTTGCCCTGCCGGTGCTCACCATCACCCTTGTCTACCTCGCCGACTTCACCCTCATCATGCGCTCCTCGCTGCTCGACGAGATCGGTGAGGACTACCTCCTCACCGCCCGGGCGAAGGGGCTGCGCGACGTGGAGGTACGCCGCCGCCACGCCACCCGCAACGCCCTGCTCCCGACCACCACGCTGATCGCGCTGTCGATCGGCTTCGTGGTCTCCGGAGCCATCACCATCGAGACGGTCTTCTCGATCCCAGGGCTGGGACTGCTCGCCACCGAGGCGCTGTCGATCCCGGACTACTGGGTGCTGCAGGGCACCTTCCTGGTCACCACCGCGGCGGTGATCCTCGCCAACCTGGCCGCCAACCTCGTCTACGGCCTGCTCGACCCCAGGGTCCGGTCGTGAGCGCCTCCCCCTCCTCAGGGACCGGCGGCGAGACGGTGCTCTCCCCCCGCCAGGTGACGTGGCGCCGACGTCAGCAGAGCGCCCGGCGCGGCTGGGCGGAGTTCCGCCGGCACCGGTCCGGCCTCGTGGGACTGGTGGTGCTCACGGGCTTCATCCTGCTGGCCCTCTCCGCCCCCCTCATCGCCGACCCGGAGGGGCTGGAGGTCTCCCGTGCCACCGGCGGGGTGCTCGAGCCCCCGTCGGGGGAGTTCTGGCTGGGCACCGACGACAAGGGCCGCTCCATCGTCACGCTGCTGATCTGGGGATCCCGCATCTCGCTGTTCGTGGGACTGCTCGCCACCGTCATCTCCATGGTCATCGGCACCGTGATGGGGCTGTGCTCCGGCTTCTTCGAGGGCTGGCCCGGCCGGGTGCTCTTCCGGGTCACCGAGTGGTTCCTGGTGATCCCGTTCATCCCGCTGGCGATCGTGCTGGCCAGCGTGCTCGGGCGGTCGCTGCTCAACATCGTCATCGTCATCGGCGTCACCGGCTGGGCCGGCACGGCGCTGCTGATCCGCAGCCAGACGCTGTCGATCAAGGAGCGCCCCTACCTCGAGCGCGCCCAGGTTCTGGGCGCGGGTCGCTGGCACCAGATGAGCCGGCACATCCTGCCCAACGTGATGCCGATGGTCTTCGCCAACACCACGCTCACGGTGGCACTGGCGATCCTGGCCGAGACCACGCTGAGCTTCCTCGGGCTGGGCGACCCGACGCGGGTCTCGTGGGGGTCGATGCTGGAGAGCGCCTTCAGCGTCGGGGCGATGACGACCGGGTCCTGGTGGTACATCGTCCCGCCCGGGGTCTGCGTGGTCCTGGTCGTGCTCTCGTTCACCCTGGTCGGGCAGGCACTGGAGGAGATCTTCAACCCCCGGCTGCGGAGGCGATGATGACGACCGCGTCGGCTCGACCCGAGCTGCAGCGTCCGGACGGGGACGTCCCGCTGCTGCAGATCCGCGACCTCTCGGTGAGCTACCGCACCACCGAGGGTCCGCTGCCGGCGGTCCGTGGGGTCGAGCTGGACCTGCGGGCCGGAGAGATCCTCGGGGTCGCGGGGGAGTCCGGCTGCGGCAAGTCCACGCTGGTCAGCACGGTGCTGCGGCTGCAGCCCAAGGACGCCGAGGTGTCCGGGTCGGTGCTCCTCGACGGCGCCGACGTCCTCACCATGAGCTGGGGCGACCTTCGAGCGGTGCGGTGGGCCGAGGCCTCGATCATCTTCCAAGGCGCCCTGCACTCGCTGAACCCGGTGCAGCGGGTCTTCGACCAGATCGCCGAGCCGATCCGGCTTCACGAGCAGGAGGTCGGCAAGGACGAGCTGCACCAGCGTGTCGGCGACCTGCTGGAGCAGGTGGGGCTGCCTCGTGCCCGTGCCCGCGCCTACCCCCACCAGATGTCGGGTGGGCAGCGACAGCGGGTGATGATCGCGATGGCGCTGGCGTGCCGTCCCCAGCTCATCGTCGCCGACGAGCCGACCACGGCGCTCGACGTGATGGTGCAGGCCCAGATCCTCGACCTGCTCGAGGATCTGGTCCGGGCCGGTGGCGCCGGCCAGGGGCTGGCCATGCTCATCATCAGCCACGACCTGTCGGTGCTCGCCGACATCATGCGACCGGGTGGCGGTGATGTACGCCGGCCGCATCGTCGAGATCGGTGCGGCCGACCAGGTCTTCACCGAGCCGCGGCACCCCTACGCGCGCGCCCTGTCGGGGGCGTTCCCCCGGATCGGCGACCCGGCGGCACGCTATGCGCCGGCCGGGCTGCCCGGGGACCCACCCGACCTGCGCGACCTTCCGCCCGGGTGCTCGTTCGCGCCTCGGTGCCCGCTGGTCGTCGACGCCTGTCACGAGGCCGAGCCTGCCGCTCGAAACCTGTCGGTGACGGCCGACGGGCCGCCTGCATCCGGGTGGGGGAGGCGACGTGAGCCAGCGGCGTGACGCGCCCGACGCGGCCCCTGCGTTCCTCGAGGCTCGCGGCGTGGTGGTCGACTTCACCACCCGCGGCGGCGCCGTCGCCCGCGCCCTCGACGGGGTCGACCTGTCCATCGACCGCGGCGAGATCCTGGCCATCGTGGGGGAGTCCGGCTCGGGCAAGACCACGCTGGCCCGCACGCTGATGGGCCTGCAGCGGCCGGCCGCGGGCGAGGTGCGGGTCGACGGCCGCGCCGATGGACTACTCGACCCGTCGGCTGCGGAAGGCTGCGCCGTCGGGTGCAGATGGTGCTGCAGGACGCCTCGGGGTCGCTCAACCCCCGCCAGACCGTCTACGAGTCGGTCGCCGAGGGGATCCGGCTGCACCGGCTGGCCGCGCGGCGGCGAGCACGGCAGTGAGGCCGACCAGGTGGCCCAGGCGCTGTCGAACGCCGGACTCCGTCCGCCCCAGCGCCTCTTCCTGCGCTACCCCCACGAGCTTTCCGGTGGGCAGCGGCAGCGGGTGCTGATCGCGGGCGCGCTCGCCGTCCGCCCCGAGCTGATCATCGCCGACGAGCCGGTCTCCAGCCTCGACGCCTCGATCCGCGGCGAGCTGCTCGCGCTGCTGCTCCGGCTGCGCGACGAGCTGCAGCTGGGAGTCGCCGTCGTCACCCATGACCTCGGGCTGGCCTGGAACATCGCCGACCGGATCGCGGTGATGTACCTCGGCCGGGTGGTGGAGAGCGGGACGCACCGAGGAGGTCCTGGCGCACCCGCGCCACCCCTACACCCGGGCGCTGCTGTCGGTGGTCCCCGAGATCGAGCGCATCGAGCCGGTCGTCCTGACTGGCGAGATCCCGGACCCGACGCGCATCCCCGCCGGCTGCCGCTTCCATCCGCGGTGTCCCCAGCTGCTCGACGGTGCCGCCGCGGACGCAGGCGTCTCGGATGCCTGCACCTCGGTGCCGCTCGCGGTGCTGCCCGCCGAAGGCGGTCATCGGGTTGCCTGCCACCTCGACGCCGCGCTACGGGGGGATGACGCCGGGGCCCTGGGCGTGTCAGGATCTTCGCCTGACTCGTGAGTCAGTAAAGACCCCTGCTCGACAGGAGGGTGGCACATGGCGATGCAGGAGGCGCTGCCGCGCGAGATGTACGTCGACCCAGCTCACTGGCAGCGCGAACGTGAGCTCGTCTGGCTCGCCGGGTGGGTGTGCGTCGGCCGGACCGACGACCTGGGGCTTGACCGGCCGAACCAGGTCGCCGTGGTCGACGTGCTGGGCGAGTCGGTGCTGGTCACCACCGACCGCGGCGGGACGCTGCACGCCGCGTACAACGTCTGCCGGCACCGCGGCTGCCAGCTCGTGCCGGCCACTCCCGGCGAGGAGGTGCCGGCCCGCGCCGCCGTCGTCGCTGCGCTGCCCCTACCACTCCTGGACCTACGCGCTCGACGGCCGGCTGCTGCGGGCGCCCCACGCCGAGATCGACGACCCCGCCGCCTTCCGGCTCAACGCCGTGACGGTGCAGACCTGGGGCGGTTTCGTCTTCGTGAGCCTGGCAGCCGAGCCCCCCTCGCTCGAGGAGGGGGTGGCCGGCGCGGAGCGGCACCTGCGCAACTACCGCCTGGCCGACCTCGTCACCGGCCACACGCTGGGCTACGACGTCGCTGCCAACTACAAGGTGCTGCTGGAGAACTACAACGAGTGCTACCACTGTGGCCCCGTCCACCCCGAGCTGTGCCGGCTGGTTCCGGCGTTCGCCGGCGGCGGCCAGGACCTCGACTGGGAGGCGGGGGTGCCCCACCGAGAGGGCGCGTGGACCTTCACCACCAGCGGGGTGTCGAGCCGGCGTCCCCTTCCCGGCCTCGACGCCTCCGAGCGTGAGCGGCACAAGGGCGACCTCGTCTACCCCAACCTCATGGTGTCGGCCTCCGCCGACCACGTCGCTGCCTTCGTGCTGCGCCCCACGGCGGTCGATCGCACCCGCGTGGTGTGCAGCCTGCTCTTCGACCCCGCAGAACGGAACCGTCCCGACTTCGACGCAAGCGACGCCGTGGAGCTGTGGGACCTGGTGAACCAGCAGGACTGGGCGGTGTGCGAGTCGGTGCAGCGGGGCATGTCCTCGCGTGGCTTCCGTGGGGGGTGGTTCGCCCCGATGGAGGACGAGAGCCTCGACATCCGTCGCTGGCTGCTGCCGCGCCTGGGCGTGGAGGCCTGAATGGCTGAGCGCTTCGACCACGTCGTCATCGGGCTCGGAGCGCTCGGCAGCGCCACCGCGATGGAGCTCGCAGCCCGGGGGCACCGGGTGCTCGGCGTCGAGCGTTTCGCCCTCGGACACGATCGCGGCGCGAGCCACGACACCAGCCGGATCCTGCGCCACAGCTACCACACCCCGGCGTACGTGCGGCTGACCCGCGAGGCCTACGCCGACTGGGCCCGGCTGGAGGAGCGCGCCGGCGAGGACCTGGTGACCGTCGTAGGTGGGCTGGACCTGTTCCCGCCGGAACCGGCGATCCCGGCGGTGGACTACGTCGACTCCCTCACCGCGGTCGGCATCGACTTCGAGCTGCTCGGGACCGACGACGTCGCGGCCCGCTGGCCGCAGCTGCGACTGCCCGACGGCACCCTCGTGCTGCACCAGCCCGACGCAGCCATCGTCCCGGCAGCGCGAGGTACCGCGGCGATGCAGCGGGTGGCGCGACAGCACGGCGCCGAGCTGCGCGAGCACAGCCCGGCCACCGGGCTGCGGCGCGGACGGGGCCGGCGTCATCGTGGAGCTGGAGGGGACGCAGGTGCACGCGGGGACGGTGGTCGTGTGCGCCGACGCCTGGACCAACCAGGTGCTGGCGCCGCTGGGAGTGCGGGTTCCGCTGAGCGTGACGCTGGAGCAGGTGACCTACTTCGCCCCGCCGGACCCCGAACCGTTCCGCCCCGGCCGCCTCCCGCTGTGGATCTGGATGGACGACCCCTCGTTCTACGCCTTTCCCTGCTACGGAGACGACACCGTCAAGGCGGCGCAGGACTGCGGTGGTCCGCTGGTCGATCCCGAGCATCGGACCCACGACCGCGACCCAGCGATGCAGCGGCTGCTGGCCGACCACGTCACCCGCGTCGCGCCCGGCGTGGGACCGCCGGTGCGGTCGCTGCGCTGCCAGTACACCCTGACCCCCGACCGGGACTTCGTGCTCTCTCCGCTGCCCGGCCACCCGGGGGTGTGGTCGGGCTGGGCGCGGCGCACGGCTTCAAGTTCGCTCCCACCTTCGGACGGATCCTGGCCGACCTGGCGATCGAGGGGTCGACCGACCTCCGACGTCGCGCCCTTCGGCCTGGACCGGCCGGCCCTGACCGACCCGTCGTACGCCACCCACTGGCTGGTGTGACCCGGCCGTCATCGCCTGCGCTCGGAGCTGACCGGGTTTCGTGGCTCGGGCCCTAGCGGGCCCTCGCACCTCAACCGTCGGTCGGGGGGTTGGTCGTTGAGGTGCGGGCGCAGCGAGCCACGAAACGCCTCTGGCCCGGGTGCGAACCTCGCCAGGTTTCGTGGCCCTCGGCTAGCGCCTCGGGCACCTCAACCACCGTGGTGTGAGCCGGTCGTTGAGGTGCGAGCGCAGCGAGCCACGAAACGCCTCTGGTCGGTTCTGCGGGGGTCTGGTCGGGGTTTCGTGGCTCGGCCCTACGGGCCCTCGCACCTCAACCACCGGTCGTGGCGGGCGCTCGCATCTCAACCACCGGTCGTGGGGGCGCCCCCGCACGTCAACCACCGGCGAGCGGAGGCCCTCGCACTTCGACCGTCGGTCGGGGCTGGTCGTCATTCCAGGGCGGTGGCGTCCAGTCCGAGCTCGGTGGCGACGGTCTGGGCCATCCATGCCCGCAGCTGCGCCCGGGTGACGGTGCGGTAGACCAGCGTCGCCACCGACAACCCGTCCAGCAGCGCGGAGACGCGGCGTACGGTCGCCTCCGGGTCGTCACAGGTGAAGCTGCCCTCGGCGGTGCCGGCGTCGATGATGCGACGGAAGCTCTCGGCCCAGCGGTCGTCCATGCTGCGCAGGACCTGCTGGATGTGCGGCTCACGCTGCGCCAGCGCCCAGGCGTCGATCCACAGCCGCCAGCCCCGGGCCTGGCCGGTGGGCCCGTACCGACGCACCACGTGGCGCAGTTGCTCGACCGGGGCAGCTCCTCGGGCGGCAGCCTTGTCGAGCCGCTTCAGGTCCTTCTCGGCAGCGTGGCGAAGGCGCCGGCCAGCAGGTCGTCCTTGGTGCCGAAGTGGTAGAAGACCAGGGCCGTGCTGACGTCCAACGACTGCGCGACGTCGGAGACGCGGGTCGCGGCAAGGCCGAGCCTGTCGATCTGCTCCAGCGTCGCGTCGAGGATCTCCTCGCGCCGGAGCTCGACACTGCGCCGCGTCGTGCCACCCCGAGCCACCCTGTGCACCTCCCGTCGCTGGACTCACCCTAGAGCCGGCCGGCGCGGCACCCACTCGGAACCGCCGGGGCGACCGGGGAGTGAGCCCGCTGGTGCTCGGAGTCGTCCTGGAGGGTGTCGTCCTGCCGAGCCGTCATGCAGAGTCGTCCTGGACGGATCGAGCCGGACATAGACCGAGGCACAGAACCGCGGGAGGGGCTGCGAGATGGTCGAGACACTGGCGCCGGACGACGGCGACGGGGTGGCCGCCGCGGCGCGGCTGCTGCACGACTTCAACCGGGAGTACGACGAGCCGTCACCGCCGCCGGACCGTGTCGCCCTCCGGCTGACGGAGCTGGTCACCGCCGGTGACGTGACGGTCCTGTTGGCGCGAGAGCCGAGCAGCGGCACGCCCGTCGGCGTGGCCGTGATGCGGGTGCAGCCCGCGATCATCGGCGAGGGTCAGGAGGTCTACCTCGCCGAGCTCTACGTCGTGCCGGAGCGGCGGGGCAGGGGCTTCGGGCGGGAGCTGATCACCGACGCCCTCGCGCGTGCTCGCGGCCGAGGCGCCGACTACGCGTACCTCATCACCAGCGAGGAGGACGAGCGTGCCCAGCGTCTCTACGAGGCTGCCGGGTTCCGGCGAACCGAGGGTGACGGTGGTCCCGTGATGCTCGCCTACGAGCGCGAGCTCTAGGAGCCCGGCCGGCCCTCAGCGCAGCAGGGTCTCCTGCCAGCTGCGGTGGGAGACCTGCGTCTCTCCCTCGTACGCCGTCGCCTCGATCTCGACCTCGTAGCCCTGCTCGCTCACCGTCACGGTCATCGAGGAGCTCACGCGGACGCTGACCTCGCCCCAGCGCAGGACGAAGCTGCACTCCGCCTCGGCCCGCTGCGCGAACGTCGCACGGTCGACGCCCACCACCCCCCGGTAGTGCTCGCTCGCCACCCCGTCGTGGTGGACGTCGTACGTCGAGCCGCTCTCGGTCGTGCAGGAGACGCACCCCGCGCAGGACGTCGTCGGTGACGGTCCAGGTGACGCCGGCGGCGTCCTCGCCGGACCGGTCCGCACCGGGCACGAAGCCCGGGTCGGCGGGTTCTCCGTCCCAGTGGGGCAGCGACAGGGTGCCCTCGTGGACCGTCAGGGTCACCGGCGCCGGCGGGGCGACGGTGTTGGGCCAGTCGGCACCGGCCACGGAGAGCCGGAGCCGGTGGCCCCGGTCGAGCCGGTAGGCGCAGGCATCGAGGTCCAGCACGACGTCGTACGCCGTGCCGGGGTGCAGCAGGTTGGGTTCGCCGTGCACGCCGTCGCGGTAGGCGAGGTCCACCGAGCCGCGGCAGATCAAGGCCGAGGTGCCGTCGGGAAACACGTCGCACAGCTTCGCCGACAGCGATGCGTGCGGTGCTGTCGCCGAGACCGAGACGCACAGGCGTGGCTGCCCGAGCAGCACCCGTCCGGCGCGGTCGTCCCACTCCCACGTCAGCGAACGGGCGTCGTCCAGTCGTTGGTCACCCGACTGTCCCCAGGGCAGGTGCCCGGCGCAGTCGATCCACGCGGCGGTCCCGACGCTCGGGTCGACGACGAGGTCGCGCGGCCCGTCCACCCCGACCTCGTCGGTCCAAGCGTGCGACGACGGCCAGGTGTCGCTGACCCAGAAGCCCTCGTGCCGATCGAGGTCGGGTGCCGGCCTGGTCGAGGTGCGCACGAAGACGTCGATCCCGGACGTCCGCGCTCTGACCGGGCGGCGCAGCCAGCGGTCGAACCAGCGCGCCAACTCGCGGTCGAGGTCGATCCGTGGCCCCGGCATCGCCGAGGCTGGGTCGGCGTGCGCCCAGGGTCCTGCCAGGAGCCAGTGCGGGGTGCCCTGGGAGCCCAGGGCAGCCACTGTCCGGAAGGAGTTGTTGCGGTACCCGTCGGCCCAGCCCGCGACCACCATCGTGGGACAGCCGATGCGTTCGTAGCCGGTGTAGTCGGACTCGCTCTCCCCCGCTCGGCCAGCGCCGTGTGCCGTGGGGACGCGAACCGAGCCGTGCCGCCAGTAGGGGCCGTCGCGGTTCTCGCGCAACCACGTCAGCACCCAGGGCTCGTGGGTCTCGAGGCGCCGCCGCCACTCCTCGCGCCAGCCGTCACCCCAGACCGCCGGCACCGGCGGCAGCATCGTCATCGGAGTCATGTAGTGGCAGTAGTCGACCAGGTCGACCAGCCGCAGCGCGCCGCCCCGCCAGTGGACGTCGTCGGTCCACCGGTCGTCCGTGGCGTAGATGGCGCACACCGCACCCAGGGCTGGCGGCCGCTCGACCGCGAGCTGCAGCGAGTTGAAACCCGAGTACGACGTGCCGAACATGCCGACCGAGCCGTTGCACCACCCCTGCTCCGCCAGCCAGGCGATGACCTCGTGAAGGTCGCGCTGCTCGACGTGCGGGTACTCGTCGGTGGCGTCGCCGCTGCTCGAGCCGGTGCCGCGCAGGTCCAGGCGGCAGACCGCGAAGCCGAACTCGTCGCGCAGCCGGACGTAGGTGGCGTCGTAGGACGAGGTCAAGTCGTCCTTGCGGTAGGGCAGGGCCTCGAGCAGGCATGGCTGCGGTTCGTCCACCCCAGGGAGGTAGAGGGTGGCCGCCAGCTCGACCCCGTCGCTCATCGTCAGCCGGACCTCGCGCTCGGTGCCGGTCTCGGCGCCCGTCATCTCCGCCCTCCGACCACCGACCGGACCAGGTCGGGGTCCAGCCCCTCGCTGGTGTTGCCGTCCCGTCCGGTCGTTGTGGGCGACTGGAGCAGGGAGTTGAGCACGGACTCCTCGCTGGCATCCACGACCGCCTCGAACAGCTCGTCCAGCTCGCGGCCGCCGACGAGCGAGCCGGTGCCGAACGCCCCCGTGCGGTCGCTGCGGCAGGTGGTCGAAGCGGCCAGGAAGACCTCGCCGCTGCCGTGGTGGGCGGTCGATCCGGTGCGTGCCAGCCCCAGCCCGATCCGTCGGGCCAGCCGTTCACAGTCCTGGCCGGCGACCGGGGCATCGGTCACGACCACGCCGATGCACGACCCGGCCGGCCTGCTCGGTCCGTCCCCAGCGCCCAGCCGGCGTCCCAGAGGCACGCCGGCCACGGTCAGCCGTTCGCGCTGCCCGAAGTTGGTCAACAGCAGCACTGCCACGGTGTGCCCCCGGGACGTGACGCGAGAGGCCGTCCCGATGCCGCCCTTGAAGCCGAGGCACGACATCCCGGTGCCGGCACCCACCGACCCCTCAGGCGGCGCGACGTCGGAGCCGAGCGAGGCCAGCGCCGCGGCGTACGCCGACCGGACGTCGTCGGCGCTCACCTGCATCCGGCGGCAGTCGTTGAGGAAGGAGTCGTCGCACTCGGCGACCACCGGGATGACGACTTCGCCGGCGATGCCGGGATCGGCCTCGAGCGCGAGCTCGCACGCGGCGTCGTAGACCCGTCCCAGCTGCATCGTCGAGGTGAGGTGGACCGGCGTCTCCACGACGCCCCACTCCTGTGCCGTCAGGAACCCCGTGCACTCACCGGCTCCGTTGAGCACCGCCCCGCCGGCGGCGAGGGGGCGGTGGTAGCTGTCCTCGGCCAGCAGCAGGACGCTCACCCCGGTCCGCGCCACCCCGCGCCCCGCCGGTGGCGGCGGCTCGTCACGGACGACGGTGGTGTGCCCGAGGCCCACTCCAGGCACGTCGAGGACCGAGCAGGTGGGGCCGGGCGGGAGGGAGCCGACCTGGATTCCGAGGTCACGGGCGCGGGGCACCCGGCCATTGTGCCGTCTCCGGGCGTCTCGGCGAGCTCGACCAACGGAATCGGGGCCAGGCGAGGCTCTCAGCGGTCGAGCCTGGCCGGCCCCGGAGTGCTTGACTACGGCATGGCCTCGATCCGCTGCGTGTGGTCTCCCCAGACCAGACGTCACCGACCTGGTGGCGAGATCTGGGTCGGCGTCCCGATTCCCGGCACCGAGGTGCCCGACCGCGTCGACGTGATCCGAGACGCCCTCGTCACGGTCGGTCACGACCTGGTCGAGCCACCGCCGGTCCCCATCGAGGCGCTGAGCCGGGTGCACGACCCGGAGCTGGTCCGTTTCCTCGCCACGGCCGCCGACCGATGGGCTGCCGGGCCGTACGCCGAGGAGGCGGGCCAGGACCGCGTCGTGCCCTACATGTTCCCCACGCCGGCGATGACCGCCGGGTTGCCGGCACACCCGGCCACCACGGTCCACGCCGAGGCGGGCCGGTTCGGCTACGACACCATGACTCTGCTCGGGCAGGGCTCGTGGGAGGCGGTCCGGGCAGCGGCGGCGTGCGCGCTCCACGCCGCCGACCTGGTGGTCGGCGGCGAGCCCGTGGTCTACGCACTCAGCCGGCCGCCGGGGCACCACGCGACGCCGTCCGGCTACGGGGGCTCCTGCTACCTCAACAACGCTGCCCTCGCCGCGCAGCGGCTGCGCGACGGCGGCCACGCACGCGTGGGCGTCGTCGACCTCGACGCCCATCACGGCAACGGCACCGCCGCGATCTTCTACCCTCGCGCGGACGTCCGCTACGGCTCGGTGCACGTCGACCCAGGTGCCGGCTGGTTCCCCCACATCGTCGGGTACGCCGACGAGGTGGGGGTCGGCGCGGGGGAGGGCGCCACGCGCAACCTGCTCCTCCGGCCCGGCGCCGGTGACCGCCCGTGGCTGACGGCCGTCGAGGAGCTAGCCGGCTGGGTGGCCGGGTGCGATGCGCTCGTCGTCTCCCTGGGGGTCGACGCAGCGGCCGACGACCCCGAGAGCCCGCTGATGGTGACCGCCGACGGCTACCACCGGGCGGGGGAGATTCTCGGGGGCACCGGTCTGCCCATGGTGGTGGTGCAGGAGGGCGGCTACCACCTGCGGTCGTTGGGGTTCCTCGTGACGGCGTACCTCGACGGTGTGGCCGCGGCGCCCTCGGCCTGAGCGACGGCCCACGGCGGTCGGCGGCCGTCACCCCGGCTTGGGCAGGATGGCGGGATGGCAGTCGATCCGCACATCAAGGGCCTCCTCGACCTCATCGAGTCCAGTGGCTACCCCCCGATCCACGAGAGTGACCCGCAGACCGCCCGCACGGGCATGCGGGCGATGACCTGCGGCATGGTGCAGCCCGACCAGGTGGTCCAGGTCGGGGCCGTGGAAGAGACGACGGTGCCGGGGCCGGGAGGTGACCTCGTGGCCCGGGTCTACCGCCCCGGGGGTGAGGGACCCTGGCCGACCGTGCTGTACCTGCACGGCGGCGGCTTCGTGGTCGGCGACCTCGACACCCACGACCAGGTGTGCCGACGGCTGTGCCGGGTCGCCCCAGCGGTGGTGGTGTCGCTCGACTACCGGCTGGCGCCGGAGCACCCCTTCCCGGCAGCCGTCGACGACGCGCTCGCCGCGGGCCGATGGGTCTCGGACCATCTCGCTGACCTGGGGGGCGACGACCGTCTGGGTGTGGCCGGCGACAGCGCAGGTGGCAACCTCTCCGCGCTGGTCGCCCAAGACCTGCGGAGGCGGCTCACCGCCCAGCTGCTGATCTATCCCGCGGTCGACGTCTTCGGTGACTACGGCTCGCGCCAGGAGAACGCCCGGGGCTACCTGCTCGAGGAGGAGACCATGCTCTGGTTCTTCTCCCACTACGCCGCCCCGCCGACCTCCAGCCCGGCGACCCACGGCACTCGCCGCTGCACGGTGACGTGGACGGTGTCGCCCCGGCCGTGGTGGTGACGGCCGGCTACGACCCGCTCCGCGACGAGGGCACGGCGTACGCCGAGAAGCTGCAGGCTGCCGGCGTGCCGGTCACCGTGCTCCACTACGACGACCTGATCCACGGGTTCTTCGACATGTCCTTCAGCCCGGCCGCGGACCGGGCCATCGAGGAGACCCTGCACGCGTTCCGCGAGCTGCTCCACGGGTGAGGCACGGTCGGGCGCGCTTCCGGTTTCTGTCGCCAGACACCATGATGGACGCGCATACGTCACCAGGAGGGCCCATGCGCATCGGCATTCCGAAGGAAGTCAAGAACCACGAGTACCGCGTGGCCATCACGCCGATCGGGGTCCATGAGCTGGTGCAGCACGGCCACGACGTCGTCATCGAGCAGGGAGCCGGGCTCGGGTCGCAGGTCCCCGACGAGGAGTACACCGACGCCGGCGCCACCATGCTCGACACCGCGGACGACGTCTGGGGTGAGGCCGAGATGGTGCTCAAGGTCAAGGAGCCGGTCGCCGAGGAGTACGAGCGGATGCGTGAGGGCCAGGTGCTCTTCACCTACCTGCACCTGGCTGCCGACAAGCCGCTGACCGAGGAGCTGCTCGAGCGCGGAGTCACGGCCATCGCGTACGAGACCGTGCAGCTGCCGTCGGGCGGTCTGCCCCTGCTCTATCCCATGTCGGAGGTGGCCGGCTGCCTGGCTCCCCAGGTGGGTGCGCACTCCCTGATGAAGGCCGAAGGCGGTCGCGGCGTGCTGTTCGGCGGTGTGGGCGGCGTGGCCCAGGCCAAGGTCGTCATCATCGGAGCCGGGGTCTCCGGGCAGAACGCGGCCAACATCGCCCTCGGCATGGGTGCCGACGTGACCCTGCTCGACACCGACCTGGACAAGCTGCGGATGTCGTTCTGGCGCTACAACAACCGCGTCCACGGCCTCGCGTCCTCCAAGCTGGCCATCGAGCAGCAGGTGACCGAGGCCGACCTCGTCATCGGCGCGGTGCTCATCCCCGGCGCCGCGGCGCCCAAGCTGGTGAGCAACGACCTGGTCTCGCGGATGAAGCCGGGCTCGGTGCTGGTCGACATCGCCGTCGACCAGGGAGGCTGCTTCGAGGACACGCACCCGACCACGCACGCCGACCCCACCTTCCAGGTGCACGAGTCGGTGTTCTACTGCGTGGCGAACATGCCGGGCGCGGTGCCGAACACCTCGACGTACGCCCTGACCAACGCGACGCTCCCCTACACCGTGTCCCTGGCGGACCAGGGGTGGCAGCAGGCCTGCCGCAACGACCGGGCGCTCGCGCTCGGCCTCAACGCGCACGCCGGATCGCTGACCAACGGCCCGGTGGGCGAGGCCGTCGGCATCGACGCAGTCTCGCTGGACGACGTCCTCACCTGATTCCCATCGAGAATGCACGGAAGCTTCGGGCAACGCTCCCTGCTTCCCTCGGCAGCTCATCGCTTCCCGTGCCAGGCATCGCGAGGGAAGTGATCAGGTGCCGACATCCCAGGGGAGACCTCAGCGGGCCGCCGGTACGGCGACCTCGAGGATGCGGTCGTCGGAGGACGTCGGGTCGCCGCGACCGTCGCGGTTGCTGGTGGTGACCCACAGGGTGCCGCGCGGGGTGGCGGTCACGGTGCGGATGCGGCCGTAGTCGCCGACGAACCACCCCCGGGGCTCGTCCACCCCGTCGTCGGTCACCGGGATCTGCCACAGCCGCTCGCCGCGCAGCGCCCCTGCCCACAGCGACCCGTTGAGGTAGGCCAGTCCGGAGGGCGAGGCCTCGGAGGTCCGCCACGTCACGAAGGGGTTGAGGAACTCCGGCTGCTCGCCCTTGCCCTCGACCAGCGGCCAGCCGTAGTTGGTGCCCTTGCGGATCTGGTTCAGCTCGTCCCAGGTCTGCGCGCCGAACTCGGTGGCCCACAGTCGGCCCTGCGTCGTCGAAGGCGAGCCCCTGCACGTTTCGGTGACCCAGCGTCCAGACCTCGGAGTCGGCGCGGGGGTTGCCGTCGGCAGGAGTCGCCCTCGGCGGTGATGCGCAGGATCTTGCCGCCCAGGGAGTCGGTCTGCTGGGCAAGCTCAGGCTCGCCGGTCTCCCCGGTGGAGACGAACAGTTGATCCTCCTCGTCGAAGAGCAGCCGTCCTCCGTCGTGGATGGCCCCCTTCGGAATGCCGGTGAGGATCGGCTCCGGGTCGCCGAGCCGGCCGTTCTCGTACCTCATCCGCACGACTCGGTTGTCCTGCCCGGTGGTGACGTAGGCGTAGACCGACGAGTCCTCGTCGTACGACGGCGAGGCCGCGAGCCCGAGCAGTCCGGCCTCCCCCTGCGGAGCGGCCTCGTCGACGCGGCCCACCTCTCGCACCGTGCCTCCGGGGGAGACCCTTACCACGCGCGTGCTGTCCCGTTCCCCCACCAACGCGCTCCCGTCGGGCAGGAAGGTGACTCCCCACGGCACCTCGAGCCCGGTGGCCACGGTGCTCACGACGCGGGGCCTGCCAGGTGGGGAGAGCGACTGCTGCGACTCGGTGGGCGCGGGCGCGGCGGTGAGCGTCGTGGGCTGCTCGGCCGGCTCGGCGCCGAGGTCCCCGGCCTCGGGATCGGACTCGGCGCACGCGGTGAGGGCGAGCGCGGTCGAGACGAGCAGGGTCGCGGCTCCGAGGGTCCGGCTCATGCCGCCAAGCCTAGGCAGGGCCCCCACGCGGGACGGGGCGCTCAGGCCGTGGCCTCGTACTCCTCGACGGTCTCGATGAGCTCGTGCAGCATGCGGGTGACCAGCTGCGGCCGCTCGAGGGTGAGGAAGTGGGTGCCCCACAGGTTCACGTACGTCGAGTGGGAGATGCGGTCGGCCGCGGTGCGCATGTCCTTGGCGGAGGCCAGGATGTCGAAGCGCCCGGAGACGAACGCGCACGGCACGTCGACCTTCGAGAGCGAGACCCGGAGGTGTCGCGCGGAGTGCAGCGCCAGGTGCATGTACCACTCGACCGGTGTGGTCAGGAACTCGCGAACCGCCCGACGCACGTCGGCGGTTCGAGGCGAACGGCAGCATGAAGCCGCTGTAGCGCAGCGCCCGGGTGCCGATCGGCCCCATCTGGATCCGCTTCGCGATCGGGGTGAGCAGGGGGCCGCCCGCCTTCAACAGATGCGTGGCGCCGACGGTGATCGGCTGCCGGAGCGGCCGAGGGAGGTGGAGCGGGGCGAGCATCGACTCGAAGGTGCCGCCGGGGACACCGGCGACAGCGAAGATGCCGCGTACACGCTCGGGGTGGCGCACCGCGAGCTCGAAGGCGGTGTTGACCCCGATGGACCAGCCCGCGACGATCGCCGACTCCACGCCCGCCGCGTCCATCACGGCAACGGCGTCCTCGACCATCGCGTCGACGCCGCAGCGGTCCGGGTCGTCGGGCCGCGCGCTCCGGCCGACGCCGCGGTGGTTCCACGAGATCACGCGGACGTCGCAGTCCCCGCGGAGCAGGTCGGGCCAGCTGTAGGCGTTGGTGCCGAGACCGTTGCACACCAGCACGACCGGGCCGTCGCCGCCGCGGTGCCAGGCGTCGTTGTGCCACGCCTCGATCAGCGTGCCGTCGGCGCTGACGATGCGGTGGAAGCGCACCACCGACTGGTCCGGCAGGTGCGGCGCGTCGTCGGCGTCTCCCAACCGGGTGGTGGAGGGGGCGCCTGGATCGGCTCGGAAGCCCTGCTGCTGCGTCGGCATACCGGGAGTATCCCGGTCAGGCGTCGATTTGAACCTGTTTCGTGCCCCATGTCACGCCGAGAACTTCGGGCAACCGGTGCGGCTGCTCACCCCGCCGCGGTGCGGCGGCGGGCTGGTCAGGTCGGCCAAGAACTCCTCGACCTCCTGCTGCTCGCGCCGGCGGTGGCGCAGCTCGTTGGCGCCGAGCATCGCGTTGCGGCGGGAGCCCTGCTGGCTGCCGACGGGCCAGGTGAGCAGTCGACGCCCGGTCCCCACAACGGCGCCCACAACGGGGCCCACAACCGGGCTGAGGAGAGGGTCGAGCAGAGGCGTGAGAGAGGGGCGCGCAGAGCGGAGGGGTGAGGGAGTGGCCATGTCGACTCCAGGTGGCTCGGCCGGTGGATGGCTCGACCCTAGGAGCGGCCGGGGACAACTGCGTTGCCCCCGTGTGACGAGATCGTGAACACCACCGGCGTCAGCGGCCGCGCGGTGTCGCGACCCGGGTCGGCTCGCTGCGTCCGCGCACCACCACGGGCTCGAGCTCGCACCAGTGCCGGGCCTCGTCGGCATCGGCGACCTCGACCAGCGCGTGGTTGACCAGCACGAGGTGGTCGGTCTCCTTCGCAGCGCTGGTGAGCCGCGCCGCCTCGTTCACCGGGTCGCCGATCACGGTGTACTCGTAGCGCTCGTGGGTGCCGACGTTGCCGGCGACCGCGCGGCCGGAGGAGACGCCGATGCAGGCGCGGATGTCGCGCACCTCCCTGGCCAGCCGCTCGCCCATGACCCGCGCGGCTCGCAGGGCGCAGGTGTGGATCTCGCCCATGGCGACCGGAGCCCCCCAGATCACCAGGGCAGCGTCGCCCTCGAACTTGTTGACGAAGCCGTTGTGCTCGTGCACCACGTCGATGACGACGTCGAAGAACCGGTTGAGCAGGGCCACGACGTCCTCGGGCTCGCAGTTCTCGGCCAGGGACGTGGAGCCGATGACGTCGACGAACAGCACCGAGATGTCGCGGACCTCTCCGCCGAGCGCAATGCCCCGGTCGAGCGCGGCCCGGGCGACGTCCTCGCCGACGTGGCGGCCGAAGAGGTCGCGGAGGTCCTCCTTCTCGCTGAGCCCCTCGACCATCTGGTTGAAGCCCGCCTGCAGCAGCCCGATCTCGGTGCCGTCGTAGATGGGAACCTGCACGGTGTAGTCGCCGCGCCCGACCCGTTCGATGGCCTCACGGAGCGCGCGGACAGGTTGGCTGCTGGCCTGGGCGGCGACGTAGGTCGACATGGAGCCGACCGCCAGGGTGATGCAGCCGAGCACGATCATCGTGATCGACAGCTGGTCGACCTCCACCTCGGTGGCCTCGACGGTGAGCCCGGCGGCCCCGACCAGGACCAGCCCCAGCACCGCGGCTCCCGTCCCCAGGGCCCAGGCGAACATCGTGCGGTCGGTCACCGACCGCACGTGGCGACGTGGTGGGATCCCGGTCGCCAGCACCCGTCGCGCCACCGGGCGTAGTGACCGCTCGCAGAGCAGGTAGGTGACGCAGGAGGTGGCCCACCCCGCGAGCCCCACGATCACGCCGATCGACAACGCGAGCATCGCCGACTGCGCGGCATTGGCTGCCCCCACGAGAACTGAGGCCATCGCCCACAGCATCGCCTGGAAGGCGAAGATCCGCCGCGGCGCTGCCAGCACGTCACGTCGTTCGCTCTCGGTGGGTGCTCCACCAGGGCGGAGCATGATCACCACGGGATGGAGCACGCGCCAGGCCTGCACGATGCCGACGGTGCTGCCGACCACCGCGAAGAGGAGGCCGATCCCCAGGCTGCGCTCCGCGGTCACGGCATCCCGCTCGGCAGGCAGCGGCACCACCCACAGGGCCAACGCGACCACCACCACGATGCCGAGCAGGTTGGACAGCGAGAGGCCCGCAGCCAGGGCGCTGCGCACCTGCCACTCGGGGGTCATCCGCGCGAACCAGCGGGCCGCCGTCCCTCGGAACGTCACCCCCGAACGGTACCGATGGCTCGTCTCCCGATCGGCAGGTCGGTGTCCCCGGAAGCCGCTTGTAGGCTGCGGCCATGGTCGACGGACAGCCCGACATCAAGCCCCGTTCGCGCGACGTCACCGACGGCCTGGAGCGGGCTGCGGCCCGCGGGATGCTCCGCGCCGTCGGGATGGGCGACGACGACTGGGTGAAGCCGCAGATCGGGATCGCGTCCTCGTGGAACGAGATCACCCCGTGCAACCTCTCGCTCGACCGGCTGGCCAAGGCCGCCAAGAGCGGCGTCCACGCCGCCGGTGGCTTCCCGCTGGAGTTCGGCACGATCTCGGTCTCCGACGGCATCTCGATGGGCCACGAAGGGCATGCACTTCTCGCTGGTCTCGCGTGAGGTGATCGCCGACTCGGTCGAGACCGTGATGATGGCGGAGCGGCTCGACGGGTCGGTGCTCCTGGCCGGCTGCGACAAGTCGTTGCCGGGGATGCTCATGGCCGCTGCGCGTCTCGACCTCGCGTCGGTGTTCCTCTACGCCGGCACGATCCTGCCGGGCAAGGTCGACGGCGAGGACGTCACGATCATCGACGCCTTCGAGGCTGTGGGCGCCTGCCTGGCCGGCCGGATCAGCCGCGAGCAGGTCGACAAGGTGGAGCGGGCGATCTGTCCCGGCGAGGGCGCCTGCGGCGGTGCCTACACCGCCAACACCATGGCGAGCGTCGCCGAGGCGCTCGGGATGAGCCTGCCGGGCAGCTCCGCCCCGCCGGCCGTCGACCGACGCCGCGACGGTTACGCCCTCAAGTCGGGAGAGGCGGTCGTGGAGATGCTGCGTCGCGGCATCACCGCGCGCCAGGTGATGACCCGGGAGGCGTTCGAGAACGCCATCGCCGTTGCGATGGCGCTGGGCGGCTCCACCAACGCCGTCCTCCACCTGCTCGCGATCGCCCGCGAGGCGCAGGTCGACCTGACGCTCGACGACTTCACCCGGATCGGCAAGAAGGTGCCGCACCTCGGTGACCTCAAGCCCTTCGGCAAGTACGTCTGGGTGGACTTCGACCGCGTCGGCGGCATCCCGATGCTGATGAAGCTCCTGCTCGACGCCGGCCTGCTGCACGGCGACGCGCTCACGGTGACCGGCAGGACCGTGGCCGAGAACCTCGCCGAGATCGACCCGCCCGGCGTCGACGACGAGGTGATCCGCCGCCTCGACCGTCCCATCCACGCCACCGGCGGACTCACCATCCTGCGCGGCTCGCTCGCCCCCGAGGGGGCCGTGGTGAAGTCGGCCGGCTTCGACGACGACGTCTTCGAGGGCCCGGCCCGGGTCTTCGACGGCGAACGCGCTGCGCTCGACGCGCTCGCCGCGGACGAGATCCAGCACGGCGACGCCGTGGTGATCCGCTACGAGGGGCCCAAGGGCGGGCCGGGGATGCGCGAGATGCTCGCGATCACCGGCGCCATCAAGGGTGCGGGTCTCGGCAAGGACGTGCTGCTGATCACCGACGGCCGGTTCTCCGGGGGCACCACCGGGCTGTGCGTGGGCCACATCGCGCCCGAGGCGGTCGACGCGGGGCCCATCGCCTTCCTGCGCGACGGTGACCGGATCCGTCTGGACGTCGCCAACGCCCAGCTCGACGTGCCGGACCTCACCGAGGAGGAGCTGGCCTCTCGCCGCGAGGGCTGGTCACCACGGGAGCCGAAGTTCACCACCGGCGTGCTGGGCAAGTACCGCAAGGTGGTCCAGTCCGCCGCCCACGGCGCCGTCTGCGGGTAGCGCCGGGCTCAGAGGTCGGCCAGTACCCGGCGCACGGCCTCGAGCGTGCGTGTGATGTCGTCCTCCGTTGTCGACCAGTTGCTCATCGACACGCGCAGCACCGCACGACCGTGCCAGCGGGACCCGCTCAACCAGGCCGTCCCGTCCTCGAGCACGCGGCGGACGACCTGCTGGGTGCGCTCGTCGTCGCCGAAGCTGACGCACACCTGGGTGAAGACGACGTCGTTCACGACCTCCGCCCCGAGGTCGGCCAGGCCGCGGGCGAGGGCCCGTGCGTTGTCGGCCAGCCCGGTCACCAGATCGGCGACGCCGCTGCGTCCCAGACTGCGCAACGCCGCCCAGACCGGCACCTCGCGAGCGCGTCGGGAGAGCTCGGGGACCTTGTCGAGGGGTTCCATGTCCTCGGAGTGGACCAGGTAGTCGGCGTGGACTCCCATGGCCGCGCGGACCGCGGCGGGGTCGCGCACGATCGCGAGCCCGCAGTCGTAGGGCACGTTGAGGATCTTGTGGGCATCGGTCGTCCAGGAGTCCGCCGTGGCCACTCCGGCCGTCAGCCCCGCGAGCTGTGGCGCCGCCGCAGCCCACAGGCCGAAGGCTCCGTCCACGTGCACCCAGGCGCCGTGGCGGTGAGCGACCGCGACCGCGTCGACGAAGTCGTCGAACGCTCCGGAGTGCACGTTGCCCGCCTGGAGGACCACGATGCTGGGCCGGGCCGCGCCTTGCCCCAGAGCGTCCTCGAGCGCTGCCACGTCGATGCGTCCCTGAGCGTCGGCGGGCACCACCTGCGGAGCACCCAGACCGAGGTAGCGCAGCGCCAGGTCGACGGTGTCGTGACGTTCCTGGCCCACCACGACCCTGACACCGGGGGATCCGGTGAGACCGCGGGTCGCGACGTCCCATCCCACGCGCCGCAGGACGTCGTCACGAGCGGCGGCCAGGCAGGTGAAGTTGGCCATCGTCGCTCCGGTGGCGAAGCCCACCGCCGACCCGGTCGGCAGGCCAAGCAGGTCGAGCACCCACTGAGCAGCGCAGTCCTCGATCGCGCTGGTCGCTCGGGTCACCTCGCGCATGCCGGCGTTCTGGTCCCAGGCGGCCACGAGCCAGTCGGCGGCCAGCGCCGCAGGCAGGGCACCCCCCATGACGAAACCGAAGAAGCGTCCCGAGCCGATGGCCACCAGCCCCGGCTCCGCGGCCTCGGCCAGCAGCTCGATGACCTCGGCCGCAGGGGTCGGACCCTCGGGCAGGTCGCCCAGGCTGCGACGGATCTCGCTGATGCTCGCCGAGGCCGGGACGCGCCGGGTCGGGAGTGACTCCAGCCAGTCGCGCGCGAGAGCGTGCGCGGTGTCGAGCGCTCGCTCGATCTCATTCATGTCACCGGAACCTAGACCTGCCTGCTGCCCACCACCAGTGCTCGCCCGCCGACCCGGCGCGGGCGCGCCGCGACGGACGTCCGCACGTTTGGGTGAGAGGTTGCAGCGAATCGGGCCTCCGGGCCGCAATCCTTCACCCAAACGTGGGGCCGCGGGGTTGTCCACAACGTCCAAGCGGAGGACGCTGCCTGCGCCGCGCTCGGCCGAGGGTTGCCGCATGGCGGATCAGGCACCCTTCCGAGGCCATCGTCGTTCGCGGGAGTGGCACCGGGTGGCCCACGGTCTCTATCGGGCAGCCGACGCGGCGGACGACCTCCCCGCGTGGCAGCTGGTGCTTCCGCCGTCGGGGCGCTTCACCCACCTGACCGCGGCGGGGGCGTACGGCTGGTGGTTGCCGCCGCTGCCCCCGGTGCCGGTATGGGCGGCGGTTGGACGCGGCGAGTCGCGGCCACAGCGAGCCGGTCTGGTGGCCATGCGCCACCAGGTCCCTGCCTCGCCCGTGATGATCGACGACGTACGGCTCGATCCGCCGGCCGAGGCGCTGCTCGCGTGCGCCCGCGACCTGGGCACCCTCGACCTGGTGGTCCTGGTCGACTCGGCTCGGGCGTCGGCCCAGGTGTCACTCGAAGCGCTGCGCGAGGTGGCTGCGGGCCGACGATGGGGTGCTCGGATGCTGCGGAACGCGCTCGACCTGAGTGATGAGCGTTCGGAGTCGCCCTACGAGACGTTGCTCCGGGTCCTGCACGTGGTGTCCGAGATCGACGTGGTGCCCCAGCACGAGGTCCTGGACGCGGAGGGCCGGTTCGTCGCACGAGGTGACCTGTGGCTGCGGGGCACCACGACGATTCACGAGTACGACGGAGGTGACCACCTCACCGTGAGGCAGCAGCGAAGGGACCTGGCCCGGACCCGTCGCATCGGCAACCAGACGTGGGTGCGTCGGGGCTACACCCAGCGAGACGTCCTCACCCAGGGAATCACGATCCTGCGCGATGCGGACCTGTCGCTGGGCAGGCCGCACGATCCCGGCCGGATCCGGCGCTGGCACCAGCTGCTGCAGTCCTCCTGCTTCACCCCTGCCGGCCGGCAGAAGCTTGCCGAGCGGATCGCTCGCCGGGCCGGTTGAGCTTTGGGTGAGAGGTTGCAGCGCAGCGGCCCGATTCACTGCAGTCTCTCACCCAGAAGTCGGGCGGACGTCGGCGCGAGGTCAGACGTGGCCGGAGAGCTGGGCCATCCGGGTCTCGAGCCTTCCGAGCAGGTCGGCGCAGCGCTTGTCCGGCATGGCCGACTTCCGGTCGCCGCCCTGCGCGCAGACCGGAAGCACGTCGATCGAGAGCTTCGCGCCCCCGGCCAGGGCGCGCAGCTCGTCGAGCTTGTCGCCGAAGGGCGAACCGCTGCCAGGGGAGTAGTAGTGCACGGCGTCGTCGACGTCGTCGGGGTAGAGGTCGACCTTGGTGACGGCGATGACCAGCCAGGTGGGCCGCTCACGGCGCACCGCCATCGAGGCGATCCGGTGGGAGGTGATCGCCCAGTCCTCCAGCTCGGTGGCCAGCAGCTGCTCGCGGGTGGCCTCGGCCACCCCCGTGGTGCCGGCCGTACGTCGGGGCGTGGCGTGACCGTTGGCGACGACGTGGAGCACGCCGTCGACCGGCTCGTCGTGGAAGACGTCGTCGAGCGCCCCGAGCCGCGTGGCAGCGTTCTCGCCGGGCACGACGCGGAACCGGAAGCCCCGCAGCCGCGCGGCTCGGCGGGTGCGTCGCTCCAACGTCGCCGATCCCACGTCAGGGGACCCGCCCGCGGAACGGCGCGTCAGCCGGTCAGCGAGTGCGCTCTTGCCGACCCCGGTCATCCCGGTCACGGCGACGGTCGGGTAGCGGTGCCGCAGCAGCCGGCCGAGTCGTTCAGGGGCCGCTGCGGCTGCTGCCAGAGCGGAGGTCGCGACCGTGGTGCCCAGGGCGGTACGGCCACGGCTGCCCAGCGACCGACTGGTCGTCGGAGGGGTGGTGTTCATGAGGGTCGTCCTTGCTGGTTGCCGGAGGTCACTGCTGGGTGAATCTTGCTGGGTGAACCTTGCTGGGTGAATCTTGCTGGGTGAACCTTGCCCGCGCCCGAGGTGTTTCCACGTCGAACCGATCATGGCGAGCATCACGCGCTCGCTCGCGGAGGTGCACAGCGTCGAGTGTCTGACTGGCGGGACGGTGATCCCGCGATTCGAGACACATGGCACACTCGCTTGACGCGGGACCGCCGGGCGGCGAACGTTTCCCCATGCGTTTCGAGGTACTCGTACGTCCCGGCGTAGGCTGACTGAACACCGAGTCGACCTACGCCGTCCCCCGTTGGCGCCCGTCGGGCCCCGGGGGCTTTGTTTTGTGGACATGACGAGACACGTATCGATCAGGAGGGGCCGGCGATGACCGAGCCGAACAGCCGATCCACCGCCACGGGCGAGTCGATGACGGGCGCCCAGTCGCTGGTCCGCTCGCTCGAGGCCGCCGGAGCGGAGAACGTCTTCGGGATCCCCGGTGGAGCGATCCTGCCGGCGTACGACCCCTTGTTCGACTCGGTGAAGCTGCGCCACATCCTGGTGCGGCACGAGCAGGGCGCCGGGCACGCGGCCCAGGGGTACGCCGTGGCCGGCGACCAGGTCGGGGTGTGCATGGCGACCAGCGGGCCCGGTGCGACGAACCTGGTCACCCCGCTGGCCGACGCCTACATGGACTCGGTCCCGCTCGTCGCGATCACCGGGCAGGTCTCCAGTGCCGCCATCGGCACCGACGCCTTCCAGGAGGCCGACATCCGCGGCATCACGATGCCGATCACCAAGCACAACTTCCTCGTCACCGACCCGGCGGAGATCCCTCGCACGGTCGCGCAGGCCTTCCACATCGCCCGCACCGGCCGGCCCGGACCGGTGCTGGTCGACGTCGCCAAGGACGCGTTGCAGGCGACCACCACCTTCGACTGGCCCACTGAGCTGCACCTGCCCGGCTACCGCCCGGTCACCCGCCCCCACGCCAAGCAGGTCCGCGAGGCTGCCTCGATGATCGTGGCCGCCCGCAAGCCGGTGCTCTACGTCGGCGGCGGGGTCATCCGTGCTCGCGCCTCGGCCGAGCTGCGACGGCTGGCCGAGCTCACCGGGATCCCGGTGGTGACGACGCTGATGGCGCGCGGCGCCTTCCCGGACAGCCACCCGCTGCACATGGGGATGCCGGGCATGCACGGCACCGTCGCGGCGGTGGGGGCGCTGCAGCGCAGCGACCTCATCCTCAGCCTGGGCGCGCGCTTCGACGACCGGGTGACGGGGGCGCTGGACAGCTTCGCCCCGAACGCGAAGGTGATCCACGCCGACATCGACCCGGCCGAGATCGGCAAGAACCGGCACGCCGACGTCCCCATCGTCGGCGACGCCCGCGAGGTCATCGCCGACCTGGTCGCGGCGGTCGAGGCGGAGCGCGAAGCGGGACGCCAGGGCGACTACGAGGAGTGGCGCACCTTCCTCGAAGGAGTCCGAGGCCGCTACCCGCTCGGGTACGAGGAGCCGTCCGACGGTTCGCTGGCCCCCCAGTACGTGATGCAGCGGCTGGGCCACATCGTCGGACCCGACGCGATCTACACCGCTGGGGTCGGGCAGCACCAGATGTGGGCCTCGCAGTTCATCGGCTACGAGCGGCCGGGCACGTGGATCAACTCCGGCGGCCTGGGCACCATGGGCTTCTCGGTGCCGGCCGCGATGGGTGCCAAGGTCGCCCGGCCCGACACCACGGTCTGGTCGGTCGACGGTGACGGCTGCTTCCAGATGACCAACCAGGAGCTCGCCACCTGCGCCATGGAAGGCATCCCCATCAAGGTGGCGATCATCAACAACGAGTCGCTCGGCATGGTGCGGCAGTGGCAGACGCTGTTCTACAACGAGCGCTACTCCAACACCGACCTGCAGCGGGCCACCCGTGGCGAGGTCGTGCCGCGGCGGATCCCGGACTTCGTCAAGCTGGCCGACGCCTATGGCTGCGTGGGCCTGGCGTGCGACAACCCGGACGAGGTCGACGCGACCATCGAGAAGGCGATGCAGATCGACGACGTGCCGGTCGTGGTCGACTTCCGCGTGCACCGGGACGCCATGGTCTGGCCGATGGTGGCCGCCGGCACCAGCAACGACGACATCAAGGTCGCCCGCGAGATGGCGCCCGACTGGGAAGGTGACGACCTGTGAGGGACGAGCTGTCCGCCGGGGTGCCGGCGTTGAAGCACACGCTGTCCGTGCTGGTGGAGAACAAGCCGGGCGTGCTCGCAAGGGTCGCGGGCCTCTTCAGCCGCCGCGGCTACAACATCGACTCGCTCGCCGTGGGCCCGACCGAGCACCCCGAGGTCTCTCGCATGACCATCGTGGTCAACGTCGAGGAGTCGCCTTTGGAACAGGTCACCAAGCAGCTGAACAAGCTGGTCGAGGTCATCAAGATCGTCGAGCTGGACTCCAATGCCTCGGTCTCCCGCGAGCTGCTGATGGTCAAGGTCAAGGCCGATGCCGTGACTCGCGGCCAGGTGCTCGAGGTGGCGCAGATCTTCAAGGCGAAGGTGGTCGACGTCGCCCCCGACGCGATGACCCTCCAGGTGGTCGGCCACCCCGAGAAGCTCGCCGACTTCCTGCAGGTGATCGAGCCCTACGGCGTGCGAGAGCTGGTGCAGTCCGGCGTGGTCTCGATCGGCCGCGGCGGTCGTTCGATCTCCGAGCGCACGCTCAAGCCGGTGCCGGTGGCGCCCTCCGCCTGAGGCGCCCCCTCGACCGAGGCCGCCGCGAGACCCGGTGAGGCCCCGAAGCCCCCTCGCCCCGACGTACCGACTGTTTCCCGCACATCCACACGAGACCCCGACAAGAATGGGAGCCCCCAGTGGCCGAGATGTTCTACGACGACGATGCCGACCTCTCCGTGGTGCAGGGCCGCCACGTCGCGATCCTGGGCTACGGCAGCCAGGGCCACGCGCACGCGCTGAGCCTGCGCGACAGCGGGGTCGACGTACGCGTCGGCCTGCCCGAGGGCTCCAAGAGCCGGCCCAAGGCGGAGGCGGAGGGCCTGCGGGTGCTCACGCCGTACGAGGCCTGTGAGGAGGCCGACCTCATCATGGTCCTCGCGCCCGACCACAAGCAGCGTGACCTGTACGCCGAGGCGGTCGAGCCCAACCTGGTGCCCGGTGACGCGCTGTTCTTCGGCCACGGCTTCAACATCCGCTTCGACTACATCAATCCGCCCGACGGCGTCGACGTGTGCATGGTCGCGCCCAAGGGCCCCGGCCACCTGGTGCGCCGCGAGTTCTCGCAGGGTCGCGGCGTCCCGGTGCTGGTGGCAGTCGAGGAGGACGCCTCCGGCAAGGCCTGGGACCTCGCGCTGTCCTACGCCAAGGGCATCGGCGGGCTACGCGCCGGCGGGATCAAGACCACGTTCACCGAGGAGTGCGAGACCGACCTCTTCGGCGAGCAGGCCGTGCTCTGCGGCGGCGCCTCACAGCTGGTGCAGTACGGCTTCGAGACCCTGGTCGAGGCCGGCTACCAGCCCGAGGTCGCCTACTTCGAGTGCCTGCACGAGCTGAAGCTGATCGTCGACCTGATGTACGAGGGCGGCATCGCCAAGCAGCGCTGGTCGGTCTCCGACACCGCCGAGTACGGCGACTACGTCTCCGGGCCGCGGGTGATCGAGCCGCAGGTGAAGGAGAACATGAAGGCCGTCCTCGAGGACATCAAGAACGGCTCCTTCGCCCAGCGGTTCATCGACGACCAGGACAACGGCGGCCGGGAGTTCCAGGAGCTGCGTGCCAAGGGTGAGCAGCACCCGATCGAGGCCACCGGCCGCGACCTGCGCAAGCTGATGGCCTGGGTCAAGACCGACGATGACGACTACACCGAGGGCACCGCAGACCGCGGCTGAGGTCGGTCGGAATCACTGGGTCCCAGTGACTCCTGCACTCCCCACGCGTGGCAGCGCGTGGGGAGTGCCAATTTCGGGTGGGGAGTACGCCGCGATCCGCCTCAGGGAACGACTCTCACGCCTGCGCAGGGCGGCCAGCCGCGGCAGTCGCCGCGGTCTCGGCGATCCGTGCGGCCCGGGTCTCCGGCTTCTTCGCCAGCACGATCCAGGCGAGGATCTGCTTGCGAGTCGACGGAGAGAACGCCTCGAAGTGCTCCCGACTTCCGGGGTGCTCGTCGAAGGCAGCCGCAAGGTCGTCGGGCACCACGAGGTCCTCGACGTCGTCCATGACCGTCCACATCCCGTTGGCCTTCGCCGCGTCGACGGCTGCCCGACCGGCCGGCTCGAGCCGGCCGTCGGCCTGAAGCCGCGCGACCCGTTGCTTGTTGGTTCGGGTCCAGACGCTCTGCTTGCGCCGGCGGGCGAACCACAGCATCGACCGTGTGTCGTCCACCCGGCGCTGGGTCGAGTCGACCCAGCCGTAGCGCAGCGCCTCGAGGACCGACGCCTCGTAGTCGAAGGCCTGCCGCCCTGACGACTTCTTCGGGCTGACCAGCCAGACGCCGCGTACGTCGTCGTGGTGCTCGGCCAGCCAGTCCGACCACTCGGCCAGCGACCCGGGTTCGAACCGATCCGCGTCGTCCATCACGCCCATCGCCGTGAGTCTGCCATCCGGCAGACTGGCACGGTGCCGCGAGAGTCGCTGGATCTGGTGCCCGACGAGACCGGGGAGCGGGTCGTCCGGGAGGTGTGGGACCGGCTGCGCGACGCCGGCCTTCCCTCGCAGTCCGGCCATCGGTCGCCCAGCAACAAGGTGCATCTCACGCTGGCCGAGGCCGACCGTGTCGTCGACCCGGCTCTGTCGGTGACCGACGTCGCCGTGATGCTGCCGCTGACCTTGCCGGTCACCGGCGTCGTGGTCCTGGGGGCGGCCCGGGTCGCGGTGGCCCTCCTGGTGGGGGTTCCACCCGAGCTCGCGTCGGCCGCGCGGCGTCTACGCGACGGGGTGGGCCAGCTGGGGCCTCCCTGGGTCCCCCACGTGACGCTGGCGCGCCAAGTCCCGCGGTACCAGGCAGGGAGCGTGGTCGATGCGGTGGGGAGTCACGGGATCAGCGCGTTGCGCTTCGTCCAGCTGCGGCACTGGGATCCTCGCGGTCGGACCGTCACGAACCTGGGCCCGAGCCGGGCCTCGCGAACCTGACGCACCGGACCGGGGGCTCACCCCTCAGGACGTCGCGTCGCTGCGTCCGTCCGGCATGAGGATCCACAGCGCGATGTAGATGATGAACTGCGGCCCGGGCAGCAGGCAGCTCAGCACGAACAGCACCCTGACGGTGTTGGGTGTCAGACCGAACCGTTGCCCGAGGCCGGAGCACACCCCGGCGATCCATCGGTCGGACGGGCGGACGAGTGCGGTGCTGCTCATCGGGATCCTCTCCTGCGTCGTGGTGGTGATCTCCAGTCTCCCCCTGACGGTTCCGACGGCGCATCAGGGAGATTGCCCAGCGGCCCCTGAGCGAGCCCCGACCGGGCTCGGGGCTCGTACGTCGGGTGAGCGCCCGACTCAGAGCTCGTCGCAGAAGTGGTGCGAGGTGATCCGGAAGCCGTCTCCGAGGTAGAGCCGATGCGCTGCCGCTCGGTGCGGCCCGACCCCGGAGTCGAGGTGGATCGAGCCGCAGCCCAGCCGCCGGCCCTCATCCCGGAGCCACGTCAGCAGGGCCCGGGCATGCCCCTGACCCCGCGCGGTCTCGGTCGTCGACAGGTCGTCGACGTGGAGATACCGGCCGGCAGCGAGGTTCTCGCCGACCCGGAACCCGGCAGCGGCCACCACGTCGTCGCCGTCCAGAGACGCCAGCAGCCGGTAGCCCGCCGGCCGCTGCACCTCGTCGACTCGACGCACGAAGGACTCCTCGTCGGTCAGGGACTGGCGCAGCTCGCGCATCGCCAGGAACGCCAGGCCGGTCTCGGGTGGCAGCAGCTCGCGGATCATCCGCCGATCATCACAGGGCCGTCGCCGCCGGGAACAGCGGTCGTCGCCCCGGCGTTCCGCCGGTCGATGCAGACCTTCCTCCCGGTGCCCGGCTTCCGCGACTCGGCGCGCCTGCTCGACCTTCAGCGCCTGGGCAAGCAGCGCGTCGAGGCGATCCAGGTGGTCCGCGGTCTGGTGGTGCCCGGGTACGGCTGGCGCCATCACCCGGCGGTGAGGATGTGGCGCGGCCACCTGGAGGCGCTGGGACGCTACGGGCTCGACTGCTGCGAGGTCTGGACCGAGCTCGGGTACGCCGACACCTGCGGCGGGACCATCCGTGCGGACCTGGCCTCGTCCGGGGTCCTCGAGGTCCGTTCGCAGGAGGAGCTGGCAGCGGCCGGCGAGCTGCCTCGCTGGCTGGGCGACGAGGCCTTCCACCGCAGCCATCGTTCGTCGCTGCTGCGCAAGGACCCGATCCACGACACCACCCACGTCACCGGCGACCTGGCCGCTCCGGACGACCTGCCCTACGTCTGGCCCGAGCCCGGCTGAGTGGCGGACGCTCATGTGTTCTGACCGAAGATCGCTGCTGCCGGCGCCGGTTCGCTGCAACGTCCCACCTCGACGCCGAGGGGAAGCCGCGGATTGGTTCGTCGATGCCAGGGGCGGTAGGCTGACGCCGGGCACAGCGTCGTGCACGGTCCCTCGGCTCCGACCTCTTGGTCCTGGCCGCTCGCTCCGACGGAGCGCGGACCATCGCATCAGCCGACCATCGATCCTCAAGGATGCCTCGTGAGCAAGCCCGTCGTCCTCATCGCCGAAGAGCTCAGCCCCGCCACCATCGACGCGCTCGGCCCTGACTTCGAGATCCGCCGCTGCAACGGCGCCGACCGGGGTGAGCTGCTCTCGGCGATCCCGGACGCCGACGCCATCTTGGTGCGCTCGGCGACCAAGGTCGACCTCGAGGCGCTCGAGGCCGCCAAGGGGCTCAAGGTGGTCGCGCGCGCCGGCGTCGGCCTCGACAACGTCGACGTCAAGGCAGCGACCCAGCTCGGTGTGATGGTGGTCAACGCGCCCACGTCCAACATCGTCTCGGCCGCCGAGCTGGCGGTCGCGCTGATGCTCGCCGCGGCGCGTCACATCAGCCCCGCCCACGCCGCCCTGCGCAACGGCGAGTGGAAGCGGAGCAAGTACACCGGCACCGAGCTCTACGAGAAGACCGTCGGCATCGTCGGCCTCGGCCGGATCGGTGTCCTCGTCGCCCAGCGGCTCAACGCCTTCGGGATGAAGGTCATCGCCTACGACCCCTACGTGCAGGCCGGCCGTGCCGCTCAGATGGGGGTTCGGCTGGTCTCGCTCGACGAGCTGTTCGCCGAGGCGGACTTCATGTCGGTCCACTTGCCCAAGACCCCCGAGACCATCGGGCTCATCGGCGCCGACCAGCTGGCAAAGGTGAAGCCGGGCCTGGTCCTCGTCAACGCGGCGCGGGGCGGCATCGTCGACGAGAAGGCGCTCTACGACGCTCTCAGCGAGGGACGGATCGGGGCCGCCGGCCTCGACGTCTTCGCCCAGGAGCCGTGCACCGACAGCCCGCTGTTCGAGCTCGACAACGTCGTCGCCACGCCCCACCTGGGCGCCTCCACCGACGAGGCGCAGGAGAAGGCGGGCATCGCCGTCGCCCGGTCGGTACGGCTCGCGCTCAGTGGCGAGCTGGTGCCTGACGCGGTCAACGTGCAGGGCGGCGTGATCGCCGAGGACGTGCGCCCCGGCATCCCGTTGACCGAGAAGCTCGGCCGCGTCTTCACCGCACTCGCCGGTGAGGTGGCCCAGCAGATCGACGTCGAGGTGCGGGGTGAGATCACCGAGTACGACGTCAAGGTCCTCGAGCTCGCCGCCCTCAAGGGGGTCTTCTCCGACGTGGTCGAGGAACAGGTCTCCTACGTCAACGCGCCCTTGCTCGCTGCCGAGCGCGGGGTCGCGGTTCGCCTGGTCACCGAGGCCGAGAGCCCCGACCACCGGAACCTGATCACGATCCGCGGCACGCTGGCCGATGGCAACCAGGTGTCGGTCAGCGGGACCCTGATCGGTCTCGCCCAGCGGGAGCGGCTGGTCGAGGTCGACGGATACGACGTGGACATCGAGCCGACCGAGCACCTGGCGTTCTTCCGCTACGAGGACCGCCCCGGCATGGTCGGTACCGTCGGAGGTCTCCTGGGGGAGGCCGGTGTCAACATCGCCGGTATGCAGGTCTGCCGCGACGCCAAGGGGGGTCACGCCCTGGTGGCGCTGTCGGTCGACAGCGCCATCCCGGGCCAGGTCCTGGAGACGATCGGCGAGGCGATCCGGGCCGTCGAGGTGCGTGCGGTCGACCTGACCGAGTAGCGCCGAGCGCCTCGCGGAGCCGGAGAAGACGTCGTGCTGCGTCGATGGGTGCTGGCCAACGGCGTCGGCGAGCTGCTCGGGCTGGGCCTCGGGGCCGCCGTGAGTGTGCCCGCCCAGCTCTGGCTGGAGAACCACGTCCCGGTGCTGCTCGCCGCCGTCCTGGGTGCCGTTGGCTTCGCCGTCATCGAGGGCGCGGCCGTCGGTGGGCTCCAGTGGTCGGTGGTGCGACGCGTCGCACCGGGCATCGGTGCTCGTTGGTGGATCGGCACCACGATGGCCGGCGGGCTCACCGCCTGGCTGGCGGTCTCGGTCCCGTTCGCCCTGGCCCGTGGCACGGAGGAGGCCGCCGGTGGCGTGGAACCTCCGTTCCTTCTCCAGCTGGCCGCGATGGCCCTGGTCGGCCTGGCCGCCGGCCCCGTGCTGGGTGGCTGGCAGGCGCTCGCGCTGCGTCGCGTCGTACGTCGGCCGTGGCCGTGGTTGTGGGCCAACGCCAAGGCGTGGGCGGTGGGCATGCCGGTGATCCAGCTCGCCGCCGGTGGCCTTCCTGCCGGCACTCCGCTGGTCGGCATCGTGGGGGCGGCGGTCGCCGCACTGTTCGTGGCCGGCTGCCTGGTGGGCCGGATCCACGGGCCGACGCTGCTGCGGCTGCTGCCAGGTCGACGCCCGACGCCCTGACCGGCCCGGTTCTGGTGAGATGTTGCACGCATCCGGCGTGCGTCGATGCAATCTCTCACCACTTCTTCGGTGAGCAGGGCGGAGGTCAGCGCGCCAGCCACTTCCGCCGCTTCTTGCGGCTCGCCTTGCGCCATACTCGCGGCACTTCGGCCTCCAAGGTGCGCATCGTCTCGTCCTCCCGCGCCCAGAGCACCCCGGCTGGGAACGTGCCGACACCCTCGGCCTCCGCACGCTCGGCGGCGCCGCCAAGACGCTCTCGGCCGAGCCGCGCGTCCTGGAGGTTCCCCAGGTGGGACTGCAGCCGTGTCGCCGACTCGGCCAGCTTCCCGGCGGTCCGCCCGTACGCCGGCTCCAGGGTCTCCGCGGCGTAGCGCCACCGCTTGGCTGCCTTGCGCGTCTCGTGCAGCAGCCGCAGCCGCTCTTGGTGGGAGTCGGCGTCGTCAGCGGCACGCATCCGCCGACGCGCCCGCTCGTAGTCCTTGCGGACTCGCTTGAGCACCTCGTCCCAGTCGAGCTCCTCGGCCCAGGGTGGAGAGTCGGTCAGCTGCTGCAGCGACGTCAGCAGTGCCTGGTGACGGCTGCTGTCCATCTCGGACAAGGCGTCCCGGTGCGCCCGCTCCCGGTCGCCGCGCACCTCGCCTGCCAGGTGAGCGGTGAAGGGATGTCCCTCCCACCCCTCGGCCTGCACCAGCGCGGACAGCCGCTCGTCCAGCACCTCGAGGTCACGCGCGTCGCCGAGCACCCGCCCCAGGTGCCGCAGCTCCTCGCGCAGCGGCTCGGTCTCCTTCTTCCGCAGCATGGGCCGGTATGTCGCCAGGGCGCTGCGCAGCCGTCGTGCCGCCACCCGCATCTGGTGCACCGCGTCCGGGGAGTCGCGGCGCACCGCAGGGTCGAGCCGGATGATGCGCTGCGACTGCTCCGCGATCCGTTCCCCCACCACCTCCCGCGGCGACGGCATGCCACCGCTCGCCGAGACGCCCGCCGGTGTGGTCACGTCGGTGACCTCGTCCGGGGTGGTCACCGGCCAGGGCGCCAGCGCCTCGAGGGCTCGGCGCAGCTTGGAGCTGTGCCGGGACGGCCGCGCGCCGGCCTCGACCAGCTCCTGCTCCACCGCGTCGAGCAGATCTGCGTCGCCGTCGACCAGCTCGACCTCCCATTCCCGCCAGCTGGTCTCGGGCCTCGGCCGGTCGCCGGTCTTGAGCACCGGGAAGGCCCGCGCCTCTACCTCGTCGTCGCACACCTCCGCCAGCGGCCGGCCCTCATCGTCACGCAGCACCCGCACGGTCCGCATGGTGCGCAGTCTCGCCACTGCCTGCAGGTTGTCGTCGTCGAGGCCGGCCACCCCCTCCAGCAACGTGCGGAACTCCTTGGGCACCGTGCGGATCGCGCGGGCGAGCGGCAGGTGCATCTCGACCCGTTCGTCCTCGGCGGCCCCCGGCACCTTCAGGTGCCATCCCTGGTCGTCGCCGCCCACGCGACGCCGCACCGTGATCCCGGCGCCGGCGAGCGTGAGGTCACGGGTGTCGAAGTACGTCGCCTCGAGGCGCCCCACGACCGGACGGTCCACGCGGACCACGCCTGCGACGTCGTCGAGCCTCGGCAGGTCGGCGCCCGGCTCGACGTCGTACTTCCGCTCGACCTCGAGCTCGCTCGTCGTCACCTCACCCTTGTACGGGATTCGGCTGGACATGCGCAAAACGCCATGACCACGACATGAGTCGGCTGACCGTGCTGGTCTGCACAACCCTCCCGCGCGAGGAGAGCCGGGCGTAGCGTCGAGGACCACGACTTGGTTCCGCGCGGAAGGAGGACGACGTGTTCGTGCAGGTGATCCAGGGGAAGGTCCATGACGGCGACCAGGCCCTTGACCGCATCAAGAAGTGGAAGACCGAGGTGGCGGCGGGCAGCGTCGGCTGGCTGGGGAGTACCGCAGGGGTCACCGAAGACGGGGACCTGGTGGTGCTGGCCAGGTTCGAGTCTGAGGAGGCCGCCGGTGACAACGCCGCGCGCCCGGAGCAGACCGCCTGGTGGGAGGAGACCGCGGCGGCCTTCGACGGCGAGCCCCGCTTCAGCAACAGCGTCTTCGTCCACGTCGACACCGCTCGTGACCCGGGCGAGGCAGGCTTCGTGCAGGTCATGCAGGGCCAGGTCAGCGACCTCGAGCGGGCCAGGTCGCTGATGACCGACGAGTCCGTCGACATGTCCGCGGCTCGGCCGGACATCCTCGGGACGCTCCTCGTCGGGCACGACGGGGGCGGATGGACGATGGCGATCTACTTCACCTCCGAGGCAGCAGCACGCGAGGGCGAGCAGGTTGACCCGCCCCCGGAGCTGGCGGAGATGATGCAGGAGCTCGACGAGCTGAGCCTGGCCGAGACCAGCTACTTCGACCTCAGGGATCCCTGGCTGGGGGCGCCCGGCTGATTGGTCGGGGCCTGCTTCGTCGGGGTCGAGCTGCTCAGCGGCGGGTGGCCACCAGGGCGCTGGTGTCGCAGGCGACCATGACCTCCACTGCCGTGAAGCGGTCGTCGGTCAGCCAGCTCTCGCGCAGCTGGTCGACACGGCCGCCGAACACCGGGGGCCAGGAGTCGCAGGGGGTGAAGTCGTCCAGCACGACGACTCCGCCCGGGGAGACCAGGTCGGAGACGGCGTCGGGGTCGCTGGTCCCGGGTTCGCGCGAGTCCAGGAAGAGGAGCGAGAAAGGGCCCCGGTCGCGCAGGGTCGAGGAGTCGGCGGCGACCACCTCCACCTGGTCGTCGTCGGCGAAGATCTCCGCGGCGGCTCCGGCCAGGTCGGGGTCGAGCTCGGCGCTGAGGATGCGCGCGCCGTTGCGCACGCCGCTGCGCAGCCACGCCGTGCCGACACCGCAGCCGGTGCCGAACTCCGCGACCACGCCGTCGCTGGCGGCCGCGAGCATTGCCAGCAGCCGGCCGGTCTCGTTGCGGCAGAAAGAGACGTAGCCCCGTCGTCGGGAGGCGTCGAAGGCGCGGGCGACGACAGCGGGGACGTCGGGCGGTGCGCTCATGAGGCGCCATGCTGTCACCCGTCGAGTCGGCCTGTCCGCCATGTGGGCCGGAGTCTCGATATCCGAGAAGGGGACGGAAGCCCCGTGCCAGCGCTCCGTCACGCCGCTAGCGTGGCCCGCATCATGCGGACCTTCTTCGTACTTATCAGCCGCCGCGGCGGGACCTCCTAGGAGGGCCACCTCGCCGCGGTGTCTGGCGTTGTCGGCCCTCCATCCCGCGGTGAGTGAAGAAGAGCAGTACCGCTGAGACCCAGCCGGGAGTCTCGAGGGCCCTCCGTCGTCGGCTTCGCAACCCGTCCGCGTCGCCGGACCCCTCTCACTCGCTCGCGGATCCCGCACGATCCGTCATCGGCCGGCCTCACCGCCTGCCTCATCAGCTCAGTCCGAGCCTCCGAGTGAAAGCAGGAAGCACATGTATGCGATGTATCCCGAGTGGGGTCCCGCCCACCACCGCACCGACGACACCTCTGCGGGCAGCGCCCCGAGACGGCGTCGCCGCTCCTGGGAGCGCGACCTGGTCGGCGCCGCCGCCGGCACACGGGACGCCGACGACCCGCGACCCGACGACAACTAGAGTCCGCTCCATGACGCAGACCCCCCACGAGGCCCAGCGGGCGACCCAGCAGGACCACATCGAGGGCGGCCGCTACCGCCTGGCCGTCATCCCGGGTGACGGCATCGGAGGGGAGGTCACCGACGAGGCGCTCAAGGTGCTGGCGGCGGTGACGCCGTCGGACGTGAAGTTCGAGACCGAGCGTTACGACCTGGGCGCGGAGCGCTACCTGCGTACCGGCGAGGTCCTGCCGGACTCCGTGCTGAGCGAGATCCGCGAGCACGACGCGCTCCTGCTCGGCGCGGTCGGCGGGAAGCCGGGTGACCCCAACCTCCCGCCCGGCATCCTGGAGCGCGGCCTGCTGCTCCGGCTGCGCTTCGAGCTCGACCACTACGTCAACCTGCGGCCCTCGCGCCTCTACCCCGGCGTCACGTCGCCGTTGCGCGACCCCGGCGAGGTCGACTTCGTGGTGGTGCGGGAGGGCACCGAGGGCCCCTACACCGGCAACGGGGGAGCGCTGCGTGTCGGGACGCCGGCCGAGGTGGCCACCGAGGTCTCGGTCAACACCGCGTTCGGCGTCGAGCGCGTCGTGCGCGACGCCTTCGCCCGGGCCACCCGCCGACCACGCAAGAAGCTGACGCTGGTCCACAAGACCAACGTGCTGGTCAACGCCGGCGCGGTGTGGTCGCGGCTGGTGGACGAGGTCGGTGAGGAGTTCCCCGACGTCGAGGTGGACTACCTCCACATCGACGCGGCGATGATCTTCATGACCACCGACCCGTCACGGTTCGACGTGATCGTCACCGACAACCTCTTCGGTGACATCATCACCGATCTCGCCGCCGCCATCACCGGTGGCATCGGTCTGGCCGCCAGTGGCAACGTCAACCCCGACCGGACCGCGCCCTCGATGTTCGAGCCGGTCCACGGCTCGGCGCCCGGCATCGCCGGGCAGCAGAAGGCCGACCCCACCGCAGCGATCCTGTCCACGGCCCTCATGCTCGACCACCTCGGCCTCGTCGACGCTGCGGCTGCCGTCGAGGACGCCGTCCTCGCCGACCTCTCCCAGCGCGACGGCACCCCCCGACCCACCTCGCTGATCGGCGACGCCATCGCCGCCCGTGTCGCCGGCTGACCGCGGGAAACCGGATCCGCCGACCACCCCCTCGAGTCCAGAAGAAGTAGCGTGCGCCCATGACCCTCGACATCGCCGTGCAGGAACGGCCCGACCTGACCGGCGACGACCGGCTCGGGGAGATCCTGGCGAACCCAGGATTCGGACTGCACATGACCGACCACATGCTCACCGTGGAGTGGACGCCGGAGAAGGGGTGGCACGACGCCCGCATCGAGGCGTACGGACCGCTCACCCTCGACCCGGCCACCGCTGTCCTGCACTACGCGCAGGAGATCTTCGAGGGCATGAAGGCCTACCGCCACGACGACGGCTCGATCTGGACCTTCCGCCCCGACGCCAACGGTGAACGGCTGCGCCGTTCCTCGCGACGGCTCGCACTGCCCGAGCTGCCGGTCGAGGACTTCGTGGCCACCGTCGACGAGCTGGTGCGGGTCGACCAACGGTGGGTGCCGGACACGGAGGGGGAGAAGAGCCTCTACGTGCGGCCGTTCATGTTCGCCTCGGAGCGGTTCCTCGGGGTGCGCCCGGCCAAGCACGTGAGCTACATGGTGATCCTGTCCCCGGCGGGGGCGTACTTCAGCAAGGGTCCGACGCCGATCAGCCTGTGGCTCACCGAGGAGTACACCCGCGCCGGCCGAGGCGGCATGGGTGCGGCCAAGACCGGCGGCAACTACGCCTCGTCTCTCGTGGCGCAGCAGGAGGCGATGGGTCACGGCTGCGACCAGGTCGTCTTCCTCGACGGTCAGGAGGGCCAGTACGTCGAGGAGCTCGGCGGCATGAACCTCTACTTCGTGCACCGGGACGGCCACATCGTCACCCCCGCACTCGGCACCATCCTCGAGGGCATCACCCGCGGCTCGATCATCCAGCTGCTGCGTGACATGGGCCGCACGGTCGAGGAGCGGCGCTTCCACATCGACGAGTGGCGCGAAGGCGCAGCCAACGGGGACATCGTCGAGGTCTTCGCGTGCGGCACCGCGGCGGTCGTCACGCCGGTCGGCTCGCTGCGGTGGGACGGTGGGGAGACCCCGCACGTCGAGGAAGCCGGCGAGCTCACCATGGCCGTCCGCAAGGCGCTGGTCGACATCCAGTACGGCCGTGCCGAGGACCGCTTCGGCTGGATGCACCGCGTCTGCTGAGCGGCGTGCGCTTGAGTCGTGGTTCTCAGTCACCAGGTGACTGAGAACCACGAGCCAAGGAGCAGCCGGGTCCGCACGGATGCGCCTGCCCCTGCCACCCGCGTGCGACCAGGACCCGCACCACCTGAGCGGCGGTGGGGCACGGTTCGTCCCACACCTGATGCCAGCCCAGACGCAACGTCACCACCCCTGCTGCGGCGCTTTCCAGGTCGCGGCGCATGTCGCGACGACGCGCCGCGGCACCGCTGTGCCAGGCGACCCCGTCCAGCTCCACCGCCACGCCCACCGGGTCGTACAGCACGTCGCGATAGATGCCTGCCCCCTCCAGCTTGTCGCGTGCCTGGCGTCGGCCGCGCGGGAGCCCATGGGGCCGTTCCACGCGGAGGAGGTAGTCGCGTTCGAGCACCGAACGAGCCCCGAGCGCGGCGTCGGCGAGGATGCGGCGCAGCTCGACGCCCCGGGGGGTGCGTTGCCGCTGCTCCAGCGCGGCGAGGAGTCTCTCCGGCGTCGTGGCGCGACGTCCGCACGCATCGCTGACGACGGCCACCGCAGCAGCCGTCGTGCTCGCCGAGCCGGCGACGTCGAGGGCCGCCTCCTCGAGACGAAGCCGGGGCGGGCTGAGGTTCCACAGCACTCGCTGCTCGAGGTTGCCCAGCTCGTGCAGCACCACCCCAGGCAGCTCAGCCCCGGTGCGGCCGGCGGGGATCGCGACATGGATCGGGTCCCCGGCGAGGTCGAGGGCGCTGCGGTGGCACAGCGCAGACCGCCGATAGAAGAGGACGGCTGCCCAGGCGCGGCTCGACCACGAGAGCGGACCGGTGTGGTTGACGTAGACGCCGGTGTGCACCGGCACCAGCCTGCGGTTGCGCACCGCGCGCCTGATGTCGGTGTCGGTCAGACCTAGGGGGACCAGCTGTCGGCGGGCCACCACGCCGGACTGGTGGTCGAGGAGGTCACCGAGCCGCCGCATCCGCCCGATCCTCGGGGGGTGCGGCGTGGTCCGGCTAGTGTCGATCCGCGTTCTGTGGACAGCGTCTCGCTTGAGTCGTGGTTCTCAGTCACCAGGTGACTGAGAACCACGATCGAGGAACCACGGTCTAGGACGGCCAGGCGGCGCGGACTCGGGCGACGACGTCGGGGGCCTGGCGCAGCCCGGCGCGGGCGGCGTCGGCGCGCTTCTTCGGGTCGAGCACGTTGCGTCCGAAGGCCTTGGTGGCCTTCTGGTCCGGGATCACCAGGGCACTGGAGGCGGGCAGCTTCCGCATCTGGCGGCGTACGTCGCCCAGCGGGCTGACGCCCCGCGGGATCGGGGCCAGCACGACGACCCGGTCGGCGAAGTGGGCGAGATCGGCGTTGGCCGGCGTGCGGATCCCCCCGTCGAGGTAGGGCGTGTCGTCGATGGAGACCGAGGGCCAGATCACCGGCACCGCGCAGCTCGAGGCGACCGCGTGCACGACGTCGGCGCCGGAGTCGCGGTCCCAGACCACGAACTCCCCGGTCTCGGCGTTGACCGCGGTGACGCGTAGGTCACGGTCGGGCCAGGTGTCGACGTCGATCCGGTCACGGATCACCTGGATCCGCTCATGTCCGCCCGGAGGGTGCGCCTCCAGAGCAGCCGACCCGACGCGTCGCCGGCGGGCTCTCGGGCTGCCCGGCATCGCAGCGGGCAGCACCATGCGCACCATCGCTCCGAGGGGGAAGTGGGCGCCGATCTCGGAGTCGGCAGGTCGGAGCTGGCCGGCGTAGAGATCATCGAGGTCGTGGCCGCTGGTGATCTGGGCGCCGACGACGGACCCGGCCGAGGTGCCGATCACGGTGTCGGCGGTGGTGAGGTCGATGCCGTCGTCGCGCAGTCCCTTGAGGATGCCGAGCATCCAGGCGATGCCGGTGATGCCGCCGCCGCCCAGGACCAGCGCGGTGTGCGGGGCGGTCTCCCGAGGCGTGTCCATGCTGGCAACCTAGCCTGCCGCGCTCCTCGGGCAGTCGGGCCCGTCGCGTGATGGCGCCCAGGGGTAGGGTCCGCGGCATGTCGACTCCGCTGAACCACAAGGTGCTGCTCGACGAGTCCGAGATGCCGACTCGTTGGTACAACGTCCTCCACGACCTCCCCACCCCGCCACCCCCGGTGCTGCACCCCGGGACCGGGCAGCCAGTGGGTCCAGACGACCTGGCGCCGCTGTTCCCGATGGACCTCATCGCCCAGGAGGTGGCCACCGAGCAGTACCTCGACATCCCCGAGGAGGTCCAGGACGTCTACCGGCTGTGGCGGCCCAGCCCGCTCTACCGCGCACACCGGCTGGAGAAGGCGCTCGGCACCCCGGCCCGGATCTACTACAAGTACGAAGGCGTCTCGCCGGCGGGCTCTCACAAGCCCAACACCGCGGTGCCCCAGGCCTACTACAACGCCAAGGCGGGCGTGAAGAAGCTGACCACCGAGACCGGTGCCGGTCAGTGGGGGGCGTCGCTGGCGTTCGCCTGCGCCCAGTACGGGCTGGAGTGCGAGATCTGGCAGGTGCGGGCGTCGTACGACCAGAAGCCCTACCGCCGCATCATGATCGAGACCTTCGGCGGCACCGTGCACCCGAGCCCCTCGGACCTCACCGAGGCGGGACGGGCGATCCTCGCCCAGGACCCCGACTCCAGCGGCTCCCTCGGCATCGCCATCAGTGAGGCCGTGGAGGTGGCCGCCCAGAGCGACGAGATCAAGTACGCCCTCGGCAGCGTGCTCAACCACGTGCTGATGCACCAGACGATCATCGGGGAGGAGTCGCTGCTCCAGCTGGAGAAGATCGGGGAGACCGCGGACATCCTGGTGGGGTGCACCGGGGGCGGCTCCAACTTCGGTGGCCTGATGTTCCCGTTCCTGCGCGAGAAGTGGGCAGGCCGGATGGACCCGGTGGTGCGGGCGGTCGAGCCGGCGGGCTGCCCGTCGTTGACCCAGGGCGTCTACGCCTACGACTTCGGCGACACCGCCGGCATGACGCCGCTGATGAAGATGCACACGTTGGGCCACGACTTCGTCCCGGACCCGATCCACGCCGGCGGGCTGCGCTACCACGGCATGAGCCCGCTGATCTCCCATCTCTACGAGACCAAGGAGATCGAGGCGATGGCCAAGCCGCAGCAGGAGTGCTTCGCCGCCGGGGTGCTCTTCGCCCGCACCGAGGGGATCGTGCCAGCGCCCGAGCCGACGCACGCGCTGGCTGCCGCCATCGAGGAGGCGCTGCGCTGCAAGGAGTCGGGTGAGGAGAAGGTGATCCTCACCGCGCTGTGCGGCCACGGCCACCTCGACCTGCCGGCGTACGACGCCTACCTCTCGGGCTCGATGGTCGACCACGAGTGGGAGGACGAGGACATCCAGGAGTCGGTGCGCGCCGCGCTGACCCGGCTGCCGCAGGTGCCCTGAGCGCCAGGTCCGCCATGCCCCACCCGGTGATGTACGACGAGGGCGACCCGGTGCTGGCCCGGGTCCGCGAGCTGTGCCTGGGCTTCCCGGAGGCGGAGGAACGCGTCAGCCACGGCACGGCCCACCTACCGCGTGACCAAGCAGTTCGCGGTCTACGGCGGCGGGCGGAGGACCGAGGGCGGTCACGAGCGACACGACCAGGCGTTGCTGTTCCTCGCAGACCCGGCGGAGGCCGAGGCGCTGGACCAGGACGAGCGGTTCTTCTTCCCTGCCTACGTCGGCCCTGTACGGCTGGCGTGCGGTCGACCTGGATCGCGACGACGTGGGCTGGGCGGAGGTCGCCGAGCTGGTCGAGACGGCGTACCGCCTGGTGGCGAACCGCAGACAGCTCACCGTCCTCGACTCCCGGGCGTGAGGTCAGCGGCGGCCGGGGGGCGAGACCCGGCGTCGCCGAGGAGGGTGTCTGGCACACTGGACGTCATGCTCGCGCAGACCGTGATCATTACCTAGCGCGTCGGAGGCCCTCCGGCGCGCAGACCTCTCGTTCATCGGGAGGTCTTTTTGTTGGGGCGGCACAGCGAGGAAACCCGGAACCGACCAGGCAGGACCGAGGCAGAACCCATGGACAGCAGCGCAACGGCGGGCGGACACGTCCTGGACCGTGAGGCCTTCCACGTCTACGACACGACCCTGCGCGACGGTGCGCAGCAGGAGGGCCTGAACCTCTCGGTGCAGGACAAGCTGCACATCGCGCGGGCGATCGACGAGCTCGGCGTGGGCTTCATCGAGGGTGGCTGGCCGGGGGCGAACCCCAAGGACACCGAGTTCTTCCGCCGCGCGCGCGAGGAGCTGGACCTGCAGAACGCCCGGCTCGCGGCCTTCGGCGCCACGCGTCGCGCCGGCGTGAAGGCTGCCGACGACCCGTTGGTGGCCGCGCTGCGTGACTCGGGTGCCTCGGTGGTGACGCTGGTGGCCAAGTCGCACGACCGCCACGTCGAGCTGGCGCTGCGGACCACGCTGGAGGAGAACCTGGCCATGGTGCGCGACACCGTCGCCCACCTCACCGCGGAGGGGCAGCGGGTCTTCCTCGACGCCGAGCACTTCTTCGACGGCTACCGCGCCAACCGGGCGTACGCCCTCGAGGTGCTGCGCACCGCGGCGGAGGCGGGCGCCGAGGTGGTCGCGCTGTGTGACACCAACGGCGGCATGCTCCCCCCCTGGGTCTCCGACGTGGTGCTCGACGTCCGAGAAGCGACCGGCGCACGGGTCGGCATCCACTGCCACAACGACACCGGCTGCGCGGTCGCCAACTCGCTGGCCGCCGTCGACGCCGGCGCCAGCCACGTGCAGGGAACCCTCAACGGGTACGGCGAGCGCACCGGCAACGCCGACCTGGTCTCCGTGGTGGCCAACCTCGAGCTGAAGCTGGATCGACCCGTGCTGCCCAGCGGAAGCCTGCGCGAAGCCACCCGAGTGGCCCACGCGGTCGCCGAGGTCACCAACGTGCCGCCGTCCTCTCGCCAGCCCTACGTCGGGGTGAGCGCCTTCGCGCACAAGGCAGGCCTGCACGCCAGCGCGATCAAGGTGGACCCGAACCTCTACCAGCACCTGGACCCGGCAGCGGTCGGCAACGACATGCGCCTGCTGGTCTCCGACATGGCCGGTCGCGCCTCGATCGAGCTCAAGGGCAAGGAGCTCGGCTTCGACCTGGCCGACGACAAGGAGCTGGTCAACCGGGTCACCGCGCGGGTCAAGGCACAGGAGTCGCGCGGCTACACGTTCGAGGCCGCCGACGCCTCCTTCGAGCTGCTGCTGGTCGAGGAGGTCGAAGGCGTGCGCCTCACGTTCTTCGACGTCGAGTCCTGGCGCGTCATCACCGACTCCAATCCTGGCTCCGACGCGGTCTCCGAAGCCACGGTGAAGCTGCGCGCCGGCGGTGACCGGATCATCGTCACCGGCGAGGGCAACGGACCGGTCAACGCGCTGGACCAGGCGCTGCGCCAGGCGATCGGACGGGCGTACCCGGAGGTGGCGAAGTTCGAGCTGATCGACTACAAGGTGCGCATCCTCGACCAGGGCCACGGCACCGACGCGATCACGCGGGTGCTCATCGAGACCAGCGACGGCCTGTCGACCTGGGTCACCGTCGGGGTCGGCGCCAACGTGATCGAGGCCTCCTGGGAGGCGCTGATGGACGCGATCACCTTCGGTCTGCGCCGCCAGGACCAGCGCCCACTCGGCAGCTGACCCAGGGCCCGGCTTCCCGCGGGGCTTCCCACGGGGCTCCCTACGGGATGCGGCGGAAGTACGTCCCTCCCCATGCCTGGCGAGCGAGGTGACACGCGCTCGAGGGGAGTGCGCCGTCCCGCCCGTCAGGCGACCGAGGACCGGATGGCCGCGGCCAGCACCTCGGTTGCGGCGACCTCGAGCAGGAGGAGCAGGCCGGCATCCGGCAGTTCGGCCTCGTCCCCGGCCGTGCTGCAGGCGAACACCGTGTCGCCGTCGTACGCCGTGTGCACCGGGTGGATCGCGCGTGCCAGCGCGTCGTGGGAGACCACGGCCAGCCGGTGCGCCTGCGCCTTCGTGAGCGGGACGTCGGTGGCGACCACGGCCAGCGTGGTGCTGCTGCCCGGCAGGGGAGGCTCCACCCCGAGGGACGTCTCCAGCAGGCGACCCACGGTGCCTGGCCCGGCGAGCAACGCACCGTCGCTGTCGACCACGTCGCCGACGGCGTTGACCGCGGCGAGCGCGCCCACCACGTGCCCGGAGGCGAGTCGCATGGCGGCCGTGCCGAGGCCGCTGTCGGCGGTCAGACCAGGACCGAACAGCTTGCCGACCGTGGCACCGGTGCCGGCACCGACGGCTCCTCGCCCGCAGGCATGACCGGCCGCGGCGTCAGCAGCGGCGGCGCGCCCCGCAGCGGCGTCCGGGCGTACGTCGGCCCGCCCGACGGCGAGGTCGTAGAGCACCGCGGCCGGCACGATCGGCACCCGGCAGGCGGGGGTCTCCCAGCCGACGCCGCGCTCCTCGAGCCATCGCATCACGCCGTCCGCCGCGGCCAGCCCGTAGGCGGAGCCCCCGGTGAGCACGAGAGCATGCGCCACCGGCACGCTGTTGCTCGGTGCGAGCAGGTCGGTCTCCCGGGTTCCGGGGGCGGCGCCGCGGACGTCGACGGAGATGGCCGCACCGGCCTCGGGGAGCAGCACGACGGTGCAGCCGGTCCGCGCGTCCTTGTCACTCCAGTGCCCCACCTGGACGCCGGGCACGTCGGTGATGTCGCCGCTCATGGCCACACCGTAGTCGGCCGCAGCCGCCCTCCCGCTCAGTCCCGTTGAAGGCGGAGCGCCAGCCGGGGACAGACCCGGACCGCCTCGCGCGCAGCACCGAGCAGGTCTTCGGGGACATGGTCGGACGACGACCGGGTAGCCCCAGTCGTCGAGAGTGACCAGCTCGGGCAGCACCTCGAAGCAGAGGCCCCGTCCGTGGCAGGCGGGCCAGTCGACACAGCAGCTGGTGCCGCGCTGTCACGCCGGCACCGCCGTACGCCGCGACTGCGACCCCCGGAGGTCGCAGCGCCCCTGTGCGTGCACGGCCACCTCCGCCGGGTAGGCGGCCAGCATCGAGCGCACCAGCCGCGCGGTCCCGTCCGGGTGGGCGCACGCCCCGCGTCCATCGACGAGTCCGGCGAGGCGCGCGGCCTCCTCGTCCGCGCCCCCCAGCCCGAGGTCGACGGCTCGGACGGCGCGTGCCAGCGCGGGCAGCCCGTTGGCGCAGGGCCCGCACCGCCCCGCCGACTCGGCCGCGAGATAGCGGGTCAGGCGCATCGTCTCCTCCACGGGGCAGCCGTCCACCGGGCGCACCACGCCGGCCCCGAGTGTGAGTCCCGCGTCGTCGAGCATGCGCGGCGAGACGACCAGGGACCCGAGCGCGCCAGGTGCCGCCCACGTGCCGTGGTAGCCGCCGACGAGGACCGGTGAGCCCAGCCTGTCGGCCGGAAGAACCGCGGTCCAGGGGGTGCCGAACCCCACCTCCACGACCCGGGGGTCCCGGTGATCGGCGACGGTCAGCAACGTGGTTCCGGGTTCGTCGGCGGTCCCGTGGCGCCGGTACTCCTCGGGCCCGGCGAGGACGAGGTGGCCCACCTGGGCAAAGGTCTCGGCGTTCGACAGCAGGGTCGGTCGCCGACGGTGCCCGGACTCGGTCGAGGGCACCCACGACGTGGCGGGCAGGTTCGGTCGACCCGCCAGCAGCTCCAGCACCGCGGACGACTGCCCGGCGACGAAACGGGGTGAGGCGTGGTGCAGGGTCCAGTGGATGCGCCCGCCCGTACGGGCGTCACGTCCACGGTGGTCCCGCTCGGTCAGGGCCCGCCGCAGGGAGTGGGCGACCTCGGCAACCTCCTCGGGCACCACGAGGTGCACCTCGCGGGTGCCGAGCGCCATCGCCGTGACGGCGGCGCCGTCCAGCACCAGGTGGGGCGCCACTCTGGCGAGGGCTTGGTCCTTGCGGCTCTCCGGCTCACCCTCGCTCAGGTTGACCACGACGAGGGGAGTACGGCGTTGCCGTGCCGCGGACCGGACCTTGCGGGCGAAGGGGAAGCCCGCGCCGCCCCGGCCGGCCAGGCCCACGGTCTCGGTGAGTGCGACGAGCTCCGCTGCCGAGAACCGGGGCAGGTCACCGCGACGGTGGGCATGCTGTCCCAGGCCCGGCCCGTCGGCGGCTCCGGCGAGGAGTGCCGGGCCCGACTCCACGCGCCAGCGCCCCCTGCGGTCCGACAGCTCCAGGCGGGTCATCGGGACACCCCTGCGAGAGAGACGTTGCTCCGGCCCGGTGATGGGGCCGTCGAGGTGCGCCGGGCGCCGGCCAGGCGCACCACGACCGAGGCGAGCACCAGGCCGACCGCCCCGGCGTACGTCGCCCGCGCCCACCCCTCACCGGTGTCGGTGCCGATGCCCAACCCGTGGGCGACTGCCATCACCCAGGCCGCGTAGGTCAGCAGGTGGACCAACCACCAGGACCGGTGGGAGAGCCGGTTCCGGAGGGTGCTGACCACGACGACGGCGAGCACGAGGTCGAGTGCGACGACACCCAGGGCGAGCCACACCGGCTGGTAGTGAAGCTCCCATGGGACGAAGGCGTGCCACCAGCGGATGTCGACGTACTCGTCCGCCACCGCGGTCACGACGTGCAGGCCGAGCAGCGCCGACGCGAGCAGGGCGAGGTTGCGGTGCAGCGCCTGCACGGCGAACCGCGGCAGCCGGGTGCCGGCGGTTCCGCGCGTCGACCAGATGCCGAGCAGGATGCTGAGGGTCAGCAGGACGAGCAGCACCATGCCAGTGCTGCGGTTGAGGTACCAGAGGAACGGTCCGTCAGACAGCATGTGCTCCTCCTCCTGAGGACTTCGCACGGTTGCCGGGTTCGGCGGGCCACCCGCCGACCGTGGTGACCGCGCCGTCGGCCGAGACCAGGCGTGCGGTCACGTCTCGGGCCTCCAGCCACGACGGCGCCGCCTCACCGAGGACCAGCGCGGCGGTGCTCGCGGTGTTGGCAGCGACGCAGGAGCGCCCGGCAGCAGTCACCGTGCGGTAGGGCCCCTGGACGGGCCGACCCGTTCGCGGGTCCAGCAGGTGGTGCTGCTCGCCCAGCGTCGTCCACCAGCGCCTGACCAGGGTGCTCGACGTCGCCAGTCCGTCGGTGACGGCGACCTCGAGACCGTCGCTGTCCCCGGGGCGCTCGGTCACCTGCACCGGCCAGGAGGGCGCGCTCCCCTCGGGGCCCAGCACTCGCAGGTCCCCCCCGAGGCTGACGACGACTCCGCAGCCGAGCTCCTCCACCAACGTCTCGGCCAGCAGGTCCGCGGCCCAGGCCTTGCACGTCGCGCCGAGGTCGAGCGAGACTCCCGCGGGGATCCGGATCGCCGCCTCCGCCACCTCGATCGCCCGCCACGCGTTGCGGCGATGGACGGTGCTGGGCATCGGGAGCGACGGGGGCCGAGTCACGACTGCCTCCAGGTCACGGTCGTAGCCCAGCGAGACCAGCACCGCTCCGAGGCAGGGGTCGACCAGGCCTTCGGTCCACCGCGCTGCGTCGAGGGCCACCCGGAGTGCTGCCACCAGCAGGGGGTCGGCCTCGACCCACCTGCCCGCGTGGCGGTTGACCTCGCTCAAGGAGGAGTCCGGGCGGAACCTGCTGCAGGCTCGGTCGATGTCGTCGAGGACCAGCTGCGCGGTGCTCGTCGCGGCGGACAGCGTGGACGGGTCCGTCACCGCGAGGAACGCGTAGGTGCCCCACAGCTCCCAGCGGGCACTGGCCGCGCGCGGTTCTCGCCCTGGGTCATGCTCTGGGTCACGCCTGGGCGCACGGTCGGGGGCCGCGGTCGGCGGGCTGCTCATGAGCCCGAGGAGGGTGCAGCCGGGCGCGGTGGCGGCGGTGGTGGTGGCGCAGGGTGTGCTGCGGCGCCGCCGGCGGACCCTTGGCTGCCGGACCCGGTGGAGGCCGAGCCCGACGTGGACCGAACACCGGAGGAGGTCGTCGACTGGGACCACGAGCCTCCGGTCGAGCTGACGGTGGCGCCGCCGGCGGATCCGGCGGTACCGACGCTGCCGCCACCCAGGGTGTTGGTGGCCGGTGCCACCGTCCGGTAGACGGTCCGGGTGCGGACGACAGTCCGCCGCGGCCGCTCCTTCCACTTCACCACGACGGGGCCTGCCTGGGCCGTGGTCGCCGGTTCGGGTGACGGGGGGGCGCTCGCGTCCTGACCGGTCGAGGGGTCCTGCGCCACCATGCCGGCGACCAGACCCGCGGCGGCGAGGGAGGCTGCCGTGGCGCCCCCGGTCACCACGGTGATGGCCGCCCGGAAACGGTCCCGGCTGCGTGCGTCGTACATGTGGTCCTCCTCTGCTCGTGCTGTCAGCATTCGGGTCCGGGCCCACCACGCCAAGGCAATTGAGGAAGACTTGAGGTTCTCCCGAGGTCGGCATGAGGTGCGGTGGACGAGTCTCGGAGCCATGAGAATGAGCACGTATGTGACCGGGACCGTCGCGGCAGGAGTGGGCCTCGTCGGCGCCTACTTCAGCTACCAGCAGCTGGCGCCGGTGACTCCGGACGTCGCGGACACCGCCGCCGGCAGCGCCGACACAGCGATCGTGCAGGAGCAGCCTGCGCCCTCCCCGCGAGTGCGGGTAAGGCTCAAGGACTGCCCGCCGAAGCTCGAGCGGCGTGGGCGGGCCTGCGTTCAGACGAAGGAGCGCACCGTGGTGGTCGACGTCGCAGCGCCGGTCCCCGTGACGGCTGCCGGCCTCACGACGGTGCCCGTCACCTCTGCCGGGCAGGGCCAGGGCGTCCCGTCGACGCCACCGCCCCTCGGCGCGGGTCGTCTCAGCAACGACCGGGGCGGCCGGCCCGGCGGGGGCAGCGATGACGACCACGAGAACGCCCGGCACGGTGAGGGTGGTGACGACGGGCACGAGGCCGAGGACCGGAGCGACTCGCACCACGAGTCCGAGGGCCAGGAGCATGAGGACCACGAGGACGAGCACGGCGAGGACTGAACGGCCGGCACCTGGTCCCGCACTCACCCGGGGGGCGGAGGAAGGGTGACCCGGGCGACCAGCCCCGCGTCGGTCTGCTGCAGCGAGAGGTGGCCACCCGCGCTCGCCGCGGTGCGTCGGACGATCTTCAGTCCGAGGCCTGTCGAGCCGACCCGGTCCGTCGAGCCGCCGCCTCCGTCCGGCCCGCCTTCGTCGGCCACTTCCAGAACGGCGCCGCCGGACCTCCGGAGGAGTCTGATCGTGAAGCCCGAGTCGTCCGGGGTGTGCGCGAAGACGTTGTCCACCAGCACGTCCAGCACGTCGGTGAGCGCGGCGGCGTCCAGGCTGACGCGTAGAGGCCCCTCGGGCAGCTCGAGGTGTACCTCCCGGCCGGTGTCCTCGGCCAGCGCGCTCCAGAAGGCCGCCCGGGTGGCGGTCACCTCCACGGCGTCGCAGGTCGTGACGAGGGCGGGATGCAGCGGCCTGCGAGCGTCGCGGACGATCGCGTCGATCGTCACCTGCAGCTGCTCGATGTGGGACTGCAGGCGGTCTGACAGCTCCTCGTCCGCCACCGTCTCCGCGTCCAGGCGCAAGGCGGTGACCGGTGTCCGCAGCCGATGGGACAGGTCGCCGACGGCAGCGCGCTCGGTGGCCAACAGCTCGACGATCCGGTCTGCCAGCCGGTTGACGGTCTCCGCCAGCTCGACGGTCTCCTCCGGACCCTGAGGTCGGGCGCGAGCGCCCAGGTCACCTTGGTGGAGCCGCTCCGCCACGTCGGCGAGATCCGTGACCGGCACGCTGATCCGACGGCCGAGGCGGTCGGCAATGAGCACGGCCACGAGCAGGAGCAGGGCGCCGAGCCCCGCGATGGCCGCCCAGGCGCGATAGACCCCCGACCGGAGCAGGTCCCGGGACACCGTCGTGGCCACCACCGAGGTCCCCTGAGGGGTCACCACGGGGACGAAGATCTCGGCCCCCTCGCTGTCGGTGTGGGTGAAGGCGGCGCCTCCGGCGGCTTCGGCGACTGTGGACTCCTCCGCCAGATCGGGGTGGGGCGTGCCGAGCGCGCGTCCGTTCGGCATGAGCACGGTGGTGGGCGCGGCGGAGCGCCGGTCGCTCTGCTCCACCAGCTCGGCGAGCCTGGGGTCGTCGTGCAGGCCGGACACCAGCAGCGCGACCGCTCTGGCCTCCTGGTTGCCCTCGGCCAGCGCCCGCTCGCTCGCGGCGCTGCGTACCAGCAGGCACAGGGGGACGACGAAGGCCAGCACGATGGCCGAGGTCGTCGCTGCCACGAGCCAGGTGATGCGCCGTCTCATGTGGCCGGCTCGGTGGCAGGGTCGACGAGCCGGATGCCGACGCCGCGCACGGTGCGCAGGTAGCGGTGCTCGGCTGCGGTCTCACCCAGCTTGCGACGGAGCGAGGAGAGGTGGACGTCGACGGTCCGGTCGCCGCCGCCGTAGGGCTGCTGCCACACCTCCACGAGCAGCTCGCGACGGGTCACCACCTCGCCGCGCCGCGACACCAGCGCCATGAGCAGCTCGAACTCCTTGCGGGACAGCTCGAGGGGTCGATCCGCCATCGAGGCCGTACGGGTGCGCGGGTCCACGACCAGGTCTCCGACCACGTAGGGCTCGGCGACCGCGTTGGCACCCCCTCGGCGCAGGATCGCACGGATCCGTGCGGCGACTTGTTCGATCCCGAAGGGCTTGACCACGTAGTCGTCGGCGCCGGCGTCCAGCGCCTTGACGACGAGTCGCTCGTCGTCCTGGGCGGTGACCACGATGACGGGCACCTGCGACACCGCACGGATCATGGCGAGCACCGAGAGCCCGTCGACGTCGGGGAGTCCCAGGTCGAGCAGCACCACGTCGGGTGAGTCGGCCACCACCGTCTCGAGGGCGGGCAGCCCCGCGGCCACCATCGTCACGGCCATGCCCCGCTGCCCCAGTCCGCGGGCCAAGCCCGTGCGGATGGCGACATCGTCCTCGACCACGAGGATGCTGCTCATGCCGACGACGCTACGGCAGAATGGAAGGCAGGGCGCGGACTTTGCGCTCGGGTCGAGAGGAGCGGTCGTGGCCAGGCGGACCCTCGCAGCTCTCGTGCTTGCGTGGGTCGTGGTCGTGGTCGTGGTCTCCGCAGTCACCTGGACCGTCATCGACGCGGCGGGTCGCGACGTTCTCGCGGGCGGACCCGCCGAACCGGCCGAGCCGACGGACGTGGTGTCCGACCCGCGTCCGACCCGCAACCCGGCCCGCAGTCAGGCCCCCAGGGACCAGGAACGAACGAAGGGCCCAGCTCCCTCGGCGACCGCGCCTCCGGTGACCGCCCCTTCGCTGACCACCCCCCGACCCGCACCCGTGACCGCCCGCCCCGTGGTCCGGAGCTGGCAGAGTGCCGCGGGCATGGTCACGGTGGCCTGCGTGCGTGCCCGCATCTCGCTGGAGTCGGTCACGCCCAACGACGGGTGGAGCGTCGAGGTGGGCGGCAACGGCCCGGAGCGGGTGGAGGTCGAGTTCAAGACGCGGGGGGCAGGGGAGCGGGAGTCGCAGGTGCGGGCCAGCTGCGTGGCAGGAAGACCTGCGTTCCGAGTCGAGGGCGACGGGGGTGACGACTGAGTCGCCGCTCCGACGCGCGCCGGGTGGGGTGAGCCCCACGCGTCGGTGACGGCAGGTCAGTCGGTGGCGGCAAGCACCCGGTCGCACCAGCCGACGAGCCTGTCCCGCAGCGGGGCTGACCGCTCGGCGAAGTCACGTTGGGCGGCGACGTACTCGGCCTTGCCCGCAGGCGTCTCGATCGGCAGTGGCTCGTACCCCAGGTCGCTCAGGTCGTACGGCGAAGCGCGCATGTCGAGCTCCCGGATCTCGCGTGCCAGCGCGAAGCAGTCGGTCACCAAGGCCGAGGGCACCATCGGCGAGAGCCGGAAGGCGTGCTTGTAGAGGTCCATCCCGGCGTGGAGGCAGGCCGGTTGCTCGTACGCCGGCCGGTCACCGCGCGCGGGCTGCAGCGTGTTCCGGGGGCTAGCCGCCTCGGTGAAGAACCGGAAGGCGTCGAAGTGCGAGCACGCGATGCGGTGCGACTCCACGACCGCATCGGTGCCGGCACTGCCCAGCCGCAGCGGCCACGCGGAGTGGCGCACCTCGTCGGGGCCGAGCCCGTAGACCATGGCCCACTCGTGCATCCCGAAGCAGCCGAAGCTGCCCGGCCGCTGCGCGGTCGCGGCCAGCAGAGTCCTGACGTCGCGCAGCAACCGCGATTGGGCCGCGACGTGGTCGGGGTCCACCGCCGTGACCCCGTCGACGGTCCGGTAGCCCTTGAGTGACGTGTGCTCCTCGGCCGCGAGCAGCCCGACGCCGTACCCGGGGTGCCAGCGAGCCAGGGCCGCGGGCCGGTGCGAGTAGTAGGTGAAGAGGAAGTCCTCGACCGGATGGGCGATGCCGGCGCGGCGACGGGCGAGGTGGGGTTCGGTCCAGGCTGCGACCCGCCGCTGGTGAGCCGCTTCCTCCGGCCGCCACTCCTCGGGAGCGAGCACCCGCAGGTCGGTCGACGTGGTCACGTGCTCAGGCTAGGCGTCCATGACCGCGGGGTCCGGATGCGGGGAGGTCAGGGCCCCGCCGGTAGGCTCGCGCTGTGCGAATTGCCAGATTCACCACCGGCGACGACCCGCGTTACGGCGTGGTCTCCGGCGAGCTCGACGAGCACGGCGAGCTCCCTGACGACGCCGTGGTGTCGGTGCTCAAGGGCGACCCGATGTACACCGGCATCGACCCGACCGGCGAGCAGTTACCGCTGCCCGACGTGCGACTCCTCGCGCCGGTGATCCCACGCAGCAAGGTGGTGGCGATCGGGCGCAACTACGCCGCGCACGCCGCCGAGATGGGGAGCGAGGTGCCCGCCGAGCCGCTGATGTTCCTCAAGCCCAACACCTCGGTGATCGGCCCCGGTGATCCGATCGCCTACCCGAGGCAGTCGCAGGAGGTGCACTTCGAGGGTGAGCTCGCCGTGGTCATCGGACGCATCTGTCGCGACGTGCCCAAGGAGCGCGCCCATGACGTGATCCTGGGCTACACCATCGGCAACGACGTGACCGCGCGCGACTTGCAGCGCAGTGACGTGCAGTTCACGCGCTCCAAGGGCTTCGACACGTTCTGCCCGTTGGGGCCGTGGATCGAGACCGAGCTCGACACCTCCGACCTGCGGGTGCAGACCCTGGTCAACGGAGACCTCAAGCAGGACGGCACCACGCGCGACCTGATCTTCGACATCCCCACGTTGATCGCCCATGTCAGCAGCGTGATGACCCTGCTGCCCGGTGATGTCATCCTCACCGGCACCCCCGACGGTGTCGGGCCCATGGAGGTCGGAGACGAGGTCGACATCGTGGTCTCGGGCATCGGCACCCTCACCAACAAGGTGGTCAACCGTGACTGACCCAGCTCCCGCCCCAGCTGCTGTGCGCGTGCGGTTCTGCCCCTCACCGACCGGGTCGCCTCACGTCGGCATGGCGCGCACGGCGCTGTTCAACTGGGCGTTCGCACGCCACCACGGCGGCACCTTCGTCTTCCGCGTCGAGGACACCGACGAGGCGCGCAACTCCCAGGAGTCCTACGACACCATCCTCGAGGTGATGCGCTGGCTCGGCTTCGACTGGGACGAGGGCCCCGAGGTCGGTGGCGGCTACGGCCCCTACCTCCAGTCGCAGCGCTACGACGTGTACGCCGATGTCGCCGAGCGGCTGCTCCGGGCCGGCCGGGCATACCACTGCTACTGCACGAGTGAGGAGCTCGAGGCTCGCAACGAGCAGGCGCGAGCCGAGAAGCGCGCGCCCGGCTACGACGGTCACTGCCGCGACCTCAGCGACACCGAGCGCCGCGCGTACGAAGCCGAGGGACGCCGTGCCGTGGTCCGCTTCCGCATGCCGGGCCGCGAGATCGGCTTCCACGACCTCGTCCGCGGCGAGATCACCTTCGGCGCCGAGCACGTGCCCGACTACGTCTTGGTCCGGGCCAACGGACACCCGCTCTACACCCTGGTCAACCCCGTCGACGACGCGCTCATGCGCATCACCCACGTGCTGCGTGGTGAGGACCTGCTCTCCTCGACCCCCCGCCAGGTCGCGCTGTACGAGGCGCTCGCCGAGATCGGGGTCGGCGATGGCGTCGTGCCGCAGTTCGGTCACCTGCCGTACGTGATGGGGCAGGGCAACCGAAAGCTCTCCAAGCGCGACCCGGAGTCCAACCTGCTGGGCTACCGGGAGCGCGGCTTCCTGCCGGAGGGGCTGCTCAACTACCTGGCGCTGCTGGGGTGGGCTATCGCCGAGGACCGCGACATCTTCTCGATGGACGAGATGGTCGCTGCCTTCGACATCGACCGGGTCAACCCGAACCCTGCCCGCTTCGACCTGAAGAAGGCCGAGGCCATCAACGCCACCCACCTGCGCGCGCTCCCGACCGAGGAGCTGGCCGACCGCATGCTCCCCTACCTCGCGACCGCCGGGCTCGTCTCCGAACCGGCGGCCGAGCATGAGCGCGCCCTGCTGGTCCAGGCGACGCCGCTGGTGCAGGAGCGCATGGTGACCCTGGGTGAGTCGGTGGGCATGCTGGGGTTCCTCTTCGCGGGGGAGAGCTTCGTCCGGGACGAGGCGGACGCGGCCAAGCTCCTGGACACCGAGGACGGCCGGGCTGTGGCCAAGGCTGCTCACGGCGCCCTCGAGGACCTGGCCTCCTGGGACACTGCCTCGATCGAAGAGGCGTTGCGCACCGTGCTGGTCGAGGAGCTCGGGCTCAAGCCGCGAAACGCCTTCGGGGCGGTCCGCGTCGCCGTCACGGGGCGCCGCGTCTCCCCGCCTCTCTTCGAGTCGATGGAGCTGCTCGGCCGCGACCGGTCCCTGGCCCGCCTGGCAGGCTGACGTGGCCGACGACATGGACGACGAGCCCGCGGCCGACGCCGGCGAGCAACCGGCGCCCGAGGAGGCGACGTCGCCGTCGAACGCCGAGGAGTGGCGCCGCTACGAGGAGTGGCAGCGCTACCTGGAGTGGCAGCGCTACCAGGAGTGGCAGCACGCCCACTGGCAGCAGTGGCAGGCCTGGCAGGCCGAGCAGCAGCGCGGGCAGCAGGCTCCCCCCACGATCCGGTACGGCGGGGAGCAGGGTGGCCCTCCGACCCAGGCCCCGCCGCCGATGACGGAGAAGCCGAGCTTCCCGCACGCCGAGCCCACGCCGTACCACCTGGTGCTGCGCACCTGGTCCTACCACTGGTGGCGGCCGCTGGTCGGCATCGCGCTCCTCGCCGCGGGGATGCTGGTCGTGGTGCCGTTGCTCGCGCTGCCGGTGCTGCTGGTCGGCATCGCCGTGGAGGGCGGGAACGCGAGCGTCGAGGACTACCTCGACACGCTGGCCAAGGCCTTGGAGTTCACCGACCTGTCCCCGTCGTCGCTGTTGTGGCTCAACCTCAGCCTCGGGGGGCTGATCCTGTGGACGTGGGGGCTGATCCGCGTCCTCCACAACCTCCGGCCGCGGTGGCTGTCGTCGGTGATGCCGAAGCTGCGGTGGCGCTTCCTGTGGGCCTGCGCCGGCGTCTCGGTCGTGGCGCTGGTGGCCTCGGTGGCTGCCTCGATGCTCATCCCGACCGCCGGCGACCCAAGCCTCAGCGACGGGTCCAACACGCTGACCGGGACGACGGTGGCGCTGCTGGTCGTCGTCGTGCTCACCACGCCGCTCCAGGCAGCCGGGGAGGAGTACGCCTTCCGTGGGTACCTCCTGCAGGCGGTCGGCGCTCTCACCAAGCGGGCGTGGCTGGCGCTCACCGTCACGTCCCTGCTCTTCGCCCTGGCGCACGGCGTCCAGAACTTCCCGCTGTTCTTCGACCGCTTCGCCTTCGGCTTCATCGCCGGGTGGCTGGTGATCCGCACCGGCGGCCTCGAAGCGGGCATCGCCCTGCACGTGCTCAACAACCTGCTCGCCTTCGGCGGCGCCATCCTGCTCGGTGACGTGGGCGAGACGCTGAACGTCAGTGAGGTCAGCTGGTGGAACATCCCGGTGACCCTGATCCAGTCGCTGGTCTACGTCGTGCTCGTGCTGTGGGTGGCCCGCAAGATGAAGGTGCAGCGACTCAGTCGTCCGCCCGCCGGCGAGCCCGTCGCCACCCCGTCCGAAGTAGCGGTCTGAGCCCACGTTCGAGGGCCGCGGCCGCTTTGGAGAGCGACGTGGCCGACGTGTATCCTCGTCCGGGCTTCGCAAGAAGCCGATCCCATGGGGTATGGGGTAATTGGCAGCCCGACTGGTTCTGGTCCAGTTAGTCTAGGTTCGAGTCCTAGTACCCCAGCGACTTGGTCGGAACAGCGCTCGGTTAGAGTTTCGACCGCTTCGAAGCCCCCGTTGTGTAGTGGCCTAGCACGCCGCCCTCTCAAGGCGGTAGCGCCGGTTCGAATCCGGTCGGGGGTACGCATGCGAAAAGCGGCTCTGACCAGCGGAAACGCTGGGCGGGGCCGCTTCTTCAATTGTCTCCGAATCGGGCTCGGGCAACGCTCGGGCAACACGGGGCAACAGATCCAGGCCGTCGGTCGAGCTTGTCGAGACCACGGCGATCCGCTGCTGCGAGCGGCTCGCCGTCCGGGCGCGGTCCATCGCGTCGCCGACTTCGTCGAGGCGGTCGTCGAAGAGGTGGCCGTAGGTGTCGAGCGTCATGGTCGCGGAGCTGTGACCGAGCATCTGCTGGACCACCTTGACGTCGGCGCCGGAGGCGATGGCCAGGGATGCTGCGGTGTGCCGGAGCTGGTGGGGGTGCAGGTCGGGGACGCCGATCGCCCTGGCTGCCGTGGTGAAGGGGGTGCGGAAGGTGCTGACCCGCAGGGGTTGGCCGCTGTGGATGCCGGCGAAGACCAGGTCGTCGGGTTGCTTGCCGTGGATGTGGTCAGAGAGCTGGTCGGCGAGGAACCGGGGGATCGGCACCTCGCGGCGCTTGTGGGTCTTGGTGCTGCCCCAGACCAGGCCCAGCCCCGGCACCGGAGTGACGGACTCGGTGATGATCGCGCGTCTGCGCACCAGGTCGATCCGGGCCACGCGCAGGGCTGCCATCTCCCCGAACCGGACACCGGTGTAGGCGAGGAACAGCACCACCAGCCGGTAGGTCTCGTTGGTCCGCGTGTCGAGGCTGCTGTGCTTGCTGGGGTCGGCGGGGTAGCCGGTCGCGGTGGCGAGGTCGTCGACCTGCTGGTGGGTGAGGTAGCGGTGCTCGCGCTGCCGCACGCGCGGCAGGTTGACGCCGTGGGCGACGTTGCGGGCGAGCCGGCCGTCCTTGACCGCAAGGTCGAGGACCAGGCTGAGCACGCGGTGGATCTTCGCCACGGTGGCCGGGGAGTGGGTGACGGCGAGGTCGGTGACCCAGGCCTGGACGTCGCCGTGGGAGAGGTTGGCCAGCGTGACCCGTCCCCACTTGGGGCCGATGTGGGTGCGCAGGATCCCCTCGTAGCGGGATCGGGTGGTCGGTTTGAGGTGCGCCTGCCCGGCGAGCCAGCGCTCGGCCCAGTCGCTGATCGTCACCCGCGCGAGAGCCGGGTCGACGTAGCCGCCGGTGACCTTGGAGTTCTCCACCCCGGCGAGGAACCGCTCGGCGTCGGTCTTGCGGGTGAAGGTCTTGTTGCGTTGCGCACCGGCCGGCGTGCGGTAGTGCGCGCGCCAGACCGTGTGTCCGTCGCGGCTGCGTTTCTCGATGCTGGCCATGCTCGATCCTGCCTCCGGTCCCGGGGAGAGGGGAAGTCTCAACGCTGCGGCTGGGGATGGGCGGTCTGCTCCTCCAGCCACAGCAGGACCTCGGTGCGCCAGTAGCGCACGGTGCGCCCGACGCGGAAGCTGCGTGGCCCGGTGCCCAGGTGGCGCCAGTAGCGCAGCGTGGCGACCGGGACGCGGACCAGGTCGGCGACCTCGGTCATGGTCAGCAGGTGGTCGCCGGCGTGGGGGGTGTCGGTGGACTCGGGTCGGGTGGTGCTGGTCATGGTGCTTCTCCTTGGGCATCGACAGTTCGTTGTTCCGCATAGGCGCATTGGGCCCCTGCTCGTGGACACCTGCTGGGGCGAGAATTCTCAGAACCCCAGGCGGGGTCCGCGGTCCCGTGGCCGGGCGTAGTCCGGGACGGGCGCCGAGCGAGCGGTCTGCGGGCGGTGGATGGCCAGCCAGGCGGCTTGTCTCGCTGCTTGCTGGTCTCGGCGACGCCCCTGGAGCCAGTCGGTGTGTTCGGACTCGAGCCGGGTGGCGGGAAGGGCGCGGATGGCGGGTTCGCGCAGCCGGATCTCGACCTGCCGGATGGCGTCGTGCAGCCGCTCGGTCAGCACGTCGATCTCGTGGTCGAGCTGGGCCACCCGTTGCTGACCGGGCTCGCCGTGGCCGATCCAGATCCCGCGCCGTTCGGCGGTGTTGCTGATCTGGTCGCGCAGGTCCTGCTCGGTGCTCCAGGCCGCCCGCAGCTGCCCCAGCGCCGCCGGCAGGGGCCGCAGCGCTCCGTAGCGTTCGAGGTCGTCGGCGGCCCTGGCCGCGGCGTGGGTGGGGCCGAGGTCGGCCGGGTCCCGGGCGAACACCGAGGTCCACTGGGCGCGGGCCTGGTCGAGGTCCTCGGCCACCAGGTGGGCGACGTTGCTCTGGCGGCCGCGGGTCATCGCGACGTAGGCCGCCGACCCGGTGGTGTCGTGCCCGAGCAGGGCGTGTCCGGTGTGGCTGGTTTCGCCTTGGGCGCCGTAAACGGTGGTGGCGTAGGCCAGCTCGACATGCTCCATGGCGTAACCGGCGGGCAGCTCCCGGACCCCGGTCCGACCCGTGCCGCGGACGGTGAGGGTCCCGTCGTCGCCGACATCGGTGATGGTCCAGGTGTCGCGGTTCGCCACGCCCAGGTCACGGTGGTTGCGGCGGGTTGCGACCAGGTCTCCGACCCCCACCCGTTCCCCCGCCGCGGTGGTCACGGCGCGGGTGTCGTCGACCGTGCCGTCGGCGACCCGCCGGTCCCGGATCGCGGCGTTCAGCGCAGCGACCTGGTCGCGGGTGTCGGCCATCACCACCCCACCGGCACCACCGGCCTGCAGCGCGGTGGCTTGTGCGGCGACGGCGTGTGTGCGCTCTGCTTCGGTGGGGTAGATCCGGACCTGGCCCGCGCCCACGAGCGCGTCGAACACCTCACCGGAGACCTCACCAGACCGCTCACCAACGTCTCGCCCGGGGCCGCTGGCGCTGGGGTCGGTGCCGGTGCGCATCGCCAGGGTGAGCGCGGCGTAGTCGGGGTCGGCGAACCGATGGATCACCTCCAAGGACACGCGCGCTTCGGGTGGGGCCCAGCGCATGGCGTGGTCGAGCATGCCGCCACGGCCGACCGCGGGCAGCTGGTGCCGATCCCCCACCAGCGCCACCCGGGCACCGGCGTCGTCGGCGATGCGGAGCAGGGCGCGGGCGGTGTCCTGGTCGAGCATCCCGGCCTCGTCGACCACCAGCAGGTCCCCGCGCCGCAGCACCGCGCCCGGGGCCGGGTCGCTCGGGATACGTGTCCAGGTGCCGTGCTCGTCCCAGCGCCAGCCGTGCTGATGAGCCAGCCACGCCGCGGAGAACGCGCCCCCGCCGACGTGTTCGGCGGCGACGCGGGCCGCCTTCAACGTGGGGGTGACCACCAGCATCCGACGCCCACGACCGGCCAGGGCCTCATGCGCGGCCGCCAGAGTGCGGGTCTTCCCCACGCCGGCGGCGCCTTCGATCACCAGCATCGGTGAGCTGCCGGCCAGCAGCGCCGCCGCGTCGGCCTGGGCGTGATCCAACCCCGTCACGGACACCGCACCGCAATCCGGCCGCGTGGTCGAGGCCGCGCGGCGCGCCAGCCGGGCCACCAGGTCGGCCTCGACCGCCAGCACCGCTGGTGAGGTCAGAGCCCGCACATGCTCCGGTACCCCGGGTCCGGGCAGCAGCGGCACGCAGGCCTGGGTGGCCCGGTCGGTGAGGTCCTCGGCCAGCTCGATCCGCACCGCGGCGTCGGTGACCAGCCCGGTGCCGGCGACCCAGCGCTCGACCTCCCCGCGGATGTCGGCGCCATTCCAGGCCGACCGGAGGGCACCGAGCCGGGCCAGCACCACCTCCACCGCATGCTCGCGGTCGAAAGTGCCCGGCCGCGGACTATCCACCGACAGGGGTGCTGCTGGGTGTGGTTGGTAGCCCAACGCGAGCAGCTCGTCGTTCCACCGGGTCGCCAGCTCGGCGCCGCTGGTCGGCACCACCTTGTCCGGGCGGGCATCGGCCCACGCCCGCGCATCCCACACCCGGCGCAGACGCGTCCCCGGCTCCTGCCCGGGATGGGCTTCGCGCCACTGGGCCTCATACCGGTCGATGTTGGCGCCGATCTGCCGGGTGCGCGCCGAGAACGCCCCCACATAGCCGGCCAGCTCCCGCAGCTCACCGGTCGCCGGATCCATGGTGAAGCCGTGCGCGGCCAACACGGTCCGGAACTGCGGGTCGGTCATCATCGCGGCGTGCCCGATCCCATTGAGAGCTCCCAGGCTGTCGCGGACCCCGACCGTGTGCAGACCCCGCCACCGCTGCTCGGCGAAGACCCGGGCGTTGACCTGCAGATGCAGATGCCGGTGCGGATCACCCGCACGGGAGGTGTAGTGGCGGACAACGGCAGCCTCGATCCGTTCGGTTGGGACCTGCACCTGCCGGCCCCGTGGCCCCACCCGCGTGGTGGCGTGCTCGGCCAGCCACCCGATCACCTGCCCCGCGGCGCGGTCCATCGCCGCGTCATACGCCTTCGCGACCTCCGGATGCAGGGCCGCGGCGAGTGACCAGGTCTTCGGGCCGTTGACCACCACCTCGACGAATCGCACCGCATTCGCGTCGCTGCGCAACCGGCCCCGCGGAGCGCCGGTGACCGGGTCGAAGCCGGCGACCCACGCCTCGTAGGCCTCACCATCCATCTCACCCAGGCTCGCGACCGCGGTGTCTGGTGAGGCGGTGAACCGCTGCGCGAGCCCGGTGCCCTCAGCCAGGTAGTAGTCATCGGCGCGACTACGGTCAGCCTCGACATAGTGCCGTGCTGCCGCTGCTCCACCTCGATACACCTTGAGACCACCCTGCATGTCCCACCACCACCAACAATCGGCCCGTAAAACGCGTCGTGGGCCGCCCCAACCGGGGCGACCCATCTACGTCATTCGTAGCATCCGTGCCGCTCAGAGTGAACGAGTGAAAGCCACGAGTTCAGGGCAGTGATCGACGGCCAAGAAAATGGGCTGTCGAATGTCGCTAGTAGGCATCGGTCAATCGAGTCATGCGTTCGATCGCTTGTTCGGAGCACCTTGCGCTTGCGCATAGCGGTCGACGCTCGATCACACGAGCTGAGTGGAACCGGCCGACCATGTGCCGAGGGTCGCGCGGTTGTAGATTGGCGCTACAGGCGCCATAATGGCGCCATGCCCATGTTCAGATCAAGGATGTGCCCGACGAGACCCACGCCGTGCTCCGGCAGCGTGCCGCCGCCGCGCACCAGTCACTGCAGGAGTATCTCCGGTCGAGGCTTATTGCGGAGGCTGGTCAGCCGACCGTTGATGAGATTCTCGATCGAGCGTCGGGCCGTTCCGGGGGATCGGCTCCGCTGAAGGAAGCCACCAAGGCTTTGCGGTCAGAGCGTGCTCGTCGTTGATGCCAGCGTGCTGGCAAGTGCGCTGGCTGACGATGCGACCGACGGCGACAAGGCACGGAAGCGTCTGCGCGGGGAGAGCCTGGCTGCCCCCGACCTGATCGACCTGGAGGTGACTTCCGTTCTCAGGGGCCGGCTTGCCGGGGGCCACCTCGACCTTCGACGCGCCAACCTCGCCCTCACTGACCTACTCGCGCTGCCCATCGACCGCGTCCCGTCCGCATCACTGGTCCTGCGCCTTTGGGAGCTGCGGGACAACCTGACCGTCTACGACGCCGCCTATGTCGCCCTCGCCGAGGCGTTGGACGCGCCCCTGCTCACCGCTGACGCGCGTCTCGCCAAGGCGCCCGGACCGCGCTGCTCGATCGAAGTGCTGCGATGACCCGATCATGCCGCTGAGCGGCCATGTCGATGACCGGACGGGGCGGGCAAACTACGTCACATGACTTCCGACCCTGCCACCACAGCCCCCGGGGAGCCCAGCGTTCGACCGCTTGGTTACATCGCTGTGGGATGCGGCGTGCTGAGCATTCTCTTGGCGCTGACGTTCTTCTTCAGTTTCCTTGCCCTACCGCCCGGGGTACTCGCCGTGGGGCTTGGCTTCGCCCGCACTGAGGAGTCCACCCGGAACATGGGGACGGTGGCGGTGGGCCTCGGTCTCGTTGCCGTGCTGTTCGCACCATTCACCGTCTCGGTTTTCAGTGGGCTGATTCCTCCCCGCTCACTTCACAAGGTCATCAGTGTCCCGCGTCTGAATCCCGTTTACGGGTGGCGTGGGGCAGGATCTCGTCGGCTGTCTTGGTCCACTGGAACGGGTGGCAGCGCTCGTTCCAGCCCTGGATGAAGGTGCTGATCGCGGTGACGAGTTGTTTGACGCTGTCGAAGGAGCCGCGTCGGATCGCCTGGCGGGTGATGATCCCGAAGAACACCTCGACGAGGTTGAGCCAGGAGCCGCTGGTTGGGGTGAAGTGCAGGGTCACTCGGGGGTTCTTGGCCAGCCACTGGTTGATGTCGTCGTGCTTGTGGGTGTGGTAGTTGTCGCACCACCACGTGCAGTTCGCGGCGGGGGTAGGCCTTGACGACCTTCTTGAGGAAGTCGAGGAACTCGGCCTTGCCGTGACGGTCGTAGCACTGGTCGGTCACCTTGCCGGTGGCCACCTCGAGCGCTGCGAACAAGGTGGTGGTGCCGTTGCGCTTGTAGTCGTGGGTGGCCTTCTCGGGAAGTCCCGGGCGCAGCGGCAGGATCGGCGCGGTGCGGTTGAGCGCCTGGATCTGGGACTTCTCGTCCACGCACAACACGATCGCCTTCTCCGGCGGGTTCAGGTACAGACCCACGACGTCGCGGACCTTGGCCTCCAGTTCTGGGTCGGTGGAGAACTTGAAGGTCTCACGTCGCCACGGCTTGACGCCGTACTTGCGCCAGGCCCGGGCAACCGTTGCATCCCCGATCCCCAAGTGGTTGCCCAGCAGCCGAGACGACCAGTGGGTCACGCCCAGCTTGGCCGGTGGGGGCTCCAGAGTGGCCGCGATGATCGCGGCATCCTCGATCGTCTTTGGCCGCCCCGGGCGCTGCTCGTCGTCCAGGCCGGCGATCCCCTGGGCGGCGAATCGGTCGCGCCACTTGATCACCGTCGGTCGCGTCACGCCGACCAACCGCGCGGCACCGGAGGTCCCCGCGCCCCCAGCCACCGCGAGCACGATGCGTGCCCGCTCCACATGTCCGGCCGGCACCGTCCGCGACCGCGTCCAGGAGGTCAGTGTCGCGCGGTCCTCATCGCTGATCGTCAAGGCAGGTGATGGCATGTGCCATCTTCCCAACCAGGCGGCTGTAAATCAATTAATGACGCGCGACACTAGGTCGGCGGGCAGCATCTCGGGTGGGATGACCCCGGCAGTCACGTCACGGATGGCAGCGACGACCCATGCGGGAACGGGTGTGCGGGCGTCCTTGATGACCCAGGCCACCTGTACGAGCCCCTCTTCTGGCTCACGGGATGCCACTAGGTCTCGGGCTAGCGCGAGTGCATCGTCTGGCAAGACCTCGCTGACGGTGTGCAGAACCGCCTGCACTAGGTCCGCGTCAGCGGGCCTCTGCGAGATGGGGTCAACGTCAGACACCACGACAGGCTCCCATGCGAACCGTCCCCTCATGCCGCTGTGAGGGCGGCTACGCTCGCCCGACCATGCCGCTGTCGGGGCGTAGCGGGTACGCCCTACGCGCCAAAGCCGAGGAAGACGAGGAGTCGTCGCTCGAATTCGACCAGGCTCGTTGCCTCGAGTGTTCCGACCACGTCGTGGGCGTTGCTTCGTCGGATGGTGGTGATCTTGTCGACCATCAGGAAGCTGTCGTGATCGAGGCCGTTGCGCTCGTCCGCCGCCACCGGTACGCGTAGGAGCGGTGCTTCGACGTCGGTGGTCGTGAAGGGACAGACGGTCAGGGAGTCGGTCGCGTCGAACCGGTCGTCTTGGACGACCAGGGCCGGGCGCGGCTTGTTCGCGTAGACACCGCCGGCGACGGTGACGATCTCCCCGCGCTTCATTCGTTCCAGTCGTCGGAGACGGCCTCGACGAAGTCCATGTCCTCACCGGCGCGATCCGCGGCGGCAACCAGCGCGGACTGACGGCGGGCCTCGGCGGCGAAGTCCGGCGAGCGCACGTCGGGTACCCAGATCTGAACAGGACGCAGGCCCTGGGCCCGCATCTTGGCGCGGTAGGCGCTCACCCGGTCTCGCACAGCCACGACAGCAATGTTACATGTAACGCGCTCGTCGGCCAAGAGACCCGCCCCGTGCCGCGCCGGCGCGGCGTTCAGGTCGGGCTCGTGGAACCACCGCTGGCTGGCCGGGGCGTGTAGCCCTCTGCGGCGAGCCAGGCTCGCGCCCGGCCGCGTTGTCTTTCGGTGGAGTAGGCGTTCCAGTCGGCTCGCAGCTCTGGCCAGCGGTCTATTTCGTCTCTGAATCGGCGGAACGCGCCGCGACCCTCGAGGGCCCGGGTGAGGGTAGCTGAGATCTGAGGGTCCTCGATGCGATCTATGAACCGTTGCATGTCCCGGTAGCCGGCGCGGGATCCCTCGCTGGAGAACCACAACCAGCGCTCCTCGCCGTCATCCTCCTCGTCTTCGTCTTCCTCGCTGCTCTCTGCTCCGTACTCGAAGACAAGGTCCGGCCACACCACACCGGTGTTCAGGTCGATCCGACCGCCGCCGAGTTCCGGGTCCCCCTCGAGCACGTCGGCGAGCTGGTCGAGGTCCACAGGCAAGGGCCGCAGCATGGGCTCCGGCCCTGCGCCAAGTCGGGCGGTCAGGGCAGTGGCGAGCTCGGCGTCCCCGTCCCAGTCCCGCTCGCGCAGCTCGCTCACACATTCCCGTGCCAGGTCTTGGGCCCCAGAGGCGGCACCTGCGAGGGCCGCCAGCAGGCCATCACCGATCAGCTGCAGCGAGTGAATCGGCCAGGGGCGCGCCTGCAGCAGGGCAGTCAGGGCCTCACCGTTCGCCGTGAACACGGCGGCTCGGAGCTGGCGCAACTGCTCGCGGTGATCCACGCAGACATTCTCATCACGGCTCGGATGAACTTCGCATCTGCCTGCCCGAGCAGTGGCCATTCGGGTGCAGCGTTGGCGGCTCGCTGCTCTGCGATTGACCTGACCCAGCGGGGTGTGCGCCAAGTTGGGGATGACTACTGCTCAACTCATCGTTCGCGGCGACTATGGCGACGCGAATCTGCGTATCGCGATCGCGGCCTATCTGGCGCGGTTCAAGGGACTGACTCGTGTCCATGGCGAGTCCGACCTACGGTCCTACCTGACCTGGTGCCACGACCAGGGGCTGGACCCGATGAAGGCTCGTCGCCCGCACATCGAGCTGTTCCTGCGCTGGATGCAAGAGGTCGGCCACTACCAGCCCGCCACGGTCTCGCGGCGGCTTTCGGTGCTGGCTGGGTTCTACCGCACCTGCGTCATCGACGGACTCCTCGAGGTCTCTCCAGCGGAGTACGTGCGCCGCCCCCGGGTATCGACTGAGTCCCCGACGTTGGGGCTGAGCCACCTGCAGTTCGAAGCCATGTTGGCCGCCGCGAAGGACTCACCCAACCTCAACGACTTCGCCCTGGTCGCGATGCTCGGCCTCCTGGGGCTGCGGATCTTCGAAGCCACCGGAGCCAACATCGAGGGGCTCGACGAGGTCCACGGCCACCGGATCCTGCGGGTGCTCGGCAAGGGCGACAAGCCCGCCCTGGTACCGCTACCCCCTGCTGTGGCGAGGGCCATCGACCGAGCCGTCGACGAGCGCGTCGGTGGTCCGATCCTGCGCAGCCGCACCGGCAACCGGATGGACCGCCACTGTGCCACCCGCCGACTCCACCGCCTGGCCAAGACCGCGGGGGTGACCACCGAGCGGATGCACCCCCACATGCTGCGCCACACCTACGTCACCACCATGCTCGACGCCGGGGTCGACCTGCGCGACGTGCAGATCGCAGCCCGCCATGCCGACCCCCGCACCACCATGCGCTACGACCGGGCACGGAAGAACCTGGACCGGCACCCCAACTACATCCTCGCCGCCTACATGGCCTCCGGAACCTAGGAGCCCGACAGCGGCATGTGCGGATGGTTAGCGCCGCTAGTCGAACCGGGGGCCGGCGAACGACGTAGGCGTGCTCTCCAGCATGGATCGCAGCGAGCCCACCATGAAGAGCGTCGCTTCACCGTTCGGACGCACGATCACGACTATGCAACGCGCTGGCGGAGGGGTGTTCTCTCCCGGTGGGATAGTGAACCTTGACCCGTCCTTCTTCGTCAGCACGCAGACTCCGACTCGCTCGTCCAGTGGGGCGGACGACAGGCTGTCGGAGAACTCGTCCCAGCTGATGCCACCGTCGCTGAGGACCCACTTCTTGACCCTCGCCAGAGGGGCCACGACCGCACGGTTGACCCGAATGCTGGAGCGGGGATGGCGGTTGACCCCGTTGAGGCAGAGTTCCCGAGGAGACCCCGGCGTCACGACGCTCTCGCTGGCCGAGTCCCTGGCTGTAAGCGACCCGCACGCGGAGAGAATCAACAGCGACGTGCCTGCGATCATTGCGAGCCACCCGCCCCGCTTCACCCCCTGCACACCAAGAGAGTAGGGCACGGCGTCCGTCGTGTGGCGTGATCGGCATGACCGCTCATCGGCATGGTCGGTCGGATCTCAGCGTGCCCGTGAACATGAGCGGGCGCATCTTCGCTCCGAGGTCAGCCTCGCTTGTTCCCGGCGAGCCAAGACCGGGCTCTTTGGACGGCAGCCCGATGTCGATCGGCAAGCTCGTCGAGACGGCTCGCGATCACGTCGTTGTCGACGAGGCCAGCTTCGAGCAGGGCCCGTACGAAGTTGAGGTCCTTCTCGCGGAATGCGATCAGCTTCGCCACGCCTAGGTCTTCCTTGTTCAGACACCAACCTGTGAAGTGCGGCTCCCCGGCCCATGCGGCTGTGTTGGCGTTCTGCACCTTGACGAGACGGTCCCGCCAGCCTTCAGGGAGGACAGCGGTCTCCAGGTCGACGCCATCAATGTTGAAGCCGTGGAGCTCCTGGAAAGGTGAGAACTCGCCCGCGACGCCCTCGATCAGATCCGCCAGGCGGGCTGCCTCAGCATTGCTGTCGGCGATCGGGAGGATGTCGACCTCGATCGACATCGTCGCTGCAGCGGGAAGCTCCGACTCGTCGAAGCTGCCCAGGATGGCCTGCGAGCCGACGACGATGACTTCGTAGTGGTCGATGATCTGACAGGCCGTACGGATGGCGTGTTCAAGCTGCTCGCGCCGCATCAGCCGGCCAGTTCCAGGACCTCGCGGCGTTGCTCGTCTGGGAGTAGGCCAGACAAGGGGGAGACCTCGCGCATCTCGATCGACTCTCGGTCGAGCCCGGTCAGGACCCGGTGCATCGACGGAAGGTCGCCGCGCTCGATCATCTGCCGCCAACGGTCCAGATTGCGTTCGTGCGGTTGGCCGGTCACTCGGTCATGGAGGTGGTCGAGGTTGCGCTCGATGGTCGGCTGCCAATCTTCGAAGCTCTGGCGTGTGAGCAACGTCGAGAGCCGGCGGTGCAGCTGCCAGGAGCGGCGCTCCGAGCGGGTGAGCTGGGGAACGACCGGTCGTCTCACGACCTCGAGTCGATAGCCCACGCACGAGATGAGCCGGTCGAGCTGCTCGTCGCTGAGGTGAACGCGACCGGACAGGAATCCGCTGATGCTTGGCTGGCGTACTCCGCTGAGCCGAGACAGCTGTGACTGGGTGACGCCCGTCTCGAGCATCACCTCGCGCAGCACGTCACTCCGAGTGTTCACTCCACGACTATAGCACTTAGTGCTATGAATCAGCCTCATCAGAATCGGGCCCTCGGGCAACACTGGGGCAACACGAGGTCCAGATGTTGCCCGAAACCACCGTGGAGACTCAACGTTGAAAAGCCTCGCTGACCTGCACTTTCATCGATCTTCAACGTTGTCCGGCGACCCGTTGATCCCTCTCTCAAGGCGGTAGCGCCGGTTCGAATCCGGTCGGGGGTACTCATCCGAAAGGCCGGGCCACTGAACTGCGGAAACGCCGGACTGGGCCTCTCTGCAATTCTGGCAATTCTGGGCCGCAGGCGCCTCGGGCAACACTGAGGGCTCGCGCGATGGCTCGGTTCACCGCCCGGTGACCGTGGATCTCGCTCACGCCGCTCTCGCCACCGGGCCGACCAGCACCGGCCCCGCGACTTCACCGCCGCGCAGCTGGTCGGCTGCCCCCGACGGACACGTGGTAGTCGATCCAGCCGAGCGCCAGCGGCCCGAGCAGAGCCGTGGCGAGCGCACCGAGCCCCGGCAGGGCCAGCAGGATCGCCAGCCCTGCCGAGGGCTGCGACGACTCCGTCGACCCGGCACCGCTCGGCCGGGTGCTCGCGGGGAGCACGGAGACGGCAGGCATCGTCACACCTCCACCTCACTATCAGGATGACGCTCCTCAGCCGGCCAGCCGAGACCGGTCGTGGCCGGCGCGTCGGGGGTGTTCGGCGTGGACACGACGCCACCGGGCTCCGCCGGGCCCTGATCCAGCCGGAACGGCGGGTAGGTGTCGGTCATGAGGGCGACGTACGCGGTCACCCGGTAGACCCACCGGTTCAGGCCGACCAGCAGGTCGAACAACGGCGCCGGGTAGCGGCCGGTGAACAGCAGCAGCAGTCCGGCAGCCAACGTCAGCGCGCCGATCAGACCACCGACGGCGAACTGGAAGCCGTCCGCGTCACCGAATTGCCACGTGCCCGCGAGCACGCCCACGACGATCAGGTGCGGCAGCGCCAGCAGCCACGACTTGACCAGCACCAGCCCGCGCGAGAGCCGCTCGGGGTAGGCGATGTCGAGGTCGGCCGGGTAGTCGGTGTGGTCGAGGGTGAACGGCGGGTAGCGGTCGGTGCCGATCGCAGCCGTCGCGTAGAACTGCACCCGCCAGGTCCACCGCAGGATGCCGACGTTGAGGTGGAACAGGCCAGGCGGGTAGCGGCCGGTGACCAGGATCGCGAAGAACGCCGCCACGGTGAGCACGACGAAGACCAGCCACAGCAGCGCGAGCACGACGAAGTGCGGGATCGCCAGGAACCACTTGACCAGCCAGAGTCCACGGTTCAGCTGCGGGTCCTGCGCGCCGACAAGGGTCACCGGGGTGTCGGGCCGGACGGCTCCCGGCGGCTGACCGGGCGCGGCCTCGCGGGGGATTCGCGGTCCCGACGGCAGTGCGCCGTACACGACGAGCAGTGCGCCGCCGAGGATCAGGGCGCCGCCCAGCAGGCCGAGGCTCCATGCCAGAGGTGTGAGCCAGCCGAGGCGTCCGCCCGCGGAGAGGTCGACCGCGACCCCGGGGGAGCCGTCGACGTTCATGACCACGGCGGTGTAGGTGCCGGGCTCGAGGTCCCAGGTCAGCGTCTGGGTGCCGGGGCCGCTGCTCTGCGCGGTCCAGAACCGCTGGTCCGTGGGAGCCGCGCTCAGGTCACCGCCGGTGCCACGCCGGGTCAGCGAGTAGTCGAACGGGTCGGTGCGCAGGTCGCTGATCTCGTCGTACGACGCGCTGCCCAGGTAGCCCGCGACGTCGGCGCTCGGTGCGATCCCGATGAAGACGGCCGATGCGTTCGCGGACCGGGCGCTCAGCCGCACGGTGGCGAGGTCACGGTCGGCCCACCAGTCGTCGGGGCCGGCCTCGCCGAAGCTCACGACCTCGCTGGAGAGGGCCACCGTCTCGGTGGTGAGCTGCTCGGTCGGGGTGGTGAAGAACCCGTCGTCGTCGCGCTGGGTGGCCATCGCCCAGCCGAGGCCGAGGCCTCCGAGCAGCAGCGGCAAGCCCACGAGCGCGAGCAGGATGCCGATGACGAGGGGGACCGGGCGGCTCCTGCGTGGAGCGGTGCGGCCTCGTTCAGGTGGTGGGGTGTCGGTGGTCATGGTTGTGTCCTTTCTGGTGGCATGTCGACGTCATGGCCGCCGGAGCTCGCTCGCCCGGACCAGACGACGAGACGGCGATATCTCGAACGCACAGATGAGTTCCGGATACCGCCGCCCGTGTGTGCGACTACTTGACCTCGGAGCGGCGCAGGGACAGCAGCCCGACGACGAGGGGAACGACGATCCAGATCATCGTGGTCGAGCCGAGCATCGCCCACTCCCGACCGGTGTTCGTGGCGCCATCGAAGAGCGCCACCTGCGTTTCGTTCCAGTCGATCCACGGCTGCAGGTCGGCGAACCACGAGCGCACCTGGGCCAGCAGGACGAGGATGCCCGGCATGACCAGCGAGGCGACGAAGTAGCCCACGATCGCTGCCGCGGAGTTGCGCAGCACGACCCCGAGCGTGAAGCCGATCGCCATGCCGACCAGGTTGCCGAGCACCATCTGGGGCGCCATGGACAACGAAATATCCCAGACGGTGTCGACGCCGGCGAGTGCGGAGCCGGCCAGGTTGCCGACGGCACCGACGGCGAAGGCGACGGCCGTCGAGCCGACCCCGACCGCGAAGGTCGCGAACGCCTTGGCGCCGATCACACGTCCGCGGCTCGGCACCAGCGTGAACGTCGTGAGCCCACTTCGCTCGCTCCACTCACTGGTGACGGCCAGGATCGCGATCATCGGCAAGATCACCGACATCGGGAGGCCGATCGCCGCGGCAAAGTTCGCGTAGGTGACGGCGCTTTCGGGAGCGAAGATGATGACCGCCGCGGTCGCGATGACCGACAGGACGCCGATGCTGACGAGCATCCAGAATCCCGAGCGGGTGTTGAACATCTTGCGCAGCTCGACCTTGACGAGTCGGGTGGCCGGGATGGGACGGACGATCCGTCGGGCCGGCGCGGCCTCGATGGAGTGGGGAGAGATGATCGTGGCGGTCATGCCGCAACTCCTTCGCGTTGGGTGTCGGCAGTGAGCGACAAGAACATGTCTTCGAGCCCGGCGCCCTCGGCGGACCGGAGCTCGGTGAGGGCGATGCCCGCTGTCAGGGCCACGGCCCCGACCCGAGCGGGGTCGGCGTCGGTGCGGACCGAGCCGTCGCTGGCGAGCGTGCTGGGGATCCCGGCCAGCTCGAGGGCGTGCGCGAGGTCGCGCGGTGACGTCGACCTGGCGAGCGTCCCCGCGGCGGCCAGCAGCTCTTCCTTGGTGCCGGACGCGACGATCTTGCCGTTCCCGATCACGACCAGGTCGTCGGCAATGACCTCGATCTCGTGCAGCAGATGCGAGGACAACAGGACGGTGCCGCCCTGGCTGGCGAAGCCCGTCAGCAGGTCGCGCATCCACCGGATCCCGGCAGGGTCGAGCCCGTTGGCCGGTTCGTCGAGGACCAGCACCCGGGGGTCCCCCAGCAGCGCGGTGCCGATGCCCAGTCGCTGACGCATGCCGAGGGAGTAGTTGCGGACGCGGCGCTTGGCCTCGGTCGGGGTCAGGCTGACGAGCTCGAGCATCTCGTCGACCCGGGTGCGGGGCAGGCCCATGGTGTCGGAGGCGATCGTGAGGATCTCGCGTCCGGTGCGGCCGGCGTGCTGGGCGGAGGCGTCCAGGAGGACGCCTACCTCGAGGCCGGGGTTGGGGAGGTCGGCGAACCGGACGCCGTCGATGGTGGCCGAGCCGGACGTCGGGGCGGTCAGACCCACCATGACGCGCATCGTGGTGGACTTGCCGGCTCCGTTCGGACCGAGGAAACCGGTCACGCGGCCGGGCTGGGCGGTGAAGGAGACGTTGTCGACGGCGGTGAAGCCGGCGTACCTCCGGGTCAGTGACTCAACGGTGATCATGTGACAACCCTCGCCCGCTCGAGGTCGCCAGGTATCGGCCGTGAGGCTCCGAGCCGGTCGTGCCTTCGGCCGGGGGCCGGGTCAGACTTTCGGCCGGTCCCCTGGGGGCGCTGCATCCCTACGCTGAGGGGGTGAGCAATCCACTGCGGTCCCTTCTGGAGGAACCCCGACCTTCGGCCCCGCCGGCTCGGGTGTGGCGGGACTGGGCGCTGCTGGCGGTCGTGACGGTCGCCGGGGTGCTGGAGGGTGTCCTGCGGGAGGACCTGCCGCTACCGGTGCTGTCGGTGGTGTTGGCGGTGGGGCTCGCGCCGCTGCTGCTGTGGCGGCGTACCCACCCGTTCGCGGTGGTCGCCACCGCCTTCGGCGTGGTCGCTGTCGTCGACATCGGGCTGATCGCGGCCGACGCACCGCCGCTCGAGATGACCACGATGGTCTACGTCCTCGTATTCGCCTACGCCCTCTTCCGGTGGGGTTCCGGGCGAGAGGCGGTGGCGGGCCTGGCCGTCATCCTGGTCCCGGCGACCCTGGCAATCGTCGTCAGCTGGACCGGGTTCGCCGAGGCCATCCCCGGGGTCGCTGTCCTGGTGACCGCCTTCGCCCTGGGCTGGGCCGTGCGTTCCCAGCACGGCGCCCGGGAACGGGGGCTGGAACAGGTGAAGTCGGAGGAGCGGGTCCTGTTGGCGCGCGAGCTGCACGACACGGTGGCCCATCACGTCTCCGCCATCGCCGTCCAGGCCCAGGCCGGGCGCGCTCTCGCGGCGACCAGCCCGTCGTCGCCGCTCGAGGCGCTGGAGGTGATCGAGGTGGAGGCGTCGCGCACGCTGGCCGAGATGCGGGCGATCGTCCGCGTGCTGCGCAGCGAGGCGCCGGCCGACTACGCCCCACAGCCCGGTGTGGCCGACCTCGAGCGGCTGTCCGGCGCCTCGCCGACCGGTCCCCGGGTGGAGGTGACGGTCGCGGGTGACCTGGCCGCCCTCCCGGCGGCGATCGACGTCGCCGTCTTCCGGATCGCCCAGGAGGCGGTCACGAACGCGCTGCGGCATGCCCGGAACGCCACCCTGGTCGACGTGCGCGTCGCAGGGGATCAGTCAGCCGTCAGCCTCGCCGTCCGCGACGACGGTGACCCCGGGCCGGGGGACCCCGCCCCGGACGCGGGCTTCGGTCTCACCGGGATGGTGGAGCGCGCCCTGCTCCTGGGTGGCACGTGCCGGGCGGGCCCGTGCCCCGGAGGTGGCTGGGCCGTCGAGGCGACGCTCCCACGGCGGGTGCCGACATGAGTATCCGGGTGCTGGTCGCCGACGACCAGGATCTCGTGCGGACCGGCCTGCGGCTGATCCTCGGCACCCTGGACGGCATCGAGGTCGTGGGGGAGGCGCCCGACGGTCAGGCAGCCGTGCGGCTGGCCCGCGAGCTCCGTCCCGACGTGTGCCTGATGGACATCCGGATGCCCGTCCTCGACGGCGTCGAGGCGACCCGGCAGCTGGCCGGGCCGGGAGTCGATGACCCGGTCGCGGTCGTCGTGATCACCACCTTCGACCTCGACGAGTACGTGCACGGTGCGCTGCTGGCCGGCGCCACCGGCTTCCTGCTGAAGGACTCCGGACCCGAGCTGCTCGGCGAGGCGATCCGCGCGGCCACCCGGGGTGACTCGCTCATCTCGCCCAGCATCACCCGCCGGCTGCTGTCGACGTTCGCGGGCACGGGTCGGGCAGCACCTCCCGCCCAGCCCCTCGACCCGCTCACCGAACGTGAGGAGCAGGTGCTGCTCACCGTCGCGCGGGGTCGCACCAACGCAGAGATCGCCGCCGAGCTGCACATCAGCCTCAGCACGGTGAAGACCCACATCGCCAGCCTGATGGCCAAGCTCGGCGTCCGGAACCGAGTGGAGGTCGCGATGTGGGGGTACGAGACCGGCCGGGTCCGGGAGTAGGGGCCGGCCAGCTCCGCCGGCAGGAAGGCCGGGGTGCTCCTTCGCCTCCACGATCGACCCGGACGTCCTCGGTGACGTGGTCGGCACCCGGGGTGTGCTGTTCTTCGGCGGCTACCGCGGAGGTATCAAGGCACAGCGCGTGCGCCTGTTCCGCAACCGCATCGCCCTGTCCGGTCAGCGCCGACGCATCACCACCAACCGCTACGAGGCCGCGAACGTGGTCCACCGGGGGCGGTACTACTACCTCTTCGCATCCGCCGGCTCATGCTGCAACGGCTCCATCAGCGGGTACGGCGTCTTCGCCGGACGGTCGACGCGCCCGCTGGGGCCCTATACCGACCGCGAGGGCAACGGCCTTCTGGCGAAGCGCACGGGTGGCACTCCCGTCCTCACCAGCATGGGCAACCGCTGGGTGGGACCCGGCCACAACTCGGTGTTCCGTGACTTCGCCGGACGGTGGTGGACCGTCTACCACGCCATCGACCTGCTGGCACCGTCGTTCGGCAACCTGCCGGGTTCCACCCGTAGGCCCGCCATGCTCGACCCGGTGGACTGGGCCAAGGGGTGGCCCAGCGTGCGATCGGGGCGTGGGGCCTCGATCGCACCGGTCCCGGGACCGGCTGCCAAGCGCGGTCAACGGTCGGTCTACCGGCCGAGCTGGCTTGCCCACCATCTCCCTGGCTCGTCGATCCCGGAAGCGTCGGACGACTTCGAGGGGAGCAGCCTCGACTCCCGGTGGGAGTGGGTGCGCGAGCCCGACCCGGACGCTTTCGGCCTTGACGCCGGCGGCCTCCAGATGGAGACCAGCCCCCACAGGCTGACGGGTTCCCAGAGGGCGCCCGTGCTCACGACGCCTGCCCCGAGCGGCGACTACGTCGTGGAGACCGCCGTGCGGTTGGATGTCCCGCCAGGTGTGGTGGCAGATCATCTGCGGGCCGGGCTCGTGGTCTATGCGGACGACGACCGCTACCTCGGCCTCTTCCACGGCACGCCCAACGGGATCCAGACCACAGAGCTCAGGAAACGCGTGGCAGTCGAGGACCCCCGGCTCCCCGGGGGCGGGTCCATGTCCGTGGGTCCTCCCGGTGACCTCACCCGGCTGCGTCTGGTGCATCGACACTCCGAAGGGCACGAGCTCTTCACGGCCTACACCAAGCGGGACGGACAGAGGTGGATCCGCGGGGGAACCTGGCAGCAGGACTACCTGGCCTCCTCTGCACGCATCGGGCTCACGGCTTTCGGTGCCGTCGGGTACGCCGTATCGTTCGACTACCTCCGGACCTGGAACCTCGGGTGACTCGCCGTGGCGACCTCTCCGGAGACCGCCGTGGCCCCACAGCCCTTGGGCAGCACGGGGTGAGCACGGGGGCTGCTGGGGAAGCACAGGCTGTCGGACGGGGGTGACGGGTGCGGACGACAAGCGTCGAGGACGCTGGAGGCCTGCTGTGGACTGCTCGGGTCGAGTGGCGACCACGGTTCCTGGGGCTCGTGCGAAGGATCGGTGGCTGGCGCGACCAGCAGAAGCACCCCGACAGGCACGTGGCGGACCAGTTCGATGCCGTGTCGAGCGGGGGAGACCTGGTCGGGTGGGTCTATCGCCCGGGCCACGCTCCGGGCTCTTCTCCCGCGGCCGACGGCGCCCCGGATGTCTCGGGTGGCTCGAACGGTGGCGGCTGGCTGAACGATGTCGACGACGGGTTCGGCCTGGTGGCGGCCATCGGCGTCGTCCTCCTGGGCGTGGTCGCCGCGTTCGCGGTCTTCTGGTGGGCGCTGCTGCCGGTCTTGCTGGTCGTGCTCGACTTCACGCTGGTCATCCTCCTGCTGGTGCTGGGCACCATCGCCCGGGTGTTGTTCCGGCGCCCATGGACCGTGAGTGCAAGGTCCGCAGACGGAGACCTCGTGCACAAGAGGGTCGTGGGCTGGACGAAGGCGTTGCGTGCTCGCGACGATCTCGCTCAGGCGATCCAGAACGGTGTCATCCGTCCTGCACCGGCGAGCGGCTCCATCACCAGGAACTAGCCTCGATCTTTCGTCCGGTCGCTGGCTGAGCCGTTGATCTGTTCGGATGGTGAGGACCGCCGTCGGGGCAGCGGTGGGCTCCGGCGCGGTGTTCGCCGGTTCTCCGATGGCCTTCGGTTTGTTGGGTTGGGGTCGATGGTTCAGCCGGGTTGGAGGGCTGCCCATCCGGTGTCGAGGAGGTTGTTCCAGGGCCAGTGCCGGGGCAGTCGAAGTCGTCGTCGTCGCCCCGAATGGGTGATGCGTCCGGCGACCGATAGGAGTCGGAAGCGCAGGCGCTTGGGTTCCCAGCGTCGGGCGGGGTGGTCGTGCCAGGCCAGGGTCTGGGTCCAGACGAGCAGGTCGGCGGCGAGGGCGATGATCTCCAGCCAGATCTGGTTCTGAGCGAAACCGTGGAAGGGCAGGTTGCGCAGGCCGGTGTCCTTGAGGTTGCGGATCCGGTCCTCGGCGCGGGCGCGTTGGCGGTGTCGGACTTCGAGGTCCGCCAGCCGCCAGCCAGGGCCGCGGGTGTTGGTGGCGAAGCAGGTGATCCGCCAGCCGTCCGCGTCGGTCAACCGGAGCTGGGCTCCGGGATGGGGGCGTTCGCGGCGGGCGATGACGCGCATCCCTTTGGGCCACCCGGTCAGCGTGGCCGGGAGGTAGCGAGTGAGCTCGGCGACCTGGGCACCCTCACGCGGCATGCCATCACCGTCGATCGCGGCCCGCCACGCCTGCCGCGGGACCTTGCCGAGAGCCTCGACGACCGGCGGCATCCCGTAGAAGCCCACCGAGTACTCCAGTCCGAGGTCGGTGATGTGGCCCAGGAACGCCTTGACCCCACCGCCGGTGTCGGTGCGCACCAACACGTTCCTGCGTTCGGCCTCGGGAAGCTGCGCGAGTGCGGCGTCAAGGACAGCGATGTGATCAGCGGCGGTGTTCGCGCCGGCCGACCCGGTGCGCAACATCGCGGCCAAGGTCTCCCCGGAGCCGTCCTCGCCGTGATCGACGAACGCGAACAACGGGTGGAACCCGAACCCCCGTTTGAACGTCGGCGCCGCCGATTCCTTCTCGCTATGTGCGGTCACCAACGTGGCGTCCAGGTCGACGATCACCTGACCGCCGGGCCGACCCGGGACCGGCCGGCGGCGGGCCCAGACCCGGTCCCGGCCAACCGCGCGAGCCGACCGGATCGCCTCGGTCGCAGCGTCAACATCGGCCGCCAGCGCCGCGACCAGCCGAGACACCGTCGGATCAGACGCGACCGGGCCGAAGACCTCGGGTTGCGCACGGACCACCGCGATGTCGGCGGCGCAGTCCCCGCCCAGCGCGACCGCCATGGCCAGATCGAGCAGCACCTTGCCCGGGTCGTGGACCGCCCGCTGCGAACGCCACGGCACCAACGCGCTCGACAGCGCCCGGTCCAGCTGTGAGAGCCGAACCGTCTGCTGCAACAGCACGCCTCCCGCCGAGGAAACCAGCGACTCGCGAACGGGATCGAGAACAAGTCCAGCGACGGCGTTACGCTTCACCTACGGAGTGCCTTCCACTCGGTGACCTTGAGTCTTCGCAAACCCAAGTTTCCCGTGCTGGACAGGCACTTCCGTGCGTTACGCGCCGTACTCAACCCCGCGAACGTGAAAGCGCGAGGCTAGCTGGCAACGCCCTTCCCCCGGCTGCCCGAGCAAACGGCAGCTGCCCGACCACCTCGGCCGGCGCCGCGTCCGAAAGCCGCTAGGAACTGCCCGTCGCAGCAGGCAGGATGGATGCATGGAGTGGGACACTGTGGCGTGCTACCGGGCGGTCGAGAGCCGAGACCGCCGGTTCGACGGTGTCTTCTACACCGCGGTGCGGACTACTGGGATCTACTGCCGGCCCTCGTGTCCCGCGCGTACGCCCAAGCCCGCCAACGTCACGTTCCACCGCACCGCAGCGGCGGCCCAGGCCGCGGGCTACCGCGCGTGCAAGCGGTGTCTCCCCGGCGCCGCGCCTGGCTCACCCGAGTGGGACCTCGGCGCGGACGTCGCAGGGCGGGCCATGCGGCTCATCGGCGACGGCGTCGTCGAACGTGAGGGTGTGGCGGGTCTCGCGGCTCGACTCGGCTACAGCCCGCGCCACCTCACCCGCCTGCTCAGTCGCGAGCTGGGTGCCGGGCCCTTGGCGCTGGCCAGAGCCCAGCGGGCCCAGACCGCACGGACGCTGCTGGAGACCACGAGGTGGAGGGCTGCCGACATCGCCTTCGCTGCCGGCTTCGCCAGCGTCCGGCAGTTCAACGACACCGTGCGGGAGGTCTACGACGCCACCCCGTCCCAGCTGCGCGGCCTGACACGCGGCCCGGCACGTCGCGGTAGCGCCCTCGCGAAGCCGGGGCACGGCCCCTCCTTGGCCGTGCGGCTGGCCGTGAGGCCGCCATACGACGCGCGGTCCATGCTCGGCTTCCTGGCGGCCCACCTGTGCCCCGGGGTGGAGGCCGTCGCCGGCACGACCTACACCCGCTCCCTGGCACTGCCGCATGGCCCGGGCAGGATCGAGCTCCACCTCGGCGAGACCGACAAGACCTCGGTGCCCGCTGCGCTGCACCTCAGCGACCTTCGCGACCTCGGCGCGGCCATCGAGCGGTGCCGGCGGATGCTCGACGCGGACTCCGACCCGCTGCCGGCGGGAGACCTGCTGGTTGGCGACCCGGTGCTGGCAGGGTCGGCCATGGCGCACCCGGGTCTCCGAGTGCCGGGCGCGTCCGACGGTGACGAGGTCGCACTGAGGACCGTGCTCGGCCAGCAGGTCTCGCTGCGGGCCGCCAACCGGTTGTGCGGCCGTCTCACCGAGCTCGCGGGGCGCGACCTGCCCCCCACCCTGAGGGGACCAGGAGTTACCCGCACCTTTCCGTCGGCGGCGGACGTGGCCTCCCTGGCACCCGACGACCTGGCGATGCCGTCGGCGCGGGCGCGCGCCCTCATCGGGCTGGCGACCGCGCTCGCCCTCGGTGACGTGCGGCTCGACCGCAGCGTCGACCGTGAGGAGGTGCGAGACGATCTGCTCCGCCTCCCCGGAGTTGGACCCTGGACCGCGGACTACGTGCGGATGCGTGCGCTGGGTGACCCGGACATCTTCCTGCCCGGCGATGCTGCGGCACGCCGCGTCGCGATGGCGGCGGACGAGCGGCTCGCCGACCGTTCCGCGCTGGCACGGCGGGCAGAGTCCTGGCGCCCCTGGCGCTCCTACGCCCTGATGCACCTGTGGATGGAGGTGCTTCCGCAATTGTCGGGAGCACGCGAAAGGACTCGAT
>CAWDDN010000017.1:0-331726 GCA_963801135.1 uncultured Actinomycetota bacterium | reverse complement strand
CGCCGCTGACCCGGAATGTCGATTCCGCACTCGTCACGCTCCGCGGGCGATGATCGCGCGGACGTGCACCGGCGAGGTGCCGGTTGCCCTGGACGATCACCGGCGGACGGTGGGTGATACGCGTCAGGCCGTGCCGACGGTCGCGGCGTGCCGGGTCCACCAGCCGCGGCCGGACTCGGGAAGGGTGTGGATCGGGTCGTAGTACTCGTAGCGACGGCTCAGTGCCTCGGAGTCGGACTGCTCGATCGAGGTGCGGTAGTTCTTGGTCCAGTAGCTGATCCCGCGCTCACGGTCGTACTCGGTCACCTGGTGCACCCACCGCTTGCCGACGAACGGAACATCGCAGACGATGCGCGGGGTGGCGAAGCCGGGCAGGTAGCCCATGATCGCGTGCTGCAGCTCCTGGGCCTCGGCGACGCTGACCCGCCAGTGCTCGGCGTTGGGGATCATGTCGCACATGTAGAAGTAGTAGGGCATCACCTGGGCGCCGTCGAGCAGCCGGAAGCACAGGTCGAGCAGCTGATGCGGGTCGGTGTTGACCCCGTGCATCAGCACGCCCTGGTTGCGCACGTCGCGGACACCGGCGTCGAGCATCGCCCGGGTGGCGCGCGCCACCAAGGGCGTCACCGAGTTCGCGTGGTTGACGTGGGTATGGATCGCCAACGAGACACCCCGCGAACGAGCCAGCTGTGTCATCCGTCCGACGCCGTCCACGACCTGGGGCTGCAGCCAGTGCTGCGGCAGCCCCATCAGCGCCTTGGTGGCCAGCCTGATGTCGCGGATGTTGTCGATCTCCATCACCCGGGTGAGGAACTCCTCCAGCCGGGGCCACGGCATGTTCGCGACGTCGCCACCGGAGACGACCACGTCGCGCACCTCCGGGTGGGCGCGCAGGTAGGCCGTCATCGAGTCGAGCCGGTCGACCGGCTTGAGCTCGAACTTGAGCTTGTCGATCACGGGCGTGGAGTTGCCGACCAGGTCCATCCGGGTGCAGTGCCCGCAGTACTGCGGGCAGGTCGGCAGCAGCTCGGCGAGCACCTTGGTGGGGTAGCGGTGGGTCAGGCCCTCGGCCACCCACATGTCGTGCTCGTGCAGCGAGTCGCGGCTGGCATGGGGGTGGGAGGGCCAGTCGGTACGCCGGTCGCTCAGCACCGGGATCATGTAGCGCCGGACCGGGTCGGCGTAGAACGCGTCGGTCAGCGACCCCGGCCCGTGCGGCTCCACGTCGGGCGCCATGGTGTTGAGCATCTGCGGCGGGACCAGCATCGACATCGTGGCCCGCTGCTGCTGGTCGCGCTCGAGGTCGTCGTAGAACGACTCGTCGAGCAGGTCGCCCATGAGCGCCCGCAGCTGGCGCAGGCCCTTGACGCAGTGGGCGCGCTGCCACTGGGCAGACTCCCACTGCTCGGTCGTGACGTCCGCCCACCCGGGGAAACGGGTCCAGTCGGGCTCGACCAGCTCGCGCTGCACGTAGCTGTAGGGCTGGTGGGGTCCGGCCGGGAGCGGGCCTGCGGCCCCGCCGGCGGTACCACTGGCGGACCCAGGGGCCTCGGCGGCGGCGTCGTCGGTGCGGTGGGTTGCTTGCGTCGTCACGATCGTGCTCCTCGGGCGGCGGTCTGGGCCTTCGGTCGGTCCGGGTCGGGAGGCCGCGTACCGGGTGCTGCGCTGCCGGTTGCCCCGCGGTCGGCCGGGTCCGGTTGTGGCGGACATCGCCCTCTGCCAGAGTAGGCAGAGATCATCCGGCTTGTCGAACACCGAGCCGCAAGATTTGCGGCCTCGCTCCGAGAAGGGATCAGAACGTGGCGCTGCGCGCGGGCGACCCGGTCGGCCTCCATCGTGTGCTCGACCCCGTCCCGGTGCTCCCGCAGGCCGCTGACCGCCTCGACGCCAGGGCTGAGCTGTGGCCGGACGAGGTGCGGGTGCGGGTCGAGCGGCTCAACCTCGACGCCGCGTCCTACCGCCAGCTGCGCGACCAGCACGGCGCCGGGGATCGGGTGCGGGCGGCGGTGCTCGACATCGTCGCCGAGCGCGGGAAGATGCAGAACCCGGTCAACCGGCTCCGGCGGCATGTTGGTGGGCACGGTGGAGGAGGTCGGTCCCGAGAGCCCGCTCGGCCTCCACGTGGGGGATCGGGTGGCCACCCTGGTGTCGCTGAGCCTGACGCCGCTGGTGATCGAGGACGGGCTCGTCCGGCTGGGACGGGGAGAGCGAGCAGGTCCCCGCCGACGGCTACGCCGTCCTCTTCGGTCGTTCCGTCGCCGCGCGACTCCCCGAGGACCTCGATCCGCGCCTTTCGCTGGCCGTCATGGACGTCTGCGGTGCGCCGGCACTCACCACCCGCGTGGTGGAGCAGTACGCCGCCCGCGGCCGCTCGCCGAGCGTGTGCGTGATCGGCGGTGCCGGCAAGTCGGGGTCCCTGGCGCTGGCTGCCGCGCGACGAGCCGGCGCCGCCGCCACCCTCGCCGTGGTGCCCCACGGGCAGGAGGCCGAGCTGCTCGGCGGGGCCGGGCTCGCCGACCACGTGCTCGTCGCCGATGCGCGCGACCCGGTGGCGCTCCGCGAGGCGGTGCACGGAGCCGTCGCGGGCGGGGCGGACGTGACGGTCGTGTGCGTCGACGTGCCGGGCTGTGAGGGCGGCGCCGTCCTGGCCACCGCGGACGGCGGCACGGTCGTGTTCTTCTCGATGGCCACCTCCTTCACCGCCGCCGCGCTCGGCGCGGAGGGGCTGGCCGCCGACGTGACCATGCTCATCGGCAACGGCTTCGTGCCCGGCCACGCCGAGCTCGCGACGGCGATCGTCCGGGAGCACGCCGGCGTCCGCGCGCTCTTCGAGCGACGACTGTGAGAAGGATGGGAACATGAGCTCGGTGAGGATCGCTGCTGGACCCGGACCACGCGGCGCAGGCGCGGACGTTGGCCGCCGAGGTCGGCGGCCCGATCGTCGACCTCGCCCGTCGCCACACCACCGTCTCGGTAGAGCGGGCCACACTCCGGCTGGCCGGCCTGACCGGCGCGGACCCGGACGGCACTCCCTGGGTCAACCACATGGTCGACGCGGTGGCGGCCGACGTCGGACTCGAGCACGGGGTGTGCCTCCCGGTGTGGGCAGCGTTGGCCGGCGAGGCGTCGAGGGTCTCGGGGACCTCGCCCGGCGGGCCGCAGCGGGGGAGGTGCGGTTCGAGCTGCCCGAGGGGGCCGCTTCCGCCCGGGCGCGGGAGGCCGCGACCGCGGCAGTGCGGCGCGGCCTGGATCTGGTCGCGGCGCGACGAGGCGAGCGGGAGCGGCTGGTCGACCGAGCTGGGGGACGCCCCTCGCAAGCCCTGGATCTACCTCATCGTCGCCACCGGGGACATCGACGAGGACATCCCGCAGGCACAGGCCGCCGCCAGGGCCGGAGCCGACGTCATCGCGGTCATCCGCTCGACCGGCCAGTCGCTGCTCGACTTCGTCCCGGAGGGTGCCACGCACGAAGGCTTCGCCGGTACCTACGCCACCCAGGAGAACTTCCGGCTGATGCGGGCGGCCCTGGACGAGACCAGCAGCGAGCTGGGCCGCTACGTGCGGCTGACGAACTACGCCTCGGGACTCTGCATGCCGGAGATGGCGGTCCTCGCGGGCCTGGAGCGGCTCGACATGATGCTCAACGACTCGATGTACGGAATCCTGTTCCGCGACATCAACCCGATCCGCACCTTCGTGGACCAGCGGTTCAGCCGCCAGGTCCACGCCCACGCCGGCATCATCATCAACACCGGCGAGGACAACTACCTCACCACCGCCGATGCGGTCGAGGCAGCGCACACCGTCACGGTCAGCCAGCTGCTCAACGAGTACTTCGCCCTGGAGGCGGGGCTGGAGCACTGGCAGCTGGGGCTCGGTCACGCCTTCGAGATCGACCCGAGCACGCCGGAGTCGTTCCGGCTGGAGCTGGCCCACGCACTGCTGGCCCGCCAGCTCTTCCCGGACGCCCCGCTGAAGTGGATGCCGCCGACCCGTCACATGACCGGCGACATCTTCCGCGGCTACCTGCTGGACGCGTTCTTCAACCTTGCCGGTGCCCTCACCGGTCAGGGGATCCTGCTGGTCGGGATGATGACCGAGGCGGTCGTCACCCCGTGGCTCTCCGACCGCGACCTGGCGCTGCAGAACGTCCACTACGTGCTCGAGGCAGCGGGTCGGCTCCACGAGGACTTCGTGCCCCAACCCGGCGGCTTCATCGAGCAGCGGGCGAACCAGGTGCTGAGTGAGGCGATCACGCTGCTGCGTGAGATCGCGGCCGACTCCGACGCCGCCGGCGACCCTCCGCTGCTGGCCGCGATCGCCGACGGCACCTTCGGGACGATGCGTCGTCCCCCCGGGGGAGGGCGTGGGCTGGACGGCGTGGTGGCGCGTGCGGGGGGCTACCACAACCCAGCCACCGAGCAGCTGGAGGAGGGGTGATGGTCTCGACAGGCGCGACCGGCCCAGCGGGGCGCACCCCCGACGGCGAGGGCCGGGTGCTGCGGCCCTACGGCGACACCACCGGCGACGGGATGGTCCAGGTGTCGTTCACCCTCCCGATGGCGCACTCCAAGGTCGCCGAGGGCGCGGCGCAGCAGCTGGCCGCCAAGATGGGCATCAGCCCGGCCCTGGTCGTCCACGCCAAGCCGATGGGACCCGACTTCACCTTCTTCGTCGTCTACGGCCGGGTGCACCACCTCGTCGAGCTCGACAAGGTCAGCGTCGTCGAGCGTGACTACCCGCTGCTGACCCCCCAGGAGGCCAGCCACGCGATCTTCTCGCTGTTGCGCCGCAAGCTCGTCGTGGTGGGGGCGTGCATCGGCGCCGACGCCCACACCGTCGGCATCGACGCGATCCTCAACATCAAGGGGTTCGCCGGTGAGAAGGGCCTGGAGTACTACCGCGAGATCACGGTGGTGAACCTTGGTGCGCAGGTCTCGGTCCCTCACTTGGTCGCCGCGGCGCAGGAGGAGGGGGCCGACGCCGTGCTGGTCTCGCAGGTAGTGAGCCAGCGGGACGCCCACCTGCTCAACACCCAGGAGATGGCAGCGGCCTTCCGTGAGGCCTACCCGGCCGAGCGCCGCCCGTTGCTGGTGGTGGGGGGGCCGCGCTTCGACGAGGGGGCGAGCGACGAGCTCGGGGTCGACCGGGTCTTCACCCGGGGGACCACGCCCGCCGACGTGGCGTCGTACCTCGTGGCAGCGTTGCAGCGTCGCCACGGTGTCGGAGAGGAGCACTGAGATGTCACCGCAGCTGTCCCAGCCAGACCGGTCGGACCAGCCGGACCGGACGGCCGACGCGGGGGAGGGGACCGTGGTGCGGCACCGCCGCTACATCCCCTACTCCCACGCCCACTACGCCGGCGAGCTCGTCGACGGCGCCTTCGGGCTCGGCCTGTTCGGCGACGTGGCGACCGAGATGTGCATCCGCACCGACGGCGACGAGGGGCTCTTCGCCTCCTACTCCGAGGTGCAGTTCCGGTCCCCGGTTCGGGCCGGGGACCTCGTCGAGGCCGAGGCCGAGCTGGTGCGGGTCGGCAACCGCTCCCGCACCCTGGACTTCACCCTCCGCGTGGTGGGTCGAGGCCGCCCGGATCGGGGGCCGTCGGCCGCCGAGATCCTGCCCGAACCGGTCGTCGCCACGACTGCTCGCGGGGTCGTGATCGTTCCGGAGCGGCGTGTCGAGGAGGACACGCCGTGATTTCTGAATTTTCTGTGAACTTCTGGTGACAGTCGTCACACGGGCTGACCTGCGGATTCTTGTAAACCTGCAGGTCAGCGCGTGGTTGACGGTCGTGGGAGGCAGCGGCAGAGTCGCGGTGTCCACCGAGCAGGCCGCAGTCAGGCAGGGCACGACGAGGTGGCGGAGAGTCCCGGGTGGGTGCCACACCCGATGAGGATCCGCTGGCTCGCGTGACCCGTCTGTCGACGGGGTTGGCACACCGGAGAGGTCCGGCGCCCAGTAGACAACGACGGGCGACTCGCGCAGCCGGCGCGAGCGACGTCGGTCCGAAGGGTCCGGACCCCTCCGGCTTTTTCGCCCCGGCACCTCGCCGCGTCGGGCATCTTCGGGGCGAGGATAGGTTGTGCCGGTGAGGTCCCCCTCGTCTCGTTGCGGTGCCGCCGCCCTCGCCGGCGTCGGCGCTGCCGTCGCCTTCCCACCGGTGGACCTTCCGCTGGTGCTGCCGGTCGCGGTGGCGGGCCTGATCCTCGCGGTGCCTCCCCGCTCGGAGGCGCCGGCGCGCGTCGCGGCCCTGGTCGGGCTCTGCTTCGGTCTGGCCCTCATGGCGCTGCACGTCGGCTGGATCCGGGTGATCGGCTGGGACGTGATGATCGGGCTGGTCCTGCTCGAGGGCGCGTTCTACGCCCTCCTGGGAGTCGGGGTCGCAGTGGTGCGGGACCTGCGCGCCTGGCCGCTCTGGGCGGCTGCGGTGTGGGTCGGCGTCGACTCGCTGCGCAGCACGGTGCCGTGGGGCGGATTCCCGTGGGGAAAGCTCGCCTTCGCCACCCTCGACACTCCGTGGGCGGCATCGGTCTCCCTGGTCGGAACCGCCGGGACGTCGTTCCTGGTCGCCCTGGTGGGCGCGGTACTGGCCTGGTCGGTGCTGCACGTCCGCTCCCGCCCGGTCGTGGCAGCCGCGGCGACGGCCGCGGTGCTGCTGGGCACCGGCAGCCTGGGGCTGGCCGCGACCCAGGCGCCCTGGACCGACGACGAGCCAGGCGGCACCCTGCGGGTTGCCGCGGTGCAGGGAGACGTGCCCGGGGCGGGGATGGACGCCTTCGCCGAGCGCCGGGTCGTGCTCGACAACCATGTCGAGCAGACCAAGCGTCTTGCCGACCGGGTGCGGGCCGGCAGCACACCCCCACCCGACCTGGTGCTGTGGCCCGAGAACTCCACCGACATCGACCCCTACCGCGACCCCACCGTCTTCAGCGACATCCAGGGGGCCGTCGACGCGGTCGGTGTCCCCGTCCTGGTCGGCGGCATGATCCAAGGCGACGAGCCCAGCGACGTCGAGAACCAGTCGATCGTGTGGTTGCCGGGGACCGGTCCGGTCGACCACTACGCCAAGCGGCACCCCGTCCCCTTCGGGGAGTACATCCCGATGCGGGACTTCCTCGCCCAGTACTTCGAGCGGCTCGACCAGATCCCGCGCGACATGGTCCCCGGTGACGAGCCGGGGAACCTCGAGGTGGCCGGTGCGGACCTCGGGGTGGTGATCTGCTTCGAGGTCGCCTACGACGGGCTGGTGCGCGACGTGGTGCGTGGTGGCGCCGAGATGCTCGTGGTCCCGACCAACAACGCCACCTACATGGACACGGGCCAGGTCGCCCAGCAGTTCGCGATCTCGCGACTGCGGGCCTTGGAGACCGACCGGCCCGTGGCGGTGGTGGCGACCAACGGCCTGTCAGGCCTGATCGGCCCTGACGGTGTGGTCCGCGAACGCCTGCCGGTCAAGCAGCCGGGGGTGTGGGAGGCCGACGTCGAGCTCTCCGACACCACGACCCCGGCGGTTCGCTGGTCGCCGTACGTGCGTGGGGCGCTGGCCCTGACCGCCATCGTCGCGCTCGTGGCCGGGCTCGGTCGCCGGCGGCCGGGAGGCTCCCGCCCCCGCTCCCAGACGCCGGCCCGGGTGCAGGTCCCCGAGCGGGACGGGCAGCCATGACGGCCGGTCGGAGCCTGGGACGGGTGATCATGGTCATCCCCACCTACAACGAGGCCGACAACCTCGAGTGGATCCTGGCTCGCCTGCTGCAGGTGCAGCCCGACGTGCACGTGATGATCGTCGACGACGGCTCACCGGACGGCACCGGCGAGCTGGCCGACCGGGTGGCCGCCTCGGAGCCTCGGGTGCAGGTGGTGCATCGCACCGAGAAGGCCGGCCTGGGGGCGGCGTACCTGCACGGCTTCGCCATGGCGCTGCAGCAGGGCTACGACGTGATCGGGGAGATGGACGCCGACGGGTCCCACCAGCCCGAGCAGCTGCACCGGCTGCTGAGCGCCCTCGAGGACGCCGACCTCGTGATCGGGTCGCGCTGGGTCGACGGGGGGAGCGTGGTCAACTGGAGCGCGTTCCGCAAGGCGCTGTCGGTCGGGGGCAACATCTATGCGCGCGGCGTGCTGGGCATCCCGGTGCGGGACGTCACGGCGGGGTTCCGGCTCTTCCGCGCCCAGACCCTGCGCACGATCGAGCTCGAGACGGTCGTCTCGGTCGGCTACTGCTTCCAGACCGACCTGACCGTGCGCACCCTCGACGTGGGGCTGCGCGTCGTCGAAGTACCCATCGACTTCCTCGAGCGCGAGCGGGGGGAGTCGAAGATGCACGCCGGGATCGCCACCGAGTCCTTGAGCCGGATCACCCGGTGGGGCCTGGAGCGCCGCTTGGGACGGCGCCACCGAGTGATCCGGGGCGACCGGGGCGCCCGGAGCGACAGAGTTCGAGGGGGAGGGCGCTGATGCGGCGCCGAGTTCCCTGGTGGCTGCTGGCCCTGCTGTTCATCGGGATCCCGGTGATCGAGATCTACCTGATCGTCGCGCTGGGGCAGGTGGTCGGGGCCTGGTGGACGATCGCGGTCATCATCGCCGCCGGCGTGCTCGGCAGCTGGCTGATCAAGCGCGAAGGCGGCCGCGCCTGGCGCGCCTTCACCGACGCGCTCAGCTCCGGTCGCGCCCCGTCCCGGGAGCTGGCCGACGGTGCCCTGATCCTGGTCGGCGGCACCCTGCTCCTGACGCCGGGGTTCCTCACCGACGCCGTGGGCTTGGTCTGCGTCCTGCCGTTCACCCGACCGTGGCCGCGGCGCCTGCTGGTGCGGGTGATCGCCCGGCGGCTGGTCGTGGTGACCTCCCGGCCCCCCGGCCAGCCGGGCACGCCGCGGTCTCCCGCGGGTGGATACGGCGATCCCGAGGATCCGCCGGTCGTGCGGGGCGACGTGGTCGAGTAGCAGACCTCCGCGGGGTGCTACGTCCAGGAGCCGCGGAGGTCGGCTACCGTGGCTCTCAGCCGGCGTAGCTCTCGGCCGGCACGACGACAGCACGACCGTCGATGTCGCCCGCCGCCAGCTTGCGGTAGACCTCCGGTGCCTCGTCCAGGCCGAACGTGGTGATGTCGGGCCTCAGGTGACCCCGGACCGCCAGGTCCAGCACCTCGATCAGCTCCTGCCGGGTTCCCCAGTACGTGGTCTGGAGACTCACCTCGTAGGGCGTGGCGAAGAACGAGAACGGCAGCGTCCCCCCGGCGATGCCGACGATCGTGAGATCACCCATGACCCGGCTCATCGCGGCGCCGCTGGCCATGGTGTCGTCGCTGCCGACGAAGTCCAGGACCACGTCCGCCCCGCGGCCATGGGCCAGCTCGCGCACGGCCGCGACGGCCTCCTCGCCCGGAGCGAAGGTGGCGTCCGCGCCGTGGCGCTCGGCCAGCGCCCGCGCCGAGTCCCGGGGGTCGATCACCGCGACCTGCGCCGCGGTCATCGCCTTGAGGATCTGCACGCCGACGTGGCCCAGGCCTCCGGCACCGATGACCACCGCGGTGCTGTCGGCGGTCAGCTTGTGCATCGAGCGCTTCACGGCGTGGTACGGCGTGAGCCCGGCGTCGGTGAGCGGGGCCGCGTGAGCCGGGTCGAGACCGTCGGGCAGCGGCACCAGGAACCGGTCGGAGTGGACCAGCAGGTAGTCGGCCATCCCGCCGTCGAGCCCGAGACCACCGCCACCGCCCGGTACGGGCGCGCTCATCGGGTCCTCGCAGTAGTTCTCCCAGCCCTGGCGGCAACGGCCGCAACGGCCGCAGCCCCACGCGCCGACCACGGCCACGGGCTGGCCGGGCTGGAGTCCCTGCACACCCTCGCCGAGGGCATGGACCCAGCCGGCGTTCTCGTGACCCAGGGTCAGCGGAGGCGACCAGGGGAGCAGCCCCTCCTCGAACTCGTGCATCAGGTGCAGGTCGGAGTGGCAGGCGCCCGCCCCGCCGACCTGGATCACCACCTGGCCGGGGCCGGGTTCGGGGTGAGGCACCTCCTCCAGCACCGGGTCGCTCTTCCACGCATTGAGACGCAGGGCCTTCACGCCGATCGCCTTCTCACTCGATGAGGGGATGCCTTCATCTCGATCGTGCTCCTCGCCACCGCTCGCAGGCAACCGGGAGGAGAGCATGATGCGTCACACGGGCAACGCGGTGAGGTCGGTTCGCGATGGCGGGCCAACCGTGGGCCGCGGGGCGGCTCAGGCGAGGTGGGGCAGGATCAGGCCGAGCGAGTCTTGCGGTGCAGGTGGGCCGGTCCGATCTCGCCGCCGCGGAGCAGCTCCAGCCGTTCGGCCAAGATGTCCTCCAGCTCCTTCTCGGAGCGGCGCTCGAGCAGCATGTCCCAGTGCGTCCGAACCGGCTTCTCGGACTTGGGCGCGGGCCGCTCGGTGTCGCGGGCCAACGCCTCCGCGCCGCAGCGAGGGCACTCCCAGAGGGCCGGGACGTCGGCCTCGGCCGACATCGGGATCTCGAACTGGTGCCCTTGCGCGCAGGCGTAGACCACGCGCTGGCGGGCAGCGAACTCGATACCGCGTTCGTCCTCGAAGCTCTGACCCCCGAGACGAGCTCCGCGTAGCGTGCGCTCCGCCATTGGGTCTCCTTCAAATGATCGTGATGCCCGTGCGTGCGGGCTCTGGTGCCTTCCTCCTCCCAGGATGCCCGATGGGTCCAATGCGTACACCTCCCGGGCACCGCGGGGACTCCCAGCGGGCCGCCAGAGGCGCCGTGCGATCCCAGGCCGCCGGGTCGAGAACGCTGGGTCTCAGACCACAGCCGGCTGTTCGTTGCCGGCTTGGGCGATGCCCTGGCGGGGCTTGACCAGGGTCATGAGGACCAGGCCGATGAGGAAGAACCCACCGAGGGCGACCAGAGCGGGGCGGTAGCTGCCGGTCGCCTGCTGCACCAGGCCGAAGGTCAGCGTCCCCAGCCAGCTGGTGCCGCGCTCGGCCGCCTGGTACAGGCTGAAGTACTCCGCCTCCCTGCCCTTGGGGATGAGCAGGCTGAAGAACGACCGGGACAGTGCCTGGGTGCCGCCCAGGACGAGACCGATCGCCGCGGCCAGGGCCAAGAAGATCGGGAACTCCCCGGCCGGCGCGAAGTAGCCGGCGCTGACGATGAGGACCCAGAGCACCAGGCCGGCCATGATCACCCGCCGCGCCCCGATCCGCCCCGCGACACGGCCGAACAGCAACGCGCCGAGCACGCCGATGAACTGGACCACCAGGAACGCCGAGAGCACGGTCGACTTCTCGAAGCCCAGCTCGCGCTCGCCGTAGACCGATGCGGCGTAGATGACGGTCTGGATGCCGTCGTTGTAGAAGAGGTAGGCCAGCAGGAACGTCATCGTGACGGGGTAGTTGCGCAGGTCACGCAGGGTCGCCCAGAGCTGGCCGAAGCTGGACCGGACCAGTCCGCCCTCCTCGGGCACGACGGCGACCGCAGGTCGGTTCCGGATGCCGCGCACCGGGATGATCGTGAAGACCGCCCACCAGACCGCCGCGCTCACCAGGGAGAGGCGAACCGCCATCTCGGTGTCCTCGAGCACCGAGAGCAGCACGAAGTTGGCGGCGAGCAGCAGGCCACCGCCCAGGTAGCCCAGTGCCCAGCCGCGGCTGGAGACCCGGTCCCGCTCGTCGGTCGTCGCGATCTCGCAGAGGATGGCGTCGTAGACCACCAGCGAGGCACCGAGGCACAGCGTGGCGCCGATGAGGAGGCCGGCGCCGAGCTGCCAGTTGCTGCCGGTGACGAAGAACATCAGGGCGGCGAAGACCGACCCGGCCCAGGCGTAGCGGCCCAGCAGCGTCGCCTTGCGTGCGGACCGGTCGGCGGCCGCGCCGACGACCGGGAGGATCAGCGCGGAGAGGATGGTGGAGACGGTGACCAGGTAGAAGACCAGGGCTTCGGGGGAGACGCTCAGCCCCAGGATGGAGAGGCTCTCGCTGCAGTCGGGGGCGTTGTCGCCGACCTCGCAGCCCGCGGCCCGGGTGGCGACGGTGGTGAGGTAGGGCGCGAAGAGCACCGCTGCCGTGGTGGTGATGTAGGCGGAGTTGGCCCAGTCGTACCAGTACCAGGCGCGTTGCTCCTTGCGACGTGCCTGGGGCGACGCCCCGGCGTCGTCACGCCCGTCCGGCGTGGGGCCGGGCTGTCCTGGTGGCACGGTGCTGGTCACGGCGCAGCCTCCCACAGTCCGCGGGACCTGAGCACGTCACGCAGGACGTCGGTGCGGTCGGTGATGATCCCGTCCACGCCCAGGTCGATCAGTCGCTCCATCTCAGCACGTTCGTCGATGGTCCAGGCGTGGACATGCCGACCGGTCGCGTGTGCGAGCTCCACCAGACGCCGGTCGAGGATGGTGACGCCGCGGTTGCGGACCGGCACCTGGAGCACCGCCCCGGTGTCCTGGAGGAGCCGCGTGGAGCGCAGCGGACAGGGCGCGAACCGGAACGCCGCCACCGTGGCCATCCCCGTCGAGGTCGGCACCGGACGGGTGACGTGGCGACGGAAGCGGCGCACCGTGCCCTCGGTGAACGAGCCGAGACAGACGCGGTGGTGCGACGAGGTGCGCTCGAGCAGGTCGACCATCGGGTCCACGCAGGCGGGAGACTTCAGATCGATGTTGAGCCGCGCCTGCGGCAGCTCCTCGAGCAGGTCGACCAGCCGCGGGATGTGCTCGCCACCTGCCATCCGCAGGGTGCTGACCTGGCCCAGCGTGAGGTCGCCGATGCGGCCGCTGCCGTCGGTGAGACGCTCCAGCCTCGCGTCGTGGAAGGCGAGCAGGTGGCCGTCGCTGGTGGCGCGGACATCGGTCTCGAGATACCGGTAGCCGAGCCCGACGGCGTGCCGGAAGGCCGCCATGGAGTTCTCGAGCCCGCGCAGATCGGGGTGCTGGGCGCCGCCGCGATGGGCCAAGGCCACCAGCGTCCCCCGCTCGCCGGGCTCGTCCAGGAACGCGTAGCCGGTCGCGCACCGCCATCAGATGGCCTCGGCGCTCAGGCGTCGTGGAAGGTCACGATGGAGGCGCCCAGGGTGTTCAGCCGTTCCGCGAGGTCTTCGTAGCCCCGGTGGATGACGTAGACCGACCGCAGCACCGAGGTGCCCTTGCAGGCGAGCATCGCCAGCAGGATCACCACGGCCGGACGGAGGGCAGGAGGACAGACGATCTCGGCGCCGGACCAGTGCGTCGGCCCCTCGATGCTCACCCGGTGCGGGTCCAGCAGCTGCACGTTCGCCCCGAGACGGTTGAGCTCGGTGAGATAGATGGCGCGGTTCTCGTAGACCCAGTCGTGCAGCAGCGTCTTGCCGTCGGCGGTGGCGGCGATGACGGCGAAGAACGGCAGGTTGTCGATGTTGAGCCCCGGGAACGGCATCGGGTGGATCTTGTCGATGGGGGAGTGGAGGGTGGAGGGCTTGGTGGTGAGGTCAACCAAGCGGGTTCGTCCGTTCTCCGCGACGTACTCGTCGGTGAGCTCGTAGCGCAGGCCCATCTCCTCCAGCAGCGCCAGCTCGATCTCGAGGAACTCGATCGGCACCCGGCAGATCGTGATCTGGGAGTCGGTCACGATGGCCGCAGCCAGCAGGGACATCGCCTCGATGGGATCCTCGGACGGGGCGTAGTCGACGTCGACGTCGATGCTGCTGACGCCACGCACGGTGAGCGTGGTGGTGCCGATGCCGTCGATCGAGACCCCGAGCCGCTCGAGGTAGAAGCAGAGATCCTGCACCATGTAGTTCGAGCTGGCGTTGCGGATCACCGTGACCCCCTCGTGCAGGGCCGCGGCCATCAGGGCGTTCTCGGTCACGGTGTCGCCGCGCTCGGTGAGCACGATCGGCTTGAGCGGAGTGACCTCGTCGTCGACGCGGGCGTGGTACATGCCGTCGGTCGCCTTCACCTCCAGGCCGAAGGGGCGCAGCGCCGTCATGTGGGGCTCCACCGTCCGGGTGCCGAGGTCGCACCCACCGGCGTACGGCAGATCGAAGCCCTGCGCCCGGTGGAGCAGCGGCCCCAGGAACATGATCACCGAACGGGTGCGACGCGCCGCGGCCTCGTCGATGCGGGACAGGTCGAGCTCCTCCGGCGGCACGATCTCGAGGTCGTTGTCGTCGTTGAGCCAACGGGTCTGGACGCCCAGGCTCTGGAGCACCTCCAGCAGCCGGTTGACCTCCTCGATGCGCGCCACCTTGCGGAAGGTGCTGCGTCCGCGGTTGAGCAGCGAGGCGCACAGCAACGCGACCCCCGCGTTCTTCGACGACTTCACGTCGATCCGCCCGGTCAGCGTGGTGGGACCGTTGACCCGCAGGTGGGTCCGGCTGTCGCCCAGCGAGACGATCTGGGAGTCCAGCGCCTCCCCGATGCGCGCCACGGTCTCCAGCGTGATGCTGCCTTCACCGCGCTCGAGCTGCTCGACGTCCTCCGCGGTGGCGTCGAGGAGCTCGGCGAGCTGCTCCTGGGTCCAGCCGCGGTGGCTGCGGGCATCTCTGACGAGGCGGCCGATGCGGACGCGGTACCGGTCTGTCACCCGGTGATTCTATGCCCTCGGTGCGCCTAGGTTGGACCCATGACTCCCCACAGCGCAGATCAGGGCGATCGGGCCGCCTTGGTGCTGGGTCCGCTGCTGCGCCACGTCGCCCTGGACTCCGCCGCCATCTGGGTGGAAACCGACCGCTCGTGCCGGGTCAGGGTCCACACCGAGCACGGGACCTGGAGCGCGTCGACCTTCGCCGTGCACGATCACCACTACGCGCTGGTCGAGTGCCGTGGGCTGCCGTCCGGGAGCACCGTGCCGTACACGCTGGACCTCGATGAGCGGCAGGCATGGCCGCCGGCGGACTTCGGGGCGGGGTTCGACCTGCCCGCCCCGGTGATCGCGACCCTCACCGACGCGAGGCCGCCCCGGCTGCTGTGGGGGTCGTGCCGCACCAGCGTGTCTCACGACTCCGACGGCAACGGCACCCACGGAGTCGATGCACTGCGCGCCTACGGGCTGGCGCTGGCCGGGGAGACCGAGAGTGACGTGGACCTCCCGTGGCCCGACCTCGTGCTGTTCCTCGGTGACCAGGTCTACGCCGACGAGACCACCGACGCCATGCGGGAGTTCATCGCCTCGCGTCGCGACATCGACGAGCCCCCGGGCGCCGAGCTGGCCGACTACGAGGAGTACGCCCACCTCTACAAGCTGGCCTGGAGCGACCCCGTCAACCGCTGGCTGCTCTCGACCGTCCCGACGGCGATGATCTTCGACGACCACGACATCCGCGACGACTGGAACACCTCGCTGCGGTGGCGACGCCAGATGGAGGCCACGGACTGGTGGCACGGCCGGATCGTGGCCGGGCTGGCGTCGTACTGGGTCTACCAGCACCTGGGAAACCTCACACCCGAGGAGCGCGACCAGGACGAGATCTGGAAGCGGGTGTGCTCCCACGACGGGGCCGACGAGCTCGACCTGTCCGCCGAGCTCGACGCCTTCGCCGATCGGGTCGACCAGCAGCCCGAGACCTACCGCTGGAGCTTCGCCCGCACCATCGGTGACAGCCGCCTGGTGGTGGTCGACTCGCGCGCCGCCCGAGTGCTCCAGGAGGACGAGCGCTCGATGCTGGACGCCGAGGAGATGGCTTGGCTCGACGAGCACCTGCGAGGCGACTGCGACCACCTCCTGGTCGGCACATCCCTGCCCTTCCTGCTCCCCGAGCCGTTGCACCACCTGGAGGGGTTCGGTGAGGCGCTGGCCGGTGGCGCCTGGGGGTCGAGGGGAGAACGCTGGGGCGAACGCTTCCGCCAAGGAGTGGACCTCGAGCACTGGGCAGCGTTCCAGGCGGGCTTCCAGGACGTTGCCGCCATGGCCCTCGAGGTGGTCGAGGGGAGGAGGGGGCGGCCACCGCAAACGGTCACCTTTCTCTCGGGGGACGTCCACCACAGCTACGTCGCCAAGGTGCGGGGGTGCGAGAGCAGGACGGCCCTGGTCCAGGCGGTGTGCTCGCCGATCCGCAACCCGCTGCCCCGGGTGATGCGCTTCGCCACCGCGGCAGCGGCCTACGGCGTGGCCAGGCCGATCGGCAGGCTGGCGGCGAGGTCCGCCAAGGTCCCGGAGCCGCCGTTCCGGTGGGATCTGGTCGAGGGGCCCTGGTTCGACAACAACATCGCGACCTTGGACGTGAGGAGCGACGGGCTGCAGATGCGGTGGATGACCGGCGACGTGGTCGACGACCAGCACGACCGACCTGCGCTGCGGGTGGTCTCGCGGGTCACCGTGGGCCCCGGAGGAAAGGTGACCTCGACATGACTCGCCAGGTGCGGTTCGCGACGGTGGCGACGGTCGCCCTCGTGATGGGGGTCCTCGATGCGCTGTGGATCTCGCTGGTCGCCTCGGAGCTCTACCGGGACCAGCTCGGCGCGGCTGTGGCGGAGACGCCGCGATGGGGCCCTGCGATGGGCTTCTACGTCATCTACTGGGGCGCCTTGTGCTACTTCGTGGTGCTGCCCGGTCTGACGCGGTCCCGTCCGCGCGTCCTCCTCGACGCTGCCCTGCTCGGGGTCACCGCCTACGGCACCTGGGCGCTGACCGGCTGGGCGGTGCTGGCCGACGTCAACGCCGCCGTCGCACTCTCCGACCTGGTGTGGGGGCCGGTGATGAGTGTGGCGACGACCGCGGCGGCGCTTACGGTCGCGCACCTGGTCACGGCGAGGGAGCAGAGGAGGGAGCAGGCATGAGGGAGCGGGGATTCACCCAGGTCGACGTGTTCGCGGCGAGTGCGCTGCACGGCAACCCGGTGGCGGTCGTGCACGACGCCGACGGGCTGAGTGAGGAGCAGATGGCCGCTCTGGCCCGATGGACCAACCTGTCCGAGACCACCTTCCTGCTCTCACCCACCGACCCGGCGGCCGACTACCGCGTCCGCATCTTCACGACCAGCGGCGAGCTGCCGTTCGCCGGACACCCCACCCTCGGCACCGCGCACGCCTGGCTGGAGGCCGGAGGAGTGCCGGGCGAGGAGGGCGTGGTGGTGCAGGAGTGCGGCGTGGGCCTGGTCGACGTGCGCCGCGGTGACCGCCTGGCGTTCGCCGCCCCACCGCTGATCCGTTCCGGGCCGGTCGACCAGGTCACCCTGGAGGCGGTGGCCGAGGCCGGTGGCGTGCCCCTCGACGTCGTGATCGGCGCCTCCTGGGTGGACAACGGGCCGGGTTGGGTGGGGCTGGAGCTGCGCACCGTCGACGACGTGCTCGAGGCGGAGCCGGTGTCCGGGAGCACCGCAGGTCTGGCCTGGGGCCTGGTGGCCGAGTACGCCGAGGAGGACCCCCGCAGGGACGGCCGTGACATCGAGGTGCGCGGGTTCTACGACGGGGGAGCCGGCTGGTTCGAGGACCCGGTCACCGGGAGCCTCAACGCCGGGCTCGCGCAGTGGCTGATCGGCACCGGCCGACTGCCGAAGACCTACGTCGCTGGTCAGGGCCAGCGGCTCCGGAGGGACGGCCGGGTCCACGTCGAGCACGTGGGGGAGCGCACCTGGGTCGGCGGGGACACCGTCACGGTGGTGTCCGGACACGTCGACGTGGGGGAGGAGTGAGTCGGTCCACCTCGGATCGCACCGTCGCACCGCGGGCCGCGGTCGCGCTGCTCACACTGAGTGGGCTGGTCGGCGGGCTCATGGGGTGCAGCGGGTCCCCGTCGGAGGTGGCGGGGGCCCCCGACACCGCGACCGAGGCTGCCCGGGGCCGCGGTGACGGGGCATCGCGGCGGGACGCCCTGGGCGAGCGACTGGCGGCGATGCCGGCGGTGCCGGACGTCCTCGAGCCGGCGGCAGTGGCGCGGCGGCTGCGCTTCCTCGACAGCGTCCTGGGCGACCGGCAGGCCGCTGCCCGGCACGTACGGCGCGCTGCCGAGCTCGACCAGCTGACCACACGGACCGTGGCCATGGCAGGCCCTGCGCTGGGGCCCGCCGTCCGGCGACGCCTGGACCCTGCGCTCGCGCGCCGGGTCGCCGCAGACGTCGCGGCCGCGCGTCGGCTGACGTCGCTGACGACCCCGCAGCCCCAGCTCCCGGACTGGCGGGTCGTGGCGCCGCCGACTCCCGAACGGCTGCTGCGGGCCTACCGTTTGGCGCAGCGCCGGACCGGCGTGGGGTGGCACTATCTTGCCGCGATCCACCTGGTGGAGACCCGGATGGGACGCATCCGGGGAGTGAGCACCGCCGGCGCCCAGGGGCCGATGCAGTTCCTGCCCGCGACCTGGGACATCTACGGCGCCGGCGGCGACATCGCCGATGCCGAGGACGCGGTGATGGCGGCGGCGCGGTTGCTCAAGGCCAACGGCGCCCCGGCGGACATGCCGCGGGCGATCTGGCACTACAACCACTCCGACGACTACGTCTTCGCTGTCACCCGGTACGCGCTGAACCTGCGGCGGGACCCGCAGACCTATCGGGGGTACTGGCACTGGCGGGTGCTCTACCTGCACGCGCCGGGCACCAAGGTGCTGCCGGTCGGCTACCCCCGGCGGTCCGCGGTGCCGCTCCGCCGCTCCTGAGGTCCCCCTGCTGAGGGCGGGTCAGGCGTCCTGCATCGCGACGCCGTGCTGGAGCGCCTCCATCAGCGAGGAGTTGAAGGCCTCGAGGTCTCCCGGGTTGCGGCTGGTGATGAGGTTGCCGTCGACGACGACCTTCTCGTCGACCCACTCGGCGCCGGCGTTGCGGAGGTCGGTCTGCAGGCTCGCGAACGAGGTCAACCGACGCCCGCGAACGACGTCGGCCTCGATCAGCGTCCACGGGGCGTGGCAGATCGCCGCGACGGGCTTGCCGGACTCGACCATGGCGCGGATGAACGACACCGCTGACTCGTCCATCCGGAGGGCGTCGGGGTTGGCGACGCCGCCCGGCAGCACCAGCGCGTCGTAGTCGTCAGGGGACGCCGACGAGACCGGCTGGTCGACGTCGAAGGTGTCGGCGGGGTCGAGGTGGTGGAACCCCTGGACCTGGTCGTCTGCGGTGGAGAGGAGGGCGGGGGTGTGGCCGGCGTCCTCGACCGCCTGCCACGGGCTGGTGAGCTCGACCTGCTCGACACCTTCGTGGGCTGTGAGGAATGCGATCTTCTTCATGGTCATGTCCTTCACTTACCCAGAGACGGGTCCCCGTGAAACCGCGGGCCTCAGGTCGGGGAGGCGCTCCTCAGCTTCTCCAGCAGCGGGCCGGCCGCCTCGTCGAGGAAGGCATCCATCGCCTCGTCGCCGACCTGAACCAGGGCCACATCGGTGAATCCTGCCTCCCAGAACGCCGACACCGCCTCGACGATGGCGTCGAGGTCCGGGCCGGACGGGATGTTGTCGGCGACGTCCTCGGGGCGCACGAACTGGGTCGCGCCCGCGAAGCCGGCCGTCGTGGGCAGATCGGCGTTGACGGCCCATCCGCCGGCGAACCAGCGGAACTGGTCGTGCGCACGGGCGATGGCGGCGGCGCGGTCGCGGTCCCAGCAGATCGGGATCTGTCCGATCGCGCGCCCGGGCCCCTCACCGCCGATCCGTGGCGCGCCCTCGGTGGCGTTCCACGACTCCAGCAGGTCAGGCTTGGGCTCGACCGCGATGAGGTCGTCAGCCAACGGGCCGAAGCGCTGCACCGACTGGTTGCCGCTGACCGCGACCCCCAGACGTACCGGCTCGTCGGGACGGTCCCACAGCCGCGCCGAGTCCACACGGAAGTGCGTGCCGTCGTAGTCGACGAGGCCACCGGCGGAGAGCTCGCGGATGATCTCCATGGCCTCGCCGAGCATCTCGTGCCGGACGCCCACGCTGGGCCAGCCCCGGCCCACGACGTGCTCGTTGAGGTTCTCGCCGGCACCCAGGCCGAGGGTGAACCTGCCCTCCGACAGCAGCCCGAGGGTCGCCGCCTTCTGCGCCACCACCGCCGGGTGGTAGCGCAGGATCGGGCAGGTCACGTAGGTCATCAGCTCCACGTGCTGGGTGACTTCGGCGACCGCGCCCAGCACGCTCCAGGCGTACGGCGCGTGGCCCTGGGACGACAGCCAGGGGGAGTAGTGGTCACTCATCACCTCGAAGTCGAAGCCGGCCTCCTCGGCGCGGCGGGCGTAGCCGACCAGCTCGCGTGGGCCGGACTGCTCAGTCATGAGCGTGAAGCCGAACCTGGTCATCCGGGGGAACCTCCTGCAGGTCTGTGGTTGCCATGACCATTCCCGGTGCGGGGAGGAGCATGCGCCCGCCGGCCCGGCCGGCCGAGTCGGGAGCAGCCCTTGACGTGGCCGAACAACGTTCGTATTCTCGAACAATGTTAGACATGCCCGCGAGCCGCACCGAGCGTCGTCGCGCCGAGGTGAGGGCCGAGCTGGTGTCAGCCGCCTGGGAGCTGTGCCGCGAGCACGGCCTGACCGGGCTGACCGTGAGGCTGCTCGCCGACCGGGTGGGGATGCGGGCGCCGAGCCTGTACTCGTACTTCGCCTCGAAGGAGGCGGTCTACGACGCGATGTTCGCCGAGGGTCAGCGTCAGCTGCTGGAACGGCTGGACCCGGTCGTGCCCGACGCCACCACGCGGAAGGACTTCCAGGTCGCGTCCCGGGTGTTCTTCGACTTCTGCACCGAGGACCCGCTGCGCTACCAGCTGATGTTCCAACGGGTGGTCCCCGGCTTCCAGCCCTCGGCGGAGTCCTACGCCTTGGCGGTCGAGGTCCTGGAGCGGCTCGACGCCGCGCTGGCGGCCGCGGGCGTCACCGACCCTGCCGACCGGGACCTGTGGACGGCGATCGTCACCGGCCTCACCGACCAGCAGATCTCCAACGACCCGGGCGGTGACCGATGGGCCCGCCTGCTGCCGACTGCCGTCGAGCTGTTCTGCGACCACGTCGGCATCGAGTGACCACGCGAGGAGCCAGCAGCCACCTGATCGTCCACCAGACGAGCCGTTCTTGAGGAGAACCGACGATGCAGCAGACCACCACGACCCCGACCCCCCTCGACCGACACGAAGCGCCGGCGCTCGCCCGCGCGACCTACGGGCGCTTCGCCGCCATGGCGGCGAACGTCCGACCGGACCAGTGGGGCCTTCCCACCGACTGCGAGGGCTGGACCGTGCGGGACCTCGTCGGCCACATGGCAGGCGCGATGAGGTCCGCCGCGTCCTTCCGCGAGATGCTGCGGCAGCAGAAGGAGATCAAGCGCCGGCTTGCCGATCAGGGCGGCGACGAGATCGACATCATGACGGCGCTGCAGATCGAGCTCACCGCAGACCTCGACGCGGACGCGATCGTCAGCGAGATCCGGGGCCTCGTGGAGCCGGCGACACGGGGGCGCGCGCGGATCCCGGCCCCGATGCGTCGCCTGGTCACCTTCCCGGTCCTCGTGGACGGGGACACCGAGAAGTGGACGCTGGGCTACCTGGTCGACGTGATCCTCACCCGGGACGCCTGGATGCACTCCGTGGACCTGTCGCGGGCGGTCGGCACCGAACTGCCCACCAGCCCGGATGTGGACGGTCGGATCGTGGCGGACGTCGTCGCGGAGTGGGCTCGCCGCCACGGTCGACCGGTGCAGCTGACCCTGTCCGGCCCCGCCGGGGGCCGTTTCGAGGTCAACGGCCCGGGAGGGGAGGACCTGGAGCTGGACGCGGTGGACTTCTGCCGCTCGGTCTCCGGGCGCGACCCTGGCGGTGGTCTCGTGTCGACCGTCGTCCCGTTCTGACCTGCCACCGCGGCGCTACGAGCAGGAGGCGAGGTCGAACTCGTAGCGACTGGTGGGGGTCACGTCCAGGTTCTCGTGTGCGCCGAAGGACATGACGCTCTCCAGCATCTGGTGCATCCGGCGACCCAGCTCGTCGTCGTCGCCGTCGCTGCCGTAGAAGGCGTGCAGGTCGGTGCACGCTGCCATCGGGAAGAACTCCTCGACGAGGGCGTCGACCCGGTCGTCACCGGCGACCTGGCCGACCACGAGGTTCTGGACGTAGCCGAAGGTCGCCTGGGTCTCGATCGCCACGGGGGTGTGGTGCTCGAGCCAGCGGCCGCGCCATGACTCCGGGCTCATCGCCGCGGGCCGGCGGAGCAGCGCCACGTTGACCAGGGCGTCGGCCCGGTGTCCCTCGGGCGTGGCCGGCGGGGGGAGTGGGGTGCGCTCCTCGACCTGCCAGCCGTCGAGCCCTCCCTCGCCGAGGGCGGTCAGCTGGGCGAGGACGTCGGTGACGCCCACCGGGTCGTCGGCCCACACGCTCACGACCGCGCCGACGGGGCTGGTGCCGGTCGAGAGCCGGAGCTGGGCGTCCGCGACGTCCGCGTCGTCCAGGGCCACGATCAGGCGCTGCGCCCCGACGCGGGCCAGCGACCGACGCAGCTCGGTGTCGCGGAACCGGTCCAGGTCGCGGTCGCCGCGGACGACGTACATCAGCTTCACCGCACCCATGGTGAGGCTCGGTGCTCACGCACGATCGCCCGGGTGTCGCGGCCGGGGCGGTGCGAACTGAGAAGGTGGTGCCATGGACACGAGGGACCGGCCGGCAGTCAACGCCACGGAGGTCGGCGACGAAGGCCCGCGCGTGGTCTTCCTCCACGGACTCTTCGGGCAGGGACGCAACTTCACCCAGATCGCCAAGGCGCTCACCCCGCAGCTGCGCTCGGTGCTGGTGGACCTGCCCAACCACGGCAGGTCGGCATGGACGGAGTCCGCGGACTACGAGACGCTCGCCGAGACGGTCGCCACCTGGCTGCGGGACAGCTACGGCGACGAGCCGGTGCACCTGGTCGGCCACTCCATGGGCGGCAAGGTGGCGATGGTGCTGGCCTTGCGCCACCCCGAGGTCGTCGACCGCCTCGTGGTGGTCGACATCGCGCCCGTCTCGCTCGACGGCTCGGGGGAGTTCGAGCACCTGCTCGACAGCCTGCTCGAGCTCGACCTGGCTTCGCTGGAGAGCCGGTCGGAGGCCGACGACCAGCTGGCGACGAACGTGGACGACGACCGGGTGCGCGGCTTCCTGCTGCAGAACCTGCGGTCGGGCTCCGAGGGGCTGCACTGGCAGGCCAACCTCGAGCTGCTCCGGCGCGAGCTGCCGATTATCGGCGGGTTCCCCGAGATCGACACGACGTTCGACGGCCAGGTGATGTGGGTGGCCGGCGACCGATCGCCGTACGTCAAGGACGGGCATGCCCCGAGCATGCGCGAGCTGTTCCCGCGCACGCGGCTGGTCACCATCAAGGGCGCCGGCCACTGGGTGCACTCGGAGAAGCCGGAGGAGTTCGTCGCCACGCTGCGGGCGTTCCTGCTCGCAGACGCCGGTGAGGACTGACGGGTGACGTCCGGCGGTCCCCGCGGGTGCCGCTAGGCCCGCGCCGCCCCGACGCCGAGCAGCGCAGCGAGACCCAGCGCGCTCCTGGGGGTGTACGGCGCGCGCCACAGGCCACCGTGCGCGGCGGCGTAGGCCTCGTCCTGCCACGGGTTGTCGTGGCTCGGACCGCCGCCGGTGTGGAGGTCGTGAACCAGCAAGGCCGCCATCAACACGTTGGAGGTCGCGGGGTCGAAGACCTCGACCCCGAACCGGTGCGCCCCGGCATAGGCCGCCGCCAGCGCGCGGTTCTTGACCACCGAGCGGGTTCGCGTGGGCGGGGCGACGTTCATCGACACCGTGGCGCCCTGGTGGCGCGCCGTGGTGGCCCGCCAGCGCTGCACCCGCTTGGCGAGGGCGTAGTTGGGGCCCTGCTGCGGTACCAGGGAGTCGTTGAGACCGGGGTCGGAGTCCGCGGCGTAGGCGCGCGTCAGCAGCCGACCGCCGGAGGCGAGGCGCAGCGGCCGGCCCAGGGTCTTGGAGAGCCGAGAGCGGCCGTCGTAGGCCGCGGTGGCGTGCGCGACGGCGTCGTGGGGCACCGCGAACACGTCCGTGGGGGTGGCCAGGAACGCGAGGGCGACGTCGTCGCGGTCTGCCAGCAGGCGGCGACTGAGCTCGTCGACAGCGGTGCTGACCCGCACGTTGGTGGCGCCGTCGGCGTAGACGTAGTTGCCGAGCACCAGGGTGCCGGGCTGGCCGGTCAGCCAGTCGGCCAGGGCGGGCACGTGGTCGAGGAGGTCCGCACCCGGCTTTCCGTCGGTGAGGGGCGCCACCATCGTGCCGGCACCTTGACGGCCCCAGGTCGTCACGGTCCGCCACAGGTCCGGGACCGGCAGGTCGACCGCGGCGACCCGAGCACCCCAGCGCGTCAGCGCCTGGAGCGGTCCCATCTCCGAACCTGCGCCGAGGACTGCGACGGTATGACCCTCCAGCCGCAGCCACTCGGGGTGACGCAGGACCGCCCCGACTGCCTCGGCCACACTTGGTTCGACCTTCCCGGCCTCGACCCAGGCGTCGATCTGGCGCCGGACCGCGTCACCGCGAAGCCGCTCGCCGCGGTAGGGCAGCACGAGCTCCTCCACGGCCGCCGCAGAGCCGTTGACCTCGAGCTGTTCCAGCCTCGGCGCAGCCGTCGCCCAGTCGTCCAGACCGCATTCGGTGTCGCCGCTTCGGACCCGCATCCGCTCATGCACCGAGTCCAGCCCGGCGCTCGCGATGGCGCGGGCGTCGTCGGGCCGTCCGAGCCCGGCCTCGACCAGCCGCCGGAAGTGCAGCAGGTACTCCCGGCGCCAGGCGGTCTCACGTTGCGCAGCTCGAGCGCCGACCGGGTCGACGGCTCCGAGCGCGTCGGCGACCACGGCCCGACCCGTCGCGGTGGTGCTGCGCTGACCGTCGCCGCCGGCGGGGAAGACCACGCCGTGCTGTTCCTGAGCCATCGAGCCATCCTGCCTCAGGAGGCTGCGGGACCGGCAGGGCTCGGTGCTGAACCCGACCCCTGCTCGCCTCCCAGTTCTTCGCCGATAATGCACATTATGTCAACTGGCGCCGACTCCCCACTCCCCGCACCGACGCGCGGCTCACGACGAGCACTGCTGCTGCGGCGCCCCCTCGCAGCAGGGCCGGATCCAGCCGCAGCCGTCGCAGCGCTCGTGGGAGGTCTCCCAGCGCATCAGCGTTCCGCAGCTCGGGCACGGCTCGGTGAGGTCTGTCATGCTGCCGACCGTAGCCAGCGGGCACCCTCTGGCGGCGTTCCGACGCGCGCGCGGCTCACACGTCGGCCGGGTGGCCCGTGACGCCCACCCGGTAGGAGCTGCCCGCGGACCACTCGGCGGTGAACGCGAACCGGCTGCCGCGGATCACCGTGGTGCGCACCTCCACGGGTCGCTGCCCGGCGTACCCGAGCCGATCGACCTCCAAGGCGGCCTCGTCGTCGGCCATCGCCAGCAGTGCATGCAGCTCAGGAGTCGGCAGGACGGCGCGAATCGTCTCCTGCCCCCCTGTCGGTCCACCGCCGGTCGCGCGGCGCCACTCGTCGTACAGAGCGGTGTGGGTGAGGTCGGCGTCCAGGATCGAGCGACCGACGTCGGGGTGCAGCCAGGCCCGGTCCCAGGCGATCGGCGACCCGTCGGCGTAGCGCAGCCGCTCGATGTGGACCAGCTCGGCGTGGGCCGGCAGCTCCAGGCGCGCCGCGGCGCGGGTGTCACGGCGCAGGTCGGCGGCGAGCAGCTCGCTGCGCTGCTCGATCCCCCGGGCCTCCAGCTCGTGGAACAGCGAGTACATGGCCCCGAGGTGCTGGGAGATCACGCCGGGGCGGGCCACCGAGGCACGTCCGCGCGAGGACTCGATCACGCCCTCGCGGCGCAGTCGGCGCAGTGCCTCCCGGACGGTGTGCCGGCTGACGCCGTAGCACTCGGTCAGCTCGATCTCTCCAGGGAACCGCTCGGGGAACTCTCCACGCTCCAGGCGGGCGACGAGGTCGTCGTGGAGCTGGCGCCACAGCGGCGCCGCGAGCTCACGGTCGAGGGTGGCAGGTCCGTGCCGGTGCGCCATGCGTCTCCTCCTGCGTCCCCGAGCCTCGGGGTCCTCTCCCCCACGCGAGTCTAGGTGGGCTGCCTTCCTCAGCGGCACGGTCGGCGGTGCCGGCGACCCAGGGGGTCCGCGGCGCCGCGCCTGTCCCGCAGGGCAGAATGGAGCCGACAGCGACGGGAGGGCTTGATGGGCGAGCGCACCATCCCCACGCCTCCGGGAAGCGACCCGGACTACCGCTTCACACTGGCCAACGAGCGCACCTTCCTGGCCTGGGTACGGACGGCGCTCGGCCTGCTCGCCGGCGGCGTCGCGGTGCTCGCCGTCCTTTCCGACTTCGGCCCCGATCCCCTGCGGCGCACGGCGGGCATGCTGCTGCTGGCCCTGGCGGTGGTGGTGGTCATCGTCGCCTACCGTCGATGGCGCGCCACCGAGCTCGCCCTGCGCACCGGACGGTCGCTGCCCGGACCGATGCTGATGCGACTGGTCACCGGTGGGGTCGTGCTCCTGGTCGTCCTGGTCACCGTGCTCGCCCTGCTGTCGTGAGCCGGGCCGACGAGTCGCTGGTGGCGCCGGTGGCGGCGGTCGAGCGCACCACGTTGGCGTGGGAGCGCACCGCTGTCGGGCTGGCAGCCCTCGGCGCCCTGCTGGTGCACAGCGGCGGCAAGCACGCGGTGGCCCACCTCGTGGCGGGCTCGCTCCTGCTGCTCGTCGCGCTGGCGGTGGTCCTGGTCGTGGCCCCGAGCCGCCACCGCGCGATGGTCGCCGCTGCTCGCGACGGCGGCCCGATCGCCGCCCCTCGCCTGCTCCTGGGCGTGACGACCGTGACCGTGGTGGTGGGCTGCCTGATCCTCCTCGACCAGGCCCTTTCCTGATCGGTCCGTCGCCGGTTCCTCAGGGGCTGCCGCCGACCAGTGGCTCGGGCTCTCCGCGGTGGCGTCCGGGTGCGTCGACCGCGGGCTCCGTCGACGTCTGCCCGCAACGACTCCCCCTCGATGTCGACCTCGGGCAACCAAAGCAGCCACGAGGGGAGGCTCCACGCGCGCTCGTCGAGCAGCGACATGGCCGCCGGCACCATGAGCAGACGCACCACGAAGGCGTCGAGCAGCACTCCGACCGCCAGCGCGAAGCCGAAGGACTTGATCACGGTGTCGTCGATGAAGACGAAGCCGGCGAACACCGACGTCATGATCAGCGCCGCTGCCACGACCACCCGCGAGCCGTGCCCGACTCCGGAGACGACGGCCTCGCGCGCGGTCTCGCCGTGGATGTAGTCCTCGCGCATCCGCGAGACCAGGAAGAGCTCGTAGTCCATGGCGAGGCCGAAGAGGACCCCGATCATCATGATCGGCAGGAAGCTGACGATGGGCCCGGCAGTGTCCACCCCGACCAGCTCCGACAGCCATCCCCACTGGAAGACCGCCACCGTGATGCCGAAGGTCGCGGCGATCGACAGCAGGAAGCCGACCGTGGCCTTGAGCGGCACCAGCAGCGACCGGAAGACCACAGTCAGCAGCACGAAGCTGAGCCCGACCACGACGGCGAGGTAGATCGGGAGCGCTGCCCGCAGCTTCGCCGAGGTGTCGATCGCCACCGCGGTGAAGCCACTGACCGCGATCTCCGCCCCGGTGCGCTCCGAGAGCGGTGTCAGCTCCTCGCGCAGCTGCTCGACGAGGTCGACGGTGGCCTCGTCGCTCGGGCCGGTCCGCGGCACCAGCTGCACCACCGCCGTACGCCGGTCCTGGCTGAGCTGAGGCGGGGTCGCGGTGACCATGCCCTCGGTCGAGCCGGCCAGCTTCGCCGCCTGCCCGCTCACCTTGCGGGTGTTCTGCGCATCCTCGCCGCGCACCACCATGATCAGCCGGGCGTTGAAGCCCTCGCCGAAGGCCTCGCTGATCCGGTCGTAGGCCACCCGCTTGTTGGTGCCCTCCGGTGCGGTGCCGTCGTCCGGCAGGGCCAGGCGCATCGAGAGGGCAGGCACCGCCAGGCCCACCAGCGCGACGAAGCCCAGCGCGAGCACGATGCCGCGGCGGGCCACCACCCAGCGCCCCCACCCGAAGCCACGGTTGTGCTCGTCCTCCTCCAGGTCGTGGCTTCGCCCCTCGGACTGAGCGGCCCGCTGGCGGCGGGACAAGACACGCGGGCCCGCGAGGGAGAGCAGTGCCGGCAGCAGCGTGATCGCGACCAGGACCGCCACCGACACCGTGGCGGCGGCCATCAGACCCATCACCCCCAGGAACGGGATGCCGACGACGGTCAGGGCGACCAAGGCGATCACGACGGTGAGACCGGCGAAGACGACGGCCGAGCCGGCAGTGCCGACCGCACGTCCGGCCGCCTCGCTCGGGGGCAGTCCGATGGCCCGGTTGTGGCGGAAGCGTGAGGTGATGAACAGCGAGTAGTCGATGCCGACGGCCAGTCCCAGCATCAGTGCGAGCGTGGGCGTGGCGTCGGTCATCTCCACGACGTGACCGAGCATGGTGATGCCGGCCATCCCGACCCCGACACCGATGAGGGCGTTGACCATCGTCATGCCGGCAGCCACCAGCGAGCCGAGAGTGACGAGCAGGACCACCAGGGCCACCCCGACGCCGAGGCCCTCGGTCGCGCCGACCTCGGGTGGCGCGTTGAGGGGCTCTCCCCCGGCGACGACGTCGAGGCCCGCGGGTGCGTCCTCGCCGAACGACTCGTAGGCCTCCAGCTCCTCCGTGGTGAGCTGGTCGGCGGACTGCTCGAACTGCACCGTGATGAGCGCGTTGCGGCCGTCCTGGCTGATGGCCTTGGCCTGCATCGGATCCACGACGCCGACGACCCCGGGCAGGTCCCCCGCGGCCTTCACCACCGCTGCCAGGTCGCGCTGGACCGGAGCAGCGGTGAGCGGCTTGCGCTCGGAGGTCACCACCACGGTGCCGGCGGCGCCGCTGGCACCGGGGAACTCCTCCTGGAGCAGGTCGATCGCGCGCTGCGACTCCGTCCCCGGCACGGTAATCGTGCTGGGCGCCTTGCTGCCCAGGACAGCGGCGCCGCCCACCACGCCGCCGAGGGCCAGGACCCAGACGGCGACGACGATCCAGCGGTGGTGGAAGGCGCCTCGTCCGAGACGGTAGAGCAGCGTGGCCATGGGGTCCTCGAATCCTGTTCCGGGGTGGTCAACGGCGGTCGGGGCGGACGGAGAGGGACGGTGTCGGCCCGCCCGCGTCCTCGGGGGTCGGCAGGTCGAAGATCCGTCGGCCGACGTCGCGCAGCGCGGCCGCGAGGTCCTCGTCGGCGATGTCCTGCATCTGCAGGCAGGCCCCGAGCACGCCTTCCTGGAAGGTGTGGGCCCGGGCACGCTGGAGCGCGGTGGGTCGCTCGCCCAAGAAGGCCGCCAGCGCCCGGTCCCCGTGCATCTGGGCCTCCGCCACGGCGTCACTGATCTCGGCGGCGTCCTCGAGGCCGCGCAGCATGGCCAGGGCGTCGCGGTGACGGACCACCAGGCGGACCGAGGAGTCGAGCAGCCAGGACAGCCGGCGCGGGCCGTCCACGTCGTCGAGGTCGGACACCAAGGTCCGCAGGTCCCCCGCGAGTGGTGAGACGAGCTCGTCGAGGAGTGCGGTCTTGGACCGGAAGTGGTAGAGCAGTGTCGCCTTGGAGCACGGCACCTGGTCGGCGATGGCCTGGAGGGAGGTGGCGCGGAACCCGGTCGCAGCGAACAGGCCCTGCGCCACGTCGAGGATCTCGCGCCGGACGGCGTCGCGGGGTGGGCGGGTCATCGCCCGCCAGTGTCCCTGACCGTTCGGTCAGTGTTCAACCGTTCGGTCAGGAATGTGGTGGAGGACACGGCGCGTCGCCGCTCCCCCGAGGGTGGCGTTGCTCAGGCGGTCTCGCGCTCGCGCTCCTCCGGCACGTAGGGCGAGTCCTTGAAGCGCCGGTAGCTGTAGATGATGAGCGCCAAGGCGACGAACCCGGAGAGCACCAAGGTGATGCCGCTGGCCAGGCCCCCGAGCAGCCACCACGAGTCGGCCACCGGCCACCAGCGCCGGAGCCGGGGGCCGGACGATCCAGAGCAGACCGGTGCCCCAGAGCCAGCCGACGCCGAGCAGGGAGACCATCAGGCGCCAGGTGGAGTTCACCCCGTCCGAGGCCGCGCGCATCGCGGCGATCTCCACCGGGCGCACCCGGCGTTCTGCCCACTCGTACTGCTGGGACAGGATCGCCAGCCCGCCGAGCAGCATGAGAAGGCCGGGTCCGGGCAGGAACAGCGCCGCGATGCCCCCGACCACCAGCGTCCACCCGATCCCCTCGAGACCGAGGCGCTTGAGAGTGGCGGTGCTGCGCTCCACTATCCGCTCCCCTGCTGGGTCGCGGGGGGCGACCGGGTCAGCGGCGTCGGGGTCGGCGGCCAGCGGCTCAGCCGTGCTGGCGTCGATCTCCTCCTCGATCGCCTCGCGAAGGTCACCGCGGATGTGCTCCGCGGTGGGCGAGGGGGCGTGGGGTGCGATGCGCTCCCAAGCCCGGTCGACCTGGGCCCTGAGGTCGATCAGGCGCGCCTTGCGCACATAAGGCTTGGTGACCTCTCGTTCGACGTACCGGGCCACGAACCGCTTCACCTCGCCCTCGACTCCGGCGACCCGCTGCAGGACCGAGGCGCGCAGACCTTCGGCGCGGAGCTGGATGTCGACCTCGTGAGGTCGAGGGGGCCGCACCTCGATGTAGACCCTCAGCCCGGAGACCGCGCGCGCTGCGAGCACCAGCGGCACCGCGAGGGTGGCGTTGAAGCGGTGGGTCTCCAGTCCCAGGTCGATGGCGAAAGCGAGGTCGACCGGCAGCGTCATCCGGTAGGTCACCACGTCGCCGTCCGGCACCGGTTCGCTGCGAGCGGCGCCGATGGCGCCAGTGGCGGTGAGCTTGACCAGCCGGCCCGGCCCCACGCCTTTCGGGCCGAAGTCGATGGGTTGACCCGACAGCATGTTCACCGCCGCGAGCACCCGGTCCTCGGTCACCACCTGGGCGAAGAACTGCTCGCCGAACTCGCGGTACGACACGAACTCGAGGTCGTCGCCGGTGTCGGCTGGTCCCACGGCACCTCCCAGGTCGTCCCTCGTGAGACTAACGGGGGCGGAAAGCGGATCACAGGTCACCACTCGGAGCAGGCGTCCTCAGACGCGGTCCGGCATACGCTGTCGGGGTGCCGCCTCCCCACGACGTACGCCGTCCTGGACCGACTGTGCGGGTCCGGGTGACCGAGCACGTGGCCGGGTCGACGCGCAGTCGTGAGGACCGCCTGGCCGGCGAGGAACCGCTCGAGGTCCGGGTGCGCTGGCCCGGGACACCCTCTCGGCGGGTGCTTGTCACCATGCGGACACCGGGGCACGACTTCGAGCTGGCCGCCGGGGTGCTGTTCGCCGAGGGCGTCCTGCGGCCCGGCGAACTGCGCGAGATCGGCTACTGCGACGACGACGGGCTGGACCACCGGCACCGCTACAACGTGGTGACCGCGACCCTCGACGCGGAGCCTGATGCTGTCGCCCGGGCTGTGGTGGACGCACCGCGGCAAGGCGGCACCGTCACGGCAGCCTCGTCGGCCTGCGGGGTGTGCGGCGCCGACAGCGTCGAGTCGGTCCTCGCCGGTGCCCGGCACGTGCCGCGGCGGCCGACGCCCCAGGAGCGTCGGGTCCCGGCCGCGACGCTCCGGGCTCTGCCCGGGCGGCTGCGTGACCACCAACGGGTCTTCGAGACCACGGGCGGCCTCCACGCGGCCGGGCTGTTCGACGCGCACGGCGACGCCTTGGTGGTGCGCGAGGACATCGGTCGCCACAACGCCGTCGACAAGGTCGTCGGGCGGTGGCTGCTCGACGGGTTCGCCGGCCACGCCAACGTCCTGACGGTGAGCGGCAGGCTGGGGTACGAGATCGTCCAGAAGGCGGTGGTCGCGGCCATCCCCGTGGTGGTGGCGGTGGGGGCGCCCTCCTCCCTCGCGGTCGAGCTCGCGGACGCCACCGGTCTCACGGTGGTGGGCTTCACCGGCTCCGAGCGGGCCGTGGTCTACACCCACCCCGAGCGCGTCGGCGTGTGAGGCGACCTTTTGTCGGTGGGGCTCCCTACGGTCCAAGAGTGCGCATCCTCCACACCTCCGACTGGCACCTGGGCCGCTCCTTCCACGGCGTCGACCTGACCGACGCCCAAGGCCAGTTCGTGGAGCACCTGCTGGAGACGGTGCGGGCGGAGCAGGTGGACGTGGTGCTGGTCTCGGGTGACGTCTACGACCGGGCGTTGCCGCCGGTGCGTGCGGTCGAGCTCGCCGACGAGACCTTCTCGCGGCTGGCATCGTCCGGCGTGCGCACCGTGGTGACCAGCGGCAACCACGACTCCCCCGTCCGGCTGGGCAACAACGCCCGCCTCGCCGACCGAGCCGGCGTCCACTTCCGCACCCGCTGGCAGGAGGTCGACGTCCCGGTGACGATCGAGGACCGCGAGGGGCCCGTGCACTTCTACGGCATCCCCTATCTCGAGCCCGACGCCGTCCGGATGGCGTGGTCGCTCGGGTCCCGCACCCACGAGGCGGCGCTCGCCGCTGCGATGGAGCGGATCCACACCGACCTCGACGCCCGAGGCGGGCGCAGCGTGGTGATGGCCCACGCGTTCGTCGCCGGCTCCCCCGAGGCCGCGGACTCGATGACCAGCGACAGCGAGCGCGACATCTCCGTAGGCGGGCTGGCGATCGCTCCCACCCACCTGTTCACCCGCCCCGACTACGTGGCGCTGGGCCACCTGCACGGCGCCGCCCAGCTGACCGAGTCCGTCCGCTACAGCGGCGCTCCGCTGGCCTACTCCTTCTCCGAGGCGGGGCACACCAAGGGGAGCTGGCTGGCGGAGATCGACGCGCCACGGTCTGCACCGCGCGGACTTCGTCCCCGCCCCCGTCGCGCGCCCCCTGCGCCGGATCGCCGGTCCGATCGACTCGCTGCTCACCGACCCCGTCGCTGGCTGACGCCGAGGGCTGCTACCTGGCGGTCACGCTCACCGACCCGCTGCGCCCCAAGGCGGCGATGGAGCGGCTCCGGTCGCAGGTTCCCCCACGTGCTCGCGCTGGCCTTCGAGCCCGAGGGACGCAGCCAGGCGCCGCGCCCTCCGCTCCCCCGGGTGTCGGGCCGCTCGGACCACGACATCGCCCTCGGGTTCGTGGAGGAGGTCCGCCGCCTCGAGGCCACCACCGAGGAGGCCCTGCTCCTGCAGCTAGCCTGCGACTCCTGCTCCCGGTCCGACGACCGGGACGCCGACCCGGTCGACCAGGCGGTCTGATGCGCCTGCACACGCTCACCGTGGAGGCCTTCGGGCCCTATGCCGCGCGCGAGGTCGTCGACTTCGAGGAGCTCAACGAGGCCGGGGTGTTCCTGCTCACCGGGCCGACCGGCGCGGGCAAGACGAGCGTGCTCGACGCGGTCTGCTTCGCGCTGTACGGCGTGGTCCCGGGTGACCGGGAGGTCCGTGGCCTGCGCTCGGCCCACGCCACCTCCGACAGTGCCGACACAGGTGGAGCTCGAGCTCACGTTGTGCGGCCGCCGGCTCCGGGTCACGCGCTGGCCGGAGTGGCAGCGGCCCAAGAAGCGGGGCGAGGGAACGACGCCGGAGCGAGCCGGCGCCAGGCTCCACGAGATCGCCGCCGACGGGACCGAGCGGCTGGTGTCGGCTCGGGTGCAGGAGGTCGGTCACGAGCTGGGTCCGTTGCTGGGCATGACCTCCGACCAGTTCAAGCAGGTGGTGCTGCTGCCCCAGGGAGGGTTCAGCACCTTCCTCAAGGCCGACTCCGACCAGCGGCGGGTCGTGCTGGAGAAGCTCTTCGCGACCCATCGCTTCACCCGGATCGAGACGTGGGTGCACGAACGCGCCGGCGAGCTGCGCCGACGGGCCGACCAAGCCCGGACCGAGGTCCTGGAGCTGCTGACGGCCATGGGCCACCGCGCCTGCCGACCGCGCCCGGAGGATCTCGACGCCGCCGCCCTGGAGGCCTGGCGTGCCGAGGTGCTCGACCAGGCCCGCGAGGCCCTTGCCGTCGCCGAGACTGCGGAGGCCGGCGCCCGGCTGCGGCACGAGGAGGCGGTGCAGCACGAGCGCACCCTCGTCCACTGGAACGCGGTGAGGCGACGCCACGATCGTGCGCTGGCCGACCTCGAGGAGCTCGAGGGCTCGGCGGGCGAGAGCGAGGACGCGCGCCGCCGACTCGACGGGCACCGTCGCGCGGGCGCGGTGGTGCCCCTGCTGGAGCCGTTGCAGGAGGCGGCGGCCCGCCTGGCCCGGAGCCGAAAGCAGGCCGAGGATGCCGTGGATGCCCTTGCCGAGCCGTGTGACCGGATCGGTCTCGACGCCGCGGCGGCGCGGCTGCAGCAGTGGATCGGGCGGCTCGAGGCGCTCGAGCCGGTGGTGAGCGGACTCGACGAAGCGCGGCGACGGCAGAGCCAGGTGGAGGGCGAGCTCCAGGGGGCCGTCGAGGCGCTCGCCGAGGCCGACGCCGAGGCAGGTTCCCTCCCCGTGGCACGGGATGACGCCCTCACCCGGCTCGAGAGCGCGCGCGTCGTGGCTGATCGCCGTGACGAGTGCCGGCGCCTCCTGGAGGAGGCCACCCGCCGACGGGAGGCTGCCGAGGCGCTCCCCGAGGCACGTGCGTCGCTCGACCAGGCCGACGCCCTGGCCCGCGCCGCGCACCAGCAGTCGAACGACGCGCGGACGCGACATCTCGATCTCCTGGAGCGTCGCCTGGTCGGCATGGCCGCCGAGCTCGCCGCCGCCCTGGTGGACGGGGCGCCCTGTCAGGTCTGTGGCAGCCGGCAGCACCCGACTCCGGCGGCCGCCTCGCCCGACGCCGTCACCGAGGAACAGCAACGACAGGCGGACGAGGGGGCCGAGCTCGCCCGCGAGGCTCATGAGAAGGCCCAGCACAGCCTTGGGGAGGTGCGGCGCCGACTCGGGCTGCTGGAACAGGCCAGCGGAGGGCTCGACACCGCCGCGGCACGGCGCAGCGAGGACGCCGCCCGTGGGGAGTTGGAGCAGGCCAGGGACGCCGAGGAACAGGTTGTCGGACTCACCTCACGGCTGGCCGACCTCGACGGCCGCATCCGTGACGCAGCCGTCCAGCAGACGACAGTGAGGAAGCGTCACGACCAGCTCCGCGAGGAGCTCGCCGGGCTGGAGCGTCTCATCACCGAAACGGCGCCGCAGGTGAGCGCGGTTCTCGGCGAGGACCTCAACCGTGAGGAGGTGGTAGCCAAGGCCGGGCAGGAGCTCTCCCAGGTGCAGGGTGCGGCCCGAGCGCTGACGGCGCTCGAGGACGCCGAGGTGCATCACGCCTCGTGCCGCGACCGTGCCGATCGAGCAGCGGTGGTCGCCAGGTTCGGCGACGTCGACCGAGCCGCGGCTGCGGTGCTCGGCGATGACGATGTCGCCCTGATCGAAGGGCTGCTGGCGCAGCGCAGTGAAGCACGCTCCCGTGCGCAGGGGGTGCTCGAGGAGGCCGACGTGCAAGCACTGGCGGACGTGGGGGTCCCCCATGGCGAGGCCGACCTCGTCCGCGCCCGCACCGAGACGGAGCAGGCCGGGAAGGCGCTGCAGGACGCGGTCTCCGCGCGAGACCGGGCCCGGGAGACCGCTGCGTCGTTGGCCGCGCTCGACGACCAGGTCGCCGCCGCGCTGGCTGCGTGGCTCCCCGCTCGCACCGAGCATGAGCTCGCGGAGTCCATGTCATCCCTGGTGCGGGGACGAGGTGCCGACAACCAGCTGCAGATGCGCCTGTCCTCCTACGTCCTCGCCACCAGGCTGGACCAGGTTCTGGACGCCGCCAACGAGCGGCTGCAGCAGATGCGTGACGTGCGCTACACCTTCCACCGTTCCTCCCGGGCCCGCGCAGGCAGGCGGTCGGGGCTCGACATCGAGGTCCTCGACGACTGGACCGGTGACCTCCGCTCCCCCTCCAGCCTGTCGGGCGGGGAGACCTTCAAGCTCTCGTTGGCGCTGGCCCTGGGTCTGGCCGACGTGATCACCCACGAGTCGGGAGGGCTCGACATCGAGACGCTGTTCATCGACGAGGGGTTCGGCATGCTCGACCCCGACACCCTCGACGAGGTGATGGACTGCATCGACGACCTGCGCAGTGGGGGCCGCGCGGTGGGCGTGGTCAGCCACGTCACCGAGCTCAGGTCGAGGATCAGCACCCAGCTGCACGTCACCCCCACGCGCAGCGGCTCCCACATCCGGCTCCACACCGTGGCCGTCTGACCCGGGCCACGGGTCGCGACTAGGGTGCCGTGCATGCCCGACATCGACGCGGCCTTCCTCGCGCTCCCGCGCGAGCGGCTGGCAGAGGTCGCACTCGCGACGGCTGCCGGGCTCGGCGTCGAGCACGCCGACTTCAGGCTCGAGCAGCTGCGTGGCCAGGTCATCCGGGTGCGCGACGGCCGGCTCCAAGGGGTGGCCGACGGCACCGAGGTGGGCATGGCGGTGCGCGTGGTCCATCGGGGGTGCCTGGGGCTTCGCCTCCGGCGTCGTGCTCACCGAGGCCGAGGCAGCCCGGCTTGCGCGCGACGCCGTGTCGGTGGCCCAGGTGGCTGCCACGATGACCCGGCCACCGGTGGCCCTGGCCCCCGAACCGGTGCACCAGGGCAGCTGGGTCTCGTCGTACGAGGTGGACCCCTTCGAGGTGCCGCTCCCCGACCGGGTCGAGCTGCTGCGCAGCCGCTCCGCCGCGCTCCTGGGCGCCGACGGAGTGGACGTGGCCAAGGCGAGCGTGAACCAGGTGCGTGAGAACAAGCACTACGCCGACCTCGCCGGCACGATGACTACCCAGCAGCGCGTCCGGGTCCATCCGGAGGTCGAGGTCTTCGGTGCCGATGCAAGCCGGGGGGTGGCCGACTCCATGCGCTCCCTGGCCGGTCCTGTCGCCCGTGGCTGGGAGTACCTCCAGTCCGCTCACGACTGGGACGCCGAGCTCGTGGTCCTCCCTGCGCTGCTGGCAGAGAAGCTCGCCGCCCCGTCGGTGGAACCCGGCCGCTACGACCTCGTCCTCGACCCGAGCAACCTGTGGCTCACGATCCACGAGTCGGTGGGCCACGCCACCGAGCTCGACCGGGCCCTCGGCTACGAGGCCAACTACGCCGGCACGTCCTTCGCCACCCCAGACCAGCTCGGCACCCTTCGCTACGGATCCCCCGCGGATGCACGTGACCGGTGACCGGACCGTGCCGCACGGCTTGGCGACGACCGGCTACGACGACGAGGGCGTCGCCACCCAGTCGTGGGACATCGTCCGGGATGGCATCCTGGTCGGCTACCAGCTGGACCGCGAGATGGCACACCGCTACCCGGACCTCAACGCGGGCCGCTCGAACGGCTGCTCCTTCGCCGACTCCCCCGGACACGTCCCGATCCAGCGGATGGCCAACGTCTCGCTGCAAGCCGACCCCCAAGGCCCCGGGACCGAGGGCCTGATCGGGTCCGTCGACGACGGGATCTACGTCGTCGGGGACAAGTCCTGGTCCATCGACATGCAGCGGTACAACTTCCAGTTCACCGGGCAGAGGTTCCACCGCATCCGCGGTGGCCGGCTCGTCGGTCAGGTCCGCGACGTGGCCTACCAGGCGACCACGACCGAGTTCTGGGGGTCCCTCGAGGCCGTGGGCGGACCGTCGACCTGGCGGCTCGGAGGCGCCTTCAACTGCGGGAAGGCCCAGCCGGGCCAGGTCGCTGCGGTCTCCCACGGCTGCCCGACATCGCTGTTCCGGGGTGTCAACGTGCTCAACACCGCCACCGCCTCGGAGCTGGAGGGCCGCTGATGACCACCAGACTCCTCCCCCACCAGCTGGTGGACCGTGCCCTGGCGCTCCCGGGCGCAGACGACCGGGTGGTGCTCGCCCGCATCACCCACAGCGCCAACCTGCGGTGGGCCAACAACACCGTCACCACCAACGGCTCGGTCGTGCGGTGCCGTGTCACCGCGATCTCGTTCCAGCGGCGGGCTGACGGGACCGCCGTGGGCGCGATGACCGGGACCGCCGTCACCCACGAGCAGGTCGCCCGGCTGGTGGCCGAGGCCGACGCCGTCGCCGAGCAAGCCGCACCCGCACCGGACGCGGCGCCGCTCGTGGCCGGGGCTGCCGACGACTCCTGGGGCGAACCCCCCGCGGAGACCGACATCGGCGTCTACTCCCGGCTCGCACCGGGACTCGGTGAGTCGTTCGCGCGCGCCACCGCGGAGGGCCGCATCCTCTACGGCTTCGTCGACCACGGGGTCGCCACCACCTACGTGGGCTCGACCACCGGGCTGCGCCGACGCCACGTCCAGCCCACCGGCCACTGGGGCTGCACGGGAAAGTCTGCCGACCTGTCGAGCAGCGCCTGGGTGGGGGGAGCCACGCGCGACTTCGGCGACGTCGACGCCGCCGCGATGGATGCCGTGCTCGCGCAACGGCTCTCCTGGGCGGCCCGTGAGGTCGACCTCCCCCCGGGTCGCTACGACACCGTGCTGCCCCCGACGGCGGTGGCGGACCTGATGATCTACGCCTACTGGTCCGCCGGCGAGCAGGCAGCCCGCGACGGCCAGAGCGCCTTCGGGCGGCCCGGCGGAGGGCACCGGATCGGTGAACGACTGTCCCGCCACCCCGTGGACGTGCTGAGCGACCCGTGGCACCCGGGTCTGGAGGCGTCCCCGTTCGTGACCGTGGGTGCCAGCGACGACGACGCGAGTGTCTTCGACAACGGCTTCGCGCTCGAGCCCACCAGCTGGGTCGAGCAGGGCACGCTGCGCCAGCTGGTGCGCACCCGGCACGCTGCGCTGGCTCACGGCCAGACTGGCGACTCCCGCGATCGACAACCTCGTGATGCGCGACCGCACCGGCACCGGCGAGGTCGACGACCTGGTCCGCGGGGTCGACCGGGGCTTGCTGCTGACCTGTCTGTGGTACATCCGGGAGGTGGATCCCCAGACGTTGCTCCTCACCGGCCTGACCCGCGACGGCGTCTATCTCGTCGAAGGCGGCGAGATCACCGGCGCGGTCAACAACTTCCGGTTCAACGAGAGCCCGCTGTCCCTGCTCGACCGCTATCAGCAAGCCGGCACGACCGTGCCGACGTTCTCTCGTGAGTGGGGGGACTACTTCCCTCGCACCGCGATGCCGGCCCTGCGGGTGCCGGACTTCCACATGTCCACGGTCAGTCGCGCCCGCTGAGCTCGCCCGGAACCGGAGCTTCGGGGTCGTACGGCGAGCGCGTCAGCACGAACGTGGAGCAGACCAGGTAGTCACGGCCCGATGCCGCGACCTCGTGGCGCAGCTCCTCCCCGTGGTGGTGGCCGCTGACGCCGAGCAGCCCCGCCTCGGTGATCCGCCACGCGGCGTAGGGTGCGCCGTCGACCACGTGGCGAGCCCGCACCAGCTCGCCGTCCCACGTGAGCTGCAGGGGTGTGTTGCCCCAGTGCCAGATGCCGACGACGTCGCGCACCACGTCGGGGAGCGTCCTGCTGGGTCTCCAGGCCGGCGGTACGCGGGGCTCGGCCCGCTGAAGCCCTTCGATCAGGCTCCGGGCGAGGTCGACCGCACCCAAGCCGGTGGTGCTGTTGGCCAGCACGACTGCTCCGGTGCGGTGCTCGCCGTCCACGAGCAGCGCCGCTTGGAAGCCGGGCATGCTCCCGGTGTGCCCGACCAGGGTTCCCGAGCCGCCCGGGAACAGCCGGACGCCGAGGCCGTAGCCGAGCGACAGCCCGTCGTGCGCGGTCCCGGAGCGGGCGGTGCGCAGGTCGGCGACGGACTCAGGGCCGAGGACGTCGCGGTGCCCGTCGAGCAGGAAGTCGGCGAACGTGGCGAGGTCCATGACGGTGCTCCACAGCTGGCCCGCCGGCGCCATGGCCCCGGGTGTCGGTGTGGGGCTCGGCCCGCAGCCGCGAGGTGTAGGGGTCGATCGACCATCCCTGGGCGTGCGGCTCGAAGGGGTCGTAGCTGGTACGCAGCATCCCGAGCGGCTGCAGCAGGGCCTCGGCCAGGTGCTCCCACCAGGTGGTGCCGGTGACGACCGAGACCACCTCCCCGAGCAGTCCGAAGGCCAGGTTGCTGTAGTGGTAGGTCGCCCCCTCCTCGAACGCCGCGTCGGCGTCGTCGAGGCGGTCGCGCAGCTCGGCGAAGCCAACGCCGTCGACACGCTCCCACCACGGGCCCGGAGGCTCGGCGGGCAGCCCTCCGGAGTGGGAGAGCAGGCTGCGCAGGGTCCGGTCGCCGTAGGCGACGCCAGGCAGGAATCGCTCGAGGCGGTCGTCGAGGCCGAGCAGACCCTGGTCGCGCAGCTGGACCACGAGCACCGCCGTCATGGTCTTGGTGATCGACCCGATGCGGTACTGGAGGTCGAACGGCACCGGGTCGGCACCGGTGGCGGTGCCGTGGTAGCCGCGCCACTCCAGCACGCCGTCGCGGGTGAGCGCCGCCACCAGGGACGGGACGTCGCGCCCTCACCTGCTCCTGGGCCACGGCCGCCTGGAGCCGCCGTGCGGTGAGGTCGGTGACGGGCATCCGGCTCAGTCCGTCCTCGAACGCCTGGGGGTCGGGGCACGAGCAGACCAGGTTGCGGTCGCCGTAGGCCTGGTCGATGCGGGCGACCGGTGGCCAGTACTTGTCCTGGTCAGGTCCGCCGGGGAAGGCTCCCAGCTCGCGGGGGTAGTCGCGCTTCCACGCGTCGGTGCCCACGACCGCCGCGGTGTGCGGCGCGTGCCGCAGCGGCGAGTCCGCCGCGTCCCACTCCCCCTGCTCGACGCGTCGGATCTCCGCGCGGATCGCCACCATGGCGGACACGAACCGGTCGAGCTCGGCGAGGTCCTCGGACTCGGTCGGCTCCACCATGAGGGTGCCGGCGACCGGGAAGCTCATGGTCGGGGCATGGAAGCCGTAGTCGATGAGGCGCTTGGCGACGTCGTCGACGGTGACGCCGCTGCTGCGGGCCAGTCCGCGCAGGTCCAGGATGCACTCGTGGGCCACCAGCCCGCCGTGGCCCCGGTAGAGCACCGGGTAGTCCTCCTCGAGCCGTCGGGCCACGTAGTTGGCGGCGAGCACCGCGACCGCGGTGGCGCGAGTCAGCCCCGGCGCGCCCATCATCCGCACGTAGGCCCAGGAGATCGGCAGGATCCCGGCCGAGCCGTAAGGAGCCGCGCTGACCGGGCCGATGCCCTCGCGCCGCTCCGGCAGCGGATGCGCGGGGTGGCTGGGCAGGAAGTCCACCAGGTGCTCGCGCACCCCGACCGGTCCCACCCCCGGGCCGCCGCCGCCGTGCGGGATGCAGAAGGTCTTGTGGAGGTTCAGGTGCGAGACGTCGCCGCCGAACTCGCCTGGGAGGGCATGTCCCACCAGGGCGTTGAGGTTGGCGCCGTCGACGTAGACCTGTCCCCCGTGGTCGTGCACCACGCGGCAGAGCTCGGCGATGCCGTCCTCGTAGGCGCCATGGGTGCTCGGGTAGGTGACCATGATCGCCGCGAGGGTCTCGCGGTGCTGGTCGCACCTGGCACGGAGGTCCTCCAGGTCCACCGAGCCGTCGTCGTCCGCCTTGACGACCACCACCCGCATCCCGGCCATCACCGCCGAGGCGGCGTTCGTGCCATGGGCCGAGGACGGAATCAGGCACACCTCGCGCTGCGCGTCGCCGCGGGAGTGGTGGTAGGCACGGATGGCCAGCAGCCCGGCCAGCTCTCCCTGGGAGCCGGCGTTGGGCTGGACCGAGACCGCGGCGTAGCCGGTGAGCTCGGCCAGCCAGCCCTCCAGCTCGGTGATCATCCGGTGGTAGCCCTCGGCGTCCGCAGCGGGGGCGAACGGGTGCAGGCCCGCGAAGCCGTCGAGGCCGATCGGCTCCATCTCGGCCGTCGCGTTGAGCTTCATGGTGCAGGAGCCGAGCGGGATCATGCCGCGGTCCAGGGCGTAGTCGCGGCGAGCGAGCCGCGCGAGGTAGCGCAGCATCGAGGTCTCGGAGCGGTGGCTGTTGAAGACCGGGTGGGTGAGGAAGTCGGTGCGGCGACGTAGCGCCTCCGGGAGCAGCGAGCGCTCGTCGTGGGCGAGCACCTGATCGGCACCGAACGCCTGAAGGACGGCGAGCAGGTGGTCCTCACGCGTGCTCTCCGAGACCGAGACCCCGACCCGGTCGCCGTCGAGGAAGCGCAGGTGGAGCCCGAGCTCGTGGGCGCGGTCCACCACGTCGCCTGCCCGCCCGGGGACGGACACCGTGATGGTGTCGAAGAAGGACCTCGTCAGCACCTCGTGGCCCGCGGCCCGCAGCGCCGCGGCCAGGCGAGCGGCCCGGCCGTGGACCGTCCGCGCGATCCCGGTCAGCCCGGCGGGCCCGTGGTAGACGGCATACATCGCGGCGACCACCGCCAGCAGCACCTGGGCGGTGCAGATGTTCGACGTCGCCTTGTCGCGCCGGATGTGCTGTTCGCGGGTCTGGAGCGCCAGGCGGTAGGCCGGCCGGTCCTCGGCGTCGACCGAGACCCCGACGAGGCGACCGGGCAGGTGACGCTCCAGGCCGTTGCGCACCGAGAGGTACGCCGCGTGCGGCCCGCCGTAGAACAGCGGCACCCCGAACCGCTGCGAGGACCCCACCGCGACATCGGCTCCGAGCGCGCCGGGTGACTCGAGCAGCGTGAGCGCCAGCAGGTCCGCGGCGACCACGGCCAGGGCCCCCGCCTCGTGGGCGGCGTCGATCACCGGCCGCGGGTCGAGGATCTCGCCGTCCGCGCCCGGGTACTGGACCAGCACGCCGCTGATCCCTCCGGTGACCTCGGGCAGGCCGTCGGCAAGATCGGCGACCACGACCTCGATGCGCATCGCCTCGGCCCGGGTGCGGATCACCGCGATGGTCTGCGGGAGCGCGTTCTCGTCGACCACGAAGGCGCCGGCACTGCCGCGCTGGGCGCGGCGTACCAGGGTCATCGCCTCCGCGGCAGCGGTGCCCTCGTCGAGCAGCGAGGCGCCGGCGGTGGGAAGCCCGGTGAGGTCACCGACCATCGTCTGGAAGTTCAGCAGCGCCTCCAGCCGGCCCTGGGAGATCTCCGGCTGGTACGGCGTGTAGGCGGTGTACCACGCCGGGGACTCCAGGACGTTGCGTCGGATCACGGGTGGCGTGATGGTGCCGTGGTAGCCGAGCCCGATCATCGGCTCGAGAGGGTTGTTCAGCGCTGCGAGGCGTCGCAGCTCGCGCACGGCGCTCTCCTCGTCCACTGGCTCGGGCAGCTCCAGCGGGCGCGTGCTGTGGATGGCGGGGGGCACCGCGGCGGCCATGAGGGCGTCGAGGTCGTCGAAGCCGACCTCGCGCAGCATGGTCGCCACGGAGTCGGCATCGGGGCCGATGTGGCGCTCGACGAAGGGCAGCTCCGCGGCGGCGGACAGGTCGGTCACGGATCTCCCAGCAGACGAGAACGGCGCGGCCAATCTAGCAGCCGCGCCGTCGTGGTCCGGGCGTGCGACTCAGCCGGTCAGCTTGGCGCCGCGGCGCGAGGAGAGCTCGTCGGTCGCCTCGGCGTCGGGGTCGGCGTCGGCGCGCTCGGAGGGGAGGTCGGAGAGGCTGCCCTCGATCTCGCGCCAGACCCCGCCGATGGCGATCCCGAACACCCCTTGACCGCCCTGGAGCAGGTCGATCACCTCGTCGTTGGAGGTGCAGTAGTACACGCTGGCACCGTCGCTCATCAACGTCACCTGGGTGAGGTCGTCGGTGCCGCGAGCCCGGAGGTGCTGGACCGCGGTGCGGATCTGCTGGAGCGAGATGCCGGCGTCGAGCAGTCGTTTGATCACCTTGAGCAGCAGGATGTCGCGGAAGGAGTAGAGGCGCTGCGTTCCCGACCCGGTGGCACCGCGCACGGTCGGATCGACCAGGCCGGTGCGGGCCCAGTAGTCGAGCTGACGGTAGGTGATGCCCGCCGCCTTGCAGGCGGTCGGACCGCGGTAGCCGACGTCCTGGGGCAGCGGGGAGACGTCGTCGTCGAAGAGCAGCCCCTGCTCCCCTGCCGTCGCGGTGGCCTCGGCCGTTGCCCGGGACGGCGCTTCGGTGTCGCCGGTGGCAGCACCGGTCGCCGTGTCGTGCCTCTGGGTCACGGTCTTCCTCCGCTCGTCCCTTCGTTGTGCCTGCAGTTCCGCGGGAAGCCGTCGGACCCCGGTCGGGACACAACGGTGGAACTACAACGAAGGCAGTTTCACCGTAGAGCGCCCAGCGGCACCCGTCAAAGACATCACACGCGTGGCGCCCCCCGCGTGTCGTACCTTCAAGTTGAACGTGAAGGTTGCGCCCAGCGGTCGGAACGGCGGCGTGAACCTGCGGTGTGAGCAGGGGCGGCTGCTGGTGACGGTCAGCCCTCGAAGTCCTCCGGGGAGACCGAGTCCAGGAACTCGCGGAACTTCTCCACCTCCTGCTCCTCCTCCTCGGGGACCTCGATCCCGGCCTCGTCGAGCACCGTCTCGGCACACACGATGCGCGTCCCCGTGCGCAGGGCCAGGGCGATGGAGTCCGAGGGTCGGGCGCTGACCTCGGCGCCTGACGACAGCACGAGCAGGGCGTAGAAGACCCCCTCGGTGACCTCGGTGATGCGGACCTCGTCGAGCTGCTGACCGGTGGCCTGGATGACGTCCTTGAGCAGGTCGTGCGTCAATGGCCGCGGCGGCACCACGCCCTGCTGGGCGAAAGCGATCGCGGTCGCTTCCACCGCGCCGATCCAGATCGGCAGGTAGCGGTCGCCCTCGGACTCGCGGAGCAGCACGATCGGCCGGTTGGCCGGCATCTCCACCCGCACGCCCACGACGTCGACTTGTCTCACGTCGGCCAGCCTACTCCGCGCACCGACGACCGCGGAGGGGCTCGCCAGCAGGCCGGCCCCCGCGGCGGTGACGGTCAGCGCAACCGGCGCAGGGAGACCTTGATCAGCGTCGCGTGGAGGCGCACCGAGAGGGCCGCGATCTGCGTCATCGCCTCGTCGGCCCGGCCCTCGGCGCCAGGCTCCCGGCTGCGGCGGATGGGAGCGGCGATCTGCTCCACGAGCCCGATCTCGCGGTCTGCGGAGGTCTTGAACGCGCGGAGGTGGCGCGGTTCGATGCCGAACCCGGCCAGCTCGGCCGCGGTCTTGGCGATCACGATCGCGTCGTTGTCGTAGGGCGCCGATCCCGGGCGCGGCGTGACCAGGCCGTAGGACTCCAGGTCGCGCAGCAGCGGCTCGTCGATCTCGGCGGCAGCGACGAGCTCACGACGGGTCAGCCGCAGCGTGGAGGTGTCGGCGGCGAACGTCTCGGGGGTGGGGGTGCCGTCGGCGGAGACCACCAGGCGTGGCGCCGGGGAGGCGGACATCGCCGGCGGGTCGACCCCCCGGTCGCGCGCCTCCAGCTGCTCCTTGATGATCTTGAGCGGAAGGTGGTGGTCACGCTGGAGCACCAGGGCCAGCCGGAGCCGCTCGACGTCGTCGTGGGTGTACTTGCGGTACCCGGCCGGGGTGCGGGTCGGTTCGACCAGCCCCTCCGCCTCGAAGTAGCGCAGCTTGCTCATCTGGAGCTGCGGGAACTCCTCGCGGAGCCGGGCGTGCACCTCACCGATGTTCATCCGCCCCTCGGCGGCAGGTGCCTTGCTGCCGGGGCTCACGAACCGAAGCCCTGCTGACTGGCGAAGTAGACCAGCCGGAACTTGCCGATCTGGACCTCGTCGCCCCCGGAGAGCACCACCTCGTCGATCCGGTCGCGGTTGACGTAGGTGCCGTTGAGGCTGCCGACGTCGCTGACGGCGTACCCCTCCTCGGTCCGGCGGAACTCGGCGTGCTTGCGGGAGACGGTGACGTCGTCGAGGAAGATCTCGCTGTCCGGATGCCGTCCGGCGCTGACCACCTCGGTGTCGAGCAGGAAGCGACTGCCCGCACTCGGGCCGCGCTGCACCACCAGCAGTGCGCTCCCGGCCGGCAGGGCGTCAACGGCAGCGGCGTCGTCGGGGTTGAGCGCCCGCTCCTCCTGCTGCTCGGCGCCGGCAGGTGCTCGGAAGCTGATGGTCTCGTCGCGCTCGCCGCTGTCGCTCGAGGCGACGTTCGCCAACCGGGTCCCACACTGGGCGCAGAAGCGCGCGTCGTCGGGGTTCTGACGCCCACAGGCGGTGCAGAACGGCATCAGGGCCTCCTCGTGGGGATCGGGTGAACCTTCACCACAGGGTGAAGGTTCGTGGTGAATCTATCAGTCCGTCGAACGCGCATCAGGCTTCGACGGCGGCCTGGTACCCGCTCGCGTCGAGCAGTCCGGCCAGGGCGTCGGCGTCGCCGGGCTCGACCTCGAACAGCCAGCCTTCGCCGTAGGGGTCGGAGTTGACCAGCTCGGGCTGCCCGTCGAGCAGCTCGTTGACCGCCGTGACCGACCCGGAGACCGGCGCGTAGACGTCGCTGACCGACTTGGTGGACTCCAGCTCCCCCACCACGTCGCCGGCTGTGATCGCCGACCCGACCTCGGGCAGGGAGACGAAGACGATGTCGCCCAGCTGATCCTGGGCGTAGTCGGTGATCCCGATGCGCAGGGCTGCCTCGTCCTGACGCACCCACTCGTGCTCTTCGGTGTACTTGAGGTCCTCGGGCAGCAAGATGGCTCAGCTCCTGCGGGTCGGGTCGATCTGGTCGCGGCTTGGGGAGGGTGTCACGCCCCGGGAGGCACGCTACTCCTGCTCGACGGGCTCGGCGTAGAGCAGACGCGGCGGCTCGCGGACCGAGGCGATCTGGACCTCGCCCTGCTCCTGGACCCGGACCCGGCCGCCCACCTCCTCCACGCCGGTGACGAACCCGCCGTAGAAGTCGAGAGCGGTCGAGAGCGTGCCCGGATCGCCGATCGCCTCGATGAGGTACGGCGGCTCGAGAGGCACCCCGTCGACCAGGATGCCCTGTCCGTCCCCCTCGGCGATCGCGGTCTGGGCGACGACGCGGACCCGGTCGTTGAGCTCGATCGCCTCCGCCCCCGCGTTGCGCAGCTCCTGCAAGCCGTTGATCACCTGGTCGGTCCCGACCTGGGCGGCGTCGGACACAGTCACCCGGACCCCCGACCCCACCACCGGGACGGTGCCCGCGAGGATCTGCCAGACCTGGAGCTGCTGGCGTGCGTCCGCGAGTGCTGCGCCGCTGTCGCGCGCGGTTCCCTGGAGCTGGTTCCGGGTGGCGGTCAGCTGGTCGATCTCGGTGTTCGCCCGATCCGTGGCGAGGCTCAGGGAGTTGATCAGGGCGATCAGGTCCGCCTGGCGCGCACCGGTGAGGTCCTCCTGGGTGCCGTTGTCGCGGACCTGGACGGTCGCGGCGACGCCGAGGACGGCCAGCAGGGCCGCCGCCACCACCTGGCCCCGTGTGGGACGGGTGTGGAACAGGTCGCCGACCGAGCGCCTGCCCGTGCGGGGCGGCGCTTCGGGGGGCGAGGGGGGCTGGGTCATGCGTGGAAGATGTGCCGGCGGATGGCAGCGACGTTGGAGAAGATCCGGATCCCCAGGACGACGACGACGCCGGTGGACAGCTGGCCGCCGACCCCGAGCTGGTCGCCGAGGAACACGATCAGCGCGGCGATCAGCACGTTGCTGATGAAGGAGACGACGAAGACCCGGTCGTCGAAGATCCCGTCGAAGAACGCCCGGAGGGCGCCGAACACGGCGTCGAGAGCCGCCACGACGGCGATCGGCAGGTAGGGCTCGAGCCAGAACGGCACGTCGGGCTTCACCAGCAGGCCGAGCACGACGCCGAGCACCAGCCCCAGCACCGCGATCACTGGGGTGCCTCCTGGAGCCGAGCGACCCGCAGGCTGTCGATGCGCATGGCCGGCAGGGCCAACTGCTCCTTCGAGCTCATCTCGAACCTCACCTTGTAGACCGACCTCAGATTCAACCACCAGGCCCCGCCCCGGGTTTCGATGAACCGCGCGGGCATCTGGTCGGGGTTGCCGATGGCTTGCACGGAGTACGGCGGGCGGAGGGAGCGGTTGTTGACCGTGATGGCCTCCCCCGCCGTCCGGATCGCACTGAGCTGGGTGAGTCGGTGGTTGTTGATAGCGATCGCCTCCGCTCCGGCCAGCCACAGGCCGTTGACCAGCCGCTGCAGGTCACCGTCGAGCACGCGCTCCCGGTCGTTGCGAGCCCCGGGCGCGTCGTCGACCGAGACCACCATGCCCGGGCCGCTCACCGGCTCGGTACCGACGGACGCACCGAGGGTGGTGAGTTGTTCCTGCAGGGCGCGTCCCTGCTGGGAGCCGGAGAGCTGCTCGGTGCGCAGCTCCTCGACGTCGCGCCGGAGGCCGGCGACCTGGGACCGGGCGCTGCGCAGATCGGTGCGTCGGTCTGTGACCTGCTGCCGCAACGACTCGCGCTCGGCTTCGTCGGTGGGCCGTGACCTCGCCGTCTGGACCGCGGCGACAGTGATGAGCAGGGCGAAGGCCAGCAGCACCCCGGCGGTGCCCGTTCGTGCCCGCTGCGACCGGTTCGGGGTGGGCCCTTCGTCCGCTGAGCCGGCGGCCTCGGCCTGTTCCTGGCGTCGGCGTGCCGCGGCGGGGTAGTCGGCGTCCAGGGCGGTGGCAGCGACGCGGTCGAGCAGACCCATGGTCAGGTGGGGCGGCAGCGGTGCACCGGGTGACGCCGTGCTGCCCGCGGCCGGTTCGGTGGGGGGCTGCTGCGTGGCCGCGCCGGAGGGGGGCCTGGTCCGCTGCTCGGTCATCTCCGGCCCTCGGAGCGGGTCTTGGTGCGCGGGACCTCTCGCAGCACGGTGCGCACCTGCCACGCGTAGAGGAGCCCCGCCCACCAGTACATGCCGGTCCCCCAGATGGCGAAGGCCCACCCTGCGACACGGGCGGCGACCTCCCAAGAGGCGTTCCCGTCGCCGAGCAGCAGCAGGGGGAAGGCGTACAGCAGGGCCGCGGTAGCGGCCTTGCCCAGGAAGTGCACCGGCAGGGAGTTGAAACCCCGGCTACGCAGAAAGGGCACCAGGGTCCACAGGAAGACGTCGCGTGCCGGCAGCAGCACTGCCAGCCACACCGGGATGATCTCGCGCACCCCGAGGCCGATGACCGCGGCCAGCATGTACATGCGGTCGGCGACGGGGTCGAGGATCTCTCCGAGGGCCGAGTACTGGTTCCAGCGTCGGGCGATGTAGCCGTCGAGGTAGTCGCTGATCCCCATGAGCACCAGCAGGGCGACCGCGATGCCGTCGGCCTCGGGCCCCAGCACCAGCCACAGGAAGACCGGGAGCATGCAGAGCCGGAGGATGCTCAGCACGTTGGGCACGGTGAGCACGCCGGCGCCCCGGTCCACCTGCTCCTGCCTCGTCTGCACGGGGCAACACTAGTCAGCGTCGGGAAGGACCGACCCGCACCCGGGCCCGAGGTCAGCGTGTCAGGACCGGTGCGTCACCGAGACTCTTGGCGGCCAACCGGGACCTCGGTCCTGAAATACGGACAAATGGGGTACGCCTCGTCCATCACCCTTCCTCCCTCAGGTCGTTGTCCGAATACTGAAAGGGCCGGAGGTCGGCGTCTGGGGGCGCAGGCCGGCACCAGGGAATGGGGAGAGGACATGCAGACTCACTCGCTTCAGCGCCGCACCGTGATGCGGACGATCGTGCGCAACGCCCAGGGGACCGGCGACACCGTGGCCCCGTGGCGCCAGGTCGACAACGTCGACGAAGCCTTCGTCGACGAGGCCGACGTGCTGCTCGAGGTCCACCGCGAGTGGGTGCGGGTGCTCGTCGCCCGGCTCCACCAGCGCGAGATCGTCGCCGAGCGAACCCCGCTGCGGGTCCAGGAGCTGTACGACGAGACCTCCGCGGACCACCCGACCCTGCGGGCGATCCTCGATGCCAACCGCGCTCACCCGGTGCTGTGGGAACCCACCGCGCAGGAGCACGCGCTGCTGGCACGGATCGCGGGGCTGGCTCCCGCGGGGACCCATCCGGAGCTGGCGGCCACCGTCGGCCGCACGCTGATCACCCAACGCATCCCCGCCCAACGCGGGTGATCACACCCTCTAGTCTGTCGGCGTGGTCAGCGCCGAGGTTCCTTCGTTCCCTCCCGGAGCTGGCGGCTCTCCCCCGGATCGCGACGTCTCCGTCCTGGTCATCGGGGCAGGGTTCGGTGGCCTGGCCGCCGCCGTCGCCCTGCGCGGCAACGGCGTCACGGACATCACGGTCGTCGAGAAGGCCGACCGGGTCGGGGGTGTCTGGCGGGAGAACACCTACCCCGGGGCCGCCTGCGACGTGCCGTCCTCCCTCTACTCCTGGTCGTTCGCTCCGAACCCGAACTGGCCCCGCCGCTACGCCGAGCAGCCCGACATCCTGCGCTACATCGAGAGCACCGCGGACCGGCTCGGACTGCTGAGCCTCGTCCGGCTCGGCACCGAGGTGACCAGCGCCGCGTGGGACGAGGGAGCCCAGCAGTGGCACGTCGAAGGCCGCGACGGCGACGGCCGAGAGCTCACGTGGGACGTCGACGTCCTGGTGCCCGCGGTCGGACAGCTCTCCCGCCCCGCCCTCCCCCGCATCGTCGGTCGCGAGACGTTCGGCGGTCCGGCCTTCCACTCGGCCGGCTGGGACCACGACGTCGGACCTCCGGGGCAAGCGAGTCGCCGTGATCGGCACCGGCGCCAGCGCGATCCAGTTCGTGCCACAGATCCAGCCGATCGCGGCCCAGGTGACGGTGTTCCAGCGATCGGCGCCCTACGTCGTCCCCAAGCCCGACCGCGCCTACACCAGCGCGCACCTGTCGGCGTTCCGTCGCTTCCCCCGCACGCAGGGATTCGGACGCGAGCTGACTCGGACGCTGAGCGAGAGCTTCAACCGCGCCCTCACCGAGCAGACCTGGTTCACCCGCGGGATCGACGCGGCCTTCCGGGTCCACCTGCGCCGCCAGGTGCGGGACCCGCAGCTGCGCGAGCGGCTGACTCCGGACTACCCCATCGGGTGCAAGCGGGTGCTGTTCTCCAACGACTGGTACCCGGCGCTCGTGCAGTCCAACGTGGAGGTGGTGACCGACCCCATCACCGAGATCACGCCGACCGGGGTTCGCACCCACGGCGCCGGCGGGGCGACGGACCACGAGGTCGACGTCGTGATCTACGGCACCGGCTTCGCGGCGACCGAGTTCCTGGCACCGATGACCCTCCGAGGGCGGGACGGGCTGGACCTCCGCGACCTCTGGGCCGACGGGGCGCATGCCTTCCTCGGCATGACCGTGCCCGGGTTCCCGAACCTCTTCGTGATCTACGGGCCGAACACGAACCTCGGCGGAAGCTCGATCATCTCGATGATCGAGTGCCAGACCGGCTACCTCACGCAGGCCGTGGAGCTGCTGCAGCGAGGGTCGGACGCAGATCGAGGTGCGAGGGGACGTCTCGGAGCGCTACGACCACGAGGTCCAGGAACGGCTCGCGCGCAGCGTCTGGGCCAGTGGCTGTGCCAGCTGGTACCAGACCGAAGGCGGCCGCGTCACGACCAACTGGCCGGGCACGGTGCAGGAGTACCGCGACCGCACCGAGACCTTCGACGCCGGTGACTACCTCCTCTCCGCGGTGAACGCTCGGTCCTGACGGGCGGTTCTTGTCGTCCGGCCTGAAAGGCATGAGCCCATTCGGGATGGGTACAACTTCTGCGAACCGGCCGGAACCCGGCCCTCGACTGGGAGAGAGAGACATGACCTTCATCCTGTGGCTGATCGCAGTGGTCCTCGTGATCGCCGGAATCGTCCAGCTCGTCCGCGGCGGTGTCCTGCCGGGCATCGTGCTCATCGTGCTGGGGCTGCTCATCGGGCCCGGCGGGGTCAGCATCTTCGGATGACCGCAGGCCCGCTGGTCACCATCGGCGCCTGACCGCGCTTCCCCGGCCCACCGTTCCGCCGTTTGCGGACCGGTGGGCCGGGTACTTCCAGGAGGGCCGACACTCGGGCGTCGACCACGAAAGGCCGGGGCATGCCACGACTGCGCACCGTCTCGCCGCGCGACCCCGGATGGCGGCGGGTGCGCCACGGCCGTGGACACCGCTACCTCGACGTCGACGGGTCCCCTCTCGACCCGGTGAGGATGGCGCGGTGCAAGAGCCTGGTGATCCCTCCGGCCTGGCGCGACGTCTGGATCTCGCCGTACGAGAACGCCCACCTCCAGGCGGTGGGCACGGACGAGGCAGGGCGGCGGCAGTACCTGTACCACCCGTTCTGGCGGCAGAAGCGCGACGAGGCGAAGTTCGACCGAGTCATCGAGATGGCCGGACAGCTCCCCCGGGTACGCCGGGTGCTGCGGCGTGAGCTCGGCTCGGCCGAGCCCGACCGCGACACGACCCTGGCGACCGCCGTCCGCCTGGTCGACCTCGGACTGTTCCGGCTTGGGTCCGACACCTACACCGAGCAGAACGGCTCCTACGGCCTGACGACCCTTGAACGCCGGCATGTCTCCAAGGACGGAGACGCACGGCTCTTCCGCTTCGTGGGCAAGGCCGGCGTGGAGCACGAGATCCGGCTGACCGACGCCCAGGTGGTGCCGGTCATCGACCGACTGACCGTGCGCCGGCCGCCCGACGCCCGGGTGCTCTCTGCCCGCGACGGACGCCGATGGGTGCCGTTGACAGCCGCGGACATCAACGAGTACATCCGTGAGCTGTTCGGCATGGAGGTCAGCGCGAAGGACTTCCGCACCTGGCACGCCACCGTGCACGTGGCGTGCCGGCTGGGCGCCGCCGGCCCCGCGAGCAGCAAGCGCACGCGCGCTGCCGTGGTCCGCGAGGCCGTGACGAGCGCCTCGGAGCTGCTCGGCAACACCCCCACCGTGTGTCGCACCTCCTACGTCGATCCCAGGGTGCTCGACCTCTACCAGTCCGACACCACGGTGGCGGCGGAGGTCGCGAGCCTCGACCCCGGGCGTGACAGCGCACGCAACCGCATCGACGAGGCGGTCGTCGCGCTCCTCACCGGCTGATGTCCCGCACGCTTTCCGGGTGGGGTCAGGAGCCCGGGGTGTCGTCGCGCAGCTTGAGGACGTCGAGGAGGTACGCCGCGGCGTCGGGGCCGGCGTCGAGGGCAGTCCGCACCGCTGCGGGGACGTCGAGCTCGTCGAGCAGCTGTGCGAGCACGTCGTCGTGGTGACGTGGAGGTGAGGTGTCACCGGCGGCCCGGCGCAGCTCGGCCAGCAGGGTCTCGCTCTCCAGGAACACCTGGTCCGTGCAGTCCCACGGCTCCCACCACCGGCGATGCAGCAGGCCGAGGCGGACCGCGCTGTCGCTGAACCGTTGCCTCAGGTCGGTCACCAGGACGAGGTTGCCGGTCGACTTGGCCATCTTCGCCCCGTCGACCCTCACCTCTCCCACGTGGACCACGGTCTGGGCGAACGGTTCCACGGCGGCGGCCGACTCCACCATCTGCTTCTGGTAGGCGTGGTGCGGGAACGCGAGGTCGGCCCCGCCGACCAGCACGTCGATCGCGCTGCCGAGGCTGCACATCGCCATCGCAGCGCACTCGGCGTGCCACCCGGGTCGACCCCAGCCCCAGGGGCTGGGCCAGGCGGGGTCGTCCTCGGCGCTGGGTCGCCAGATCGCGACGTCGAACTCGGACTCGCGCTCGACGTCGACGTCCTGGTCGCCGTAGGCGCGAGAGGCCGCCATCGCGGTCCGCGGGTCGAGCCCGGCCAGCCCCGGCACGTGTGCCCCGCGGAACCAGACGTGGCCCTCGCTCTGGTACGCCGCCCCGGTTGCGAGCAGGCGCGACGCCAGCCGGATCACCGCAGTGATGTGGGCTCGTGCGTGGGGCGAGAGCGCCGGTTCGGCGACCCGCAGCGCCCGCATGTCGCGGTCGAACAAGAACTCCTGGGTCAGCGCCAGCTCGTCGTAGTGCCAGCCCTGCCGGCGAGCGGACTCGGTGAGCACGTCGTCCACGTCGGTGACGTTGCGGGCCAGCACCACCTCCGACCCGGCCGCGTGGGCGACGCCACCGATGAGATCGGTCCAGACGAAGGTCGACGCGTGACCCACGTGCGTGACGTCGTAGGGCGTGATCCCGCAGGCGTAGAGCCGCAACGGACCGACGGGTTGGACGTCACGGCCGGCCAGCCGCAGCGGCACGACGGGTCGTTCGTGGAGCGGGTAGCGACCGGCATTGCCGAGGACGGCCGGACTCGAGACCGGGTGGTGAGACGACTGCGACACGACTCCGATGATGCCTCATCCACCCTCGTCGCCAGCCGCTGACCCGAGGTGTTCCAGGTACTCACGGGCGGTCTCGAAGATGTTGACCTCGTGCCCGGCTCGTTCCGAGAGGTACCAGCGGTGCACCAGCACCTCATGGAAGAACTGTGCGGGCGGGGTGTCCTCGGCGAGGTCGTCGGGGATCATCGCGGTCAGGGGCTGGTAGACCTCCTGGAGCCATCGCAGCGCCACCATCTGGTGGGGCTGCTCGGCCAGGCCGTGGTGGGCTGCGAACGCGCCGATGTCGCTGAGGAGGCTGGCGGCCTGCGCATCCTCGGCCTCCAGCCCGGTGACCGCCTTGAGCTCGCGCACGTGGTGGCCGGCCTCCACCACTCGGGGTCGCAGGCGGACCCTGCGTCCGGCGTCGGTGGTGACGATGTCCATCTCGTCCACGTCGAAACCGCGCTCGCGCAGGCCCTCGACCCATCGCTCGACCTGCCAGACCTCGTCGGTGGGGAACTCCCGCACCTCGGTCAGGGCACTCCAGAGCTCGTCGTAGCGACGCCGCAGCCGGCGGGAGGTCTGAACAGGGTTGATGTCCCCGGCCAGCACCCCGGCGGCCTGGAGGTCGAGCAGCTCGCCGAAGACGTTCTCCATCCCCACCTCGACGTCGTACTCGCGGCGGGAGTCGCTCAGCTCGCGGGTGAACTCGCCGGTCTCGGCGTCGACCAGGTAGGCAGCGAGCTCGCCGGCGTTGCGCCGGAAGAGCACGTTGGACAGCGACACGTCCCCCCAGTAGAAGCCGACCAGGTGCAGGCGGACCAGCAGCACGACCATGGCATCGACGATCCGCTCGAGCTCGTCGGCCTGGGTGTGCACCTGCATCACCAGCCGGTACGGCATCGACCAGCGGAGGTGGCGTGTCACCAGGGCGCACGGCAGCTCCTCGCCCTCGGGCGAGGTCCGTTCGGTCACCACGCCCTGAGGCTTCACCGCCGGGAGTCCGGCGCGGACCAGGTCGCGGAGCAGTCCGTACTCCCGTCGGGCGAGGTGCTCGGTCGTCTCCTTGACCGCCACGATGCGTTCGCCGGCCCGGACCACGCGGACGACGTGGCGCGACAGCCCACGGGGCACGTCGAGCACCCAGGGCCCGGCCCACTCCTCGAGCGGGAGGTGCCACGGGAGCCGGACGACGTCAGGGTCGGGGTCGGTTGCCAGCACGTGCATGACTGACCTCAGAACCCGAGCCGTCGGAGCTGTCGGGGATCGCGCTGCCAGTCCTTCGCCACCTTGACGTGCAGGTCGAGGTAGACCGGCGTGCCGAGCATCGCCTCGATGTGGCGACGTGCGCTGCTGCCCACCTCGCGCAGGCGCGCACCCTGGTGGCCGATCATGATGCCCTTCTGAGACTGGCGCTCCACGAACAGGTTCGCGTGGACGTCGAGCAGTGGCCTGTCCGGAGACCGCCCCTCGCGCGGCGCCATCTCCTCGACCACCACCGCGATCGAGTGAGGGAGCTCGTCGCGCACGCCCTCGAGAGCGGCCTCCCGGATCAGGTCGGCGACGATGGCCTCCTCCGGAGTGTCGGTCACCTCGCCATCGGGGTAGAGCGGCGGACCCTCCGGCATCTGCTCCACGAGCAGGTCGGTGAGCAGGGGCACCCCGTCGCCGGTCGCTGCGGAGACCGGGACCACCTCGGCCCAGTCGGTCTCGGTGGCGCGGCCGAGCTCCGCGATCTGCAGCAGGTGCTCGGCCAGCCGTTCCCGTGTCACGAGGTCGGTCTTCGTCGCGATCGCCACCTTGGTGACGCGTCGCACCTTGCCCAGCTCCTGCACGAGGAACCGGTCGCCGGGACCGACGCGCTGGTCGGCGGGCAGGCAGACGGCGACCACGTCCACCTCCGACCAGGTCGAGGTCACCAGGTCGTTGAGCCGTTCCCCCAGCAGGGTACGAGGCCGGTGCAGGCCCGGGGTGTCGACCAGGACGAGCTGGGCGTCCGGGCGGTGCACGATCCCACGCACCACCGTGCGGGTGGTCTGCGGCTTGGACGAGGTGATCGCCACCTTCGTCCCCACCATGGCGTTGGCCAGGGTCGACTTGCCGGCGTTGGGTCGGCCGACGAGGCAGGCGAAGCCCGAGCGGAAGCCTGAGCCGTACGTCGGGCTCGTGGTCTCGGTCACTGCCCGATTGTGACACCTCCGGACGGATGAGGACCGGCTCGGACCCCCGTCGCGGTCAGGACAGCCAGTCCGGGCGCAGCGGAAAGTCCGAGGCCCCGTCCTCGTGCAGTCGCACCCCGAGCACCTGGTGCAGCTGGATGTCGTTGACCTCGAAGCCGAGGCTGGACCCGCACAGGTACAACCCCCAGGCGCGTGCGGTGCCCTCGCCCACCTCGGCCACGCACTCCTCCCAGTTCGCCGCGAGGTTGCGTGCCCACGCCCGGCAGGTCATCGCGTAGTGCTCGCGCAGGTTCTCCTCGTGCCTTACCTCGAACCCGGTGTCCTGCATCGTGGTGATGATCCGACCGGAGCCGGTGAGCTCGCCGTCGGGGAAGATGTACCGGTCGATGAACGGACCGGACGTGGCCGCCGAACGGTTGTCGGGGCGGGTGATGCAGTGGTTGAGCAACCGGCCGCCGGGCCTCAGCCGGTCGAGGAGGAACCGGAAGTACGAGGGGTAGTTCTTGACCCCGATGTGCTCGGTCAGGCCGATCGAGCTGATCGCGTCGAAACCCGACTCCCCCACGTCCCGGTAGTCCAGGTGCCGGACCTCGGCCAGGTGGTCGAGCCCGTCGGCCTTGATCGCCTCCTGCGCCCAGGTCGCCTGCTCGCGGGACAGGGTCACGCCGAGCACCTCGACCCCGTAGTGGCGGGCGGCGTGGCGCACCATGCCGCCCCACCCGCAGCCGACGTCGAGCAGGCGCATGCCCGGCCTCAGCGCCAGCTTGCGCGCGACGAGGTCGTACTTGCCTGCCTGCGCCTCCTCCAACGTCGCCTCCGCCGTCGGGTAGCAGGCGCAGGTGTAGGTCATCGACGGGCCGAGGACCAGCTCGTAGAAGCGGTTCGACACGTCGTAGTGGTGGTGGATCGCGTGTGCGTCGCGGTCCCGGCTGTGCCGCGCGCCCTCGATGACGCGTCGCCACCGTGGCAGTGCCTCCTCGGGGGGCGGCGGTGGCGGCACCAGGGTCCGCAGGCCGACGCTGCGCAGGAACTGGGCGGCCTGCGCGGGCGTCGGCATGCGGGGCGTGCCTCCCCGCATGAACAGCCGCAGCGCCTCGTAGGGGTCACCGGGATGGACGCCCTCGAGGTCGAGGTCACCCGCCACGTAGGCCCGCACCATGCCCAGGTCGCCTGGCGCGGTGACGATGTAGGACAGCGCGCGCTGGTTGCGCAGCACCAGGCGGACCGTCCCGTCCTCGGGTCCCGCCACGCTCCCGTCGTAGGCCTCGAGCCGCACCGGAAGCCCTGGGGGGAGCATCTCCTTGAGCGCTTCGGCCACGCTGAGCTGCGTGGATCCGGAGAGCAGGGTCGAGAGCAGGGTCATGGTTTCCTCACCACCTTGTCGTAGAGGTTCGCCAGCCGGCCGTCGGGGTCGGTGTCGGCTCGCAATCGGTCGAGCTCCGCGGTGCCGTAGAGACGCGCGAAGGTGGCCTCGTCGTAGTAGGCGTCGGAGTACAAGGACTTGTGTCCGCCGAGCTCGGTGACCCGACGCTCGATGGCGCGGTTGACGTCACCCTCGCGGCTGCCCGAGGGCACCACCACCGTGCCCCAGAACCCGGCGTTGACGTACGTGGTGCCGGGATCCAGCGGGTACGACGGCCAGGAGTGTGCACTGCCCGGTCCTGATGGCTCGCGGAGTCGCAGCGGGCACAGCCAGACCGGCCGCATCCCGACCGTCTGGTCGAACCAGGACAGGAAGTCCGCCACCCGGTCGATCGGCACCTCGACGTCCTGGACGACCCGCTCACGCTGCACCCCTGCGCGACGGTCGCGCCACTCGGTGAAGCCGACGCGTCGGTCCAGGCCCACCAGCCGGTGGTAGACGTCGCTGCGGCGCCAGCGGCGCGGCCACAGCCTCCGCACGCGAGGGTTGTGCAGCCCCAGTCCGCCTGAGCACCAGAACCAGTCGGTGTCCCACCGCCAGAGGTAGTCGGCCATGGTCAGCCGGTCGGTGCCACGCTCCGGCAGGGACCGGAAGTAGATCTGCTGGCCGGTGTAGTCCGAGGTGGGTCCGGGATCGTCGGTCCACGTGGCCAGGGTGAGGTACAGCTCGTCCGGCGAGAACGCGACGCCGTCCAGCCCGTCGACCCGGACCCCCTCCCAGCCGCGGTCGGCGATGATGCGCGCGGTCGCGTCGGCCAGCGCCGCGGCGTCGTCGAACCGCAGGTGGCGAAGCGCGACGTACCTCGAGACCTCCTCGAGCTCGATGCGCAGCCGCGTGGCGTAGCCCAGACACCCGTAGGAGTTGGGGAAGGCGTCGAAGAGGTCGTCGCCGGGCTTGGTGGTGACCAGCTCGCCGGCACCGGTGAGGACGTCCATCTCGAGCACCGACTCGTGCGGCAGCCCGTTGCGGAAGGACGTCGACTCGATGCCGAGCCCGGTCACCGCTCCGCCGAGGGTGATGGTCCGCAGCTGGGGCACGACGAGGGGGATCAGACCTGAGCGCAGCGTCACCTCGACGAGGTCCTCGTAGGTGCACATGCCTTGCACGTCCGCGGTCCGGCCGGCGGCGTCGATCTCGATCACGCCTCGCAGACCGCTGACGTCCAGCCCGGTGGTTCCGCGCTCCGACCGCGGTCGGAACAGGTTCGACGTCGTCTTGGCCAGCCGGACGGGGCTGCCCGGGGGGATCGCGGCGTGGGACGCGCGCAGACGCTCGACCCCCGCTTCGTGCTGCTGCTGACCGACGAGACCTGTCACCGGGACAGCCAAGCACGCCGGGACAAGCGGAGTCAGGAACCACAGCGGTTCGAGTCTCGCCGGCCCGGTCGCCACGGCGTCCATCTCAGCCACCCCGGAGCCCCAACTGGAGCCTCACCTGGAGCCACGGCGGCGCCCAGCCCGAGGAGTCAAGACGGGTGGAGTCAGCTGGAGGAGGTCTCCTGGAGCTGTCCTCGCTGGTCGGCGCGCAGCACAGGGACCCCGGCCCCGGCGACGTCACGGACGACGCCGAGGTCGCCCGCGTCGACGGCCTCGGCCTCGGTCACCACGACGGCCGCCTCCAGACCCTGGGCCCCGCTGGACACTGCCATGGCGACCGCGACGGCCAGGGCGCTGACGTGGAGGGAGGGCAGCGCGACCGTCGCGGCGGCGTAGGTGCGCCCGTCGAGGTCGCGCACCGCCGCCCCCTCCGCGGCGCGGGTGCGTGCACGGGCGGACCGCGCCAGCGTGAACAGCTTGGCGTCCTCGGGGTTGCTCGACGGGTCAGGCATGCGAGTCAGAGTAGGACTCCGTCGGGGAGTCGCCCTCGTCGGCCTGCGGCGGCTCGACGGGAGTGACGACGACGGTGCTGATGCGGTTGCGCCTGCCCGCGAGTCCCTCCGCCTCGAACCGCAGACCGTCGGTCTCCACGACCGAACCAGGGATGGGCACCCGACCCAGATGCTTGGCCATCAGGCCGCCGAGGGTGTCGACGTCGTCGTCCTCGATCGCCACCCCGCACAGCTCCTCGAGGTCGTCGACCATGAAGCGCGAGCTCACCCGGTAGGAGCCGTTGTCCAGGTCCTCGACCTCGATCTCGTCCTTGTCGTACTCGTCGGTGATCTCGCCGACGATCTCCTCCAGGATGTCCTCGATGGTGACCAGGCCGGCGGTGCCGCCGTACTCGTCGACGACGACCGCCACGTGCTTGCGCTCGGCCTGCATGTCGCGCAGCAGCTCGTCGACGGGCTTGGAGTCGGGCACGTAGCTCACCGGGCGGATCACCGACTCGACGCGCTCGGTGGTCTCGGCCTCGTGCCGGTCGAAGACGCGCTTGGTGATGTCCTTGAGGTAGACGACGCCGACGATGTCGTCGAGGTTGTCCGCGATGACCGGGATCCGGCTGAACCCGCTGCGCAGGGCCAGCGACATGGCCTGGCGCAGCGTCTTGTGCCGCTCGATGAAGACGACGTCGGTGCGGGGCACCATGACCTCGCGCGTGATCGTGTCCCCCAGCTCGAAGACCGAGTGGATCATCGCCCGCTCTCCGGACTCGATCACCTGGCTCGCCTCCGCGAGGTCGACCAGCTCACGGAGCTCGGCCTCCGAGGAGAACGGCCCCTCGCTGAACCCGCGGCCCGGCGTGATGATGTTGCCGACGACGATCAGCAGCTGCGGCAACGGCCCCAGGACCCGGGTGAACAACGAGATGACAGGGGCGCTGAGCAGCGCCACCTGCTGGGCGTGCTGGCGGCCGACGGTGCGCGGGCCCACGCCGATGACGACGAACTGGATGACGATCATGACGCCGACGACGGTCAGCACCCCGGCCCAGCGCGGCTCGACGAGCGGCAGCACCACCTCGGCGACCAGCACCACGGCGAGGATCTCGAACAGCATGCGCAGGAAGAGCGCGGTGTTGAGGTAGCGAGCGGGGTCCTCGGCGATCGACGCGAGGCGGCGGGCGCCGGCACGCCCCTCCTCCACCAGCTCGTCGGTCCGGACCTTGGAGACGTTCGCCAGGCCGGCGTCGGCGCTGGAGAAGAAGCCCGCGACCAGCACGCTGGCGGCGGCGCAGAGCAGCAGCCAGGTCTCCCCCGGGCTCACTCCTCCACCTCGCTCCCGGAGAGGACGGCCTGCCACTCGGCGAGCAGTCGCGCCTGGAGCCCGAACATCTCGGCATGCTCCTCGGGTTCCGCGTGGTCGTAGCCCAGCAGGTGCAGGATGCCGTGCACGGTGAGCAGGTCGAGCTCGTCGGTGGTCTCGTAGCCGGTCTGGCCTCGGTCCCGCGCCTCCTCCGCCTGGCGGCGTGCCACAGCCGGGCAGATGGCGATGTCGCCCAGGGTGGCCTCCTCCGGCTCCTCGTGGACCATTCCCGGGCGGAGCTCGTCCATCGGCCAGGCCAGCACGTCGGTGGGGCCCTCCTTCCCCATCCAGCGAGCGTTGAGCTCGGAGATCGTCTCCTCGTCCACCAGCATCAGGCACAGCTCGGCGAGCGGGTGGACCCGGAGCCGGTCGAGCGCGAACCGGCACAGCTGCGCGATCCGTGCTGCCTCGACGGGCTCGCCGGACTCCTGGAGGACCTCGACGCTCACTGACCGCCTCGCCCTGCCGCGGGACCGCGGGAGCTGCCGCTCTGCTGGCCCGACTGGCGGCCCGACTGGGTGCTCGCCTGGGTGCTGGACTGGCGCCCGGCTGTCGCCGACCGTTGCCCCGAGCGTGCCCGGCCCCGGCTCGACATCTGGGCTGTCGACATCTGGGCTGTCGACATCTGGGCTGCCGCGGCCGCGTCCTCCCCAGCGGGGTGCTCCAGTTTGGACTCGAAGTCGTCGTAGGCCGCCACGATCCGCCCCACGAGACGGTGGCGTACCACGTCGTGGCTGGTCAGCCGGTTGAACGAGATGTCCTGGACACTGTCGAGGATCTCCTCGACCACCCGCAGGCCGCTGCGCTCCCCGCGCGGGAGGTCGACCTGGGTGGTGTCGCCGGTGACCACCATCCTGGAGCCGAAGCCGAGCCGGGTGAGGAACATCTTCATCTGCTCGGCCGTGGTGTTCTGCGCCTCGTCGAGGACCACGAAGGCATCGTTGAGGGAGCGTCCGCGTAGGAAGGCCAGGGGGGCGACCTCGATGGTGCCCGCGGCGATGAGCTTGGGGATGCTCTCGGGGTCGACCATGTCGTGCAGCGCGTCGTAAAGCGGCCGCAGGTAGGGATCGATCTTCTCGCTCAACGTCCCCGGCAGGAAGCCGAGCCGCTCCCCCGCTTCGACCGCCGGCCGGCTGAGGATGATCCGGTTGACCTGCTTGGCCTGCAGCGCCTGCACCGCCTTGGCCATCGCCAGGTAGGTCTTGCCGGTGCCTGCCGGGCCGAGCCCGAAGACGATGGTGTGGTTGTCGATCGCGTCGACGTAACGCTTCTGGTTGAGCGTCTTGGGACGGATCGTCCGGCCCCGGCTGGAGAGGATGTTGAGGCTGAGCACGTCGGCCGGACGCTCGCGGGACTCCGTGCGGAGCATGCTGATGACGCGTTCGACGGTCTCGGGCGTGAGGCCCTGGCCGGTGCGCAGCATGGTGACCAGCTCGTCCACCATGCGCTCGACCGTGGCGAGCTCAGCGGACTCACCTCGCAGCGTGATCCGGTTGCCGCGCACGTGGATGTCGGCGTCGAACGCCTGCTCCCACAGGGCGAGGTGCTCGTCGCGCGGACCCAGCAGGGCGACCATCGTGATGCTCGACGGGACGTCGATGATGTGCACCGGTTGGTCACGACGCGCCGTGGATGCCCCTGGTTCGTCCGTGTCGGGATCGGTTCTGGACTCTGTCATCGCGTCCCCATGCTAGTCCGATGGCCCGCCCACGGGCCCCGAAGCGCTCGCCGGTGGACATGGCGGTGCCTCGCTCAGTCGAGGATCCGGGCCCCGACGCGGCGCTTGTCCGCCGCCGCGACCACCGCGACCGCGAGAGCGACCAGCAGGACCCTGCCCCAGGTGGCCGGTCCGATGGGTTCGGTGTCGAACACCGCGTTCATCACCGGCAGGTACGTGATGGCGACCTGGCCGAGCACCTGCAGCGCGACCCCTGCGAGCAGCACCCGGTTGCTCAGCAGGCCGACCCGCCAGACGCCGCCGACCAACGAGCGGCAGCTGACGAGGTAGAAGATCTGGGCTGCCACGAAGACGTTCATCGCACCGGTCCGGCTGGCCTCGACCGTGGCCCCGGCGGCGAGCTCGTGCTCGAACACCCAGGTGGCGCCGATCACGAGCAGGACCGAGACCAGCAGGGTGCGTAGGACGACGGGTGCGGTCAGCAGGGAGCGCTGCGGGTCCCGAGGTGGCCGGGTCATGATGCCGGCCTCCTTGGGCTCCCAGGCGAGGGTGAGGCCGAGCAGGACCGCCGTGGTCATGTTGATCCACAGGATCTGCGTGGGGAGGATCGGCAGCGCGGTCCCGAGCAGGACGGCGTACATGATCACCAGCGCCTCGCCGGTGTTGGTGGGCAGCGTCCAGACGATGAACTTGGTGAGGTTGTCGAAGACCCCGCGACCCTCCTCCACGGCCGCCTCGATGGTGGCGAAGTCGTCGTCGGTCAGCACCATGTCGCCCGCCTCCTGGGCGACCTGCGTCCCTGACCGACCCATCGCGACCCCGATGTCGGCCCGCTTGAGCGCCGGGGCGTCGTTGACGCCGTCCCCGGTCATCGCCACCACGTGGTGGCGCGCCTGAAGGGCTTCGACCAGCCGGAGCTTCTGCGCCGGGTCGACCCGGGCGAAGACCGCGACGTCCTCGACCGCCTCCGGGAGCTCCTCGTCGGGGATGGCGGCCAGCTCAGTGCCGGTGAGGACGCGCTGCCCACTGCCCTCGTCGTCGAGGAGTCCGACGCGCCGGGCGACCGCGGCGGCGGTCGCCGCGTGGTCGCCGGTGATCATCTTCACGTCCAGCCCCGCGGTGCGGCAGCTGCGCACCGCGTCGCGCGCGCTCTCGCGAGGCGGGTCGAGCATGGCCTGCAGGCCGCTCAGGGCGAGCGCCGGAGCGCCGTCCAACGCGCTCGATGTCGGCGTCGCCGGGACCGACGGCGGTCGCGAGCACCCGCATGCCCTGCGCGGCGAGCCGCTCCGTGGCCTGGTGCACGGCCTCGGCGTCCAACGCCTCCCACGAGCCGTCGGGCGCCAGCTGGGAGGAGCACAGCCCCAGCACCCGCTCGACGGCACCCTTGACGAGATCACGACCTCGGGTCCGCGTCGTGCTGGCCCGCGTGGCGCGTGGCCATGTACTGCCGCTCCGAGCTGAACGGGAGCGTCGCCATGCGGGTCAGCTCGGCCGCGTCGACGCCGTGTCGGGCCGCGATCCGTCAGCATCGCTGCCTCCGTCGGCTCTCCTTGCGCCTCGCCCGTCCTCGTCGAGACAGGCGTCGTTGCAGGCGGCTCCGGCCAGCAGGCGACCACCGCAGGTCCGCCGCGAGCCCGACCCGGGGGTCCACCTCCCCCACGCCGCGCTCGCCCACCGTCGGTGCCCACAGCGCACGGACGGTCATCCGGTTCTCGGTCAGCGTGCCGGTCTTGTCCGTGCAGATCACCGTCGCGCCGCCCAGCGTCTCCACCGCGGGAAGCCTGCGGATCACTGCGCGTCGACGTGCCATCCGGGCGACCCCGATCGCCAGGGTCACCGTCACCGCTGCCGGCAGGCCCTCGGGGATGGCGCCCACGGCGAGCGCGACTGCAGCGGTGAACATCGCGGCGCCCGGTTCCCCTCGGGCGACGCCGACGGCGAACGTCACCGCCGCCAGGACGAGGATGACGACGGTCAGCAAGCCGCTGAACCGGGCCAGCTTGTGGGTCAACGGTGTCGCCAGCGTCTTCGCCTCGCCCACCAACCGGTGGATCTCCCCCAGCTCGGTGGCCGCCCCGGTCGCGACGACGACGCCGGTCCCCGACCCGAGGGTGACGAAGGTGCCGGCGTAGAGCATGTTGCGACGGTCCGCGACCGGCGTCCCGCACCGGCAGGACGACGTCGTCCTTCTCCACTGGCAGCGACTCGCCGGTCAGCGCGGACTCGTCGGTCCGGAGGTCCCTCTCGTGCAGCAGGCGCAGGTCGGCCGGGACGCGGTCGCCGGACTCCACGAGCACCAGGTCGCCGGGCACCAGCCCGTCGGCGGCCACGGTCGCGGCGCTCCCCCGCGGATCACCAGGGCGTCGGTATGCACCATCGACCGCAACGCGTCGAGCGCGGACTCGGCCTTGGACTCCTGGACGAAACCGACGACCGTGTTGACCACGACCACGCCGAGGATGACCGAGGCGTCGACGTACTGGCCCAACAGGATCGTGACCGCGGCGGAGACGTTGAGGACGTAGATGAGCGGGTTGTGCATCTGCCGCAGCAGCCGCAGCCACGCCGGCGTCGTCGGCTGCTCGGCCAGTCGGTTGGGTCCGTAGCGGCTCAGCCGCCGCTCAGCCTCGGCAACCTCGAGCCCGCGCTCGGGGTCGCTCTCCAGCAGCAGCAGGAGCTCGTGCAGCGGCACGTCGTGGTGGGTGGCGTCGCGGTCGGGGGGACCTGTCGACGTGGGCTGCGTTGCCATGGTGATGTCAGCGTCCTCCAGGAGTGGTTCCGGCCAGGTGACGGGTTGAGGCGCGCGTCGGGATCGGACCCATCGGGATCGCCCTCAGCGTGATCGAACTCAGCCTGATCGAACTCAGCCTGATCGAACTCAGCCGGATCGCCCTCAGCCAGGAGGCCAGGTGAAGGTGCGCCCGCCGATGACGTGCGCGTGCACGTGCGGCACGCTCTGCAACGCGTCGGGACCGGTGTTGAAGACCAGGCGGTATCCCCTCTCCAGCCCCTCGGCGGCGGCCACCTCGGTGACGGCGCGCATGAGGTCGGCGAGTGTCGCGGAATCGTCGCGGGCGAGGTCGCCGACCGTGGCGTGGTGGGACTTCGGCACCACCAGCACGTGGGTCGGCGCCTGAGGTGCGATGTCGCGGAACGCCAGGCACTTCTCGGTCTCCAGCACCACATCGGTGTCCAGCTCGCGGCTGACGAACTTGCAGAACAGGCAGTCGGCGGTCTCGTCACTCATATCTCCACCATAGAGGCGTCCTCAGCTGTGCCATGCTCGGCGGCATGACGCCGCACGATCGACCGGGACGGGCGCCGGAGGATTCCTGGCGCCCCGCCACCCGGGCGGTGCGTTCCGGCCTCCGGCGCAGCGAGCTCGCCGAGACCGCGGAACCGATCTACCTCACCAGTGGCTACGTGTTCGACAGCGCGGCGGAGGCCGAGGCCGCCTTCGCCGGGGAGAACGACCACTACATCTACAGCCGCTACACCAATCCCACCGTCAGCGTCTTCGAGGAGCGGATGCGGGCCTTGGAGGACGCCGAGGCCTGCTACGCCACCGCATCGGGCATGGCGGCGGTCTTCACCGCCTTGGCCACCCTGTGCGGCCAGGGCGACCGCCTCGTCGCCTCCCGGCAGCTCTTCGGAGCCTGTTACGCCGTCGTCGATGAAGTGCTCCCCCGGTGGGGGGTGGAGTCCGTGCTGGTCGACGGCACCGACCTCGCGCAGTGGGAGGCCGCGCTGAGCGTGCCGACGCGTGCGGTGTTCTTCGAGACCCCGAGCAACCCGATGCTGCAGCTGGTCGACATCGAGGCGGTGTCGGGGCTGGCTCACGGTGCCGGGGCCACCGTCGTGGTCGACAACGTCTTCGGCACCCCGGTGCACTCGCACCCGCTGCGCCACGGAGCCGACGTGGTGGTCTACTCGGCCACCAAGCACATCGACGGTCAGGGGCGGGCCCTCGGCGGCGCCATCCTGGGTTCGCGCGACTTCGTGCAGGGACCGGTGCGCGACTTCATGCGGACCGTGGGGCCCTCGCTCTCGCCGTTCAACGCCTGGGTGATGCTCAAGGGGCTGGAGACCCTGGAGCTGCGGGTCCAGCGGATGGCCGACAACGCCGAGCTCCTGGCTCGCGAGCTCCAGTCCCACCCGCGACTTCTCCGGGTGATCCATCCGCTGCTGGACGACCACCCGCAACGTGCGCTGGCCGCTCGGCAGATGACGGGGGGCGGCACCATGCTGACCCTGGAGCTCGACGGCGGGCGGGACGAGGCGTTCGCCTTCCTGGACGCCCTGCGGCTCTTCGACATCTCCAACAACCTCGGCGACGCGAAGTCGCTGGTCACCCATCCGGCGACCACCACCCATCGCCGGTTGGGGCCCGACGGTCGGGCCGCGGCTGGGATCGGGGACGGGGTGGTCAGGATGTCGGTCGGCCTCGAGGACGCTGCCGACCTGGTGGGGGACGTCCTCCGGGCGCTCGGCTGACCGCCTCGGATTCCGCTGCCGCGCGTCGGCGTGTAAACCGCGGGGGCGGGCTGCGCGTCCAACTAGCGTGATGGCAGTGACGACACCCCCGGGAGCCCCAGGCTCGCCGACGGCGTGGGACGCCGACGAGGCGCTGCAGCGGCTCTACGGCGAGCACTACCGCCCCCTGGTGCGGCTCGCGGTGCTGCTGCTGCGCGACGTCGAGACCGCGGAGGAGGTCGTCCAAGATGCGTTCGTGGCCGTTCACGGCCACTGGAGGGACCTTCGCGACCCCGGCGCAGGGCTGGCCTACCTGCGGCGCACGGTGGTGAATCGTGCGCGTTCGGTGCAGCGCCGCAACGCGGTCGAACGCCGTCATCTTGCCGGGGTGGCCCGCGACGAGAGCACCCTGCCGGGCGCCGACGATGCCCTCGCCGTGGCTGAACGCCGCCGTCGTGTCCTGGCAGCACTGCAACAGCTGCCGCGGCGCCAGCGCGAGGTGCTCGTGCTGCGCCACTACGCCGACCTCGACGAGGCCGGCGTCGCCGCGACCCTCGGCATCAGCCGCGGGGCAGTGAAGAGCCACCACCACCGCGGGGCCGCCCGGCTCCGCGATCTGCTCCAGGAGGACCGATGAAGCCCGGCGACGACCACGACGAGTGGCTGCGGCTGACGCTGGCCGACGCCGTCGGCGACGTGGAGCCCCGGCACGACCTGGGCGAGATCCGAACCCGCCTCGAGGAGGACACCATGAACACCGTCAAACGCAACAGGTGGGCTGCCGGCGCCTCGGCTCTCGCCGTGGCCGCCACCGTGGCAGCCGTGGCGTGGGTGACCGGGATCGGCGATGACGACCCCAACGATCCTGCCGCGTCGTACTCCCCGTCCCCCTCGCCCGCAGCCTCGGACCCGACGGCGACGTCGTCGCCTGCTCCCTCGGCGGCGGGGCCAGTGGCGGTCTACTACGTCGGCGACACCCCGAGTGGACCGCGGCTCTTCCGGGAGTTCCGGACTCCTGCGGAGGACGGCGAGACCCTGACGGTCGCGATCGGCATGGCGGTCACGGCGGACCCGCTCGACCCTGACTACCGCGTGCCCTGGCCCGCGGGCACCACCGCGGCCGCGTCCTACGACGAAGCCGGCGACCTGCTCACGGTCGACGTGGGAGCGGGCGGCACCGGCCTGCGGACCCGGCCCGCTGGCATGAGTGGTGCGGAGGCCCGGATGGCGCTGGAGCAGCTCATGTACACCGCGCAGGCCGCGGTCCAGGCCCGACCGCCGGTGCGGTTCCTTCTCGACGGGGAGATCACCGACCAGCTGCTCGGCGAGCCGGTCTCCGAGCCGCTGGCCCAGGGTGACCCCATGGAGGTGCAGGGCCCAGTGTGGGTGATCACGCCGCAGGACGGCGACGAGGTCGAGGGGACTTTCGGCGTCGAGGGCCGCGGCGCCTTCTTCGAGGCCAACGTCTCGTGGCAGGTGCTCCAGGGCGACCGGGTGGTCAAGGACGGGTTCGGGACCGCCACGGAGTGCTGCACGCTGGCCTCGTACGAGTTCTCGGTCGAGGGTCTGCCCCCCGGCGACTACGTGCTCCGTGTCTACGACGCCGACGTCTCCGGTGGTGAGGGGCCTGGCGAGCAGGAGGACACCAAGCGCCTCACCGTCACCGGGTGAGCGGGCTGCGGTTTCCCACGATCACCTGGGAAACCGCTCACCCCCAGCGCGGTGTGCGGGAGAGCAGCGCAGCGGCCGCCACCACGCCGGCCGTGGAGGCGCGCAACACCGTCGGCCCCAGGCGTACGACGTGGGCCCCGGCCGATGCGAAGGCCGCCAGCTCCTCGTCGGTGATGCCGCCCTCGGGACCGACCACCAGCACCAGGTCGCCCTCGGGAGCGGGGTGGAGGCTCGACACCGGCGCGTCGGCGGACTCGTGGAGCACCACCGGAGTCGCGGCACCGGCGAGGAGGCGTGCCACCTCGGCGGTGTCCGCCACCGGAGCCACCACCGGGAACCACGAGCGCCGTGACTGCTTCGCCGCCTCGTGAGTCGTGGTGCGCCAGCGTCGGAGGGCCCTCTGGCCGCGCTCACCCTTCCATCGCACCACCGACCGGCTCGCCGCCCACGGCACCAGGCAGTCGGCGCCCACCTCGGTGAGCACCTCGACCGCGAGATCACCGCGATCCCCCTTGGTCAACGCCTGCACCACGACCAGCCTCGGCGACGGGGCCGGCGTGACACCGACCTCGACCAGGTGGACGTCGAGCACCCCCTTGCCGACCCCGACGACCTCGGCGACAGCGCTGGCCCCCGCTCCGTCGGTCAGCCGCACCCGCTCCCCCACCCGCATCCGCCGGACGACGGCGGCATGGTGGCCCTCGGGCCCGTCGAGCTGGGCGCTGTCCCCTGCCCGCAGCGAGGCAGTCGCGTCGTGCTGGAAGGTCGGAAGCGTCATCGCACGGCGCCTCAGCGCGGGTTGAAGGCCCCGCGCAGCCGGTCGAAGACGGACTTGTGCCCCGAGGTCACCTGACCGGAGGGCTTCTCCTCGTCACGCAGCTGGGCCAGCTCCTGGAGCAGCTCGGTCTGACGCGCGTCCAGCCTGGTCGGCGTGGAGACGATCACCTGCACCACGAGGTCCCCGCGGCCCGCCCCCCGCAGGGAGGGGATGCCGTGTCCGGGCAGCACCATCTCGCTACCCGACTGGGTGCCGGCGCGGACCTCGAGCGGCACCTCGGTGGGAGGCTGCTCGCCGAAGCCGGCCTCCTGCGCTGCGGTCGCGGAGAGCTCCCCCTCGAGGGTGGGCAGCACGATCGTGGATCCGAGAGCAGCAGCGGTCATCGGGAGCTCGACGGTGCAGTGCAGGTCGCGCCCCTTGCGCACGAACACCTCGTGCTGTCGCACCTCGAGCTCGACGTACAGGTCGCCCGGAGGGCCGCCTCCCGGACCGACCTCGCCCTGCTCGGACAGCTGCACCCGGGTGCCGTCGTCGACCCCGGCGGGGATCTTGACGGTCAGGGTGCGCCGGGACCTGATCCGGCCGTCGCCGGAGCACTCCCGGCAGGGCTCGGGGATGACCTGGCCGAACCCGCGGCACGCCGCACACGGCCGCATCGTGCGCACCTCACCCAGGAAGGAGCGTTGCACGTGGTACGTCTCACCTCGGCCGTGGCAGATCTCGCAGGTGCGCGGCTGGGAGCCGGGGGCGGCGCCCGCCCCGGCACAGGTAGCACACACCACGGCGGTGTCGACCTTGATCTCCCGCGTGGTGCCGAACGCCGCCTCGGCGAGCTCGATCTCGAGGCGGATCAGCGCGTCCTGGCCGCGACGGACCCGCGAGCGGGGTCCCCGCCCCTGGCCACCGCCCCCGCCGCCTCCGCCGAAGAAGGCGTCCATGATGTCGCTGAAGGAGAAGCCCTGACCGGCACCTGCGAAGCCGCCGAACGGGTCGCCGCCCATGTCGAAGTGACGACGCTTGTCGGGGTCGGAGAGCACCTCGTAGGCCTTGGAGACCTCCTTGAAACGCTCCTGCGCGCCCGGCTCGGGGTTGACGTCGGGGTGCAGCTCGCGCGCGAGCTTGCGGTAGGCCCGCTTGATCGCCGCGTCATCGGCGTCCCGGGACACCCCGAGGATCTCGTAGGGGTCGTGGCTCACGTGTCAGTCATCCTTGGTCGAGGATCTTGGAGAGGTACATGGCCACCGCGCGAACACTGGCCATGGCGCCGGGATAGTCCATCCTGGTGGGGCCGAGCACCCCCATCGTGCCGAGGGCCTCGTCCCCAGCACCGTACGCGGACGTCACCACCGAGGTGGCGCCCATCCCCGCGTACGGCACTTCGGAGCCGATCCGGACGGTGAGCGCCGCTGGAGCGCCGGCCTGTCCCAGGATCTTCAGCAGCAGGACGTGCTCCTCCAAGGCCTCCAGCAAGGGTTGCAGGGAGGGGTAGCCGTCACCGAAGTTGGCCAGGTTGGCGGTCCCCCCGACGATGACCCGCTCGTCGGAGCGGTGGTCCGACATCGCGTCGGCCAGGCCCGCCGCCACCAGGCCGTAGAGGGACCGGTTGTGCGACTCGTTCAGCTCAGGAACCTCGACCAGCTTGGCCACCGCATCGACGATCCGCTCACCGGTCACCGCTCGGTTCACCGCGAGCCGAAGCGCTGCGATGGTGTTGTCATCGACCGCGTCCGGCAGCTCGACGAGTCGCTGCTCGACCCGCCCGGTGGAGAGGATGAGGACCAGCAGCAACCGGGTCTCGCTCAACGACACCAAGTCCACGTGGCGCACCGTGGAGCGCGACAGCGTCGGGTACTGCACGACCGCGACCTGCCTCGTCAGCTGCGCCAGCAGCCGCACCGACCGGGTCACCACGTCGTCCAGGTCGACCGCTCCCTCGAGGATCGTGGTGATTGCGCGCCGTTCCGCCGAGCTCAGCGGCTTGATCTGGCTGAGCCGGTCGACGAAGAGGCGGTAGCCCTTCTCGGTCGGGATCCTGCCCGCGCTGGTGTGCGGCTGGGCGATCAGTCCCTCTTCCTCCAGGGCCGCCATGTCGTTGCGCACGGTCGCCGGCGAGACCCCCAGCTGGTGGCGTTCCACCAGCACCTTCGACCCCACCGGCTCCTGGGTGGCGACGTAGTCCTCCACGATCGCGCGGAGGACATCGAGCTTGCGGTCCTCGACCATGACTCCTCCTTCGCGTCGGCACTTCGGACGGGGCGTACGGCTGGCACTCCTGTTGGCCGAGTGCCAATGCTACTAGCCTCGGCGACCGGGGTCGGGGAGCGAACTAGGGTCTTCCTGTGGAGCAGTTCGCCGAGGTCGCCGATGGGGTCTGGGTGGCGCGTCATGCCTGGCTCGACGTCAACGTCACCGCGGTGGTCGGTGAGCGGGGCGTCCTCCTCGTCGACACGCTGGGCTCCGACCGTGCCGCCACCGCCATGCTGGCGAGCCTGCGCCAGGTGACCCGCAGGCCCCTGACCGCGGTGGTCAACACCCACGCCCACTTCGACCACGTCCTCGGCAACGCCGCCGCCCGGCAGGACTCGCCCGAGGCCGGGCTGCTGGCCCACGAGGATGCTGCCGCCGGCCTGGCGGACGCCGTGGCGGCGGCCATGGCCGCTCCCGAGGAGCACGGGATCGACGAGGCGCGACTGACCGAGGTCGCCGTCTCCCCCGTCGTGGTGCCCGAGCAGACCTTCTCCTCGGTCCGGGCGCTCGACCTGGGCGACCGCTACGTCGAGGTGGTCCACTGCGGTCGCGGCCACACCGGCGGCGACGTGGTGGTCCGCGTCCCCGACGCCGACGTCCTGGTCGCCGGCGACCTCGTCGAGGAAGGGGCCTCCCCCTCCTACGGCGACGACTGTTGGCCGTTGGAGTGGCCGGCCACGCTCGACATGGTCCTGGAGATGACGACGGCCGACACGGTCGTGGTCCCCGGCCACGGCGCACGGGTGGACCGCGGCTTCGTGCTCGACCAGCGCAACGACGTGGGCATGGTCACCCAGATGCTGTACGACCTCGCCGCCCGAGGTGCCGGGCTGGAGGAGGCGCTCGCGCACGAGGACTGGCCCTTCCCACGTCGCCTCCTGGAGCACGCCGTGCGGCGTGGCTATCAGCACATGCCGCGCACCGCGCGTCGCCTGCCGCTGGCCTGAGCCCCGCCGTAACCTCCGGGGGTGAGCAGACCCACGCCTCGCATCCTCGACCGGTACGGCAGCGACGTCCTCGGCACCGACTGGCGCCGGCCGCCGCGTGGCCGGGCAGTCGACGTGCCCGTCGACAAGGGGATGGTCGTGGAGGAAGTGACCACCGACTGGTGCGGTGAGGTGGTGGCGGTCGACCGGGACCTCGGCACCGTGACACTGGAGGACCGGCGCGGTCGCCGCAAGGTGTTCCCCCTGGGACCGGGCTTCCTGCTGGAGGGGGCGCCGGTCATCCTGCGCCCGCCGGTCCGCAAGGGTCCGCAGCACCCCTCGAGGACCGCGTCGGGCTCGGTGGCGGTGCACGGCCGCCGCGCCAGGGTCGCGCGAGCCAGCCGGATCTACGTGGAGGGCCGCCACGACGCCGAGCTGGTCGAGAAGGTGTGGGGCGACGACCTGCGAGGCGAGGGGGTGGTCGTGGAGCACATCGCCGGCGTGGACGAGCTCGAGCAGCGTCTGGCCGACGTCTCCCCCGGGCCGGACTGCCGGATCGGGGTGCTCGTGGACCACCTGGTGGCCGGATCCAAGGAGTCACGGATCGCGGCCCGTGTGGCAGCGGGCCCCTACGCCGACCACGTGTTGGTGACCGGTCATCCCTTCGTCGACATCTGGCAGGCGGTCAGGCACGAGCGCCTGGGACTGACCGCATGGCCCGAGGTGCCCCGCGACGTGGAGTGGAAGCGGGGGGTGTGCCGTCACCTGGGCTGGCCCCACCGTGACCAGGCCGACATCGCGCGGGCCTGGCAGCGGATCCTCGGCGCCGTAGGCTCCTACCAGGACCTCGAACCGGCGCTGCTGGGCCGGGTGGAGGAGCTCATCGACTTCGTCACCGCGGAGGGACCATGACCACACCGCAGCCGTCCGGGTACGGACGTGGTGCCGCGCTCACCACCCAGGAGGAGCGCACCTGGGCGCTGGCCAGCCACATCGGCTGCGTCGTGGGCGCGTGGATCGCGATGGCCTTCCTGGTTCCGCTGGTCATCATGCTCATCAAGCCCAAGGGCTCCGGGTTCGTGCGCCAGCACGCGGTCGAGTCGCTCAACTTCCAGCTCAGCATGCTGATCTACCTCGCCGTGGGCACCCTGCTGGTGATCTTCACCTTCGGCATCGCCGCGATCGTGGTGGTGCCCCTGGGGATCGTGGTCGGCGTGCTGTGGCTGGTGTTCATCGTCGTCGCGACGGTCAAGGCCAGCAACGGCGAGAGCTACCGCTATCCGCTCACCATCCGCCTGGTGAGGTAGCGGCCCAGGCGAGCTCGACCGCTCGCGGCTCCCGCGTCAGTCGAGCAGGTCACGCACGACGGCGTCGGCGAGCAGACGGCCCTCCCGGGTGAGCACCCACCTGTCCGCCTCGGCAGCCAGAAGTCCACGCTCCACCAGCGCGGGAACACGCCCGGCCTCGCTGTCCCGCAGCAGTCGGGCGGGCAGGCCTTCGCGCAGCCGGACCCGGAGCATGACCTCTTCGACGTGACGTGCCTCGGCGTCGAGCACCTCCCGATCGGCTATCGGCAGCCGCCCGGCGGCGAGTCGCCCGGCGTAGTCGGCGGGATGCTTGACGTTCCACCACCGGGTCCCGGCCAGGTGCGAGTGGGCTCCCGGGCCGACCCCCCACCAGTCGTCGCCCCGCCAGTAGCCCAGGTTGTGCCGACAGGCCGCGCCGTCCCGAGCCCAGTTGGACACCTCGTACCACCCGAGCCCGGCTGCGGTGAGCAGGTCGTCGGCGAGGAGGTACTTGTCGGCGAGGTCGTCGTCGTCGACGGGCGCGACCTCGCCGCGGCGGACCCGCCGTGCCAACGCCGTGCCGTGCTCCACGATCAAGGAGTACGCCGAGACGTGGTCGGGCGTGCAGGACAGCGCCGCCTCGAGCGAGGCGACCCACTGGTCGGCGGTCTCCCCCGGCGTGCCGTAGATCAGGTCCAGGCTGACCTGCTCGAAGCCCGCGGCTCGTGCCCACGACACGACCTGCGGCAGACGCTGCGGGTCGTGGGTCCGGTCGAGCACGGCCAGCACCGAGGGGACCGCCGACTGCATCCCGAAGGAGATCCGGGTGAACCCGCCCTCGCGCAGCGTGGCCAGGCTCTGCGGCGTGACGCTGTCGGGGTTGGCCTCGGTGGTCACCTCGGCGTCGTCGGCCAGCCCGATCTCGTCACCGACGGCGCGCAGCACGCGAACCAGGTGCGTCGCCGGCAGCAGCGTCGGGGTGCCGCCTCCGACGAAGACCGTTGCGGCCGGACCCTGCTGACCCGGACCCTGCTGATCCAGGACGGACGCGGCGAGCCGGATCTCGTGGACGGCTGCGGCAGCGAAGCTCTCACGCGACGAGCCCGGCGGTGCCGAAGCACCGCCGAGCTCGTCGGACGTGTAGGTGTTGAAGTCGCAGTAGCCGCAGCGGACCGCACAGAACGGCACGTGGACGTAGACGCCCAAACGGCGCCGGCCCTGTCGCCGGGCGCTGTCGCCGCGGCTGCCGCCCTCAGCTGTAGAAGGCGTTGAGCGTCTCCTTGTAGTTGTTCTCCACGACGTTGCGCTTGACCTTCATCGAGGGGGTGAGCTCTCCGGAGTCGACCGACAGGTCGTGGTCGAGGATCTCCCACTTCTTGATGGTCTCCCAGCGGTTGAGCTCGGTGTTGAGCTCCTCGACGTAGCCCTTGACCATCTCCTGGCACTGGTCGCTCTTGACGATCTCGGCGTAGTCGCCGTCGATCCCCTGCTCCTTGCCCCAGTCTGTGATCGCGTCGGGGTCGAGCGTGATGAGCGCGACGCAGTAGTTGCGCTCGTTGCCGAACACCATGAACTGGCTGGCGTAGGGGCAGATAGCCTTGAACTTCGACTCGATCGCGGGCGGGGCGACGTACTTGCCGCCGGAGGTCTTGAAGAGCTCCTTGATCCGGCCGGTGATCTTGAGGAAGCCGTCCTCGTCGACCATGCCCTTGTCGCCGGTGTGCAACCACCCGTCGGAGTCGATCGTCTTCTCGGTCTCCTCGGGCTGGTTGTGGTAGCCGTCCATGACGCCGGGGCCCTTGATGAGGACTTCGTCGCCCTTGCCGAGCTTGACCTCCGACCCGGGGAACACGTGTCCGACCGTGCCGTACTTGTACTGGTCGGGGTGGTTGACGAACGAGCCCGCCGAGGTCTCGGTGAGGCCGTAGCCCTCGAGGATGAGGATGCCGGCGGCGCCGAACCACTCGGCGATGTCCTGGTTGAGCGCGGCTGCCCCGGAGATGAAGAAGCGCACCCGTCCGCCGAAGCGCTCCCGAACCTTGGAGAAGACCAGCTTGTCGAAGAGACCGTGCTGCAGCTTCAACGTCAGCGGCACCGACTTGCCGTCGCGCTTGAGCCGGTCGACCTTGAGGCCGACCTCGAAGGCCTTGGTGAAGATCTTCTCCTTGGCGCCGCCCTCGTGGGCCTGCATCATCACGATGCGGGAGTGGGCCTTCTCGAAGATGCGCGGGGCCGCGCCCATGAAGGTGGGCTTGACGATCGCGAGGTTCTCGATGATCTTGTCGACGCGTCCGTCGACCGCGGTGGGGAAGCCGCAGGCGAGCTGGGTCGACAGCAGCACCTTGCCGAACGAGTGCGCCATCGGCAGCCACAGGAACTGCAGGTCGTCCTTGCTGAGGATGTTCTGGGCCTCGATGGCCGCCCCCTCGTAGGTCCAGGACTTGTGGAGCAGCCGGACCCCCTTGGGACGTCCGGTGGTCCCGGAGGTGTAGATCAGGGTGGCGAGCGAGTCGCCGCTGGTGTTGGCGATGCGCTCGTCGATGACCGAGGCGTCCTGCTCGAGCTTGGCCCGGCCCATCTCCTCCAGCTCGTCGATGGTGATGATCCAGTCGCCGTCGCCCTTGCCGTCGAGGAGCACGACCTTGTGGAGCTCGGGGAGCTCGCTGCGCTTGGCCCGCAGCTTCTCGAGCTGGGAGTCGTCCTCTGCGAAGACCACCTGGCACTCGGAGTCGGAGAGGATGTAGGCGACATCCTCGGCGTGGGTCGAGGGGTAGACCGTGGTCGTCGCGGCGCCGGCGCACATGACGGCGAGGTCCGCGAGGATCCACTCGTAACGCGTGCCCGACGCGATGCCGACGCGCTGCTCGGGCTGGACGCCGAGCTCGACGAGGCCGGCAGCCAGGCGGCTGACCTTCTCTCCGGCCTGCTTCCAAGTGATCGACTCCCAGCTGTCCCCGACAGGGAAGCGGTACGCCTCCTCGTCGGAGCTCGCCTGGACTCGGTCAACGAACTGGCGACTGACGGTCATCGGGCGGTTCTCGACGACACTGGGGTCGGTGACGATGGGGGAGACGACGCTGGGGGACACTCGGTACCTCTTCCGTTCTTGCTGTCCGCTTGGGTGGTCCGCCTGGAGGCGGCTCCGTCTCGACCCTATCCCCTGTCATCCAGATACGCCTGTGCCCGGTCGTACATGTCCGGGGGGAGCCCGTCGATCTCCAGCAGCAGGGGCAGCAGCTCGGGCTCTGCGTGCAGGGCACGGAACACGGTGCCGGCGGTGACACCGTGGTCGGGTACGCGCAGCACATCGATCCAGTCCCCCGCTGCGACGTAGCCGCGGGTGAGGACGGTCAGGTAGACGCCGGGGCGACCATGGGCGATGAACCGCTGCGGCCAGTCAGGGACGTCGAAGCCCGACAGTGCCAGCCACCGCGAGAGCTTCATCCCGGGCCGACGCACCGAGCTCACCATGAACCTGGCGTTGCCGATCGACCACTCCTCTCCGATGACGCACTGGTTGAGGTCGAGGCCTGCCGTGGTGAGGTTCTCCCCGAACAGCCCGGGCCGGACCGGGCGGCCGAGCTCGCGCTCCCAGTGCGCCCGGTCCTCGGAGGCGAAGGCGTAGACGGCCTGGAAGCTGCCGCCGTGGTCGGTGACGTCGGCCACCTGGTCGCCGGCGAGCCCGAGGTCCTTGACCTCGACCGGGTCCGGCATGGGGATCTTGTCGATCGCCGAGACCAGCCTCGGCTTCTGCTCCAGGACGCGGGGAAGGGCGACGTTGACCGAGACGACGTGCGGATTGGCCATGGCCGCATCGTGCCCCACGACGGCGGGCGGACGTGGGAGCCGCGCTCCCACGTCCCCCCAGTCACCCTGCCAGTCACCCTGCGGTCACCCTGCCTGGACGGCCTTGGCCACGGTCACCGCCGTCGTGATCAGTCGGCTCGTGTCCGCGCGCACCCGAGCCGCCGAGGCCCCGTCCGCGGCACGCTGCTCGTCCCACTGCTCGAGCGCGAAGACCACGAGCCGCAGGATCGTCCAGGCTCGGGCACGGTCCTCGTCGAGCCCCGCGCCGTCGACCAGCAGGTGGAACCGCCGCAGGATCGCACCCCTGACGTCGCCAGTGGCGACGGCGTCCTCCCAGCGGTTCCACAGCATCGGCGCCGGTTCGAGGTGCGGGTCGCCGCTGAGGGGCTTGGGGTCGATCGCCAGCCACGGGCTCTCGTTCCGCGGCCAGGACGTTCTGGTAGTGCAGGTCGCCGTGCAACAGCGTGCCGTCGGTGGCCGGATCCTCGGACAGGTCCTGGGCGAGGCCACGGGCCTGCTGCACGAGGCGGTGCGGCACGGGCGCGTCCACGGGGAGTCCCGCCAGCCGGACCGCCCAGCGGCCGGCGCGTTCGCTGAGTCGGGGGAACTGCTCCCCCGCCGGCACGTGCAGGCGTCGGTACAGGTCGGCGACGACCTCGCACCCAGCCTCCGCATCGACGCTGTCGAGCTTCTCGGGTCGGAGCCGCTCCAGGAGCAGCGCGCGGCGTCGAGGGTCCGCGCGAGTCAGGTTCACCGCCCCTCGACCGTCCCAGCGTCCGAGCGCGAGGTGCTCGGTCTCGGTCTCCTCGTCAGGGAAGGAGATCTTGAGCACCGACGGGCCCCGCGGGGAGGACACGGGCAGGACCAGGGCGCAGAAGCCGTGCATGGGCAGCCCGTCGAGCTCCAGCTGCCACTCGGCCATCAGGTCCTCGGCCATCCGCGGCAGCCCATGCACCCAGTCGGCCCAGTCCTCGCTCCGGTCGGCCATCCCGAGCACGCCGTCGGGCAGGGTGAGGGTCACTCGCGCGCAGCCTACGGGCGGACCGGCTCGGCGGCCGACGCCCCGGGTGAAGCACTGTACGAGGCCCGCCGCGCCGCCCTCCGCAAGGTCGCCAGCAGTGCCGGGCCGAGCACGATGATGGCCACGGCGTTGGTGATCGCCCGACCGGTGTCCCACCCGCCGGTGGACGTGAGCAGGGTGTAGATCAGGAAGCGGTGGAGGTTCTCCAGCACCGGGGCCCCCGCGACGTAGGCCAGCGAGCCTTCCTGCCCCGCCTCCGCGACACCGAAGGCGTAGGGCCATGTGGAGAGGTTCATCAGCAGCCCGAAGGCGTAGGCGCACACGACGCCGTAGCCGGCCAGCAGCGCGATCTCCGCACGCCCGCGCAACGGCCGACCGAACCCACGCCCGGGCAGCAGTCCTGCCCCCAGGCCGACCCAGGCGGCGCACATCATCTGGTACGGCAACCAGGGACCGACACCCGAGGTCAGCAGAGCCGAGGTGAGCAGGGACGTACATCCGAGGACGAACCCGAACGCGGGGCCGAACACGCGTCCGGCCAGCACGAGCAGGAAGAACACCAGCTCGACGCCGGCCAGGCCTGCGCCCAGGCTGCGGAGCGCGGCGTTGACCGCGGTGAGCACCGCGAGGACGGCCAGCCCCTTGGCGTCGAGGCCGCCTTCGGACAGGTCGGTCAGCACCACCACGACCACGAGCGGCAGCAGGACCAGGAAGATGAACGGCGGCGCCACCTGCTCCGAGCCCGCAGGCGGGTCGAGCAGCAGCGGCCAGGTGAACATCACCAGGGAGGCCAGCGAGGCCATGACGAGGACGGCGGCGCTGCGGGGTCCGGTCTTCACGACGGGCCCTCTGTGGCGGCCTCGTCGGGTCGCTCGTCGAGGGCGAGCACCTCCAGGGCGGTCCGCACCTGCTGGACCGTCAGCCACGGCGACCCGAGCACCTTGGTCACCTGAGGGGCGAAGCCGGGCGACTGGGCGAGGACCTCGGCGGCCGGACCCTGCGAGACGATCTCTCCCCCGGCGAGCACGACCACGCGGTCGGCCACCTCGGCGGCGAACTCCACGTCGTGCGTGGCCACCGCGACCGCGGTTCCCGCGTCGCGTCGACATCGCCAGAGCGGCGGCGAGCGCGCGCTTCCCTGCGTAGTCGAGGCCGCGGGTGGGCTCGTCGAGCAGGAGCACCTGCGGGTCGGCGGTCAGCATCAGGGACAGCACCAGGCCCAGCTGCTGGCCTTCGGACAGGTCCCGGGGGTGGCGGCGGCGGTCGACGCCGGGGACCAGCACGTCGAGCACCTCCCGGCAGGTGCCGGACCGAGCACCTGCCTGCCGGTCGGCGGCGTCGCACTCCTCCGCGACGGTCTCGAGGTAGAGCAGGTCGGCCGCCGACTGCGGCACCAGCCCCACGAGCCGACGGGCAGCCCGGGGTGCCAGCTCGGCCGGGTCCTCCCCCATCACGTCGACGGTGCCGCCGTCCCGGCGCCCGGTGCCCTGGAGCGCCCACAGCAAGGACGACTTCCCGGAGCCGTTGCGCCCCATGAGGACCACGGTCTCGCCGGCATGCAGGTCGAGGGAGACCCTCGACAGGGCTCGCAAGCGGCCGTAGGACACCGAGACCCCGTGAGCGCTGAGCACCCGCGCGCCGCGCGCGGTGGCAGCCTCGGGCGTGGGGGGACGCCCTCGCGACCCCCGTGTCCAGCGCGTCGCGGAGCAGACCGGCGCGGCGCCGTGCCTGGCGCACCGTGAGCGGCAGCGGCTCCCAGCGAGCCATCCTCCCCAGATCCACCAGCGGCGGCGCGACGGGCGAGTCCCGCAGCATCGTCTCGGGGTCGCCGGCACGGACGCGACCACCGTGGACCACGACCATGCGGTCGATGAACGGCACCACCCGCTCCATCCGGTGCTCGGCCAGCAGCACGGTGAGGGCGAGGTCGTCGACGAGCCGCGCGAGCGTCCCCAGGACGTCCTCGGCCGCCACCGGGTCCAACGCGGACGTGGGCTCGTCGAGGACCAGCACGCGAGGGTGCATCGTGAGGACGGCGCCGATGGCGACCCGCTGCTGCTGTCCGCCGGAGAGCGAGCGCAGACCGCGCTCGCGCAGGTCCGCCAGCCCCAGCAGGTCGAGGGTCTCCTCCACCCGCCGTCGCATCGTCGCCGGTGCCAGGCCCAGCTGCTCCATGCCGTAGGCGAGCTCGTCCTCCACCCTGCTCGTCACGAAGGTGCTCGCCGGGTCCTGCCCGACGTAGCCGACCAGATGGGCGAGGTCCCGCGGTGGAGAGTGCCGCACCTGGCGCCCGGCGACGCTGACCTCTCCGGTGACGCGACCACCGGTGAAGCGGGGCACCAGCCCGTTGACCGTGCGCAGCAGAGTCGACTTCCCCGATCCCGTGCGGCCGGCCACGAGCACCAGCTCGGCCTCGTCGATGCGGAGGTCGACGTGCTCGAGCACCGCGGGTCTCGCGCCGTCCGGTGAGCGGGGGTCGTCGGTCCCCTCGGTGTCGTACCGGACGGACACGTCACGCCACTCGATCACGGTCCACCTCCACGTCGGTCGTCCCGCCCCGGGCCCTCGGCGCTCCCGGGTGGTGCCGGTTCGCCCGCGGGCCGGTGGGTCACCGGGAGGGCCAGCAGCGGCACCAGCGCCGCCGCCAGAGCCAGGTAGGTGGCCGGCGAGCGCCATCCCGGGGTCTGGCAGCAGGACGTCGGGGCGGCCTGTCCCGGCGACCCTCATGAGCACCGCGGCAGCGACGCCCGAGGCGGCGACGACGACGCCGGCGGCGCTCCACCGGTCGGGCCGGTGACGAGTACGGCGCACTCGCCGGCCGGCCAGCGCGACACCGCCGACCGCGAACATCAGGCCCGCGACCACCATCGGGGTCGACAGCACCCGAGGTGCCGAGCTGTCGAGCAAGCCGTACGACCCCACCCCCAGCCCGAGCAGGCCGAGGAGGAGCAGCGCGCCACTGGTGCGGCGGGCGTTCGGCGACTGGTCGCCGGTGCGGCCGTAGCCGCGCGCGTCCATGCTGGCGGCAAGGTGCAACGACCGTTCGAAGGCGTCCTCGAGCACCGGCACCAGCACCCTGCGCAACGCAGAGACCCCTTGCCCGGGGTCCCCTCTCAGCACCCGTGCCCGGCGTACCCGCTGCACGCTCTCGGCCAGCTGGGGGAACATCGACAGCGCGATGACGACCGCTGCTGCCACCTCGTACAGAGCCGGCGGGAGCGAGGCCAGCAGCCGCCGCGGATCGGCCAGGGTGTTGGCGGCGCCGACGCACACGATGAGAGCGCCGAGCCGCAGACCGTCGGAGAACCCGCTCTGCAGCGACTCCCAGGTGACCGGCCCGAGCAGCGTGACCCCCGCTGTCCAGTCGGGGAGCGGAACGGTCGGCAGGTCGAGTGCGACGTGCTCGTCGGCTGCCACGTACGCCGCCCCGAAGACGACTCGGAAGACGACGCGGAAGACGACCACGACCGCTGCCAGCATGAGGTAGAGCCGGAAGGACAACGCCCAGGGCGCGTCGCTGCGCCGCGCCACGACCACCACGCAGACGGCAGCGACCAGCAGTCCGAGGAGCAGCGGGTTCGTCGTCGTCGAGACCGCTGCGGCGGCGCCCAGGGCCCAGACCCACCAGGCGGCGGGATGGAGCTGGCCGGACCCGCGCCAGTCGAACGAGCCCATGTCAGGCCCTCCGCCGGGCGGCCAGCACCATCAGCCCGGTGGCCCCCAGCGCGGCCAGCAGAGCCAGTCCCGTCCACGTGGGCGCCCGGCTCGCCTCCTCGTCCGACGCGCCCGCGGCCCCCTTGTCCACCGAGGACGCGGAGGCGGGTTGGGATCCGGCCTGGCCGGCGGTGCTCGCGACCGCTGTCGGGTCCGGGTCCGGCGGCACCCGCCGGCCGCTGTCCTGGAAGCGCCACCCGATCGCTCCTCCGTCCGGGACCCGCAGCGACGCAGCCCCCTGCGTCGAGAACTGCCAGGCTTCGCCGGCGGGATCGGCGGTGAACAGCCCCCAGAAGCGGTCCTGCGGGGGCGTCACCGCGCAGTCGAGATCGGCTGGACGATCCTCGACCCGGCACACGAAGGCCCCGGGGTAGCGCTGCACCCAGGTGAGGTCGAACCCGGCCGCGTCGGTCACCTCGGCGGCCGGGCGCCCACCGCCGTCGGGAACGCACCTGCTGACCACGTCGCCCCCGAGGGGACCCGGGTCGACGACGACCCGGACGCCGTGCTCCTGGTCGCAGTCCGCACCGACCGCGGAGACAGGCGTCGTGGGCACGGCCAGCAGCGCGACCGTGGCGGCCAGCACGCCGGCCGCCCACCACCCCGGCCCGCTCCCGGGCCGGGTCCCGCCGCCTCGCGCCAGCACATGTCGGCTCAGCCCTCGGCCACCGCGTCGAGCCCGAGCAGCGCCTCGACCGTGGCACGTTGCCAGACGTAGCGGTCGGCGGGCTTGATCCCCGACCTGCGCGCCTTGGCCAGGGTCTTGTCGTCGAAGGCCACCGCACCCGATTCGTCCGCGAGCCGGCCTCGACCCTCGACGACGTGGTCGAGCAGCCACGTGGCCGCCTCGTCCCGGCATCGCTCCCGGCGGCCGTCAGAGCATCGGCGGCGAGCCCGGTGGAGTTGGCGTTCGCCGCCCCCGCAGCCCCGTCCACGGTGAAGCCGCCGTTCTCGAGCTGCGACCTCCTCCAGCCACCGGGTCGCGTCGTCGGCCGACTCGTCGACCGCTGCCGCGAGGTCGTCCGTCGACCTGACCTGCCACCTCCAGCAGCGCCATCAGGGCGTGAGCGGTGGCGTCCACGCTCGGCGTGCGTTCCGACCGCTGCTGGGCCTCGCACCGGTGCTCGCCGTCGGGACCGGCTTCCAGGGACTCCCGGAACCAGCCGTCGTCGCACTGCTGGTCGAGCAGGAACTCCAGCGTTCCGGCCAGCTCGTCCTGGGTCTCGGTGATGGCGAGCGCGCGCACGACGTAGGCCTGGCCGATGGTGTTCGAGTAGTCCGTGGGGCCGGTGTCCTTGGCCCGCCCGGCCTCCGGGCCGGTCTCCACCACCATCGCCGTCAGGTCCTCGACCAGTCCCTCCCGGTAGGCGGCGAGGTCTCGGTCGGCGGCCACGACGGTGTAGATCAGCTTGGCGGTCGCGCCGGCGTAGCGGCCGTTCTTCTTCTCGTCGTAGAAGGAGAGGTAGCCCTCCACCTCACGGGGGTCGGTCATCGCCTCCAGTGTCCGGTCCGCCACGTCGTCGTGACCACCGGTCCGGCTCAGGGCACGGGCGAAGTCCAGCGTCAGGCCGTGGTCGACGAACTGCCCCTCGACGAAGCCGTTGGCGCCGACCTCGCCTGCCAGCCAGTCCGCGACTGCCGCGGTGTCCTCCGAGGTGACCGGTGCCGACTGGCTCGACGTGGCCGTGCTGTCGCTCGCCTCGCCGTCGTTGGTGCCGCAGCCGGTCAGCGCCGTCGCGGTGAGACCGACGACCACCGCGGCGGTGCCGGCCAGCCGGAGCTTCGTCCGGGGCTTGCCCAGGATCGTCATCTGAGTCCTTCCCGCTGCATGCACGGGTGGACCCACCTGGTGAGCCCACCCCTGCTTTCCACGACAGCGTGAGGTCGGTCATCGCGCGGCAGGTGCTCCGGCTCCCCTCTCCCCCAGGTGGAACGGGCGGGAAGGCTACGGTTGCGGGTCAGCGCCGGACTTCGACCGGCTTCCCCTGACAGGCACGGTGAGATTGCGAGCTGCCACCGGTTGGCGGCGCCTCATGGTAGCAAGATCGGAGCCTGTCCCCGGGTTCAGCGTCTGACCTCGGTCAGCGCCTGGCCTGGGTCAACGCTTGTCCTTGCCCGGCCCGTCGCCCGTGGACAGCGCCGCGATGAAGGCCTCCTGCGGGATCTCGACGCGTCCCACCGTCTTCATCCGCTTCTTGCCCTCCTTCTGCTTCTCCAGCAGCTTGCGCTTGCGGCTGATGTCTCCGCCGTAGCACTTGGCGAGCACGTCCTTGCGGATCGCTCGGATGGTCTCGCGGGCGATCACCCGGGAGCCGATGGCGGCTTGGATCGGCACCTCGAACTGCTGGCGAGGGATGAGCTCCTTGAGCCGGTTGACCAGGCCCACGCCGTAGGCGTACGCCGAGTCGCGGTGCACGATCGCGGAGAAGGCGTCCACGGTGTCGCCGTGCAGCAGCACGTCGACCTTGACGAGGTCGGACGCCTGGTCCCCCACCGGTTCGTAGTCGAGCGAGGCGTAGCCCTTCGTACGCGACTTCAGCGCGTCGAAGAAGTCGAAGACGATCTCCGCCAGGGGCAGCGTGTAGCGCATCTCCACCCGGGCCTCGGAGAGGTAGTCCATCCCGCCCAGCGCGCCCCGCTTGGACTGGCAGAGCTCCATGATGGTGCCGATGTACTCGCTGGGCGCGAGGATCGTGGCCTTGACCACCGGCTCGCGCACCTCGGCCAGCTTGCCGGACGGGAACTCGCTGGGGTTGGTGACCGTGGCGTGGGTGCCGTCGTCCAGGGTCACCTCGTAGACCACGTTGGGCGTGGTCGAGATCAGGTCCAGCCCGAACTCCCGCTCCAGCCGCTCCCGCACGATCTCCATGTGGAGCAGGCCGAGGAACCCGATCCGGAACCCGAAGCCCAGTGCCCCGGAGGTCTCGGGCTCGTAGACCAGAGCCGCGTCGTTGAGCTGGAGCTTGTCGAGGGCGTCGCGCAGGTCGGGGTAGTCGTCGCCGTCGATCGGGTACAGGCCGGCGAACACCATGGGGTTGGGGTGCTGGTAGCCGCCCAGCGGCTCCGACGCGCCGTGGTTCTGCCAGGTGACGGTGTCGCCGACCCGCGACTGACGCACCTCCTTCACCCCGGTGATGAGGTAGCCGACCTCGCCGACCCCGATCTCGTCGGCCTTGACCGGCTCGGGCGAGATCACGCCGACCTCGAGCATCTCGTGGACCGCTCCGGTCGACATCATCTTGATGCGGTCGCGGTGGGTGAGCCGCCCGTCGAAGACCCGGACATAGGTGACCACACCCCGGTAGGTGTCGTAGACGGAGTCGAAGATCAGTGCCCTGGCCGGCGCGTCCGCGTCGCCCACCGGTGCCGGTGTCTGGTGCACGATCTCGTCGAGAAGCTCGGCGACACCCTCACCGGTCTTCGCCGAGACCCGCAGCACGTCGTCCGGGTCGCCGCCGATGATGCCGGCGAGCTCGGCAGCGTACTTGTCGGGTTCCGCGCCGGGAAGGTCGATCTTGTTGAGCACCGGGATCACGTGCAGGTCCGCACCGAGCGCCAGGTAGAGGTTGGCCAAGGTCTGCGCCTCGATCCCCTGGGCGGCGTCGACCAGGAGCACCGCCGCCTCGCAGGCCTCCAACGAACGGGAGACCTCGTAGGTGAAGTCGACGTGGCCGGGGGTGTCGATCATGTTGAGCACGTACGTCGAGCCGGCACCCTCCCCGCTGCGAGCCGTCCACGGCATCCGCACGGCCTGGCTCTTGATGGTGATGCCGCGCTCGCGCTCGATGTCCATGCGGTCGAGGTACTGCGCCCGGGCGCTGCGCTCGTCCACGACGCCGGTCAGCTGCAGCATGCGGTCGGCCAGCGTCGACTTGCCGTGGTCGATGTGGGCGATGATGCAGAAGTTCCGCAGCACGGCGGGGTCGGTCTGCCCGGGCTTCGGCGCAACGGGCTTGGACGACTTCGGCGGCACGGCCAACTCTCGGGTCGGGGCGGGACAGGACGCGGAATCGGCGGACTGCCGTGGGGCACTCCGGGCAGGACTCCGGGCTGGACTCCGCGAACGGATCACGAAGGCGGCCATTCTCCCACAGCGGTGCAGCGCGCCCGGGCTGCCCGGGTGCGCTTGAATCGCTGTCATGTCCGACCTCCACCACCCGGTGACCGGCGAGCTGCTGCCGCGGGCGCCCGAGGGCCGGACCGCCCTGCGGTTGACCTGGCGGCTGCTGCCGCCCGAGCTGCGGGCCGAGCTCGGTCACCGGCTCGGTTCGCCGGTCATCGAGGCCGAGTCCCAGGAGTCGGGATTCACCCCGGGCTTCGCCTCCCGCCTCCTGCTCGCGGACGGGCGGAGGTACTTCGTCAAGGCCGCCCACCGCGTCGCGCAGCGGGCGTTCTCCTCGGCCTATGCCGAGGAGGCGCGAGTGCTCGGCCTGCTGCCGGCGGAGGACCTTCCGGCCCCTCGCCTGATGTGGGCCGACCCGGACGTCGGGGGGTGGACCGTGGTGGCCTTCGAGGACGTCGCGGGCGTCCCGCCGAAGCGCCCGTGGCGCGCCGACGAGCTCGCGGCCTGCCTCGCCGTCCTCGAGGCGGTTGCGGCGGCGACGGGAGAGGTCGACCCCGGTCTCGGCCTCAAGCCCATGACGGTGGACCTCCCGACACTCGTCTCGGGCTGGGACCTGCTCGCCGAGGCGGGGCAGCACTGGCCGCACCACGGGGACCTCGCCGAGCTCGCCCACGGGTTCGTCGGCGTCGTCGCCGAGCACGCCCACTTCGTGCACCTGGACGGACGCGACGACAACTTCCTGGTGCTGCCGGACGGCTCTGCCCGGCTGTGCGACTGGAACTGGCCGGCGCTGGGGCCGGTCTGGGTCGACGTGGTCCACCTCCTGGTCAGCGTCCACGGGGACGGTCGGGACGCCGGGGCCGAGCTGGGCGGCCATCCGTTGACGCGGGGGGTGGCTGGGGACGAGATCGACACCTTTCTCGCCGCCTTCGCCGGCTTCATGGCCGAGAGCGACCTTCGCCCGGTCCCCAGGGCCTCCCCCCACCTGGGCGCTCACCGTCGGTGGTGGGCAGCGGCGGCGTACTCGTGGTTGGCGCAGCGGCGCGGTTGGTAGCCGGTGGGCGGTCGGGGGCCGCGATTTGGGTCCTGGCGGCGCCCACCGCTAAGATTGTGGGTCGCGTGCGTCGCGAGACGTAGCGCCACCAAGCACCAGCATCAGCAGCACCAGTCCCGTCCTCGTCAGCGAAAGGCACCGGCAACTCCTGTGGCGAACATCAAGTCCCAGATCAAGCGCAACCGGCAGAACGCGGCTGCCCACGAGCGCAACAAGTCGGTGAAGTCCGCGCTTCGGACCGCCGTGCGCAACTTCCGCCAGGCCGCGGCCTCCGGCGACGCCGAGAAGGCCAACGACCTGGCCCGCGTCGCGGGTCGCAAGCTGGACCAGGCGGCGTCCAAGGGCGTCATCCACAAGAACCAGGCCGCCAACCGCAAGTCGGCCATCCACAAGCAGGCCGCCTCGCTCTGAGCGAGCCCTCCGCTGTCCCGCCACGAAACCGGGTGAGGTCTGCGCACAAGCCGACCGGGTCAGCTGGTGGCGGCGCCTCCGCGGGCACGCACGATCCGGAAGACCATGCGCTCCAGCTCGTAGTCGGCGGCCTCGGCCTGGCCCTTGACCGCGGCGTCCGCGGCCGCGACGGCCTGAACCGCGGCGGCCATGCCGTCGGGTTCCCAGGCCCGCAGCTGCCCTCGTAGCCGCTTGATCGCGAACGGGGGCACGCCGACGTCGCGCGCCAGGTCGGCGTCGCGCATGCCCCGCGGGCTGCCCATGAGACGCGCGAGCTGTCGCACCTTGAACGCGAAGGGCCCGGTGATCGCGGGGCCGTCGATCCCGAGGTTGAGGGCCCAGCGGAGCTCGGCGAGTGCCTCGGAGAGCCGGCCGTCGAGCGCCTTGTCGGCGATGTCGAAGCCCTTCACCTCGGCACGGCCGGAGAAGTAGCGTCGCACCACCTCGAGGTCGAGCACGGCCCCCGCATGGTCATGGCACAGCTGGTCGACGGCCGAGGCCAGACCCCGCAGGTCGGCACCGATGGCCTGCACCAGGAACTCGGCGGCCTCCCGGTCGATCCGCTCGCCGTGGCGACGGACCTCGCTGCCGACGAACTCGGAATGGCCCCCTGCCTTGACCTTCTCGCTCTTGTGCTCGGTCACCGCGGGCAGCTTGCGCAGCTTGGTGAGCAGACCGCTGCCCTTGGGCCCGCCCGGGTGCACCAGCACCAGGCAGACGTCGGGGTCGGGCGACGTCGCGTGGTCCACGAGCTGCTGGTGGAGTCCGTCGTCGATCTCGTCGGCCTCGGTCAGCACCACGAGCCGGGTGGTCGAGAACAGCGAGGGCGCCGACAGCTCGTCGAGCGACGACGAGGTCAGCGAGCCGCCCGCCATGGTGTGGTGTTCGGCATCCGGGTCCAGGCCGAACACCGCTGCCCGCACCTCGGTCACCTGGCGGTCGTTGAGGTACTCCTCGGGCCCGGTCACCAGAAAGACCCGCCCCAGGGGTGAGTTCCCGCCAGCCCTGCCTGCCACGTCCCCACCTTGGCACAACCCCAGGACGTTTCCGCCCCCGGAGCCGGCCGGCGTCCAACCGGAAGGTCAGGCAGGCCGTGGTGCGCCTGGAAGGTCGGCGAGCGACCGTTGCAGCCGCGCCTGTTCTGCCAGGTCCTCGGACAAGAACTCACGCAGTAGGTCGACCGCGGCCAGCACCTTGGTGCCGCGCAGGGAGTAGTAGATGTTCGTGCCTTCGCGCCGGGCGGTCACGACGCCGCGCTCACGCAGGATGGCCAGGTGCTGGCTGACGTTGGACTGGCTCAGGTCGAGGCTCTCGCACAGCTCACCGACGCTCGCCTCGCGGTCGCGCAGCTCGTTGATGATGATCAGTCGCTTCGGGTCGGCGATCGCCTTGCACACCCGCGCGTGCAGCTGGTGCAGCTCGGCTGCAAGGTCGGTGTCCACGGTGACCCTCTCCCTCTCCTCCCCCGTCGCTCCTGGTCATTGTCCCTCATCCGTGTCGGCCGTGGTCTCGTCGGCTCAGACCAGCTCGGCTCAGATCAGCTCGGCTCCGCTCAGCTCAGCGACGTCGAGGCCGCGCACTGGTTCTTGCCCACGTCGAGGATGTCCACCTCGTCGGCGGGTGGTGCCAGCTGACCGGCGTTGACCGCCCGGATGGTGTCGTAGAAGTCTGGTGCCGCGGGCAGTGAGGTGACGATCTCCTCGACGAAGCGCTCCATCGCCTGCTCGTTGAGCAGGGTTGCGGTGAACACGTCGTCGAGCGTGGTCACCGCCAGTCCGTCGCTGTTGATCTCCTCCGAGCTCGACCAGTGTGCGGGGGCGATGATCGTGCGCGGGTCGAGGGGACGCAGTCGCTGGTGGACGCTTCGGAAGAGGTCTTGTGCGAGCTCCTCGGCCTTGCCGGTCAGGTCGGGGCGCCCCAGCCCGCGGACGAAGACGGTGTCTCCCACCAGCAGCAGGGCGTCACTGACGAGGAGGGCGATCGTGCCCGGGGTGTGACCCGGGAGATGCATGCTCATCACGCGGACCTCGGCCGAGCCGAGGTCGAGCACGTCGCCGTCCTTCAATGGACGGTTGGGCCAGGGCACCTCGCCGCCGGCGTCCTCGGGCGGCAGGCTGTACTCGACCTCCAGCCGGGCGGCCAGGGCCGGTCCCCCGCTGATGTGGTCGGCGTGGACATGGGTGTCGACCACATGCACCACACGCATGTCGTGCTCGGCGGCCAGCTCGAGATAGGGCTCCGGTTGGCGGGTGGGGTCGACGACGACGCACCGCTCTCCGGGCACGCCCACGACGTAGGACAGACACGCCTTCGCCGGCCGCTGGAACTGCCACACCCGCACCGGGGCGGGAAGGCCAGCGACCTCCACCGGCACCAGCAGCCGGTTCCAGGCGTCGGTGCCGCCTTCCAACGAGCGCACCGGCGTGCCGAGGTCGCCCAGCTCCTCGGCGACCAGCTCCGAGCCGCTGCCCTGCCCGCAGATCACGACCGCACCCGGCGGCGTGCGTCCGGCCTCCTCCTCGAGGTCCTCCATCACCCGGTAGACCGGCACGTTGCGCGTCGGCACCGGGCGCCGTCCCTCGACGGGAGCCGCGGCGAAGTCGTCGATGTTGCGGACGTCGAGCAGCTCGGGCACCTGGCCCTCGGCCAGCTCGCGGTAGAGCTCGAGCGGAGTGATGGTCTGCGACACGTGGACCTCCAACTGGTGCTTGTTACATGCGCATCCATGAATGTAGTGTCCGACATCACGGAGCGCAATGACCGGCCAGGGCCGGAACGGCGGAGGAGGTCCAGATGAGCGACGACGAGGTACCCGAGAGCATGACGATCGTCGCCTGGAGTGGCGACCTGGACCGCATGTGGCCCACGTTGATCCTGGGGTCGACCGGGGCCGCCTACGGCATGCGCACGACCATCTTCTTCACCTTCTGGGGGCTGTTCCCGCTGGTGCGCGACGACGTGCGGATCACCGGCAAGAACGCCATGACCAAGGCGCTGGCCGGGATGAACCGCCCCGGCATGGGCCACATGAAGCTGTCCAAGCTGAACATGGCCGGCGCCGGTTCGTGGATGATGAAGCGCCTCGCCGAACAGGACAAGGTCGCCAGCCCGAGCGAGCTCATCGAGATGTGCCTCGAGCTCGACGTGAACCTGTGGCCCTGTGAGATGACCATGGATCTCATGGGGCTGCGCGAGGACCAGCTCATCGAGGGCGTCGGTACCCCCGTCGGCGCCGCGACCGCGCTTTCGGAGATGTCCAAGTCCCAGATCAACCTGTTCATCTAGGAGCTCCCGTGAACCACCAGGTAGACCTCACCATCGACGCCAAGGGCAAGAAGTGCCCGATGCCGGTCCTGATGACCAGCAAGGGGATCAAGCAGATCGAGTCCGGCCAGGTGATGCTGGTCGAGGCCACCGACGGCGGGTCGCGCAGCGACATCCCGTCGTGGGCCAAGGACACCGGCAACGAGCTGCTGGAGTCCGGATCCGACGACGGGGTCTACCGCTACTGGATCCGGAAGGCGTGACCCCGGGGTGCGCTACGGCTTCGCGATCGACCAACGCACCTGCATCGGCTGCCACGCCTGCACCGTCGCCTGCAAGACCGAGCACGAGGTACCGCTCGGGCAGTTCCGCACCTGGGTGAAGTACGTCGACAGCGGCACCTTCCCCGACACCACCCGCTCCTTCGGGGTGATGCGGTGCAACCACTGCACCGACGCGCCGTGCGTGAGCATCTGCCCCACCGAGGCGCTGTTCAAGCGCGACGACGGCATCGTGGACTTCGACAGCGAACGCTGCATCGGATGCAAGTCGTGCATGCAGGCCTGCCCCTACGACGCGATCTACATCGACGCCGACACCCACACCGCCGCCAAGTGCAACCTGTGCGCGCACCGCGTCGACCAGGACCTCGAGCCGGCCTGCGTCGTGGTGTGCCCCACCCACTCCATCTGGGTCGGAGACCTCGACGATCCCAGCAGCGGCATCGCCCGGCTGGTCGCCACCGAGGAGACCACGGTCCGCGCGCCCGAGCAGAGCACCGGCCCCAACGTGTTCTACCTCGGTGCCGACCGCGCGGTCCTCGACCCGCTGGCCGCGCCCGTGGACGACACCTACATCTGGGCTCGGCCCGACGCGCAGCGGCTCGAGACCCAGGGCGACTTCCCCGCCGATCCGACCACCGGCGCCCGCACCACCCTCAACACCGCGCACCCGCGGCCGTGGGGCTGGAAGGTCGTCACCTACCTGTGGACCAAGGGCGTCGGCGCGGGAGCGCTGGCCCTGGCACTGCTCGCCCATCTGCTCGGGCTGGAGATGGGTGTGGTCGGCGACTGGGTCGCTCCTGCACTCGGCCTCTTCGGTGCCGCCACGACCGGTGGGCTGCTGGTGTGGGACCTCAAGCGGCCCGAGCGCTTCCTCTACATCTTCCTCAAGTCGAACTGGAGCTCCTGGCTGGTGCTGGGGGCCTACGTCCTGACCGCGTTCTCCGGCGGCGCCGTCCTGTGGGCAGGGGCGGCAGCGCTCGACGTGGGATGGGCGATGACCACGCTGGCCTGGATCGGCCTGCCGGTGAGCGCGTTGATGGCGGGCTACACCGCCTTCCTCTTCGGCCAGGCCGAAGGACGCGACCTGTGGCAGTCACCGCTGCTCTTCTGGCACCTGGTCGTGCAAGCCCTCATGGTGGGCAGCGGTGCGCTCGCCGTGGCAGGGCTGTTCGCGGACCTGCCCGACGACGTGTGGCGGCTGCTCGCTGTCGTCTTCGTGCTCTCGACGGTGGTGCACCTGCTGATGCTCGGCCTGGAGTACGGCGGCAGGCACGCAAGCCGGCAGGCCTCCGTCGCCGCCCACATCGTCGCTCGGGGGCGCTACTCCTCGCTGTTCTGGCTGGGAGCGATCCTCCCCGCCGCAGCGGCCGCGGTCCTGGGCGCCCTCACCTGGGGCGGCATGAGCGTCGTGCTGCTGGCCCTCGCCGGCCTGGTCGTGCAACCGGCACTGCTCGCCTACGAGAGCGTCTTCGTGCGCGCCGGACAGGACGTGCCCCTGTCATGAAGCGGTCATGAAGCAGTCATGAGGCAGTCATGAGCAGTCATGAACGCCACCCCGTCGAACGGAGCACCGATGGACCTGCCCGGCGCCCGCAGCCACGAGCGGCTGCGCAACTACCCGCCCCCCGAGGACTGGGACCACCACGTCCAGTACGACGCGAAGGCGCACCCCCGCAAGGTGGCCCGGACCTACTCGCTGGTCCCGACGGTCTGCTTCAACTGTGAGTCGTCGTGCGGCCTGCTCGCCTACGTCGACCACGAGGACCTCTCGATCAAGAAGTTCGAGGGCAACCCCGCCCACCCCGGCTCGCGGGGACGCAACTGTGCCAAGGGACCGGCCACGATCAACCAGGTCAAGGACCCCGAGCGCATCCTGCACCCGCTGAAACGGGTCGGCGAGCGTGGCTCGGGGCAGTTCGAACAGGTCTCCTGGGCCGAGGCCCTGACCGACATCGCCGCCCGGATCCGATCGGCCATCGTCGAGGACCGCCGTGACGAGGTGATGTACCACGTCGGCAGGCCCGGCGAGGACGGCTTCGTCGAGCGAGTGCTGCAGGCCTGGGGCGTGGACGGCCACAACAGCCACACCAACGTCTGCTCCTCGGGGGGCCGCAGCGGCTACACCCACTGGATGGGCTACGACCGACCCTCCCCCGACTACGCCAACGCCAAGACCATCCTGCTGCTGTCGAGCCATCTCGAGACCGGCCACTACTTCAACCCCCACGCCCAGCGGATCATGGAGGCCAAGCAGAACGGCGCGAAGATCGCCGTCCTCGACCTGCGGCTGTCCAACACCGCCTCGCAGGCGGACCTGTGGCTGGCGCCGTGGCCCGGGAGCGAGGCGGCGATCTTCCTCGCCGTGGCCTCCTACCTCCTCCGGACCGGACGCGTCGACCGCGGCTTCGTCCGCCGCTGGGTCAACTGGGAGGTCTACCTGGAGCGGCTCCACCCCGACGTGGTCGCGGCGACCTCCGAGGAGCGGTTCGAGCTGTTCCTCGAGCGGCTCACGGAGGACTACGCGCCCTACACCTTCGAGTACGCCGCCGCCGAGGCCCACGTACCCGTCGAGCAGGTCGAGGCACTGGCACGGATGGTCGCCGACGCCGGTACCCGGCTGGCGACCCACACCTGGCGCTCGGCAGCCGCCGGCAACCTCGGTGGCTGGCAGATCGCGCGCAGCCTGTTCTTCCTCAACGTGCTCACCGGAAGCGTGGGCACCGAGGGCGGTACGCACCCCAACGGCTGGGACAAGATCATCGCCCACTTCCCGCTCGCACCCCCCGCGAACCGCGTCTGGAGCGAGCTGCTGTGGCCCTCGGAGTACCCGCTGACCACCAACGAGATGTCGATCCTGCTGCCCCACCTGCTCAAGGACGGCAGGGGGCGGCTCGAGGTGTACTTCAGCCGGGTCTACAACCCGCTGTGGGTCAACCCCGACGGGTTCACCTGGATCGACGTGCTCAAGGACGAGTCGAAGATCGGGCTGCACGTCGCCCTCACCCCGACGTGGAGCGAGTCGGCCACCTTCGCCGACTACGTGCTGCCCATGGGGCATGCCTCGGAACGCCACGACACCATGTCGTTCGAGACCCACACCTCCAAGTGGCTGGCCTTCCGGCAGCCGGTCACCCGCGTGGTGATGGAGAAGCAGGGGATCCCCTACCGCGACAGCCGTGACACCAACCCGGGTGAGGTCTGGGAGGAGAACGAGTTCTGGTTCGAGCTCTCCTGGCAGATCGACCCCGACGGCTCGCTCGGGATCCGGCAGTGGTTCGAGTCCCAGGACCGGCCCGGGGAGCGGATGACCCAGGACGAGTACTACGAGCGGCTGTTCGCCAGCAGCGTGCCCGGGCTCCCCGAGGCCGCTGCCGCGCAGGACCTGACCCCGTTGCAGTACATGCGCAAGTACGGCGTGTTCGAGGTCGCCAAGGACCAGTACCGCCTCGACGAGCGGGTGTTGACCGAGGCCGAGCTCGATGGCGCCGAGCCCGACGAACGCGGCGTGCTGCGCAAGCCGGTCACGCCGGACTCCCAGCCTCCCCTGGTGGGCGAGGCCGGCGCCGTCGGCGTGGTGCACGACGACGGTACGAGGACGGCCGGGTGGCTGTCCCCGTCGCGCAAGCTGGAGCTGTACTCGACCACGCTCGCGGACTGGGGCTGGCCCGAGCACGCCACGCCCGGCTACATCGAGTCCCACGTCTCGGCCCGACGCATCGACCGGGAGAGCAGCGAGTTCGTGCTGATGCCGAACTTCCGGCTCCCCACCTTGATCCACACCCGGTCGGGCAACGCGAAGTACCTCAACGAGATCTCCAACACCCACCCGCTGTGGTTCAACCAGGCCGACGCGGCCGCGATGGGCGTCGGCACCGGCGACCTGGTGCGCGTGACCACCGAGATCGGTCACTTCGTGGTTCGCGCCTGGGCCACGGAGGCGATCCGCCCGGGCGTGGTCGGGCTCTCCCACCACATGGGCCGCTGGCAGCAGCACGGCCACCCGGGGAGCCGCTGGGTCATGGGCAAGGTGGACCTGGACCGCAGCGACGCCGGCATCTGGCGGCTGCGCTACACCGGTGGCCTGGGTCCCTTCACCAGCGAGGACCCCGACTCGGAGCGGATCTACTGGGACGACCCGGGGGTGCACCAGAACCTCACCTTCCCGGTGCAACCGGACCCGGTCTCCGGGATGCACTGCTGGCACCAGAAGGTCCGCATCGAGAAGGCCCGGCCGGAGGACCGGTACGGCGACGTCGAGGTCGACGTCAACCGCAGCCGCGAGGTCTACCGGAGGTGGCTGGCGATGACGCGGCCCGGGCCCGGTCCCGGCGGTCGGCGCCGGCCCGAGTTCATGATGCGCCACGTCCCCCCGACCCGGGGGACCTACCTCGTCGAGGCGGGCGAGGGCGAGCGATGAGCCGGTTCTCCCGCGGGGGCACCGACCTCGCCACGACCGAGGAGGTGCGCCGTGCTGCGGGCGCCGTGGTCGACCCTGAGCTGCAGCTGACCCTCCACGAGGCCGGCATGCTCGGCGAGGTCGACGTCGACCGCCAGGGGCGTGCGCGCGTGACCGTGCGACTGACCACGCCCACCTGCCCGATGCGCCAGCGGCTGGTCGACGACGTCGTCGCAGCAGTCCGCGAGATCAGCACGCTCACCGGGGTCAGCGTGACCACGGAGACCATGACCGACCCCGAGCGGATGGCGCTGGCCCGTCACCTGCGTGGCGGCCGTGAGCAGGGACACGCCTTCGGTGCGGGCTCTGGCACCAGCGTCTACGCGGTGGCCAGCGGCAAGGGCGGCGTGGGCAAGTCGACGATCACCGCCAACCTCGCGGTCGCCCTGGCCCAGCAGGGCAAGCGCGTCGGGGTGCTCGACGCGGACGTGTGGGGCTACTCGATCCCGCAGCTGTTCGGAACCCGTCAGCGGCCGGTCGCGCTCAAGGGGCTGATGCTGCCGCCGCGCGCCCACGACGTGGCCCTGATGTCGATCGGCTTCCTCGTCGAGGAGAGCGAGCCCGTCGTGTGGCGAGGGCCGATGCTGCACAAGGCCCTCGAGCAGTTCCTCGGCGACGTCCACTGGGGCGAGCTCGACGTCCTGCTGGTCGACCTTCCCCCGGGCACCGGGGACGTCACCCTCTCCCTGCTGGAGCTCCTCCCCGATGCCCAGCTCGTCGCGGTCACGACGCCCCAGGTCGCCGCCGAGGCGGTGGCCACCCGGGTGGGGAGGATGGCTCGCGACGTCAGAATGCCTGTTGCCGGCGTGGTCGAGAACATGTCCGGCGGACTCTTCGGCGAGGGCGGGGGCGGCCGCCTCGCGGAGGCCGTCGGGGCTCCGCTGCTGGGCGAGGTGCCGCTCGACCTCCCGCTGCGCGTCGCCGGTGACCGCGGTGTTCCCGCCGTCCTGTCGGTGCCCGACGCCCCCTCGTCGGTGCAGCTGCGGCGTATCGCGGCGGAGCTTCCCGTGGTGCGGCGCAGCCTGGTGGGACGGGCGCTGCCGCTGACCGTAGTGTGACCCGCGTGCTGACCAGGCCCGCCGGCGGGGACGTCGTCGCGGCGTTCAGCGTCGCCCTCGTCCTCATCCCGCAGTCGCTGGCCTACGCCGCCATCGCCGGGGTGGATCCGGTCTACGGCCTCTACGCCGCGGTGGCCGCCCCGATCGCCGGAGCCTTCATCGGGTCGTCGCCCTACCTCCAGACCGGTCCCGTGGCGATGACCTCGCTGCTCACCTTCGGCGCGCTCGCGCCCCTCGCGGAGCCCGAGACCGTCGAGTTCGCCGGCCTGGCCGCCGTCCTGGCGCTGGTCGTGGGCCTGGTCCGGCTCGGGATCGGCCTGGTCGGAGCGGGGCCGGTGGCCTACCTGATGTCGCAGCCGGTCGTGGTCAGCTTCACCACGGCCGGGGCGATCCTCATCATCAGCACCCAGGTGCCCGGCGCTGGTCGACGTCGACTCCGGTGGCGGCAACCCGATCCTGGCTGCGGTCCGGGTGCTGTCCGACCCCGGCGCGTGGTCGGTGACCTCTGCGTCACTGGGAGTCGCGGCTGCCGTCGTGCTCCTGGTCGGACGACGGGTCTCGGCGCTCTTCCCGGGGGCGCTGCTCGCGGTGGTCGGCGGCATCGTGTACAGCCACCTTGCCGGCTACCAGGGCTCGGTCGTCGGGGACGTCGTCGTCGAGATGCACAGCCCGACCGGGGAGGCGTTCGGCCAGGTGCGGCTCCCTCCTTCTGCCGGGCCTCGTGATCGCCGTGGTCGGCTTCGCCGAGCCGGCCTCGATCGCCCGCCGCTACGCCGCCATGGACCGGCAGCCGTGGGACTCCAACCGCGAGTTCGTGGGCCAGGGGCTGGCGAACCTGGCGTCGGGGGCAGCCGGCGGCTTCGCCGTGGGGGGCTCGTTCTCCCGCACGGCCCTGAACCGTCTCAGCGGAGCCCGGACGAGGTGGAGCGGGGCCTTCGCAGGTCTGCTCGTGCTGCTGGTGCTGCCCTTCGTCTCCGTGCTCAGCCAGCTGCCGGTCGCCGTGCTCTCCGGGGTGGTGATCGGGGCGGTGGTGTCCCTGATCGACGTGCGCACCCTCGCCGACTACTGGTCGTGGTCCAAGCCGCAGCTCGGCGTCGCGCTGGTCACCGCCGGCGCCACCCTCGTGCTCGCCCCGCGCGTCGAGCGCGGCGTCCTGCTGGGCGTGGTCGCCGCGCTGGCGGTGCACCTGTGGCGAGAGATGCGCGTCGTGGTCCCCTCGGAGCTGCGGGACGGATCCCTGCACCTGCGGCCCAGCGGGGTGCTCTACTTCGGCTCCGCCCCCGCGGTGGAGCGCGAGCTCAACAACCAGATCGCCGCCCACCCCGACGTCGACGGCGTGGTGCTGCACCTCGACGCGGTGGGGCGCATCGACCTGACCGGGGCGCTGATGCTCCGCGACATCCTCGACGACGCAGAGGCAGCAGGGCGGACCTTCGAGATCCGGGGCGCAGGCTCCCACGCGGCTCGTCTGCTGACGCGGGTCCTGGGTGACGACGCCCCGGTGACCGGACCCTGATCCGGCTTCGCCCTCGGCTGCGGTCGACAGACGGCCCGGGGACCGTCACCCCTGGGTGAGTCCGAGCTCCTTGGCCTTCTCGAACTCGTCGTCGACCAGCACCACGTCGTAGCCGGCCCGGTCCAGCAGGCTGGTCGCGATCGAGGCGCGGAACCCGCTGGCGCAGTGGACCCAGAGCGTCCTGCCCTCCGGCAGCTCGTCCATGCGGTCGAGCACCTCGTGGATCGGCACGTTGAGCGATCCGGGGATGGCCTCCTCGCGGTGCTCGTTGTCCTGCCGGACATCGAGCACGACGCCCCCGTCGATCCCGCCCGTGAGCTCGGCGAACTCGGCGGTCTTGACACGGGCGAGGTCGTCGGTGAGCCGGTCCACCGGGTCGGTGCTGGCTCCGGCGGGGCGGTCGATGCCGATGCGCGCCATCTGCCGCTGCGCAGTGGCGACCTCGTCGGCGTCGGTGCCGATGAGGGTGACGGGGGTCCCCCACGGCAGGAGCCACCCGAGGTAGGTGGAGAACTGCTCGGAGCCGAGCTCGATGCCCACCGTGCCGCGCACGTGCCCGGCGGCGTAGGCCTTGCGTGACCGGAGATCGACCACCCACTCCCCTGCCTCGACCCGGTTTCGCAGCTCCTCGGCGTCCACCGGCACGGGCGGACTGAGGTCGGGCGCGTCGGGTCCCTGGGCGTTGCGCGCCCCCATGTGGGCGTAGTAGGCGGGATAGGCGTTGAGGTTGGCGAGCAGCTGGTCGACGAACTCGTCCTCGTCGGAGGTGGTGAGGGCGTCGTTGCTCTCGCGCTCGTCCCCGAGCGTGGAGCTGTCGGCATTGCTCGCCGAGCCGGCGGAGCAGAAGCTGCCGAAGCCGTGGGTCGGGAAGATCCGGGCGTCGTCGCCGAGCATCTCGCCGAGCCGGTGGGCGGACCGGAACTGGTGGCGGGTCAGCTCCTCGGCCTTGTCCGTGCCGAGCAGGTCGGTCCGCCCCACGCTTCCGAAGAGCAGCGACCCACCGGTGAACACGGCAGGCGCGTCATCCTCCCCCGCCCCGGTGACGACGTAGGACAGGTGATGGAAGGTGTGGCCCGGGGTGTGCACGACGCGCACCCGCAGTCCGCCGTACTCGATCTCGTCGCCGTCGCCGACCTCGCGGCGCTCGAAGGCGACCTCGTCCTCGGTGGACACCAGGTAGTCGACCTGGTGTGCCTCGGCCAGGGCCAGCCCTCCCGAGACGTAGTCGTTGTGGATATGGGTCTCCGCGACCGCGGCGAGGGACAGGCCCTTCTCCGAGAGGACCGCGTCGACGCGGTCGATGTCGCGCTGCGGGTCGAGGACGACGGCGGTCGTGCCGTCGTGGACGACGTAGCTGCGATCTCCGAGCTCGCTGGTCTCGAGGACCTCGACCTCCACCATGGGTTCTCCTCACCGGTTGCTACGGGGTGGCCCAGCTTCGGGTGGACCGGCTGCGGGTGGCCGGGCTATGACCGGACATTGTGCTGGTGCCCGTACCCGGATCGCCCGGCGGATAACCTCCCGTCGCCGGCCCTGAGGCGGCGAGGGCCGTGGCGGCAGGGGGAGGCGGCGGGAGGAGCAGGTCAGCGTCGGGGGACGACCACCAAGCCGTCGGGACTGGGGACGGCGACCACGTCGCCGGACTCGTCCGAGCGCCACACCGCAGCACCGGTTGCGGCGATCAGGTCCAGCGTCGCGTCAGCAGGGTGGCCGTAGTCGTTGTCCTCGCCGACGCCCACGAGGGCCACAGCGGGCGACGCCGCTCGCAGCAGGCCCTCGTCCTGGTAGCGGCTGCCGTGGTGCGGCACCTTGAGCACGTCGACCGGCTCCAGCCGCCACGCCCCGAGCAACGAGGCCTGCGCCACCGGCTCGGCGTCCCCCGGGAGCAGGATGCTGGTGCCGGCCACCTCGGCGAGGAGGACCAAGGAGGAGTCGTTGGGGCTGCCGGCGAAGGCATACCGGGGCCCGAGCACCTGCCAGCGCACCTGCCCCAGGCTGGCGGACTCCCCCACGGTGGGCACCCGCACCGGCACCCCGGTGCCCGACAAAGCGTCCGCAACCTCCTCGGCCCCGTACGCCGGCTCGGGGAGCGGGCTCACCAGTACCTCTCCCACGCGGCGACCGTGCAGAACCCCCCGCAGGCCGCCGACATGGTCGTCGTGGAAGTGGGTGAGCACGAGGACGGGAACCTCCCGCACGCCCAGGCGACGCAGGCAACGGTCGACGGTGTCGGCGTCCGGGCCTGCGTCGACGACGACGGCCCGGCCGGTGTCGACCGGCAGGACCAGCGCATCCCCCTGGCCGACGTCACACATCGCCACGACCCAGCCCTCGGGTGGCCAGTCCCGGCCCGGGGCAAGAGGTGTCATCCAGGCAGGGAGCTCGGGACGGACGAGCACCAGCACCAGCGCACCGCTCAAGAGCACCGTGAGGGCGCGACTGCGCAGCACTCGCGGGGCGGTCACGGCGATCCCGAGGCACACCAGCACGAGCAGGACCAGCGGCCACCCCGAGGCCGGCCAGGGCACGGCAGCTCCAGGCAGGTCGGAGGCGGCCCGCGCGACCAGCACGATGCCCTGCGCACACACCCCGGCTGCGGACCCGGCAGCGGCTCCGAGCGGAACCCACACCAGGGCCAGGAACCCCCCGGCGAGCCCGAGGATCGTGGTGGGGCCCACCAGTGGGGCGGCCGCCAGGTTGGCCGCGACGGCGACGACCGACACCTGGGACGACAGGACGGCGACCAGCGGCGTGCACGCCAGCTGGGCCGCCAACGGGATGGAGACCGCCTCAGCGAGCCATCGGGGCGCGTAGGCGCCCATCGCGTCGCGCAGCGGCGGGGCCAGCACCAGGATGCCCGCGGTGGCTGCCACCGAGAGGGCGAAGCCCCAGGCAACCGCGAGGCGCGGCGAGACCAGGAGCAGGACCAGGACGGCGGCACCGAGGGCCCGCGCCCCGGCAGCCCGGCCGCCCCATCCCAGGCCGATGAGGGCGGCGGTCCCCATCGCGGCGGCTCGCAGCACCGAGGGCTCCGGTCGGGCGACCAGGACGAAGCCGACGATCCCCAGAGCGCCGACGGCCAGCAGGCCGTGGGCACGCACGCCCAGCCACCGCGCGCAGGGCAGCAGGAACGCCAGCAGGATGGTGAGGTTGGCTCCGGAGACCGCGGTGAGGTGGGTCAGGCCGGCCGTGCGGAAGTCGGCAGCCACCTCGGCCGGCAGGCCCGCGTCGTCGCCGTCCACCAGCGCCGGCACCAGCCGGTCTCCCGGGTCCGGCCCCCGTGCCGCCGTTCGGATCGAGGTCCTGACGACAGCGGCGGCACGGTGGGCGCGCGAGGGTCCTGCCACGGTCTCCGGTGGGCGGTGGAGGCCCATCACGGCGGCGGTCCACCCATCGTCGGCCGGGGACAGCCGGCCGTGGAGCCGCACGGTGCTCCCCCAGGCCGGACGCTCCGCGTCCGGATCGTCCAGCACCACCAGCTGCGCGCGGACCCGACCCGGCGCCGGTGCCAGCACCCGCGTCACGTTCACCCGGTAGACCAGGACGTCGGAGTGGCGTCCCCGTCTGAGCACGGGATCAGTGGCGACCCGGGCCTCCAGAGTCACCCGTGCCCGCTGCTGGGCGAGATCCGCGACGGCGTTCTCGGTCGCCGCGTCCACGCGGAGCAACGTCACCAGCCCGAGCACCACGGTGACCAGGACCCAGGTGGTGCCGGTGCGACGGACGAGCAGGGCGGCGACGGCCAGCACCGCGGCCACCGGGGCCAGGATTGCTCCGCCAGCCAGGTCGGGGAGGTGGCGGGCGATCGCATGGCCGGCGAGAGCGCCCGCCCAGGCGCTCAGCCCCACCAGCGCCAGCCGAAGGTCGGGCGGGTCGGCGCCGGGCGGGGAACCCACGGCCGGCTCCGCGGTGACGGGCACCGGCGTCAGAGCGTCACGAACGGTGCGAGCTGGGCCAGGGTCTTCTCCCCGATCCCCGAGACGTCCAACAGCTGCTCGACAGCGGTGAAGGCGCCGTGCTCCTCACGCCACTGCAGGATCGCGGTCGCGGTGACCGGCCCGACGCCGGGCAGGGTCTCCAAGGCAGCCTGGTCGGCGGTGTTGAGGTTGACCAGTGCGTCCGCGCCCGGCCCCGCCGGCCCCCGGGGACCCCGCCGCCCCGGTTGCGGCCCCGGTTGCGGCTCTGGTTGCCGCCCTGCCCACCACGACCTGCTCGCCGTCGACAAGGGGACGGGCGAGGTTCACCGCGGTGAGCGCTCGTGGTCGGCCGGTGTAGCCACCGGCCTCGTCCACGGCATCGACCACGCGCGACCCCACCGGCAGCACCACGATGCCGGGCCGACGCACGTCGCCCTGCACGTCGACGACGAGCTCGGCGGGTTTCTCCTGCGTGCCGGTCGCGAGCGGTGCCGCTCCGCTCGCTGCGGTGGCACCGCTCCCCGACGGTGCGGCCGCGGGGGTTCCGGCGGCGGGCATCGACGCCGGTGAAGCGACCGGACGCGCAACCGGGACGTCGTGCCCGGTCCGCAGCGTGCCCCACGCGGCCCAGCCGACTCCGCACGCCAGCAGCAGCGCGAGCACGCCCACCTGGGTGCGCGTGAGCTGCACCCGGCCGCGCAAGGCGTCGGGCAGCCGGTCGTCGACCCAGCCCGCGGCTCGAGCCCAGAGGGGGAGGCGCGGGCGGGCGTGCCGGCCGTGTGCCGGCAGGTCGTCCCAGACCGACGAGGGGGTCCCACCAGCGGTCTCGGCGAGTGGCGGGTCCTCGGCGCCACCGCCGAGCTCGGCGATCAGCGCGTCGAGTCGCCGGCGCGCGAGGTCGTCGAGCAGCGGGGGTGAGGTGGTGCGGCGCATGCAGCGGAGGCTAGGGCGCCGCGCCGGGGCCCGGCGGAGGGTCGGGACCGCGGTGTGGACGACCTGCCGGTTCGGGTCCTGGGGATGACAACCGGGCGCTGGGCACCAGGGCCCACCGGCGTCAGGACACGGGTCGGGTCACTGCTCAGGACAGGGCGCGACCACGACCCCGAGCAGTCCCGGCCCGACGTGGGCGCCCAGCACCGCCCCCACCTCGTCGATGCGCACCTGGCCACCCACGAGCCGCTCCCCCAGCCGGTCGGAGATGCGCTCAGCCAGGCCCCTGGCCTGGTCGGCGTTGTCGAGGTGGCACACGGTGACCTCCACCGCCCGGGTGCCGGCGGCACGCAACGCCAGCTCCTCGAGCCGGGCGATGGCCCGACCGGAGGTTCGCACCTTGTCGCGCGTGACCACATGGCCGTCCTCGAGGGCGAGGATCGGCTTGACCGCGAGCGCCGAGCCGACCAGGGCGGCCGCCGCACCGATGCGTCCGCCGCGGCGGAGGTACTCCAGGGTCGCCACGTAGAACAGCGACGACGACGCCTCTGCTCGGCCCCGGGCGACCCGGGCAGCCTCCTCCGCGTCCGCACCGTCGGCCACCGCACGTGCGGCGGAGACCGCGGCGTAGCCGGTGGCAGCACCCACGTGGCGGGTGTCGACCACGCGCACCGGCACCGTGGACCGACGAGCGGCCAGCAGGGCCGACTCGTAGGTCGCGCTCATCTCCGAGCTCAGGTGGATCGAGACGATCGCCTCCGCCCCCTGGTCCGCGAGCTCGGCATAGGTCTCGGCCATCAGCTCCGGCGCGGGACGCGACGTGCTGACCGGCAGGAACTCTCGCAGCGCCGCTGCCACGTGAGCCGGCGTGGCGGCCGGGTCCACGCCGTCGTCGTAGGACTCGGCACCGATGACCAGCTGCAGCGGGACGACGGTGATGCCGTGGTCGGCTGCCACCTGCGCCGGCAGCGAGGCGGTGGAGTCGGTGACGACGGCGACGTGAGCCATGGGGGGAAGGCTACCGAGGCGCCGAGTGCGCGCTCAGGTCGCGACGATGTTGACCAGGGTCGGTTCCCGCACGATCACCTTGCGGACGGTCTTGCCGTCGAGGTGGCGCTGCACGGTCTCGTCCTTCAGGGCCGCGGCCTCCAGGTCGGCTGCGGTGATGGAAGGCGCCACCTGGAGGCGCGCCCGCACCTTGCCCTGCACCTGGACCACCGCGGTCACCTCGTCCTGGACCAGCAGCGACTCGTCGACCTTGGGCCAGGGAACCAGTGCCACCGTGGGCTCGTGGCCCAACCGCTCCCACATCTCCTCCGCGGTGTAGGGCGCCACCAGGCTCAGCAGGACGGCCACGGTCTCGGCGGCCTCACGCACGGCTGGGTCCGCGGGGCCGCACCCGGAGTCGATCGCCTTGCGGGTGGCGTTGACCAGCTCCATCACCCGGGCCACGACCACGTTGAACCGGTGGGCCTCCAGCAGCTGGCCCGCCTCGTGGACGGTCCGGTGGGTGGCCTTGCGCAGGGACAGGTCCCCGGTGGCCGGGTCGGCTCCCGCGCCGGACGTCACGTCGCCGCTGAGCCGCCATGCCCGCTGGAGGAACCTCAGTGACCCGCCGGGTGACACGTCCGCCCAGTCGATGTCGTCCTCCGGTGGACCGGCGAACACCAGCGTCAGCCGCACCGCGTCGACACCGAACTCGTCGATGACCTCACCGAGGTCGACACCGTTGCCCAGCGACTTGCTCATCGCCTTGCCCTGGTTGACCACCTGGCCCTGGTTGAGCAGAGCTTCGAACGGCTCGACGAAGTCGACCAGGCCCATGTCGTGCAGCACCTTGGTGAAGAACCGGCTGTAGAGCAGGTGGAGGATCGCGTGCTCGACGCCGCCGACGTACTGGGCCGCCGGCATCCAGTTGCGCACCTGCTGGGGGTCGAAGGGGCGCCCCGGCTCCTCGGGCGAGCAGTAGCGCAGGAAGTACCACGAGGAGTCCACGAAGGTGTCCATGGTGTCGCTGTCGCGCCGGGCCGGTCCGCCGCAGGCGGGGCAGTCGACGGACACCCAGTCCTCGGCGGCCGCCAGCGGTGAGACCCCCTTGGGCTTCAGGTCCGCACCCCGCAGGTCGGGCAGCTCGACCGGCAGCTGCTCGTCGGGCACCGGGACCTCGCCGCAGGCCTCGCAGTGCACGATCGGGATCGGGCAGCCCCAGAACCGCTGACGCGACAGCAGCCAGTCGCGCAGCCGGAAGTTGACCGCGCCGGTGCCGTTGCCTTCGGCCTCGAGCCGCTCGACGATGCTCCGGATGCCGCTGGCCTTGTCGTCCAGGCCGTCCAGGCTGAACCCGTCGCCGGCGGAGTTGACGTAGACGCCGTCACCCGTCGTGGCGATGCCGGTCTCCTCGGGGTTGGGCTCCCCGGTGTCCACGACCCGGCGTACCGGCAGGTCGAAGGCACGGGCGAAGTCCAGGTCGCGCTGGTCGTGCGCCGGCACCGCCATGATGGCGCCGGTGCCGTAGTCGGCCAGGACGTAGTCGGCCGCCCAGACCGGGATGCGCTCGCCGTTGACCGGGTTGACCGCGTGCACGCCGAGGAAGACACCGGTCTTGGGCCGGTCGGTCGCCAGCCGGTCGATGTCGGTGGCCTTGCGGACCTCCTCCAGGTAGGCCTCGAAGGCCGGGCGGTGCTGGTCGCTGACCAGGTCGGCAGCCAGCTTGGCGTCGGCCGCGACCACGAAGAACGTGGCGCCGTACAACGTGTCCGGCCGGGTGGTGAAGACCGAGACCGGTTCCCCGCGAGCCTCGCCGTGCTCGTTCAGCACGGTGAAGTCGACGTGGGCGCCCTCGGAGCGGCCGATCCAGTTGCGCTGCATCGCCAGCACCCGTTCGGGCCAGCGTCCTTCGAGCTGCCCCATGTCGTCGAGCAGGCGCTGGGCGTAGTCGGTGACCTTGAAGTACCACTGCGACAGCTCGCGCTTGGTCACCTCCGTGCCGCACCGCTCGCACCGGCCCTGGACGACCTGCTCGTTGGCCAGGACCGTCTGGTCGTGGGGGCACCAGTTGACCGGGCTGTGCTTGCGGTAGGCCAGGCCTCGCTCACGGAAGCGCAGGAACAGCCACTGGGTCCAGTGGTAGTACTCCGGGTCGGAGGTGTGGAGTCGCCGCGACCAGTCGAAGGAGACCGCGTAGCGGCGGAAGGACGCCGCCTGGGTCTCGATGTTGGCGTAGGTGTACGTCGCGGGGTGCTCGTCACGCTTGATGGCGGCGTTCTCCGCCGGCAGCCCGAAGGAGTCCCAGCCGATCGGGTTCATCACGTCGTAGCCCAGCTGGCGCCAGTGGCGGGCCAGCACGTCGTGGATCGCCATCACCTCGGCGTGACCCATGTGCAGGTCGCCGCTGGGGTAGGGGAACATCGTGAGCGCGTAGCGCCGCGGCTTCGAGCCGTCGTCGGCAGCCCGGAAGGGGTCGAGCTTCTCCCACACCGGGCGCCACTTGTCCTGGACCGCGGCCACGTCGTAGCCGCCGGCCCCGCCGTCCTGCTGCTCACTCATCTGTCGTCCCTCTGACGTGTCTGCTGTCCGCCCGGCCCTTGCCGCGCTCGTCGTCCACCTCGGTCGATGGCACAAAAAAACCCTCCGCGCAGGAGGGTTGCCGCTCTGAGGTCGTCGTCGTGACGTTCAGAGCGGCCGACCAAGAAGGAGATGCTGCCGCATTGCCTCAGGGTAACCCACCGATGCTGCCTCGTCGGACCCGACGCCGCGCGGTGCCTCCAGCGTGGTTGACTCGGCTACCCCTCCCCCTTCGACCAGCCTCCCGAGGAGACGTCCATGACCTGGTTGGTGACCGGCGGCGCCGGCTACATCGGCGCCCACGTGCTGCGGGCCTTCCGAGACGCCGGCATCGACACCGTGTGCGTCGACGACCTCTCCACCGGCCATCGTGGCTTCGTGCCGGACGGGGTGCCGCTGGTCGAGGCTTCGATCCTGGACACCGACCGGCTCCGTGCCACCCTGACCGAGCACTCGGTCGCGGGAGTCGTCCACGTCGCCGGCTTCAAGTACGCCGGGGTCTCGGTCGAGCGGCCGCTGCACACCTACGAGCAGAACGTCACCGGCACCGTCTCGCTGTTGCAGGCGATGCAGGACACCGGGGTCGAGGCCATCGTGTTCTCCTCCAGCGCAGCGACGTTCGGGACGCCCTCCACGGACCTGGTCACCGAGGAGAGCCCCACCCTGCCCGAGTCGCCCTACGGCGAGTCCAAGCTCATCGGGGAGTGGCTGCTGGCCGACCAGGCCCGTGCCGCGGGTCTGCGCCACACGTCGCTCCGGTACTTCAACGTCGTCGGATCCGGCACCGACGAGGTGTACGACTCCAGCCCCCACAACCTCTTCCCGCTGGTCATCGAGGCGCTCCTGGCCGGCCGCACCCCCAGGATCAACGGCGACGACTACCCGACTCCTGACGGCACCTGCGTGCGCGACTACATCCATGTCGCCGACCTCGCGACCTCCCACGTCAGCGCGGCACGTGCGCTGGAGCAGGGCCGCGAGCTCGCCCCGGTCTACAACCTGGGCAGCGGCGACGGCCTGTCGGTGCGCCAGATCATGGACGCCATGGCCCGGGGCACCGGCGTCGACTTCACCCCCGAGATCCACGCCCGCCGACCCGGCGACCCTGCCCGGATCGTGGCTTCGGGCGACCTCGCGGGGCGCGACATCGACTGGAGGATGCGCCACACCATCGACGAGATGGTCGTGTCCGCGTGGAACGCCCGCCGAGCCCACCAGGAGGACTGACATGGCCGACCCGACTCAGCAGACCGCCTCGACCGTCATGGACCGCTTCCGGCTCGACGGCAAGGTCGCGGTCGTGACCGGCGCCTCCTCGGGCCTCGGGGTCGCCTTCGCCGAGGCGCTCGCCGAGGCAGGGGCCGACGTCGCCCTCGGCGCCCGCCGGGTCGAGAAGCTGGAGCACACCAAGGCCTCGGTCGAGGCGCGCGGCCGCCGGGCGCTCGCGGTGGCCACGGACGTGGTCGACCCCGAGCAGTGCCAGGCCCTGGTCGAGGCCACCATGGCCGAGTTCGGCCGGGTCGACGTCCTGGTGAACAACGCCGGCATCGGCACCGCGGTGCCGGCCCTCAAGGAGAGCCCCGAGCAGTTCCGCTCGGTCGTCGACCTGAACCTCAACGGCTGCTACTGGATGGCGCAGGCCTGCGGGCGAGTGATGCAGCCGGGCAGCTCCATCGTGAACATCTCCTCGGTGCTCGCCCTCACCACCGCAGGGCTTCCGCAGGCGGCGTACTCCGCTTCCAAGGCCGGCCTGGTCGGGCTCACCCGCGACCTGGCCCAGCAGTGGACCGGACGGCGGGGCATCCGCGTCAACGCGATCGCGCCCGGGTGGTTCGCCAGCGAGATGACAGACAGCTACCCCGAGGGGTACGTCGAGGCCATGATGGCCCGCATCCCGATGGGCCGGGTCGGTGACCCGCGCGAGCTGGCCGCGACCCTGGTGTGGCTGGCCGGTGACGCCGCCGGCTACGTCACCGGCCAGACCATCGCCGTCGACGGGGGCGTCACCATCACCTGAGCAGCCGCTGGTCCGGCTGGCTCACTGGTTCGGCTGGGCGGCTGGACCGGGCGCGTCGAGGTCTGCGTCAGGCCAGGGTGAGGAAGAGCTTCTCCAGCTTGGCGACGTCGGGGGTGGCGTCACCGCCCGCCTCGGACTCCGTCATGCACTGGCGCATCCCGCTGGCCACGATGGCGAAGCCGGCTCGGTCGAGCGCCCGGCTCACCGCGGCGAGCTGGGTCACGATGTCCTCGCAGTCGCGGTTCTCCTCCAGCATCCGGAGCACGCCGGACAGCTGGCCCTGGGCGCGTTTGAGCCTGTTGACCACAGGAGTCATCTCGTCGTCAGGCAACTGCACGATGCACCTCCCGGCTCGACCCCGAGCCGCTTCGAATAGGGTCCTCTGATACCGGCCCCGGTATCACGATCATACGCCGAAAGGTGGCCAGCGGTGCACACCCAGCGTCACCGCGTGCACACCGCCCTCGTGGTCGCCGCGCTGGTCGGACTGGCGTTCAACCTCCGCCCCGCCGCCGGCAGCATCGGGCCGGTCATCGAGGAGATCCGCGCGGCCCTCGGCATGTCCGCGGCCACGGCAGGGCTGCTCACCTCGTTGCCGGTCCTCGCGTTCTCCGGCTTCGGCGCGGCCGCTCCCTGGCTCGCGCACCGCCTCGGAGTCCACCGACTCACGACCCTGGCGCTGCTGCTGACCGCTGCGGGCCTGGGGCTGCGAGCGGCCACCTCGTCCCAGGTCGTCTTCCTGGTGGCCTCGGTGCTGGCCCTGGCCGGCATGGCCACCGGCAACGTGATGATGCCGTCGCTGGTCAAGCTGCACTTCCCGACGCGCATCGGGTTGTTGACCGCGGTCTACACCACCGTGCTGGCCACCGGGATGACCCTCTCGACCCTGTTGACGGTGCCGGTTGCGCAGGCCGTCGGCACCTGGCGCGCCGGGCTCGCCGTGTGGGCCGTGATCGCTGCGGTGGCGGCCCTGCCCTGGCTGCTGCTGGTGGGCCACGACCAGCGCTCCCCCGAGTCGTCCCACGCGGTGACGATGCGCCAGGTGATGCGCACCCCGCTCGGCCGTCTCATGGCCGTGGCCTTCGGGTTGCAGTCGCTGCAGGCCTACGCGGTGTTCGGGTGGCTCCCTCAGATCTACCGCGACAGCGGGTACTCCGCGGCGACCGCCGGCCTGATGCTCGCCCTCGTCACCGCGATGGGCATCCCGCTGTCGGTCGCGATCCCGACGCTGGCCGCGAGATCGCCCAGCCAGGTGTGGCTCATGGTGACGCTGCTCGCCTGCTATCCGTTCGGGCTGCTCGGGCTGGTGCTGTGGATCGAGCACGTCCCCTGGCTCTGGGCGCTGCTCATCGGCATCAGCCAGGCCACGTTCCCGCTCATCCTGACGCTGCTGGGCCTGCGGACACGAACACCTGCCGGGACCGCAGCCCTGTCGGGCTTCGCCCAGGCGGTGGGCTACCTGCTTGCCGCCCTCGGCCCTCTGGGCATGAGCCTGCTGCGCGAGAGCAGTGGCAGCTGGACCCTGCCGCTGCTCGTGCTCACCGCGCTCCTGGCCCCGCTGGCCTGGGCGGGGATCCACGTGTCGCGGCCCGGGTACGTGGAGGACCAGGTGGCGCCCGGCCGTGCCGGTGGCGATCAGCCGAGGCCGGCGGACACCAGGTCGTCGTAGCCGCCGGCGTTGATCACGTCGTCGAAACCGTTCTCGGCCATGATCTGTGCCGCCGTCGTGGAGCGGCTGCCACTCCGGCAGTAGACGACGTAGGTCGCGGACTTGTCGAGCGCGGCGATGTTGTCCTCGAAGTCGGAGGCGGTGACGTCGATGTTCACCGCTGCGGGCAGGTGCCCCTGGGCGTACTCCTGCGGCGTGCGCACGTCGACCACCGTCGCGTTCTGGTCCAGCGCCTCCGCCACCTGGGACACCGGGACGACCCCGGTGTCGGTCGATGCCTCGCCGGAGGGGTCGGACCCACAGGAGACGAGAACGAGGGCCAGGAGGACGGCGGACAGGACGTGGACAACGAGACGCATGGCCCACACGATACCCCGGGGGGCACCTGACCCCAGGCGGCTCCGGGTCGTCATCCGGCACGCCTCAGCCGCGCTGCGGTCACCCAGCGCCAGCTGGAGCGCGCAGCACCTCCTCGCGGATGCAGGACGGACGCTCAGGGAGGGGGCACCATCTCGGCCCTCACCCCGACCAGCCGCACGCGCCGCGCGTGGTCGAAACCGCCCAACAGCCCGAGGGCGGCCTCGGTGAGCACCGCCGGTTCGGCAGTCGGCTCGGGCAGCGTCGTGCTGCGCTGCCTGGTCGTGAAGGGCGCGTAGCGGATCTTCACCCCCACCCGGGCCGCCGGTCGCCCTTCGTCCGCGAGGTCGCGGGCGACCTGTTCGGCGAGGTCGCGGACCCGGTCGGCGACCTCCTCCCAGTCGTCGGCATCGTCCTGGAGCGTCACCTCCCGGCCGTGGGCTCGCGGCACCCAGGGAGTGGGGTCGACCTCCGTCGACCCCGCGCCGCGCCCGAGCCTGCGCAGCCAGGGCCCCGTGCGAGGCCCCAAGCCCTCAGCCAGCGAGGCTGCACTCGACGCGGCCAGCTCGGAGACGGTGCGGATGCCGAGGGCCTGCAACCGGTCCCGGGTGCGGGGTCCGATCCCCCACAGCGCGTCGACCGGCCGGGGCCCCATGACCTGCTCCCACTCCGCACTGCTCAGCCGTCCGACGCCGTCGGGCTTGCCGAACCCGGTGGCGAGCTTGGCCTGCAGCTTGTTGTCGCCGATGCCGACCGAGCAGGTCAACCCCGTCCGCTGGCGAACGCGCTGCCGCACCTGATCGGCCAGTGCCTCCGGGTCCGGGGCCGGTTCTTCGGGCAGCGGTCCCAAGAAGGCCTCGTCCCACCCCAGCACCTCCACGGCGACGGGGAACGACCGCAGCACCGCCATCACCTCCTGGCTCACCGCGTCGTACGCCGGCTTGTCGACCGGCAGGAACACGGCCGTGTCGGGGAGGCGACGGGCCGCGGTGCGCAGCGGCGTCCCGGAGGAGACCCCCAGCTCCCTTGCCTCGTACGACGCCGTGGCGGCCACCCCTCGCTCGGTGGGGTCCCCCCTCCCGCCCACCACGACCGGCAGACCACGCAGCTCGGGGCGCCGTTGCAGCTCGACCGCGACCAGGAACTGGTCGAGGTCGACGTGCAGCACCCAGGTCATCGCTCAGAGCTGGGCCAGCAGCTGCGTCCCGGCCGCGCCGAGGATCGCCACCACCAGCACCGCTGCCACCACGTAGATCCAGAAGGCGACGCGGTGCTCCCGCGCGCTCTCCCGGCCCTCGACGCCGCTGACGCTGTCCTCACCGTGCGCCTCCCGCAGGGCGGTGTGCAGCTCTGCCAACCGCGCGTCCACCGCCCGCATGTCGTACCCCTGGCGCCAGCGGGCACCGCGGAACCGCGCGTCCTGGACCTCGTACGGCGCCATGGCCGGTGGCCGATGACGCAGCGAGCGCTCGGCCTCGTGGAGGAAGTCCTCCACCTCGGCGCAGTCGTACCCGCGCCGCCCCCAGCCGGCCTCCGGGAAGTCCTGCCCACGGCGTCGCGTGCCGAGGGCGTCGTCCCTGCCGCGGCGGGCACTCGCGTCGGGGCTCGCGTCGGGGCTCACGTCGGGGCTCACGTCATGATTGTGACGCATCCCGGACCCACTCGGAGGCCACTGCGAGCTGGAGCCGTGGTTGCACCGAAGGTCCGGGGGCGACAGGATCGACCCACCCACCGACCTCAGGAGAGCCATGGCCGTCCCGATGGACCCGGTGTCCGCAGCGTTCATGTTCGCTGACTCCCGCAGCACGCCGATGCACGTCGGTGGCCTGCAGCTGTTTCAGCTGCCCGAGGGCGCCGGCCCGGAGTGGATCCGCGCGGAGTACGAGCGCTCGATCGACGTGCCCGACGTCGCCCCGATCTACCGCAAGCGGCCCTACCGCTCGGTGCGAACCGCCGGCCAGTGGTTCTGGCGCGAGGACACCGACCTCGACCTCGAGCACCACGTCCGGCTGAGCGCGCTCCCTGAGCCCGGTCGGATCCGCGAGCTGCTCGAGCTCGGAGGGCGCCTGCACACCACCCGCATGGGCTTCGACCGGCCGCTGTGGGAGATCCACTTCATCAGTGGCCTGGCCGACGGCCGAGCCGCGGTGTACTCCAAGATCCACCACTCGCTGGTCGACGGTGTCGCTGCGATGCGGTTGCTGCAGTCCGGGCTCACCACCGACCCGGACAAGCGCGACCTGCCTCCGGTGTGGGCGGCCAGGCCCCAGGCCCGGCAGGCGGACGAGGAGCGGGCGGCGCTCGCCCAACGGTTGATGGAGGTGCCGCTGGGTGCCGCACGATCGGCTTGGGGTCTCATGGCCGACGCTGCCGGGATGCCCTCTGCACTGGTCAGGACGCTCAACCGGGGCGTCCGCAACGAGAGCGCACCGATCGCGCTCTACGCGCCGCGCACCATCTTCAACCAGAAGATCAGCGGTTCGCGCCGCATCGCCGCCCAGGACTGGGAGATCGAACGGATGCGGGCGGTCGGCAAGGCGACCAGCACCACGATCAACGACGTCGTGCTGGCCATGTGCGCCGGGGCGCTGCGTCACTACCTCATCGAGCTCGACGCCCTGCCCGACCAGCCCCTGATCTCGATGGTGCCGATGAGCTTCAAGGTCGACCAGGCCGGCGAGGCCTCCGACCAGGGTGGCAACGCGGTCGGCGCGATCATGGTCAAGCTGCACACCGATGAGGCGGATCCCGCCAGGCGGCTCAAGGCGATCAGCAGGTCGGTGAAGGATGCCCGCGCCGCGGTCAGGTCGATGACCCAGATGCAGCTGATCGCGATGAGTGGCCTCGGCATGTCACCGCTGGTGCTGGCTCCGATGCTCGGGATCCAGGGGATGACCCGGCCCCCGTTCAACCTGGTGATCTCCAACGTGCCCGGGCCGCGCAAGCCGCTCTACCTCAACGGCGCTCGCCTCGACGGCATGTACCCGCTGTCGATCCCCACCCACGGGCAGGCCATGAACATCACCTGCACCTCCTACGACGGGCGGATGAACTTCGGCCTCACCGGATGCCGTCGTACTGCTCCGAGCCTGCAGCGCCTGCTCACCCATCTCGACCACGAGCTGATCGCGCTGGAGGAGGCTGCCGGGGTCAGCTGACCTGGCCGCCACCGACCCCCGCTCAGGTGCCGTCCCCGAGGATGGCGCGGACGTCGTCGGCGTCGATGCCGGTGACCGCCCCGCCGGCGCCGTCCATCACCTGGGCGAAGAGCGCCGCCTTGCGGGCCTTGAGCTCCATCACCTTCTCCTCGATGGTGTCGGCCGCGACCAGCCGGTAGACGATGACGGGCCTTCGCTGTCCGATCCGGTGCGCCCGGTCCACGGCCTGGGCCTCGACCGCCGGGTTCCACCACGGGTCGAGCACGAAGACGTAGTCGGCCTCGGTGAGGGTGAGCCCCACCCCGCCCGCCTTGAGGCTGATGAGGAACACCGGCGCGTCGCCCAGGCGGAACTCCTCGATCAGCCGGCCGCGGTTGCGGGAGCGGCCGTCGAGGTAGACGCTGGCGACGCCCTCCTGGTCGAGGCGGTCGCGGACTCGGCGCAGGTACGACGTGAACTGGCTGAAGACCAGGGCCCGGTGCCCCTCGGAGACCAGCTCGTGCAGGTGGTCGACCAGGACATCGAGCTTGGCCGAACCCACCTGCTCGTGCTCGGCATCCACCAGCGCGGGGTCGAGCGCGAGCTGGCGCAGCACGGTCAGCGACCTGAAGATCGCGACCCGCTGCCGGTCGAAGTCGTCGAGCAGGCCCAGGACGTGCTGACGCTCCCGCTGCAGCCGGGTCTGGTAGATCCGGCGATGCTTGGTGCCCAGCGCCACCTCGAGCAGCTGCTCCTGCTTCGGCGGCAGGTCCGCGGCGACGAGGTCCTTGGTCCGCCGCAGCAGGAACGGTCCGACGCGGCGCCGGAACCGCGCCAGCGCCTCCTCGTCGCCCTCCTTCTCCACGGGGTTGGCGACCACCTCCGCGAAGCGGGTGGGCGACGGGTAGAGGCCGGGAGCCACGATGGACAGCAGCGACCACAGCTCCATCAGCCGGTTCTCCAACGGCGTGCCGGTCAGCGCGAGCCGGAAAGGGACGTCGAGCCGGCGCACGCACTGGTAGGTCTTGCCGCGGTGGTTCTTGACCGTCTGCGCCTCGTCCAGGACCAGGGCGCCCCAGTCGAGCGCCAGGTAGTCCTCGACCTCCAGGCGGTACAGCGTGTAGGAGGTGACCACGATGTCGGCGCCGTCCTGGAGCTCGGCCAAGGACTCCCCTCGCCGTGCCCGCGAGGAGGTCACGGTGCGCACCGTCAGGCCGGGAGTGAACGCCGCCGCCTGTTGTGCCCAGGTGGCGACCACGCTGGTGGGGGCCACCACCAGGCACGGCGCGGAACCCTCGGCCCGGGCGTGGGCGATCAGTGCGAGCGTCTGGAGGGTCTTGCCCAGTCCCATGTCGTCGGCGAGGATGCCCCCGAGCCCGGCTCGACGGAGGAACGCCAGCCAGCGGAAGCCGTCGAGCTGGTAGGACCGGAGGTCCGCACGCACCCCCACCGGCTCGGCCTCGGGCAGTGTCACCAGCCCGCGCAGCGCCTGTGCTGCCTCCACCCACCGGGCGGCCTGCTCGTCGACCAGGCCGATCTCGGCCAGCTCCTCCCACAGCCCGAGGTCGTGGCGGCCGACGCGGACACCGCCGTCGGGTTGTTCCTCGAGCTCGCGGGCGTCGCGGACCAGCTCGTAGAGCTGCTCGAACTCGGGGATGTCGATGCGCAGGTGAGTCCCGTCGCGCAGCACCAGCCGCTCGGCGCCCATCGTCATGGCCTCGAGCAGGGTCGCCAGGCCGAGGAAGCGTCCGTCGACGCTGATCACCACCTCCAGGTCCAGCCAGTCGGTGCGCCCCAGGAGTGCCGCACCCTCGCCGTCGGCCGGCGTCTCGGACTCCCCGGAGCGCCGTGCGAAGCGGATGACCGGCGGACCGCTCGCCTCCTGGTAGTCGGGTCGCGGCCCCTGCTCGAGGATCTCCACCTGGCCGGAGCGCTCCAGCGCGACCAGGGCGTCGTCGTGGAAGGCCACCGCGCGGATGCCCTGGAAGGACTGCTGGGGCACGAGGCGAGCCGAGCCGGTCTCGCACAGCAGGTACCGCTGGTCGTCGTCGAGCTCGAGAGCCGCGAGCAGGTCTCGCTCCAGGTCCGGCCGGCGCAGGCCGTGGACACCGCGCTCGTCGTCGAGCTCGTAGACGCGGTCGTCGGCCCCCTCACGTCGGGCGTAGCGCCACTGCCACGTCAGCCCCACGTCGTCGGCGGCGCGCCACTCGACCTCCAGGGCCAGCCTCGGCTCGCTCGGCTCGGGCAACCGGAGGGAGTCGTCCGGGGAGTCCACGGGGACGTGGCGGGCCAGCCGGGGCAGCAGGTCCGCCACGAGGTCGTCGACCGCCTCGGCCGGCACCTCGAGGGCCTCACCGCTGAGGAGCCGGCGGGTGCGGGGGCCGGCCTTCGTCGTCAGCGGCGCCAGCACCACCTGCCAGCCCTGCGGCGTCGGCGTCCACAGCGCGACCCCGTGTGCGGGCTCGCCGAGCAGCTCGACGCGGTCGCCGTCGTACCACTCGCCGTCGTGGCGCACGCCGAGCCGCACCCGGGCGCCGCCGTGGTCGCGCGTGGCCTCCGCGACCACCCCCACCGGTTCCGGCGCCACCGCCACCGACTCGAGGACTCCTGCGGGCACCAGCTCGACGCCGGCGGCCAACGCGGTCTCCAGGCTGCGCCACAGCGCCGCCCCGCAGCGCTCGAGCGGCAGGTGAGGCTCGCCGCCGTAGTAGTACGTCGCGCTTGCCGCGCGGTGTCCGAGCAGGATCTCGTGCAGCGCCGCCCCCTGCTCGGCCGGCACCGCGCGGGTGCGGAGCAGCCGAGGCAGGTCGTCCCAGCCGGCACCGGACTTGACCCAGGCCCCGCGGGCGGACTTGACCAGCGGACGCACCCGGAGACCCCCACGGGTGTGGTGGGTGGCCCAGCGTGAGCGGGTCGCGGGCGCCTCGACCTGGAGGGCGAGCGCTCGCACCCCCACCGGGCCGCGCTGCTCGGGCGCCGTCGACGCGGTTCCTTCGAGCTCGTCGACGAGCGCGCCGAGGCGCCGCTCCCAGCTGCTGCCGGCGGTCCGCCGTTCACCACCCGCGACCAGGACCAGCGCGGCGCCGTGCTTGCACATCCGTCCGACCGGGCAGGTGCAGCGGGAGTCGAGGTAGAGGTCCCCGGTGCCCGTCACAGCCGTCACGTGCGTGCGGTAGCGCTGGTGTCCACTGCCACGCACGTCGGCGGAGACCAGGACGACGCCCCGTTCCTGACCGGTCACCTGGACCTGGGTGACCCGTCCCTCGTCGGCGTAGCTTCGGCCCCGGGCAAGGGTCGCCGCCCCGAAGCAGCGCTCGACATCCTCGTCGTCGACCTCGCTCCACGGCATCACCAGACAAACCTAGCCACCGCCTCCGACGGCTCCGCGCAATGCCGCAGCACCACTGGGGACGGCGCGGGGCGCTCGCCACTGGTCCAGATCAGGACGTTTGACCTGGGACCAGCGGGCGACAGTGACAGCGCACCCACGAGGCGGAGGCGCCGACGTGGCCGGGGCCACACCCCCCAGGCCCGCGGCGTCTCCGCCATCTCGGGGCCATCTCGGGGCCATCTCGGGTGCCATCGCGGGCCATCTCGGGCCGCGCCATCAGGCCGAGCCGGGGCAGGCGAGCCGGCTCTGTCGTTTTCGCCCTCCGGCGGAACCGATAGGCCGCTGGTCCGTTGTCCCCCTCGTAGGAGAGAGCTGATCGACGCGAGGGACGACATGGAAACCTTGGCCAGCAACACCCCTGTCCCCGGGCGCGACGCCGACGGGCTCGATCGTCGCACCCTGATCCAGGCGGGAGCCGCGACTGCCGCCATCGGCACCGTGGCGACGACGGTGGGCGCCTCGCCCGCCGACGCCGGCTCGCGCTTCTTCCGCCATGGCATCGCCTCCGGTGACCCCCGCCCCCGCACCGTGGTGTTGTGGACCCGCGTCACTCCCACCGAGGCGGCTCGGCCGGGCTCGGGCAAGGGTCCCCGTGTGACCGTGCGCTGGCAGGTGGCCCGCGACCGGCGGTTCCGCCGCATCGTCGCGCAGGGACGGGTCAAGACCGGTCCGGCCCGCGACCACACCGTCAAGGTCGATCCCGGTGGGCTACAGCCCGACACCGTCTACTACTACCGCTTCGTCTACCGGGGCCAGCACAGTCCGGCGGGGTGCACCCGCACCGCGCCGCGGCCGAACGCCGACAACGCCAACCTGCGCTTCGGCATGGTCTCCTGCTCCAACCTCCAGGCCGGCTGGTTCTCGGCCTACCGTCACCTGGCCAACCGCGACGACCTCGACCTCGTCGTCCACCTCGGGGACTACCTCTACGAGTACGGCCCCGGGGAGTACGGCTACGGCAACTCCGAGGAGGACGTCCGGCCACACGTCCCGGCCAAGGAGATGGTGAGCCTCGCCGACTACCGGCGGCGGCACGCCCAGTACAAGCAGGACCTCGACCTGCAGCGCCTGCACCGCAAGTACGCCTTCGTCACCACCTGGGACGACCACGAGAGCGCCAACGACGCCTGGCGCGACGGCGCCGAGAACCACAGTCCCGGCAGCGAGGGGTCCTGGGCCAAGCGCAAGGCCGCCGCACGTCGTGCCTACGACGAGTGGATGCCGGTGCGGATGTCCGACAGCGCCCGACTCAACGACGGCACCCGCCTCTTCCGCCGGCTCACCTTCGGCCGCCTGGTCGAGCTGTCCATGCTGGACCTGCGCAGCTACCGCAGCCAGCAGGTGGCCGCGCAGCCCGATCCCGCCACCGACGACCCCACGCGCACCATCACCGGCGCGACCCAGATGAGCTGGCTCAAGGAGTCGCTGCGCGACGACCGGGCTCTGTGGAAGCTCGTGGGGAACCCCGTGATGATCGCCCCGGTGCGGATCCCGGAGGCCTACCTCGACGAGGTCTCCAAGATCGTGGACACGCCGGTGCCGAAGGACGGGCCGCCGTACAACATCGACCAGTGGGACGGCTATACCGCCGACCGCCGGGAGGTCTTCGACCACCTCCGCACCCGCGGAGTCAACAACGCGGTCTTCCTCACCGGCGACATCCACTCCGGCTGGGCCTGCGACCTGCCGTACGACGCCGAGTCCTACGCCGCCGGCACGCCGCTGGGCACCAGCGTGGCCACCGAGTTCGTCTGCACCAGCGTCACCAGCAACAACCTCAAGGACATCACCGGGGACTACTCCGGAGCCACGACGACCGCGGTCGAGGAGGGCGTGAAGGTGGCCAACCGCCACATCAAGTACCTGAACTTCGACGACCACGGCTTCTCCGTCGTCGACGTCAACCGCGAGCGGCTGCAGGTGGACTGGTTCATCATCGGCGACCGCGCCGACCGGCGCGCCGGCGCGCACCGGGAGATCAGCTTCGCGACCCGGGTCAACAGCAACCGGGTCGAGCAGGTCGAGAAGGGAGTGGACGACTGATGTGCCAGGACCGTCACGACAGCGGGAGCCAAGGCCTCCCCCCGGTCGACCTGAGCCGCCGCCGCCTGCTCCAGGTCACCGGCGCCGCGGGAGCGACCATGCTGTTCTCCTCGGCTCTCGACGTCGAGCCCGCTGCCGCCGCGGGCCGCCGAGCCAGCCGGGTCTACGTGCTCGTGGTCGACGGCTGCAAGCCCGGTGAGATCACTCCCACGCTGACGCCTCGCCTGGCGGAGCTGCGTGCCGGCGGACGCAACTACCCGAACGCGAAGTCTCTGCCGGTGATGGAGACCATCCCCAACCACGTGATGATGATGACCGGCGTGCGTCCGGACCGGACCGGCGTACCGGCGAACGCGATCTACGACCGTGGGCTCGGCGAGGTCCGCGACATGGACCGCCCCACGGACCTGAGGTTCCCGACCGTGATCAGTCGGCTCAACCGGGCCGGGCTCACCACCGGCACCGTGCTGTCGAAGGAGTACCTCTCCGGCATCTTCGGCGACCGCGCGACGTACCGCTGGGAACCGCAGCCCGTCGTGCCGGTCTCCGGGCACGCGCCCGACGTCTTCACCACGGACGCCGCGATCTCGATGGTGCAGGAGCTCGACCCCCACCTGGTCTTCGTGAACCTGGGCGACATCGACCGGATGGGACACAGCGACGTCACCGGGACGAGTGTCCGCGCTGCGCGCACCGCCGCCTTGGTCGACACCGACCGGCAGGTCGGTCGGTTCGTCGACATGCTCAAGCAGACCGGACGGTGGCACCGCTCGGTCGTCGTCGTGCTGGCCGACCACTCCATGGACTGGTCCACTCCGGGCGACCTCATCAACCTGGCGCCGCGGTTCGAGGAGGACCCGCTGCTGGCCGGGAACGTGCAGATCGCCGACAACGGAGGCGCCGACCTCCTCTACTGGACCGGCCCCTCCGGCAAACGTGACCAGGCCCGCCGACGGATGCGGCGCATCGCCCTGGACACCCCCGGCGTGCTGTCGGTGCACCGCCCCCGCCAGCTGCACCTCCCCCGGCTGGCCGGTGACCTCGTCGTCTTCTGCCGATCGGGCTGGCGCTTCTCCGACCCCGGCTTCTCCGACAACCCGATCCCGGGCAACCACGGGCACCCGGCCACCCAGCCGATCCCGTTCTTCGTCAGCGGCGGACACCGACTGGTGCGGCGGCGTACGTCGTCGAGCCGGGTGGCCCGCACCGTCGACGTCGCGCCCACCGTGGGCAAGGTCTTCGGCCTGCGTCCTCCCCGCGGCGGCTACGACGGCCACAGCCGGCTCTAGGGGCTGCAGGTCTCATCGGGGACCCAGTGGTTCCGGCAGCTGGTCCTCCCCGGCGCGCTTGAGCCGGATCACCTCGCCGACGTCGAGGGTGCTCTCGGCGCGCCAACGGGCCAGCGTCTCGCGGTCGGCGCGACGTTGCGCCGCGTCGGCACTGCGTACGGCCGTGGTGCCAGCGAAGCGCGTCCTCGGCGTAGTCGGTGTGGGCGAACGGCCTCGCGCCGCGGATGGCGTCGAGGGCAGGGCCCAGCTCCCAGCCGGTGGCCAGCATGATCGCGAGCCCTGCCGAGGGGCCCCGGTTGATGCCCATGTGGCAGTGGGCGAGCACCACCGCGCCCGGAGCCGCCAGGGCCTGCGCCCCCCAGAGCCCCACGCGCTCGAACCACTCCTCCGGCACGCGCTGCCCGGCGTCGTCGATGCCGAGGTGGAGGTAGCTCACGTCGGGGGCGAGCCGGGCCACCAGCTCCTCGTCGCTCCACTCCAGCCGGACGTCGAGCACGTGGGTCACCCCCAGTGCCAGCAGCTCGAGCAGCTGGCGCACGGCGAGCTCGCCGTCCCAGGCGTCGAGGTCACCCCCCACGAGCAGCCGGTCGGTGACGAAGTGCGCGTTGGCGATCCGGGGCTGGCGCAACGGGTCAGGCGACGGGTCCGGCAACGGGTCGGGCATCAGTCTCCCTCGGGCCACGCAGGATGACGTCCCGGCTCAGGAAGGGGACGACTTCTTCCCCATCTTCGGCAGCTGGCTGACACCGCCGTAGAGGGCCGCCACGAGGGTTGCCAGGGTCTTCTCCGCCTTCTCGGTCCGCTCGAACGTGGTGAGCGGGATCGCCGGCTTCATCCGCTGTCGGGCGATCGCCTTGGCGTAGGTGAACTCCTTGAGCCCGTCGGCGCCGTGGATCCGTCCGAACCCCGACTCCCCGATGCCCCCGAACGGCAGCTCGGGGATGCCGGCGAACGAGATCACCCCGTTGATCGCCGTCATCCCCGACCGGATGCGGACGGCCAGCTCCATGCCCTTGTTGCGCGAGAAGATCGTCGAGCCGAGCCCGTAGTGGGTGGAGTTGGCACGTTCGACTGCCTCGTCGAGGTTGTCGACCTTGGTCACGGTCACGGTGGGCGCGAAGGTCTCGTCGGTGATGGCCAGTGAGTCCTCGGGGACGTCGACCAGGACGGTCGGCTGGATGAACCGCCCCTCGATCGCGTCCGTGCCTCCCACGACCGCGCGGGCGCCCCTGTCGAGCGCGTCGTCGATGTGGCTCCGGGCGATGTCGACCTGTCCCTCGAGCGTCATCGGGCCGATCTTGGCGCCCGGATCCGCCCCGGCGTAGACCTCATGGGCACGACGGGTGAGCTCCTCGAGGAACTCGTCGTAGACCTCGGCGTGCACGTAGACCCGTTCCACACCCGCACACGTCTGCCCCGCGTTGGCGAACGCGCCCCACGCCGCGGCGTCCGCTGCCGCCGCCACGTCGGCGTCGTCGGCCACGATCATCGGGTCCTTGCCGCCCGCCTCGATGAGCACGGGGGTGAGCGTCTCGGCGCAGGCGGCCATGATCTTGCGGCCCGTGGCCGGCGATCCGGTGAACGCCACCTTGTCGACCCCGGCCCTGCACAGGGCCGCGCCAGTCTCGCCGTACCCGGTGACGACCTGGAGCACGCCTTGGCCGGGCACCACCTCGGCCAAGGCGTCTGCGAGCCAGGCGCCCACGCCCGGGGTGAGCTCGCTGGGCTTGAAGACCACCGCGTTGCCGGCCGCCAGCGCGTAGGCGATGGAGCCCATCGGGGTGAACACGGGGTAGTTCCACGGGCCGATCACCCCGATGACGCCGAGGGGGAGGTACTCCACGGACGCCGCCTGGTTGGCCATCAGCAGGCCGCTGGAGACCTTGTGCCGGCCGAGCACCTTCTCGGCGTTCTTCGAGGCCCACGTCAGGTGGTCGACGGCGAGCGCACCCTCGAGCATCGCGTCCGCGTGCGGCTTGCCGGTCTCCTGGTGGACGACGTCGGCCAGCTGGGCCAGGCGCCTGGCGATGATCCCGCGCCACTTGTCGAGGATGTCGCGGCGGCCGTCGTAGCCGATCGTACGCCACCACTGCGCCCATTCCCCGGCCTCGCGGACCACCGCCTCGACGTCGTCGGCGCCGTGGACCGGGTAGCTGCCGACGACGTCGCCGGTCAGCGGGCTGACGACCTGGAGGACGTCGCTCGGAGGTGGGACCGCCGGGGCACCCGACGTGCTCGATCGGACACGCTTGTCCTGGACGGTGGTCATGCTCGGGCTCCTGTCGATGTGCGGGCGGCGATGAGATCGGCGGCCTTCTCCCCCACCATGATGGCCGGTGCGTTGGTGTTGCCGCGCGGGACCTCCGGCATCACCGATGCGTCCACCACCCGCAGCCCCTCGATGCCGTGCACCCGCAGCTCGGGGTCGACGACCGCCATGTCGCCCACGCCCATGGCGCAGGTCCCGACGGGGTGGTAGAGGGTCTGGGTGTGGCGCCGCAGGTGCTCCACGATCTCGGCGTCGCTCGGGTCGCGCTCGACGGGGAGGAACGGCCGGTCGACGTAGCGCGCCAGCGGGCCACTGCGGGTGGTCTCGATCGCGGTACGCACCCCGGCCACCATCGCGTCCACGTCGGCCTGGTCGTCGTAGTAGGCGGGGTCGATGTCGGGGTGCCAGGACGGGTTCGTGGTGCGCAGCCGCAGGCGGCCCCGGCTCGCCACGGATACCAGGGTCGGCGCCACGGTCACCTTGCGGGTCGTCGGCTCGTGCAGGCCGTTGTCCCAGAACCCGGAGGGAGCCACGTGGATCTGCAGGTCGGGCGCCGCCAGCCCGTCGCGGCTGCGGAAGAAGCCGCCCCCCTCACCCACGTTGGACACCAGCGGTCCGGTGCCGGTGGCCTTGGCGCGGGCGAAGTTGAACAGCGTGTTGAACTCGGCGAGGTCGGTGGTGTCCCGGGTGTGCCAGATGAGCGGGGCTGCGGGGTGGTCATGGAGGTTCTCCCCGACGCCGGGAAGGTGGTGGACCACCTCGACCCCCACCTCGCGCAGGTGGTCGGCCGGACCGATCCCCGAGAGCATGAGCAGCTGAGGTGAGTTGACCGCCCCGGCCGCCAGCACCACCTCGGCCTCGGCGTACGCCGTCATGCTCGCCGGCCCGCTTCGGTGCGTCACACCGATCGCCCGGTTGCCATCGAGGAGCACGCGTTCGACCGGCGCCAAGGTGCGCACGACCAGGTTGGGCCGGTGCATTGCCGGTGTGAGGTATCCGTCGGCGACCGACCAGCGCCTCCCCTTGTGACAGGTCACCTGGTAGAGCCCGGCACCCTCCTGCTCAGCTCCGTTGAAGTCGTCGTTGGGCTTGAAGCCGTGCTCCAGCGCCGACTCGACCCACGCCTCGGTCAGCGGATGGGTGTAGCGCCGGTCCGTGACGTGGAGCGGCCCGTCCTGGCCGTGGTAGGGCGCACCGTGGGTCTGGTTGCGCTCGGCCCTGATGAAGTAGGGCAGCACGTCCTCGTAGCCCCATCCGGCGGCGCCGTGGGCGTCGCGCCAGCCGTCGTAGTCGGCCCGGTTGCCGCGGATGTAGATCATCGCGTTCATCGCCGAGCAGCCGCCCAGTGCCTTCATCCGGGGCCAGTAGGCGCGGCGGGCGTGCAGCTGCTTCTGCTCCGCGGTGTTGTAGTTCCAGTCCCACTTCGTCTTGAAGAGGTTCGGGAAGGCCGCCGGGATGGTGACGTTGTCGTCGTCGGGTGCGGGGCCGGCCTCGAGCAACAGCACGGTGGTGCCAGGGTCCTCGGTCAGCCGCGCGGCGACCACTGCTCCAGCGCTGCCGGCTCCCACCACGATGTAGTCGTACGTCTCTGCTGCCATCTGGCGAACCTAGCCCCCGGGCAAAGGACCGGACAACGCCCACCCACGGGCCCACCCACGGGCCCACCCACGGGCCCACCCACCGGACCCACCGGACGGCCCCACCCGAGCCGGCGACCGCTCGGCGTCGCCGGGCCGGCGGAGCCGCACTACCCTGGGGGGGTGACTGACTTCGCGCGGATCGGACGGGACCACGTCCTTCACGCGGTCTCGGAGCTGTCCTCCGAAGTTCCTCCCGACGGCTCGGAGGAGGGACCGGCCTACCGACTGGTGCGTGACGGACAGGAGCACGACGCGGTCTCCGTGGTCGATCGTGCCCACCTCAGGGCGGTGGGGCACCCGCTCCTCGACGACTGGGACGACGAGCCGCCCCTCACCCCGCGCGACTGCGCGCTCCTGCTGCGCGGGCTGGGGTTCGAGGTGGCCGGGAGCGAGCTGCCTCCCCTCCGGTTCACCAACGCGGCGACCGTCGGCACCGAGCACGCGCACGCCACCTGGTCGCTCGCCGCCCGCGAGCGACTGCTCGAGGTCGCCGCCACCTACGGCGACTCCATCGACTACCACGACCTCGCCGACTTCGTGCAGCACCGGAGCCTGATCCGCACCACCGCGCATCCGCGCACGTGGATCGGCGACGTCCTCGGCCGTGTCGCTCTCGACTGCAAGGCACGGCACGAGCCGCTGCTCACCTCCCTCGTCGTCGATGCCCACGGCAAGGTCGGCGCGAGCTATGCCACCGCGCTCGGGGCGCTACGCGGATCCGAGCCGGCCGACGTCGACGCCCAGGCTGCCGAGGAACGGTGGGACTGCCACCGCCGCTTCGGTGCGGACCTCCCCGCTGACGGCGGTGGGCCGGTCGTGCTCACCCCCCGGCCGAGACAGCGCACCACGGCGACGCAGCGGCCTCGGGCATCGGCGGGACCAGGGACCCCTGGTGCCCGCCCGTCGCCCGGCGTCCGCACGCGCGGCACCACGGCCGGACCACCCCGGGAGCCGAAGGTCAAGCGCTCGAAGGTGACCGGCGGCCGGCGCACCGCGGAGGAGAGCGTGGCGGCCGCCGCACCTGCCGCCGGCACGTGTCCGGTGCACTACACCGTGATCCCCCCCAGCGGCGTGTGCGACTACTGCGAGTGAACCGACCCGCCCGCCGTTTCGCGACCGGCCCGCTCAGCTGACGCGGGCCCGCACCACGCGGGAGGCGCGGGTCCACAGCCACCAGGCCGGGATGCCGACGCCGAAGGACGCCACCAGGGCCAGCGGCTCACTGATCTCCTCGATCGGCGGGTACACCTCCCAGTGCATCAGGTAGACCCACAACGACGAGGCGGCGACGACGCCCACCACCGGCAGCAGCACCGCCGGGAGTCTCACCTGCGGCACCCAGAGCATCACCGCGACCGCACCCAGCACGACGCCCTCGCGGACCGGGTCCCCGAAGAACCCCACGGTCGAGACCACCGCGAGCGCAGCGGTGGCCAGCCGCAGGCGCGGCGTCACGGACCGAGCAGCCAACCACCCCAGCAGCAGGAACGTCCAGACGAAGGGGATCGAGTAGCGCTGCGGGTTGTCGGCCTCCCACCCGATCCATGACCAACGGATGACCAGGGTGAGGACGAGTGCTGCCGTCGGCAGCAGGTAGGGGGCCCGCCGCTCCAGGCGCCCGACCGGAGGCACCCGGAGGAGGACCAGGACGAGCAGCAGGCCCCACCCGATCGCCTCGAGGAACCACAGCCGCCACTGGTCGGTCCAGGTGTCGGCGCCGAAGAGGTTGTTGAGGCCGAGCACCGTGGGGAGGTCGTAGGTGCCGCGGAGCAGCGCGACCGCGCCCGCCACCAGCACGGCGGGCCCGAGGATCCCGATGGCCATCCGGGCGATCCGGCGGCTCCGGCGCCGGGGGTCGGTCTCGGGCAGCTGGAAGCGCACCAGGCTGAAGCCCGCGAGGGCGAGCAGCGTGTGGGCGCCTCCGGGCACCATCCACACGTCGGTGTGGCTGCCGACCACCAGCACGATGGCGACCGCCCGCAGCAGCACCGAGGCGTCGATCCGCGGCCAGCGCGACCACGGCCGTGCTCGCGCCGGCCGCCCGGTCCGGACCGAGGCCAGCTCGCGAGGGGTGCGCTGCGGCCAGTCCGCGGGCACGTGGGCCAGCAGCGCGCCCAGCCGGACGTTGGCCTCGACGAACGACAACGAGTCGCCTCGCAGCGCGACGAAGCTCTCGTCGAGGGAGGCGTCGGGGCGGCCGAGCAGCAGCGCGTACGTCGCGCGGATCCGCTCCTCCAGCGGCGCGCCGTCGTCCGAGGGGTCCGCTCCGCATGAGCCGCCGAGGAGTCGTGCGGCATGCCGCTGGGTGACGACGGCGCGCAGCGGGGCGTCGTCCCGTTTGCCGCTGGAGGTGACCGGGAGGTCGTCCACCGGCACCACGTCCAGGGCGTGGGAGGGAAGCGCGGTGATCTCGACGCAGAGCACCCTTGCCCGGCGCGCATGCCCGCTGCGCACGAAGACGGCCAGCCGCCCGTCGACCTCAAGGACGCGGGACTCGACACCGCACGAGCCCAACTCGCGTTCGACGCCGTCGAGGTCGACGCGCAGACCGTAGACCTTGGCGAACCTCGCCACCCGGCCGACGACACGGTAGACGCCGTCGTCGTCCTGCACCCCCAGGTCGCCGGTGCGCAGCTCCTCCAGCTCCGGCCCCCGGGCCAGGTCCGCCGGAGTCGTGGCGTACCCCTGCATCACGTTCGGGCCGCTGTAGACCAGCTCCCCGGTGCCCTCAGGCAGTCCTTCGGGAAGCACGGGCGGCCCGTCGGCGCGCTCGGCCAGGGGCGCGAGTCGCAGCTGGCCGCCGGGGATGGGAACCCCGATCGGAGTCCGGCCGCTCGGCCGCGAGGGACGGCGGGAGCCAGGCCATCCGCGCGGTCGCCTCGGTCTGGCCGTACATCACCACGAAGTCGAAGCCGCGCGCCTGGCCATGTCGGACCCAGCGCCGGACGTCGGCCGGGTCGAGCCGGCCACCGGCCTGGGTGACGTAGCGCAGCGTCCGCGGCAGGGCCTCGGCGCGGCCGGAGCGCTCGAGCAGCTCGAAGGTGTGCGGCACCCCCGCAAAGGAGGTCGCACCGTGCCGGGCGGCGAGGTCCCACAGGCTGTGCGTGGTGACCGAGTCCTCGCTCAGCAGCAGGCTCGCGCGCGCCAGCAGGTGGCTGGTCAGCACCGAGAGTCCGTAGCAGTAGGACAACGGCAGGGTGCTCACCGCGACGTCGTCAGGGGTCAGCCCGAGGTAGTCGGCGATCGACGCCGCGTTGCTGCGCAGGTTGGTGTGGGACAGGCGCACCAGCTTGGGCGACCCGGTGCTCCCCGACGTGGACAGGAGCAGCGCGAGATCCGGGTGAAGGTCGTAGCCGAGGCGGTCCGCGCCCTGCGGAGCCCAGTCGCGGAGCAGTCGGCCGGCCGCTGCCTCGCCCTCGGGCAGCATCAGGACCGCTCGACCCGCCCGCCAGGCCGCGAGCAGCTCGACGACCGAGTCGACGTCGCGGGCCGGACCGACCGGGTGCAGGTCGGTGCCGGCGCCGATCGCCTCAGCGCGACCGGACACCCGGGCGTCGAGCTCGCCGTAGCTCACCACCTCGGTCGCCGTCCGCAGCGCCGGACGGGCCCGGTCGGTCGCGTCCGAGGCCCGCCAGCAGGTCGGCGTCGAGCCGGCGCTCCTGGGTGCGTGAGCGCTCCTGGCTGACGAGGGTCACGGCCAGGCCCTCCCGCACGGTCGGGGTAGCCGCGCACGGGTCCCGCGACGCGCACCAGCACCCGGTCGCCCCGCAGCGGGATCTCCTGGCCCACGACCCGCGAGACGAACGACGTGCCGTCGCCCAGGCGTAGCCAGACGGTTGCGTCGTGGCCGTAGTAGGTCACGTCGTCGACGGTGGCGGCTCGCCCCGGCGGCACCTCGTCTCCGTCCAGGTCGGCGAAGGTCTCCAGCCGCACCTGCTCGGGACGCACCACGACCTGCACCTGGCCGGGGGGCACCTGCGTGGCCAGCGGCAGGATGCCGAGGCTGGTGTCGACCAGCTGGGCGGAGGCTCTCGCCCTCGGCGGCGTCGGCGCGGCCTGGGAGCACGTTGGCGCCACCGACGAAGACCGCCACCCCGGTGTCGACCGGGGACCGGTAGAGGTCGACCGGGCTCGAGGCCTGGGCGACCCGGCCGTCGCGCATCACCGCGACCTGGTCGGAGAGCGACAGTGCCTCGTCCTGGTCGTGGGTCACCAGCAGGGCGGTGGCACCGGCGTGGCGCAGCAGCCGGACCACGCCCCTGCCCGCCGAGGCCCGCAGGCCCGCGTCCAGCGAGGAGAAGGGCTCGTCGAGCAGGACCACCTGCGGCGACGGGGCCAGTGCCCGGATGATCGCGACCCGCTGCTGCTGCCCGCCGGAGAGCTCGGCGGGATAGGCCTCGGCGAGCGTGCGCGGCAGCTCGGCCAGGTCGAGCATCTCGTGCAGGCGCAGCGTGCTGCGCGCCTTGCGGGGCAGGCCGAACAGGACGTTGTCGCGCACGCTCAGGTGAGGGAACAGCGCCCCCTCCTGGGCCACGTACCCGACACCGCGGCGCTGCGGCGGCACGTGGGTGCCGGGCGCCGCCACGGTGGTGTCCCCGATCGCGATGCTGCCGGCGTCCACGGTGATGAACCCGGCCAGGAGCCGCAGCAGGGTGGTCTTGCCGCAGCCGGACGCGCCCAGCACTGCGGTGATGTTGCCGTCGGGCACGAACAGATCCACCCCCGAGAGCACCGGCTCCGCGCCGTAGCTCTTGTGGACCCCGCTGACCACGAGCTCGCTCATACGGCACCTCCAGGGGCGGCTCCCGGAAGGGGCCGCGCGCACGGCGCCGCGGCGGGACTGCCGGGCGAGCCAGACCGTGGCCGGCACCGAGATCGCGATCAGCAGCGCCGCATAGGGTGCCGCGGCGCCGTAGCGCGCTGCCGACGAGGCCGCCCAGAACTCGGTCGCCAAGGTGCTGGTGCCCAGCGGGGAGAGCAGCAGCGTCGCGGTGAGCTCGGTGGAGACCGCCAGGAAGACCAGGGCGGCGCCGGCGCCGAGTCCCGGGCGCAGCAGCGGCAGGGTGACCCGGACGAAGGCCTGCCACGGGTTCAGACCGAGGCTGCGGGCCACGTCGGTGAGCACCGGTGGGGCCTGCTCCAGCGAGGCGCGGACGCTGATCATCGCCCGGGGCAGGAACAGCACCGCGTAGGCCAGGAGCAGCAGCAACGCGGTCTGGTAGATCCCGGGCACGAATCGGATGGACACGGTGACCAGGGCCAGCGCCACCACGATGCCGGGCAGGGCGTGGGCGGTGTAGGTCGCCCGCTCGAGGACCGTCGAGACCCAGCTGGGGTGGCGCACCGCCAGCCAGCAGACGGGCAGCGCCAAGACGGTGGTGAGGGCCGCAGCCACGGCAGCCAGGCCCAGGGTGCTCAGCAGCGCGCTGCTGACGTCAGTCACCGGGAACGCCGCCGAGCTTCCTACGAGGAACCACCGGGCGGTGACCGACAGCGGCAGGCCCAGCGAGAGCGCAGTCAGCAGTCCCAGCCCTCCCAGCAGGGGCAGGCGCAGCCTGCCGAGGCGCACGGGGTCGGGACGCCGTGAGGCCCCCGCGCCCACGCGCGCCACCCGGGCGCGGCCGCGCAGCAGGACCTCGAGGGTGAGCAGCAGCAGGCAGGCCACGACCAGAATCGCGGCCAGCACGTTGGCCGAGGCGTTGTTGAAGGCGGAGCGGTACTGGTCGTAGATCGCGGTCGTGAAGGTCGGGAAGCGCAGCATCTTCAGCGCACCGAACTCGGCCAGGGTGTGCAGTCCCACCAGCAGCGCCCCTCCCGCGATCGGCGTGCGCAGCAGCGGCAGGGTCACCCGCGCCAAGGCCTGGCGGCGGGTGAGGCCGAGCGCCTGGGCCGACTCGACCAGGGCGGGGTCCAGGCCGCGCAGCGTCGCGACCACGGGCAGGTAGACCAGCGGGTAGTACGACAACGACAGCACCAGCACCGCACCGGCGTAGGACTGCACCGCGTGGGTGGTCGAGACCCAGGCGTAGCTGTTGACGAAGGCGGGGACCGCCAGCGGCGCGACCAGGATCCCGTGCCAGGCGAGGGTGCCGGGGAGGTCGGTCGACTCCACCAGCCACGCGGCGGCCGCGCCCAGGACGGTGCTCAGCGCCACGGCGCCGACCACGAGCATGGTCGTGTTGGTGAGCAGCTCCCCGACCCGACGCCTGGCGAGCAGCTCCCAGGTCTCGGCCGGGCCCAGCCCGAGGGCGTACCAGACGACGTAGCCGACCGGCACCAGTGCGCCGGCGGCCACGCCGGCGGCGAGCACGGTCAGGAACAAGGGTGGCCGGGTGCGCACGGCCGGCACGGCGGCCTGGTCGGCCGTCGTGCGGGGGTCGAGCGTCAGGGCCACGGGGCTCCGTCCGGTTTCGCGGGGTGAGGACGTAGGTCGGGGCGGACTAGAGGAAGCCGACGTCGCGCATCATCTCGACGACCTGCGGCCCATCGAGGTCGGAGACGTCGAGGTCGGGGGGCTCCAGGTCGCCGATGCCCTTCACCCCACGACCGAGGTCGACCTCGGGGTTGAGGGTGTACTCCAGGGCGTAGCTGTCGGCGATCCGCTGCTGGCCCTCGGCACCGACCAGGTAGTCCACGAACTGCCGCGCGGCGTCGCGATGGTCGCCGGCCGCCAGGATGCCCGCCCCGGAGACGCTGATGAAGGCACCGGGGTCGCCGTCGGAGAAGAAGTGCAGCTGCGAGCTGTCGCTGACCTCGCCGGCCTCCTCCTGGTCGCGGTACCAGTAGTAGTGGTAGATGATCCCGGTGTCGACCTCGCCGGAGTTGACCGACTCGAGGACCACGTTGTTCCCGTCGTAGACCTCCCCGTTCTCCTTGAGGCCCTCCAGCCACTGGCGGGTGGCCTGCTCCCCCTCGAGCTCGAGCACGCCGCTGACGATCGCCTGGAAGTCGGCGCCGGTGGGCGAGAAGGCGACGCGCCCCTTCCAGGTGGGGTCGGCCAGGTCGAGGATCGAACCGGGGAGCTCGTCCTCGGTGACGGCCTCGGTGTTGTACACCAGCACCGTCGAGCGGGCGGCGAAACCGGTCCAGGACCCGTCGTCGGGCCGGTACGGCTCGGGGATCTGCTCCAGGGTGCTCTGGTCCAGCGGGGTCAGCAGGCCCTCGGACTGCACCAGCGACATCCCCGGGGAGTTCTCGGTGAGGAACACGTCGGCGGGCGAGGAGTCCCCCTCGGCGACGAGCTGGTTGGCCAGCTCCAGGTCGGAGCCGTTGCGCAGCTCGACCTGCAGGCCGGTCTCCTCCTCGAAGCTGGCCGCGACCTCGCTGATCAGCTCTTCGTGCTGGGCGTTGTAGACCACCAGGTCGGCGTCACTGCCACCGCAGCCGGACAGCGAGGAGACCAGGGCGAGCACGCCGAGCGTGCCGACCAGACGGCTGGGCATCCGGATTCCTCTCCTGACGGGATTAGGTATGCCTAACCTTACGCCCGGCCGGCTCGACGCCGCAGCGAGACCTGGGTCACCCTGATCCCGTGGCTGACCCCGTGGCTGACCCCGTGGCTGACCCCGTGGCTGACCCCGTGGCTGACCCAGTGACGGAGGGGGTGGTGGCGCAGATCGTCTCGGGCGGTCAGAGCGGGGTCGACCGCGCCGCTCTCGACGCCGCGATCGAAGTCGGTGTCCCCTACGGCGGGTGGTGTCCTGCGGGGGGAGGTGCAGAGGACCACCCGCAGCCACCCGGGGTCCGGGCGCAGTACCCGCGGCTGCGCGAGACCCGGAGCGCGGACCCGGCGGTGCGGACCGAGCTCAACGTGCGCGACAGCGATGCGACGCTGGTCCTTCTCCCCCGAGGCGAGTGGCACTCCCCCGGCACCGACCTCACCGTGGCCTGCTGCCGGCGCTCGGGGCGTCCTCACCTGGTGGTGCCGGTGGAGGACCGCGAGCTGATGTTCCGTTGGCTGCGCGACCTCCCCGAGGGCACGGTGCTGAACGTCGCCGGTCCCCGCGAGAGCCAGTCCCCGGGGATCTACCGAGCCGCAGCCGCTCTGGTGCGGGAGCTTCTCAGGGAGAGGTCTCCTCGCTCAACGCGATGAACGCCCCGAGCTCGAGCAGTCCGCCCGCGGTGCGGGGCAGGAAGGAGGTGAGCTCGCGGGCACGGACCAGCACCGCGCACCACTGCGCCCGCGAGATCGCCACGTTGATGCGGTGCCGGTCCAGCAGGAAGCCCATCCCGCGCGGCACGTCGCCGGGAGACGACGCGGTCATCGACACGATGACGACGGGCGCCTCCTGCCCCTGGAACCTGTCGACGGTGCCGACCCGCACGTGCGTGTGACCCGCCTCGCGGAGCCGGCGTCGCAGCAGCTGGACCTGGGCGTTGTACGGCGCAACGACGAGGATGTCGCGCTCCCCCAGCGGTCGTGCGTGCGGAGACCCTCCAGGGTCGTGCCACCACCGTCCCAGCAGGTCCCGGACCGTCTCCAGGACCACCGCAGCCTCCTCCTCCGAGGCCACCGAGTTGCCGGCCGCGCCGTCGACCATGACCGTTCGCAACCCGGGCCGGAGTCCGTCCAGCTCACGCGCCGCGGCGGCGGGGGCTGAGGCGAGCTCTCCTTCGTAGGAGAGCACCGACACCTTGGCGCACAGCGCCGGGTGCATCCGGTGGGTGGTGTCGAGGAAGTACCCGAGCTCGCGCGGCAGCGTGGCCCGATCGCCCATGACCCAGCGCAGAGCCGACTCGTGGACCGGTTCGTCGTGGGTGCCCTGGCTCACCTGCGGCAGCTGCTGGGGATCGCCGAGCAGCAGCAGCCGCGGGGAGGCGACCGAGACCGCCACCGTGTTGGCCAGGGAGAACTGGCCCGCCTCGTCGATCACGAGCAGGTCGAGACAGCCGGGCTCCACCGCCTGCTTCCCGGTGAACGTCCATGCCGTGCCCCCGAGGACGCACCCGGTCTCCTCGTGCTCGCCGAGGAACGCCGCGACGGACGCGCCGTCACCCAGGCGGCGCCAGCCGACACCCTCCGGCGACCTCTGCTTGCCGACCGCCGAGGGGTCGAGACCGGCTCGGCAGGTGGCCGCCAGCAGGTTCTCGACCACGGCGTGCGACTGCGAGACCACGCCCACGCGCCACCCGTGCTCCTCGACCAGACGGCGGATGACGCGAGAACCCGCCCAGGTCTTGCCGGTGCCGGGCGGACCCTGCACCGGCACGAACGAGTGGTCGAGATCGGCCAGGGCGGCCACCAGGTCGTTCACGACGTCACCGGTGTGCGGCAACGCCGGCAGCGTCGCCAGCCGCGGCGCGCGTCGACGCAGCACCTCCACCGCCGGCTGCCGGGGCAGGTCGCGGCTTCTCCCGACGAGCTCGGCGACGTCCCGGATCGCGGCCCGCAGCGGCCCGTCCGGGGGTGGCGGCGGCGGCCCCAGCGCGACCGGCACGGCAGCGAACGGCTCGGCACCTCTGCGGAGGGCCTCGACGAGGACGAGCTCGCCCTCGTCGTCGTCCGACACGGTGAGGCTGCCTTCGCCGAGCCACCCGTACGTGCAGTTCTCCGGCACGGCCGCTCCCTGCGGACACGGCACCCGGTAGACCATGGTCGCGCGGCTGCCCGGGGTACTGCCTGGGCCCCAGCGGCCGGCCAGGCGCAGCCTTCGCCGGGGGTTCTGCTTGGTGCCCTCCGGCACGTGCCAGTCCTCGAGGACCTCACAGCCGTCGACCCTGAACACGTCGCGGTCCGGCCTCCACTCCTCCAGGTCGACGGTGGCCAGCCGGTTGAAGTGCTCCCACCAGAAGGGCAGTGACTCGCGGCGGTGGTAGCCCACCGCGGAGGCGACCATCGCGTAGGTCTGCTGCTCCGGTGTCCGGTGGACCCGTTCCGGAGGTCCCGAGCGGGAGCGCAGCACGTGAACCAGGTCGTCGTGCTCCTCGTCCGGCGTCGCCTCCTGTGTCCTCACGGCCACCGGCTCCGGCTCGCCGGTCGGGAGCTTCGTCACGAGGTCCAGCAACCAGTCGCGCAGCCCGAGGGTGGACTCGCAGTCGTAGCGGTTGTACTCCTCGATCGCGTGCAGCCGCTGTGCCGCCTCGTCGGCCTCTCCGTGTGCCGTCAGGGCGCGCGCCTCGTGGAACTCCGCGATCGAAGCGTCGCCGGCCGCGACGTCCATGTCCGTCCGGTCGGACGCCATGTAGAGCGGTTCGAGCATCTTGATGCTGTAGGAGGGCTGGGAGACCCGCACCGACGAGCGCACCACCGCGTACAGGTCGACGAAGACCGCGGCCCGCAGCAGCTCGTCGAGCTCCTCCTGGTGGGTCGCGTACCGGCCGGTGAGCCGCTTCAGCGCGGTCGTCTCGTAGGGCGCGTAGTGGTAGACGTGCATGTCGGGGTGTTCGGTGCGGCGCCGGGCGACGTAGTCCAGGAAGGCCACCAGCGCCTGCTTCTCCGCCGCCCGGTCGAGCGCCCACCAGGAACGGAAACGCGGCGGCTCTCCCTCACGTGGGGCCTCGGTCACTCCCCAGAGGTACTCCAGCCCCCAGACCCGGGGGTCGTCCTCCCGGTAGAGCGGGTCGCCTTCGAAGTCGAAGAACACGTCCCCCGGCGACGGCGCCGGGAGCCGGTGCAGTGCCGCGCCGCCGTCGACGAGCTCGTAGGAGACGACGGGGTCACCCCCGGGCGGGGTGTCGGCGAGCTGGCGCACCTGGAGCCGAGCCTGAGCCACCAGCTTGTCGAACGTGGCGCGAAGCATCGGGGCCGGTGGCCCCGACAGCGACACCAGGTCGTCGATGGTCCGCGCGCCGGCCTCGCGCAGCTGCTTGCGTTGCGGAGTGCGCAGCCCCGCGACCAGCAGCAGGTCGCGAGTCGCCTCGACCGCCTGCTCGCACTCGGGACACCGTCCACAGGCGAGGACGTCGCCGTCACCCCAGGCGACCGTGTCGGAGCCCGCACCGTGCCTCTTCAGCAGGCCTCGCAGCCGGGAACGTCGTTCCCGGAAGGCCGGCATCACGTCAACGAGCGGGAACGCCTCGTCGCTGCCGTCCCCGAGCAGCAGCCTCGCCTGCGGCGCGAGCGGCAGGCCGGCTCGGTCGACCTGGTCGGCGTAGGCCCCGAGCTGGAGCAGCGCAGTGGGTCGTGCCTGGCGCGCGAGCTTGGCGTCGGCGACCGACCAGCCGTCCGGCGTGGCGACCAGGAAGTCGGCGAACCCGAGGAGCTCGCCGTCGAAGAAGCCGGCCTGGGCGACGACGCCGTCCACCTCGCGCAGGGTCGCCAGCGAGGTCTGGTGCATGGCCTCGAGATCGTCGCGGGACGCCCGGCTGGGCGGACGCGGCAGCTCGACCAGTCGCCGACCGTGCTCCCGGAGCCGTGCCACCACCTCCCGCTCGTGCCGCTCGCCGATGCGGGCCACCTGATCGGCCAGCGGGTCGGCTGCCTGCACCCGCGGTTCACCCCGCCCGAGCACCTCGTCGAGACGGCGCAGGACGGCGTACTCGCACTGCGCGGCCTGCACCAGGTCGGAGGGGCTCCAGCACAGCCCACCGTCGACCAGCCTCATCGTCACCCCCTTGCGGTCCGGCTCAGCCCGGCTGCACCAGGGATGCGGGCTGCCGAGCGTGCTTCGGGGTCAGCGACGCCGCCGCACGGTCACACTGTGCCGGAGGGCGCCACCCATGTCCTCACCCGTGAAGGGTCAGCGGGAGTGGCGGGACGAGAACGCCGCGGCGCTGTGCACGGCGCCGTCCTGCGGACCGGCACCTGCCGAGACCCCGGACCGACGGGGCTGGGAGCCGCGTGGCTTCCTGCCCGAGGCACTCGCCGAGCCGCCGGGTCCCCCGCTACGCTGCCGGCGGCGTCCGGACCCCGCGGCCCGACGGTTGCCGTCACCGCGTCGCCCTTCGCCGGCTCCACGACGCTGCGGCGACGCGTCCTCGACGACCGGAGTCGTATAGACGCGGTCTCCGGGAGCCAGGATGCGGAGCAGGCCGTGGTTCGCGTCGACCCGCGTGGTCGTCGGCTTGATACCGGCCAGACGCGTCATCGACCGCACCTCGCCGTGCTGGTGGGCCAGGGCCAACGTGACGACCGTGCCGGCTGCGCCGGCGCGTGCCGTACGCCCGGAACGGTGGAGGTAGGCCTTGTGCTCGGCCGGCGGGTCGGCGTGGATCACCAGCGCCACCTCGTCGACGTGGATCCCGCGAGCGGCGATGTCGGTGGCGACCAGGGTGCCCGCGGTGCCGTCCGAGAAGCGGGTGAGGTTCCGGGTCCGGGCCCCTTGGGAGAGGTTGCCGTGCAGCTCCACGGCGCTGACCCCTCCGGCGTTCAGCTTGCGTGCCAGCGCCTTCGCCCCGTGCTTGGTGCGGGTGAAGACGACAGTGCGTCCGGGCGCTGCCGCCAGGTCCGCGATCACCGCGAGACGGGACCCGCTGTCGACCTGGAGCACGTGGTGGTCCATGGCGACGACTGGCGACCGGGTGGTGTCCACCGAGTGCACCGCCGGGTCGTGCAGGTACCGCTTGACCAGGACGTCGACCCCACGGTCGAGTGTCGCGGAGAAGAGCAGCCGCTGACCCTTCGCAGGGGTCCTGTCGAGCAGCCGCTTGACCGCGGGCAGGAAGCCGAGGTCGGCCATGTGGTCGGCCTCGTCCAGGACGGTGATCGCGATGTCGCCGAGGTCGGCGTGCCCCGAGGAGATCAGGTCCTCGAGTCGGCCGGGGCAGGCGACCAGGACGTCCACGCCCGCCTGCAGCGCACGGATCTGCTTCGGGGCGGGGACGCCGCCGAAGACCGTGGCGGTGCGCAGCCCGGCGGTGGACGCCAGAGGCTGCAACGCGGTGTGGATCTGGGCAGCGAGCTCACGAGTCGGTGCCAGCACGAGAGCGCGGGGGCGCTTGGCGCGGGACCGAGGGCCGGTGGAGAGCCGCGCGACCAGGGGGAGCAGGAAGGCGTAGGTCTTGCCCGACCCGGTGCGACCGCGGCCGAGGACGTCGCGGCCCTCGAGAGCCGGCGGGATCGTGGCCGTCTGGATCGGGAAGGGGTCGGTGACGCCTTGACCGGTGAGGACGTCGACAAGGGGCGTCGGAACGCCGAGATCGGCGAACGAGGGGGAAGCGGATCGAGGGGAAGCGGACGTGGGGGGACGGTTGACCGTCACGAGGGGACTCCAGGGTTCAGGGTGATCGACTGTGGTCGTCCTGCCCGGCGCGGACAGCCGAGGTCCGCGGCGCTTGGTGGATGACACTTGCTAGAGGAAAGAGAGGTCGACGGCCCGAGGCAGAACAGAAGGGGCCGGACGTCCCACACCTTATCGGCGTTCAGGTGTTGCGGCCTAATCCGCACGTGGTGGCCCTGGTCACCAGCTGGTGTAGAGCAGGTGCTGCAGCACCAGAGCGGTCACGAGCTGCACAGTCAGGCCGAGTCGCTGCCAGCGCGGTGGCAGCAGCGCGAGACTCAGCAGCATCCACGGCACGAAGGGCAGCCAGATCCGCTCCACCTCGGCCTTGCTCATCCGGGAGAGGTCCGCGATCAGGACGGCGCTCAGGGCCGCCCCGGCAAGCAGCCCCGGAACCATCCGTTCCGCAGCGGCGAGTCGCGCCCGTCCGCTGACCAGCAGCATCGCGAGGCCCGCCCCGAGCATCGGCCCGGCGCTCAGCAGGAGCGCAGCCAGGTTGGCCCAGATCCAGTACGCCGCTGGGCGGTCCGCGGCGGTCCCGTCCCAGTAGCGCTCGTACAGCACGGGGTAGGCCTCCCACCAGCTGAAGCCCGCAGCGGCGAAGCCGAGCACGACCAGGCCGGCTGCCAGCGCCGCGACCGGGAACGGCCGCCAGGACCGGGCGAGCGCGAGGACGGCCAGTGCCGGCAGCCCCACCAGCAGCAGGCCGTAGGACATCATCACGGCGGCGCCCAGCAGCAGACCCTGCCAGCGCCGACCACGCCGTCGCGGCCCGCGCTCCCTCTCGGGTGGCGCCGATGGCGAGGGTGGCGAGCCCCCAGGCAGCCACCGTGGCGAAGACCGCGTCGGCCGAGACCGCCGTCCAGATCGCGGCGGGGCCCAGGACCAGGAAGGGCGCGACCCGGCGGGCCGCGGCCTCCACGCCGAGGGCGCGCAGGGTGACGAGGACCGCGGCGGGGGTCGACGCGGCGACCAGCGTCACCACGATCCCTGCTTCCCAGTCGCCCCCCAGGCCCAGGCGGTCCAGCCCGACGAAGAACAGCAGCGCCCCCGGTGGATGGCCGGCGACGTGGGTGACCCAGTTGTCCGGGGCCGAGTACGGGATGCGGTCGACGTACTCGCGCAGCATCGCCGGCACGTCGTCGACGGCGCGTGCGGTCTCGAGGTACTCGTAGGGGTTGCCGAGCGAGCGGGAGATGCCGGCGGCGCCGTCGACGTAGGCCAGCGAAGCATCCAGCCCAGCGCCGCGACGTACGAGGTGACCAGGAGAGGGCGCCAGCGGAGGCGTTCGGTCAACGGCCACGCCCAGACCAGCGCCGCCACCGCGAGCGGCCAACGCCGGCAGGGTGCCGCGCCCACGCCTGGCTCCCAGAGCGAGTGCAGGGGAGGCACGTCGTCGTCACTCGGGTTGGCGTGGCTGTAGACCTGCCAGTCCGAGAGCCGCGGCACGACGACGGCCACCACGACGAGGACCAACGAGACCGCGAGTCCAACGGCGGGCGCCCGTCGCAGCCGCGCCGGCGTGGTCGCCGGGCCCGGGGCGGCGCCCGAGGTCGTGTCGGCGGCCATGCGGACGAGAGTAGCGACGCCGCCGCGCCACGGGCGGCCACCAGGGCCGTTGGGCGGACCGGTCACCCCAGACCAGTCACCCCCGGGGTGGCGTCCGAACCGCTAGTGTCCTGACGACGGCGGTCAAGGCCGAGATGAGACAGGACCTCGTGGATGGCGACCCGGTTGACTTCAGCGCAGGCGATGGACGCTGCCTTCGCCGGACGAGCGTGTCATCTGGTGCTGGCCGACGGCACCCGCCGCCCCGTGCGCTCCGAGCGCTGGTCAGAGGACCGCCGACGCCTCCGACGTGGCGCTCTTCGTGGACCCCTGCCTCGGCCCCACCCTCGACATCGGCTGCGGACCGGGGCGCCTGACCGCTGCCCTGACCTCGCGCGGGGTCGCCGCTCTCGGCATCGACACCTCGGTCGAGGCCGTGCGTCAGGCGAAGCTGCGCGGCGCCGCGGCCCTGCACCACGACGTCTTCGCCGACCTGCTCGTCCCCGGGGTGTGGCGGCACGTCCTCCTTGCCGACGGCAACATCGGGATCGGCGGTTCCCCGACCCGGCTGCTCGAGCGAGTGGCCCGGCTGCTCAGCCGCGAGGGCACCGCGCTCGTGGAGCTGGCCCGACCGGGCACGTCGGCCGTCCATGCCGGCGTGCGGCTGCACGTCGGCGGAGCCCAGACGTCTCCCTTCACCTGGGCGACGGTCGGCGCCGACGCCATCGCTGAGCTGGCCGACGCCGTCGGGCTGGCGGTGACCGAGGTACGGCGGCAGGCAGGGCGGTACGTCGCTGTGCTGCGTCACCGCCACGAGCCGGGTGCGGCCGCCCGGTGAGCCGCCTGCGCGGGACGGTGCCACCGCGCGCGGGGATCCCACTCCCGTTGAGCGCTCGTCGCCCTCTTGGCGTTCGCCGGAGGACTTCCACTAGCCACTCTGGGGGGCATCACCCTGCAAGCCCTCGCGGAGCTCCGCCAGTGCCTGCCGCAGCGTGACCTCGGGGCGCCAGCCCCAACGATGGGCCCGGTCGGCCAGGAGCCGACCGCGCCAGGCGGGCTGGTCGATCCACTGCGGCTCCAGGCCCAGGGCCTCGGTCATGGCCCCCACGTAGTCGCGCTGGGTGGCGGTCTCGGCGGCGACGTTGACCGGGGTGCACCCTCCCGCGAGAGGACCCGTCTCCGGGTCGTCGGTCACCGTGATCCGTCCCGTGGCGAGGTCGGCGGCCATCCTCGCCAGGTCGTCGACGTGCACCCACGCGAAGCTCTTGTCGGGTGGCGCCGTCCGGACCTCGGGGTGCTCCCGCGCCGCCGCTGGACGCACGGTGTTCCAGATCGACGTCGATCCCGGGCCGAGGATCGCCGGCGGACGCAGCAGGACCCGGGTGATGCCGTCGACGTCGGCCAGCGCCGCGTCGGCGTCGCGTTTCGACGTGGCGTAGGCGTCGTCCACCTCCCCCACGAGGGCCGAGGACTCGTCCACGTCCCCGGCCGTCGTGGCACGGTCGTACACCGCAGCCGTCGACACGTGGACCAGGATCGGTACTCCCGCATCGCGAGCGGCCTCGGCCAGCACCGAGGTCCCGGTGACCGCGATGTCGCGCTGGGTGTCGGAATCGCCACCCAGGGGGTGCGCCGTGGAGACCACGGCCGCCGCGTCGCGGACCACGGCTGCGGCCAGGTCGGGGTCGTGGAAGTCGCCGACGTGCTCCTCGAGCCCGCCGAGCGGGGGCGCGGTGCCGGTGCGTCGCACCACGGCGCGCACCGGCACCCCGCTGTCGGCGAGGACCCGGCAGATCGCCGAACCGAGGAGTCCGTTCGCTCCGGTGACGACGACAGGCGAGGTGCTGGGTTGGACGCTCATGCGGTTCACCCTGCCCGGCGCGGTCTGGACGCAACCGTGCCACGAGGACTCCGCCGAGGGGCAGCGCCCTTGGGACCGGTGCCGGTGGGCTCATTCCCCAGGGTCGGGGCCCTTGGTGTCGGCCTCGTCCTCACCGGCCCGGGCCCCACCCCCGTGAGGCCCACCGGCCTGGTCAAGCCGGCCACGAAGCTCGTGAGCCCCTCGCACACCGGTGAGCATCGCGGGATGGATCGCCTCGCCGCCGCTCATCACCGAGAACTTGCCGCTTGCCTCGAGCACGACCAGCGCTGCCTGGTGCGGGTGTCGCACCCCGGCGGCACGCAACGCCGCCCACACCGCTGACTCGTCGACCCGGTAGTGCCGCAGCACGGCGCGGTCGACCCTCCCCCGCACCATCACGGCCACGGCACGGTGACGCTGCTCGCGCCGGCGCTCGCTGCGCCGCAGCCGGCCGTAGACACCCTCGATCCCGATCAGGGTGCCGAGGGCCAGGACCCCCGCCGTCAGCGTGGGCACCCGCCCGAGGATCGCGCGGCCGACGATCGCCCCGAGCACGGTCACGACCGCGAGGTCGAGGCTCGACGGCGAGGCGAACAGCCGCTGGCCCCACCGCTCCAGGAACGCCGCGAACGCGAGATAGAGCACGGCCGTGGAGATGACCACGGCGAGTGCGCCCAGCGGGGTGATGCCGAGATAGAACTGGAGCTTGTCCACCCCCCGATGGTCGCAGCCGGCACGCCGAAGTCGCGGGAGGCCTGGCGGGGTGGGATCGGCGAGGGAGCGTCGTGATCCACGCGCCTGGGCGGACCCGGCTTGGTGCGGGCGTCACCATGGACCCATGACGACCTCGACAGCGGCAGCACAGAGCACCGCCTCCGGCGTGGACGAGCGCAGCCTGCGTTCGCTTCGCATCTGGAACCTCGCCCTCACCGCGCTGCATGCCGCCCAGGCGGTCGTGGTGGTGGTGCTGGCCACCGACTTCGCGATCGCGGTGACCGAGTCCTTGCCGACCGGTCCTCCCGGCACCGAGCCGGCGGCACCGGAGGCGCTGGTCGACGTGCCCATCGGCCCCGTCATCGCGGTGTTCCTCGCTCTGGCGGCGCTCGACCACCTGGTGACCGCGACCTTCGCGCGACGCGCCTACGAGAACGACCTGCGCTCGGGAATCAACCGCTTCCGGTGGACCGAGTACTCGGTCAGCGCCACCCTCATGGTGCTGCTGATCGCCCTCTACACCGGCATCACCGGCATTTCGGCGCTGATCGGCATCGCGGGCGCCAACGTGGCGATGATCCTGTTCGGGTGGCTGCAGGAGTCGAGCAACCCGCCCGGGACCCCGACGCGCACCATGAAGCCCTTCTGGTTCGGCTGCATCGCGGGGGCAGCGCCGTGGGTGGCGATCGGCTACAACCTGATCGCGGCCCCCGAGGTGCCCGACTTCGTCGTGGGCATCTTCGTGTCGCTGTTCATCTTCTTCAACAGCTTCGCCCTCAACCAGTGGCTGCAGTACAAGCAGGTGGGGCCGTGGCGCAGCTACGCCTTCGGCGAGAAGGCTTACCTGGTCCTCAGCCTGGTCGCCAAGTCCGCGCTGGCGTGGCAGATCTTCGGCGGCTCCCTCGCGGGCTGACCGCCGAGCCGACGGTCCGCCTCCCTCAGCGGGTGAAGCGGCGCAGCAGCCCCTTGACCCCGCGCCCGATGGCAGCGTCCTGGGAGTGGCCGCCACCGCCGCCGCTCGTGCCACCCATGCCGCCGCCGGTGGCGGGGCGGCCGCCCCCGCGTCCACCCATGAACTTGTTCAGCAGTCCTCGAAGCATCGTGTCCCTCCAGTCGACTCTCGGGCCCCGCGGCCTCGACCACGAGCCTCCCCCGTCCCCCGACGTCCATGCCTTCCTGCACCTTCCTGTGCCTTTCTGCACCTTCCTGTGCCCTCCTGCACCCATGGGTCCGCGTGGGGATCCGAGGGCTCGACCACCGGCGCCGCACCGGTCTGTGACCGAGGAGACGTGGCGACACCGGCCCGCGACGGCCCAGGCGCACTATCCTGAGGGTGACTGGCGGGCAGACCCGCCGCTACCTGTGGTCAGGACGCCCGTCGCCACGAGGTAGGAGCATGGCAAGCAGGCACGTCTCCGGGAGCGCGATGCCCGGGACTCCGGACACGAAGCGCTCCCCGGCTCCGCACGGGGGTCGGCCCGCCGACGGCTTCGTGAACCGACACCCGTTCGCCACCTATGTCGCGGTCGCCTACGGCTTCTCCTGGACGCTGTGGATGATCGCCTACGCGGGTGGAGGCGACGTGCCGTTCCTGGCCGGCGTCTTCGGCCCTGCGGTCGCCGCTGCCTACGTGCTCCACCGAACCGGCGGTTCCCTGGGCGACTGGGCGAGGTCGTGGGTGAAGTGGCGGGTGCCGGTGCGCTGGTGGGCCTACGCCTTGGGACTGCCGATCGCGCTCTACGCGACCGTCACCCTCAGCCTCCAGGTGGCCGGCGAGCCGGTGGACTGGGGCCTCGCCCTTCGACCGGGCGCCGGCGTACGCCTCGACGTGGCTCTTCGTGCTGGTGATCGGGGGCGCGCTGGAGGAGCCGGGGTGGCGCGGCTTCGGGCTGCCGCACCTGCTGGAGACCCACACCCCTGTGCGCGCAACCCTGATCCTCGGCCTCGCGTGGGGCATCTGGCACGTCCCGGTCTACGGCCCGCTCGGCTTCATCGTCCCGCTGGTGCTGGCGTTCTTCTACACCTACCTGTGGGCGAGAACGGGAAGCGTGCTGCTGGCGATCCTGCTCCACGCCAGCTTCACCCCGGCCCAGGACCAGCTGGTCCTGCTGCCCCGCGACGAGGCGTACAGCACCGCTCTCGACGCACCCGACTTCGCCATCCTGGGCGTCTACCTCACGGCGGTCGTCCTGCTCCTGCTGCTGACCCGCGGCCGGCTCGGCGTGCCCGTGGCACCCCCTGCCCGGCCTGAGATGGCCGAGACGGACGAGACCGCATGAACAGCACGCACGGGACGAGCAACGTGAGGGCCAGTTCGCCCGAGCGTCGTGTGCTGGCGGTCGCCTGCGGCCTGCTCGCCCCTGCCCTCGCCGCCGCGACCGTGCTGGGTCCGCTCGGCTTCGAAGTGCTGCGGCACCGCACCTCCGACACGACGCTGAACCAGCTGATGGGCAGCGACCTCGCCGCCCTCCTCGTGGCGGACCCCGCTCGCGGTCGTCGCCGCGGTGCTGGTGTGGCGAGGCAGCCGCGCCGGCCCGCTGCTCGCCACCGGTGTCGGGGTCTACGCCGTCTACACCTACGCCCAGGTGATCGTGGGACAGGAGTACCTGCGGCTGCCCGGCAACGTGGAACGCTTCTTCCCGCTGCTGCTGGCGATCTTCGTGCTGGGAGAGGTGCTGGTCGTGCTCGGGTGGCGGCTCACCGACGCGGACCTGCCCCAGCCCCCGCGCGGTCTGCGTCGGGCCACCGGGTGGGTGCTGCGTCGCGGTCTCGGTCTTCCTTCTCGTCGGGCTCCACCTCCCGACGATGATGACGGCCTGGACGGAGCCCGAGACGCTCACCGAGTACGCCTCGGCCCCCACCCCGTTCTGGCTGGTCAAGCTGATGGACCTCGGCATCGTGGTGCCCGTCGCCGTGGTCACCGGGGTGGGCCTGCTGCGCGAGGCGACCTGGGCACGTCGAGTGACGTACCCCTTCCTGACCGGGTACGCAGTGCTGGCCACCTCGGTGCTGTCCATGGCCGTGATGATGCTGGTCAACGACGACCCCGACGCCTCGCTCGGGCTCGCCGCCGGCTTCGGCTTCTTCACCGCCGCGCTCGTGGCACTGCTGGTCGGGTGGTACCGGCCTCTGCTGGGCCGTGCGGGGTGAGCCCTCAGCCACGTCCCCGTCGCCACGCGGCCCAGGCGCCGGTGCTCCACAACGCCCAGACCACCAGCACCGGCTGGAAGAACAGCCGCAGCAGCCGACCGCTGTCGCTCTCCAGCCCGAACGCCTCGACTCCCTCGACGTACTGGGCGACGTTGCCGGGGAAGATCGCGACGAAGAAGGCCGCGGTCAGCCATCCGACGAGGACCCGTCGCGAGGCCAGCAGCACCAGCGCAGCTCCGAGCAGCAGCTCGACCACCCCCGAGGCGACCACGACGACGTCCTCACCGAGGGGCACCCATGAGGGCACCTGCGCCTGGAACTCGGCGCGGGCGAAGGTCAGGTGCCCCGTGCCCGTGAACAGCAGCACCGCACCGAGCGCCACCCGCGCCACCGTCCGCAGGGACGAGGACGGTGCGTGCGTGTCTGCGGTCATGATCCACCTCCGGTGCCACCGATTGTGCCCCCTCGACATGTTCGCTGGCCCGTAGGCTGACGGTCGGGGCCACCGTCGGTCAGATCACCGAGAAGGCGTGGGAGTGAGCCGTGGCAGTAGATCGGAGCAGTGCTCAGGCCGAGCTGACCGACGGCCGGCAGATGCACGTGGACCCCCGGTTCCGTGAGACGGCCGACCGCTTCTTCGACCGGTTCCGTGGACCCGCCGACGGCGGCGGCGCGGCAGCGGCGTACCTGCACGGGGAGCTCGTCCTCGACGTGTGGGCCGGCTGGCGCGCCAAGGACACCCGCTGGACCCACGACACCGTGACCCTGTGCTTCTCCACCGGCAAGGGCGTGGCGAGCACCGTGGTCCACCGGCTGGCCGACCGCGGGTTGATCGGCTACGACCAGCCGGTGGCCGCGTACTGGCCGGAGTTCGCGGCGGCAGGCAAGGACCGCATCACCGTGCGCGAGCTGATGTCGCACCGCGCCGGACTGCACAACGTGCGCACCGTGGCGCCCAACCGGGAGCTGCTGCTCGACACCGAGCGCTTCGACCGGGCCCTCGCCGCTGCCTGGCCCGACCCCCGCCGGCTCAAGGGCCCGGGTTATCACGCGGTCACCTACGGCAATCTGGTCGCCGAGGTCGCTGCCCGCGTCTCGGGCAAGGACTTCACCACGCTGCTGCGCGAGGAGGTCTCCGGGCCGCTCGGTGTCGAGGAGTTCTGGTTCCACGTCCCCGACGACGCCCGCACCCGTATCGCCCGGGTCTTCCCCACCGTCAAGCCCGGGCCGATGCCGTGGAGCGTGACCGGTCGGGTGCTGTCGGTGACCCCCGGCCTGCGTGCCATCGCCGAGGCCGGGATGGCGGAGGGCTTCGACGAGCTGGTGCGCAGCCCTCGGGCACACGACGTGGTGATGCCCGGCTGGAACGGGGTCTTCAGCGCCGAGGCGCTGGCGAAGATGTACGCGCCGCTGGCCAACGAGGGCATGATCGACGGGCAGCAGTACCTCTCCGCCGACCGGGTACGGCAGCTGAGCGAGGTGCAGACCCGGCAGCGCGACTACGTCCTGGGAATCCGCCCGAACTGGCGGCTGGGCTATCACCCGGCCTGGATGCGGGTCGAGGAGATGCCGCGTCGCTCGATCGGCCACTACGGGTTCGGCGGCACCGGCGCCTGGGCCGACCCGGAGACCGGGCTGTCGTTCGCCTTCGTCGCGCAACCGGCTCGGCAACCGGCTGCAGCCGATCGCCGACGGCCGGATGTCCTCGATCGGCGGCGCCGCGCTCACCGCCGCCCGCAAGGCGTCCTGAGCCGCGGATGACGACCTGGAAGCTGGACGAGCGTGACGGCGATCTCGTCGTGCAGACCGATGTGACCGGCCGCGCCGCCCGCCTGGGGCATCGGCTGACGTTGACGTGGACGCGGTGGCGCGCCGAGGTGGTCGAGCACGACGGCGTCCCGGTCACCGCGAGGCTTCGGGTCGAGGCCGACAGCCTGCAGGTGAGTCGTGGCGACGGCGGCGTGGTGCCGCTCTCTCCCGCCGAGAAGCCGGTGGTGCGGCGGACCGCCCTCCGCACCCTCGGTGCCGCCGCTCACCCGGTGATCGAGTTCTCCAGTGACGACGTCACCGAGAGCGAGGGAGGCTACGAGATCGCCGGTGAGCTCACGATCCGAGGCACTGCCCGGCCCCTGGCGGTCACCGTCTCCAGCGCCCCCGTCGCCGGCGGCGCCACGCAGTACGACGTCCGCACCACGCTGCGGCAGAGCACGTTCGGGGTGAAGCCGGTGTCGGTCATGATCGGGGCCCTGCGGGTCGCCGACGACGTCACCGTGAGCTGGACCGCCACGCGCCGCTGAACCCGACGGCCCCGCCCCGTGCTGCGGCGCCCGCGCTGCCGTGCCCGTGTTGGGGGGTGACAAAGCGCGTCGGACGTCGTTTGATCGTCCTGACCACGCACCGAGTGTCCCTGGGAGGGTCCATGCGCCGTCTGCTTGCCGCCCTGGCCGCGGCTGTCGCGGTCGCGGCCGGAACCTCCGCCGTCGCGCCGGCGCAGGCCGCCGACGATGCTCGCGCTGCGCTACGTCGCGCTCGGTGACTCCTACAGCGCTGCCTCGGGCGTGCTCCCGCTGGACCCGGCCGCACCACGCGCTGTGCCTGCGCTCGACCCGCAACTACCCGCACGTCATCGCACGCCGCACCGGCGCCCGGCTGACCGACGTGACGTGCGGGGCTGCGCAGACCGGGGACTTCTTCGAGCGGCAGTACTGGGGCATGGCGCCCCAGCTCGCGGCGTTGGGCACCGACACCGAGCTGGTGACGATGACGATCGGGGGCAACGACAACAACACCTTCATCGGGGCGATCGTGAAGTGCGGCCTTGCCGGCCTCAGCACCGTGGGCCGGGGCAGCCCGTGCCGGAACCGGTACGGCGACGCGCTTCGCCACCGACATCCGCACCAAGACCTTTCCCGCGCTGAAGCGAGCGCTGCGGGCCGTGCACCGTCGGGCGCCACGCGCCGAGGTGGCGATCCTCGGCTACCCGTGGATCCTCCCTCCGACCGAGGGCTGTTTCCACAAGATGCCCGTGGCACGAGGCGACGTGCCGTACATGCACAGCATCCAGGCGTTGCTCAACCGGGTCATCCGTCGAGCGGCCGCCCGCACCGGGTCGACGTACGTGAACCTGAACCGGGCCTCGGAGGGCCACGACGCCTGCAAGCGGATCGGGGTGCGCTGGGTCGAACCGGTGCTGTTCGGCACGAACCCGGTGGTGGCTCACCCCAACGCTCTCGGTGAGCGCCGGATGGCGGGGCGCACGATGCGGGTTGTCGGCCTGCGCTGAGGCCAGCGGCCCTGGGCCACGACGCATGATCGCCGCGGCCCGGGGTACGACCATGGGCGAGGCCGACAGACCCATCGCGAAGGAGGCATCATGGCCGTCACGAGCTTCCAGGACTTCCCGCTGGCCGACCGCGACCACGACTGGGACGGCGACACCGCCGAGAAGCGGGTGCGGGAGTGGGCCGATGCCCAGGACGAGCCGAACGAGAAGTACCGCAACACCCACGTCTGGTACGACGCGGAGAAGAAGGGCAACTTCACCGCCTACAAGCTGCTGATCGCCGATGTCGTCGACGGCGACGTCAAGGTCGTCCCCCGCGGCGTGATGGCTGCGGGCAACGTGATGCAGGGTGGACGCGGCGGCGTCGACCTGCCGGAGAAGGACATCGACCGGGTCAAGAGCCACCTGGCGAAGTACTACCGCAAGATGGACGAGGAGCCCCCCTGGGAGAGCTGACCGCGACCGGGCCTCACGTGGGGAGGCCGGAGCGGCGGAGGTGTTCCTCGGCCTGGCGCGCGATCTCCTCGGCCTCGGCGGCAGTCACCACGACGGTTCGGGCCACGACCCCTTCCTCGGAGATGTCGGCGTCGGAGGTGGCCTGCTGGTTCGCACCCGGCTCGACCGCGACGCCGAGGTGACGCAGACCGTCGCAGGTCGCGCTCCGCACCCGCGGCGTGTGCTCGCCCACTCCGCCGGTGAAGACCAGCACGTCGAGGCCGCCGGCGCTGGCGGCCATGGCGCCGATCGCCTTGCGGAGCGCGTGCACGTAGACGTCGAAGGCCAGCCGGGCGTCGGCGTCACCCTCGTCGAGGGCCCTGAGCACCTCGCGCATGTCGCCGGAGGTGCCGGTGAGCCCGGCCAGCCCGGCGCGGTGCTGCAGGGTGTCCTCCAGCGACCCGGGGTCGACGCCCTGGTGCTGCTGCAGCCACAGCAGCAGCCCCGGGTCGACGCTGCCCGAGCGCGTCGCCATCACCACGCCCTCGAGCGGCGTGAACCCCATGGTGGTGTCCACCGAGCGCCCGTCGACGGCCGCCGCGACCGACGCCCCGGCGCCGAGGTGGGCGCTGACCACCCGCAGCCCGGGGCCCTCACGGCCCGCCAGGGCCGCCCCGCGTCGTACCGCGTGGGCGTGGGAGAGGCCGTGGAAGCCGTAGCGACGCAGCTGCCAGCGCCGGTTCCACTCCCGCGGCAGCGCGTAGGTGCGCGCCGCCGCCGACATGGTGCTGTGGAAGTCGGTGTCGAAGCAGGCGACCGCGGGCACGTCCGGGAGCAGCCGGCGTACCTCCTCCATCGCAGCCACTGCGCGGACGTTGTGCAACGGCGCCAGGTCGTCGATCGACCTCAGGTAGTCGAGCAGGGCGTCGTCGACCGCCGCGGGACCGTCGCTGCGTGGTCCGCCGTGGACCACGCGGTGGCCCACGGCCGCGACGTCGCCGCAGCCGCTGAGGAACTCCGTGATCGGGGAGACGTCCCCTGCTCCGCCCCACTTGTCGACGGTCGTGGACCCTGAGGTGAGCCCGTTCTCGACGACGCTGAGCTTCAGCGTCGACGAGCCGGCGTTGGCGACCAGCACGCGCACCTGCTCAGCCCTCCGGCGCCTCGGTCTCCGGCGCGGACGTGGTCGTCTCCGGGCCGGGGTGGGGAGTCCACTGCCAGTCGCGGACGTCGGGCATGTCCTCACCGTGGCGGCGGGTGTAGATGCGGTGCTCGAGCAGCTGGTTCTTCAGCCACTCCCGGGCGTGCGCGCCCACGTCGCGGAGCCGCGGCACCCGGTCGATGACGTCCATGGCCAGGTTGAACCGGTCGATCTGGTTGAGCACCGTCATGTCGAACGGCGTGGTCGTGGTGCCCTCCTCCTTGTAGCCGCGCACGTGGAAGTTCTCGTGGTTGGCGCGACGGTAGGTCAGCCGGTGGATCAGCCACGGGTAGCCGTGGTAGGCGAAGATCACCGGCTTGTCGCGGGTGAAGAGCGAGTCGAAGTCCGCGTCCCCCAGCCCGTGGGGGTGCTCCTCCGCGCCCTGCAGGCGCATCAGGTCGACGACGTTGACGAACCGGATCCTGAGATCGGGGAAGAAGCCACGAAGCAGGTCGACCGCGGCGAGCGCCTCCATCGTGGGAACGTCTCCAGCGCACCCGATCACGACGTCGGGCTCGTGGCCCCCGTCGGTGCTGGCCCAACGCCAGATGCCGATGCCCTTGGTGCAGTGCACGATCGCCTCGTCCATCGTGAGGTACTGCAGCTCCGGCTGCTTGCCGGCCACGACGACGTTGACGTACTGGCGGCTGCGCAGGCAGTGGTCCATGACCGAGAGCAGGCAGTTGGCGTCTGGCGGCAGGTAGACCCGGACCACCTCGGCCTTCTTGTTCACGACGTGGTCGATGAAGCCGGGGTCCTGGTGGGAGAACCCGTTGTGGTCCTGGCGCCAGACGTGGGAGGTGAGCAGGTAGTTCAGGCTGGCCACCGGAGCGCGCCACGGGATGTGGTTGGTGGTCTTCAGCCACTTCGCGTGCTGGTTGAACATCGAGTCGATGATGTGGATGAACGCCTCGTAGCAGGAGAACAGGCCGTGGCGTCCGGTGAGGAGGTACCCCTCGAGCCAGCCCTCGCAGGTGTGCTCGGACAGGATCTCCATCACCCGGCCGTCCACGGCGAGGTGCTCGTCGTCGGGCTCGATGCGGGCGTTCCAGGTGCGGTCGGTGACCTCGAGGACGTCCTGGAGCCGGTTGGAGTTGTTCTCGTCGGGAGCGAACATCCGGAACGTGTCGAGGTTGGCCGCCATCACGTCGCGCAGCCAGCCGCCCAGCACCCGGGTGCTCTCCACCGCGCCGGTGCCGGGTGCCTCGACGGGGACGGCGTACTCGCGGAAGTCGGGGAGGTCGAGGTCGCGCAGCAGCGCGCCACCGTTCGCGTACGGCGTGGCGCTCATCCGGCGCTCGCCGTCCGGGCGCAGCTCGCGGATCTCGGCCACCGGTGCGCCCGTGGCGTCGAACAGCTCCTCGGGACGGTAGCTGCGCAGCCACTCCTCGAGCACGTCCCGGTGGCCCTCGTCCTTGCGCGCGTCGGCGAAGGGCACCTGGTGGGAGCGCCACGAGCCCTCGATCGGCTTGCCGTCGACCTCCTCGGGGCCGGTCCAGCCCTTCGGCGAGCGCAGCACGATCATCGGCCAGGGCCGGCGCTGCACCTCGCCGCCGTCACGAGAGCCTCGGCGGGCCTCGGACTGGATCTCGGCGATCCGGTCGAGGCAGCGGTCGACGGTCGCCGCGAACGCCTGGTGCATCTCCTCGGGGTCGTGACCGGCGACGACGTACGGCTCGTGTCCGTAGCCGCGCATGAGAGCGGTCAGCTCGTCGTCGCTGATCCGGGCCAGCACCGTCGGGTTGGCGATCTTGTAGCCGTTGAGGTGCAGGATCGGCAGCACCGCCCCGTCCCGGCGGGGGTCGACGAACTTGGTGGAGTGCCAGCTGGTCGCCAGCGGGCCGGTCTCGGCCTCGCCGTCCCCCACGACCGCCGCCACCACGAGGTCAGGGTTGTCGAAAGCCGCGCCGTAGGCGTGGGAGAGGGCGTAGCCCAGCTCGCCCCCCTCGTGGATGGAGCCGGGGGTCTCCGGCGCCACGTGGCTGGGGATGCCGCCGGGGAAGGAGAACTGCTGGAAAAGCCGGCCCATGCCGACCTCGTCCAGGCCGATGTGGGAGTAGACCTCGGAGTAGGTGCCCTCGAGCCAGGCGCACGCCACCGGGCCGGGGCCGCCGTGACCGGGCCCCATGACGTACATCATCTCCAGGTCACGGCTCATGATCGCCCGGTTGAGGTGGGCGTAGACGAAGTTGAGTCCCGGGGTCGTGCCCCAGTGGCCGAGCAGCCGGGGCTTGACGTGCTCCGGCTCCAGCGGCTCCCGCAGCAACGGGTTGTCCATCAGGTAGATCTGACCGACCGAGAGGTAGTTCGCCGCGCGCCACCAGGCGTCGAGCCGTTCCAGCTGTTGCTGGGACAACGGAGTGCCCTCAACCGTGGCGGTGGTGGTCGATGCTGTCGCAGTGGTCATCTGTCCCTCCCAGGGCCGGTGGGTCCGTCCTCGACCCACGCGTGTCGTGCGGGCCTGCATCGACCGTACCCAGGTCGGGTGGCCTGGCACCGCCGTGCAGACCAGACGGCGCTGGGCGCCCGACCTGTGAGGAAGGACACCGGCCGAGGTTCGCCGCGAGTTGCGTGGGCCATGGTTCCCACGGCCCGGCCGGAATAGCGTGGAGCACGGTCGATCGATGAAGCCACCTCGGCGACAAGGAGGATCAGTGACCACACTGGCGCAGCAGGGAGGGCGGGGCACCTCCCTGGCCGACATGGCGGCTCACAGCCTCGATCTCGGCAAGGTCTACGGCGAGGGGGAGGCCCGGGTCGTCGCGCTCGACGCAGTGACCGTCGGCTTCGCCGCGGGTGAGTTCACCGCGATCATGGGGCCGTCCGGTTCGGGCAAGTCCACCCTCATGCACGTCATGGCGGGACTCGACGCCCCGACCTCCGGCCGCACGTGGGTCGGCGACACCGAGCTGAGCGGGCTCGGTGACGACCAGCTCACCGTGCTGCGTCGCGACGAGGTGGGGTTCGTCTTCCAGTCGTTCAACCTGGTGCCCACCCTGACGGCGCTGGAGAACATCACCCTGCCCATGGACATCGCCGGCCGGAGTCTCGACCAGGCCTGGCTCGCGGAGGTCGTCGAGACGCTGGGCCTCGGCGACCGGTTGGCACACCGGCCGTCGGAGCTGTCCGGCGGCCAGCAGCAGCGGGTCGCCTGCGGGCGTGCCCTGGCGAGCAGGCCGCGGATCGTCTTCGCCGACGAGCCCACCGGCAACCTCGACTCGCGCAGCAGCGCCGACATCATGCGCTTCCTGCGGCGCTCGGTGGACGACCTGCACCAGACGGTCGTCATGGTCACCCACGACCCGGTCTCGGCGGCGTACGCCGACCGGGTGCTGTTCCTCGCCGACGGCCGGATCGTGCACGACATGGCCGACCCGACGGCGGCTCGGGTGCTCGACCAGATGGCCACGTTCGAGCAGCACCCGGAGGCGTGACGATGCTGCGCGTCTCCTTCCGCAACATGTGGGAGCACAAGCTGCGGCTTTTCCTCAGTGGAGCCGCGGTGGTACTCGGGGTCGCCCTGCTCGCGGGCACGCTGGTCTTCACCGACACCCTGGAGAAGACCTTCACCGACCTGTTCGAGACCACCTCCAGCGACGTCACGGTCACGCCGAAGATGGCGTTCGAGACCGGCCTCACGGGCACCGGGGTTGCCGGCACGGTCCCCTCGATGCCGGAGTCGGCGGTCTCCGACGTGCAGGCGGTCGACGGGGTGGAGACGGCCGAGGGCTACGTGCAGGTCGAGGGTGTCTACGTCGTGGACCGGGACGGCGACGTCCTCAACACCGGCGGAGCGCCCGGGATCGGCGTGAACTGGTCCGACCTGCCCGAGCTCAGCTCGGCGAGCCTGGTCGAGGGCCGCGCCCCGAGCCGGAGCGACGAGATCGTCATCGACACCGGCACCGCGGACAAGACCGGCTACGAGGTCGGCGACACGGTGCCCGTGGTCACGACCGGCCCACGCCTGGAGGCCACCCTGGTCGGGGTCATGAAGTTCGGTGAGGACGGTGGGCTGGCAGGCGCCTCCTTGACCGCCTTCGACATGGAGACCGCTCAACGCCTGCTGCTCGAGCCCGGCCGGCTCTCCGGGATCAGCGTGCTGGCCGACGGCGCCAGCGACCGCGACGTCGCCGACCGCATCGCCTCGGCCCTCGGTCCCGAGTACGACGTCAAGACGCAGGCCGAGATGGCGCAGGATCTCGCCTCCCAGCTGCAGGACAGCCTGGCGTTCATCAACACCTTCCTGCTGGTCTTCGCCGGCGTCGCCCTGTTCGTCGGCAGCTTCCTGATCCTCAACACCTTCTCCATGCTGGTCGCCCAGCGCACCCGGGAGCTGGCGCTGCTCCGCGCCCTCGGGGCGAGCCGTCGTCAGACCACCGGATCCGTGCTCGCCGAGGCGCTGCTGCTGGGGGTCCTGGGGTCCCTCACCGGTCTCGCCCTGGGCTACGGGCTGGCGCTGGGGCTCAAGGCGCTCTTCAGCAACTTCGGCCTCACCCTGGACGGTCCGCTGGTCTTCTCCGCCGCGACCGTCGCGTGGTCGATGGGGGTCGGCGTGGCGATGACGTTGGCGGCGGCGTACCTGCCCGCCCGGCGGGCCTCCCGCGTACCACCGGTGGTGGCGATGCAGCCGGACCTGTCGAGGCCGCAGCGGTCCCTGGGGCTGCGGCTGGGCATCGGCGCCCCCCTCACGCTGGGCGGCGTTCTCGCGCTGGGCGTGGGCCCCCTGCTCCTCGAGGGCAACGCCGCGGCGATGACGGCGGGCATCGGTGGCTACGCGCTGGTGATGGGGGCAATCGTGCTGAGCCCCATGCTGGCGCGACCGTTCGTGCGGTTCGCCGGCGCCGCGCTGCCACGCCTGGCCGGCAAGACCGGTCAGCTGGCGCAGGAGAACGCCATGCGCAACCCCCGACGTACCGCCACCACCGCGTCGGCGTTGATGATCGGGCTCGCCCTGGTCACAGGCTTCAGCATCATCGGGGCCTCGGTGAAGGCCTCGGTCGACCAGGCGATCGGCGACACCATGCAGGCCGACTACGTCGTGTCGACCTCCGTCGGGCAGCCGTTCACTCCCGCCATCGCCGATGAGCTGACCTCGACCGACGGTGTCGCCTCGGTGACCCGGACGCGGTTCGGGGTGGGCCGGCTGGACGGGGAGGAGGCCGTGCTGCTCGCCTACGACGGCACCGTCGACCGCTCGCTCGACGTGGAGTTCGTGGCCGGCTCGTTCGACGGCCTGCGCGGCAACGGCCTGCTGGTCGACGAGGTGGTGGCCGAGGACACGGGTTGGCAGCTGGGTGACACGGTGGAGCTGCAGATGGAGAACGGCGAGCGCCGTGAGCTCCGCGTCGGCGGCATCGTCGAGCCCAACGCCGTCTTCGGCAGCTATGTGGTCTCGATGCGTACCTACGCCGGCATGGGCGGTTCGCCGATGGACCGGTACGTCTACGTCAACCTGACCCCGGACGCGGCCGCGTCGACGCGCGACACGGTCGAGGAGGTGGTCTCGACCTACCCGGTGGTCGAGCTCAAGGACGCCGCGGCCTTCCAGGAGGAGCAGCGTGCGCAGGTCGACCAGCTGCTGGTGCTGATCAACGCGCTGCTGGTGCTGTCGGTGCTCATCGCGGTGCTCGGCGTCATCAACACCCTTGCCCTGTCGGTGATCGAGCGCACCCGCGAGCTCGGTCTGTTGCGAGCCGTCGGCATGCGGCGGCGCGAGGTGCGACGCATGATCCGCTGGGAGTCGGTCGTCATCTCCGTGTACGGCGCGGTCGCCGGGCTGCTCATCGGCGTCCTCTTCGGGGCCGGCATCACCGGGGCGCTGCAGTCGCAGGGCATCACCGAGGTGGTCGTACCGTTCGGCCAGCTGCTCGCCTTCCTCGTGCTCGGCGGCGTGATCGGCGTGGTGGCGGCGGTCTTCCCGGCCCGGCGGGCCGCGCGGCTCAAGGTCCTGGACGCCATCGCCGCCCAGTGACCAGCGGGGGCCCGGGCAACGCTCCCCTGGCTAACTCCGGGAAGCGTCGGCCACGCACAGCACCGCCCAGGGCCGCGCCTCGAGCCGCCCCTCGGGGATCGCCTCGCCGCAGACGTCGCACTCGCCGTACGTCCCGTCGTCGAGCTTGGCCAGCGCACGGACGACGTCGGCGCGGGTGACCTGCAGCTGGTCGTGGGCAGCGACCTGCGCCAGCCGGTCGACGGCGATCGAGGTGCCCTCCCCCACCCGCTTGCCGAAGGAGATCGAGCCCTGCTCGGTCGGCTTCTGCTCCATGGCGGCCATCTGCTCGTCGATCTCGGCCAGCCTGGCGGTCAGTGCGGCACGGGGGTCCATGGGTCCAGCATGCCCCGTGGGCTACACCGTGGAACCACGCCAGGCTCCTACCCCGTGACCCGGTCCGGGCCCTACGCTGCGGTCGTGGACGCGGTGAAGGCGGCGAACCTGGCTTTGCGCTTCGTGCTGGAGCTGGCCGCCCTGGCGGCGCTCGGCTACTGGGGCGCCCAGGCAGGGCCCAACGCCGTGACCGGCGTCGTGCTGGCCGTGGGCACCCCGCTGCTCGCCGCGGTCGCGTGGGGTCTCTTCGTGTCCCCGAAGCGGCGCGTGGACGTCCCGGTGCTGCGCTGGGTCGTGGAGCTGACGGTGTTCGGCGCCGCTGCCCTGGGGCTGGTGGCGTCAGGCCATCGAGGACTGGGAGCGGCGCTGCTGGCGGTCTACACCGTGAACCGCGCCCTGGTCTCTGCGTGGCGGCAGTGACGGCGCCCCGAGGCGGGTCCGGACTCCGCTCGTCACCCAGGTTGTGGCTACGGTGCGAGGAGCGCCAGCCCACCCCGAGGAGACCCCGTGCCCGACGTTCCTGAGACCACCCGCCAGCTGCGAAGCCTCGTCGACGAGAGCGGTGAGGTGCGGGTCTCGCTCGAGACGATCGCCACGCCGAAGCCTCGACGGCACCAGGTGCTGGTGCGGGTCGAGGCGGCGCCGTTGAACCCCTCGGATCTGGCGCTGATGCTGGCGATGTCCGACGTCGAGCAGGCACGGGCCGGTGGCAGCTCCGAGGCACCGGTCGTCACCGCGCCGGTCCACCCCGCCGTGATGAGAAGCCTGAAGGCGCGCCTGGGGGTGTCGATGCCGGTGGGCAACGAGGGTTCCGGCGTGGTCGTCGCGGCCGGCGACTCCCCCGAGGCCCAGGCCCTGCTGGGGCACACCGTGGGCTTCCCGGGGGAGAGCACCTACGGCGAGCACGCGCTCGCCGCCGCGAAGACGTGTCTGCCGCTGCCCGAGGGGACCGACCCGGTCGACGGCGCCTCGTGCTACGTGAACCCGATGACGGCGCTCGGCATGGTGGAGACGATGCGCCGCGAGGGCCACTCCGGGCTGGTGCACACCGCAGCGGCGTCCAACCTCGGCCAGATGCTCAACCGGATCTGCCTCGCCGACGGTGTGCCGCTGGTCAACGTGGTCCGCCGCCCCGAGCAGGCCGAGCTGCTGCGCGACCAGGGCGCCGAGCACGTCTGCGACTCCAGCAGCGACACGTTCTCCGCCGACATCGTCGCGGCGCTCCGGGCCACCGGGGCGACCTTGGCGTTCGACGCCGTCGGGGGTGGCGACCTGGCCAGCAAGATCCTCAACGCGATGGAGGTCGCGGTCACCAAGCCCGACGCGGCTTACAGCCGCTACGGCACCCAGGTGCACAAGCAGGTCTACGTCTACGGCGGGCTCGACCGGCGCCCCCTCGAGCTGCATCGAGGGTTCGGGTTCGCGTGGGGCATCGGCGGCTGGTTGCTGATGCCCTTCCTCGCCTCGCTCACGGCCGAGGACCTGGGGCGGCTCCAGGGTCGCGTCGGCGACGAGCTGACCACGACGTTCGCGAGCAGCTACAGCGACGAGATCTCGCTGACCGAGGCGCTGGACCTGGACGTGATGCGCCGCTACGCCCGTCAGGCGACGGGCGAGAAGTTCCTGCTGCGGCCGCAGCGCCCGTGAGGCGCCCCTGAGGTGCCCCTCGTCCCGGTCAGCTCCGGTCGCGCTGGTCGAGGTAGGCAGCGACCAGGTCGCTCCGCACCCGCCCCCGGTCGGAGACGGGGTAGCCGTGCTCGCGCGCCCAGGCCCGGACCTCGCCCGGCGTGGGCGGAGCCGGCTGGAGCGGCGGCGGGATCGCGAGGTCGGCGACGGCGCTGCGACCGCCGGACTCGTGCTCGGCGGCGACGGATGCCGCCGCCAGGAACCGGTAGGTCCATTCCTGGGCGAGCTTGCGGGTCTCGCAGAACACGATCGGCACCGACGGCCAGGCCACCTGGCACTCGGCGAGCCCGTCCGCGACCACAGCCGGCCGGACCCGGTCCAGCGCGAACACCTGCGAGTAGCGCTCCTCCACCACCACGGCGGCACGCGGGACAGCCGCCAGCTCGGCCAGCTGGTACTTCAACCGACCGCTGGTCAAAGTGCTCACCAGGTCCGCGAGGCTCTTGCGCTCCACTGTCGCCAGCAGGGTGCCGTGCTGCACGATCCCGTAGTCGCCGGCCTGCAGCCGCTGCCTGACGGTGTGCGCCTGCTGGTCGGGGAAGCCGTAGGCGTAGCGCTCCCGCGAGTCGACGGCGATCTCGAGGTCGGGAAGCGACGAGGCCCGAGCAGTGGGGGTGTTCACACGGGGTCTCGCCTGCTTCGTGGTCGACGCCGTCTGCCAGAAGACCGCCGGCCGGCCGCCGCGGATGCGGGTGAAGACGAACTGGGAACGGTTCTCCCGCCCCCGGTCCAGGACCAGGTCGATCGCGGCGCCTCGACGTACGCAGCTGCGCACCGGCACCCGTTGCACCACCTCCGCGTGGGCCGGCCACCCGTCCGCGCGGTGGCAGTAGACCTTGCTGGTGCGGGGCCAGGTCTCCTTCGCCTTCAGGACGACGCCGTCGTCGCCCAGGGGCAGCCGCAGCAGATACGGCAGCGCAGAGTCCGCGTCCGGGTTGCGCGCGATCACGAAGTCCTCGGTCACGACGCCATCGCACCACGGCGGTGCGGGGGGCTCAACAGGGGACGTGGTCGCGTCAGTCGCGGGCGACGTAGACGGTGGCCGAGGACTCCCCGTCGGTGAGCGGGTTGGGGAACGTGACGACCTCGGCGCGCGTGGTCGCGAAGACGTCCGCGAGCGCGGCTTCGAAGTCCTCGTCGGGTGGGTCGTCGGACCACATCGCGAACACCCCCGCCGGGTCGAGGTGGCGCTTCATGGCGCTGAGCCCCTCAGGGGTGTAGAAGGCTGCGTGGCTCGGGTCGAGCACATGACGCGGGCTGTGGTCGATGTCGAGCAGGATCGCGTCGTACGTCGCCGGCGCCTCGGGTTCGGAGCCGGACGCCGGGCCCGAGTCGGGGCCGAAGCCGTTGCCCGCCGCCAGCGCAAAGAAGTCCCCCAGCAGCAGTCGCGTGCGGGGGTCGTCAGCCAGCCCGGTGGCGCCGGGCAGCAGCCCGCGGCGGTGCCAGTCGATCACGGACCCGATCGCCTCGACCACGGTCAACGCCTGGACGCGCGCGTCCTCGAGTGCGGCAACGGCGGTGTAGCCGAGTCCCAGCCCACCCACCAGCACGTCGATCCGCTCGGCGGCGACCTCGGCGAGACCCATCCTCGCCAGCTCGACCTCGGCGACGGTGAACAGGCTCGACATCAGGTACTCGTCGCCGAGCTTCACCTCGTAGACGTCGACACCCAGCGAGGGCTCGACCCGACGCCGCAGGCTCAGCTCGCCCATGGCGGTGTCCTGCCAGTCGAGCTCCTCGAACCACAGTCCCATTCGCCCTCCTCGTCGACCCGGCGGTCGAGCTCCGCTCTCACTATGTCGGCTCGACCGAGCTCCACGCAGCCGCCCCGCCTACCTGCGTCGGTGGAAGCGGATGCTGCCGTCGGGGAGGCGGTCGTGGTGGTACGCCCGGTCGTGGATCCGATGGTGATGGTGAACGCAGAGCAGCTCGCCGTCGTCGAGGTCGGTTCGGCCTCCCTCGGACCAGCGTCGTCGGTGATGGGCCTCGCACCAGCGTGCCGGGATGTCGCACCCCTCGGCGCGACAGTGCCGGTCACGCAGCCCGAGCCCGGTGCGCTGCGCGGCAGTGAAGAGCCTGCGGCTGCGACCGAGGTCGAGCACCTGGGACTTCCCGCCCAGCACCGCAGGGACGATGCCGGCGGTGCACGCCATCCGCCGTGCCTCGCTCGCGGTGACGGGTGAGCCGTCAGGCAGCGTCGCCGTCCCCAACCCCGAGCGCAGCGTCTCGAGGTCGACCGTGACGACGACCGTGGTGGCGTCACCGCCGTGGATCGGGAGCCGTGAGGGGTCGAGGTGCTCCAGCAGCGCGCACAGCGCGTGTCCGAGCTGAGTCGGGTAGGGCAGGTGCGCCCACGGACCCTGCGCCTCCTCATGGGCCGGTGTGGCACCTCCCGGAGCGGCGTCATCGGCCGACCTTTCCGGCCCACCCTCGTCAGCATCCGCAGTGGCCCCACCGAACACACCGGCGCCGTGGCGACGCGGAGCGGTGTAGGCGTGCAGGTAGGCGAAGAGCCGGTCGGCGACCGGGTCGGGCAGGACCGCGTGGACGTTCGTGCTGCCGTCGCCGTTGCGGCGACTCGTGACGCGGCAACGACGGCGGGCGCGGCGTTCCTCGGCCTCCAGCAGCCGGCGCTCGTGCTCCTCCGCCGCCTCGGGCGCCACCACGTCGAGCACCCGCCGGCCCAGGATTCGCAGCTCCCGCGGCCCGAAGTCGGCCGCCTGCGCGACCAGGTGCTTCTCCGCCATCTCGCGGACCGCGAAGCCGACGTCCCCCGGCAGGGCTTCCAGCGCCTCCACGATGATCTCCGCTTGGGCGACCGAGAGGTCGCCCCGCTCCAAGGCACCGCGCACCTGCTCCCATCGGATGTCCATCGCGTGCGCCAGCCGCAGCTCGCGCCGGGCGACTGCACGCTCGACGTGGACCTCGGCACCGAGCCAACCTGCGAGGTCGCGGGCACCGGCATCGGCAGCGACGTCACCGGCTGCGGCGACCACCCGCAACCGCAGACTGTCGAGCCGCGCGCTGAGCCGAGTCAGCGCGCGCAGCGCGCTCTCCTTCTCCGAGGTGCGCATGTACGCCGGGTCCACCGCGCTCACCTCGTCGAGCAGCTCTCCGATGCCGCCGACGCACTCCAGCACTGGGTGCTGTGGCGTTGGTGTGACCGTCATGTGCGTCCCCCGATGGTGCAGCCTCCCCGTCTGAGGCATGCCCTTATCGTACGTGTGTTCGAATCCGATCCGCAACTGCGACGCGCCGTCTGTGGATCCTGCGCCGGCGCAGCCGGCCCCCGGATCAGCGGCAGTTGGCAGTGAGCCGCACTCAGCAGTCAGCGGCACTCAGCAGGGAGCCGCCGCTTTCCCTTCCCGTCTTCCGCGGCTGACGCACCGATCGAGATGACGGCACACTCGTCGTCCGCAGGCTTGAGCTGGTCCATGAATGCGTCGGACAGCGCCGACGCCACCGCGGGAAGCGTCGTGGGAATCGCAAGCATCAGAAGCAGTCCGCCGATCAGGACGCCGAGCAACCGCGCAGGTGAAGACCCGCTTCGCCTCGGGCGCGCCCCGGGCCTGCGCCCCGTGTTCCGTGCCGCGGGCCGCTGGGGCCGCGTCCGTCCCGACGCGGAGTCGGGCGAGGACAGGGCGGGTGAGGCGGTCCCGGCTCGTTGCAGCGACGCATCGAGCCGCAGCGCCGCGTCAGCGGCCTGCGCGGCTTCGAGGATCCTCGGACGACTGCGCAGCATCGGCACGAGGTTCGAGGTCGAGCAGACCATGACGTCGCGCGCCCACCCCGAGATGTCCTCGTCCCGCGCGAAGCAGATGACCGGCCGCACTGTGTGCGCGTGAGGGCCGGCGATCTCCGAGACAGCGAGAGCGGCGTCTGCTGCGGACGCCACGGCCTTCTCTCGTGAGCGGCCGTTCTGCCGCAGCACCTGGCCGCCGACCCGCACATCGCCCGACCAGTTCTTGCTGTCGATCACGAAGATGCCGCCGGGTCCCACGACCACGTGGTCGATGTTGGCGAACCTGCGACCGGGCCACCGGTGGTCGTGAAGCACCGTCCACTCGGCGCCGAGCCCCTGCAGCACCTCGCCGGTTCGGGACTCCCCCTCCGCGCCCTTCTCGAACATCTCCGCCCGACGCGCCAGGTGTTCCGCCCGTTCCCGCGCGCGGCGCGCCTCCTGCCGGGCCGACTCCCCCGCGGTCATCCGGTCTCCCCTCTCGACGCCGCCCAATCTAGGGCGGGGCAGCCGCATCGCGGGTGGGAACCAACGAACTCCTGGCCACCGCCGGTGAACTCTGACGCCGGTGTCCGGGGCCGCCTGACGGGAGACCTCAGAAGAAGGCGGCCGGACCGGCGCAAGCGTGGGCCTGATGCGGAGCGGCCGAGCTGCCCGCACGCTGATGCTCGGGCGATCCCGCGCTGCCGACGCCTGCCGGACGGCACCTGGGCTACGCACGTTGAGTTGAGAGAGCCCGCAGCAGCGCTTCTCCGCCCACCTCGCGGAGGTAGTCCGGGTCGCCGCAGACGACGAGCTGGTCGCGGGCGCGGGAGAGGCCGACGTACAGGCGCTCGCGGGAGCGGTCGGTGCGCTCTCGCTCATTAAGGGCGAGGACGACGACGCGGCGTTCGAGACCCTTGAACCCGAGGACGTGGCCGTAGAAGACCTGGTCGGTGTCCCAGAACGACTCCCAGTAGTGGCCCTGGCCGTGGTCCTGGCGCGCCTTCTGCTCGGGGTGGCGGCTGCCGGTGGTGAGCAGCGCGACGTCCTGGGGCCGCCAGTCGTCGAGCAGGTCGTCGACGGCTTCGTCGGCGAGGTCGACCGCCTCGTCGGGACGGCACGGGACGAAGCGGACGTCGGGTCCGTCGCCGCCGCGCAGCCGCATCCGGAACGGTGCCAGGTCGGTGAAGGTCTGCCCGATCTGCTTGGTGTTGCGCAGGTTGGCATCCAGCATCAGCGGCACGAGGGGCACCGGCGGGCCGCCGAAGCGCGCGAAGACCCGCTGGCTCTCGTCGGAGAAGACGTAGACGCCGGACTCCTCCGACCGCAGCGCACCGAGCAGCGCCGGCCACCAGGTGTCGGAGAAGTCCTGCGCCTCGTCGACCACCACGGCGTCGAACCGGTGACCGTCCGGCAACGCCTCGGCAAGCCTCGTCATCTCAGCCGGCAGCCGCACCTCCCACCCCTCGCGGTCGTCGGTGGACGACGGCAGCGTGGCGCCCCACTGCTCCCCCAGCCCGTGGAAGAGCCCGACGTACGCCGGTCGGTGGCGCCGGTTGTCGAGGGCCGCGACGCGTCGCCGGAAGTACGAGGCGAGGCCGCGGGAGTAGCAGACGAGCGCGACCCGCTGCCCTGCCGCGGAGAGGCGGCGGGCCTGCTCGATCGCCAGCCAGGTCTTGCCGCTGCCCGCTCCCCCGCGCACCTCGACGCGACGGAGGTGGCGGATCGCGTCGAGGATCATCGCCTGCTGCTCGGTGAGGTGCTGCGCCTGGTCCTCGCGGTGGTAGGCCTCCGAGAGCAGGGTGGCCTGCGGCAGGAACCGGCCTCCGAGGATCTCCGCCAGGTCACCGAGGTCGTCGGCGCTGGTCGCCGGGTGCTCCCTCTGCTGGTCGAGGAGACGCCGCAGCCCATTGACGAGGCGGGCGAGGTCGTCGCGACCGAAGACCGTCTCGCGGGGGCAGTCCGGTGTCGTGAAGTCGGCGGGCACCTCCGTGTGGGGCAGCACCACTGCGTGAGCCATGCGCATCCGTCGGCGCCGCCAACGCGGGTCGGCGTTGACGTAGTCGCGCACTGCGTACTTGCCGTTGCGGGCCTGGTCGACCGGGTGCACCTTCACCGTCTCGCCGCGCCGCTGCATCCACCAGTCGCCGTGCTCGACCCAGACCGAGCCGCCCTTGACCTCGAGCGTCACGACGCCGGCGCCGGCGATGCCGACGAGCAGGTCGACCTCGCGGTCGTGCCCGCGATGGGTGAACCGCACGCCGGCCCCGAGGACGTCGTCCGGGCCGAGCTGGTCGCGCAGCGCCTGCCAGACGACGCGTTCGGCGCCGTTGGCGAAGGTCGGGCTGTCGTCGACGAGCCGCGGCCCGGAGGTCACCGACCGGGAGGTCATCGGGTCGGGGCTCACGCGTCGTCGGCGTCGTGACCGGCGGCCGCGCGGAAGCGGGGAGCGAGATCCTCCTGGGCGCGGTCCACCGCGCTGCACACGGTTTCGACGGCCTGGTGCAGGTGGGCGGCCACGAAGGGCAGCGCGTTGACCCGCAGCTGGGCGACGATGCAGCCGTCGCGCAGCACGAACTTCACCTCGCTGCTGTCGCGGTTGAGCACCGCCACCTCGTGCAGCGCCAGGTCGCGGTCGGTGATGCCGCCGTAGCCGATCCCCCACACGTCGACAGCGGGTGTGGACCTGTTGACGCACACCCACACCACGCTCTCGTCGGTGCTGATCGGGATGTCGCCGTCGCCGTCCTTGTGCGGCGGGTGGCCGAGCGCCCGCTCCATCGCGGCGTCGACCAGCTCCTGCAGCTCGTCGGGGCCGGTGGCGACGTGGGCCTCCATCGCCGTCGGGTCGCAGTCGTGCTCGTCACCGGCCGCGGGCTCGTCGTCCTCCGGCGAGTCGTCGGGGGCCGGGTCGACCACCCCGTCGGCATCGAGCAGCATCGGGTGCGCCACGCCATAGACGTCGCGCAGGGCGACCTTGGTCATCCAGGCGAGGTCGAAGCGCTCGCCGCACGGCAGGTCGACGTAGTAGTTGGACGACCCTCCGTCCTCGGTGTCGCCCGGGGCGTAGGTCGGCTCGGAGAACCCCATGGCGACCAGCCGCCGGCCGGCCTCCTCGCTCAACGCCCACGAGTCGGCGAGGTAGTGGTTGCTCACCGCCTCGGCCCGGAGCATGTCGCCCCAGGCGCAGAACTGGACGTAGGGCGCGGCACCGACCTTGTCGTCGTCCTGCGGCAGCTCGACGAGGAAGGTGTCGTCCTCCTCCAGCTCGCCCAGCCGCTCCAGCAGCCTGCGCTCGAACTCCTCCCACGCCGTCTGTGTGCTGCTCTCCAGCTCCTCAGCCATCTCGGCCCCCTCGTTCTCGACCCCACCGATGCTCTGAAGTTACGCCACGGCACCGACATACGGGCCTCTGTGGACAACGCAGTCCGCAACGAAGCTGCAGCGCCCATGATGTCCGTCGGCCCCTGATGAGGAGGACACATGGACGTCGACCTGTCCACGATCGACCACGCGCTGCACCACGAGCTCGAACGCCTAGCCATCTGCGTCATGCATAGAGTAGTAGCATTGCCACATGCATGTAGTAGACGGTGTAGAGATGCTTGACGTCCGGGAGGTCGCAAGGTTGGCCCACCGGTCGCAGGAGACGGTGCGCCGCTGGGTCTGGTCGGGCAAGGTCAGAGCACGCAAGGACGGCAACCGCCTGCTCATCCGTCGCGACGACGTCGCCCGCCTGACCGGCACCGACGACGAGGCAGCAGGCGAGAGAGCCCTGACGCTGGCAGAGTGGCGAGACGGCCTGCCTCAGGCACGTGGCGTCACGAGCAGTGGCTCGGCCGCGGACCTCGTGATTGGCGACCGCCGCGCCAGGAGCGAGCAGCAGGATCTCGGTCGTGCCGGTCGTTGACGCCAGCGTGGTCGTGGACTGGGTCGCGCCTGTATCCGATCCGATCGGACCGGCCCGCAGGCTTCTCGACCGGCTCAGCACCAACGAGGCCGTGCTGCATGGTCCGGTACTGCTCCTGCAGGAGGTGGGCAACGCACTGCTCACCGGTGTCCGGCGTGGCAGGTGGAGCGGCGAGGAGGCAGATCAGGCGTATCTCCAGCTCTCGCGGCTTCCGTTCCAGCTGGCCGAGGCGCCTCGTGACGTCACGCGCGGATACGAGCTCTCCCGACGCTTCGACGAGCATCCGCTCTACGACATGGTGTACGTCGCGGTCGCCGAGCGGCTGGGCCAGACGCTGTACACCGCGGATCGTCGCCTCGTCGAGCGGCTCGCGGGCTTCGCCGACGTGACCATGGTGGGCGACGAACAGTAGCGCCTACCCTCCTGACCCGAGCCTGTGGACGGGCTCATCGATGTCGGTGGAGCTCGCAAGCCTGGTCTCCATGAATCCGAGGAGGCACCATGACATCCGTGACCGCCTTGCCACAGAGCCGGCCGCTGACCTACGCCGACCTTGAAGCCACCCCCGATGACGGGCACCGCTACGAGCTGCTCGACGGGGCGCTGATCGTGACTCCGGCGCCGACCCCTCGCCACCAGATGATCGTGGGGGCGCTCCACCTGACGCTGACCCAGGCGTGCCCCGATCAGCTGCAGGTGTTCCTCGCGCCGGTGGACGTGTTGCTTGCTGACGACACCGCGCTGCAGCCCGACCTGCTGGTGGTGCGCCGCTCCGACGTCGGCGAGCGCAACATCCCCGCGATCCCACTGCTCGCCGTGGAGGTGCTGTCCCCCAGCACCCGACTGATCGACCTGACGCTGAAGAAGGCCCGCTACGAACAAGCCGGCTGCCCGTCGTATTGGGTGGTCGAGCCGGGGAGCCCCTCGGTGGCAGTCTTCGAGCTGCGCGACGGCACGTACGTCGAAGCCGCGCGCGGGACCGGTGACCAGACGGTCGCTGTCCACCAGCCGTTCGAGGTCACGGTCGTGCCTGCCGCCCTTGCGCGCTGAGACCGCTTCGGCGGAACCTGTGGGTGCCTGGGGACGGGAACGCCGAGATGCGGTGCCGGTCAGCACGGTGGCCTGCATGACGTCGAGGAGGCACCATGACAACTGTGACCGCGTTGCCGCAGAGCCGACCGCTGACTCGAGCGGATCTCGAGTCGATGCCCGATGACGGGCACCGCTACGAGCTGCTCGACGGGACGCTCGTCGTGACCCCGGCGCCGGGCAACCGGCACCAGGGCGCTGTCGGCAAGCTCTATGTGGCACTGGCCCATGCCTGCCCGGGGAATCTGGCCGTGCGACTCGCGCCGTTCGATGTCGTGCTCGCCGACGACACCGTGGTGCAGCCCGACCTGCTCGTGACCTCCAGGAGTGCGCTCACCGAACGCGGTCTACCGGGGGCTCCCCTGCTCGCCGTCGAGGTCCTCTCCCCCAGCACTCGCCTGGTCGACCTGAGCCTGAAGCGGGCGCGCTACGAGGAGGCCGGCTGCCCGTCGTACTGGGTGTTCGAACCGGAGTCCGAGGAGCTGGTGGCGTGGCAGCTCCGCGACGGACGGTACGTCGAGGTGCTCCGGTTGCGAGGCACCCAGACCGGTGCTGTGACCCACCCCTACCAAGTCGAGCTCCAGCCGGCCGCCCTGCTCGACTGACATGTCCGCATCGCAGGTTGCTCCGCTTCGGTAGACGAGCCGCGTCCGACGCGTCGCGAGGACCAGCTGGCCGGCCGGTGGGAAGCTCTGCCTATGGCGTCGGTCATCGAGGAGCTCAACCACCGCCATCGGGTCATGGAGAGCCTGGCGCTGCGGGTCGCGGCTTCGGGTGGCTTCTTGCGAAGGGACGAGCTCAGCTCTTTCGACCTCGGGGATGGGCGACCGCGTCCGCCTGATCGACACCGGCAAGGGCATCTGGAATCCGCGCCACCTGAACGCGACTCTTTCGATCGTGAGCTCACCGGACGGCCCCTACGACGACGGCGAGATCGAGGGCGGCCTCTTCCGCTACGACTACCGCGCCGGATCGGTGGAGGGCGACAACGCCAAGCTCCGGCGGGCCGGTGAGCTGCGGCTGCCGCTCATCCTGCTGCGCAAGGTGGAAGCCGGCGTCTACATCCCCGTCTTCCCCGTGTACGTCGTGCACGACGACGTCAGCAGGCGCCAGTTCGTTGTCGCGCTCGACGAGTCGCTGCAGATGCTCCCCGACCCGACCCACCTCAGTGAGGTCGAGCGCCGCTATGCCGAGCGGATCACCCGCCACCGGCTTCACCAGTCGATGTTCCGCGGCATGGTGGTCCGCGCCTACGAGGTGCGCTGCGCGGTGTGCCGGCTCCGATCACGGCGAGCTCCTGGATGCCGCCCACATCACCGCGGACAGCGAGGAGACCGGGCTCGCGATCGTCAGCAATGGCCTGAGCCTGTGCAAGATCCACCATGCGGCGTACGACGGGAACCTGCTCGGCATCTCCCCTGACTACCGCGTCGACATCAACCGCACGCTGCTTGAGGAGACCGACGGGCCTATGCTCAAACACGGTTTGCAAGAGATGCATGGCGCGACCCTGGTGTTGCCGCATCGTCGCGCCGACCACCCGGACCGCGATCGGCTGGCGGCGCGCTACGACCTCTTCCGCGCTGGCTGAGGCCACGTTCTCCTGCATTCCTCCTCACCGTCACGGAGATCAGCCCACCAGCAGGACGGTGAAGATCACCAGGCAGGCCAGCCCCAGCAGCCCCAGCGACAAGGCGAACCAGGCTGCGGTCCGCATCGTCGGGGTGTGGTCGATCTCGCCGGAGCGGTAGGCCAGCATGCGAATGAACCCCATCGGCAACGCCCAGAGGGTGACGACCAGGCTGACGCCCCAGGCGGCGTGGAGCGGGTCCATCAGGCGTCGGGGCCCGCAGCCGCGGTGGTGCCCCTCGCCATGGCCTTGGACCTCTCGCCAACGTGCTTGCCACGGACCTTGCAGACGGCCATGACGCCTCCTCCCGTGGGATCACACCAGCTGGCACCAGCTGCCACGGCTGCCCGCCTCAAGTTCCCTGTTCGGGGTCGCGACGCCGCTCTGGCTCGTCGTAGCGCACGGCCTCATGGGGGAAGTCCTCACCCACCGGGTGTGCCTGCCCCGGTGAACCCTCAGCGGGGTCGTCCTCGCCGCGGGCGGCAGCACCCTCGGTGGTGTCGGAGACCTCTTCTGCCTCCTCCTCGTCGCTGAGGCGTCCGAGCCGCTCGGTGCTCTCCGGCTTCTGCTCGCTCATGTGCTCACCTTCCGTCGGGGTACGGTCGCCCCAGCCTTACCCGGTTGCGGGTCTGCGAAGACGTGGGAAGGGCCGCGATGGGCGGGTTGGTCTCGACGAGCTCGACCACCGGTGACGAGCTCGACCACCGGTGAAGGGCTCGACCACCGGTGAAGGGCTCAACGAACCACAGGGTTGAGGGCTCGACCACCGGTGACGAGCTCGACCACCGGTTGAGGGCTCGACCCCGGGGGTGGGTAGCGCGGGAGCCCGGGCGAACGCCGCCTTCCTCCGACTCCCCCGCTCCGGCACCACCACCACGACCTCGGACTGTTCGGGATCGAGGCCCAGCGGTCGCGCCCTCGCGGGTCGATCCGCAGGGCCAGCTGACCTTCCGCCGCGCTCGTCGGCCTGCCGCAATGCCACTGCGTAACTCAGGTCACACCGGTCGAGGTGATTGCTCCCTCCCCCCAACCGGGCACGCTGAAGGACATGAGCAACGAAAGAGCATCCGAGGCACGTGAGGGCCTGCTGGACAACATCTCCGGCAAGGCCAAAGAGATGACCGGCGCTGTCACCGGCAATGCCGACCTGGTGCAGGAAGGCACCCTCCAGCAGGAGGAGGCCCGCCACCGCAAGGAGGCGGTCGCCGAGGAGTCGATCGCCGACGCCAAGCGCGACGAGGCCACCGAGCAGTACCGGCAGGAGCGAGACGAGGCGGCCGAGCTGAAGGACCGGGCTCGCGAGGAGACCGGCCGTGAGGAGTCGGCGGCCGAGCGGCAACGCGCCAGCGAGAAGTCCGCCGCCGAGCACGAGGAAGCGCTACGCGAGCAAGCCGGACGTGAGGCTGCCGAGGAGCACGCCGGGGACGTCGCCGAGTCCGGCCTCCGCGAGGCGGAGCAGGCCGAGGCCGAGGCTGACGTCACCGAGCTGCGTACGGCGACCGAGAGCCTCCCGCTCGAGGGGGAGGCAGCGGCAGCAGAACAGCGAGCCGCCGAGCTCCGCGCCGAGACCGAGAAGTGAGGACCGCAACCATGATCACCAACCTGATCGCCCTGCCCTACGAGCTGGCACGCAAGCCGCTCGCCGCCGCTGACCAACGGCTCTCCGACAAGCTGCCCGACAAGGTCGGTGCCCGCGTCGGCTGGGCCATGGGCTCTACCGACAAGGTGGCCGGCACGCTGCTGCGCAACCCCGACATCGCCCAGCGCGGCGCCGACAGGGTGGACCGCGCCGGCAAGCTGCTCACCGCGACCGAGCTCGAGGCCGAGGCCGAGACCCGTCGTGAGCAGGCCCGGGAGACCCAGCTGGCCGGCCGTCAGAAGGCTGCCCGCAAGCGTCAGGAGGCGCAAGACCGCGCCGCCTCCGGACTCGACGAGGCCGATGAGGTCGAGGCCCGTGACAAGCAGGAGGCCGAGGAGCGCGCGGCCAAGGCTGCCGCGGACAAGAAGGCGGCCGCCGACAAGCGCGCCACCAACCGTAAGTCCGCCGCCAAGAACCGCAAGGAGCAGGCCAAGACCGCGGCCGAGACCAAGCAGAAGTCCGCTCAGCGACGGGCCAAGGCCGAGCTCGACGACGCCCGCCAGGACGAGCAGGCAGCCGAGGGGACCCGCGCCGACGCCGAGCGGCTCGAGGATCTCACCGAAGCCAAGAAGCAGGAGCGCAAGGAGGACTGACCCTCCGAGCACCAGCAGGGCCCCGCGCGACGTGCACGGGGCCCTTCGCTGTGCCGGCTACACCTGCGCCTCGGGCGCGGTCGGGACGCGTCCTCAGCCGCGGGCGCCGGAGATCGTGAGCACCACGCCGGCGTGGTCCGAGGGCCACAGACCGGTGCGAGGGTCTTTGGCCGCCGGCTCGTCGCCGGTCACCTCGCCCGCGACCACGTCGAGCTGCTGCCGGGGTCCGGGTCTGGCGAAGACCATGTCGATGCGATGCGTCCAGCTGCCCGGCGCCGGCTCGTCCACCCGCTCGTTGAGTCCGGACGTCCAGCCCTGGTTCGCGGTCAGCCACTCCAGCCACATGTCGGTGAACCCGGACCCGGTGATCAGGTCGTACGGCGCCGAGTGCGGCACCGGGAAGGGGTCAGACGGCTTCGTCGTGTTGTTGAGGGGGTCGGAGTTGCAGTCGCACGCGACGATCGTGGTCCGGCCCGTCGCCGTGGTCTCGGCCAGCAGCTCCTGTGCCTGCGCGTATGCCGCGACCGAGCTGAACGCCTCCAGGTGGGTGTTGACGAAGCGGAACGACGTGCCCGAGCCGTGGGCCACGTCGACCCAGCCGTACCCCCGGATGATGTCCAGGCGCGACCCACCCACGTCCACCGGCACCTTCGCGTCGTACTGCGCGCTGCCCTTGTCGAGCACCCGCAGGTTGCTGCTCGCACGCAGCAGGATCACGTCGCGCATCGTGAGCCGGATGTCACGGCCCTGGCTGAGGGTGCCGGCCGGGTCGCCGAGGAACGCGGGCGACTCGAGGTCCATCTCCTCCTGGACCACCACCGCCTTGTACGGCATGCCCTCCTGGCGCAGGTCCTGCAGGAGGAGCTTGAGGTAGTCGTAGTCGACCTTCTTCGCGTTCGTCGTCCCCAGAGGCGTCGTACCGAACGGCGGCGGCAGCTCCAGGGGACCGCTGCGCCACAGCGCCACCTCCTGCAGGCCGACGAGGTCGGGCTCGGCCTCCGCGATCTCCGCAGCCAGCAGCTCGCTGCGGCGCGGGAAGTCGGTCTGGTCGACGATGCTTCGGGTCTCGACGTTCGCGTTCCCGAGCGCCACCAGCGCCTCCAGGCCCGTCTTCCCTGCTGTGGCCCTGATCGGACGCTGGATGTCGGCGCCCAGGTAGATGTTGCGGGTCATCACCGTCGTGGGCGTGCCCGCGTCGTCCGGGCGTGCCTGCACGGGTGCGCTGCCCACAGCGGCCAGGGCGACGCCCAAGCCCACGGCGGCAACTGCCGCCCTGCCTGCCCCTGACCGACGCGAAAGCCTCATGATTGTCCCTCGCCTGAAGCCCCCGCCCCTGCATCATGGGACAGAGCCGGAGGATTGACCAGACCTGCCAGTCCCCCCGCTCCCTACACTGCGGGCGTGGGTCCCCTGACGGCGCTGGCTCTGCTCGCCGGTTTCCTGCTGCTGGTCCTCGGGGGTGAGCTGTTGGTCCGCGGCGGCAGCGGCCTGGGGCGGGCCACCGGGCTGTCACCCCTCATCGTCGGTCTGACCGTGGTCGCGTTCGCCACGTCCGCGCCCGAGCTCGCGGTCTCGCTCGACGCCACCCTGGCCGGCGCACCCGGGCTGGCCGTGGGAACGTCGTCGGCAGCAACATCACCAACGTCCTCCTCGTGCTCGGCGTCGCGGCCCTGATCCTTCCCGTGACCGTCCGCACCCAGCTCGTGCGTGTCGACGTCCCGGTCATGGTCGCGTTGTCGCTCCTCATGCTCCTGCTCATGCTCGACGGGTCGCTCGGACGTCTGGACGGCGCCCTCATGGTGGCGCTGCTCGTGCTCTATGTCGCCCTCACCGTCGCGATCGGGCGTCGGACCGGAGCCGGCCACGAGCCCACCGAAGCGGCTCCCCGGGCCTCCCGGCCGCTGGTCGACGTCCTGCTCGTTGCGGCGGGCGTGGGCCTGCTCGTGCTCGGCGCCAGACTGCTGGTCACCGCCGCGACCGAGGTCGCCGCCGCGTTCGGCGTCAGCGACCTCGTCATCGGCCTCACGGTTGTCGCGATCGGCACCTCGCTGCCCGAGCTGGCGACCTCGGTGATCGCGGCCGTCCGCGGCGAGCAGGAGATGGCGATCGGCAACGTCGTCGGCAGCAACGTCTTCAACCTCACGGCAGTGCTGGGCCTGACCGGCGTCATCGCCCCCGGCGGGGTGCCGGTGGACGCGGCGGCCCTGCGCTTCGACGTGCCGGTCATGGTCGCCGTCGCGGTCGCCCTGGTCCCGGTGGTCTTCACCGGGTTCACGATCGCCCGCTGGGAGGCCGCGGTCTTCCTGGGCTACTACGCCGCCTACGTGGCCTACCTCCTGCTCGCGGCCTCCGACCACGACGCCCTGCCGGCCTTCAGCGCCGTGATGCTCGGCTTCGTCGTGCCGATCACCGTGCTGACCCTCGCGGTGCTCGCGGCGTACGAGGTGACGCAGCACCGTGACCGCCGGCAGCAGTCGGCCCCACCCACCCCGCCCGGTTGATCCCGGCGGGCGCCATCGTCCGGCGCGGTCTCGACAAGCTCGACCGCCGATGGGGTGCGCCCGACCGACCGTGCGCGAGTCGACCAGACGACGAAGGATCAGAGCCGGCTGAACGCCGCCGGGTACTCGAAGGTGCCGGCGCACGCCTCGTCCCAGGCGCCGAAGATGCGCACCTGGAAGTCACTGCCCCAGGAGTCGTCCGCCGGCTGGACGTTGCGGCCGGTCGCGGCCTCGAAACCGAACCGTTCGTAGTACGCCGGGTCTCCGAGGACGAAGACCGCCGGCTCCTCCAGCGCCTCTGCCGCCGCCAGCACGGCGTGCATCAGTGCCGAGCCGACTCCCTTGCCCTGGTCGGACGGGCGGACGCCGATCGGTCCGAGAGCCAGCAGCGGGATGCCCTCGACGCGACCGCGGCTGCACATCACGTGCCCGACGACCTGGCCGTCGTCGGCGGCCACGAGGCACAGCCGCGGAACCGCATCCTCCTGCTCCCGCAGGTCCTCGACCAGCCGGGACTCCGCCGTCGTGCCCTGGGTGCGAGGGCCGGTGAACGCTGCGTCGTGAACGGCGGTGATGGCCCGGGCATCCTCGGGCTGTTCTCGGCGAATGATCATCGGCCCACCCTCTCGCAGGGTCCGACCAGCGCCCGCGTGAGGGCCCGATCGGGCGGCGACTGCGACGTCGGCCGTAGAGCGCTCACCCCGCGAGCCACCGGACCAGGAACACCAGCGTGAACACGCCCAGGGCAACCGTCAGGAGCAGCGGCACGACGGTGAGGGCCAGCGCCGCGGCGAGGTAGCCGACGGTGGGTGGATCCGGGTCCGGGTTCGCCGCCACCGCGGCCTCCAGCAGCAGGTAATTGCGCCGGTTGGCCCGGTGCGCCACGTCGGCGAGGTCGCCGACGCCGGGCAGCAGACCCAGCGCCGCGTCGACCAGCAGGTTCCAGGCCATCAGGGCGAGCACCGGCACCGGGACGCGGGACCGAACCGCGTCCATCATGATGACACCGGAGATGCCCGATCCCGCCAGGTCGCCGACGCCGGGCACCAGACCGATCACCGCGTCGAGCCCCACCCCACGCCGGGTCCCGGGGATCCGCACGAGGTCGTCCGTCAGCACCGCCAGCCGACGGCTGCGTGCGAGACGCTCCGGGGGCGGTGGCTCGGCCATGGGTCCCAGTCTCGCCCAGGCCTGCCCAGCCGAACCCTCAACCGATCCCTCAGCCGAGCCCAGGTTCCGCCGCCGCAACGGCTGGCCTAGCGTCGAGGGGTGACCCAGCAGCGCACCTGGACCGAGATCATCCGCGACAACCCCCAGCACTCCCACTGGTACGTCGAGCGGTTCCGCTCGATGGCCGCTGAGGGCGCCGACCTCGCCGGAGAGGCCCGGCTCGTCGACGCGATGGTGCCGCGCGCCGGCCGGGTCCTCGATGCCGGGTGCGGTGGCGGTCGGGTCGGCGGACGCCTGGCAAGACTCGGACACCAGGTCGTCGGAGTCGACATCGACCCGGTCCTCGTCGCCGCGGCCGAGGAGGACCACCCGGGCCCCACCTGGCTCGTGGCGGATCTCGTCACCCTGGACCTGCCCGCCCGGGGCGTCCCCGACCCCTTCGACGCCATCGTGTCCGCGGGCAACGTAATCACCTTCATCGCCGCCGACGACCGGCGGGACGTGCTGGGCCGGCTCGCGGCGCACCTGGCCGACGACGGTCGGCTGGTGATGGGCTTCGGCGCCGGCCGCGGGTACGGCTTCGACACCTTCCTCGCCGACGCCGAGGCCGTCGGCCTCTCCTGCGACCAGCTGCTCTCCACCTGGGACCTGCGACCGTTCGGCGAGGACTCCGACTTCCTCGTCGCGATCCTGCGGGTCGGCGTGGTGTAGCAGCGGGTCTCGACGAGCTCGACCACCGGATCTCGACGGGCTCGACCACCAGATCGACCACCGGGTCTCGACGAGCTCGACCACCGGATCTCGACGGGCTCGACCACCCGATCGACCACCGGGTCTCGACGAGCTCGACCACCGGATCGACCAGCGGGTCTCGCCGAGCTCGACCGGCCGGGGGTATGACTCGCTGCCACAGCGGGTAAGCGACGTGGTACGAGCCCCGCATCCCGGGGTCGGCCCCCGCGCAGAGGAGAGAGACCGCATGACCACCGACAGCTCCCGACCCGCCACCACCACCGATGCCGGCATCCCGGTCGAGAGCGACGAGCACTCCCTCACCGTCGGCCCCGGCGGCCCGATCCTGCTGCAGGACCACTACCTGATCGAGCAGATGGCCCAGTTCAACCGGGAGCGCATCCCCGAGCGCCAGCCCCACGCCAAGGGCAGCGGCGCCTTCGGCCACTTCGAGGTGACCGACGACGTCAGCCCCTACACCAAGGCGGCCGTCTTCCAGCCCGGCACCAAGACCGACATCCTGATCCGCTTCTCCACCGTGGCCGGCGAGCGGGGCAGCCCCGACACCTGGCGCGACCCGCGCGGCTTCTCGCTGAAGATCTACACCGACCGAGGGCAACTACGACATGGTCGGCAACAACACGCCGGTCTTCTTCGTCAAGGACCCGATGAAGTTCCAGCACTTCATCCGCTCGCAGAAGCGCCGCGCCGACAACGGCCTGCGCGACCACGACATGCAGTGGGACTTCTGGACCCTCTCCCCGGAGTCCGCCCACCAGGTCACCTGGCTGATGGGCGACCGCGGCATCCCCCGCACCTGGCGCCACATGAACGGCTACAGCTCCCACACCTACATGTGGGTCAACGCCGAGGGCGAGAAGTTCTGGGTCAAGTACCACTTCAAGACCGACCAGGGCATCGAGTGCTTCACCCAGCACGAGGCCGACCAGATGGCCGTCGGTCGACACCGACTACCACCGGCGCGACCTCTACGAGCACATCGCGGACGGCGAGTTCCCCTGCTGGACGCTGAAGGTGCAGGTCATGCCGTTCGAGGACGCCAAGGACTACCGGTTCAACCCCTTCGACCTCACCAAGGTGTGGCCGCACGGCGACTACCCGCTGATCGAGGTCGGTCGGCTCACCCTCGACCGGAACCCCACCGACTACCACACCGAGATCGAGCAGGCCGCGTTCCAGCCCAACAACCTGGTGCCCGGCATCGGGCCCAGCCCGGACCGGATGCTGCTGGCCGCGGCTGTTCTCCTACGCCGACGCCCACCGGGCCCGCCTCGGCGTCAACTACACCCAGATCCCGGTCAACGCCCCGAAGTCGCCCGTCCACAGCTACAGCAAGGACGGGGCCATGCGGGTGCAGAACGTGTCCGACCCGGTCTACGCCCCCAACTCCTACGGCGGCCCGGCGGCCGACACCGCCCGCTACGGCGAGCCCGCCGGCTGGGAGGCCGACGGCGACATGGTGCGGGCCGCCTACGTCGACCACGCCGAGGACGACGACTGGGGCCAGGCCGGCACCCTGGTGCGCGAGGTCCTGGACGACGACGCCCGCGAGCGCCTGGTCGACAACATCGTCGGCCACCTGCTCAACGGCGTGACCGAGCCGGTCCTGGAGCGGGCCTTCGAGTACTGGCGCAACGTCGACAAGGACCTGGGCGACCGGGTCGAGCCGGGGTCCGCGCCAAGGCGGACGAGACCGACCCCAAGGCCGAGGAGCAGGACAACCCGGCCCGCTCGGGGATGCAGGACAAGGCCTGAGGCACGACGGCCCCGGGGGCCTGAGGGGCCACCGTTGGGACCACTCCCTACCGTTGCCTGCGTGACCCCCATCGTCGAGGTGCGAGGACCTCGTCGTCCGCTTCGGCGACTTCACCGCCGTCGACGGCGTCAGCCTCGACATCGAGCGCGGCACGCGTCTACGGCCTGCTGGGCCCCAACGGCGCGGGCAAGACGACACTCGTGCGGATGCTCTCCCACCCTGCTGCAGCCCGACGGAGGGGGCAGCGAGCGAAGGTCGCCGGGTACGACGTGGTAGCGCCAGCCCCCGCGGCTAGCGCCGCACGATAGGTCTGACCGGCCAGTACGCCTCGGTGGACGAGAAGCTGTCGGGCTGGGAGAACCTGTACATGATCGGGCGGCTGCTTCGATCTGTCCGCACCACCAGTCCCCGCGAGCGCGCGGACGAACTGCTGGAAGCGGTTCTCCTTCCACCGAGGCGGCCCCCCGGCGCCCCGTGATGAAGTACAGCGGCGGTATGCGCCGCCGGCTCGACCTGGCGGCCTCCATGATCGGCCGCCCCAAGGTCCCTCTACCTGGACGAGCCCACCACCGGCCTCGACCCCCGTACCCGCAACGAGGTGTGGGACGAGGTCAAGAACATCGTGGCCGAGGGCAACACCGTTCTGCTCACCACCCAGTACATGGAGGAGGCGGAGCAGCTCGCCGACAGGAGCTGACCGTCATCGACCGCGGACCGGTCATCGCCGAAGGCACCGCCGACGAGCTCAAGGACGGCGCTCGGCGCACGGCACCATCGAGGTCGGTGTCGACGGTCAGCGACCGCGACGGATCATCGAGCGTGCTGGCCCGCGTCGGTCGGCGACGGCCGCGCACCTGGGACCGCGGCGCGGTCCGCGTCCTGCGTCCCCGCGCCCGAAGGCTCCCGCACGCTCATGGACGTGGTGCGGGCGCTCGACGCCGAAGGCGTGCGAGCCCGACGACCTCGGCATCCACCAGCCCGACGCTCGACGACGTGTTCCTGTCGCTCACCGGCGACAGCACGCCGTCCGTCGATCCGGTCCCGACGGCGACGAGCCGCCGCGCCGGAAGGATGCCGAGCGCACTGAGCGCCGCCGACCTTCCAGACCCCGACGGCGCCGCAGCCGCGAGCACGTCACGCTGCGCGACGTCGCTCACCGACACCGCGGTGATCGACCCGGCGCAACCTCGTCCGCGATCGTCCGGCTGCCACAGCTGCTGCTCTTCGCCACGATCCAGCCGGTCATGTTCCTGCTGTTGTTCAACTTCGTGTTCGGAGGGGCCCTCGGCAGTACGCTGCCGCCGGCGGCCAACGTTGTGACCTACATCAATTGGATCTCTGTGCCCGGGCTCCTGATCCAGGTCGCCACCTTCGGCTCCGGGACAGACGGCCGTCGGACTCACCGAAGACCTCTCGAAAGGTGTCATCGACCGTTTCCGTCTCGCTTCCGATGGCGCGATCAGCCGCTCCTCTCACCGGGCGGACGCTCGCCGACGCCATTCGCAACATGTTTTCGTGATCGGCTTGATGCTCGCAGTGGGCTTTCTCTTCTGGGGTTCCGCTGGCAGACGAGCTTCATCGAGATGGTGGCGGCATTGGCCCCCGTGGCGGCGCTTTTTGCGTACTCGCTCTCGTGGGTGATGGCATCGATCGGGCTCGCCGTGAAGCAACCCCGAAGCGACCCAGTCTGCGGTGTTTCTCCCGGTCTCGCACCGTGTTTGCGTCCCAGTCGATCTTCGTCCCCACCCAGACAATGCCCGAACGGCTTCGAACCTTCGCCGACAATCAGCCGATCACCACCACGGCCAATGCCACTCCGGGGGCTCATCCTCGGCCAGGACGCGGCTCCAGCCGGGTCAAACGGTGAGTGGGCAGGTGCTGCTGGCACTGGGGTGGGCGCTCGTGGTGCTCGCAATCTTCGCACCGCTGGCCGTCCGCGTCTACCGTCGCGTCGTGGCCTGACTCACCTGGCGCTCGGAGCAGCGCGACCGTAGGATGCCTCGGTGCCGGCCTCGAGGGCCGGCGCGACAACTTCACACCCAGCGCGGCAACGCCGAGTCCTGCCCGCCGCCGCTGGCCCCGACGAGCACACCTGAGGGCAGGAGCGGGGGACCCAGGTTCCACGAGGCCGCCGAACCGTCGCACGACGTCCGGTAGCCACTCGGGGCTAAGCCACCCACGGTGGCGGGGCACCTTTCAGCTCCAGCCCGACAGCTCACCTCGCAGGCGCGGAAAGGAACTCCTCCATGCCTGCGATCCTCCGCGCGTCCTTCGCCCTGCGGGTCTTCGTCCCCGTCCTCGCCGCCCTTGCCCTGGCGGCCGCGCTGCTCAGCGTGACCACGACGGACGCGGACGCCTCCCACCGCCACGCCACCCGGTGGGACTGCCTCGCCCACTACGAGTCCACTCACCGGTGGCACGTGAACACCGGCAACGGCCACTACGGCGGCCTGCAGTTCTCCCGGTCGACGTGGCGCTACTACGGCGGGCCGAACTACTCCCGCAACTACTGGCCCCACAAGGCCACGCGCAAGGAGCAGATCGTCATCGCCAAGCGGGTGGCGTTCAAGGGCTGGAAGGGCCGTCGCCCCCAGGGAGGCAGGTCTGCCTGGCCGCACACCTGGCCCCGCTGCTGAGCCCCTGCTCGGCAGCGGCGGCGACGGAGTGCCGCTCCCGGGCAGGACCGGGAGCGACACTTCGTCGACGGGACCTTGCCCGGCCACGGCCGGGCGGCGAGCCGGTCAGGCGCTGGTCAGCGAGCCTCCGCCTCGTGGTCGTGGCCCAGGCCGCCGCCGCCGTTGGGGACGGTGCCCTGCGGGCCGGCCGGCTCGGTGGGCAGTCCGAGCGACTTGCTGCCCGGGACCTGCTTGCCCTTGACGCCGTTGACGTCCTCGGTGGAGTAGGCCAGCGTCAGCATCGCGAAGGCGATGGCGTCGCTGTTCACCCCCAGCGCCTCCTTCGAGACGTTGCCGACCACGTCGTTCTCGGCCCGCAGCTCGCTGTAGACAGCCGGGTCGCGCTCCGGCTCCTGAGCGTCCGGGTTCAAGCTGTCGCAGGCCAGGTGGTAGCAGGGGTCGTAGGACTCCCCGGCGACGCCGTCCCAGATCGCCTCCTGCTCCTCGGTCTTGACGACCTCGGCACCGGTGAACAGGCCGCCGCCGGGATGCCGAAGTTGATGAACCCTGGTAGTCGCTGCGGCCGGAGAACTCGCTGTCCTCGTAGGGGATCCCCTGCCAGGTGAAGTAGATCTCGAAGAGGTCCTCCAGCGCCACGGAGCCGTCCGGCACGTCGACGGGTGCGGCGAAGCTGGACTCGTCAGCGTCGTAGACGCCGTAGATGAAGTTCGGCGAGGCGATCATGTCGAAGTTCAGGTACGACGCGATCCGGTCCGCTCGCCTGGCTCAGACCCTCGACGTAGGCCCTCGAACCGACCAGGCCCTGCTCCTCGCCGGCCCACCACGCGAAGCGCAGCGTGTTTGGGCTGTCGACCTTGCGCATCTTCTCGGCCATCGCGAGCAGCGCCGCCGAGCCCGAGCCGTTGTCGTTGATGCCGGGCCCGGCGGCACCGAGTCGAGGTGGGCGCCGGCCATGACCACGTTGTCGTCGTTCACGCCGGGCTGCTCGGCCAGGACGTTGAAGTCCTGCCGGGTCTCGGGCGCCAGCACCTCGATGAACGCGGTCGACCCGGTCTGCGCGAGCGCCACTCCGTCGGCGAAGCTGGCACCCACGACCGGGATGCCGTGCTGGACGGTTGTGCCGTCGCCCAGGTCGAGCCGTTGGCGACGATCAGGCCCTCGCGGTCGGAGGTGTTGCCCTGGTTGAAGATGATCACCGCCTCCGCGCCGGCCTGCTCGGCGAACAAGGCCTTGTCGCCGAAGTTGCACGTGCCGCGCTGGACCAGGGCGATGTCGGCGGACCCGCTCCAGTCGATCCCGTCGAAGTCCTCCGCCTCGCACCCGCTGGTGCTGGCTCGCGGGGGTGTCAGGTTGATGTCGACCGGGATGACCTGCCCCGTCACGGTGCCGAAGCCGCTTCCGGTGAACGCACCCGACGGGTACTCGGCTCCGTCGGGTCAGCTGGCGGAGGACCACGGGGAAGTTGTAGGTGATGTCGACCGGGTCGAGGGTGACCGTCCAGCCGGCCTCCTCGAGGACCCGCTTCACGTAGTCGACGCTGCCGGCGTAACCCTCGGTGCCGGCCGCTCGCGAGCCGGGATAGTTCGGGTCGGTGCTGGCGTCGGCGATCTGCTGGAACGCCTCCTGGTGCTTCAGGACGCCTTCGGCGGTGATGCACTCGAGGAGCTTTGTGTAGGTGTTGTTGTTCCGTGCGTCGCAGGAGCGCGCGGCGCCCTTGCCGCCGGGCACCTGCTCACGCGGCGCCGCCTGGGCGACGGACATCGAGAGCGGTGCCAGGGCGGTCAGCAGCCCTGCGGTGGCGCCGGCTGCGACCGTGCGGGTCCGGGCGCGCGCTGATGGCTGCCCTGAACGAGGGGTCATGGGTGGGTCCTTTCGTGAGGAGTCCGTTCCCCGCCGACGGGGGCTGTGGGCGGGCACGGACCCGGACACGCTAGGTCGACGGCAGGACGACGCAAAGGAAGGCGTGCGTGCAGAACGCTGCATTTCACCGAAATGCGGGGCTCGTGGCCGGGACGGACCGAAAGGACACTCCCCGACCGGCCATTTGACCGGACATCATGCCTTCGACCGGGCACGCGCGTCGGTGACCGGGTGGCCTGCCCCCTGGGACCCCGGGCGTGGCGAGTAGCGTGACCCGTATGATGTCACCGTCGTCGGCTCGGGCAACGGCGGTCTCGCGACCGCCTTCGACTTCGCACTGCACGGGCACACCGTGCGGCTCTTCGACACCCTGCACTTCCCCGACCACATCGCGGAGGTCGCCGACGCCGGGCGGGATCCACGCGACCGGGGAGATCGAAGGCTTCGCGGAGATCGCCTACGCGGGTCACGACGCCGCGACGCGCTGGACGGCGCAGACCTGGTGGTGCTGGTCGGTCCGGCGTACAGCACCGAGCACCAGGCGCGCGAGGTCGCGCCGCACCTGACGCCGGACAGGCGGTGCTGCTCTGCCCCGCCTCGTGCGCGGCCGCGATCACCTTCAAGCGCGCCGTCGGCCTGGCGCTCGACGACGAGCGATCACGGTGGGCGAGACCAGCACGCTGCCCTACGCCGTCCGCATCGTCGCGCCCGGCCGGATCAACGTCTTCCACAAGCTGGACGGCGGCATCTACGTCGCCGGGCTCCCTCGCTCGGGCACCCAGCGGCTGCTGTCGATGATCCAGGAGGTCTACCCCGGGCCCGAAGCCGCCGACAGCGTCTTCCAGACCACCCTGCAGAACGGCAACCCGGTGATCCACCCCGCGGTGACCCTGCTCAACGCCGCTCGTATCGAGCGGACGGCGGCGGGTTCCTGTTCTACGAGGAGGGCATCACCGAAGCCGTCGGGCGCGCGATCGAGGCCGTGGACCGCGAGCGGCTGGCGATCGCCGAAGCCCTCGGCGTGCGCGTGCTCTCCGAGCCCGACCTGGGCGTGCTGCAGGGCTACATGCGCGAGGCGAACTACTCCACCGGCTACTCCACCGCACCGGGCTTCCTGGGCATCGGCGCGCAGAGCCAGCTCGAGCACCGCTACCTGACCGAGGACGTCGGCTACTCCCTGGTCTTCCTCACCGACCTGGCCGCCCAGCTCGGCGTCGCCACGCCCACGATGGAGGCAGTCATCACCCTGGCGTCCGTGGTGCTGGCTCGCGATCTTCGCGGCGAGGGCCGGCGCACGCTGGCCACCCTGGGCCTCGACGGCATGAGTGCCGCGGAGCTGGCCACGCTGTGAGCCGGTCGCGGCCCGGGGCGTCTGCCTGACTCGGACTCGTCTGGGCACCGTGCTTCCCGCCGTCCAGGTTGTCTCCGAGCCTTCGCACACCTCACAACGCCATTGCGCACGGACCCGGATCAGATGGGCGCGGACGCCGGATCCTGCGAGGCCCATTCGCTCGCGGGTCAGCGAGGGAGTGGGAGTGCCTCGGCGAGCTCGGCGCGAGAGTGAATGCCGAGTTTCGTGTACACCTTGCGCAGGTGGTACTCAACGGTCTTCGGACTGATGAACAGCGCGGCTGCGGCCTCCCGGGTTGTGCGTCCGTCGATCAGCTGCAACGACACCTGCAGCTCCTGCGGCGTGAGCGCCCCCACACCCGTCGGCTCCCGCCGCCATACCTTCTCCCCTGTGGCCTCGAGCTCGGCGGCCGCCACGTCCGACCATCTCGCTGCCCCGAGCTCCTCGAACGTCACCAGGGCAGCACGCAGCTGCACCCTGGCATCAACCCGCCGAGCCGCTCGGCGCAGCCGCGACCCGTAGGCGAGCTGGGTACGCGCGGTCTCGAACCCGTCCCGCGTGCCGCGGTGGTTCTCCAGAGCGGCGCCGAACAGGCCATCGAGACAGTCATCAGGCGCGATCAGACCGCCGGCGCGCTCTGCGCGGGCAACAGACCACGGGCGCCCCTTGTCCTCGGCCGCGGCCGCGAAGCGGGTAGCGACGTCCCGTGCCTGGTCGTCGCGTCCGAGCCGCACAAGTGCGTCGACGAGCTCCGGACCTGGGAACACGTCAGGATCGGCGAACCCCAGCTCCTGGAGCCGGTGGTCGAGCCTCAGCAGCCGGTCGGCCGCGGCGCCGGTGTGCCCCTGCGCCAGCTCGAGGTCACCGAGTGCGAAGAGGCACCAGAGCTCACCGAAGGGGATGCCCCGTTCCACACACAGCGACACCGCCTCGTCCGCGTGGCTGCGACATGCCCCGCTCTTCCCCTGGCGCGACTCCAGCCACGACAGTCCGGCCAGCGACATCGCGAGCTCTGTGCTCTGACCCGCCTCCCGGGCCATCCGGACCGACTCCTCGTAGTTGGCCTCGGCCCGCGTCCAGGCAGACGCCGTCGCCTGATCACGCGCGACGAGGAAGAGCAGATTGGGGAGCACGCCGACACCGACGCTCGCACGGACGTCGTCGACGATGCCACGGGGATCGGCGCCACTGGAGTCGCGCTGGTACAGCGTTGCGACCATCAGCCAGGAGAGGTCCTCGGGATGCCTCAGCGGGTCGGCCCGCCCGGCCAGCATCGCGACCGCCTGGCTGAACTCCTCCCCACCGCCCTCACCGGAGAACACCCTGACCATGCCCTCGGCCGTCAGGCCGACGGCAGTGGCACGCAACGTCGTCGCCTTCCCCACCGCGCTCCTCAGTGCTTCTCCGAGTCGGAGGATCCCGGCGGAGTCCGCCAGGTAGACGGAGGCTTGGACCGCTTCCGCGAGCAGGACCACAGCGTCGTCCGGCGACTCCGCCTGCGCGGATGCCCGCTCCAGCATCTGACGTGCCTCGATGACCGAGCCGCTGCGAATCGCGATCGATGCCCGCACCCTGAGCGTGCGATCCGTCGGCCCGGAGGGCGCGGACGACTCGATCTCGTCGAGTAGCGCCAAGGCTCTCTCTCGCAGTCCGCCCTGCCACGCGGTGGCGGCCGCCTCCTGCAGCCGCGAGCGGCTGCAAGCGGCGTCGCTGCTCAGCCGGGCTGCCCGCTCGTACGCCGTCGACGCCACTGAGTAGGCCATCCTGCCGATGGCGTGCTCGGCAGCCGACCCCAGCATCACGGCCATGTCTTCGTCGGGGCCGGTCACGGACTCGGACAGATGCCACGTGCGCCGGTCCACGTCCTCGTTCGGGAGAAGCCCGGCGATGACCTCGTGGGCGCGTCGACGCCACCGCTCATCCGGATCCGCGTAGGCGGCCGCACGCAGCAGGGGGTGACGGAACGAGAGCTGCCCGCCGGCGATGCTGATCAAGCCGTGCCGCTCAGCGAGCGCCAAGCCGGCAGCGTCGAGCCCCAGCTGCGCCAACGCGGACTTCGTCAGCCGGACGTCGCCGTTGGCGACCACAGCGACCAGAAGCGCGGTCCTGGTGTCGTCATCCAGAAGGTGGAGCTCCCGGGAGAACGCGGCCGCGAGCCGCGCCGAGAGCGGCGGCGGGACGTCCGGCGCGCGGTCCATCAGCGCCTCGGGGTCGCGGCCGAGCTCGAGCAGGGCGAGCGGGTTCCCACCCGTGACCGCGTGCAGCCGGACAAGCAGGTCGTCGGTGCACTCGACGCCTGCAGCTGACCGCAGGAGTTCCCCAGCATCGGCCGCGTCGAGCCCGGTGAGCTCAAGCGTCGGAAGGCCCGCAATGAGGTCCTCCGCCTCGCCCGTGCGCGCTGCGATGAGGATCGTGACCGGATCCTCCACCACTCGGCGCGCGGCAAAGCACAACGCTTCGGCGGAGGGACGATCGAGCCACTGCAGGTCATCCACGAGCAGCGTTACCGGGGCTTCCTCGGCATATCTGCAGAGCAGGGAAAGCGTGGCCGCGCCGATGGCGAACCTGTCGCCGGGGCGTCCCTCGGTCAGCGCCAGCGCGGCCGACATCGCGTCTGCCTGCGGCCGGGGGATCGCGTCGAGCAGGTCCAACGCTGGACGGAGCACGGCGTGCAGCCCAGCGAAAGGAATCTCCCGTTCGGACTGGGTGCCCGTGGCCCGAAGCACCCGGAACTCATGTGCACGCGGAAGCGCCGCCTCGAGCAGGGCGGTCTTGCCGACGCCGGGCTCTCCCGCGACGACGAGGACGCCACCCCGGCCGATACGGGCCCCTGCAGCGAGTTGCTCGATCGCTCGCTGCTCGGCGCTCCGTCCCAACAGCACACATCGACTGTAGCCCTTCGGCTGCCGAGCAGGACGAAGCCGCAGTGAGGGACTAGGTGGGGGCCCCTGATGCGGTCAAGGGGCTTTCCTGGCGAGGCTGTCGACACCTGCCGAGGACCCGTGCAGGAGCCCGAGACGAGGAGCACGCGAGATGACAACGACAGAGGCCGCGACACCTGCCACCCACCTGAACGTCAGCGAGGTCGACACCGACAAGCTGATGGAGTTCGTGTTCCGGGCGGTGGACGAAGTCGGAGCCACACTGAACACGGCCCTCGTCGTCATGGGCGACAAGCTCGGCTACTACCAAGACCTCGCGGAACACGGCCCCAGCACGCCCGAACAGCTCGCCGAGCGCACCGACACCGCCGAACGGTACGCGCGGGAGTGGCTCAATGCTCAGGCCGCCGGCTCGTACGTCAGCTATGACCCTGACACCGGGAGGTACACGCTGCCACCCGAACAGGCGGTCGCTCTCACCGTTGCGGATAGCCCGGTGTTCCTGCCCGGGTTCTTTCAGAGTGCGTTGGGGACGGTCCACGCCACCGGCCACATCGTGGAGGCTGCCCGCAATGGATCCGGCTTCGGCTGGCACGAGCACAACGAAGACGTTCATCTGGGGGTCGAGCGCTTCTTCCGACCCAACTACAACGCCCACCTCGTCACCGAGTGGCTGCCTGCCCTCGACGGCATCGTGGAGAAGCTCGAACGGGGGGCGTCGGTCGCTGACGTCGGGTGTGGGCACGGCGCGTCGACGATCCTGATGGCCCAGCACTTCCCGAACTCGACCTTTGTCGGGTCCGACTACCACGAGGCATCGATCGAGACGGCCAGAGCCAGGGCGGAGGCAGCCGGAGTCGCCGACCGCGTCGAGTTCCGGGCAGAGTCGGCACAGACTTTCACCGGCACCGGCTACGACCTCGTAGCGATGTTCGATTGCCTCCACGACATGGGCGACCCCGTGGGCGCGGCGAAGCGCGTGCGACAGGCGATCGACGGCGACGGCATCTGGATGATCGTCGAGCCGATGGCCGGCGACCGGGTCGAGGACAACCTTCACTCCCTGGGCCGCGCCTTCTACGGGTTCTCGACGTTGCTCTGCACCCCGACGTCGCTCGCGCAGGACGTGGGGCTCGCCCTGGGCACCCAGGCCGGGCCGGCCCGGATCCGCGACGTGACCACCGCCGGCGGTTTCACCGGGTTCCGGAGCGCCGCCGAGACGCCGTTCAACCGGGTGTTCGAAGTGCGGCCCTGAGCAAGATCGCCTCGACCGGGGTCGGCTGAGGCCAGCAGGAGCACACTGAGGAGATGGGACCAATGGCCGGACGACGGGAGCTGCTGCTGGAGGACGCGGCCCCGGTCCGCTCGCCGGACCGCACGGGGGTCGTCGAGCGGGGGGGCGTCCGGATCGCCTACTCGGTCTACGGGGCGGCCGGTCCGACACTGCTGCTCATGCCGACGTGGACGATCATCCACTCCCGCTTCTGGAAGGGGCAGCTCGGCTACCTGGCACGGCATTTCCGGGTGGTCACCTTCGACGGCCGGGGCAACGGGGCGTCGGACCGTCCCGTGGGCGCGGGCGCCTATCGCGACGAGGAGTACGCTGCCGACGCCCTGGCGGTGCTCGACGCCACGGAGACGGACCAGGCCGTGGCCGTCGGGGTATCGGCGGGCGTGATGTGGTCTCTGCATCTCGCGGCCGACCACCCCGAGCGGGTAGCGGGGCTGGTCGCCATCGGCGCCGCCTGTAGCTTCCCGGTCGGCCGACAGACGTGGAAGCCCGCCTGGGGTTCACGCCTCGACACCACCGAGGGGTGGGCCAAGTTCAACCGCCACTACTGGCTCGAAGGCGGGTACGACGACTTCCTGCAGTTCTTCTTCCGCCAGGTCTTCCCCGAACCCCACTCCACCAAGCAGGTCGAGGACTGCATCAGGTGGGCTCACCAGACCACGCCGCAGGTGGCCGTGGACTCCATTGCCGGGCGCATGGGCGTCAAGGACACGCGGAGCACTCCGGCGGAGGACGTCGCCCGCCGCGTCCAGTGCCCGGTGCTGGCCATCCACGGGGCCGAGGACCGCATCTGTCCGCCCGTCATCAGCGAGCGTCTCGTCGAGCTCACCGGCGGCGAGCTCGTCCTTCTGGATGGCTGCGGCCACTCGCCGGTCGGGCGTCACCCGGTCAAGGTCAACCACCTGATCAGAGAGTTCGCCGACACGATCTACCCGAGGCGGGCGCCCCGGCCACGCCCCACGTGGGTGGGGGCCCGGAGCCGCCCGAAGAAGGCGCTCTACCTCTCCTCACCGATCGGGCTGGGTCATGCCCGACGGGACCTCGCGATCGCCGCCGAGCTGCGCAAGCACCACCCGGACCTGCAGATCGACTGGCTCGCGCAACACCCGGTCACCCGCGTGCTCGACGATGCCGGCGAGACCGTGCACCCCGCCTCGACGTGGCTCGCCAATGAGTCGAGGCACTTCGAGGACGAGTCCGACGAGCACGACCTGCACGCCTTCCAGTCGTTTCGACGGATGGACCAGATCCTCGTCAACAACTTCCACGTCTTCGACGACGTGGTCGACCGCGACCAGTACGACCTCGTCATCGGTGACGAGGCGTGGGACGTCGACTACTTCCTGCACGAGAACCCCGAGCTGAAGCATTTCCAGTTCGCCTGGATGACGGACTTCGTGGGCTGGCTTCCGATGCCTGACGGCGGGGCGACCGAGGCCGCCCTGGCTGCCGACTACAACGCCGAGATGATCGAGCAGCGGGCCCGCTACCGTCGCCTCCGCGACCGGTCGATCTTCATCGGGGACCCCGACGACATCGTCGACGACGCGTTCGGGCCCGGGATGCCCGGAATCCGCGAGTGGACCGAGGAGAACTTCGACTTCGCGGGATACGTCACCGGCTTCGACCCGCCCGGAGAAGAGGAGCGGGCACGCCTCCGGGCGCGGCTCGGCTACCGAGAGGACGACCTCGTCTGCCTCGTCACGGTCGGCGGCACCGGGGTGGGGGCTCCGCTGCTCCGGCGGGTGCTCGACGCCGTCCCCCTGGCCCGCCGGATGGTCCCCGAACTGTGCTTCCTGCTTGTGTGCGGCCCGCGCATCGACCCTGCGACGCTGCCGCGCCGACGCGGGGTGAAGGTGCGAGGCTATCTGTCCGATCTCTGCCGTCACCTGGCTGCATGCGACCTCGCGGTCGTCCAGGGAGGTTTGACCACGTGCATGGAGCTCACGGCGAGTCGCCGCCCGTTCCTCTACGTGCCGCTGCAGCACCACTTCGAGCAGAACTTCCACGTTCGGCACCGCCTCGAGCAGTACGAGGCCGGCAGGTGCCTGACCTACGACGAGGCCCAGGACGCCGACTTCCTGGCCGAAGCGATCGCCAATGAGGTACGGCGCGAGGTCACCTCCCGCGAGGTGGAGACCGGCGGCGCCGCCCGCGCGGCCGCCATGCTCGCGGAGATGCTCTGACCCGATCCGACCGGAGCAGGAGAGTCCTGGGCGGGATCGCGAAGGCGAGCGCGTCGCGGAACGATCTGTTGGTGGCGAGGAGACGGAGTCACCCCTGCCGTCCAGGGGACGGCTCTCCGACTGCGTGGGCGTTCCAACGGGACCGCGGCGCCAGGGATCGACGTGGGGTTCGTCGGACTGACGCTGACCAGCACCGGGAGCGAGCCATGCACTCGAGGTCCGGCGGCCCGTTTGCTCATGCGGGGTACCTACGAGGCGGATGGACGCAGCACCCGCCCGACCCCATTGCGTGGGTGCCGGGCCGGTGAGCCTCGGCCCAGTCGTGGCCGGCCTGCGCTCGCGCCGTGCCCTGCCCCGCGCGAGCGCGAAGACCCCCTCCCGGGTTGTGGAAGTGGTCTCTGTCGTCGCGACCACGCGAGTCGACCCCGCCCCCAACGCGGACGCCGGGGGCGCGCACAGTCGAAGGGACAACCAACCCGAAGGGGGACCTTACATGCGAAAGTACGCAATCGCGGCTTCCGTCGTCGCGCTGAGCACCGTCGGCCTGGCAGCACCCGCCCACGCCGCTCCCGACGAGCCACGCAACAACGTCGGCTACTGCGTCAGCGACGGCTTCTACGGCAACCAGCCGAACCGGGACGCCGACGGCAACATCGTGCCCAGCCAGTCACCTGGTCCCACGAAGACGCTGCCAGACGGCACCGTCGTGCCGGGCAACAGCGTCGGTGACTACAACTCCGGGCGCGCGACCGACGGCGAGCGGGTCAACGTTCCGCAGGTCTGCCGCACCCTGGTGGGCTGACGCCTCCGGCGCAAGGTGGTGCCGGGTCTCTCCGCGAGGCGAGGCCCGGCACCGGCAATTCGGGCGCGGAACCGCGGCCTCAACCAAGGACGCAGCCCGGCCCGGCCCCCTTCCTCGGGGACCGGGCCAGGCGCGGTAGCCATGTTGACGACTGACCGGGTCAGCCGTCGCCGGAATGTCCCGACCGAGTCGGGGACATTGGTTTCCGTCGTCGAGACTTCATCACTGACCGCTGTCGCATGGACATCGGTTGACCGTCGACATCAGCTGTCATTCTCGCTGACCACTATCGTTGCTCCACAACACCATCTGAATCGTGCTATCACGCCTCGCGGGCTATCAACCCGCGGACAAGCTGATAGCGGACCTGGCGGAGAACGTCGGCCCGGCTCGGGTGGTCTTCGCCGGCCGGTGGCGTGTGGCTCCCCCACCAACCGTGATCCGCGTCGCGGCCGGGGGCGCCGGCGCCGGCGCGGCGCCCGAGGACGTGTCTGCGAGCGACGGGGTGCGCGCACCCGCGGGGCTGGGGTCGGCGCAGCGGCGGTTTTCGGCGTGATCCGCGCCGCCGGCGGGAGCGGGATGAGCTCGACCCAGGCGACCAAGAGCGCCCCAGGGCAGACTCAGCAGAATCCTGTGCGGCGCGAGATGCATGCGTCTTCTCGCTCACGCGTCCCAGGCGGGCACTGCGGAGAGGCGTGTTGTGGCTCACCCGGGCACCCCAACGGTTCACTGGTGACCTGTTCCCCCAACTTAAAGGATCATCATGTCCCGAATCGGCCGATGCGCCGCTGCGGCTGCCCTCGCCGTCGTCGCGCTGACCGGGTGCGACTCCAGCGAGCCCTACGACCCCGATCTGGCCGCTCGGGGGTTCATGAAGGACCTCGTCGGCACCAACCACCTCATGACCGGAACCCCCGCTGAGCGTTCCCGGATGGAGAAGATCGGGATCGCCATGGAGCGTTCCGACGACACGGTGACGTACACCCAAGACAAGGGCCGCTGTGTCGCCACGATCGAGGTGGCCAGCCTCGTTGGCGAGCTCACGTGTGGCGACAAGACGTTCAACGGCGCCGAGTTCGAGTCCCTCAGGCTCGACGCCGTAGATGACCTGCGCTACTGATCAGGAACCCCCGACACGCACGTGTCGGGGGTTCTCCCATTGCGGGTCGCGAGTCGGCTCCGGTCGGCAGGGGACGCGGCCGGGTTTCTTGGGGATGCGAACCGGCCCGGCCCCCATCGCTGGGCCGGGCCGGTCAGTGTTAGGCAGCACCTATCAGGTGAGAGTGCTTGTCGCGATGCAACTTCTGCGACAGGACGCGCAACTCACGCTGACAAGATGATGCAATCGGACATCAGCTACAGCCGCTGGTGGAGCCGCAGCCCTCGCAGACGTAGCAGCTGCCGGCGGGGCGCATCTTCGTGCCGCAGGTGAAGCACAGCGGGCTGTCGACCGCAGTGCCGGTGATCGCCTCCATCAGCTCAGCCGAGGTGTGGGCGCTCTGGGTCGACGTCGGGGGCTCGACCGACTCGACCGCCGGCGGCGTTGCCTGCTCGACCGCCGACGCCTCGGGGTGGTCGCGCAGCGACTCGGCCTCGGAGATCTCCTCGTCCTCCTCGATCGGTTCGTAGGACCCGGTGTCGAGCTGACGCTGCCGCTCCTGCGCGGTGTAGATGCCGAGCATCGACCGGTCGTCGAAGGACATGTAGTCCAGCGCCAGCCGGCGGAAGATGTAGTCCATGATCGACTTCGCCATCCGCACGTCCGGGTCGTCAGTCATCCCGGCCGGCTCGAAGGACAGGTTGGTGAACTTCGAGACGTAGGTCTCCAGGGGCACGCCGTACTGCAGGCCGATCGAGACCGCGATCGAGAAGGCGTCCATCACCCCGGCCAGCGTCGACCCCTGCTTGCCCAGCTTGAGGAACACCTCGCCGAGCTCGCCATCAGGATGGGCCCCAGAGGTCATGTACCCCTCGGCGCCGCCCACGCTGAACGACGTGGTCCGGGAGGCGCGTGACTTCGGCAGCCGCTTGCGGAAGGGCTTGTGGACCTCGACGACCTTGGTCGCAGAGGTCACGGCGGAATCCGACGACTTGGCCTTGGCGTCGGCCAGCGGCTGGCCCACCTTGCAGTTGTCGCGGTAGATCGCGGTCGCCTTCAACCCGAGCTTCCACGACTGGAGGTAGACGTCCTCGATCTCCTCGACCGTGGCCGTCTCCGGCAGGTTGACGGTCTTGGAGATGGCTCCGGAGAGGAACGGCTGAGCGGCCGCCATCATCCGCACATGGCCCATCGGGGCCAGGGCGCGGGCGCCCATCGCGCAGTCGAACACCTCGTAGTTCTCAGGCCTGAGGCCCGGGGCGTCGATGACATGGCCGTGCTCGGCGATGTACTCCACGATCGCCTCGACCTGCTCGTCCTGGTAGCCCAGGTTGCGCAGCGCCCGCGGCACGGTCTGGTTGACGATCTGCATCGAGCCGCCACCGACGAGCTTCTTGAACTTCACCAGCGAGAAGTCCGGCTCGATGCCGGTGGTGTCGCAGTCCATCATGAAGCCGATGGTGCCCGTCGGCGCGAGGACACTGGCCTGGGCGTTGCGGTAGCCGTTCTTCTCCCCCAGCTTGACGACGTGGTCCCAGGCCTTCGTGGCCAGCTTGTGCACGTCGCGGTCGGCGGCGTGCAGGGTGCGCACCGCGTCGTTGGCGGCCTGGTGCTTGCGCATCACCCGCTTGTGGGCCTCGGCGTTGCGGGCGTAGCCGTTGTAGGGGCCCACCACCGCGGCCAGCTCGGCCGAGCGCCGGTACGACGTGGCGGTCATCAGGCTGGTGATCGCACCCGCCATCGCGCGACCGCCGTCGGAGTCGTAGCCAAGGCCCAGCGCCATCAGCAGAGCGCCCAGGTTGGCGTAGCCGATGCCGAGCTGGCGGTAGTCGACGGTGGTCTTCCCGATCGCCTCGGTCGGGAAGTCGGCGAAGCAGATCGAGATGTCCATCGCGGTGATGATCAGCTCGACGGCCTTGGCGAACTTCTCGGCGTCGAAGATGTCGTCGTCGCGCAGGAACTTCAGCAAGTTCAGCGACGCCAGGTTGCACGAGGAGTTGTCCAGGCTCATGTACTCCGAGCACGGGTTGGACGCGGTGATCCGGCCGGTCTCGGGGTTGGTGTGCCAGTCGTTGATGGTGTCGTCGTACTGCAGGCCCGGGTCGGCGCACCCCCACGCGGCCGTGCTGATCTTGCGGAACAGCTCTCGGGCGTCGACCTCCTCGATCACCTCACCGGTCTTGCGGCCTCGCAGTCCGAACGTGGTGCCCTCCTCGACCGCGCGCATGAACTCGTCGGTGACGCGTACCGAGTTGTTGGCGTTCTGGTACTGCACGCTCGTGATGTCGCGCCCGCCGAGGTCCATGTCGAATCCGGCGTCGCGCAGCGCGCGGATCTTGTCCTCCTCACGCGCCTTGGTCTCGACGAACTCCTCGATGTCGGGGTGGTCGACGTCGAGCACAACCATCTTGGCCGCACGACGGGTGGCGCCGCCGGACTTGATGGTGCCCGCGGACGCGTCGGCGCCGCGCATGAAGGAGACCGGGCCCGAGGCGGTGCCGCCCGAGGACAGCAGCTCCTTGGAAGAGCGGATGCGAGAGAGGTTGAGACCGGCGCCGGAGCCGCCCTTGAAGATGAACCCCTCCTCCTTGTACCAGTTGAGGATCGAGTCCATCGAGTCCTCGACCGCCAGGATGAAGCAGGCCGAGACCTGCTGGGGGCTCTTGGTCCCGACGTTGAACCACACCGGGGAGTTGAACGAGAAGTACTGGTGCAGCAGCAGCCAGGTGATCTCGTGCTCGAACGCCTCGGCATCGGTCGAGGAGGCGAAGTAGCCGAACCGCTCCCCGGCCTCGCGGTAGGTGTGCACCACGCGGTCGATGAGCTGCTTGAGGCTGGTCTCGCGGGCCTCGGTCCCGACCGCGCCACGGAAGTACTTCGTGGTGACGATGGTGGAGGCGTTCGCCGACCAGAAGTCGGGGAACTCCACGCCCCGCTGCTCGAAGACCGCCTCGCCGGTCTTCCAGTTCGTCTGCACGACGTCGCGACGCTCCCAGGTGACCTCGTCGTAGGGGTGGACGCCGTCGGTGCTGAAGAACTGCTGGATCTTCAGCCCCTTCCGTCCGCTCCGCTGCTTGGCGGGGCCACTCACCATGTCGGTCATTCCTGCTCCTTCTCCCTTGAAGAACGCCTGGCGGCTGCGAGGTATTGCGTGGGGGGCGTCCCGTTTCCAGGTGCCGTGGGTGCTGCTGGATCCTGCTCGGTGCTGCGGTCGTGCTGCCGTGCGGCTGGTGCGGCGGGGGAAGTGTTGGTGCACCCGGCGCGCAGCTTCCCCACTACGCGCCGGGTGGTCGGTCAGGTGGCCAGGGCCACCGGACGAGGCCGTGGGGCCTCGCCGGAATCGGGGGGGTCCGGACGGGGTGAGGTACGGAGCTGGGCGATCGCCGTCTCGAAGTCGGTCGCGGACTCGAAGGAGCGGTAGACGCTGGCGAAGCGGAGGTAGGCGACCTCGTCAAGGCGGCTCAGCGGCTCGAGGATGGCCATGCCGACCTCGTGCGCGGGCACCTCGGCCCAGCCGGCGCCGCGCAGCGACTCCTCGACCTGCTGGCCGAGACGAGCGAGCTGGTCCTCGTCGACCGGACGGCCCTTGCAGGCCTTGCGGACGCCGGCCACCGCCTTCTCGCGGTTGAACGGCTCCGTCGCACCGGAGCGCTTCACCACGACCAGCTGCATCTGCTCGACGGTCGAGAACCGGCGGCTGCACTGCGGGCACGTGCGCCGACGGCGGATCGCGCCACCGTCCTCGGCGACCCGGCTGTCGAGGACCCGGGTGTCCTCGTGACGGCAGAAGGGGCAGTGCATCGAACCTCTCCTCCTGCCTGCCTCGGCCTTGTGGTGTCGCGCTCCTCCTCGCCTCCTGGAGGTGCATCCTGGGGATCCACCTGTGGGGAAACTGGGGAGAACAACGCCGGGCCTGTGTGTAACCGACCACTATCTGTGGAGAACTACACGCTTGTAAGTACTAGATGTTGGGGAACCGTACGCCCGAGCCCGGAGGTGCGCAACCCCGAACCGCCGCCTTTTGTGATCCAGGTCTCCCCCAGACCACGAACCTGCAGGTCACGGCGGCAAACCCAGATCCAAGATCGATACCGGGCCCGTCTCCTCGGCGTGTCGGCGGTGCCTCGACCCCCGAGGGCCCGCCTGCCAAGATGCTCGTGTGAGTGCTCTCTCGCCGTCCGTGGCAGTTCCCGCACTCGGCTACGCCGCCCTCGCCGTGGCCGACACCTGGCTGGCAGGACAGCCCTCGTCGAAGCGGCGCCGCGCCCGCCTGCTCACCAAGCCGCTGCTGATGCCGACGCTGATGGCCGCCTTCCACCGGGCCACCGAGCCCACGGGTCCGCCCCGACGGGACCGGACCCTGACGAGGACCGGAACGCTGCTGGGGCAAGGCTTCTCCGGGCTCGGAGACGTCGCTCTGCTCGCCCGGGGCGAACGCGCCTTCCTGGGTGGCGTCGGCTCCTTCTTCGCCGGCCACGTCGCCTACACCGTCACGTTCGTGGCCAACGGTCGGCCGATGTCGGACACCACCGACCGCAGAACGGGCCTCGCCGCTCTCGGCGCCGGAGCCGTGCTGGCTCCCACCATGGCCTGGGCGGCCGGCCGTCGCAGCCCCCGGCTTCGGGGCCCGGTCGGCGCCTACGCGACCATGATCAGCGCGATGGTGGCCAGCTCCACCCGACTCAGCGACCAGGTTCCCCCGGCGGCCCGCCGCACGATCACTTCCGGCGCAGGCCTGTTCATGGTCTCCGACAGCGCGATCGCGATCCGCAAGTTCTGGCTGCGCGACCCGCAGCCACGCTCGGACGGATTCGTGATGGCGACCTACACCACGGGGCAGGGGCTCATCGCCCTGGGGCTCGCCCAGGCAGTGAGAGCACCCCGCCCCGCGACTGCTGCACCGCCGGCCCGGGTCGAGGAGACCGGCGGCTGACTGGGGTACGACCCAGGTCCCGGGCATGGCTGCCGCGAAGCGCGGGGCAGGAGCTCACCCGATCGGGACCGCGAGCTCCTGCCCTTCGACGAGGGCACTGCTCGGCAGGGAGTTGAGCTCACGGATGCGGTAGACCATCTCGCGGGTCTCCCCCGGTTCAGCGACAGCCCCCGCGATCGACCACAGGGTCTGCCCCTGCTCCACCTCGACCACCCGGACGGCCTCGACCGACCCGGCGTCGCGGGTCGCGACCGACGTACCGCCGAACACGACGAAGCCGGCCACGATCAGCATGGTGAGGGCTGCCGTGATCACGAGGCGTCCCCGACGCGTGAGGTGCACCGACGGCGTCGGCGCGGATACGCCCCTCGGGGCCTGGGCCCGGCTGCGGGTGCGCTGCGGGGCAGCGAGAGTCGGCCGCCCGTGGACCCTGATCGCGACACTGGTTGCACTCATGGGATGTCCTCCTTCATCTGTGCGACCCCCGACGCCTCGTGACGTCTGTGTCCGAGTCGAAACCACGCCACCGACATTTCTCGGCGATCCGGTTCGAGGGCCGGTCGACCCGTCTCCCGAACGTCTGTTCGATCGAACACCTGATCGAACGTAGCGGCTGGATATCGGCGATGCAAGGATCTGATCGCACAAATGTTCGACGCCCAGCGGTCGGCTGACACGGACACGCCGGTTCGAACAGGTGTTTGATTCCCGGGGCGGGCCAGGTCTAGCCTGAAAGCACTTCCCCGCAGCAGGTCCACGAGAGAGGCACGTCGATGGCAGGCAAGTCCGGCAGCAACGACACCGCGAGCAACGTGCGCGAGCTCCCCGACGGGCCGCCGGACGCCACCGGGCTCACGCCTCGCCAGCAGCGGGTCCTCACGGTGATCCGTGAGTCGCTGGCGTCGAGGGGGTACCCGCCGAGCATGCGCGAGATCGGAGAGAAGGTCGGGCTGACCAGCTCGTCATCGGTGGCTCACCAGCTGCGCACGCTCGAGGAGAAGGGATTCATCCGCCGCGACCCCAACCGTCCCCGCGCGCTCAGCGTCGCCGGGCCCGAGGAGGTCGACGAGACCGGCATCGGCGACCACCGCCCTGCGCCGAGCTACGTGCCCGTGGTCGGGCGCATCGCCGCGGGTGGGCCGATCCTCGCCGAGGAACGGGTGGAAACGGTGTTCCCCCTTCCCAAGGAGCTGGTCGGGGAGGGCACCCTTTTCCTGCTGGAGGTCTCCGGCGACTCCATGATCGACGCCGCGATCTGCACCGGGGACTACGTCGTGGTGCGCCAGCAGCCGAACGCGGAGAACGGCGAGATCGTGGCCGCCATGATCGACGGGGAGGCGACTGTGAAGACGTTCCAGCGCAAGGACGGCAACGTCTGGCTGCTCCCCCACAACGAGGCCTTCGAGCCCATCGATGGCACCGACGCGACCATCCTGGGCAAGGTCACCGCTGTCCTGCGCCGGATGTGAGGTGCGACAGCCCCGGGTGTGCAGTTGGTCCCAGGACCACCCGGCGGGACGGGGAGATATGTCCGTTCGGCGTGCCCCGAGAGGGAGCCTCAGCCGCTGACTTGGGCTTATCCTGAGATTGCGCCCGCAGCCCTGGCCCCGGACGCCGATCCATTTCGTGCTCCCAAGGAAGTCTGCGTGACGCTCCCGCTCTCTACTCGGCGCCGGCGCCGGTTCTCCCGTGGCCTCGTGCTCGGGATCTCCGTCGCGGCCCTCATCGCCCCGCCGGCCGTCGCAACGGAGTCGGCTGCCGGCCCCCCAGTGCCGCAACCCGAGGTGGAGCGGATCGTTGCTGAGCGCGCGCTCGACGACGTCGAGGAGCTGCTCGAGTCGCCCGAGGTCGCCCCTGAACCCGCTCCCCTGCCCAGACGTGACCTGACCCTGGTCCTGCGCGACCTCCGTGTCGGTCAGTCGGAGCTCGCCTGGTCCGACCGCCGCCGGGCCCGGGAACTGTTGGCGCGGCCCACCGACGGCGACACCGACTACTTCGGCTACCGACGAGCTGCCCAAGCCCTCAACGACTGCGAGGTCAACCCCACCCCCGGCTCGCACCTCTGCGTGCACTGGGCCCCGAGCGACCTTCGCGACCGCCCGGACCTCACCGATGGCGACAGCAACGGCATCCCCGACTACGTCGATCAGACGCGTGACGAGCTCAACCACATCTGGGGCCGCATCGTCACCCAGGGCGGCTACCGGGCACCGCTGCCCGACCAGGACGGGCCGGACCAGAAGCTCGACGTCTACCTGGCCGACGTCGGCGGGTCAGGCCTCTACGGCTACTGCGACCCGGAAAGCAAGGGCCCCGGCCACACCGCATCGGGCTACTGCGTCCTGGACAACGACTACGCCGCCAGCCAGTACGGCAGCAACCAGCAGCCCCTCGACAACCTGCGGGTGACCGCGGCCCACGAGTTCTTCCACACGGTCCAGTTCGCCTACGACTACCAGGAGGACTGGTGGCTGATGGAGGGCAGCGCCGCGTGGGTCGAGGACGAGGTCTACGACGACGTCGACGACAACCGGCAGTTCATCCGTGGCGGTCCGATGACGGACCCGGACGTGCCGTTGGACGCCTCGGGTCACGGCTCCGCGCGGCACTACGCCGCGTGGACGTGGTGGCGCTTCCTCGGGGAGCGCTACCCCGACCAGGCAGGCTCGGGGATGCCCGTGGTGATCCGGTCGATCTGGCAGCGGGCCGACGCCCGCGTCCTCAGCAACGACCAGTACTCCATCCCGGCCACGGTCGGCGCGATCGCAGCCGCCGGTGGGCAGTTCACCACCGACGTCGCGGCGTACGGCGAGGCGAAACGCCATCCGGGAGAGGTCTTCGAGGAGGGCGCTGGCTACCGCACCGTCCCCCTGCTGGGCAGCTACCTGCTCGCGGCTCGGGGCCGGACCCGGTGGAAGACAGCAACCCTGGCCCACCTGACCAGCCGCACCTACAGCTTCGTGCCGGGCAGACGCACCGCAGGCAGTGCCTGGCGGTTGCGCGTCCCGATCGACGCCCCGCCCACGGCTCGCGGGAGTCATGTCCAGGTCTCGGTGGTGGGCAAGGACGGGTCTCGCACGATCCGCCGCGTCGCTCTCAACGGCAAGGGCAACGGCAGGGTCGTGACCAGGTTCAGCTCGTCGAGCGTCGAACGCGTCGAGCTGACGATCACCAACGCCGGGCGACGCTACAACTGCTGGAGGTCGACGACGCTCGCCTGCTCCGGGGTCTCACGGGACAACGGACAGCGCACCAAGTACCGCGGCATCGTGTTCCGTCGCTGAGCATCCTCACGACTGATGAATCGCGCCGCCTCGCTGTCTCAGCCGGCCGCGGCCTCCGACAACCGACGCAGTGCCCCCAGGACCACCTTCCTGTCGGAGGTCCGCCACATCGGCGGCAAGGATGCCTGGAGGAACCCGCTGTAGGACATCCCCTCCAGCCGGGGATCGAGCACGGCCACCACGCCGCGATCCGTCCCGGTCCTGATCAGCCGCCCCGACCCCTGGGCCAGCAGCAGTGCTGCGTGGGTGGCCGAGACCGCGATGAAGCCGTTGCGCGTCGCCTTGTCCGCCGCGCGTTGCCGGGCCGACATCAGCGGGTCGTCGGGCCGTGGGAACGGGATGCGGTCGATGATCACCAGCTGGCAGGTCGCCCCCGGCAGGTCGAGCCCCTGCCACAGCCCCAGAGTGCCGAAGAGACAGGTGTGCGGATCGCCCAGGAACTGCGCCATCAGCTCCGAGAGCTGGGCGTCGCCCTGGGCCAGCACCGTGAGGTGCGGCAGCCGTTCCCGGGTCGCCTCGGCGGCCTCCTGCGCGGCACGCCTGCTGGAGAACAGCCCGAGGGCGCGTCCGTCGGCGGCGTCGACCAGCTCGGCGATCTCCGTCAGCTGGGGCTCGCCCAGCCCATCGCGCCCGGGTCGGGGCAGGTGACGGGCGACGTAGAGGATGCCCTGCCGGGAGTAGTCGAACGGGGAGCCGACGTCGACCGCCCGCCACGGCTGCCTGCCGTCGGCCTCCTCACTGCCCCCCTCGAGCGCCTGGTCAGACGCCTCACGGGCGGGCTGCGGCGCAGCCTCGGGCAGTCGCTCGTCCGGGCGCAGCCCCACGGTCGCGGCGACCGGCTCGAACCCTCCGCCCAGCTTGAGCGTGGCGCTGGTGAGGATCACCGTCTTGGCGGCCAGCAGCTTGTCTCGCAACGGCCCCGACACCTGGAGCGGCGCGATGCTCAGCTGGTCGCCGCCGCGTTGTGGGTCGCGCACCCCCTTCCACAGCACGTCGGTCTCCGACGCGGCGGCCATCCGCCCGGCGATCTCGAAGACCTCCTGCGCCCACGCCTTGGCCTGCGTCGCTGCCGCGTCGCCGGTGGTCTGGCCACTCGGCTGACCCATGGCCGAGACCACCTTCCGCGCGGTGTCGCGCACGAGCACGAGCGCGGCGGAGACCGACGCGGGCAGTGGGTCGAGCCGCCCGGGCTCGGCCTCGGCGAGGGCGTCGCGAAGGGCATCGGCGGCATCGAGCAGGTCGTCGTCCTGCCCCTCCTCCAGGTGGCGGGAGGCTCGTCTGCCGGCACGCTCGACCTGGCCCGGTGAGAGGTCGGCGCTGGCGGCCCGGGTGACCCGTCCCGCCAGCTCGTGGGCCTCGTCGACGACCACTGCGTCGTACTCGGGGATCATCGGAACGCCCTCGATCGCGTCGATCGCGAGCAGCGAGTGGTTGGTGACGATCAGCTGGGAGCCGAACGCCCGTTCGCGGGCTCGTTCGGCGAAGCACTCCTGGGCGAAGGAGCACCGCGATGCGCCCAGACACTCGCGGGCGGACACCGACACCTGGCGCCAGACACGGTCGCCGTGGCGGGGTGCGTTGTCGCGGTCTCCGGTGCCGCCGGCCTCGGCCTCCTCCTCGACCCACTCCCGCAGCCTCACCACCTCCTCACCGAGGCTGCTGCCTGCCAGCGGGAGGTCGAGGGTGCCTTGGTCGTCGGGCACGCCTTCACGGACGCGATGCAGGCAGGCGTAGTTCGCCCGGCCCTTGAGCACCGTGTACGTCGGCGTGCGGTGCAGCACGTCGCGCGCAGCCTCCACCAGGGCCGGCAGGTCGCGCTCGACCAGCTGGTGCTGCAGCGCCAGGGTCGCAGTCGCCACGACGACCCGCTCCGGATGCAGCAGCGCCGGCACCAGGTAGCCCAGCGACTTGCCGGTGCCGGTGCCCGCCTGGACCAGCAGGTGCGCCCCGTCCTCCAACGCCGAGGCGACCTCCTCGGCCATCCGCAGCTGCCCGGGACGCTCCTGGCCCCCCAACGCGGCGACCGCGGCCGAGAGCACCTCGGCCACCGTGGCCCGCTGCTCCTCGAGCTCCTCGGACTCCTCGGACTCCTTGGCGTCGACGGGGACAGCGGGATCGGGCACCGCGTCAGGCTAGCGACCACCCCCGACGCTCGACGCCCCTGGCGACCGTCGATGTCGCGAGGGGGGTGCCCGGCGCCGCACTGGGTCGGTCGGGGCAGGTCGGGTCGGGCGGCTCCCGCCCGGCGCGACCCGGGGTCGCTGGTGATCTGCGGTTCGGCATACTGCCCCGGTGCCCGCGACCATCGGCTTCGGCCCCCTGACCATCGCCTACGACCACACCGTCCTCGAGCCGCGTCCGTGGACCTTCGCCCAGGCGGCCTGGGCCGCCGACCTGCTGCGCGGGGCCCAGCCCGGCCCGGTCGTCGAGCTGTGCAGCGGCGCCGGACAGATCGGGCTGGCGGTGGCAGCGCTCTCGGGCCGCCACGTCACCCTGGTCGACGCCAGCGCCGATGCCTGCCGCTTCGCCCGGCAGAACGCCGAGGCGGCCGGCCTGCACCACGCGGTCGAGGTGCGGCACGGGCCGATGGACGAGGTCCTCGCCGGCCACGAACGTTTCGCGCTGGTCCTCGCCGACCCGCCGTACCTGCCGAGCGCGAGCACCGGCCTCTTCCCCGACGATCCGGAGCACGCGGTCGACGGCGGCCCCGACGGTCTCGCGCTGGCGAGGACCTGTCTCGACGTGGCGGCTCGTCACACTGCTCCCGGCGCGCCGGTGCTGCTGCAGCTGCGCGACCTCGCACAGGCGGAGGCTCTCGCCGGGGAGCTGGACGACGGCCACCCGCTGGCCCACGTCGAGACGCGGGTGCTGGACCCGCGGGGCGCGGTGCTCCAGCTTCGCCGGACCGAGTGAGGCCTCAGAACTGGACCGTGGGCGGGGTCCGCTGCTCCAGCGGCGCGTCGTAGAAGTCGCGCTTGCGCACGCCGGCCATCGGCGCGAAGAGGATCCACGGGATCGTCGAGACCGAGGTGTTGAGCCGCGCCGCAGCGTCGTTGTAGTACTGCCGGGCGAAGGCCAGCTGGGCCTCGGTGTCGGACAGCTCCTCCTGGAGGTGCATGAAGTTGCCCGACGCCTTCAGCTCGGGGTAGGCCTCGGCGACGGCGAGCACGTTGACCACCGCCGTGTCGAGACGCGCCTGAGAGGTGGCCTTGTCCTCCAGGCTGCCGGTGGCCGCCGCCTGCTTGACCCCCGCCCGGGCGGCGGTGACCTCCTCGAAGACGCCCTTCTCGTGCGAGGCGTACCCCTTGACCGTGTTGACCAGGTTGGGGATGAGGTCCGCCCGGCGGGTCAGCTGCACGTCGATGCCACCCTCGGCCTCGTCGACGGCAATGTCCTCGCGCCGCAGCCGGTTGAACCCCGTGACGGCGACCACGCCCAGCAGGAGCAGCAGGACCACGAACACGACGAGCACCCAGATCATCTCGGCTCCTCCCAGCAGGCGTCTGGAGTCACTGTCGCACAGGAGATCGTCAGCGTCGGTGAGGGCGGGCCAGCGCGGTCACCAGGAGCCACCGCCCCCGCCGCCTCCGCCTCCCCCGCCGCCTCCACCGGAGCTCGACGACTGGGTGGCCTGGTAGGCGCTGATCGAGGACTCCAGCGCCGAGTCGAACGACGAGAAGCCGCCGCCACCACCGAACCACCCGTGGCTGCTCGTGCTGACGGGGTACCAGGTCGGTGGGGGGGCTCCTCGCCCATCGTCAGCTGGTACTTGCGCGCCCACGCGTCGGCGCAGCCGAACCCGACGGCGTAGGGGACGTAGGCGGCGTACAGGTCGCGGCGCGCGGCGAAGTCGAAGCGCGCCTCGGCGGAGTCGGTGGACAGCATCCGGTGGAAGCCACCCGACCGCGACCACGCCTCCCGCCCCACAGGCGTACGTCGCGACCCGACACCGCTGCGCAGCAGCGGCACCCCACCCACCACGAACGCCGCGAACGGCAGCACCGGCAGCGTCGACCCCCCGGGGGCCATGAACGCCAGCGCGACGGCCCCGACGGCGGCGAGGGCCACGAACACCTGCAGCATCCGCTCCTGGCCGACGCCGACGGTCAGGCCCTGAGCCCGCCCCCACTGCGAGGCGGTCGACGCGATCCGGTCGCGCACCGACTTCAGCTGCTTGCCGGAGGCGACCGACCCGTCCGCCTCGAAGCTCCCGCCGCGGTCGAGGCCCAGACCGCGGCCGACCTCCCGGGCGACCGGGTCGATCGCGTCCCACTGCTCGGGCGTGCCGGCGCCGGAGAGCCGCCACTGCTTCGGCGAGAGCTGCTCCAGCCGCACCATTCCGCGCTCAGCCAGGTGCAGCAACGTCGCCACCAGCGCGTTGTCCGGGACCCGCTCGTGCACCACGTAGTACGCCTCGACCGGTCCCATGCCGTCGGGCGGCACGTAGGTGACCGGCAGGCCGGGTGGCTCCTCGTAGGCGCCCCGCGCGAGCGCCCGGCCGAACACCGCCAGCGCCGCAGCCAGCAGCACCACCGCGAGGAACCACGGGACCGACCGGCCGAAGCTCATGTCCCACGCAGCCGGCCAGGGCAGGGAGCTCCGGTCGGGGGGCGGCAGCGGCAGTGCCGCCCGCAGGGTGACCGGCGTGCGGGGCGGGAGGTTCTCGGCCGCCACCCTCACGACCCCGTCGTCCCCGACGCGCACGCGGCAGCCGTACTCGCCGTCCCAGCCCGACGCGCAGGTGGCGGCCGTGGGGGGATCGGGGAGTCGGACCACCAGCTGCGCACGGTCGATGCTCATCTGCCAGCCACCCGGGACCAGGTCCCAGTGGAGCATCGCGCGGTCGGCGTCCTCGGTCCACGAGCCGCCCTGGCCTGCCATCTCACCCGACCCCACCGTGCCCAGCGCGCCCTGGATCCGGTAGCGGATGACGTACACGTGGTCCCCGGCGGAGACGAAGACGTCCGGGTCGCCGATTCGCGCGACCCGGTAGCGCTTGCTGGTCTGCCACGACAGCTCGGTCTCCTCGGGGCGACCGTCACGGGTCACCTCGATGTCCTCGGGCAGCAGCCGGTGGCCGTCGTCATCGGGGTCGACGACGTCCCAGAACCGGAAGATGCCGTGCCTGCCGGCAGGGAAGGACGCGGTGATCCGCTCCACGGCCTCCAGCTCGCCGTCCTCGCTCACGTCGAACTCGGCCTGGTAGTCGGTGATGGTGACCGGGTCCGGCGCCGCCGAGGAGTCCGACGGGAGCAGGTAGCCCACGACCGGCCACAGCCACAGCCCCGCGCCCACCAGCAGCACCAGGACGGTCAGCGGCCACGTCGTGCCGGACCCACGCACCCAGCTCAACCACCGCACGCTGTCGACGCTAGCCCTGCCCGCGACGTTTGTCTCCGCGACCGGCCGGGGACGACAATCAGGGAGAGACCCGAGGAGGGACATGTCCGACGACGAGCCCAGCAAGTCCGAGCAGGCCGTGACCGAGCAGCACGGCGAGGTCTCCGACGACCCGGTGGAGCGGGCCACCGCCGACGCCCGCTCTCATCCGGCGGCGGACGAGGCCCGCGAGGCGATGGAGCCCCCCTCGCGCCACGACGCCGTCCCGTGGGACAACCGCGACGGCAACCCCAGCAGCACCGGCCCCGAGGGCCTCGAGGGCGACATGGGAGTGAGCAGCGCCGTCACCACGCCGCAGCACCCCCACACCGACGGCGCCCGCGACGTCTCCCCCGGCTCGTACGACGCCCCCGACCCGGCGACCGACGCCACCGGCCCCGAGGCCGAGGACTACGACAACAAGATGTGGGACCACGGCACCATGCGGGTCAGCGGTGAGCCACGCCCTGCGCCGATCGAGGACGAGAAGTCACGGCGGGAGAACCTCGACCCGAAAGGGATGCCCTGACCCCGAAGCAGCGCTGACCGGATGCAGCCCGCGCCGACGCGCGGAGCGGCCGCGCACGCCCCTGGAGGACCCCGCCGGCCTTCAGCAGTGCCAGGGACCCGGCCAGCACCAGCAGGCACAGCGCCGTGTTCACCTTCATCGACGCCTGGCCCGGCCCGGCCGTCTTCAGCAGCTCGACGTCCAGCACCCAACCGGCCATCACCACCCCGGCGAGAAGAGCCACCGCCACCCGACAGATGGCGTCGTCCGTCTGATCAGACCTCCGGCGCCTCGCAGAGCCGCGCCGAGGCGCCGCGGGTCTGATCAGACGTCGGGCTCGGGGGGCGTGGGGCGGGTCAGACCCGGTACGGCGCGAGCTCGCCGGCCAGCGCCTCGCCCACCCGGCCGCTGACCAGGGTGCCCTCGCCGGTGTGCTCGACGCGCTCGACCTCGCCCTGGGTGTGGATGCGGTTGAGCAGGTCGCCGCGGTCGTAGGGCAGCAGCGCCTCGAACGGCACGCCCGGGCGGGGCAGGTCGGCCTCGATCGCGGCCAGCAGCGCCTGGCGATCCCCTCACCGGTGCGGGCCGAGACGGCGACGCGGTGGGGCTCGCGCGGCGCGCAACCGGGCCACGACGAGCGGGTCGGCGGCGTCGGTCTTGTTGATCACGACGAGCTCGGGGACCTTGTCCGCGCCGATCTCCGCGAGCACCTCGCGCACGGCGTCGATCTGGCCCTCGGGGTCGGGGTGCGGAGCCGTCGACGACGTGGACGACCAGGTCGGCGTCGGCGACCTCCTCCAGCGTGGAGCGGAACGCCTCCACGAGCTGGTGCGGCAGGTGGCGGACGAACCCGACGGTGTCGGAGAGCGTGTAGACCCGGCCGTCGGAGGTGGTGGTGCGGCGGGTCGTCGGGTCGAGGGTGGCGAACAACGCGTCCTCGACCAGCACGCCGGCGCCGGTGAGCCGGTTGAGCAGCGAGGACTTGCCGGCGTTGGTGTAGCCGGCGATCGCCACGGCGGGGACCTGCGTGGCGCCGCCGCTCGGCCCGCTTGGTGTCGCGGGTGGTGCGCATGTGGGCCAGCTCGCGGCGCAGCTTGGCGATCTTGGTGTTGATGCGGCGCCGGTCGGTCTCGATCTTGGTCTCACCGGGTCCGCGGCCACCGATGCCGGCGCCGCCGGCGACCCGGCCACCGGCCTGGCGCGACAGGTTGCCGCCCCAGCCGCGCAGCCGCTGCTTCATGTAGCTGAGCTGGGCGAGCTCGACCTGGGCCTGGCCCTCGCGGGACTTCGCGTGCTGGGCGAAGATGTCGAGGATCAGCGCGGTGCGGTCGACGACCTTGACCTTGACCCGGTCCTCGAGGTTGCGCAGCTGGCTGGGGGCGAGCTCGCCGTCGCAGATGACGGTGTCGGCGCCGGTGTGCTGCACGACCTCGCGCAGCGCCTCGACCTTGCCGCGGCCGATGAACGTGGCCGGGTCGGGCTTCTGCCGGCGCTGGTAGATCGCCTCGAGCACCTCCGAGCCGGCGGTCTCGGCCAGCGCCGCGAGCTCGGCCAGCGAGTTCTCGGCGTCCTCGACGGTCCCCTCGGTCCACACCCCGACCAGGACGACCCGCTCGAGGCGCAGCTGGCGGTACTCGACCTCGGTGATGTCCTCGAGCTCGGTGCGCAGGCCCGCGACGCGCTTGAGCGCGTAGCGCTCCTCCAGGTCGTAGTCGCCGGTCGTCTCGACTCGGTGGTCCCCGCGGCGGATCCGTCGTCGGGCCCGTCGTCGGCGTCGTCCGTCGAGCACGAAGCCGTCGTCCAGCTCGTCGTCGTCGTCGAGGTCTCGACCGAGCCAGGTCGTCGTCGAGCGTCTCGTCGGATCTGCGAAGTCATGCAGGTCTCGAGGGTCGCGATCGTGCTGCGAAGCGTCGGGCTCACTGTGGCTCCCAGGTTCGCACGCGGCCAGTGCGTCCCGGCGAGCCAATACCCCTCGGCCACGAGCACGGCCGGACCGGTCAGCAGGACCCGGCCGTCCTCGGTCCAGGTCGACGCGCGAGCGTGCCGCCGGGACGTCGACGCGTGTACGGCGTGCCCCGGTCTGCGCCGTCGCCCGTCGGCCGGCCGCCACCATCGACCGCGCAGGCGCCGGTGCCGCACGACCGGGTCTCCCCCGACCCCCGCTCGTGGACCCGCATCGCGACGTGACCCGCGCCCGCGCGGACGACGAACTCGACGTTGACGCCCGCGTCGGGTAGCGGTCGCTCGTCGTACGTCGGCGGGCTCGAGCAGCGTGCCCGGCGTCGGCGAGATCCTCGACGAAGGCGACCGCGTGCGGGTTGCCCATGTCGACGTGCCGGGCCGGCCAACGCTGCGCCCCCGACGACGACCCGGTCTGCCGAGCACCGTCGGCGCGGCCCATGTCGACGGTGACCTGGTCCGCCGGCGAAGGTGAGCACCTTGACGCCGGCCCGGGTCGCGACCGGCAGCGGCGCGCGGTGCGTCGACGCCCTCGCGGTCGACGAGGTAGCGGCCCAGCACGCGGATGCCGTTGCCGCACATCTCCGACGAGCGAGCCGTCGGCGTTGCGGTAGTCCATGAACCACTCGGCCTCGCCGCGTGCGGCCACCGCCGCCGGGTCGTCGGTGGCGTCGGTGCGCACGACGCGGATCACGCCGTCGGCGCCGATGCCCGGCCCGCGGTCGCAGAGCGCGCGCACGAGTCGCCGCGTCGAGCGCGCCGCAGGGTCGCCGTCGGCGTCGGGCAGCAGCACGAAGTCGTTCTCGGTGCCGTGCCCCTTGACGAAGGGCCGGCCGGTCAGGCGTCGTCCCGCGGTCTCGCCGCGCACGGCCGACCTCGTCGAGCCTGGCCAGCCCCTTCTCGAAGTCCTCGCCGACCATCTTCTCGATGTTCAGCAGTGGGCCCAGCAGCGCATCAGCAGCGGCCGCGGACCGATCATCCGCCAGGTGACCCGGGTGCCGACGTCGCCCTGCGGGCTCGAGCACGAACTCGTGGTGTTGCTGGACTTGAACGGCTTGAGGAACTCCAGCTCGATCTCGACCTCGCGCTCGTCGAGCGCGAGCATCTCCATGGTGCCGGCGCCCGCCTTGCGGTTGCCGCTCCAGGCGTACTGGGCGCCGACCCCGGCGTGCGGCCCGGAGTAGGCCCGGTGCAGGTCCTTGTCGACGTCCTCCCACGGCGACCAGAGCCGCCAGTTGCGGAAGTTGGTGAGCAGCGGCCGGATGTCGTCCGGCCTCGCCTGGACCGTGCGGGACCGCTCGACGGTGTAGGTGGACGCCATGAGGCGTTCCTACCCCGTCGACGCCCGCTTGCCCACCGCGCGATCCTCCGGGCGAGCCGCCTCGGTTCTGTCGGTGCCCCGTGTGATGCTCGTGAGATGGACGAGATCGCGATGGTGCGCGACGTGCTGCGAGGCATCACGGGCACCTGCCCCGACTGCGCCGACGAACAGACGCTGGTCCCAGTCGACGTCGACCAGTTCGAGTGGTGCTGCGTCGAGTGCGGGGCGGCCTTCGTCTCCTGGCACCGCTCGACGACGCCCGCCGGGCCAGACGCCGTCCGGGTGTGCGTGAGCGCCTGGCGAGGTCCCCCATCACCGGCGCACCGTCGCACTGGCGTACGACGGCTCGCCGGGTGACCGGGCCAGGCCGTCGTCGTCGGCGCTACGAGTCCGGCCGGGGCGAGCTCAGCGCGGTCTGACCGCCCCGCGACCAGCTGAGCCGCGCGGTCCACGAGCTCCGGGTCGTCCCAGGGCAGCCAGTGGATCCGGGGGTCCTTGCGGAACCACGAGTCCTGTCGCCGGGCGAACCGGCGGGTGCCCCGCACGGTCGGCCTCGTAGGCCTCCTGCTCGGTGCACGTCCCCCGCCAGGAACGTCGAGCACCTGCTGGTAGCCCAGCGCCCGCCCGCCGTGAGCCCCTCTCGTAGCCCTTCGCCTCGAGCCGGCGCACCTCCTCGACGAGACCGTCGCCCCACATCCGTCGGACCCGCCGCTCGATCCGCTCGTCGAGCACGTCGCGCGGACAGTCCAGCCCGATCTGCACGGTCCCCGGGTCGACGTACTCCAGCCGGGGCAGGCTCGCCTGAACGGGCGCCCGGTCAGCTCGATCACCTCCAGCGCGCGCACGATCCGCCGGCCGTTGCTCGGGATGATGCGCGCCGCCGCCTCGGGGTCGAGCTCGGCCAGGAGCCGGTGCAGCCGCTCGGCACCGCTCGCGCCAGCTCCCGCTCGTAGCGCCGCGCGCACCTCGGGGTCGGTGCCGGGGAACTCGAACCGGTCCAGCACCGCGCGGGTGTAGAGCGCCGATCCGCCGACCAGCACCGGCACGACGCCGCGCAGGCGGCAGCTCCCGATCACGTCCCGGGCCCATCGCTGGAACTCGGCGACGCTCGCCGTCTGGGTCACGTCCAGGACGTCCAGCAGGTGGTGCGGCACGCCTCGCGCTCCGCAGGCGGGAGCTTGGCGGTGCCGATGTCCATCCCGCGGTAGAGCTGCATCGCGTCGGTGTTGACCACCTCGCCGCCGAGCCGCGGGCCAGGGCGACCGCGAGGTCGGACTTGCCGACCGCGGTGGGCCCGACGACCGCGACGATCGGAGCGGCGTGGCTGCTCGCGGATCAGTCGGGCACCGCTCCATTGTCGCGGCCACCGGCGACCGCCTCGCCGCTACGGTGCCCGGGTGAGTCACTTCCAGGTGGTCCCGGCGGCGTACCTGCTCCTCCTGCGCGGCGCCGGCGACAAGACCGAGGTGCTGCTGCAGCTGCGCGGACCGGAGGCGCCCTACATGAGCGGCCACTGGGCCTGCGGCGCGGCCGGGCACATCGAGTACGGCGAGTCGGTCGCCGCCGCGCGGCCGGGAGGCCCCGGAGGAGCTGGGCATCGACGTCGAGCCCGCCGACGTCGAGCCGCTGTGCGCGCTGCAACGCACCCGGCCGGGCGTCCCCGATCCCGTCGAGCAGCGGGTCGACTTCTTCGTCACGACGCGTCCTGGAGCGGCGATCCCGCGATCCTGGAGCCCGACAAGTGCCTGGAGCTCCGCTGGTGCCGCCTCGGCGTGCTGCCGGCCCCCGTGGTGCCCCACGAGCGACACGTGCTGACTCGGCTGGCGGCCGGGCAGGTGCCCCCGGTCATGAGCCTCGGCTTCTGAAGCCCGGGGCGCCGTTTCCCGCCCGCCCCGTGGGGCACCATGGGCGGCGTGAGCGACGACCAGAAGAACGAGAAGTCCGACCGCAGCGGCCCGGCCAACAAGCCGCAGTCGACCGACGACCTGAAGCGCTTCCTCAACCACGACCCCGAAGAGCTTCCGGACGCCGAGGGCCGCACGCCGGAGTGGGGCCCGGGCGGCGAGGACGCCGACGGCAACGAGTCCGACGTGGGCCGGGGCGGCGAGGAGGACCTCGGTCGCCGACCAGCCGCTCTCGGCCCAGCAGAGCGAGGAGGACGTGCCCGACGAGGTCCAGCAGCCCGAGGAGCTCGACGAGGACGGGGACGAGTGCACGACTCCAGCTCGGACCCCAAGACGACAAGTCCGACTGACCCGGCGGTCCCGGTTGTGCGTCAAGGACCGCTCTTCTGCGCCGAAGTGCACCTCCGATCGCTGGAACGCGGTGCAGATCCACGCACAAGACCGGTCTCGCACGCCGAGCCGGCGGGTCAGCCGCAGCCGGTCACCCGGCCAGCGGCTCCGGGACGCCCGACGGTCGGGCAGCCCGAGCAATGCCGGCCGTGCGTCGCTGCGGCGGACCGTCCGGGCCTGCCAGGCGTCCCGGACCGGGTCCGCCGCACGGCCGCACCGGCGCCGTCGGCGACCAGGTGGTGCGGCGCGGCGTAGGTGACCTCGACCTCGACGACGTCGCCGGGGCGGACGTCGCGGCTGGCCGCCGTCGGGGCTCGACCGCCGGGCGTCGAAGTGGACCAGGCGGTTGTCGGGCGCCCGGCCGGACAGCCGGTGGGTCTCGCCGTCCTTGCGGCCCTCGCCCTCGGCGACCAGCAGCTCGACGGTGCGGCCGACCTGCCGCTTGTTCTCCGCCCAGGCGATCTCGTCGACCAGGGCGACGAGCCGCTCGTAGCGCTCCTGGACGACCGCCTTGGGCACCTGGTCCGGCATCGTCGGCCGCCGGGGTGCCGGGCCGCTTGGAGTACTGGAAGGTGAAGGCGCCGGCGAACCGCGCCGCTCGCACCACCTCCAGGGTCTGCTGCGAAGTCGTCCTCGGTCTCGCCGGGGAAGCCCGACGATGATGTCGGTGGTGATCGCGGCGTCCGGCATCGCGGCCCGGACCCGGTCGATGATGCCGAGGAACTTCTACTGGCGGTAGGAGCGGCGCATCGCCTTCAGCACCCGGTCCGAGCCGGACTGCAGCGGCATGTGCAGCTACGGCATCACGTTGGGCGTCTCCGCCATCGCGTCGATGACGTCGTCGGTGAACTCCGCCGGGTGCGGGCTGGTGAACCGCACCCGCTCCAGCCCCTCGACCTCGCCGCAGGCGCGCAGCAGCTTGCCGAACGCCTCCCGGTCGCCGAACTCGACGCCGTAGGCGTTGACGTTCTGGCCGAGCAGCGTGACCTCGCTGACCCCTTCGGCGACCAGCGCCTCGACCTCGGCGAGGATCTCGCCGGGTCGGCGGTCCTTCTCCTTGCCGCGCAGGCTCGGGCACGATGCAGAACGTGCAGGTGTTGTTGCAGCCGACGCTGATCGAGACCCAGGCGGCGTACGCCGACTCGCGCTGGGTCGGCAGCGTGGACGGGAACACCTCGAGCGACTCGAGGATCTCGACCTGCGCCTCGTCCTTGACCCGGGCCCGCTCCAGCAGCACCGGCAGCGAGCCGATGTTGTGGGTGCCGAAGACGACGTCGACCCACGGTGCCCGGCGGGTGATCTCGCCGCGGTCCTTCTGCGCCAGGCAGCCGCCGACGGCGATCTGCATCCCCGGGCGCTGCGCCTTGACCGGCGCGAGGTGGCCGAGGTTGCCGTAGAGCCGGTTGTCGGCGTTCTCCCGCACCGCGCAGGTGTTGAACACCACCACGTCGGCCTGGCTCGCCGTCGGGCGCCGCGGTGTAGCCGGCGGCCTCCAGCAGCCCGGACAGCCGCTCGGAGTCGTGGACGTTCATCTGGCACCCGTAGGTGCGGACCTCGTAGGTACGGGCATGACCGGCACAGTTTACGCGCGACGCCCGGCTTCGGTCCTGCCCCCGTGCCGCAGCTGTGCCGCCCGTGTGCCGTCCCGCTGTGCCGTCCCCGTGGCGCCCCGCCCCCGCGCCTTGCTCGGACGAGAAACGCGGGCCGGTGGCTTGTTGACGGTGTGCCGGGCGTCTGGCAGCGTCGGAAACCGTATGGCACCTTCAGACGTGCGACGCCCTCCTCGGAGCCGCGCGAGGGCGTCTCACGTTCTGAATCTAGACGCCCCCCCAACTAATTTGGCTTTTTGCCCGCTTCGACCCCCCGGACGAACCTTGTCTTGAACCGCGCGCCGCCGCCCTGTTGGCTGGCCCCCATGATCCCCACGCCCGCCCTCGTCCTCCAGTCCGCCGGTGCGCCCTTCGAGGCGCGCGAGATCGAGCACCGCGACCTGCGCGACGACGACATCCTCATCGACATCGCCTACGCCGGCATCTGCCACAGCGACATCCACCAGGTCCGTGAGGAGTGGGGCCGGTCGATCTTCCCGATGGTCCCGGGCCACGAGATCGCCGGCACCGTCGCCGCGGTCGGCTCGGCCGTCACGAAGCACCAGGTCGGCGACCGGGTGGGGGTCGGCTGCATGGTCGACTCCTGCGGCGAGTGCGAGCAGTGCAAGGACGGCCAGGAGCAGTTCTGCCTGAGGGGCGCCGTGATGACCTACAACGGTCGCGGCTACGACGGCGACCCGACGTACGGCGGCTACGCGAAGCAGGTCGTGGTGAAGGAGGACTTCGCCGTGAAGGTCCCCGAGGGGATCGGCCTCGACGAGGCCGCACCGCTGCTCTGCGCCGGCATCACCATCTGGTCCCCGCTGCGGCGCTGGGGCGCCGGACCCGGCACGAAGGTCGCCGTGATCGGGCTCGGCGGCCTCGGCCACATGGCGGTCAAGCTCGCGGCCGCCCTGGGCGCCGAGGTGACTGTGCTGAGCCGGTCGGACGCCAAGAAGGACGACGGACTCGCCATGGGCGCCACCGACTACATCGCGACCCAGGACACCGACCTCAAGACCTGCGCGGCCGGTTCGACCTGATCGTCAACACGGTGAGCGCCGACCTCAAGATCTCCACCTACCTCTCGATGCTCAAGCCGATGGGCGCCCTGGTCAACGTGGGCATCCTGCCAACCCGCCGTCCCCCCGTACCTTGTCGGTGGCACCAAGATCCTGGCGGGCTCCAACATCGGCGGCATCCCGCCACCCAGGAGATGCTCACTTCTGCGCCGAGCACGGCATCGGCGCCACCGTCGAGACCATCTCCGCCGACCAGGTCGACGAGGCCTGGGACCGGCGGTCGCCGGCGACGTCCGGTTCCGGTTCGTCATCGACACCGCGACGATCGAGCCCTGCACGGCCGCGGCTCGGCTGAGGCTGGTGCGTGTCCGAGAACTGACCGCGGACATGGTCCCGTTCTGGCATGAGCGGCACCTGTGCACCGTGACCACGTTGCGCGCCGACGGCAGCCCTCACGTCGTACCGCTCGGGTGGCGCTCGACCCGGAGGCGAGGGTGGCGTGGGCGATCACCACGACCGGCACCCAGAAGGCGGTCAACCTGGCCCGGGACCCCCGCTTCGCCGCCTGCCAGGTCGACCGAGCGCGCTGGGCGACGATCGAGGCCGGGCCGAGGTGGTCGCGGACGAGGACACCGTCGCCGAAGCCGTCCGACGCTACGCAGAGCGCTACCAGGAGCCCCGGGTGGACCCGCGACGGGTGGCGTTGCGGGTGGCGATCACGCGAGTGGTCGGGAACCTCTGACCCCGGCTCAGGAGTCCTTGCTGCCGGTGGAGTAGACCACCGGGTGGTCGTCCTCGACGTGGTCCGTCTCGGCGGCGTCCCCAGCCGGTGCGGGCGGCTCCTCGGCCTCGGCGGCCAACGCCTCGCCGACCACGTCGACCGGCTCCTCCATCTGCTCCGGCGGGAGGTCGACGGCCAAGACGACCTCGGGCTCGTCCTCCCGCTGGGCCTCGCCGGCGTCGACGCCTCAGCTGCCGACACCTTCTTCGTACCGCTTGGCCTTGCTCTGCGTCTTCTTCGCAGCCGGCTTGGCCTTGCTCTGCGTCTTCTTCGCCGCCTTCTTCGCCGTCTTCTTGGCGGGCGCCTTCGTGGTCGCGGACTCGGTGGCGGTCTGCTGCTTCGAGGCGTCACCGCCGTCCGTGGCCGCGGCCTTGCGCTCAGCGGCCCTGGTCGCCTGCTTGGCCGGCGAGGCCTGGCGTGTCTGCGAGCTGTCGGTGTCGGAGGGGCCGCGCCCGATCCGCTCCAGGACGCTGTGCACCACCCCCATCGGGATGGCGGCGGCGAAGCGCCCGGTCGAGATGACGGTGCTGGTCACGCGGTTGACGTTCTGTCGGAACACCCGAGTCTCCGTTGGGGTCAGGACGCCGGTGGCGTCGGGTCTGTCGTGGTCTGCTCTTCCTCAGCACTACCCGGTCGCGAGTCCGGGGACACGTGGCCGGACGTCCGCAACGGTCGCTGCGCCGCCGACGGTCCTGCCCGCGATGCTGCCCACGGTCCGGCGCTCGGCGGCTCCGGTCCCCTACTTCGGCTGCATCCTGATCCCGCCGTCGACCCGGATGGTCTCGGCGTTGAGGTAGCTGTTGGTGACGGCCTCGACGACCATCGAGGCGAGCTGCTCGGGCGTCCCCAGCTTCTTGGGGAACAGCACGCCCTTCTCCAGGTTGGCCTTGAACGCCTCGCTGGCCTCCCCCTCGCCGTAGATGGGGGTGTCGATGAGGCCCGGAGCGACCGTGTTGACGCGGATGCCGACGGCGGACAGGTCGCGCGCGATCGGCAGGGTCATCCCGACCACGCCCCCCTTCGACGCCGAGTACGCCGCCTGACCGATCTGACCGTCGAAGGCGGCGACCGACGCCAGGTTGACGATGGCTCCGCGTTCACCGGTCTCGTCGAGCGGCTCGGTGCGGCTCATGGCCGTGCCGGCGAGCCGGATGGCATCGAAGCTGCCGAACAGGTTGATCGCCACGACCTTCTTGAACGCCTCGAGGTCGGCGGCGGAGTCATAGCTGCCGTCCTTGCCGACGGTGCGCTGGGCCCAGCCGATCCCGGCGCTGTTGACCAGCACGCGGACCGGGCCGAGCTCCTCGGCCTTGTCGACCGCGGCCGTGATCTGCTCGGTGTCGGTGACGTCGACCTTGACGAAGGCGCCGCCGATCTCGTCGGCAACCTGGGTGCCGGCCTCCTCGTTGAGGTCGGCCACGACGACCCTCGCCCCCTTGGCTGCCAGCCCGCGGGCGCAGGCGGCGCCGATGCCCGAGGCGCCGCCGGTCACGATTGCACTTGCTCCGGTGATGTCCATGCGCGGGACCCTACCGGGCAGTCTTCGCCGCGCTGTTCTGCGTGCTCTTGTGGGTCACCCAGAGGTGGATGAGGCCCTCGATCACGACGGTGCCGTCCTTCCGGACCCCCTTCACCCGCACCGGCAGGTCGGCGTCAGCCCGCTCCCACTGCTCCGGATCGGTCTCGGCGATGCAGCGCACGTCGCTGTCGGCCTTGGCGGTGTAGCTGACCTCCATGCCCTTGGGGATCCAGCGCCTGTCCGACGGGATCGTCGCCTCGGCGAGTGCGCCCATGGCGGCCTCGAGACCGTTGCACAGCGCGATCGCGTGCAGGGTGCCGATGTGGTTGTGCACCGCACGGCGTTTGGGCACCACCAGCTCGGCGTAGTTGGGACGCAAGTCGATGAAGCGCGGCTTGATCGTGGCGAAGTACGGCGCCTTGCGCGCGAAGGCGACGGAGAACAACCGCTCGCCCTGAGGCAGCTTGGACATGGTGCGGTAGAGCTCGAGCACAGAAGGCATGGGGCTACATTACCGACGGGTAACCCCGGTCCGGCGCCGGCTCTGCTCAAGCAGGACCCGTCTCGTCCGGCAGCTCGGTCTCGGCCCCCGACGGCCTTGAGCTCCTCGCGCACCACCTCGTAGGCCAGGCCAGGGGGATAGCCCTTGCGCGCCAGCATGCCGACCAGGCGCCGCACCTTGGCCGCGTCGTCGGCCTGGCGCAGCGAGCCCAGCTTGCGCCGCACCAGGGACCGCGCGGTCTCGGCCTCGCTTTCGGGGCTGACCCGGGTGAGTGCCGCCTCCACCGTCTCGCTGTCGACGCCCTTGCGGCGCAGCTCCATGCCGAGGGCCCGCCTGGCCAGTCCGCGGCTCGACTGCCGCGACTCGGTCCACTCGCGGGCGAACGCCGCATCGTCGATGAGACCGACCTCCTCGAACCGGTCGAGGAGACCGGGTCGCGACATCGTCGGGCACGTGCTTGGCGGCCAGTTTCGCCGCCAGCTCGGCCCGGCTGCGGGCCTGCCCGGTCAGCTGGTCGAGCAGGATCTTGCGCCCCACCGCCTCGTGGTCGGCCTCAGGGCCCCGCTCGTCGACGTCGAGCGGGGCCTCGCGGGGCACCCGGCGGGCGAAGCTCACCACATGCCCCTAGAAGTCGATGTTGACCGGCTCGGGCGGTGCCGTCGGCTGGCTGCCGACCTCGACCTCGGCCTCGGCTTCGTCGGTCACCTTCGGCCCGACCCCGAGCTTCTCGAGAATCTTCTTCTCGATCTCGTTGGCGAGATCGGGGTTGTCCTTGAGGAAGGCTGCGAGCATTCTCCTTGCCCTGACCGAGCTGGTCACCCTCGTAGGTGTACCAGGCGCCGGCCTTACGGATCAGGCCGGCGTCGACGCCGACGTCGATCAGACCGCCCTCGCGGCTGATGCCGTGGCCGTACATGATGTCGAACTCGGCTTGCTTGAACGGTGGGGCGACCTTGTTCTTCACCACCTTGACCCGGGTTCGGTTGCCGACCATGTCGCCGCCGTCCTTGAGCGTCTCGATGCGTCGCACGTCGAGACGGACCGAGGAGTAGAACTTCAGCGCGCGGCCACCGGTCGTGGTCTCGGGGCTGTTGTGCACCATGACGCCATCGACGAAGTAGTTGTGGTGGCCCTCCACCTCGATGTCGAACTTGCGCATCGACCGGGACGGCGGCTTCACGTGGACGTCGAGGACGCGCGCCGGGACCGGCACGGTCTCGGGAGCCGCGAACTCCGGAACGACATCGAACCGCCCCCTCTGGTCCGGCAGGAGCTTGTAGTCCATCGACGGATGGACGTGGGGCGCCACAAGATCGAGGAACCGCTTCGAGCTCTCCGTGGTGAACGTGAGCACTGCCTTGCCGCGGGCTCCGCTGCGGCGCCAGGAGACGTCGAACCCGTGGGTGTCGCGGAGGTAGTCGACGAGCCGGTCACGCGTGCCTTCGGACATCGCCTCGATGCAGAACTGGACCCGGCCGCTGCCACCTTCGGTCCGCTGCTGCAGACCCTGGGACCGGAGCGTGAAGGACCCGTCGTCCATGAACCAGATCGCCAGCGACAGGGGTGTGAGGGCCTTGAGGTACTCCTCCGGAAGGGTCTTGTGTCCCGGCACGAGGTAGACGGTGTCGTGCAGCTCGGCGAGCTCCGGCAACGGGGTGAAGTCCGCGAAGACCGCGCCCGTGGAGCTCGTCCGTTGCGAGACCCCGATGTTCCCGAAGAGGCTGACCTTCCAGTCCAGATAGTCCGCCTGCTTGGCGCCGTGGCCCATCCGGAGCCTGGTGCCGCGTCTGCCGCGCCGGTTGGGTGACAGGTTGCCGTCGCCCATCAAGGAGCCGAGGACGACCTGCCACTGCTGACCGCTCAGCCTGCGTGGCTCGGCCACCATCACCCGGTCCCCGGCGATGAGCTCCCCGGCCTCACGCCAGCCACCGGGGGTCCGGACCAGATGGTTCTCGGTCGCGGCGAACTGGGCACGGCCGTTGCCGCCGGACTTCTCGACGGTGAACTGCAGGAAGCGCTCGGCGTCGCCGTTGTCGAACCAGTTCACGATCCGCTTGGGAACGACTCTGTCGGCGCCAGGGTCGTAGGAGAGGACCTCGACGTCCATCCTCTGGTTGACGATCTTGCCGATCTTCTCGGTGGTGCCGTCGCCGAGCGTCACCCGCGTGCCGTAGGACATGCAGCCGAACATGACACCGATCTTCTCGCGGAGCTGGTTGATGAAGATCGCGGTCGTGCCGGAGCCGGCGAGCGCACCGGTCATCTTGCGCAGCGCCTGGCTCATCAGCCGCGCCTGCAGGCCGACGTGGCTGTCGCCCATCTCTCCCTCGATCTCGGCGCGCGGCACCAGCGCGGCCACCGAGTCGATGACCAGGAGCGAGAGCGCCCCCGAGCGGATCAGCATGTCGGCGATCTCCAGCGCCTGCTCCCCCGAGTCGGGCTGGGAGACCAGCAGCGCGTCGGTGTCCACGCCGAGGGACTTCGCGTAGTCGGGGTCGAGGGCGTGCTCGGCGTCGATGAACGCCACGATGCCGCCCTGGGCCTGGGCGTTGGCCACGGCGTGCAGCGCCACCGTGGTCTTGCCGGAGGACTCCGGGCCGTAGATCTCCACCACGCGGCCGCGGGGCAGCCCGCCCACGCCGAGCGCCACGTCGAGGGAGATGGCGCCGGTCGGGATCACCGCGAGCGGCGCGCGAGTCTCCTCCCCCAGCCGCATCACCGACCCCTTGCCGAACTGCTTCTCGATGTTGGCCAGGGCCATGTCGAGTGCCTTGTCGCGATCTGCCATCAGTCTCGTCCCGTCGTTCGTGCGCTCGCGCGGAGCACCTGGTCTGTTGCGGTGTCTGCGACCCTAGGAAGCCCCGCCGACAGTTCCCGGAGGCCGAGGGCCCCTGGGGACGAGTCGTGAGTCCGCCCCGGTGGTCGTCCGAACTGGCCCCACCCTAGGCCGAACACCTGTTCGACTCCGACAGCCGCGCCCGGCGTGTCCCGGACCCGTCCCCGGGCACGACTCAGCCTCGGGGCACGACTCAGCCTCGGTGCCAGGACCGCGCCGCCTGCCGCCAGGCTTCAGCGAAGCGTCCGCCCGGGGCGGCCAGTGCCGCCGCTTCGGCGTCCTCGGGCTCGTCGACGTCTCGCAGCGGCGTGCACGACCTCACCTGCGCGCCGCCGTCCACCAGCGCTCGGCGGGTCAGCTCCCCCGTGTCGGCCCGCGACATCGGCACCGACGCCAGGACCCTCCCCAGCTCAGGGTCGCGCAGCGCCAGCACCCACCATCCCCCGTCGAGGGCATCCCCCAGCACCGCCGTACGCCGGCCTCTCCCGGCGACCTCCACGACCTCGGTCAGCAGCCCGGTGGTCAGCTGCGGGGTGTCGGTGCCGACCTGCACCACCAGGTGCTCGCCGGCAGCATCCGCGTGGGCAGCGGCCAGGCGCGCCCCGAAGCCCGCGCCCCGCTGCGGGAAGACTCGGCACGGCCGCAACGCCGACTCGAGCTCCGCCGCCTGTACGGCGCGCGTCAGGTCACCGGCCAGTGCCACGTGCACCACGGGGAAGGTCGCCAGCATCACCTCGAGGGTGTCGAGCAGGCCGGCGGCCGCGAGCTCGGCCGCAGGCACCGCGCCGACGTGCGCGGCCAGCCGGGTCTTCGCCTCTCCGGGGACCGGGGCCTTGGCGACCACCAGGCCCACGGCGTCCGCCCGCTCACCGGACGTGGAGGTCACGACAGCACCCGCGCGAAGTCCCGGGCGGTGCGCAGCGTCCCCCGCACCGAGCCGGACACCTTCGACCGGGTCCCTTCGGCACGCGGGAGGTAGGAGACGTCGCGCTCGCTGAAGCGCCAGCCCGCCGCATGAGCGCGCTGCAACAGCTCGACCGGGTAGCCGAAACGCCGGTCCTCGACCCCCAGGTCCAGCAACGCCTGACGGCGGCAGACCCGCATCGGGGCGATGTCGGTGACGGGGATGCCGGTACGTCGGCGCAGCCACCACAGCACCAGCCGATTGCCGGCTCTCGCGTGCCACGGCCAGACGGTGCGACCCTCCCCCGGCGTGCGCACCGGTCGCCGCCTGCCCACCGCGATGTCGGCCCGTCCCTCGACCACGTCCCGGAGCAGCCCGGCGAGCTCGGCCGGGTCGAAGGAACCGTCGCCGTCCATCACCGCGACGAGCTCCGCGGTGGCCGCCTCGACCCCGGCGTGGACCGCGGCGCCGTACCCCGCTCGTTCCTCGTGCACGACAGTGGCGCCGAGCCGACGCGCCACCTCGGCGGTGTCGTCGCGGGAGCCGTTGTCGACGACGATCGGTCGCAGCGGCGGCTGCATCCGTGGCAGCAGGCCCGCCAGAGCCGGCCCCTCGTCCTTGCAGGGCAGCACCACGTCGCACGGCGGCAGCCCCTCGAAGCCCGCTGCGTCCTGGTACCCCGCCACGGCCCTCACGCTAGGCCGCTGGTCAAGCCGTCGGGGTGGTCGACGTCATCGCAGCGGGGCATGGACGAACTCGGCCAACCCCTCGTCGGGGCGGATCCTCGCGGTGAACCCCAGGTCACGGGCGGCGAGCTCCGGCGAGGCCACGACGTGGCGGACGTCGCCGCTGCGGTACTCCCCCGTCACCACCGGTTCGATGCCGCTCTCCCGGCCGAGGATCGCCGCGACGTCGCGGATCGACACCGGCTGCCCCGAGCACACGTTGTACGCTGCGAACGCTGCGCCCTCGCCCGCCCCCGCCTCGCCGATGGCACCGACGATGCCGTCGAGCGCGGCAAGGTTGGCGGCTGCGACGTCGTCGACGTGGACGAAGTCGCGCATCTGGGCGCCGTCCTCGAACACCCGCGGCGGCTCGCCGCGCTCCAGCGCGGACCGGAAGATCGCCGCCACCCCGCTGTAGGGCGTGTCCCGCGGCATCCACGGGCCGTAGACGTTGTGGTAGCGCAACCCCACCGCCCGGCCACCGGACTGGCGCACCCACGCGGCGGCGTAGTGCTCCTGGGCGACCTTGCTGACCGCATAGCTGCTGCGCGGGTCCAACGGCGCCGACTCCTCGACCAGGCGCCACTGAGCAGGGGCGCCGCACTGCGGGCAGAGGTGGTCGAACCGGCCGGCGTCGAGCTGTGCGCGGGGCCGGGGTGCGGCGACCACGGCCCCGTGCTCGGGGCAGGCGTACTGGCCCTCGCCGTACACGACCATGGAGGAGGCGAGCACCAGCCTGCCCACGTCGGCCTCGTGCATGGCGGCGAGCAGCACCGCGGTCGCGAGGTCGTTGTGCGCGGCGTAGAGCGGCATGTCGGCGACCGTCACCCCCGCGCCCACCATCGCGGCCTGGTGGCAGACGACGTCCACGCCGCGCAGCAAATCGACCCATTCGTCGGCGCGGCGCACGTCCAGCAGCCAGATGCCGGCCGCGGCCAGCTCCTCGGTGCTCTCCGACGGCGCGTCGTGCGCCTGCGGGATGAGGGCGTCGATGCCGACGACCTCGTCGCCTCGGTCACGGAGCTGTCTCGCGATGGCGCCGCCGATGAAGCCCGCGGCTCCGGTGAGCAGGACCTTCACCGACGTGCTCCTGGCCGATGGGCTGGGTCGACGTCGTCGAGCCAGTTGCCGCAGCCGTCCGTCGGCTGCGGCGGCGTCCGCGCGATCGCGTCGCCGAGGATGCCCGTCAGGCGCTCCAGGTTCTGTCCGAACATCGCGAAGACCGCGGCCTGGTCGACCCCGGAACCCTCCTCGACGCCGGCGTCGAGGTCGGTCACCAGGGCCAGGGCGGCGTAGCAGACGCCCAGCTCACGGGCCAGCACCGCCTCGGGGTGACCGGTCATGTTGACCAACGACCAGCCCTGGGCGGCGTACCACTGCGACTCGGCCCTGGTGGAGAAGCGCGGCCCCTCCACCACCACCATCGCGCCACCGTCGACGGCGTCGGGAGCCGCCTCGAGCAGCACCCGCCTCAAGGTCGGGCAGTAGGGGTCGGCGAACGGGACGTGCGCAGCGCCGCTCTCGACGAACGTCTGCGCCCGTCCGCTGGTGCGGTCGACCAGCTGGTCGGGGACGACCAGCGCACCTGCGGGAGTGCTCTTCTGGAGCCCGCCGACGGCACACGGCGCGAGGACCTGGCGGACCCCCAGCGAGTGCAGCGCCCAGAGGTTGGCGCGGTAGTTGATGCGGTGCGGCGGGAAGGCATGTCCGGCCCCGTGTCGCGGCAGGAACGCGACCTCGCGCCCGGCGACGCGCCCGACGGCGACCGGGCCCGAAGGGGGGCCGTAGGGGGTCTCGACCGAGACCTCCTCGTAGTCGTCGAGGAACGCGTAGAAGCCGCTCCCGCCGATGACGGCGACTGGGGTCTCAGCTGTCATGCGGGGACACTACCGAGCCGGCGCCTGTGTCGTGCGCTGCCACCCAGGCCGCCCACAGCACCCCGCCGGCCAGCATGGCCGTGAACAGGTTGAGGGCACCGAAGCCGAGGAGATCGACCACCACCCCGCCGAGGACTCCTGCCGTGGCTGCCCCGACGTTCATCAGCAGGTCGGTGGTGCCCTGCACCTCGGTCCGGTCCTCGATCGGCGTGGACTCGGTGAGCAACGCCGATCCGGCCACGGTGCACGCCGACCAGCCCAGGCCCAGCAGGAAGAGCCCGAGCCCGATCAGGGGCGATGCGCCCTCGGGCGAGATCCCGGCGAGCAGGCAGGCCAGCAGCAGCGTCAGGCCACCACCCAGCAGCAGCGGGGCCCGCCCGAAGCGGTCGGCCAGCCACCCCATCACCGGGCTGAAGAAGAACATCCCGAGCACATGGATGCTGATGACGAAGCCGATCACCTCCAGCTCCGCGCCACCGTGATCCATGTGCAGCGGCGTCATCACCATCACCGCCACCATCACCGCGTGGGCGGCGCACACCGCCGTCATCGCGGCCGCGACCGAACGGTGGGCGCGAGCCACCCGCATCGCTCGGCCCCAGGCCCCCGGGACGTGCGTCTGCTGGGCCTCGTGCCCTGCCACCTCGCGCGCCACGTGCAGCGGGTCGGGACGCAGCATCACCATCACGATCAGCGCGGCCAGAGACGATACGGCGACGCTGAGCATGAAGGGCCCGGTCAGCGTGGGCAGCCCCACCCGCTCCGCGACCCGCCCCATGGGGCCGACGAGGTTCGGCCCCAGCACGGCCCCGAACGTGGTCGCCCACATGACCGTGGCCAGCGCACGAGCGCGCCGCCGCGGCAGCGCAAGGTCCGCGGCGACGTAGCGCGACTGGTAGTTGGTCGCGCTCGTGGCGCCGAGCAACAGCGCTCCCACCAGCAGCAGCACGAAGGAACCCACGACGCCGGCCAGCACGCACAGCCCCGCCCCGGCAGCGCCCACCAGGTAGCCGGAGGCGATCCCCTGCCGCCGTCCGCGCGCTCCGCTGATGCGTGCCAGCACGTACGCCGCCGCGGCCGCCCCCAGCACCTGCGACGTCTGCGCCAGGCCGGCCAGGGCCTCGCTGCCCGACAGGTCGCGGGCCAGGACCGCGGCCACCGCGATCCCCACCGTCGTGCCCAGACCACCGAAGGCCTGGGTGCCCACGAGCACCCGCAAGGTGCGGGACTGGATCGCCTGCACCTCGGGCGCGGCGAGACCCGAGAGGTCCCGGCCGACCACCTCGGTCATCGCTCGGTCTCGGGCAGCTCGAGGCGCTCGGCAACGACGCGCCAGACGCGCTTGGGCGTCTCACCTGCGGCCAGGGCCTGGTCGACGGTGCGGCCGCCGAGGTCGCTGAGCACCTGCTGGCTGGCCCAGACCGCGGCATAGGCGGGCCCCAGCGCGGACTCCATCCGCGCCCAGAACTCGGTGAACCTCACAGCAGCGTCCTCATGGTCGTCATGTCTCGCTCACACCATCAGGATGCGGTGCGTACGCCGCGCCGCCACACGCAGCCCCAGCACCCCCATCACGAACAGGTAGACCACCGAGGCCAGGGAGTCCCACCCGGGCGCACCGTTGCAGACCTCGCGGACCAGCGCCACCGCGCGGTAGAGCGGAGTGAGCTCCACGACCCACTGCATCGTCTCGGGGTAGGCGGACAGCGGGAAGAACGTGGCAGAGAACAGCAGCAGCGGGATCATGGTCAGGGTGATCATCTCGAAGTCCTGCCAGGACCGCATGAACGTGGTGAGCGCGAACCCCACCCCGCCGAAGGCGAACCCGGTGAGCATCGCTGCGGGGAGCGCCAGCATCGCGTACGGCGAGCTCAGCAGCCCCATCGCCGCCATCACCAGCAGGAACGCCCCGGAGTAGATCGACCCGCGTGCGAGCGCCCAGATCAGGTCACCGCGCACGATCTGGAGCGGGGTGAGAGGCGTGGCGATCATCGCCTCGTAGGTCTTGTCGTACTTCAGCTTGAAGAAGACCATGAAGGTCGTCTCGATGATGGCGCCGTTGGCGGCCACCGCGGCCAGCATCGCGGGGGCGACGAACTCCTGGTAGGTGAGCTCGCGACCACCGACGCTGAATCCCTCGACCAGGGCTCCGACCCCGACACCGATGGAGAACAGCCAGATCAGCGGCTCGGCGAAGGCCGAGAGGAACGGCGTCCAGTTGCGGCGGATCAGCACCACGTTGCGTTCGAGGACCGCCCGGGAGCCACCACCGTGCGGCACTGTGACGGGCGAACCGATGTGGGCACTGGAGGTCACTCAGACCACCAGCCTGCGCTGGAGCCCGCGGACGCCCCACCAGATCGCGAACCCGAGCAGGACGACGAGGTACGCGAGGTGTGCTGCCACCGCGCTCGCGGCCCCCCAGGCACCCAGCGACGCCATCCGGGTCAGCTCCACGCCGTGCCACAGCGGGAGCACGCGCGCGGCCCACTCCAGACCGTCGGGCAGGTTGCTGATCGGGAAGAACGCCCCCGAGAAGAGGAACATCGGGAAGACGCCCAGCCGGTAGATCACCGCGAAGCTGGACTCGGTGCGGAGCCGGACGCTCGCGGCGTAGATCGCGGCGGCGATCGCGATGGCGGTCAGGGCGGCGAAGGCGATCGTGAGGACGGCCCCGCCCCAGCCCGCGAACACCCCGAAGGGCGCCATGACGAGCACGAAGACCGTGCACACCACAAGGGTGCGGACCGCCAGGGAGGTCAGGTGCGCCGCGACGATGTCGGACACCCGCAGCGGGGTGGCGATCATCGAGTAGTACGTGCGGTCCCACTTGAGCGCGCCCATGACGGGCCACATCGCCTCGGTGCCGGCGAACTGCATCGCCGTCGCGGCCAGCAGCCCGGGCGCCACGAAGTCGAGGTACGGCACCCCGAGAGCCGCGTTGGTGCCCGACGACCCGTCGACGTACTCCCCCAGGAGCACTCCCATGGCGAGCACGTAGAACAGCGGCTCCAGGAAGGCCGTCACCACCGACCCCCGCCAGGTCCGGCGGTAGCTGGTCCACCAGTAGTCGGCCTGGCGGGCGACCATGGGAGCGAGGGATCCGGGCGAGGTCGGGCTCGAGGATGGGGTGCCCATCTCAGTCGACCAGCGTCCGGCCGGTCAACCGCAGGAAGACGTCCTCCAGCGTCGAGCGCCGCACCAGGGTGGCCGCCGGCCGCAGGCCGCGCTCGTGCACACGGGCAAGCGCCTCCTCGCCGTCGTGGGCGTAGAGCAGCAGCCGGTCGGGCAGCACCTCGACCCGCTCGGCGATGCCCTCGACGCGGCGCTCCAGCTCGGCGTGGTCCCCGACCCCGAAGCGCAGCTCGGCGACCTCACGGGTGGAGTGCTCCCGGATCAGCGCCAACGGCGCGCCCTCGGCCACGATGAGGCCGCCGTCCATCACCACGAGCCGGTCGCACAGCTGTTCCGCCTCGTCCATGTAGTGGGTGGTCAGCACCAGCGTGACGCCCTGCTCCTTGAGCCGGAACAGCTTCTCCCACACCACGTGGCGGGCCTGAGGGTCGAGACCCGTGGTGGGCTCGTCGAGGAGCAGCAGGTCGGGCCGGTTGATCAGGGAGCGCGCGATCGACAGGCGCCGCTTCATGCCGCCCGACAAGGTGTCGACCTTGACCGTGGCCCGGTCCGACAGCTGGACGAAGGCGAGCAGCTCGTCGGCCCGGGAACGACATTCCGAACGGGGGATGCCGAAGTAGCGGCCGTAGATCACCAGGTTCTCGCGCACGGTCAGCTCGAGGTCGAGGTTGTCCTCCTGCGGGCAGACACCGAGCCTGGCCCGGACCGCCGAGCCGTCGGCGACCGGGTCGAGCCCGAGCACGCTGAGGGTCCCGCCACTCGGCGGGGAGACCGCGGCGACCATGCGCATGATGGAGGACTTGCCGGCGCCGTTGGGGCCGAGGAAGCCGAAGGCCTCGCCGGCGGGGATGACCACGTCGACGCCCTTGACCGCCTCGACGGCACCGAACGACTTGCGCAGCCCGCGGGCCTCGACCATGGCGCCGGCCGGGGCCCGGCGGGACCCGGGCTCGGTCGACGGCGCGGTGGCTTCACCCATCCCGCGAAGATAGCCCCCGGGACCCACTGCGCACGAACCGGTTTCGGGCCCGTTCCAGCGCTGCTTCCGACGTGGGAGCGCCCGTTGGCCGGCTACGGGAAGATGGCGGGGTGCCTGCCTTCGACCGCGCCCGAGACCACCAGCAGGACGCGTCCGTCACCAGCCAGCGAGACGACGCGACCCGGGACGTCTGGGCCGGCTTCGGCAAGGCGACCCGCGAGTGGTTCGAGACCTCCTTCGCCGAACCGACCCCGGCTCAGGTGGGGGCCTGGAGCGCGATCTCCGCAGGACACAACGCGCTCGTGGTGGCGCCCACCGGATCCGGCAAGACCCTCAGCGCGTTCCTCTGGTCGCTCGACCGGATCGCGGCCGCTGCGCCACCGGACCGCAAGACCCGCTGCCGAGTGCTCTACGTCTCCCCGCTCAAGGCGCTGGCCGTCGACGTCGAGCGCAACCTGCGCGCACCGCTGACCGGCATCCGCCACGCCGCGGCACGCTTGGGCCTGCCCGAGCCGGACATCACCGTCTCGGTCCGATCCGGCGACACCCCTGCCGCCGACCGACGTGCGATCGCCACCAGACCACCCGACATCCTCATCACCACCCCCGAGTCCCTCTTCCTCATGCTCACCTCGCAGGCGCGTACCGCGCTGCTGGGGGTCGAGACGGTGATTCTCGACGAGGTGCACGCGGTCGCGGGGACGAAACGGGGTGCTCACCTCGCCCTCTCGCTGGAACGGCTCGACGAGCTCCTGCCGCGCCCGGCTCAGCGCATCGGACTGTCGGCGACGGTGCGGCCACTGGAGGAGGTGGCGCGGTTCCTCGGTGGTGGCCAGCCGGTGGAGATCGTGGCGCCGCCGGCGGACAAGCGCTGGGACCTGCGCGTCGTGGTGCCGGTCGAGGACATGGGCGAGCTCGGCAGCACCGCCACTGAGGCTGGGGTGGAGACCGGAGCCGTGGACCTCGAGGGGCCGGCTGCCGCGTCGGAGCGGCGTACGTCGATCTGGCCCTACGTCGAGGAGCGGGTCGTCGACCTGATCGCGCAGCACCGCTCCACCATCGTCTTCGCCAACTCGCGACGCCTCGCCGAGCGCCTCACGGCCCGGTTCAACGAGATCGCGGCGGAGCGGTCGGAGGCTGAGGCGCCGGCGATCGAGAGCGGACGGCCGCCGGCACAGCTGATGGGACAGGCCGGCGTGGCGGCGAGCCCGGTCGCCGAGGCCCCCGTGATCGCGCGGGCCCACCACGGGTCTGTCTCCAAGGAGCAGCGGGCCACCATCGAGGACGATCTCAAGAGCGGACGGCTGCCCTGCGTGGTGGCCACCTCCAGCCTCGAGCTGGGCATCGACATGGGGGCGGTCGACCTCGTGGTCCAGATCGAGTCGCCGCCCAGCGTCGCGTCGGGGCTGCAACGAGTCGGGCGCGCCGGTCACCAGGTCGGGGAGACGTCGCGGGGCGTCCTGCTGCCCAAGCACCGCGCTGACCTGGTGCACACCGCGGTGACGGTCGAGCGGATGCGCGCCGGCGCCATCGAGGCCTTGCGTGTTCCCACCAACCCGCTCGACGTGCTCGCCCAGCAGGTGGTCGCGGCCACCTCGTTGCAGGACTGGGACGTCGACGAGCTGTACTCGATGTGCCGGCGCGCCGCGTCCTACACCACGCTGCCGCGCAGTGCCTTCGACGCCACCCTCGACCTGCTCTCGGGCCGCTACCCGAGCGACGAGTTCGCCGAGCTGCGACCCCGAGTCGTGTGGGACCGGGTGAGCGGGACGGTCAGCGGCCGGCCGGGAACGCAGCGACTCGCAGTCACCAGCGGTGGCACGATCCCCGACCGCGGGATGTTCGGGGTGTTCCTCGTGTCGTCGGGCTCGAGCGGGGCCGGGGGCCGGGTCGGCGAGCTCGACGAGGAGATGGTCTACGAGTCGCGGGTCGGCGACGTGTTCGCCCTGGGCGCCACCAGCTGGCGGATCGAGGACATCACCCACGACCGGGTCCTGGTCTCGCCCGCGCCGGGGGTGCCCGGCCGGCTGCCGTTCTGGAAGGGCGACCAGCTCGGCCGTCCCGCGGAGCTGGGCGCCGCGATCGGGGCCTTCACCCGTGAGCTCGCGGCGCTCCACCGTGACCAGGCCACGCAGCGGTGCCGGGAGGCCGGCCTCGACGACTGGGCAGCGGACAACCTGGTCAGCTTCCTCGAGGAGCAGACGCGGGCCACCGGGGTCCTCCCGACGGACCGGACGTTGCTGGTGGAGCGGTTCCGCGACGAGCTCGGTGACTGGCGCGTGGTGCTGCACTCGCCGTACGGCGCTCAGGTGCATGCCCCGTGGGCGCTGGCGGTAGGCGCTCGGCTGGCCGAACGGTACGGGATCGACGCTCAGGCGCTGCCGTCGGACGACGGCATCGTGCTGCGCGTCCCGGAGACCGACCAGGAGCCCCCGGGGGCGGAGGTGTTCGCCTTCGAGCCCGACGAGATCGACGACCTGGTCACCACCGAGGTGGGCGGCTCGGCGCTGTTCGCGAGCAGGTTCCGCGAGTGCGCAGCGCGTGCGCTGCTGCTGCCGCGACGCGATCCGGGCCGGCGCTCCCCGCTGTGGCAGCAGCGGCAGCGGGCGGCCCAGCTGCTGAGCGTGGCCTCGAAGTACCCGTCCTTCCCGATCGTGCTGGAGGCCGTGCGCGAGGTGCTCCAGGACGTCTACGACGTCCCCGCACTCACCGCGCTGATGAAGGACGTGGCGGCGCGGCGGGTCACGATGACCGAGGTGGCGACCGAGCAGCCCTCGCCGTTCGCCCGCTCGCTGCTCTTCGGCTACGTCGCGGCCTTCATGTACGAGGGCGACAACCCGTTGGCGGAGCGGCGGGCCGCCGCCCTCTCGCTCGACCAGGGCCTCCTGGCCGAGCTCCTCGGCCGCGCCGAGCTCCGCGAGCTGCTCGACCCCGACGTCCTGACCACCCTCGAGGCCGAGCTGCAACGGCTGGTCGAGGACCGCAAGGCACGCGACGCGGAGGCCGTGGCCGACCTGCTCCGCGTCCTCGGCCCGATGCCCACCGCCGAGGTCGCCAGGCGCAGCGTCGAGACTCCTGAGCCCTGGCTGGACGAGCTGCTGGACTCCCGCCGGGTCGTGCGGGTGCGGATCGCCGGGGAGGAGCGCTGGGCCGGCGTTGAGGATGTGCCCCGGTTGCGCGACGCCCTCGGCGTGCCGGTGCCTCCGGGCACGCCGCACGCCTTCACCGAGGCCGTGGACGACCCCCTCGCGGACCTCGTCGCGCGCTACGCCCGCACCCACGGGCCGTTCACCATCGCGGACGTCGCCGCCCACCTCGGCCTCGGACCTGCTGTGGTGGCCCACACGCTCACGCGGCTGGCGGCACAGGGCCGCGTCCTTGAGGGGGAGTTCCGACCGACCGGCCAGGGGTCGGAGTGGTGTGACGCCGAGGTGCTGCGCCGGCTGCGGCGCCGGAGCCTGGCGGCGCTGCGCAAGGAGATCGAGCCGGTGGAACGGGCCACGCTCGGCCGCTTCCTCCCCAGCTGGCAGCACGTCCTCACCGACCGGTCGGAGCAGGCCGGACACCGACGGCAGCCCAGCAAGTCCCGGCTGCGCGGCCCCGACGGGGTGCTCGCGGTGGTCGACCAGCTCGCCGGCTGCGCGCTCCCGGCCAGTGCCCTGGAGTCGTTGGTGCTCCCGAGCCGGGTCGAGGGGTACGCCGGGGCCGACCTCGACGAGCTGATGGCGACCGGCGAGGTGCTGTGGGCGGGGCACGGCACCTTGCCCGGCACCGACGGCTGGGTCTCGCTCCACCTCGCCGACACCGCACATCTCACGTTGCCCGACCACGCGACGTACGACGAGACGCCGGCGCATCGGGCGGTGCTGGAGGCCCTCGACGGCGGCGGCGCCTACTTCTTCCGCCGGCTCGCCGACGCGGTGGGCGCAGCGCTGAGCCCCCTCGATGACGCTGCTGTCGAACGGGCGGTGTGGGACCTGGTCTGGGCGGGCCTGGTCAGCAACGACACCCTCGCGCCGCTGCGGGTGCTCACCTCGACCGGCCGCCCGGCCCACCGGTCCCGACGGGCAGCCCCCCGCGCCAGGGTCGCCACCGGTTCCCGCCGCACCGGCAGCCGCCCGCCGTTGCCCAGCCGCGGCGGGCCACCGGCGATGGCGGGCCGCTGGTCCCTGCTGCCCGAGCTGGATCCCGACCCGACCCGCCGCGCCCACGCCGCGGCCGAGGGCCTCCTGGAGCGCCACGGCGTCGTCACGCGCGGTGCGGTGATGTCCGAACGGGTTGCCGGCGGGTTCGCCGCGGTCTACAAGGTGCTCACCGCGTTCGAGGACTCCGGCCGCTGCCGACGCGGCTACTTCGTCGAGGGTCTGGGCGCGGCGCAGTTCGGGGTGCCCGGTGCGGTCGACCGCCTGAGGTCCCACTCGGGAGAGGCGGGCGGGGCCGACACCTGGTCCGACCCCTGGGCGGCGCCCGTGGCGCGCACCGGGCAGACCGCGGTGGCGCTCGCCGCGACCGACCCCGCCAACCCCTACGGCGCCGCCCTCCCCTGGCCGGAGCGCGCCGACACCGAGGGGGCCACCGGGCACCGGCCCGGACGCAAGGCCGGCGCCGTGGTCGTCCTGGTCGAGGGGTCACCGGCGCTCTACGTCGAGCGCGGCGGCCGCACCCTGCTGACCTTCACCGACGCGACCGAGGCGTTGGCCGCGGCGGCACTCGAGCTCGCCGACGCGGTACGCCGCGGCGCGCTGGGCCGTCTCCAGGTGGAGCGGGCCGACGGCGAGCACATCCTCGGGCGCCGGGACCCGCTGCGCGAGGCGCTGCTGGGCGCCGGGTTCGTGGTGACACCGCGGGGGCTGAGGCTGCGTGCCTGAAGGCGACACCGTCTGGCGTACCGCCCGTCACCTGCACCAGGCACTCAGCGGGCATGAGCTCACCGGCTGCGACCTCCGCGTGCCGGCCTACGCCTCGCTCGACCTGAGCGGGCAGGTCGTGCAGGAGACGGTGAGCCGAGGCAAGCACCTGCTCACCCGCATCGGCGATCAGCACACCGTGCACACCCACCTGAAGATGGAGGGCGCCTGGCACCTCTACCGCCACGGCACGGGCTGGCGGCGCCCGCCTCACCAGGCGCGGGTGGTGCTCGAGACCGCCCCGTGGGTCGCAGTGGGCTTCTCGCTCGGCGTCACCGAGGTGGTCGCGCGCACCGAGGAGGACACCGTCGTCGGGCACCTCGGCCCCGACCTGCTGGGGGTGGACTGGGACGAGGCCGAAGCGCTGCGCCTGCTGCGAGGCGACCCAGACAGGCCCGTCGGCGAGGCGCTGCTCGATCAGCGCAACCTGGCCGGCGTCGGCAACATGTACGAGTCCGAGCTCTGCTTCCTCCAGGGCGTCCACCCCACGACACCGGTGGCCGAGGTGGATCTGGTCCCCCTCATACGGCGGGCGAAGTCGGTGCTCGAGGCCAACAAGCTGCGCGCGGAGCAGACCACCACCGGTGACCTGCGGCGCGGACGCCGGCTGTGGGTCTACCGCCGCAGGGGTCAGCCCTGCCGCCGCTGCCGCACCCCTGTCCTCTCGGCCCCACTAGGGACACCGCCGCGGGAGCGGGTGACCTACTGGTGTCCCTTGTGTCAACGCCGTTAAGGCGTACATGTCGCTCCCAGGAGGGGCGCCGCCGCCGGACCGCGCGACCCCTTCGCACCCTCAGCGGCATGATGCCCGGGCGCACCACCGGTGGTGGAGCTTGTCGTCGAAACCCCTCCCGCTCAGCGGACCGCGGGCCTGGTCAAGGACGCTGAGCGCGGTGACGACATCATCGTTGAGCGCCACGGCCGGGCGGTCGCCGCGGTCATCTCCGTGGAACACTTCGATGAGTCCACCGTGTCAGGGCCGACCTGGCCGCGGCCGCTCTCGTCCTGGCGCCCGAGCTCACTGATACCGGCAACCGCACCGAGCTGGACGACGCCATCATGGCCTTCGGGTTCGACCGGGCCGAACTTGAGGCCGAGCTCGACGCGGACATCGCCGCTGGCCGCGAGTGACCCGGCACGAGCGACCGGCCTCGGGCCAGCTGTCGCGCGTGGCTGAGAAGCAGAAGCACCCCGACGTCTCAGGGTGCGTGGTGCGTCTGACCGACGATGCGGTCGAGGACCTGCAAGACCTGTTCAAGGCTGACCCGCAGATCATGCGCTGGGCCCTGAAGAAGATGATCCAGCTCGAGCGTGACCCCCACGCCGGCGACCCCAGAGCCCGACAAGCCCGAGCCGGTCCCAAAGTGGTTGACCGACGCACTGCTCTACGTGGTGAACCTCCGGGCCTCGCAGGTCAAGAAGATGAGCCTTGAGAAAGCCGAGAGGGCCTGGACAGACCACATCTCCGGTGCAGGTTCGGGAACCTAGACGGTGTGCCCTCAAACGAGGATGTCCGCACTGCCGACTGCTCGCATGAGCGACATGAGCGTGCACTCTGTGCAGTGCGGGGTCGCGCCGTCTCGTCGGGAGTCAGAGTGACTGAAGGAAGCTGATCAAGCCCGGGAAATAGTGTTCCGGGTCGTCGTACTGGGACGAGTGTCCGCCGTTGCAGTGCACGTAGCTGCCGTTCGGCATCTGATCAGCCATCCAGCTCATGTGCGCGGGGTCCATCGTGTCGTGAGTAGCGCCGATGGTCAGCGTGGGCACCGTGATCGCACTGAGATCCCCTGACCTGTCCCAGTTGTAGAGCGCGGCCTCCGGATCGGCGGTGAACTCGCTGGGCCCCCACATCTGCTCGTAGATCTCTCGATTGATGTGGTTCACACCCCTCGTGAGCGAATCCGGCAAGTCCTCGGGTGCCAACCGGGCCATATGAACCCGGACGAAGTGCTCCGCGAGCAGGGCCCCGTAGCGGGGATCATCGGTTTGACCCCTGTCCTCGAGCGCCACCATCTCCGACAGCGCTCCTTGGTCCATGGCGGGCTTGAGCGCCTCGTCGACGTACCGCCGGTAGATCGGGACGCTGGAGACCATGTTGGCGACCACCAGTCCCTTGAGGTGCTCTTGGTGGGTCAAGGCGTACTCGATGGCAAGAATCCCACCCCAGGAGTGACCGAAGATGACGAAGTTGGTGCTGTCCAGGCCGAGCGCTTGGCGCACCTGCTCCACCTCGTCGACGAACCGGTCAAGGTCCCAGAGCGACGGATCGTCCGGCTGGTCACTACGCAACGACCCAAGCTGGTCGTAGTGGTAGTACTCGATACCCGCTTGCGGGAACCACACGTCGAACGGCTCGAACCACTCCGAGCTGCCCCCTGGGCCGCCATGCAGGAGGAGGACCTTCAAGGACGGATTGTTGCCGACCCGCCTGGTCCACACCTGGAAGTCACCCGCTGGTGTGCTGATCGGAATCTTGCGTGAGCCGCCGGAACGGCGGGCGGCTCGATCCCAGGTGGAAACGTCGAAGTACGACTCGGGAACACCCATGCTCCTGAAGCATGCAGGGGCCGCGACAAGGCTGCAAGAACGCGCGCAGACGTACGGCGCCTGCCAACGGCCTCCGCAGGCGCTCCTCGTCTGAACAGACCTGAGGCGCCTGCCAACGGCGTCCGCAGGCGCTCCTCGTCTGAACAGACCTGAGGCGCCTGCCGACGACGTCCGCAGGCGCTCCTCGTCTGAGCAGACGGATGCGCTCAGGCGGGTGAGCTCAGGCGGCGGAGGCGACGACGTCGCCGGACGACGCGTCGGACTCCGCCACCGGTCCGAGACCGGGGGCCGTGGGCGCGATCGCCTCGAGCTCCATGCCCAGGCGGGCCTCCTCCAGCGCGACCGCGTCGGCGACCTCGGAGAGGATCTCGGACAGCGGCGCGTCGAGGGCGGAGCAGATGGAGGCGAGCAGCTCGCTGGAGGCCTCCTTGTGGCCCCGCTCGATCTCGCTCATGTAGCCCAGGCTGACCGAGGCGTCCGCACACAGGTCGCGCAGGCTGCGTCCCTGCTGCACCCGGCGGGATCGCAGGACCTCTCCGAGCAAGCGACGGAAGACGACCATGGTCACCCCTCCTGTCGCTGAATCACCGGTTCGGCCCCGGCGCTGCTGAGTCCCCAACGCTACCCCCCTTCGCCAACCGGGTGCTCGACGATTCCGGCAACGGTCTCGCCGAGCAGCTCCATCGCCGTCGAGACCACGGTGCGCCGGACCTCCGAGCGCGACCCTTCGGCGTTGACCTCTCTCACCTGGACGTCGTCGTCGTGGGCGACGGCCACGTACGCCAGGCCCACCGGCTTGTTCTCCTGCGGCGTCGGTCCGGCCACGCCCGTGGTGCTGAGGCCGATGTCGGCCTTGAGGAGGTCGCGCACGCCGGTTGCCATCGCTGCTGCGCACTCCGCGGAGACCACACCAGCGCCGTCCACGGTCTCCCGGTCGACCGACAGCAGGTCGGTCTTCACCTCGGTGGCGTAGGAGATCACGCCTCCGAGGAACGTCGTCGAGGCCCCCGGGATCGACGTGATCAGGGACGCGAGCTCACCCCCGGTCAGTGACTCGGCCGTGGCCAGCGTGATTCCCCGTGACCCGAGATCACCGACCAGACCCTCCGTCGTCACCATGGCGCGATCGTAGGTCAGCCGTGCGGAACCCCCCTCAGGACCCGCCGCCACGTCGTTGCCGCGACACCGCTCGCGAGCCTGAGTACGGTCGCGACATGGCAAGCGCGATCGCGGACTACGCCCTCATCGGAGACATGCGCACCGCTGCGCTCGTCAGCAAGGAGGGATCGATCGACTGGTTGTGCCTGCCTCGGTTCGACTCCCCTGCCCATTTCGCCGCGCTTCTCGGCACCGCGGAGAACGGTCGCTGGCTGATTGCCCCCGACGACGCGGCAGCGGTCGCCACCCGTCACTACCTCGACGGCACGACGGTGCTCGAGACCGAGTGGACCACCCCCACCGGCCGCATCCGCGTGGTCGACTTCATGCCCGTCGAGGACGAGCGCCACGACGTGATCCGCTGGGTCGAGGGGTTGGAGGGCACGGTCCGGATGCGTCACCAATGGCTGGTGCGACCCGGGTACGGCGCCATCTGCCCGTGGGTGACGAAGCTCGATGCCGAATCGCTGCAGGCGGTGGCCGGACCGGACCGGCTCGTGCTGCGCGGCCCCCACCTCCCCCCGGCCGCGGGCGACGACCACGAGTGCGGATTCGCGGTCGAAGCCGGGGAGGAGGTCACCTTCACCCTGACCTGGAGCCCGTCCCACGCCGAGCCTCCCCCGCCCCTGGACGTCCACACCCGGCTGCGGGACACGATCGACGAGAGCCGTGGCTGGCTGGAGGAGGGGTGCGCCTACGAGGGGCCACACCGCGACCTGGTGACCCGGTCCCTGCTGACGTTGCGGCTGCTCACCCACCGCACCACGGGCGGCATCGTCGCCGCCCCCACCACGAGCCTGCCGGAGGACGAAGGAGGCCAGCGCAACTGGGACTACCGCTACTGCTGGCTGCGCGACGCCGCCCTGACCTTGATCACCTTCCACCGGGCGGGCTTCGTGGAAGAGGGTCGGCAGTGGCGCGACTGGCTCCTGCGAGCGGTGGCCGGCGACCCCGACGACCTCCAGATCATGTACGCCGTGGACGGCGCACGCGACCTGTGGGAGCGCGAGCTTCCGCACCTGCCCGGCTATGCCGACTCGCGCCCGGTCCGCATCGGGAACGGTGCCGCCGAGCAGCACCAGGCCGATGTGCTGGGCGAGGTCATGGTGGCTCTCGACCTGGTGCGCTCCGACGTGCTCTCACAACCCGAGGCGGCGGGCCGCACGCCCGCCGAGGTCGCCACAGCCTGGCCCCTGCTGCGTACGTTGCTCGAGGACCTCGAGCAGACCTGGGCGGATCCCGACCATGGCATCTGGGAGATCCGCGGACCCGAGAGACACTTCACCCACTCGCGGGTCCTGTCCTGGGCGGCGTTCGACCGGGGCATCCGAGCCGTCGAGGATCAGGGCCTGATCGGGCCGGTGGAACGCTGGCGGGAGGTCCGTGACCGGATCCGGACCGAGGTGGTGACCCGGGGGACGGATCCTGCGCGGGGTTGCTTCGTCCAGCACCAGGAGACCACCGAGGTGGACGCCTCACTGCTCATGCTGCCGACGCTGGGGTTCGTCGCCGGGGACGACCCGGCCATGCTGGCCACGCTCGAGGCCATCGAGCGTGACCTGCTCGTCGAGGGGCTGGTGCTGCGCTACCGCACCGGCTCAGGGGTGGACGGGCTCGACGGTGACGAGCACACGTTCGTGGCCTGTTCCTTCTGGCTGGTCTCGGCGTACGTCGCGGCCGGGCGTCTGGACGACGCCGAGCGACTCTTCGATCGCCTCGCGAGCATGGCCAACGACCTTGGTCTCTACGCCGAGGAGCTCGACCCGGTCTCCGGCAGGCACTTCGGGAACTTCCCGCAGGCGCTCTCGCACCTGGCCCTGGTCGATGCCGCCCTCGACCTCGTCGCGGCCAGAGAGAGCGGGTCCGACCGGTTCAGCGCTGAGGGGCCTGGACCTGCTCGCGGCGAGCCTTGACGGTGTCTCTGACGTAGTCGACCCCGGTGGCGACGGTCAGCAGCACAGCACCCCCCATGGCCACCACGCCGACGCCCCAGAAGAACTCGCCCACCGGGGCCCATCCGCCGGTGAACTGCAGCAGCGGCATCACCAGCAGAGCCAGCGCCACGGTCTGCACCATCGTCTTCAGCTTGCCGCCGCGTCCGGCAGGCAGGACGACGCCGGTGCGCATGAGCCAGACCCGCATCAGGGTGATGCCCCATTCCCGCAGCAGGACGACCAGCGTCACCCACCACCACAGCTCGCCGATGATGCTCAGGCCGACGAAGGCCATGCCCGTCAGCGCCTTGTCGGCGATGGGGTCGGCGATCTTGCCGAAGTCGGTCACGAGATCGTGCTTGCGGGCGAGGTCGCCGTCGACCTTGTCGGTGATCATCGCCACCACGAAGAGCCCGTAGGCCACCCAGCGCCACCCAGCCGACTCGCCTCCGTCGACCAGCAGGGCGTAGCCGAAGAACGGCACCATCAGCAGGCGCAGCGTGGTCAGTGCGTTGGGGATGTTCCAGTTGCTCGCCTTCGGGGTCGACTCCGTCGAGGGCTGGCTCACCGGCTGTCCTTCCGTCGTCATGGTCGGCCTCCCCCGGCTCCGACAGCGGCGGGCCTGAGGGGCCGCCGTCGGTTGTCGGCAAGCGGCTGGGCCACGAGGTCGACGCCGTCGCTGGCCACCACGCGCGCGAGGATCAGGTCGCCCATGGCGATGCCGCGGTCCGGCCCCGGCTCGAGCCGGGTCACACCGTCGACCTCGGGCCCCTGATGGGCTGCCCGTCCCTCGACGAGCGGTTCGCCGTCGTCGGCGCCCACCCGTTCGACGAGCACGGAGACCTCCTCGCCGACCCGTTCCTCGGCGCGCTGCGCCGTCAGCTCGTCGACGAGCCTGGTGACGTGCTCGACGCGAGCGGCGATCTCGGTCTCGTCCAGCTTGTCGGCGTAGGTTGCGGCCTCGGTGCCGTCCTCGTCGGAGTATCCGAACACCCCCACGACGTCCAGCCGCGCCTCGACCAGGAAGTCGCACAACGTCTCGACGTCCTCGTCGCCCTCACCGGGGAACCCGACGATGACGTTGGACCGCACGCCCGCGCGCGGTGCCTGCGCGCGGACCTGGCCCAGGAGCTCCAGGAAGTCGTGGGAGTCGCCGAAGCGACGCATGCGCCTCAGCAGAGGACCGGACGCGTGCTGGAAGGAGAGGTCGAAGTAGTCCGCCACTCCGTCGTTCTCGGCAATGGCCCGGATCAGGGTGGCCCGGGTCTCTGCGGGTTGGAGGTAGGACACCCGCACCCGCTCCACCCCGTCGACACCCGCCAGCTCGGGCAGAAGGGTCTCCAGCAGGGTGAGGTCGCCGAGGTCCTTGCCGTAGGACGTGGAGTTCTCGCTCACCAGGAACAGCTCGCGCACGCCCTGGTCGGCGAGCCAGCGTGCCTCGTCGAGGACGTCCGAGGGCCGTCGGGAGAGGAAGGAGCCGCGGAAGCTCGGGATCGCACAGAAGGCACACCGCCGGTCACATCCGCTGGCGAGCTTGAGCGGGGCCATCGGGCCGCCGCCCAGCCTGCGGCGCACCGCGCGCGGGCCGCTGGCCGGCGCGACGTCCGGCGGTAGGTCCGGTGCTGCGACCGTGTGGCCGGGCACCACGATCGCGTCGCCGGCAGCGTTCCTCGCCGCGGGAGTGATCGGCAGCAGCTTGCGTCGGTCTGACGGCACGTGAGGCACCGGGACAGTGCCCGCGAGCACGTCCCGCACCCGGTCGGCGATCTGGGGATAGTGGTCGAAGCCCAAGACCGCGTCCGCCTCGGGCAGGGACTCCGCCAGCTCATGGCCGTAGCGCTCAGCAAGGCAACCGACGGCGACCACCGCGCGGGGCTGCCCTTCGTGCTTCAGGTCGGCGGCGGCGAGGATCGTGTCGATCGAGTCCTTCTTGGCCACGTCCACGAAACCGCAGGTGTTCACCAGCACCGCGTCGGCCTCCTCGGGGTCGGCGACGAGGGTGAGCCCCCCGACCTCGAGACGCCCGGCGAGCTCCTCGGAGTCCACGTCGTTGCGGGCACAACCGAGGGAGACGACCGCGACGGTCGGCGCGCGGTCCGGAGCTGATGAAGACTTCATACCTTGACGAGTATGACGGCTCAGCGGAGATTGTCCGGCCTCAGGGACACGTGGGCCGTCGATGCCCGGCGGTCGAACCTGATGAATCCCGCTCGCGTCGCAGATTCCTCTGTGTCGAAGTACACATCGGCCACCACCCGCGAGTAGAACCTCGCCGAGCGTGGATAGAACAGCATCGTCGAGAGCTGCCCCTTGATCGGGTACCCCCGGGGAATGGCGCCGTCGACGGGCGCGAAGGCCGACCCGGCACCGTTGGGTCGGGGGACCCCGTCCTCCGTGATCTCGAAGCCGGAGTGGAAGGCCGGCTCCGGCCCGGTGTCGACCTCGGCGAACAGCTCGCCCTCAGGCTCGGTGTCGACCTCAGCAACCGGCTCCCGCTCAGGCTCGACCCCCGGCTCGACCTCAGCGACCAGCTCCCGCTCAGGCCAAGGCTCAGGTTCGGTGTCGACCTCAGCAACCGGCTCCCGCTCAGGCTCGACCCCCGGCTCGACCTCAGCGACCAGCTCCCGCTCAGGCCAAGGCTCAGGTTCGGTGTCGACCTCAGCAACCGGCTCAGGCTCAAGCTCAGGCTCAGGCTCGACCTCAGCGACCAGCTCCCGCTCAGGCCAAGGCTCAGGTTCGGTGTCGACCTCAGCAACCGGCTCGGGCTCAAGCTCGACCTCAGCGACCGGCTCAGGCTCAGGCTCCGGCTCTGGCTCGGCCTCAGCGACCAGCTCCCGCTCAGGCCAAGGCTCAGGTTCGGTGTCGACCTCAGCAACCGGCTCAGGCTCCGGCTCGGGCTCAGCAATCGGCTTCGGCTCCGGCTGGACCTCAGCAACCGGCTCGGGCTCCGGCTCCGGCTCCGGCTCCGGCTCCGGCTCAGGCTCCGGCTGGACCTCAGCAACCGGCTCGGGCTCCGGCTCCGGCTCCGGCTCCGGCTCAGGCTCGGGCTGGACCTCAGCGACCGGCTCGGGCTCCGGCTCGACCTCAGCGACCAGCTCACGCTCCCGCTCGACCTCACCAACTGGATCCCGCTCAGGCTCAGGCTCCGGCTCTGGCTCGGCCTCAGCGACCAGCTCCCGCTCAGGCCAAGGCTCAGGTTCGGGCTCAACCTCAGCAACCGGCTCGAGCTCCGGCTCGGGCCCAGCAATCGGCTCCGGCTCGACCTCAGCAACCGGCTCGAGCTCCGGCTCGGTGTCGTTCTCGCGCTCGACCTCGAGCCCAGTCACGAGTGGCGCGGGCCCGGGTTGCTCCTGGTCTTCGGCAAGCCCCGGGATAGCGTGCTCCGCTCTCACGTCGTCGTCAGCCTCGGGGGCACCCCCCCATGACGGAGCCTCCTCCGCCATGGCAGGGAACGGTCCGTCGTCGCCGGTCCACTCCCCGTCCCAGGCTGGGGTGCCCAGCGACGCCTTCACGCCAAGTGCGGGCGCCGCCTGCTCGGCCCGCTCTGGCGACGACTCATCTGCGCCCTCGTCACGGTCGTCGGCGACGTCGAGCGAGCCCTCTGTCCAGTTCTGGCCGGTCTCCGGTCCGGCTGGCGCCTCGGTTTCGTGCGTCGCCTCCGTGGCCAGCCGCTCGAGCTCGTCGCGCTCGCTGTCGTGGCGGTCAGGCTCTTCCGGCTCAGGTTCTTCCCGCTCGGACTCGCCCCGCTCCGGAGCGAGTGGCTCGGGCGCGAGTGGCTCAGGCCCGTGTGGCTCAGGGTCGTGTGGCTCAGGGTCGTGTGGCTCGGGCCCGCGTGGCTCGGGGTCGGGCCACTCGGTGACGGAGCCGTCGAGTCCGACCGCGCCGGGTCGACTCGACGCCGTACCGGCGTCATCCCCGGCGAGGCCAGGCGTAGCAGCTCCGACGGCCACCCCAGCGGCGCCTGCAGCGGTGGGCTCAGGAGCGGGAGCAGGGGCGGGTGACTGCTCCTCCGGTGCCACCGCGTCATCCGCCCGCTCACGGAGCAGCTCGCTGCGGCGCTTGCGCCGGAAGGGTCGGGCCAGACCCGAGAAGCCTGCGCGATCCGGCGTGATCCCGGGCGCACCGGGCGGTGCAGGAGCAGCCGTCGCCGGTCCCTCCTGGTCCTGCGGGCCCTCGTGGGTCTCCCCTGAGGAGTCGACGGCTTCCGTGGCCGCTTCGGGGCCGGCATCCGCAGGATCCTGAGCCCAGCTCTCGGCGGCCGTGTCCTCGTCCGACGCCGGTCCTGCGCCCCGGGAGACCGGTACCTCAGAGTCCGTCGCCCAGAAATCGGGCCCGTCCCCCGGTACGTGACCATGCTCCGAGTCCCGCGCCGCCGGCGCGTCCTCGTGCTCCGGCCACGCCGGGAACACATCGCCCCGATCGTCTCCAACCTGGAACGTGGGTGCCTCGTGCGGCGGTAGGCCCGGTGTGAGGTTGTTCACCTGCCCCCCGGTCAAGCGTGCGGCTTCGAGTTCGGCTCGGCCATCCTCGTCGCCGGCATCGGGCTCCTCTGGCGTCCCGGGGCTTGCGGGCTGCTGAGCCGCTCTCCCGACCTCGACGTCGAGCAGGTCCCGGTCTTCGTCCGGGTCTTCATCCCAGCCCTCGTCCGGAAACAGCTCGTGGTGGCTCACGTCGTCCGCCACACGATCGTCGGCGAACAGCTCGTGGTCGCTGACGTCGTGTGCGGCGCGATCTCTTACGAAGAGCTCGTGGTCGCTGAGCGGGGAATGCGCAGCCCCGAGGGCGAGGTCGTCGTCCGTCACGCCCGAACCCGGGAAGGGCCCACCGCGGTCGTGGGCACCACCCAGCTCCTCCTCCCGCGCACCCGGAGCCTCGTCGGCATCGGACAGTCCTGCTCGACCGCTCGCCTCATCGGCCCAGGTCCGCCAGCTGCTCGCGGCCTCCTCCCACTCGTCGGCGGAGTCGCGACGCGTGCTCGACCTCGGGGCGGGGTGCGAGGGACGCGACCAGAGCTCGTCGTGCTCCCACGGCATCGGGTCGCCGCTGTCCTCCAGGGTCGGGAACGGCGACTGAGGCGTCTCCTCGGCGGGGGCGGGGGACGCCGGATCTTCGGACGAGCTCTCACTGGCAGCCTTCGTCGGTTGCGGCTTCGGAGCCGGCTCAGCCGGAATCTCCTCCCACCGCTCCACGACGACGCGTCGCAGGGTCAGGGCAACCGAGGAGACCACGCCCAGGACGAAGGCCAGGACCAGCCACAGCACCATGTGCTGCGCGAGCCACATCATGGTCCTGCCTCCACGGCCTCCGGGGTGGGCTCCGGCGCCGGCCCGACAAGGCCAGGTTCATTGGCTGTACGCCGGACCGCCAGCCGCACTCCAGCCAGGCCCACCAGCGCACCGAAGGCGAACATCAGCACGGCGAGCAGGTAGAGCTCGAGATACCACAGCCACATCAGCGCCTCACCCCTCGACCAGCGTGATGGAGCCGCGCTGGTTGCGCAGCCGGTCGGATCGGCTCTCGCCCTCGGCGATGGGGTACTGCGCGCCGTACCCGCGGGGCACCAGGCGCTCCTTGGGGGTCCCGGCCCGGCGCATCAGGTCGATCATCCCCCGTGCCCGGCGCAGCGACAGAGTCGAGCCGTCCGGCGTGCGCGAGTCGACGTGTCCGCCGACGTACACCTTCGCAGTACCGCACGCGGCGACCAGCTTGGCCGCCTCGCGCACCATCTGAGTGCCACGGGAGGTCAGGCGCGCGCTCTCGCCGGAGAACGGAATCCGTTGCCCTCCGGTCGCGCGGTCGAGCTTCTTGTCCAGGTTGGCGCAGATCTGACGCTCCTTCTTGGAGGAGTAGACCTGTTCGGTCGTCACCGCCGAGACGCCGTCGACACCGGCGACGACGCGTTCCACGACGGCGGGGTTGATCCGCGTGGGCACCGAGGCGTTGACGAAGGGACCGTTCGCCTCCAGCTTCACTCCGGCCAAGCCTCCCGTGGTGAGGGCTGACGTCCCCTGTGCCATGAGGGCTTCCTCCGCGCCGGGACCGCTGACCAGGCCTGCCCCGGCGGCGAGCAACGCCGGCACCACGAGCCCGGCCAGCACCAGCTTGCTTCCCGGCCTCCGACGCACGGCGTGACGCTCCGAGACCAGGCGCATGGCAGGCTCGCGCTCAGCCCCGGCCGGCTCCTCGACCGGTTCCTGGGGTCGCTCCATCGGCTGCTCCTGAAGGGGGACGGCCGTCCACGACGGCCCCCCGAAAATACCGCGCGGGCGGGGCAGATGTGGCAAAGTGGCGAGACCGCGCCGGGCAGGGGGCGCGGTCTCGCTTGAGGGCTGGGGACCCTCAGTCGGGAGAAGTCGACGTGAAGGTCCGGGTCGCCGGAGCACCCTCCTCGCCGAGCAGCCCCTCGTCTTGGTCGGCGACGCGGACCCCGACCGCGCCCCCGTCATCGCTGGTCACGGTCACCGGGGGCACGGCTCGCAGACGCTTGACGTCGCCGTCGGCCAGCTGCCCCTCGTGGACCAGAGTGCCGTCCCCGTCGCGGACCTCGATCTCGGCGTCACCGTTGACCGCCGAGACCACTACCGTCACCGGTGCCGGGCCTGCGGCGGCCTCCGAGTCGCCGTAGTAGCCGCTCAGGCCGGCAGACCCGTCCAGGACGGGTGGCGGCTCCTGCAGCTCGCCACCCTCACCGGCGAACAGGCGCACACCGGCCCACACCAGGACCAGCAGCAGGACCACCGCCACCAGCCCGGTCCAGTTGGGGCCGCCGTACGGGCGGGTCATCTGGCCCCCCATGCCGGTCGCGAGCTCGGCCTCGAAGACCTTGCGGGCGTTGACCGGGGCGTGGGCGTAGCGGGCCTCGTAGAGCTCCAGCAACGGCACCGGGTCCTTGCCCAGGACCCGCGCCAGCGTGCGGATGTGACCCCGCGCGTAGAAGTCGCCACCGCACGGCGTGAAGTCGTCGACCTCGATCGACTCGATCACGTGGGGGCGGATCCGGGTTCGGTCGGCGAGCTCGTCGACGCTGAGACCCACCCGCGTCCGGGACGCCGCCAGCTCCGGTCCGATCACCGGGTCGTAGGCCGGCTCCGGCTGGTAGTCGTCGATGACCAGCGGGGCGACCGGGTCCCCCAGCTTGGCGATGGCCCGGACCCGTGAGTCCTTGCGGCCGACGGGGTTGACCGCCTCACGCATGGAGTTGACCGCACCCGACGCCCGGGTGCTGCGGGGGACGGAGTCGTCCTCGATGCGGATGGTCACGCCCTCGCGCAACCCGTCCACGCGAAGCGGCGCCACCGTGGCGACGCCGGGGCGCGACTCGTGCCGGTCCTCCTGGGGGGCCCCTTCCAGGGTCACGTCGTGGGACGCGGCGTCGAGGTCGTCCTCGGTGGGCGGCTCGACCGCGTCGAAGGCCGCGCCCGCCTCCTCCCCCGTGTCCACTGTCGAGGGGCCGGAGGCACGGCGCCGGCGTCGACGCGCGCGCCAGCCTCCGGGCTCGGTCTCCCGGCGAGCGTCGGAGTCCGCGTCGTTCTCGTCGCCCTGCTCCGTGGCACCGGACGGGTCCGCCTCCACCGCAGGGGCGAGGTCCGGGGCGTTCGCGAAGGCCTCAGGCGTCGGCTCGGCGTCGGCTCCGTCGGCGGTGGAAGCCTCGTCCTGGATCGCGTCGTCGTCGCCCGACTTGGGTGGGGCGATCAGGGTGACGACCTCCGCACGGCCCTGCGACAGGCCGGCGATGCGGTCACTCAGCTCCTGGTCCGGGGTGTCGGTGCGCGTAGCCACACCCAGCGGCACCCCCAGCGCTCCGCCGTAGACCTTGCTGTTGAGCGCCGCGTGACGACGAGCCCTGCCCTCGAGGCCCTCGATGGTGCGCGCGACGTTGGTCAGCTGCACGACCAGTGAGCCGTCGTGCAGCAGTCCACGACGAGGCCTGACGACCACACGCTCGATGGCGTCCCACGGCAGGCCGCGCCAGGTCGTGCCCAGGCGGATGCGCACTCCCAGCTCGTCGGCGACGAGGAGGGGGGTCCGCGCGTCGAGCAGGCTGTGCAGGAAGACCGCACCCACGAGTCCGAGGACCCCGCACAGCGCCCAGTCCACGACGTGGCCGGTCTCCGCGGCGCGCCACAGGTAGGCGATCGCGATGGCCGAGGCGGCTGCGCCGAGGATCGCCGAGACGACCGCGTTGCGGCGGACCTCCACCTGCATCGGCGCGCTCAGGTGCTGCTGGCCCCGCTCGTCGTCGGCTGACTCGCCGCCGTCGACCTCGGGCAGCTTCTCGACGGGCTGGGCGCTCATCTGTCCCTCCTGAGGAGTCCCCGTGATGCCGGTGTCACCTTCACTGCTCTCCCTGCAATGTCGCGATGACCTCGTCGAGGTCGTCGGGCTTGATGAGGACGTCGCGGGCCTTGCTGCCCTCGCTGGGGCCGACCACGCCCCGGCTCTCGAGGATGTCCATCAGCCGTCCAGCCTTGGCGAAGCCCACCCGGAGCTTGCGCTGCAGCATCGAGGTCGACCCGAACTGGGTCGAGACCACGAGCTCCACCGCCTGCACCACCAAGTCCAGATCATCACCGATGTCGTCGTCGAGATCGCGCTTCGACGCGGCCGGCGCGGTGACGTCTTCGCGGTAGTTCGGGGCGAGCTGGTCCTTGCAGTGCCGGACCAGTGCGTGGATCTCGGCCTCGGTGACCCACGAGCCCTGGACACGCACTGGCTTCGAGGCACCCATGGGCAGGAACAACCCGTCGCCCTGCCCGACGAGCTTCTCGGCCCCCGGCTGGTCCAGGATGACCCGGCTGTCGCTGAGGCTGGAGGTGGCGAACGCCAGCCGCGACGGCACGTTGGCCTTGATCAGGCCGGTGACGACGTCGACGCTGGGACGCTGGGTCGCCAGCGCCAAGTGGATTCCGGCGGCGCGTGCGAGCTGGGTGATCCGCACGATGGCGTCCTCGACGTCGCGGGGGGCGACCATCATCAGGTCGGCCAGCTCGTCGACCACGACGAGCAGGTAGGGGTACGGCGTGAGCCGGCGCTCGCTGCCCGGCGGGGGCTGCACCTTCCCGGCCCGCACCGCCTTGTTGAAGTCGTCGATGTGGCGGAAGCCGAAGTGGGCCAGGTCGTCGTAGCGCATGTCCATCTCGCGCACGACCCACTGCAACGCCTCGGCCGCCTTCTTGGGGCTGGTGATGATCGGCGTGATCAGGTGCGGGATGCCCTCGTAGGCGTTGAGCTCGACCCGCTTGGGGTCGACCAAGATCATCCGTACCTCGTCGGGAGTCGACCGCATCAGGATCGAGCTGATCATCGAGTTGACGAACGACGACTTGCCCGAGCCGGTGGCGCCGGCGACGAGCAGGTGCGGCATCTTCGCGAGGTTGGCGACCACGAAACCACCCTCGACGTCCTTGCCGAGCCCGACGATCATCGGGTGGTGGTCGTTGCGAGCGCTCTGCGAGCGCAGCACGTCGCCGAGGGAGACGATCTCCTTGTCGACGTTCGGGATCTCGATGCCGATCGCGCTCTTGCCCGGGATCGGGCTCAGGATGCGCACATCGGCGCTGGCGACCGCGTAGGCAATGTTCTTGCCGAGCGCGGTGACCTTCTCGACCTTGACCGCCGGGCCGAGCTCGACCTCGTAGCGGGTGACGGTCGGCCCGCGGGTGTACCCGGTGACCTGCGCGTCGATGTCGAACTGCTCGAGCACCTGCATCAGCCGGTCGACGACCGCGTCGGAGGCCTTGCTGCGCGCCTTGTGGACACTGCCTGGCTTGAGCATCTCGTTGCCGGGCAGCGAGTAGGCGATGTCTCCGGAGAGCGACAGCTGTTCGACGCGCGACGGCAGCGGCGTGTGCGGCGGGGCCACCGCGGACTCCCCGGCGCTCTCGCTGTCGCTCGCGCTGGTCGGGTCGGGCGCGCCCTCGGTGGCGCCCTTGCGCCCCTTGCGCCCCCGTGACGCCGGGTCGGGCAGCACCGGTGAGTCGTAGGCCGGGTCGCCGTCGGGGGTGACGTCGCCCTCGGCCATCGACCCGACCCGCCGTCGCGGGCGACGTCGCTGGAGGGGAGGTCCGACGGCGGCGGTCTGCTCCTCCGTGTCCGAGTCCTGGCCCTCCGCGCGACGCCCCATCAGGCGGTCGCGCAGCGCGGCCAGCCTGGTCGGGATCAGGTAGACCGGTGTGGCGGTGACCACCAGCAGACCGAAGACCACCAGCAGCACGAAGATCGGCACCACCACGTAGACCGACTTCAGCAGGTCCAGGGCCAGCGACCCGACGACGAAGCCGATCGCTCCCCCGGCGTCCATCAACGCCTCGGTGTCGGCGCCCTCGGGCCGACCGTTGGCGATGTGCATCAGCCCCAGCAGACCGAAGACCAGGGAGGTCCATCCGATGACCTGGCGTCCGACCGGGCCGGCCGACTCCGGATTGCGCATGGTGGCGGCCCCGACGCCGACGAGCAGCAGGGGCACGAACCAGCCGAGCAGCCCGAGCGAGCCGTTCACGACCGTGCGGGTGACGTGGCCGACGTCGCCGGGCAGCTGCCACCAGACGCTGGCCGCCACCACCACGGCCAGTGCCATCAGCGCCAGCCCGACTCCGTCGCGGCGATGCTCGGGCTCGAGCTCGCGGGCGGTGTGCCCGATGCGACGGACGGTCGCCCCGATGCCGTGGGCAACGCCGGTCCAGAAGGACGAGACGGCCCGCCACACCGCGAGGAAGAACCGGTAGATCGGGCCAGGTCCGTTGCGCACCGCGCGGGGCGCCGGGCGCGATCCGGACTTCGCCCCCTTCTTGGAGCCCGTGCGGGCACGCGTCGAACCGCTGCGCCCTCGCTGAGCGTTGGACGAGCGGCCTCGCGCACCGCCCCCACCCGACGTACGACGGGTCGAGGAGCTGCGCGACGCGGGCGGGGAAGACGTGCGCGTCGCCATGTCCCGGAGGCTACGGGAACGTCACACCCGTCACACGTCTCCCACGCCGACCGCCGGGGATCCCGCCGAAGCGCCCTCGAGGCGCTCGCGGGGACCGATCGCCCGCGTACGGCGGTCCACTGGCCGGTCTCGAGCCGGGCCGGGCGCCGGCCGCCGGTACGCTCGGGCGACCCCACCCCCAGGAAGGCCCGCCCATGGTCATCGTCATGAGCCCGGACGCGACTGACGAGGACATCGCCCGTGTCGTGGACAAGGTCGGCTCCGTCGGCGGAGAGGCGTTCGTGTCCACCGGCGTGACCCGGACCATCATCGGCCTGGTCGGCGACATCGAGTCCTTCCACGGTCTCAACCTGCGCACCCTGCCCGGCGTCGCCGACGTGCAGCGGATCTCCGACCCGTTCAAGCTGGTGAGCCGTCAGCACCATCCCGACCGCAGCACGATCTGGGTCGGTGATCCCGGACGCCAGGCGCCGATCGGGCCCGAGACCTTCACCTTCATCGCGGGTCCGTGCGCGGTGGAGTCGGCGCAGCAGACGCTCGAGGCGGTCGAGATGGCCAAGGCCGCCGGAGCCACGATGATGCGCGGCGGGGCGTTCAAGCCGCGGACCTCGCCGTACGCGTTCCAGGGGCTTGGGCTGCGGGGGCTCGAGATCCTCGTCGACGTGCGTGAGGCCACCGGTCTGCCGATCGTCACCGAGGTCGTCGACGCCCGCGACGTCGCAACGGTCGCCGAGCACGCCGACATGCTGCAGATCGGCACCCGCAACATGGCCAACTTCGGCCTGCTCCAGGCCGTCGGACGGTCCGGCAAGCCGGTGCTGCTCAAGCGCGGCATGACCGCCACCATCGAGGAGTGGCTGATGGCTGCGGAGTACATCGCGCAACGGGGCAACCTCGACATCGTGCTGTGCGAGCGGGGCATCCGGACGTTCGAACCCACCACCCGCAACACCCTCGACATCAGCGCCGTCCCGGTGGTGCAGGCCAAGAGCCACCTGCCGATCATCGTCGACCCCTCCCACGCTGCCGGCGTCAAGGAGCTGGTGGTGCCGCTGTCCCGGGCTGCGATCGCGGTGGGGGCCGACGGCGTGATCGTCGACGTGCACCCCCACCCCGAGGAAGCGCTCTGCGACGGCCCGCAGGCACTGCTGGGCCCCGAGCTCAGAGCGCTCGCGCAGGCGGTGCGCCAGTTCCCCGCGCTGGTGGGGCGCTCCACACCCACGCTCGGTTAGCGTCGGTCCGGAACCGCCCACGCCGGGCGAACTCAGGCCCTGGCCGCCGGGGACGGCGGGTCAAGCAGCTTCGCAAGGACGTCGGCCGCGTGCCGGACGTCGTCGCGGGTCACGTCGAGGTGGGTGACCAGCCGCAGGGACCGTGGGCCCACCGCGGAGACCAGCAGGCCCTCCTCCCGGGCAGCGGCGATGACCGCGGGGGGATCCGCGTGCTCGATGACGACGATGTTGCTCTCCACCGAAGCCGGGTCGACCCCGCAGGCCTCGGCGAGCCATCGCGCGTGCTCGTGGTCCTCGGCCAGTCGCTCCAGGTGGAAGTCCAGGGCATGCAACCCGGCCGCGGCCAGGATGCCGACCTGCCGCATCCCTCCACCGAGGCGCTTTCGCCACACCCGGGCTTCCGCGACCGCCTCACGGGTCCCGGCCATCAGGGAGCCGACAGGGGCGCCGAGGCCCTTGCTCAGGCAGACGGCCACGACGTCGGCGGTGGCGCCGAAGTCGCTCAGCGGGGTGCCGGTCGCGACGTGGGCGTTCCACAGCCGCGCTCCGTCCAGGTGGACGGCGACACTGCGCGCGTCCGCCCACGCCCTGAGCGCGCGCAGTGTCTCGACATCGGTGACGGTGCCCCCGCCGAAGTTGTGGGTGTTCTCCACCGAGATCGCTCGTGTCGGCACGAAGTAGGGGCTGATGTCAGGGCTGAAGAGCTCCTCGACCAGGTCGAGCTCGACCGGCCGACCGGTCCAGGTGCGCATGGTCAGCCCGGTGACGAAGCCGTGGGCTCCCAGCTCGGCACGGGCGATGTGGGCCGAGCTCTCGCACAGCACTTCCTCCCCCGGGCCCACCAGCGCTCGGACGGCGAGCACGTTGGCCAGTGACCCGGTGGCGGTGAAGACCGCGTCCTGCTTGCCCAAGAGCTCGGCGACGCGTTCCTCGAGCATCCGCACGGTGGGGTCCTCGCCGTACACGTCATCGCCCACCTCCGCTGCCGCCATGACGCGTCGCATCGCCTCGGTGGGCCGGGTCACGGTGTCGCTGCGCAGGTCGATCACGGCCCGAGCCTATGCATCCCGGTGACGGTGCGGATCACACCTCGGCGTCGTGGACCTGGCTGAGCATCTCGGCGGTGAGGAACGCCAGCTCGAGCGACTGCACCCGGTTGAGCCGCGGGTCGCACACCGACTCGTAGCGGTGGGCGAGGTCCTCCTCCAGCAGCGACTCCCCGCCGCCCACGCACTCGGTGACGTTGTCGCCGGTCAGCTCGACGTGGAGCCCCCCGGGCCAGGTCCCGAGCTCGCGGTGGACGTCGAAGAAGCCCTGGACCTCGTCCATCACGTCCTCGAAGCGACGCGTCTTGTAGCCCGACGTCGCCTCGAAGGTGTTGCCATGCATCGGGTCGCACACCCAGGCCACGTGGACGCCGGCTGCGGTCACCTTCTCCACGATCTCGGGCAGCACGTCGCGGACCTTGCCGGCTCCCATCCGGGTCACGAAGGTAAGGCGGCCCTCCTCGTTGTGCGGGTTGAGACGCGCAGCGAGCGCGATCGCGTCGTCGGCGGTGACGCTGGGTCCGAGCTTGACCCCGACGGGGTTCTGGATCCGGCTCAGCAGCTCGACGTGGGCTCCGTCGAGCTGGCGGGTGCGGTCGCCGATCCACACGAAGTGCGCCGACACGTCGTAGGGCAGCCCGGTCCGGCTGTCCTCCCGCGTCAGGGCGTGCTCGTACTCCAGCACCAGCGCCTCGTGGCTGGAGTGGAAGTCGACCCGGTGGAACTCGTCGGGGTCGGCACCGATCGCCTTCATGAAGGCCATGGCCCGGTCGATGTCCGCCGCGAGCCGTTCGTAGCGGCGACCTACCGGGGAGGAACGCACGAAGTCGGTGTTCCAGGTGTGCACCTGCCGCAGGTCGGCGTAGCCGCCGGTCACGAAGGCACGGACCAGGTTGAGCGTGGAGGCCGAGGAGTTGTAGACGTCGACCAGACGCTGGGGGTCGGGCACCCGCGACTCGGGGGTGAAGTCGAAGCCGTTGACGGCGTCACCCCGGTACGCCGGGAGCGTCACGCTCCCTCGGGTCTCGGTGTCCGAGGAGCGCGGCTTGGCGTACTGGCCGGCAAGCCGGCCGACCTTGACCACCGGCACCGAGGCGGCGTAGGTGAGCACCACCGCCATCTGCAGCAGCACCCGCAGCTTGGCCCGCACGTTGTCGGCAGTCGCTCCCTCGAGCGTCTCGGCGCAGTCGCCGCCCTGGAGCAGGAACGCCTCGCCGCGCGTGACCGCTGCCAGCTTCTCCTTGAGGTCGTCACACTCGCCGGCGAAGACGAGGGGGGGCACCGCGCGCAGCCGCTGGACCGAACGGTCGACCGAGGCCGGGTCCGGGTAGCTGGGCTGCTGCCGCGCGCCGAGCGCGTGCAGGTCGTCGAGCGAGGGGAAGTCCACCGATCCAGGGTACGCGGGAACGACCGGCCCGACCGCGCCTGGGCCAGTGGGACCGCGCGGGTGTGCCAGTCGGGCTATGCCGGTCGGCCGTTCCGCCAGACCCGGGCGAATGATACGGATAAAAGGTGCATCAAGGACTAAAGTCCTCGACATGGGGATGCTGGAGAGGTTCAGGGCGGGGCCGGAGACCACGGAGGACTCCTGGACTCCGCCCGCCTTCGGCACGTGCCGGTGCGAGGGTCACATCGAGGACGTGCTGGAGCTGCGCATCCCGCTCGCGAGCGGCGCGATCGACGGGCCCGCCACCGGGGCCGGCGACATGGCGGTGTGGGCGTTGCTCACCAGTGGCGGGCTGGTCACCCTCCCGCTCGGTGCGGAGCACCGCCACCTCACCAACGGGCTCTCGATCGTGCGCCACGGCCCCTTCCACTGGCGGGTGGTCGCGGGCGAGCGGCTGGCTCCCTTCCTCACCGGCGGGGACATGCACCTGCTGGAGGAGGCGCTGAGTGTCCAGCCCGGGGTGGATCGGGCGATGTGGAGCCACCGCGAGAAGGCCCTCGTGGTCGCTGCGCCACGGCTGTGCGCGAACGGTATCCAGTGCGCCGTGGTCCAGGCGCTGCGGGCGCCGTACGTACGGCAGGAGCGTCCCGGCGCCTCGACCGCAGCCGGAGCCTGACCGCGGTCAGCCGAAGAACACCTCGGCCTCGGCGTACTCCTCGGGGCTCACCGTCTTCAGCTCACCGGTGCCCTCGATCAGCGGCACCCGCGCGATGTCCTTGCCGCGCAGCGCCACCATCGTGCCGTACTCCTGCTCGGCGACGGCGGTGATCGCGTGCAGGCCGAAGCGGGTGGCGAGCCAGCGGTCGAACGCCGTGGGAGTGCCCCCCCGCTGGACATGGCCGAGCACGACCGCTCGCGCCTCCTTGCCGGTCCGGGTCTCGATCTCGCTGGCAAGCCGGTCTCCGATGCCACCGAGGCGGACGTGACCGAAGGCGTCGGTCTCCCCGCTCTGAAGGGTCATGTCGCCGCCCTCGACCGGGACGGCGCCCTCGGAGACGACCACGATCGGGGAGAACTGCTTCTGGAACCGCTCCTCGACGTAGGCGCAGACCTTGTCGATATCGAAGGGCTTCTCCGGGATCAGCACGATGTTGGCCCCACCCGCGATGCCAGCGTGCAGCGCGATCCAGCCGGCGTGACGCCCCATCACCTCGACGACGAGGACGCGGTGGTGCGACTCGGCGGTGGTGTGCAGCCGGTCGATGGCTTCCATCGCGATGTTGACGGCCGTGTCGAAGCCGAAGGTGAAGTCAGTGCCCGAGAGGTCGTTGTCGATCGTCTTGGGGACGCCCACCACGTTCACGCCCAGGTCGGCCAGCTTGGTGGCGACTCCGAGGGTGTCCTCCCCGCCGATCGCGATGAGCGCGTCGACGCCCTGCTCGGCGAGGTTGTCCTTGATGCGCTCCACTCCCCCCTCGACCTTGAAGGGGTTGGTGCGCGAGGACTGCAGGATCGTGCCCCCTCGCGGCAGGATGCCACGCACCTGATCGACGCCCAGGGGCGTGGTGACGTTCTCCAAGGGGCCACGCCAGCCGTCTCGGAAGCCGACAAAGTCGTAGCCGTAGACCTCGACTCCCTTGCGCACGACGGCGCGGATGACGGCGTTCAGTCCGGGGCAGTCCCCGCCTCCAGTGAGCACTCCAACTCGCATGGAGACACCGTAACCACTTCGGGCACGATCAATGCATCGGTGCCCGACCCGCTCTTCCCCCGGACTAGGGTCCGGTGACATGACGTTCTCGATCGTGGCCCGCTCCCAGGACGGCGAGTCGTGGGGTGTCGCCGTGGCCTCGAAGTTCCTCGCCGTCGGTTCCGCGGTCCCCGCCGCACGCGCCGGGGCGGGCGCGATCGCGACCCAGGCGTGGGCCAACGTCGGGTACAAGGACCGAGCGTTGGCGCTGCTGTCCCGAGAGGCCACCGCCGACGTCACGCTGGCGCTGCTGCTCGAGCCGGACAGCGGACGCGCCCACCGCCAGGTGGGCATCGTCGACGCCCACGGTGACGCGGCCACCCACACTGGCGACGAGTGTCTCTCCTGGGCCGGCGGAGTGACGGGCGAGGGTGTCGCCATCCAAGGCAACATCCTGGCCGGGCCCCAGGTGGTGGCGGCGATGCACGAAGCCTGGCAGGGCGGACAGGGCTCGCTTCCACGCCGCCTGGTGGCCGCGCTGAGAGCCGGGGATGCGGCGGGCGGGGACGCCCGCGGCCGGCAGTCCGCTGCCCTCCTCGTCGTGCGCGACGGTGCCGGCTACGACGGCCGCGACGACGTGGAGGTCGACCTGCGGGTCGACGACCACGCCGACCCGTGCGACGAGCTCGATCGGCTGCTCGACCTGCACCAGTGGTTCCTCTCCGTGCCGCCTCAGGAGGAGCGGGTCCCGCTGGACGACGACCTGCGCGCCGAGCTGATGCGTCTCGCCCAGGGCCAGGGAGCCGCCTCCTGGGACGCCTGGGTCGGTCGCGAGAACGTCGAGATGCGCGTCGGTGAGCACTGGGTGGACCGGATGCTCCTGGAGTCGATCAGGACCTCAGGGTCGGCAACGCCGCCCTCCAGCCAAGAGAAGCGCGGCCGTCGCGACGACGGCCGCGGGGAGGAGTCGTCATGAGTGTTCTCGCCATCGACGCCGGCACCACCGGGGTGACCGCGCTCGTCGTGACCGCGGACGGCGCAATCGCGGCCCGGGGATACCAGGAGTTCGCCCAGCACTTCCCCAGACCGGGCTGGGTGGAGCACGCCCCCGAGGAGATCTGGCAGGCGACCCTCGAGGCCACCAAGGACGCGATCTCGTCCTACGACGGCCCGCAGCTGCGAGCCGTCGGCATCACCAACCAGCGCGAGACCGTGGTCATCTGGGACCGCGAGACCCTCAACGCACCTCGGCGCGCGATCGTCTGGCAGGACCGCCGGACCGCAGAGGTGTGCACGCGCCTGCGTGAGGCGGGCCACGAGGACCGGCTGCGCGAGCTCACCGGCCTCCGCATCGACCCCTACTTCTCGGGCACGAAGTACCTCTGGCTGGCCGAGCACGAGGAGCACACCTGGGGCATGGTGGGTGAGGGCCGTTACGCCGTCGGCACGGTCGACTCCTACCTGATCGCCCGCATGACGCGGGGCACCTGGCACGTCACCGATGTCTCCAACGCCTCCCGCACGCTGGTGTTCGACCTGGCCGCCGGGGAGTGGAGCCAGGAGCTGTGCGACCTCTTCGGGGTGCCGATGGAGGCGTTGCCGGAGGTGGTGCCCTCGTGGGGCGAGATCGCCCGCACCGACCCGAAGGCGTTCGCGGGCCTCGAGCTCCCGATCGCCGGGATCGCCGGCGACCAGCAGTCGGCGTTGTTCGGACAGACCTGCTTCGACGTCGGTGAGAGCAAGTGCACCTACGGCACCGGTTCGTTCATCCTCACCAACACCGGCACCGACGTGGTCCGCAGCGAGGCGGGGCTGCTGTCCACCGCTGCCTGGAAGTCACCGGAGGGAGAGCTCACCTACGCCCTCGAGGGTGCGATCTTCGTGACCGGGGCCGCGGTGCAGTGGCTGCGTGACGGCCTGCAGGTCATCGGGTCGGCGGCGGAGTCCGAGGCGATCGCCACGACCGTCGACTCCTCGGACGGGGTGGTCTTCGTCCCCGCGCTGACCGGCATGGGTGCCCCCGACTGGGACCCGCATGCCCGCGGCCTCATCGTGGGCATCACCCGCGGCACCACCCGGGCCCACCTCGTGCGCGCCACGCTGGAGGCGATCGCCTTCGAGGTGCGCGACGTGATCGACACGCTGCCCGACGACGCGCCGCTCAGCTCGCTCACGGTCGATGGTGGCGCCTCCGCCAACAACCTGCTGTGCCAGCTCCAGGCCGACCAGCTCCGAGTCCCGGTCGAGCGTCCGAAGATCGTGGAGACCACCGGCCTGGGTGCCGCCTTCCTGGCCGGGCTGGGCGTCGGCGTCTGGGAGTCGACCGACGACCTGCGCGAGACCTGGGCCCTCGAACGCCGCTTCGAGCCGCGCGCAGGTCGTGCCGACGCCGACGAGGCGCACCAGCGTTGGCGCAACGCCGTCGAGCGCGCCAAGGGCTGGGCCGACTGACCGGTGCGTGCCACCCGGGCACCGGGCTGACGGCTAGCGCAGCGGTGCAGGCAACGCGATCCGGGCGCCCTTCGTGGGCGCCTCGATGTCCAGCGGCTCGCCCCACTGGGTGAAGTCCACGACAACGTCGTTGCCCCCGACCGAGTAGGACATCCGCCGGGGGCGGTCCAGGTCGTCGAGCAGCAGGTTCATCCCGAACTTCTTCGGCGCCCCGGCCGGGGACTCGCCGACAGCGTCCAGGTAGGCCTTCGGATCCATGCGCAGCCGGTAGGCGGCGTAGCTCTGCCCTCCCACGGACTTCTCGCCCTGCGGTGTCACCTTGGCCACGCCGTCCTCGAAGCCTGAGGTGAAGCCGTCCATCTGGACCGAGCCGCCGGCGTCCAGCAAGCCGCCGAAGTCCTTGCTGGACGCCGGGATCACGAACCACTTGCCCTTCGGTGTGACACCGGGGAGAGCCATGAACGCCTTCTTGTCGGCCAGGATCATCCGTGCCGGCTTCTCGCCGAGGTCAGGCGTGCTGATCCGCACGTCGGTCGCGGAGACCTTGGGGCCGTACTCGGTGTCACCCTCGACCAGCATCTCCACCGGGCCGTCGATGCGCATGGCGACATGCGCAGTGCCCGAGTCTCCCACGCCACTCTCGATGCGACGGGCGAGGTCGCCGGGCTCCTCGGCGGAAGCCGTCTCGCCGACCGACTCCCCTTCGGACTCCTCCACCGCCTCCTCCACCGGTTGGGCCTCGGCTTCCTCCGCGGCGTCGCCGGCTGGCGTCGAGTCGTCGTCGCACGACTCGGCGGTCGTGGCGAGCACCACGAAGACTGCCGTGAGGAGGACGGTCGAACGCCGGAGCAGATGTCTCATGTCACCACGGTTGCCGCGTGGCGAAGGTCTTCACCAGGGTCGAAGGCCACGAATCGGGCCAGACCCGTGGCTTCGATGAGCTCATGGCTCCTCGTCGAGCCCCTGCTCGATCGCGTACCGCACCAGCTGGACGCGATTGTGGAGCTGGAGCTTGCGCAGGGTGTTCTGGACGTGGTTCTGAACCGTGCGGTGCGACAGCACGAGGCGCTCGGCGATCTGCTTGTACGACAGTCCCTTCGCCACCAGGCGAAGCACCTCGGTCTCGCGCTCGGTCAGCCGGGGGGTCTCCTCGTCCGGGGCCTGCTGCCCGGCCAGTCTGCGGTACTCCCCCAGGACCAGCCCCGCCAAGCCGGCGGTGAAGACCGTGCCGCCTGAGGCCACCCGGCGTACCGCCTCGATCAGCTCGTCCTTGGAAGCCGACTTGACGAGATAGCCGGTGGCACCGGCCTTGACCGCGTCCAGCACGTCGGTCTCCTCGCCGGAGGCCGACAGGATGAGAACCCGCACGGCTCGGGTCCTCGGCCACCAACGCGGCCGTGACCTCCACCCCGCTCGGGGGCGGGATCTGCAGGTCGAGGACGACGACGCCCGGTCGCGTCGCCCGCGCTCGGCTCAGGGCGTCGGTGCCGTTGCTCGCCGTGGCCACGATCTCGATGCCGACCGCCGCGAGGTCCCGTTCGACGGCGTCGCGCCACATCGGGTGGTCGTCGACGACCATGACCCGCAAGGCAGCCTCGGTCTCCGTCACAGGCGTCCCTTTCCGGTGGTCTCGGTACGCGGTACGTGCAGCTCCCACTCGGTGCCGATCGGGGCCGCGCTCGTCAGCTCAGCACGCCCACCCAGGGCACGCAGCCTTCCCAGGATGGAACCGCTGACGCCCATCCGCCCTTCCGCGGCCGCTTCTGTCAGCCGGTCCGCGGCGATCCCCGGACCCTCGTCCCGGACGGTCACGACGACCTCCTCGTCGAGCTCCTCCACCAGCACCCACGCCGGCGCTTCTGCTCCCACGTGGCGGTCGACGTTGAGGAGGCACTCCGAGACCGCGGCGCAGAGCTCGGCGACCACGTCGGCGGGCACCATGACGGCGCCGCCGGGGCCGATGAGCGGCCGGGGGCCCACCACAGGCTCAAGGGCACGCACCAGGTCTGTCCGCCCCTCGTCGCCCGTCACGCCCTGAGCCGCCGGGCCGCGGGCGTCGTACTGCACCAGCGACCGCAACGACGACTCCTGCTCGGCAGCAAGCCGCCCCAGGTCCGCGAGGGCGGGCTCCTCGCGTGCTCGTCGCTGCACCATGGCCAGTACCTGGAGCACACCGTCGTGCACCGCACGGGCGAGCCGGGCTCGCTCCTCGAGCGCTGCCTGAAGGCGGTCGGCGGCTGCGCGCGCCTCCGCCGACTGCGCCAGGGTGCTGCCCATGAAGCCGACCGCTGCGGCTGCGACCACGAGCAGGAAGATGTTGGCCCAGGTGTTGGCGGTGGGGTCGACGCGCACGCTCACGTCGACGACCGAGACGCACAGCGCGGCGAGAACGCCCTGCCACCAGCCGAGTCCGAGGGCGACCGCGAGCACCGAACCCATCACCCACAAGGTCGGCAGGCTGGAGGCGCCACGCTGCAACATGGCCTCGCTGTGGGTCGCCAGCGTGAGCAGCAGTGCCCCACACGCGATGGCGACGTCCGCGATGTAGAACCAGCGGGTCACCCGCGGGCGGGAGACGTGGATCGCTGCCGCCAGCAGGGTCCATCCGGTCAGCAGCGCCAGGGCGCCCCACGCGAGGCCGGGGCGAGCCATCTCAGCGGTTCGTCCGGCGTTGACCGCCACGGCGTAGACCAGGACCACGAGGCGCAGCCCCGCCAGGATCCGGAAGAGGGTCCGGCGCACCTGCTCAGTAGGGCTGCGGTACGCCGTGGCGTGCTGGCTCACCTGCGGCCCCGGGATACGATCCGTCAGGAGGGGTCGGCCAACGACTGGGCAGGCGCCTGGGCCGAGGATGAGGGGTCGGTCGGCTGCTTGCTCGCCTTTGCGGCTTCCTTCTCCAGCGCCTTGGCGCGGGCGGCGTACATGTCGACGTACTCCTGCCCGGAGAGCCGCATGATCTCGTACATGATCTCGTCGGCGGCCGAGCGCAGGATGAAGCGGTCGCTCTCCAGCCCCTGGTAGCGGGAGAAGTCGAGCGGCCTGCCGAAGCGCACCCGCGGCCGCGTCCAGTGGCCGAACTTCTTGCCGGGTGGCGCGACGATGTCGGTGCCCACAACGGCGACCGGGATGACCGGGACGCCGGTCTCGATCGCGAGCCGGGCGACGCCGGTCTTGCCGCGGTAGAGCTTGCCGTCGTGGGAGCGGGTGCCTTCGGGATAGATGCCGAAGAGGTCTCCCTCTCCCAGCACGCGTGTGGCAGTGACCAAGGCGCCGGACGCTGCGTCGCCGCTGCTGCGGTCGATCGGCACCTGGCCGGCTCCGGTGAAGAACATCTTCTGCAGCCAGCCCTTGATCCCCGGGGTGGTGAAGTACTCCGCCTTGGCGACGAAGGTGACCTTGCGGTCCAGCGTCAGGGGCATGAACAGCCAGTCCGCATAGGACAGGTGGTTGCTCGCCAAGATGGCGGGCCCCTCCTCGGGCACGTTGTCGATGCCCTCGACCGTGGGCCGGAAGACCAGTCGCAGCAGCGGACCGATCGCGATCCACTTCAGGAACCAGTAGAACAACCCGCACTCCTCATGTCGGCCGAGTCGGTCCACCCTAGCCCGTCGTCGGGGTGCGTGCGACGATTGGCAGGTGACCACAGACCCCGCCCCCGCCGACCTCGTCGCACCGCTCCACGCGATCGTTCCTGGGTCCCGGGTGGCCGTGCTCGTCCTGCACGGCTTCACCGGAAGCCCTGCCTCGATGCGGCCATGGGCCCAAGACCTCCACCGGCGCGGCTACTCGGTCTCGATGCCGCTCCTGCCGGGGCACGGCACCCGGTGGCAGGACCTCCAGCGCTACACGTTCCAGGACTGGTACGCGGCGGCGGAGGACGCCTTCACCAAGCTGCGGACCGAGCACGACCACGTGTTCCTGGCCGGCCTGTCCATGGGAGGCACCCTGTCCCTGGCGCTCGCGGAGCAATACGGCCGCGACGTCGCAGGGCTCATGATGGTCAACCCGATGGTGGCCAGCCGCCGCAAGGACGTGAAGCTGCTGCCCGTGCTCAAGCACATCGTCCCGGCCTTTCCTGCCATCGGCAACGACATCAAGAAGCCTGGCCAGGACGAGGTCGCCTACCCGAAGACCCCGCTCAAGGCAGTGGCGTCGCTGTTCGCCGCGCTGCCACGCCTGCGCGACCGGCTCGACCAGGTCACCCAGCCGGTGCTGCTCTTCCGCGCCACCGAGGACCACGTCGTCGACGACTCCTCGCGCGAGGCGATCCTTGGCCGGCTCTCGTCGCGCGACCTCGAGGAGGTCACGCTCGAGAACAGCTACCACGTGGCCACCCTGGACAACGACGCGCCGCTGATCTTCGAGCGGTCAGCCGACTTCATCGAGCGCCTCACCCACAGCTGACCGACATCGAGCGCTCCATGACCGCATTCCCCGAGGGCCCCGAGGATCCCGAGGACCCGTCGCGACCGGAGCGACCTCGACTTCGACGCCGAGTTCGCACGGCTCGTCGCCGGCTGGGAGCCGACGCTCGACCCCGACGGGTCGACCGCCGAGCCCGAGGACCCGCCGGGCGGGACCGGCGACACCTCGCGTGCTGAGCCGACAGGGACTCCCGACAGCCTGCGCCACCTGCTCCGCCAGGCCTGGCCGGACGAAGAGCCGCCCCGGCCGGACCCTGAGGAGCACTACGTCCCACCACCGGCGCCACCGATCCCGCGACCCGAGCCGCGCCGCCTCCTCGCGTGGGGCGGCCTCGTGCTGGCGCCGATCCTGGCCCTGGTCCTGCTGGTCCTCACCGGCCTGCCGACCGCTGCCTCGTTCCTGCTCTTCTGCTGGTTCGTGGGCGGCTTCGCCTACCTGGTGTCCACGATGGGTGACGGCCCGGGCCGGGACGGCTGGGACGACGGCGCCCGGGTCTGACGCGACGCCGACGCGGCGTCACAGCGGACCCACGGCCACCTGGAGGCGCCCCCGGGACCTTCGTCCGGGGTGCCCCTGGCCCATCTGACCCATCTCAGGGGGATTTGCATTATTTGCGAGAATGCCCGTTCTGTCCGTCCTTAGACTGCTGCATGACCTGCGGTGGGAGTGGGTCAGGAGAGAGGGGGCAGCACCGTGCGCCTGCGAAGGACGAGCAACCGTCGGCGACCTGAGAGAGGTGCCGTCGCGGTCGAGTTCGCCCTGGTGTTCCCCTTCCTGGCCCTCCTCATCTTCGGGATCATCCAGTACAGCCTCTACTTCTGGGCGATGCAGGGAGGCAGTGCCGCAGCACGAGAGGCGGCACGCAGTGCGGCCGTCGGGCAGCCCACGAGCTGCCCTGACTTCCGCGACCAGGTGCGCACGAACATCGACGCCATGGAGAGTGGCGACGTCCAGATCCGTCGAACCTTCGACAACACCCCGGTGAGCATCGGCGATGACGTCGAGATCGCCGTCGCCTTCGACAGCATCGACCTCGGTTTCCCCTTCGTCCCCTTCATCAACGGAGGACGTGTCTCCCAGAGCGCCACTGCGCGCGTCGACTACGTCCCGGACAGCGCGATCGGCAACTGCTCATGAGCGTGATCACCGACCGAGACGAACGGGGTGCCGTTGCGGTGATGATGGCCGTCCTCGTCGTGCTTCTCTTCATCATCGGCGGGCTCGCCGCCGACATGGGAAACGCCTGGGCTCGCAAGCGCGACATGCAGACCCAAGCGGACGTGGCCACGATCAGCGCCGCGAACTGGGGCAAGGACAACGACCACTGGCCGGCTGACACACCAGCCAAGCAGGCAGCGATCACCCAGAAGGCTGCCGAGTACCTGCTGGAGGACAACAACAGCGCCATCGGGCAAGGCGACATGACCGTCGCTCAGGTGGTTTCGGCCCTGACCGACGGCGACGCATCCAACGGCGACATCGAGTTCCGCGACGGCGGTCAGGAGATGGAGCTGGTCGCCCCGCCCGCGACGGTCAACTTCGGCCTCGCCACCGCCGTGGGACTGGACTCCATGGAGGTCACGGCCCGCGCAACCGTGGGGCTCTTCTCCGAGCTCCCGGGATCCGGCGTGATCCCGTTCTGGCTGCCTGACGGGTGTGCCTACGGCCCGCTCGACGCCGACACCACCAACGGCAACGGCGGCGGCAACAGCGGCGGCAACAGCGGTGGCGACAGCGGCGGCGGGGGCAGCACTGTCGGGGACTTCTCGATCACGATGACCCCTAACAATGTGGATGCGACGCAGTCCACGCAGGTCACGATCAAGGTCAGCAAGAACGACATCGACCGGAGCAAGCCGGTGCCGGTGAGCTTCAAGTCCGGAGGCACTCAGTTCGACGCCTCGGTCACGCCCTCGACCAAGGGCAGCACCTCGACGCTCATCGTCTCGATCGGCCCCGCCAACGTCACCAGCACCGACAGCACGTGGACGGTGACCGTGACCGGGACGGACGGCTCGGTGAGCGACGGGGTCGCCCTCACCGTCGGCTCGGGGGGCACCACGGAGCCGCCGGACGAGGGAGGGGACGGCGACGAGCCCCTGGAGACGACCTGCACCGGTTCCGACCTCGGCAACTTCGGCCAGATGAACAGCCCCCGGGACGAAGGCGGCCTCAACCACCAGCGGGAGCTCGGTCTCAACATCGCCGAAGGACTCGACCACAACCTCGAGCCCTACACGAACGCCGGTCAGATCAGCTGCCAGAGCCCCCCGCTGGCGAACGCCCAGCACGACGATGTCTCTCGCGACGGCAACAACTGCATCACGTCGAGCACAGGTAACGACGGCCCCTGGATCTACGACGGCCTCGTCGGGGGACTCGAAGGACGAGACGGTCGGCTCGAGGTCTCCCGGGGCGCCACCAAGCCCGGGTGCAACGGCGGGAACGGCGACATCAGCGGCGTCACGATCAACAACGACCTGCTCTCCTGCTACCTCGAGGACGGCTACGCGCTGGCCGACCTCGTCCCGACGTCGGGCGTGACCTCCGACATGCTCGACCCCTCCGTCGTCGACTCCCCCCGACTGGTGTGGCTGCCGGTTGTCTACGCCACCAACCGCGACCGCAAGGACTTCCAGCCGATCCTGCGGTTCGTGCCGGGCTTCATCACCGACGAGACCCAGGGAGACAACACCACCTCCAACGCCACCTCGGCCAACGGCGTCACCTGCAACGGCAACGGCAACTGCAACAGCATCAGCAAGCTCCAGGTCTTCACCTTCAACCCCGACGCCCTGCCGGACGAGGCCGACTCACCCGTCGTCGACTACGACCCCAGCCTCGGGCGGGAGACCGTCCGCCTGATCGACTGAGCCGCCCGGGACAGCGACCAGCACAGCGACCCAGGTGCTGCCCATCCCCCTGATGAGCCGCCGGTCCCCCTCGATGATCAGGGCTGGTAGTCACGCTGGGCTATATATCGCAGTACGTATGGTTTGAGGACTTTAGTCCTAGTACGGTTGGGTCAAGCGCCATGGCCCACCCCAGCCGTGCCGCCCGAGAGGACCCACCATGCGCGCGGCTGCCTTGAGACCCCGACGCCGCAGCGACAGCGGAGCTGCCGCCGTGGAGTTCGCGCTGATCTTCGCCCTCGTCCTCGTGCCGACCCTCATGGGCATGCTCCAGTACGGCTGGTACTTCTACTCCACCCAGGTCACCAGCTCCTCGGCGCGCGAGACCGCGCGCCGGCTGTCCGTCGGTGACTGCCAGGACAGCGGCGCAGCGACTCAGTTCGCGCGCCAGCACTCCGGCTTCACCGACCTCACGCTGAGCTACGGCTCCCCCACCAGCCCGTCCAGCAACTCGTTGCCCGCCGTCGGCACCGTCCTGCGCGTGAGCGCTCGGATGGACGGCAACATCATCGGCTTCCTTCCGCTTCCCAACGACGGCCAGATCACCAGGACCGTCGATGCTCGGGTCGAGGACACCACCGAGGACACCTCATGTCCCTGACGGCGCGCTGCGCTCCTCGTCGCGCCGATGCTGGGTCGGAGGTCGGTGCGTCTGCCATCTTCGCCAGCCTGCTTGCCCTCCTGCTGTTCGCATTCTCGGCGCTGGCGGTGGACCTGGGCAACGCCCTCGCCCGCAAGGGGGAGACCCAGATCCAAGCGGACTTCGCCGCACTGGCCGGCGCCGAGCACCTCCCGGGCGCCAAGTCGGCGACCGACCCCGTGGTCGCGCAGGTGGCCGACTACGTCTGGTCCAACCGACCCGCGGACGACCGCGCGACCGACTGGGCCGACGGCGCGGCCGCCGTGGCGGCCAACCTGGTGGACGGCAGCGACACCAACGGTGAGGTCTACTTCCCCGAGAGCCACAAGGTCCGCGTCGTCAGTCCTCAGGCGCAGGTGAACTTCGGCTTCGCCGGGATCTTCTCGATGTTCGGGGGCAACAGCGTCCGCAACGTCGACGTGGCCAGCGATGCCACGGCAGCCGTGGGCACGCCGGACGGCTACGGGGTCTGGCCCATCTACGTCGCGAACCCGTCCCCAGCACGCCCGGGCTGCGACTACGGCCTCCAAACCCTCACCGACCCCCCGGGTGGGCACACCGTCCCCGCGTCGGTCCCGACCCTCTACGCCGACGGCGAAACCAACGACAACGACCTCGACAGCCTCGACGCCTATGACGGCGGGATCGGTGTCGGCAGCATCAACCTCGACTCGACCACGGGCCAGGTCCGGATCTACGGAGACTTCAAGAACGCCCAGCGCATCGGCTTCTTCCGCTCCGACGACCCTGGCGTCGCCCCGGTCGTGGTCCACCGGGCCGACTGGCTCGAGCCTCCCTCGGACGCGACCAGTGGCCCCTACACGAAGGTCAACGGCTCTGTGCTGGTCGCGGTCCCCACCTCGGTGACCGCAGTCGACAAGCTCTGGTACGTGCGGATCTACCAGAGCGGAGCGGGTGCGGAGAAGTGGTCACCGCGGCCCGACGCCCTCCCGCTCAGCATCGGCGACGCGCCGTACGAGTGCGTCAGCGGATCCTCCGACGGCAACTTCGGCACCCTGAAGCTGCCCCGCAGCGCCAACAACTCCTCCGGCGGGGCCGGCTGGATCTCCCGCAACATCGCCTTGGGTCTGGAACCTCCCCTCAGCCTGACGACCTTCCCGGCGGACCCGGTCCCCTACACCTGCCAGGGGCACCCGTCGGCCGTGGTCTCGACGTCCAAGACCGACCGGAAGCCGAGCACGAACTGCCTGGACACCGACACCGGGCTGACCGACAACACCGCGACCCCCGGCTTCATCACCGGATACGACGACTACCAGGGCCTGCTGGCCACAGGCGCGAGCTCGGAGGACCCTGACGGCTCCGGTGGCTGTTCCCCCACCGGTGACACCTCAGCCTTGTCCCTCGGCGGCGAGAGCCTCAACAACGACCTGCTCACCTGCTTCCTGGCCGATACCAGCACCTCGCTGGGGGACGTCGCACGGCGCAACTACAGCGGCGGACCCAAGTTCGTCCCCGCCATCTACAGCTCCCCACGCTTCGGGTGGGTGCCGGTGTTCACCCAGGAGACCGTCTCCGGCGGGAGCAACCTGTACTCGATCGTGACCTTCCGGCCCGCCTTCATCACCGACCAGCCCATGTCGGCCACCAAGGCGAACTCCTCCACCAACGCGAGCACGGCCAACGGCCTGGGCAGCACGACCAGCGGCACGTTCAAGCTGCACACCATCAAGGTCGTGTTCCTCAACCCGGGCGCCCTGCCCGAGGGAGACGCGACCACGCCCATCGGTCCGCTGCTGGACGACGACCTCCCCAAGGCCATCCGCCTGATCGACTGATCTCTCAGTCGTCGAGGTCGACCCTGGTGGGCCCGGACGAGTCGGACGTGCCGGCGTCCCGGCCGTCGTGGTCCTGCCTGAGGGACGCCGTGGCAGCCTGCGCCAGCGCCCCGATCGCTACCGCGAGACTCTCACGGACCTCGGGACTGGTCTGCCGCACCAGGTTGATCGCCCGACACACCGGGCAGTACCGGCAGTCCGGTCCGTGTCCGAGGTGCTCGCCGGCAGCCCGGAGCCCTTCGGCCACCCCGGCGGAGGCAGTCGCTTCGCCCTGGGCGCCGAAGCCCGACTCGTTCGCCCAGTCCTGAAGCGCACCGAACAGCCGTGCCGCCTCCTCGGCGACCGACCCCACCTCGGCCTCGGTGCTGGGGTCGCCTCCCGTTCCGGCACCCGGCTCCGGCTCCGTCATGGCTGCCGCCCTTCCCCGAAACGGACCCGCAGCGCGCCGTCGCGCACCCCCGCGCCCAGGATCTCCAAGCGCCGCAGAGCCGTCGGGAGCGCCATCACCCGGCGGTACGAACCCACGGTGACGATCAGGTCGTCGGCCTGTCGGGCCAGGTCCACGTCGTCGCGCGACACGAAGGGCAACGTCAGCGTCAACACCACCTCGTCACCCTCCTTGCACAACCTCAGCGGCCCTTCGCCGTCCACCACCGCCAGCGGGTCGGCCCGGCCGTAGAGCTCCTCGGCGACGGCACGCGCTGCGTCCAGCCCGACGGGTTCGCCCGGCTGGAAGTGGGCGGTCCACAGCGGCAGGTCGCCGAAGGACTCCTGGACCTCGTCGAGGATCCGGGACTGGGCCCGAGCCCACCCTGCCCGCCACTCGTCCCCGGTGTCAGGGAAGACCCGGTTGGCCACGACGCCGTCCACCACGTAGCCGAAGAGCGACAGCGTGGTCCAGGTGCGTCGAGCCTCGGCGAGCACCAGCCGCTCCGGTGTCAGCACCAGACGGGTGCTGCTGTGCTTGTCGGTGAGGATCTCGTGGAGGTCGACCAGGTCCGCGTGCAGCTTCTCGATCGCGTCGAAGACGGTCTCACGCGGCATCGGCACCCCGGCAGCCTTGGTGAGGACGGGGCGTAGCGCACGGACCACCCGCCGGTTGGTGGGGAAGATGCGTTCCATGTACCAACCCAGCGCCTCGGGCAGGGCCAGCATCCGCAAGGTCTCCGCGGTGGGCGCGCAGTCGACGACCACTGCGTCCCAGTCACCGGAACGGACCTGTCGCCGGAGCTCGAGGAGCGCCAGCACTTCCTCCGCCCCCGGCAGCACCGTGAGCTCCTCGGCGCTGATCGGGTCCACGCCGGCGGCGTCGAGCACGCTGGCGAGGTAGCGCTGCACCTCCAGCCAGGACTCCTCGAAGCGGCGCTGGACGTCGACGTGCTGCGCCCACACCCCCGGTGCCACCTGCGTGGGAGTCGCCCCGACGGGCGCGTCGAGCGCATCGCCCAGCGAGTGGGCACCGTCCGTCGACATCACCAGCACGCGGCTCCCCCGGTCGGCGGCAAGGCACGCGGTCGCCGCGGCGGTCGTCGTCTTGCCGACGCCTCCCTTGCCGGTGAACAGCACCACTCTGGTGGTCACGATGCGGCGATGCTCACGTCGTCAGCGCCTCGGCGCGCTTCTTCAGGCCCTTCAGGGCGCTGTCGATGATCACCTTCTCGGCTTTGCGCTTCAGCATCCCGATCATCGGGATGCCCAGCTCGGCAGCCAGCTGGTAGGTGACCTGGGTCGTGCTCTCCCCCTCGGGCTCGAGGATGTAGGACCCGTCGAGCCGCTTGAGCATCTTGCCCTGCACCAGGCCCCAGTCGACCCGCTCGTCGCCGTGCCAGTCGTAGCGCAGGTTGTAGGAGTCCTTGATCGGGGTGGCCTCGATCTCGAAGTGGACCTCCTCGGCCCGGCCGTCCGGGAAGGTGGAGACCACCTCGGCCACGTGCATCCCCTGCACCCACTCGGGGTAGTTCGGGAAGTCCGCGATCACCTCCATGACCCGCGCGGCGGGAGCCTCGATCGTGATCGCGGAACTGGTCTTCTCGGCCATGAACGGCTCCTGGAGGATGTGGGGCAGACGGGCTGATCGTACCGAGGGCCCGCGAGGGTCACGACCACCGACCACGACGTCCGCCACGACGCCCACCCATGGGCGGCATGAGGGCTATCCTCACCGAGTCGTCCCCACCAGCCAACACCGTCGTCGACGAGGAGGGATCACCGGTTGCGCGAGCACTTCAGCCCGGCGTTCGACGAGCCCGTCCACGGCCGGCAACTTGACCGACGACGTCTTCCGCCGGGCCGTCGAGGATCCCGACCGCGTGGTGTGCCAGCGGCGAGCCGGCAGGGCGTGGGAGCCCGTCACCGCCTCGCGGCTCCGCGGCGACGTGGTGTCCCGCGCCCAGACGATGCACGCCGCGGGCATCTCGAAGGGTGATCGCGTCGCCCTTCTCGGAGGCACCAGCTACGAGTGGACCGCGATCGACCTTGCCCTCTGGTGCCTCGGTGCCGTCACCGTTCCGCTGTACGACGTCTCCGCCCCGCCCCAGGTCGCCGCGATCCTCAACGACAGCGGCGCCAAGGCGATGCACGTCCAGCTCGAACGCCACGCCCACGTGGCCGCCGAGGTGCGAGGCCAGACCCCCTCCGTCGAGCACGTCTGGTCCTTCGACGGCACCCGGCTGCCAGGCACCGACGAGCCGGCCCCGGCATCGGCCTGGTCCGACATCGAGGAGCTCCGTGGAGCGGTCGGAGCCGACGACCTCGCCACCCTCGTCTACACCTCGGGCTCGACCGGTGACCCGCGAGGCTGCCGCCTCACGCACGGGAACCTCCTGTTCGAGTCCGACGCCGTGGCCCACGTCCTGCGCGAGGTGCTCGACGGGGACGATCCGGCGACCCTGCTCATGCTTCCCCTGGCCCACGTGCTTGCCCGTGTCATGCAGGTCACCGCGCTGCGTACCGGCACCAGGCTGGGGTACGTGCCCGACCTGTCCCATCTGCTCGACGACCTGCACGACTTCGCCCCCACCTTCCTGCTCGGCGTTCCCCGGGTCTTCGAGAAGCTCTTCACCCAGTACAGCCAACGCGCGGCCGCCGAGGGACGCGGGCGGCGCTTCGACAAGGCGGCGGAGACGGCGATCGCCTTCAGCGCCGCCCTCGAGAGCGACAACGGGCCCAGTCTGGTGCTGCGGGGGCAGCACCGCCTCCAGGAGCGACGCGTCCATGCGGGCCTCCGCTCGGCCGTCGGCGGGCGGCTGCGGTACGCGGTGTCCGGCGGCGCCCCGCTCGGCGACCGGTTGGGGCACTTCTTCCGCGGCGTCGGGATCCCGGTCCTGGAGGGGTACGGCCTCACCGAGACCACCGGCGCGACCACCGTCACCTCTCCGGACGACGTCAGGGTCGGGTGGGTGGGACGCCCGCTGCCCGGGACCGGTGTCCGGGTGTCCGACGAGGGCGAGCTGCTGGTACGGGGTCCGCACGTCTTCGACGGATACTGGCAGGAGCCCGACGCGACGGCTGCCTGCGTCGACCCGGAGGGCTGGCTCCACACCGGCGACCTCGGGGAGATCGACGCCGACGGCTCCGTGAGGGTGACCGGCCGGACCCGCGAGATCATCGTGACCGCAGGCGGCAAGAACGTCGTTCCGGGTCCCCTCGAGGAGGCCGTCCGGGCCCACCCCCTGGTGGACCACTGCCTCGTGGTCGGGGACGAGCGCCCCTTCATCGCGGCGCTGGTCACCCTCGACCACGAGGCGGTCCACGACTGGGCCGAGGCTCGCAACAAGCCGCGCGACGTCCGGAGCCTCCTCGACGACGCCGAGCTGAACGCCGCGGTGCAGTCAGCCGTGGACTCCGCCAACGCGCAGGTGAGCCAGGCCGAGTCCATCCGCGCCTTCCGAGTGCTGCCGGACCGGTGGAGCGACCAGTCCGGTGAGCTCAGTCCCAGCCTCAAGCTCCGCCGGGCGGCGGTCACCCGCGCGTACCGCCGCCAGATCGCCGACCTCTACCAGTCCTGATCCGGCCCCGGCCCGTAGGCCGCAGCGGCACCGCCCGCCCGCTGGAGCGCCATCGGCGTACCGGATATCGCTCGACAACAGGGGCATCACTCCCATCTTTGTTCCCAGTTCTCATGCGGGACAGGACGTGCTTGGTACAGGCTTGCAGTGCTGCTCGTCCATACGCGGCCGAGGAGCGGGTGAGGCTGGAGGGAGCCTCCCTGGGAGCCCACAGAGAGACAGGCAGGACATGGGACGCAGAACGGTGATCTTGGTCGTCGCTCTGGTCATCGCGCTGGTCGGAAGCGCGATGGTCTACCTGTACGTCCGAGGTGCGGACGAACGCGCCCAGGCCGCGCAGGAGCCCGTCGAGGTTCTCAAGGCCGTGGCGCAGATCGAGCCCGGTGAGTCGCTGTCCCAGGCCCAGGCCGCGGGGAAGCTCGAGCTGCTGCCGGTGCCACGGGAACAGCTGCTCGAAGGAGTCATGGACTCGGTCGGCGAGAGTGGGAGCCTGGTCGCAGTGAGCCGGGTCTTCCCGAACGAGCAGATCACCAGCTCGAAGTTCGGAGCGCCTGGCGAGCAGGACCAGCTCACCCTGGAGAAGGGCGAGATCGCCATGTCGGTGCAGCTGACCGACACCGGGCGCGTGGCCGGCTTCGTGGCACCAGGGTCCGAGGTCGCCGTCTTCGCGAGCAAGGCAGGCGTCAGCGCCCGCCTGCTGCTCCGCGGCGTGACGATCATCGCGGTCGGCCAGACGACCGTCACCACAGCGACGACCACGGCCGACGGCGGCACCCAGACCACCGAGCAGCTCCCCCGGACCCTGATCACGCTGGCGGTCGAGCAGAAGGAGGCCCAGAAGATCCTCGGCGCCCTGGCCGAGGGCATGCAGATCGACTTCGGACTCCTCAACGACCAGTCCAAGGTCAAGCCCGGAACGGGCACGAACCCGGGCAACCTCTTCAGGTGACCCGATGCCCATCATCGTCGAACCCAACACCAGCACCGCCGAGCTCGTGCTCACGGTGGCCGGATCTGCCACCCGTGTGGTCGCGAACCTGGACGACCTCAAGCGCGAGCTGAGCCACACACCCGACGAGCACGCCATCGTCATCGGCCCCAGCGTCGACCTCGAGTCCGCCGCAGCTCTCGCCGACAACCTCCGGGTCACCCGTCCTGCCATCAGCGTGATCCTGATGCGCCGACGGGTCGACACGAGCGTCCTGGCGGAGGCGCTGCGATCCGGGATGCGCGAGGTCGTGGAGGAGCGCGACCTGACCGGGCTCGGGAACGCGATCAAGCGGGCCCTGCAGGTCTATCGCGCGGTCACCGGCCCGGCAGCCAGCGGCTCGGAGGGACCGACTGGCCGCCTGGTCACGGTGTTCTCGCCCAAGGGCGGCGTCGGCAAGACCACGATCGCGGTCAACCTCGCCGTTGCGCTCACGAACCTCGACCACCACGTCTGCCTGGTCGACCTCGACCTCGGCTTCGGTGACATCGCCATCACTCTCCAGCTCTTCCCGGCACGCACGATCGCCGACGCGGTGGCGGTCGAGGACGGCCTCGACTTCACGGTGCTCGAGCCGTTGCTGACCCCCCATCGACGCGGCTTCACCACGCTGGTGGCTCCGGTTCAACCGGACGCGAAGGACTCGATCCCGGCCTCCCTCATCAACAAGATCCTGTCCACCCTCAAGTCGAACTTCGACTACGTCGTGGTCGACACCTCGCCCGCCTTCGACGAGCACGTGCTGCAGGCGTTCGACGAGACCGACGAGCTCCTGCTGGTGACCACTCTCGACGTGCCGACGCTGAAGAACGTCAAGATCGCCTCGGAGACCCTCGACCTGCTCAACTTCCCCAAGCCGCACCGCCACCTGGTCCTCAACCGCGCTGACGAGAAGGTGGGGCTGTCGACCGAGAAGGTGGAAGCCACGCTCGACATGAAGATCGCCCAGGCGATCCCGACCTCCTCCGAGGTCGCCAACGCCACCAACTCCGGAGAGCCGATCACCGCCTCGCTGCCGAAACACCCGGTGAGCCAGGCGTTCGTCCGACTGGCCGAGGCCGTGACCGGGGGCGCCGCGGACGGCTCGCCGGAGGCTGCCACGAGTGATGCCGCGAAGCAGGCACGGGTCGGCTTCCTCCCGACGCGGCCTGCTCCGCCGGGGAGGCAAGTGATGAGCAGTCTGGCCGACCGCCTCGCGGCCGCCTCACGCGACCGCGTCCAGAGCACGCAGTCGAAGTCCGACGCGCTCCCGAGCAACAGGAGCGGCGGGAGGCCGAAGAAGGAGGACACCGACGCCTTCCGTGAGCTGAAGGCGACCGTGCACAACCAGCTGCTGACCCAGCTGGGCCCCAAGCTCTACGACGCGAACCTCACCCAGGGCGAGCTCGAGCGGATGGTGCGAGGCGCCCTGCAGGAGGCGATGCAGGACGAGGACATCATCCTCACCCCCGCCGATCGCACCAGGATCGCCCAGGAGATCGCCGACGACATCCTGGGCTACGGTCCGATCGAGCCCTTCCTGCGCGACCCGGACCTCACCGAGGTCATGGTCAACGGCTGCGACGACATCTGGATCGAGCGCAGCGGTCGGCTGCAGCGCGTCGACGGCCGCTTCAGCGACGAGGCCCATCTGCGTCGCACCATCGACAAGATCGTCTCCCGCATCGGACGTCGCGTGGACGAGTCGAGCCCGATGGTCGATGCCCGCCTGCCGGACGGCTCGCGCGTCAACGCCGTCATCCCGCCGCTCGCGGTCGACGGATCGCTGCTGACCATCCGCAAGTTCTCCGCCGACCCCTACACCTCGGAGGACCTGGTCGCCTTCGGCACCTACACCGCGCGAACCGCCGAGTTCCTCTCCGCCTGCGTCCGGGGCAAGCTCAACGTCATCGTCTCGGGCAGCACCGGCGCCGGCAAGACGACCACGCTCAACGTGCTGTCGAGGTTCATCCCCAGCGACGAGCGGATCGTCACCATCGAGGACGCCGCCGAGCTGCAGCTGCACCAGGACCACGTGCTCCGCCTCGAGTCGCGGCCCGCCAACATCGAGGGGAAGGGCGCGGTCGACATCCGTGACCTGGTGAAGAACTCGCTGCGGATGCGGCCCGACCGCATCGTGGTCGGTGAGGTCCGCGACTCTGCGGCCCTCGACATGCTCCAGGCCATGAACACCGGCCACGACGGCTCCATCACCACCGTTCACTCGAACGGACCTCGAGACACGCTGGCACGCATCGAGACGATGGTGCTGATGGCAGGCATGGACCTGCCGATGAAGGCCATCCGAGAGCAGGTTGCCTCCGCCGTCGACCTGATCGTCCATCAGTCGCGGCTGCGCGACGGCTCGCGTCGGATCACGCACGTGACCGAGGTGGAACGCATGGAGGGCGACATCGTCACGCTGCAGGACATCTTCTTGTTCGACCACTCGATGGGGTTCGACGAGCACGGCAAGGCTCGCGGGGTGCTCAAGGCGACCGGCCTGCGGCCCAAGTTCCTCGACAAGCTGGCGCACCACAACGTCCACGTCGAGCCACAGCTCTTCGCCAGGGACGGCGGCTGAGATGAGACGCGGGTCAGGTGCCGCCGTCTGGGTCCGGCGGGTCCCGCCGGCGGACGGGCCGCTCACGCCGGCGTCGTCGCCACGTGCGCTGCCACGCCTCGCGCTGGGCCTGCTGCTGCCCCTGGTGCTCCCCCTGGCGCTGGCCTCCCCGGCCCACGCCGCGACGAGCAGCATCGACCACGTCGACTCCACCGACGAGGGCGTCAACCTGGTCGTGTCGATGGCGGGCCTGGCACCCGGCGAGTCCCCCGACCTCGGCACGGTGACGGTCACCATGGACGGCGACCCCGTCCCCGCCCAGGCCGAGTCGGCGTCCGAAGCCACCGAGAAGGTGCAGCGCACCACCGTCCTGGCGCTCGACACCAGCGACAGCATGGCTGCCGGTGGGCGGTTCCGACAGGCCAAAGCGGCCGCGCAGGCGTTCCTCGACGCCGTCCCCGCGGACGTCCTCGTCGGGCTGGTGACCTTTGACCGCGAGGTGCGAGTGGTCCAGGAGCCGACGACCGACACGGCCGCGCTGAGCCGGGCCATCGACGGCCTGGAGCTGGCCCGAGGCACCCTGCTCTACGACGGTTTGATCCAGGCGACGCAGGCGGCAGGCGACGAAGGGTCACGATCCATCCTGTTGCTCTCGGACGGCAAGAACACCAACCAGACCCCGCTGTCCCGTGCGACTCGGGCGGCCCGCAGGTCGGACGTCAAGGTCGACGTCGTTGCCCTGGCCCAGGGCAGCAAGGGGGCGCCGTTCCTGAGCCAGATCGCCGACGCCGGCCAAGGGCAGCAGATCGCCGCGGACAACCCTGCTGCGCTCACCAAGCTCTTCGAGAGCGAGGCCCAGACGCTGGCGAGCCAGCTCGTGGTCTCGATCACCAACTCGGAGGAGCTACAGGGACGCGAGGGGTCGCTCGAGGTGACGTTCCTGGTGGACGGCGACCCCGTGAGCGACCGCGCCTTCGTCTCCTTCCCCCAGCCGGAGCAGAGTGCCGGCGGCGGGGAGGCGATCGCGGACCTGGAGACGGTGCAACCCGGGGTCACCATCCCCACCGAGCTGATGTACGGCGGCATCGGCGCCGCCGCGCTCGGCCTCATGCTGATCGTCCTGCTGCTCACCGGGGGCGGGGCCGAGGCCAAGCGGCAGGACGCCGTCGACGCCTCCATCGAGGCCTACACCCGCAAGGGCGCCCGGAAGCGCGCTGCCGCGGCGAACGCCGCCCCCGGGACCGGGGACGAGTCCAAGACCAGCCAGGCCGTGTCCATGGCCCAGAGCGTGCTCCAGAACCAGAAGGGGCTGGAGTCGTCCCTGGGGGACCGGCTCGACGCGGCCGGGAAGAGCATCAAGCCTGCCGAATGGCTGCTGCTCCACGCCGGAGTCGCGATCGGGCTCGGACTCGCGGCGCTCCTGATCAGCCGCGGCAACGTCCTCTTCATGCTCCTGGGTCTCTTCCTGGGGGTGATCGGTCCGTGGCTGTACCTCTCGACGGCCCGGTCCAGGCGTCTCAAGCGCTTCAAGGGTCAGCTGGCCGACACCCTCCAGCTCATGGCGGGCGCACTGTCTGCCGGGCTCTCCCTGGCCCAGGCCGCCGACACCGTCGTGCGCGAAGGCACCGACCCGATGGCCTCGGAGTTCCGTCGGGCCCTGGTCGAGACCCGTCTCGGCGTCTCGATCGAGGATGCGCTCAACGGCGTCGCCGAGCGGATGCAGAGCGTCGACTTCGAGTGGGTCGTGATGGCGATCAGGATCCAGCGGGAGGTGGGCGGCAACCTCGCCGAGCTGCTCAACAAGGTCGCCGAGACCATCCGCGAACGCGAGTACCTCGAGCGCCAGGTGTTGACGCTCTCCGCCGAAGGCCGACTGTCGGTCTGGGTCCTCGGAGGCCTCCCCCCTGGGTTCATGCTCTACCTCGCCCTGGCCAATCCCGACTACCTGTCACCGATGTTCAGCAACCCGCTGGGCTGGGTGATGCTGACGATCATGACCGTGCTCCTCTTCGTCGGCGTGTTCTGGATGAAGAAGCTCGTCAAGGTGGAGGTCTGAGATGGGTGTCGACCTGGTCCTTCTGGTCGGGGGCGTGCTGGGCGTCTTCGTCGCGCTGTTCCTCGGGTTGACCGCGATCGGGGTGTTCACCAACGAGGCTCGCGGCGTGAGCAAGTCGCTGACGGTCATCGAGGCGTTCTCCGCCGCGCCCTCCGAGATGCAGCACGAGCTCGCGCCGCCCTTCCAGGAGCGAGTCATCGCCCCCCTCCTCGACAAGTCTCTCAAGCTCGGGAGGAAGCTGACGGCCTCCGACCACGGGGAGCGGATCCGGCAGAAGCTCGAGATCGCCGGCAACCCGCCGGGCTGGACCGTCGACCGGGTGACGTCGCTGAAGTTCGTCGGCTTCGTGGTCTTCCTTGCCGTCAGCCTGGTGATCAGTCTGCTGCTGGGCCTGGGGCTCAGCATGACCCTGGTGGTGTGCGTCGGGGCCGCGGTCCTCGGCTACTTCGCCCCCAACCTGTACCTCTACCAGCGTCGGCTACGACCGGACCGCACAACATGCAGCGCGCCCTGCCGGACGCGCTGGACCTGCTCACGATCTCCGTGGAGTCGGGCCTCGGTTTCGACGCCGCCCTCTCCCAGGTCGCACGGAACACCGAAGGACCGCTGGCCGACGAGTTCGCCCGCGTCCTTCAGGAGATGCAGATCGGCATGGGTCGCAGTGCGGCACTGCGGGCGCTGAGCGACCGTACCCACGTCGATGACGTCAAGCAGTTCGCCTCCGCCATGGTGCAGGCAGACCAGCTCGGCATCCCGATCTCCCAGGTGCTGCGCGTGCAGTCACGGGAGATCCGCACCAAGCGCCGGCAACGCGCCGAGGAGCAGGCGCAGAAGGTGGCGGTCAAGATCCTGGTCCCGCTGATCTTCTGCATCCTCCCCTGTCTGTTCATCGTGGTGCTGGGCCCTGCCGGCATCACGATCTTCGAGAACCTCGGAGGCATCGGCCAGTGACGGCAGCGAGCCGGCTCGACCTGACGAGCCGGGTCTTCTGTTTGGCGACCATCCTCGGGTTGAGCCTGGCGTTCGGCGGTCCCGAGTCCCTTCAGGGCGTCCTGCTGCTGGCCGTGGTCGCCACCAGCGCGGGCCTGGTCGGACGGTTGACCTGGGTCCGGTACCGCTGGCTCGGCCTGGTCGAGGGCCTGACCGCGGGTCTGCTCATCGGCACCACCCTTCCCGACGGCGCGCTGATGCTTCCCTACCTGATGATCCCGGCCCTCCTGGCGGGACTCACCGGGGACCGGCGCGACAACGTCCTGGTCGTCGGGAGCGAGGCGGCGGGCATCCTGGCTTCGCTCGCACTGTCGGCGTCCAACGACGTGGCCCTCGCCGGGATCGAGGTCTCGGCGCCCTGGATCGTCGCCAGCCTGGGGGTCGGGCTCGTCGCCGAGTGGATCCTGCGGCTTCGGGGTGACACCCCGCAGGCAGACGAGCACTCCTACCTCTCGGCCCGCAAGCTGCTCACCCAGCTGCGCTCGGTCGCCCGACGGCTCTCGTCCGGCCTGGACCCTGTGGGCATCGGCAACCAGATCCTGGCGGAGGTCGCTGCCACGACCATGTCCCCGCGGGCCGCACTGTTCATCCGCACCGACTCGGACACCTGGACCCCGCTGGTCTTCCGAGGCCCCGATGCCCGAATGGTGATCAACCCCGAAGGGGAGCTCTTCAACCGCAGCCTGAGCGACCTCCGTACCGTCTCGGGCCCGCAGGCATCCGGACGTTCGGACTGCCGGCACCGCTTCGTCTTCCCGGTCGCCGTCGGCGAGAACGTCATCGGAGTGGTGATCGCCGACGGGCCGGTGGATCTCAGCGACGAGCTTGACTCGCTGATCGACGCCATCGACGAGCACGCGATCCGGCTGGACGCCGCCCTGGTCTTCGACGAGGTGAGGTCGCTCGCCACCGTCGAGGAGCGCCAGCGTCTGGCCCGGGAGATCCACGACGGTGTCGCCCAGGAGCTTGCCTCGATCGGCTACCTGGTCGACGAGCTGGCGGAGACGGCCGTCACCGAGGCACAAGGCAACAGGCTGCGGGACCTGCGCGGCGAGGTCACCAGGGTCGTCAACGAGCTGCGCCTGTCCATCTTCGACCTCCGGAGCGAGATCGACGCAAACGGCGGCCTGGGCTCGGCTCTCTCCACCTATGTGCGCGCTGTCGGCGCACGGTCAGGCCTCACGGTCCATCTCACCCTCGACGAAGCGCCGCGACGGCTCCGCAACGACGTGGAGGGCGAGCTGCTCCGGATCACCCAGGAAGCGGTGACCAACGCGCGCAAGCACTCGCGGGGCACCAACCTGTGGGTCGACTGTCGGATCCGACCGCCGTCGGCGCACATCTGCGTGCAGGACGACGGGGGCGGCCTCGGCGCGGCCCGGCCCGACAGCTACGGGATCAAGATCATGCGCGAGCGGGCCGAGCGCATCGGCGCTCAGCTGGACATTCGAGAAGAACCGGCACATTCAGGTGCGCTGGGGACTAGAGTCACAGTGACGCTTCTCTAGCCGCGCGGCGTGCCCCTCCGCACGGCCCCACCGCCCCGGAGGTAGATGTCATGAGCAACGGCGTGCTGTCCGTGCTGCTGGTCGACGACCATGAGCTCATCCGACAAGGTCTGTCACGCGCCTTCGAGAGAGCAGCCGACTTCAGCGTCGCCGGCGAGGCCGGCACCGTCGCCGAAGGGGTCCGACTGACCCGACAGCTGCAACCCTCCGTGGTCGTCACCGATGTGCGAATGCCCGACGGCACCGGCCTGGACCTCACCAAGCAGCTGCGCTCCCACGACCGGGAGGTCGGCATCGTCGTGCTGACCATGTACGCAGGCGACGACCAGCTCTTCGGGGCACTCGAGGCCGGGGCATCGGCCTTCGTCTCCAAGGACGCCCCCGCCGAAGACGTCTTGGCGGCGGCACGCCATGCCAGCATCTCCCCGCTGTCCTTTGCTGCCGCGGACCTGGCCGGCGCCATGCAGCGTCGACTCGCGCCCAGCGGACCACATCTGAGCGATCGCGAGAACGACGTGCTCCGCCTGCTGGCCGAGGGGCTGGGAGTCGCCGCCATCGCGCGCCACCTCTACGTCTCGGAGTCCACCGCCAAGACCCACATCTCGAAGATCTACGAGAAGCTCGGGGCGGCCAACCGGGCCCAGGCGATCATGCTGGCGATCCGCTCCGGCCTGCTCGCCGAGCAGCTACAGTCATAACGGACATACCGGCATGGCCCCTACGGGCTACCTGGCACCTGGCGGAACGTCCAATTACCACGTTGATCTGGGCAAACGCCTGTGCCAAAGGTCCCGCTTATGGTCCCCTTGAAGTGCGTTGGGAAAGACCGGCGCACCCGACACACAACCTGGGAGACCCACCATGCTGAAGTTCCTGCACGACCTCGCCGACCGCCGCAACGAGGAGCGGGGCGCCTCCGCCGTCGAGTACGGCCTGCTGGTCGCCGCCATCGCGGCGCTCATCGTCATCATCGTCTTCGCTCTCGGTGGCATCGTCAACGAGGTCTTCACCGACACGTGCACCACGATCAAGTCGGAGGCCGCCAGCGTCTCCACGACCTGCGACTGACCGACGACTGCAACCCAATCGGAGACCGAGGAACGACGTGCCACGCATCGCGGTGAGCGACGAACGGGGCGCCAGCTCCGTCGAGTACGGGCTCATCGCGGTGGCCATCGCGGGCCTCGTCGTGGTGATCCTGTTCCTGCTCGGCGGCGTCGTCCGGGAGACGTTCGCCGACTCATGCCAGCGGATTCACGACACGGCGACCTCGACCTCGACCAGCTGCTCCTCGTGAGGAGGACGACAGATCAGCCCCCGTCTACGGCGGGGGCTGGTCCATTGGCAGCCTCCGGCGCACCGCCGCTACGCCCCGGCACCACCACGAGGCCCATGGCGGCCCCCTCGAGGTAGCTGATGCCGAACGCCTCGACCTCGAGACCGAAGAACCGGTTCCTGACCGGCATCGCGAACACGTCCCCCGCCGCATAGTACGGCGGGGTCTCACCCACCCCACCCGTGAGAGTCACATGATCGCCCAACCCGCGCCGCGCCACCATGCGGGACAGCCGTCTGCGGTCGGGGCCCTCTCCCACCAGCAGGAGATGCGCGCCGGGGAACCGACGCTGCACCTGCGGCCAGATACGGATCAGCCGGTCCTGTCCCTTCCGGCGCACCAGGCGCGCCACGCAGACGACCACCAGCGCCTCGGGGTCGATCCCGACCTGCCGGCGGACGGCGCTTCCGTCGACTCCCGGATGGAACTGCGGGCCGACCTGAGGGGACAGTCGCCGGAAGTCCTGCGCGACGTCGCCCACGGCACCCCACAGGCGTGCGCGGGTGTACTCACTGACGTAGGTCAGCACGTCGACATCCCGTGCCACTGCCCGGAGCGCCCGGCGTGTCCCGGGAAGTGCCGCCCACCACACCTCGTGACCGTGGGTGAGCGCCACCTGGAACCGGGCCCCCGCCGCCGAGAGGACGGGGGCCAGCAGCCCGAGCGGGACGCTGGCGCCGTAGACCACGGTGCGGCACTGCCGGGCCACCAGCTCGCGACTCACCCGCCGCGCCAGCCCGGGGGTGGGCAGCAGCAGCCGCGACGGGTCCCGCACCACGGTGAAGGGTGCCTCGCGGTCGTGGTGCTCGGCGTCGGGATGAGCCGGCGCGTAGACCACGACCTGCCGAGGAGGAAGCTCCTCGCACAGCTGCCGGACGAAGGTCTGGATCCCTCCCCGCGCCGGCGGGAAGTCGTTGGTGAGGACCAGGACCGGCATCCGGCCAGGTCCCTCGATGATCTCTCTCAGCATCGGCTCTCCAGGCAGGACGGGTTCCCATCATGAACCGCGCCTCCGCGGTGGACGCGCTCCCCCTCGCCTCGACGGCGCAGGAGCCGGGACCGTTGCCGCCCGAGCCCACCGACCCCCCGCCCCGGGGGTCGGCCAGGTGGCTCCAGAACCCGTGGCTTCGTCAGGTGTTCCCCTCGGCTGTGCTCTCGTTCCTGTGGGCCGGCCTCTGCAACGCCGTGCTCAACCTCTTCCAGACCGGCGGCAACCTCGGGCGGCTGTTCAGCTATGACCTCACCGACACCGCCGCTCTCTTCCTGCTCTCGACCGCCACGCTGTGGGTCGTGCTCGTGCTGCTCATCGGCCTGACCGGTCGGCTCTACCTCAGCTGCGGCGTCCTGCTGTCGAGCGCCGTGTTGCTCGGCTTCGCGAACTACAAGAAGATCGAGGTCCGCAACGAGCCGCTCCTTCCCTCGGACCTGTCGTTCGTCAGGAACTCCGGCTTCCTGAGCGACATGGTGGACACCTCGACGCTGACCGCGGTCCTGTCGCTCGCCCTTCTCAGCCTGGTGATCGCGGTGCTGCTGGGCCGAATCAGCCGGGAGCTCTACCCGCGCATCACCCGGCGGCGCTCGGAGCCGCGGCTGTGGCGACAGTGGCTCGTGCTTCGGGTCGTCATGGTCCTCTTCTCCGTGCTGATCCTGGGCTACGTGTCGCAGTTCAACCAGGGCGGCCACCTGGCTCGAGCCGGCTACGAGAAGGCCGGCGCCCAGTGGGCGTTCTGGTTCCAGAAGGTCAACTACCTCAGGAACGGCGCCGTGGCCGGCTTCCTCTACAACCTGCCCACGGCCGCCATGGAGGAGCCGCCCGGCTACTCCCGCGCGCGGATGTCCGAGATCGCGGACCGCTACGAGGGTCTCGCCAAGACGCTGAACACGCAGGCGGACCCGGACCTGCTGCGCGACCTGAACGTCGTGGTGATCCTCAGCGAGTCTTTCGCCGACCCCACCCGGATCGAGGGGGTCTCCCTGGAGCGGGACCCCATCCCGTTCACTCGCGAGCTGATGCGTTCGACCGTCTCCGGCGACCTCCTCACCCAGCACTTCGGGGGCGGCACCGCGAACATGGAGTTCGAGGCACTCACCGGACAGTCGCTCTCCCAGTTCTCCCCCCAGCACGACACCCCGTACTCCATGACCGTCTACCAGCACGAGGACTACCCCTCGGTCGTGGGCTACCTCGAGTCGCTCGGCCACGCCACCACGGGAATCCACCCGTACATGCCCACCATGTACCGGCGGGCTGAGGCGTACGAGGCGTTGGGCTTCGACCGTTTCGTCACCGAGGACGACATGGACCGAAGCGGTCCGCATCGACGACTCCGACTTCATCTCCGACGCCTCCGCCTTCGACGAGGCGCTCAAGCAGATGAGGGCGACCGAGGAGGCGGACTTCCTCAACGTCGTCACGATGCAGAACCACTACCCGACCGACGGCCAGTACGCCGACCCCCTGCGGGTCTCGGGTGTCGCCCCTGATGCGGAGTCCAGCCTGGGGCACTTCGCCCGGGGGCTGGAGCACAGCGACGCCGCCCTGAAGTCCTTCGTCGAGTCGCTGCGCGCCAGCGACGAGCCGACAGCCGTCGTCTTCTACGGCGACCATCAGCCGGCGCTGTGGCAGGACGACCCCGAGGTGGCGGCGGACACGCGCGCCATGCACCGAGCGCCGTACTTCCTGTGGACGAACGTGAGGGACCTCCCCGCCAGCCAGGAGCCCCTCACCAGCCCGATCTACTTCGCCCCCCTGCTGTTCAATTCACTCGGGCTGGAGCTGCCGCCCTACTATGCGCTGCTGACCGAGCTCCACCAGCACATCACGGCCATGGAGCAAGGTGAGTACTTCGCTCCGACGGGCGAGACCCTGGACCCCGCGTCCGATCCGGAGACCGAGCGTCTGCTCGAGGACTACCGCCTCGTCCAGTACGACTTCTCCGTCGGGCAGCGCTACTCACTCGACCGGATGTTCCCGCAGTAGGGCCAGCCGCTCTAGCACGGTGGGATGGCTGCCCCACCAGACCTGGCGCCAAGCCGGCGGGGTCGGATCGGCCAACGAGCGTTCCGCGAGTCGCACGTGCAAGGCGCGGAACGCCCCCGGGTCCTGCGTCGTCTCCAGAGCGTCGACATCGGCGCGGGTCTCGACCGCGCGGCTGATGGTGCTCTCGACCGGGCTCAACAGCAGGGACACGACCATCACCCAGGCCAGCACGAACCACACTCCCCCGGGCCGCGTGAGGTCGACACGCGTCCTTCCCGACGACCGGGTCGCCGTCAGCGCCAGCAGCGCGACCCCCACGACGGCGCCGACCCCGGCCAGACTCGTGCCGACCAGCACGTCGTGGCGCGCCGCGTGCGCCACCTCGTGTGCAGCCACAGCGACGACCTCGTCCTCCGGCGCGTCCGCGACCAACGTGTCGTACAGGACGAGCCTCTTGGTGTCCCCCAGTCCGGACACGTAGGCGTTCAACGTCGTCGTCCGCCGAGAGGCGTCGGCGACCAGCACCTCTCCCACGTCGACGCCCTGGTCGTCGGCGATCTGGATCAGTCGCGCCCGCAGCGCGCCGTCCTCCAACGTCGTGAAGTCGTTGAACAGGGGCTCCACGAACACCGGGTAGGCGAGGGAGACCAGATAGGTCGCGACCAGCGCTCCGGCCCCGACCGGGAGGTACCACCTCCTGGGCCATCTCCGGACACCCGCCACCAGGACGAGAAGCCCCACGGACAGCACGCACCAGGTGACCGCCATCGACAACACCTGGTCGGTCCACCAGCCGGCAGCGCTCTGGTTGGTCAGCCCCTCCTCGAGCCGGTGTTGACGGATCCCCCACGCCGAGGGCAGCTGGACCGAGCGGACCGCCACCTCGAAGCACAGGACGGCCAGCGGGACCGCCACCCACCACGGGAGCCGGCCCAGCAGGTTGCGGGCCAGACGACGCCCTCGGGACGTCAGCCCCAGGAAGCCGGCCACGACCAGCCCGAGCGCCCGTGCGACGTCGGCCAGGACGCGCACCTGGGCGACGTAGGCCTCCGCGCGGTCGAGATGCTCGCTGCTGAAGGCCGCCGCGGCCTCGACCGGCCGGAGCCGACCGGGCAGCCACTCCCACGGCACGAGCCAGGCCGCCAGGACCGCCCACACCACGGTGGCGACGGACAGCGTCACCCAGGCCACGCGTCGGTCGAGCAGCGCGTCGTGCGGCGTCCCCATCAGCCCGCCAGGGAGACCAGGGAGGAGCGCCAGTCCTGGACGAAGCCCCGCTGGCTGGTGCCGAGCACCTCGCGGAACGCGGCCGTCGTTCCCTGGTCGGTCACCGATCGGCGGTAGAAGCGCCACAGCGCCTCCTCGCCGTACGTCTGTGCGATGAGACGCACCGCCAGCCAGGCGGCTTCGTACCAGGCGCCGATCCGGTCGTCGGACCCATCGAAGGCCCGGCTCCCGGGAAGTGCGCGAGGTGCTCCGTCACGGCTGGTCTGACGCAGGATCTGTGCCGCCAGTGCCTCGACCGGCGTGTCGGAGTCGACGAGTGCGACGTAGTCGGCGATCCCCTCCGACAACCACGTCGGCACGTCGAGAAGCGCAGCCCCGAGCGCCACGTGGGCGGCCTCGTGGCTGACGACGATCTGACGCCCCTCGGTTCCCAACGGTTCGAAGAGCCGCGGGTTCAGGTAGACGTGCTGAGGTGAGCCGCGCTCGCTCGTCCCGTCGGGTGTCGTCGTCACCGCAGCGATCGCCGCGGCCTGCTCCTGCGTGACTCCGGCGACGTCGCGGAACGACCCCTGCCCCGAGGGCACCACCACGCACAGGACGCCCTTCCACTGCGGCAGGCTGCGTCGTGCGGTCCTGACCGCGTCCTCGGCGTACTCGAGGTAGCCGGCGGGGCGACGCTCCCCTGTCGTCACCGCCACTGCCCCCTTCCCGCGAGCCACGCGCACCCGTTCCAGGAGCCAGAGCGGAGCCCGCTCCGCCTGGGGCAAGCCGGGGTCGAGAATGCCTCCGCCCGCAACGGGGTCGAACGCGAAGGGGACGGTGAGAGTCGACCGGGTCCGGTCGACCCCGCCGTAGCGCCAGGTCACCTGGACGTCGGCGACCCAGGCTTCTGCTCCCCATCGCTCCTGCTGACGCCGGGTGAGGGTGGTGGCCGAGTCCGCCAGCAGCCGCAGGTCGACGTCGCGCAGGTCGAGCCGCCGAGCGTTCTCGACGAGCATCGCCAGCTCTCGACTCGCCTGCCTGCTGGCCCCCACCTCGACGACCGAGCCGCGGTCGCGCTTGCTCAGGGCCGACTCGAGCGCCGCCAGGTCGTCGACGGCCTGCTGCTCGCGGTCGGGGGAGGCCTCGGTGCCGGCAGGGGCGGCCAGGTCGGCGGACCGACTGCCGTCACAGCCCGTCAGCGCGACGATCGCCACAGCCACGGCTGCGGCGACCATCCTGCGCGGGGGTCGAAGCCTCATCCCCCCATTGTCCAGGTGGCGGCCAGGCTGCGACCAGGTGATCAGCCGGGGCGCACCGCGCCGGAGACCGGCATCGAGAACACCGGCGCCACCTGCACGTCGGTCGAGGGGTTGGCCGCATGCACGATCTGGCCGTTGCCGACGTAGATCCCCACATGGCTGACCGGGCTGTAGTAGAAGACCAGGTCACCGGGCTGGAGGGCGCTGGTCGACACCCGGGAACCCGACCCCATCTGGGCACCGGAGGAGTGGGGCAGCGAGACGCCGCCCTGGCTCCACGCCGCCATGGTCAGCCCGCTGCAGTCGAAGGCGTCGGGACCGGAGGCGCCGTAGACGTAGGAGTCCCCCACCTGAGCCATCGCGTAGGCCACCGCTGCCCCGGCACCGCCGGATGCGGCCGGTGCGGTCGGGGCGGTCGGGGCCGGGGCCGCCGGCTCGCGCTCCGCGCTGCGGCTGGCTCGCGAGGCCTCGCGCGCTGCCTCGCGGGCGGCCTCGCCTCAGCTCGGCAGCGGCGTCGGCGGTGGCCGAGCGTAGGTCCTTCAGAGTGGCACCTCGCTTCTTGGCCTTGCCCCGGAGCCGGTCGACCCGGCGGTCCTGGCTCAGCCGGCGCTCCTCGAGCTTGGCCAGCCGCCTCTTCAGAGCCTCGGCGGTGACCGGCGCCAAGGACGTCTCCTCCGCCTCGGCCCGCGCCTCGTCGAGGGCCTCAGCGGGGTTGTCGGCGTGCATGACCGCGGAAGCGTCGGCGAGCGCCTCGAGCTTGAGGGGGTCGCGAGACTCGGCGGCGATGAGGGACTCGATCTCCTCGAGGGCGACCGCGTGCGCCTTCAGCTCGCCACGGGTCTCCCGCAGCTCGACCCGGGCGTGGGCGAGGTCTCGGCTGAGATGACGCACCGAGGTGGCGGTCTTCTCCCGCTTCTTCTTCACGGTGGCGAGACGGTCCTGCGCCTGGTCGACGCTGGGCTCTGCCGCACTGGGAGCAGCGGGCACCAGCGCCATGGTGGCGCCGGCACAGAGGGCGACGAGGGCGCGAGTCGCGCGTGTGGTGCTGTTGGTGCTGGCGGGCATGCGTCAGCTGGCTCCTTTGTCTGCGTCTACCGGGTTAGCTGACGGGTTCGGGCGGCAAAGAGCCCTACGGACCGCGGCCTGTGCCACGGTGTCCGATTCACCCCGGGAACGTGGTTCCCCGGTTCCGCTCGACGGAGTCGGCCGGTAGGCCATCCGCCGGGCGAACTCGACGTGCTGCCCGGCCGACGCGGTCGTCGGCTGCGTCAGGCAACGGTCGCTAACCTAAGGGGGACGAGCGCGCGAATCCACCTGACACGTCACTTCTGGGCTGTGGACCTCACCACAGTTCCCTGCCTCACCCTTTGGGGTAGGTCTGGGAAATTGCGGCGCGGACGGGGCACTCACCCAGTCACCCCTCAGGGTCACTCACGTGGGTCACCCGCAGGCGACATCGGGGCCGGCGGTCGGATCGACCATCCGGAGCCGCGGCACCAGTCCCGACTCGGCAAGGACCGCGAGGGCTCGCGCCTCCTCGTCGTCGAACGCCAGCTCCGGTGGCGGACCCAGCAGGTGGGTGACCACGCAGTCGTGGCAGGCCAGACCTCGTACGACGCAACGGTCACAGTCGATCTCGACGCTCATGGGGTGCTCCTCGTGTCGGGTGCGAGTCACGCTGGCAGGGAGCACCGACACTCTCGGACCCGCTGGATCCCAGGTCAGGTGCAGGGGCTGGTGGACCCTGCGACCTCGCCCTCGTCGACGGCCTCATCTCCGAAGACCTGGCGATACTCCCGGCACCTGACCGTCGTCTCGATCAGCGTGTCACCCTGTGGTCTCACGCCGAGGCTCTGGAAGGCCACCCGTTCAGGCACCGTCAACGCACGGATCTCCCGCTCGGGCGGCACGTGGCGAGGACGAAGGAGATCCGCGCCGGTCATCGTGGCGGGCACCGAGTACCCCAGGGCGCTCAGGATCGTGGGAGCCAGGTCGAGTCGTTGGACGTTGACGCTCACTCTCCCCTTGGGCCGCGCGTCGGGAAAGCGAACGATCAGTGGGACCCGCTGCCGAGCGTCGTACTGCTGGCCGTGGTCGGAGGTGATGACCACGATGGTGGAGTCGAGCACGCCTTCCTCCTCGAGGGCCGTGAACACCCGGCTGACGTAGTCGTCGAAGACCGAGATGGCCAGCCGATAGTGGCGCTGTTGCCAGTCGGCGGTCTGAGGTGTCTCGGAGGTGCCCTCGGGGATGCGGTAGTAGGGCCCATGGGTGACCATGAAGTGGGTGTTGATGAAGAACGGACCCCCCTTCTGGACCTCGCGCATCACCCCCTCCAGCCGTTCCAGGTCTCCGGTGACGCTGCCTTCGCGCGAGATCACGTAGTCGTAGGGGTTGTCCATCTCCTCGATCGCGAGAGCATCGCGCCAGGTGTCGAGCGGCACCGACAAGAGATCCTCGACGAACCATCGAGGAGCACCGCTGCCCAGGGGCAGGTCGCTGAGGAGCCCGGACCGCTCATGACCGTTCTCGACGGCGTAGGCACCCACCAGGTTCTGCGAGTGCGAGTCCACATAGTGAGGGACGGCCCAGCTGCTGGTCCGGTAACCGGCCCGGCGCAGCAGGTAGGGCAGGGTGCGACGCGCGTCGTCCTGCTGCAGCGCGTCCGGCGGATAGACGACTCCGGTCTCGAGGGGTGACCGTCCGGTCAGCAGGGAGACGATCGAGCCGGTCGTGTTCCCGTTGTTCGAGAAGGCGTTCTCGAAGATGAGCAGCTCCTCACCGATCGAGTCGAGGAACGGAGTGGTCCTGCCGCTTCCGGTGTAGACCGACATCGCATCGCTGTTGATGCCGTCGGCCGAGAGGATGACGACGTTGAGTGGCTGCGCTCGGCTACCCGGACCCAGGCCGGGCGGCTCCTCCTCCTGACGCAGGTACGTCGCCGCGACTCCGAGGCCGACCACGCTCGCCAGGCCCAGGACGGGAGCCGTCCACCGGACGAGTCGCCCGCGCGGTCTTCGGAGCTGCATCGCCACCCACGCACCGAGAGCCACAGCAATGACGACGAAAGCCGGCTTGGCCAGTGATCCCACCTCGTTGCGCAACGAGGCCCCCACCACCAAGTAGAGAAGGTTGTCGAGGAAGAGCAGCACCAGCGTGGCCGCCAGGACCGTCTTCACCAGGAGGCTGCCGGGCCGCGTCCCCCTGGCTGCCCGGCTGGTGGCTCGGTCGAGGACGTAGGCCAACACTCCGAGTACCGACGCCAGGCACACGGCGACCAAGAACGCGTACGCGACCACCGCCACGATCTGCCAGGACGAGGTGCGGGTCAACGGGCTCGGCCTCGTGAGGTGCAGGCCGAGCCAGTAGACGGCCAGCGCCGACGTCAGGACGAAGACCTCGAGGCAGGTGGCAAGCCCCTCCTCCCACCGCGGCGTGGACCCCCGGTCACCAGGCGGGCTCATGGCGACCGTGACGAGAGCTCCAGCAGGTACAGGGTCCGCTGGGACTCGGCGAGCTCAAAGGTGCGAAGAACCACGAAGTGCCCCTCGAGGGCGTGACGGAAGCCGCGTTCCCGGTAGTGAGGGAACACGTCCTCCCGGGTCTGCAGCATCCGCTGCACCATGGGATCCGACTTCGGGACCCACTCGACCAAGGCGAAGCGACTCGTCGTGGAGGCGATGAAGGCAACCACCGCCTCGAGCGGCACGTTGTTCCCGATGGCCAGGTGGTGGACGAGGGCAAGCGCCATCGTCAGGTCCGCGGGCCCACGGCCCACCAGCGACGATCGTTCGCGGTGCGCCCACCCCAGCGCCGGCGACGGGTTGGTGAGGTCGCTGACCAAGGACAACACGTTCTCGCCGCTGTTGCGCCAGTGCACCTCCGATGCCGAGACGTCGGCTTCCAGCGCTACGACCGAACCACCGGTGAGTTGACCCGCGAGCTCTGAGAACTGACCGGTGTTGGCACCGAGATCCCATACCGAGCGGATCGGTTGAGCCCCCTGAGCGATGTCGATCGCCTGGGCGACGCAGTCGAGCTTCTTCTCCATCGATGCCGAGGAGTAGCTCTCCCGGTTGCTGTAGTACTCGGACCACGCCGACGACGGCGGCTGCCAGCGCTGCTTGTCCACCGTGGCGCGCAGGCTTTCCACGAGTCCGCGGAGGCCCTGGCGAGACATCTCTCGACCGCGACCGGCCGGAGCGCCCGCATGGCGCCGTTGCGCCGAGGCATGGGCATGAAGATGCACCCCCAACCCCCACCGGTAGCGCGAGCGCACGGGGAGCAAGGAGACCGCGAGATCAAGCGGAACCCCGTCCAGATGTCGTTGGCTCAGGCTCACCAGGCGGGGGTCGACCATCCTCGCCAACGCCAGTGGAGCCAGGAAGTGCCGGCAGAACTGACCGTAGGCCTTCCAGGGAGCACCTGGCTCGTACTCCTCGAACGAGAGGGTGTCGATCAAGGTGGCCCTCGGGCCCCAGAACTGGACGTTGTAGGCGCTGGCATCCTTCAGGGTGAGCCCGTGGTCCATGGCGAGCAGCTGAGCGTCCAAGGTCGCCAAGGCTGCAGCTCGCAGCTGCCCCGGGCACCACTCGTACGGATAGGACACGAAGGGGACGAGCGCGGGCTGAAGGACGCGATAGGCGCTCGACTCGACCCAGGGCTCGACGTCCACCTCGTCGTGCGCGACGAGGAGACCGCGGTCGGTCAGCTCCCCGAGCAGTCCTGAGGACCTCAAGGCCTCGTACGTCGACCCGTACGACTGGTTGACCTGGCGGAAAAGCGTCCGATCACGCCTGAACACGAACCCGGCCGGGTCACGGAACGAGGCCGGGTCTCGACCGTTCACTCGCTACGGCGGCTGAAGATCCGTCGGAGCCGACGGCCGTAGGTGCGGAACGCGAGCCCCGCAGCCATGACTCCCCCCAGCACGGCTTGGAAGATGATGCTCCCTGAGCCCGGGTCGATGTAGTGCAGCGTCAGCATCAGATCTCCACGTCGAGAATGGTCAAACCTGGATCTATTGGAAGTTCTGATTGTGCCCGCAGAACCCTCGTGGTGTCCTGGGAATTCGCGATCAACCCGGACTCGGCACGCGAGACCAGCTCGATGGCGTCGGAGCGCCCGCACCAGCGGCAGGTCACCGACTCCACCACCTCGTTCTGCACCTCGGTCGCCTCGACGTCGTGCTGACCACCGAGGTCGAAGTGCCAGAACTCCGTGGTCCGTCGGGTCCGCGCGACGTCGAACCGGGTGAGGTTGCCGCAACCGGCGCAGCGCCATCGCGTGGTCGAGTCGGGCAGGGGAACCGGCATCGTCACTCGCTCTCAGGGTGGGGTCTCGGCAGGCTCGAGGGTAGTTGCCGCGCGCCTGCGCCATTCTGTCGGTTCCGGTTCCTAGCCTCCCCAGCATGACCACGACCGAGCCTTCGCCGGCTCTCGCGGCGCGAGGTGCGCCGCTGCCAGGGTCGCGCTGGGCCGAGCAGCAGTCGTTCGACGAGCTCGGCCGTCCGCTTCGCGAGGTCACCTTCTGCGTGGTCGACCTGGAGACCACCGGCGCCTCGCACCGTGCGGGTGCCCGCATCACTGAGATCGGCGCGGTGAGGGTCCGTGGTGGCGAGGTGACCGGCGAGTTCCAGACGCTGGTCGACCCGGGCGGGGCCATCCCGGCGTTCATCTCGGTCCTGACCGGCATCACCGACTCCATGGTCGCCGGCGCCCCGAGCATCGAGACCGTGCTGCCGCAGTTCCTCGAGTTCGCCGCCGGGTGCGTCCTGGTGGCCCACAACGCACCGTTCGACATCGGGTTCCTGAAGGCGATGTGCGTCGAGCAGCAGCGGCCGTGGCCAGGTTTCGACGTCGTGGACACCGCGGTCATCGCTCGCCGCGTCGTCCATCGCGACGAGACGCCCAACTGCAAGCTCGCGTCCCTGGCCCGGCTGTTCAAGGCGACCACCGCCCCCGACCACCGAGCCCTCCACGACGCCCGCGCCACCGTCGACGTCCTCCACGGTCTCGTGGGGCGCCTCGGCAACCTCGGTGTTCACACCTTCGAGGAGCTGGCGACCTACACCTCCCGTGTCACCACCGCCCAGCGCCGCAAGCGCCACCTCGCCGAGCACCTGCCGCACTCCCCCGGGGTCTACCTCTTCCGCGACGCCGACGACCGGGTGCTCTACGTGGGCACCTCCAAGGACCTGCGCCGCCGCGTGCGTGGCTACTTCACCGCTTCTGAGACCCGGTCGCGCATGGGACGGATGGTCGGGCTCGCAGCCAAGGTCGAGGGCATCGAGTGCGCCACCCCGCTCGAGGCCAACGTGCGCGAGGTCAGACTGATCGCGGCCCATCGTCCCGGTTTCAACCGTCGCTCCCGACACCCCGACAAGGTGCACTGGGTCAAGCTCACCTCCGAAGCCTGGCCCCGGCTGACCATCGTGCGCCGGGTGCTCGAGGACGACGCCGACTACATCGGCCCGTTCCGCACCCGTGCCGGCGCCCAGCAGGCGGTGGATGCGCTGCACGAGACCTACCCGGTCCGGCAGTGCACGGCTCGGATGCCGCTGCGGCCCGCGCTGAGCCCGTGCGCGCTCGCCGACATGGGACGGTGCCTGGCTCCCTGCGACGGTCGCGTGGACGCCCCGGTCTACGCCGCCACGGTCGAGTCGCTGCGTGAGTCGCTACGCGCCAGCCCCGAGGACGTCGTCGGGGCCCACGACGAGCGGATGCGACTGCTCTCGGAGCAGGAGCGGTTCGAGGAGGCGGGCCGCTTCCGCGACCGGCTCGCCGCCTTTCTCCGGGGTGCGGCCCGGAGCCAACGCATCAGCGCCCTGACCCGCTGCCCCGAGATCGTGGCCGCCCGGAAGGACGAGGGCCGGTGGCAGGTCCACGTGATCCGTCACGGCCGGCTGGCCTCGGCCGGCGTCGTTCCGCCGGGGGCCGACGCCTCGCTGTGGATCGGCGATCTGGTCGCGGGGGCCGAGCAGGTGCTGCCCGGTCACGGCCCCCTTCCCGCGTCGTCGATCGACGAGGCCGAGATCCTCCTCCGCTGGCTCGAGTCCCCCGGCGTGCGCCTCGTCGACATCCACGGCTCGTGGTCCTGCCCTGTGTCGGGTGCAGCCCGCCACGCCGACGACTACCGGCCCGAGACCGCGTTCGTCGATCCCGGCGCCTGAGCGCAGCCAGACGTCGCCGCGGCAGCTGCTCTCGCGTAGCCTGCCTCTCGTGATCACCGCGATCGTCTTCATCAACGCCCAGGTCTCGCAGATCCCCGAGGTGGCAGAGGTCGTCGCCGGCCTCGACGGCGTCAGCGAGGTCTACTCGGTGACCGGCCAGATCGACCTCATCGCCATGGTGCGGGTGCGCAACCACGAAGACGTCGCCGCCGTGGTGGCCGACCAGATCAACAAGGTCGCCGGCGTGACCACCACCGAGACCCACATCGCCTTCCGGACCTACTCCACCCACGATCTGGACGCCGCGTTCTCGATCGGTCTGGACTGATCCCACCGACCGGGGTCTCAGACCTGGCGAGCCGCCGCCTCCACCCACCGCCCGAGCGCCTGCTCGGCGGCTCCCGAGTCGATCGCCGAGCCGGCTCGGGTGATCCCGTCGGCCAGCCGATCGTGGACCGAACCCGCCGCGCCGGCATGGACGGCCAGCGCCGCCCCCGCGTTGAGCAGCACCGCGTCACGCACCGGTCCTCCCTCACCGGCCAGCACCCGGCGCACCACCGCGGCGTTGTGCTCGGCATCGCCACCGCGGAGGTCGTCGGGCTGGCTCAACGCCAACCCCAGGTCGGTCGGGTCGAGCAGGGACTCGGTGACCTCTCCGCCGGTCACCTGCCAGAGGTGGGACGTCGTCGTGGTGGTGAGCTCGTCGAGCCCGTCGTCGCCACGGAACACCCACGCGTCGACACCTCGCCGTGCGAAGACGCCCGCCATGATCGGCGCCATCCTCGCGTCAGCGCAGCCGATCGCCTGCGCAGCCGGGGACCCGGGGTTGGCCAAGGGCCCGAGGAAGTTGAAGACCGTGGCGACCCCCAGCTCCTTGCGCGCCACCGCGGCGTGACGCAGTGCCGGGTGGAAGGCGGGAGCGAAGCAGAAGGAGATGCCGGCCTCGTGGCCCACCGCCTCGACCTGCTCGGGCGTCAGGTCGAGGCGGACCCCCAGCCTCTCGAGGACGTCCGCGGTGCCCGCCTTCGAGGACGCCGAACGGTTCCCGTGCTTGAGCACCGGGACGCCGGCCCCGGCGGCAACGATCGCCGCCATCGTCGAGATGTTGACCGACATCGACCGGTCGCCTCCGGTTCCGACGACGTCGAGCCAGCGGCCCGGGAGGTCGAGCCGGACCGCGTGACGGTACATCGCCTGGACCAGGCCGCCGATCTCCTCGACGGTCTCGCCCTTGGCGCGCAGCGCGACCACGAACCCGGCGACCTGCACCGGCGACGCCTCGCCGGCGAGGATCTCGTCCATCGCCCAGCCGGTCTGCTCGGCGGACAGGTCGGCACGACCGACCAGCGTCGTGATGAGGTCGGGCCAGCTCAGCCCCGCAGCAGCCACTCGGTCGGATCAGCCGGCGGTGGCCAGGCGGCCGCGGAGCAGCCGAACGACGACGGAGGCGAGCTGCATCGGGTCGAGCGGGTGCGGTACCGCGGCGTCGGCACGTGACCAGGTGGCCAGCCAGGCGTCGTCCGGGCGGCCGGTCAGCACCAGGACCGGGGGCGACTCGAACACCTCGTCCTTGATCTGGCGCGCGATGCCCATGCCCCCGGCCGGCACCGCCTCGCCGTCGAGGATCGCCAGGTCGAAGCCGCCGGCGTCGAGGTGCTCCATGACCATCGGCTCGGTGGCGACCTCCACGTACTCCACCGACGGGAGGTCGGGGTGGGGGCGCCTGCCCAGAGAGAGCATGACCTGGTTGCGGGTGTTGGCGTCGTCGCTGTAGACGAGCACCCTGAACGGGCCGGTGGCTGCGCTCTGCGTCACCCTCGGGATGCTACTCGGTCGACTCACCCCGCGTGCCGACAGTGGACCCTGTCGGCTCCTCCAGCCCCTCCGGGGTCGGCTCCCGCGCCTGCTGCTGAGCCCTCGCCTGAGCGGCCTCCAAGCGGTCCAGGCGCCGGTCCTCGCGCTCGGCCTCCTTCATCGAGGAGCGCACCCACTGGACGAACAACGTCGCGAAGAAGGCCAACCCGATCAGGTCGCCGCTCCCCCACAGGATCCCCCCGGCGAGGTGCTGGTCGTCCTGAGGCGGGGGAAGCCACGCCAGGTCCAGGGAGCGGTACCACTCCCCGGCGATGAGCGTGGACTGGTTCATGATCGTGATGCCGAGGAAGGCGTGGAACGGCAGGGTCATCGCCATCAGCAGCACCCGGAACGGGTAGGCGACCTTGCCCGGCACCGGGTCGATCCCCACCAGCGGCCACAGGAACAGCGCCCCCACCAGCACCAGGTGGATGTGCATCATCTCGTGCACGTACGTCGAGCGCACCGACGCCTCGTACCACCCGGTGAAGTACAGCGCCCACGGACTGACCACGAACAGCGTGAAGGCCAACGGCGGGAAGGACAGCACCCGGACCACCCGCGAGTGGAGCACCACCAGCAGCCACCCCCGTGGTCGCCGGGGCAGCACGCGCAGCGCCAGGGTCACCGGGGCGCCCAGCGCCAACATCAGCGGCGTCAGCATCGAGAGGATCATGTGCTGCACCATGTGCACGCTGAGCAGCGTGGTGTCGTAGGCCGCGAGGCCTGACGACGTCGCGAAGTAGAAGCTGCCCATGCCGCCGCCCACGAAGGCGGCGGTGCGTCCCCACGACCAGTGGTCGCCGCGGGCGCGCAGCTGCCGGACGCCGACGAGGTACAGGCCGGCCACCCAGACCGAGAGCACCGTGAGCCAGGGGTCCACTCCCCACTCGGTCACCACCCGGCTCAGGTCGAAGGGGGGCAGCGCCGCCTCACCGGACCACACGACATGCACCCGACCACGATAGGCGCGGCCACACACGGACCCGAATCGGGACCAAGCGCCCCCGATGTGAAGAAGTTGACGCACCCGTTGCGGGGGTCGTGGTGCCACCGGAGCCGGTTATCGACATAATGGCCCGCGTGGCGACAACGAGTGCTGTGATTCCCGCGTCCCGACTGCACGGGCACCACGACCGACCGAGCATGGTCAGCGTCGGAACCATCGTGTGGTTGGCCTCCGAGCTGATGTTCTTCGCGGCCCTCTTCGCCGCCTACTTCACCATCCGGTCGGTGTCGCCGGAGCTGTGGGCGCAGGAGACCGAGAAGCTCAACATCCCGTTCGCGTCGGTCAACACCACGATCCTGGTCCTGTCCTCCTTGACCTGCCAGCTCGGCGTCTTCGCCGCCGAGCGCGGCCAGGCCGGACGCACCGGCGGCGTCCTCAACGTGGGCAAGTGGGGACTGCGGGAGTGGTTCATCCTCACCTACATCATGGGCGCGATCTTCATCGGCGGCCAGGCGCTGGAGTACGTCGAGCTCGTGCACCAGGACGTGACGCTGTCCTCCTCGGCCTACGGTTCGGTCTTCTACCTGGCCACCGGGTTCCACGGCCTCCACGTCACCGGCGGCCTCATCGCCTTCCTCTACGTGCTGGGCCGCACCTACCTGGCCCGCAAGTTCACCCACGAACAGGCGGTCACCGCGATCGTCGTCTCCTACTACTGGCACTTCGTCGACGTAGTGTGGATCGCGCTGTTCGCGACCGTGTACATCCTGCGCTGACCGGCCCATCCGCGCCTGACTCCCGACCGAACCTCCCGTAGACGGCAGAAGGACCCTCCAGTGCGACTCTCCGCCCGACTTTCCGCCACACGGCGCAGCCGGTACGCCGGCCCTGTCGTGCTGCTGCTGGCCCTCCTGACCATGGGCGGCATCTACGCCGTCCTCGCTCCCGCCCAGGCGCAGGACGACCCTCTCGGTCTCGACGAGGAGACGGTGGCCGCCGGCCGCGAGCTGTTCCTGGTGGGGTGCTCCAGCTGCCACGGCCTCAACGGCGAGGGCATCACCACCAAGAACAACGGTCAGTACGGCCCGCCCCTGGTCGGTGTCGGTGCCGCAGCCGTCGACTTCCAGGTCGGCACCGGCCGCATGCCCATGGCCATGCCCGGAGCCCAGGCCCCTGCCAAGGAGGCGGTCTACACCGAGGAGGAGATCTCCCAGCTCGCGGCGTACGTCGCTTCCCTGGGCCCGGGTCCGGCCATCCCCACCTCGGAGATGTACGACCCCGAGACCATCCCCGAGGACGAGCGTGAGGAGGCCGTGGTCCGGGGCGGCGAGTTCTTCCGCACCAACTGCACGGCCTGCCACAACTTCGCGGCCTCTGGCGGTGCGCTCCCAGGCGGCAAGTACGCCCCCTCGCTGCTCGGCGTGGAGCCGCGCTACGTCTACGAGGCCCTGATCACCGGCCCGCAGCAGATGCCGCTGTTCTCCGACGAGGTGCTCACCCCTGAGGAGAAGCGCGACATCATCGCCTACATCCAGAGCATCGACGAGGCGCCCAAGTACGGCGGCTTCCAGATGGGCTCGCTGGGCCCGGTCAGCGAGGGCATGTTCGCCTGGATCGTGGGCATCGGGGGCCTGGTCGGGTTCGCGATCTGGATCGCCTCTCACACCGCCCGCAGCAGCCGGAAGGGAGCTCAGCAGTGAGCGACAACCAGTCACGGGGCGTCCCTGGCAACGAGGAGGCTGTCGCCGTCCGCGGACAGGGACCAGGCCAGGACGAGGGCGCGACCGGCAGTGCGGTCGAGGCTCACACCGGCCCCGTCGCCGACCCCGGTCTGCCCGCCCACCAGCCGCGCCCCACCGACGTCGACCCGGCTGCCGAGAAGCGCGCCGAGCGACAGGTCGCGACGTTCTTCGGCCTCTCCAGCGTCATGGCGATCCTCTTCGTGGTGGCGTACTTCACCTTCGACATCGGTGGCGACCCCGACACGGTCCTCGGTGGCCTCGGCGCCTCCAACCTGTTCCTCGGCCTCAGCTTGGGCCTGGCGCTGCTCTTCATCGGCCTCGGAGCCATCCAGTGGTCCCGCAAGCTGATGAACGACACCGAGATCGTCGAGATGCGCCATCCCGCAGCCTCCTCCGAGGAGGACCGCGAGGCCGCCGTGGCCGGCCTCAACGCCGGGATCGACGACTCCGGCATCGGCCGTCGCCCCCTGATCCGCAACTCGCTGCTCGGTGCCATGGGCGCCCTGGCCCTGCCGGCGGTGGTGGTCCTGCGCGACCTCGGGCCGCTGCCCCCCGACGGCTGGTACAAGACCGTCTGGCGTGAGGGGATGCGCGTCGTCAACGACGTCGCCGGAACCCCGATCAAGCCGGAGTCGGTCGAGATCGGCCAGCTGATCAACGCCGAGCCCGAGATCTTCTACAACGGCGAGCCCTACGGCGAGGAGACCATCGAGGGCCACGACCAGCTGATCGAGAAGGGCAAGGCGGCCGTCATCGTCGTCCGCATGGAGCCCGACGACATCACTCCCGCGAGCGGTCGCGAGGACTGGGGTGTGGCGGGCATCCTCTGCTACTCCAAGATCTGCACGCACGTGGGTTGCCCCATCTCGTTGTGGGAGCAGCAGTCCCATCACCTGCTCTGTCCCTGCCATCAGTCCACGTTCGACTTGGCGGACAACGGTAAGGTCATCTTTGGCCCCGCGGCCCGGGCCCTACCGCAGTTGCCACTGGCGGTGGATGACGAGGGTTACCTCGTCGCCACCAGTGACTTCAACGAACCTGTCGGCCCGAGCTTCTGGGAGCGTGACGGATCATGAGCACGACCAAGCAGGCCGCGAAGCCCACCACGCCCTCCAAGGCCGCTGGAGCCGCCACCTGGGCTGACGAACGCTTGGGCCTGGGCGGGCTCGCCAAGAAGCAGATCCGCAAGGTCTTCCCCGACCACTGGTCGTTCATGCTGGGCGAGATCGCGCTGTGGAGCTTCGTCATCCTGCTGCTCACCGGGGTCTTCCTCACGTTCTGGTTCAAGCCGAGCATGGGCGAGATCGTCTACAACGGCTCCTACGAGCAGTACCGCGGCCTGGAGATGTCCGAGGCCTACGCCTCGACACTGAACATCTCCTTCGACGTGCGCGGTGGCCTCCTGATGCGGCAGATGCACCACTGGGCGGCCAACCTCTTCATCGCGGCGATGTTCGTCCACCTGATCCGGGTCTTCGTCACCGGCGCCTTCCGCAAGCCGCGCGAGCTGAACTGGGTGATCGGCAGCCTGCTGCTGCTCCTCGGCATCCTCGAGGGCTTCTCCGGATACTCGCTGCCCGACGACCTGCTCTCCGGCACCGGCCTGCGGATCGCTGACGGCATCGTGAAGGCCACTCCCGTGCTGGGGACGTACATGTCGTTCTTCCTCTTCGGCGGGGAGTTCCCCGGCGACCTGATCATCCCCCGGCTCTACGCGGTGCACATCCTGCTCTTGCCGGGGCTGATCCTGGGGCTCATCGGAGCCCACATGATGCTGCTCGTCTACCACAAGCACACCCAGTGGGCCGGCCCTGGCCGGACCGAGAAGAACGTCGTCGGGTTCCCGCTGATGCCGATCTACATGGCCAAGGCCGGCGGCTTCTTCTTCGTCGTGTTCGGCGTCGTCGCGCTGATGGGCGGGCTCCTGGCGATCAACCCGGTCTGGCGCTACGGGCCCTACAACCCAGCCGAGGTCACCGCCGGCTCCCAGCCCGACTGGTACATGGGGATGGCCGAGGGGCTGATGCGGATCTTCCCCGGCTGGGAGACCAGCATCTTCGGCGTGACGTTCTCCTGGAACGTGATGATCCCCGCCCAGATCCTCGCCCTGGTGCTGTTCGTCCTGGCGCTGACCTATCCCTTCCTGGAGGCGTGGATCACCGGCGACAAGCGGGAGCACCACCTGCTGGAGCGTCCGCGCAACGCACCCAACCGAACCGCGTTCCTGGCTGCGATGATGACGCTCTACGGCCTGCTGTGGGCCGCCGGCGGCAACGACATCATCGCTACGCAGTTCAGCCTCAACCTGAACTACATCACCTACTTCATGCGAGTGGCTGTGTTCGTGGGCCCGGTGCTGGCCTTCATCCTCGCTCGCCGCTGGTGTCTCTCGCTGCAGCGCGCCGACGAGGCTCGTCTGCTGCACGGCATGGAGACCGGCGTCATCATGCGCTCCCCTGAAGGCGGCTACTCCGAGCGGCACGCCGCGATCCCCGTCGACGAGGCCTACACCCTGACCGCCCGCAGCGAGAACGAGGTCTACGAGGGTGCCGCGCTCACCGACGGCAACGGGGTGCCGGCCAAGCGGTCCGCAGTGGCGACACGCTCGGACAAGGTACGAGCGAAGCTGTCCCGCTACTGGTTCGGCGACAACATCCCCACGCCGACGAAGGCCGAGTACACCGAAGCCCAGCAGCACCTCACCCACGAGGTCGAGGACCAGGGCGGGGCGGGCGAGCTGGTGGCTGCCGATGGGCACCAGTACGACGGCCGTCACGACATCCACGGCGACGAGCTCCGCAAGGGGCACTGAGCCCCCCGCTGTATACCCGACGAGGCCGACCGCTCCCTGAGCGGTCGGCCTCGTGGTCTCACGGGCGTCGCGAGGTGGCGCGTCGACCCGCTCGGCAGGAGGCGGCCGGTCAGCATTGCTCCGCGTCCCGGCAGGAGGAGCGGCCGGGTCGGCGGTGCTCCGCGCGCTCAGGAGGCGTGGCGTCTCGTCGCCGAACCGGCGCCACAGCGAGAGCCCCGGACGACACGGCGGGGCGCGGAGCACCGTCGGCCCGGCCGACCCACCCAGGCCCGACCCACCCAGGCCCGGCCGACCCACCCAGACCCGGCCGTCCCGTGCAGCACGGGCACTCGCCGTGACGGGAGGTCAGCTGAGGGCGCTGCCCTGCTTGTAGTCGCGGAAGGGCATGTTCCAGTCCCCGAACCCGTTCCCCACCTCGGTGGGGCGCCCGGTGCCGGTCGTCTCCACCACGTCGCCCACCGAGGTGATGCCGAACAGCCACCCGGCGTTCGAGGTGCTCATGCCGACGCAGCCGTGGGAGACGTTGGAGTTGCCCTGGGCTCCGACCGACCACGGCGCGGCGTGGAGGAACTCACCGGAGTAGGTGACGCGCTGGGCGTACTCGACGTTCTCCAGGTCGTAGAAGTCCGAGTTGTCCTCGTCGGCAATCCCGATGGAGGCGCTGGACATGTCCTTGTAGCGGTGCTTCTCCACGATCACCTTGACCCCGGAACGAGTGGTGAACCCGTCCTTGCCGGCGCTGATCGGGATCGTGCGCAGCAGCTTGCCGTTGCGGAAGACCTTCATCTGGTGGGACGGGATGTCGGCTCGCAGGATCACCGCGTCACCCACCGTGAAGCGGGTAACACGGTCCTCCTGGCCGTAGATGCCGCTGCCGGCGGGCACGCTGTTGATGTCGGCTCGCGCCGTCACCTTGGTGCCGGGCTTCCAGTAGTCCTTGGGCCGCCAGTGGACCTCGTTGTCGGACAACCAGTGCCAGGCACCCTTCTGCGCCGGTGAGGTCTTGACCGAGAGGTGCTTCTCGAAGGCGGCCTTGTCCTGCACGGGGAGGTCGAACTTCAAGACGACCGGCATGCCGATGCCGACGGTCTCTCCCCCGGACGGGAGGAAGGTGGGGTAGGTCTGCTCGTCGAGGGTGAGCGCATCGGTGGTGAAGGTGCGAGCGAAGCTGGTGCTCTCGCCCGCTTCGTCCTCGGCCGAGGCGGTCAGGCGGTACGTCGTCCCGGGCTCGAGCAGGTCCTGCGCGCGCCAGGCGGCGCCGTCGCGGACGATCGTCCCCGACACCTTGCCCTTGCCGTCGGCGACGGTGAGACGAGCCTCGGTGAGACGTCCGTTGCGAGCCTTCAGCTTCACCACTCGGTCGACGGGCACCTCCGTGCGCGCGCCGACGTTCGCGTTGAACTTCACCGGCGCGGCGTTCTCCTCGGTGGTCTGGTCCGCGGTGCCGTCACCGTCGCCCAGGGCCTGGCTGCAGCCGGCCAACGAGGCGGCAGACAGCAGGCTGATGCTTGCCGCCAAGGCGGCACGCTGCAGTGTGGGTGCGGGCACAGGTCGTTCCCTCCAGTGGCCGAGACAATGAATGTTCAACTGTAACAACGTGTACCCGCGATTCCGTCCTGCCGAACGGTGGGACTCGTCACGCGGTTTGCCCGCCCGGAACGCACCCTCTCCGGGAAGCCGAACGCCCGGCCGTCCCTCGGGACAGTCGGGCGTTGCGGGCGCAGATCCGGATCAGTGCGCGTGGTCACCCACGTAGTACTCGAAGATCCATCCGCTGAGCGCGGCGACCCCGAAGACGCCTCCGATGATGGCCAGCCAGAACAGCTGGAGGGCCATCCCGAGCACCACGGCGGCCAATGTCATCGCGCACCACAGCGGCCACCAGGAGTACGGCGGGAAGAAGCCGAGCTCACCGGCTCCGTCGGAGATCTCGGCGTCCTTGCGATCCTCGGGTCGCGGCTCCATGGCACGCGCGTGGACGCCCAGGTACACCGTGATGAGCAGCGTCAGCAGCATCGTCATCGTGAGGGCCGTGGTGCCGGTCGGTTCTCCGGTGATGAGCCAGTAGAGCGGCGCGACGACGACGAAGAACCCTGTGCAGCCACCGAAGATCCAGGTCTCGACCTTCATCAGACAGATCCCCTTCCACGGCCGTCGGCGGTGGCCACCGGCTCTCCAGTGTCGTTCTCCAGGGACTCCATGGCGGCGACCTCAGGGTGGTGGAGGTCGAAGGCCGGGGACTCCGAGCGGATCCGCGGCAGCGACTCGAAGTTGTGTCGAGGCGGTGGACAGCTGGTCGCCCACTCCAGCGAACGGCCCCAGCCCCACGGGTCGTCGACGACCACGTCGGGGCTCTTGCTGGTCTTGTACACGTTGTACATGAAGGGCAGCATCGAGGCCGCCAGCACGAAGGAGCCGACCGTCGAGACCTGGTTGAGCACGGTGAAGCCCTCGCCCGGCAGGTAGTCGGCGTAGCGGCGCGGCATCCCTTCCACGCCCAGCCAGTGCTGGACCAGGAAGGTGGTGTGGAAGCCGATGAACAACATCCAGAACTGCAGCTTGCCCAGGCGCTCGTCGAGCTTCTTGCCGAACATCTTGGGCCACCAGAAGAAGAAGCCCGCGAACATCGCGAACACCACGGTGCCGAACACCACGTAGTGGAAGTGCGCCACCACGAAGTAGCTGTCGGAGACGTGGAAGTCCAGCGGAGGAGCCGCCAGGATCACGCCGGTGAGGCCACCGAACAGGAACGTCGTGAGGAAGCCCAGCGACCACAGCATCGGGGTCTCGAAGGTCAACGAGCCGTTCCACATCGTGCCGATCCAGTTGAAGAACTTCACACCGGTCGGCACCGCGATGAGCAACGTCATGCCCGAGAAGAAGGCGAGGTCCACCGACCCGGTGACGAACATGTGGTGGGCCCACACCGCCATCGACAGCACCGCGATCGCCAGCGTGGCGCCGACCAGGCCGACGTAGCCGAAGACCGGCTTGCGGCTGAAGACCGGCAGGATCTCGGTGATGATGCCGAAGAACGGCAGCGCGATGATGTAGACCTCGGGGTGGCCGAAGAACCAGAAGAGGTGCTGCCACAGGATCGGTCCGCCGTGGGCGGCATCGAACACATGGGCCCCGAAGATCCGGTCCGCGGCGAGGGCCAGCAGCGCAGCCGCCAGGATCGGGAACACCATGAGCACCAGCAGACTGGTCACCAGGGTGTTCCAGGTGAAGATCGGCATCCGGAACATCGTCATCCCGGGTGCGCGCATGCAGATGATCGTGGTGATGAAGTTGACGGCACCGAGGATGGTGCCCAGACCGGCCATCCACAGCCCGAGGATCCACAGGTCCCCGCCGGCACCGGGACTGTTCACCGCATCGGAGAGCGGGGTGTAGGCGAACCACCCGAACGCCGCCGCGCCGCCAGGGGTCAGGAACCCGGCTGCCGCGATCAGCCCACCGAACAGGTACAGCCAGTAGCTGAACATGTTGAGGCGTGGGAAGGCGACGTCGGGCGCGCCGATCTGCAACGGCATCACCGCGTTGCCGAAGGCGAAGAACAGCGGCGTCGCGAACAGCAGCAGCATGATGGTGCCGTGCATCGTGAACATCTCGTTGTACTTCTGGTCGCTCACGATCTGCTGGCCCGGGAAGGCCAGCTCGGAGCGGATCACCAGCGCCATCAGCCCGCCGAGGATGAACCACGCGAAGGCGGTGCCGAAGTAGAGCTTGCCGATGACCTTGTGGTCGGTGCTGGTGAGCACGCGGACGATCTGGGTGCCTACGCCGGGGCGAGGCGGCTGCGGCGCCGCTCCGCCGGTGGCTGCGGTCGGCGGGGTCGTGGTGGCGGTCACTCGGGCTCCTCGTAGCTCTCGTTGCCGGCCTGGGTATCGACGTAGGAGTTGCCCTGGTAGAGCCCGACGTTGTCAGGATCCTGGGCCAGCTCGCGGAGGTGGTCCTCGTACTCCTCGGGGCTGACGATCTCGACGTTGAAGAGCATCCTCGAGTGGTAGACGCCGCACAGCTCGGCGCACTTGCCGGCGTAGGTCCCCTCCCGATCAGGAGTCAGGGTGAAGCCTTGGTCCTGCTTGCCCGGAAGGACGTCCATCTTGTAGATGAACGCAGGCACCCAGAAGGAGTGGATGACGTCGGGCGACCACAGGTCGAAGCGCACCGTCTCGCCCTCGGGGAGGACCAGGGTCGGCGGTGCCGCCGGGGTCCCGATCACGTGAACGGTCTGCCCGCCGATCGCGGTCTCCTCGACGTGGTTGAAGCTCCACGACCACTTCTGACCCACCACCTTGATGGTGTGGTCGGCCTCCGGTTCCTCGCCGACGTCGGTCTGGACGTCGACGACGAACTTGAAGAACACCAGCACCACGATGATGGGCGCGACGGTGTAGAGGATCTCGATCGGCAGGTTGTACCGGGCCTGCAGCGGCACCTCGTCGTCGCTGCGACGCCGGAACCGGATGATCGCGTAGATGATCAGGCCCCAGACCATGACGCCGACGGTCAGCGCCGCCACCCAGGTCCACTGCCACATCGTGATCATGGCGTCGGAGCGGTCGGACGCGCCCTCGGGCATCGCCCCGCGCTTCCACGCCCCTTGGTCCTGCTCCGAGCACGAGGCCAACAGGAGGACAGCGGACAGTGCCGTGATCAGAGCACCGGCTCGGCGTGCTCGGGGAGGGAGTTGCAGACCCACGGACAGCTCTCTCTCTTCACCAACGACGGACAGACGGCACCCTACTACTGACGCAGGCTCCTCGGTCCCACAGGTCACACCCACGCGGGTCGGGACTGACAGGTTTTTGCCCGCCGAGCGGGGCAGGCAGACTGGACCGGTGCCCGGCTACCTCGACCACGCCTCCTCCGAGCCACTGGCACCGGAGGCGCGCGAGGTGCTGCTCGCGGCCCTGGACACCGGGTGGGCCGACCCCGACCGGCTCCACTCCCCCGCCCGTCAGGCACGGCTGCTGCTGGACAACGCGCGAGCCGCCGTCGCCGAGGCGCTGGAGGTACGACCCGACGAGGTCTCCTTCACCTCCTCGGGGACCCAGGCGGTGCACCTCGGGCTGGTCGGGCTCCTGATGGCGCGGCGCCGCACCTCACGACGGCTGCTGGCAACCGCGGTCGAGCACTCGGCGGTCTTCTCCGCCGGCCGGTGGTGGGAGGAGCGGGAGGCCCCCGACGGGGCCGTCACCACCGTGGACGTGGGTCCGACGGGTGCGGTGCGGCTCGACCGGCTCGAGTCGGCCCTGGGGACTCCGTGCGGGGTGCTTGCGGTGCAGCAGACGAACCCGGAGGTGGCCACGCTCCAGCCACTGGCTCAGGTCGCCGACCTGGCCGACCGATACGGCGTACCGCTCTTCGTCGACGCCTGCGCGTCCGCGGGACTGCTGCCGATGCCGCCGGGCTGGGACGCCGCCGCGTACTCCGCCCACAAGTGGGGAGGACCCGCCGGGGCCGGGGTGCTCGTGGTGCGCAAAGGGAGCCGCTGGCGGCTGCCCTTCCCCGGAGACGAGCGACCCGATCACCGGGTCAGCGGATTCGAGAACGTGCCCGCGACCCTGGCGGCCGCTGCGGCCCTGCAGGCGCGTGTCGCGCAGCGGACACCCCTGCTCCAGCGGTACGTCTCGCTGGGTCGGCGACTCGTCGCCGCGCTGGGGACGATCGAGGACGTCGACGTGCACGGACCGCCGGTCGGCTCCCCTGACCGGGCCCCGCAGGTGCTCTCCTGCTCCTTCCTCTACGTCGACGGGGAGACGCTGGTGCACGAGCTCGACCGGCGCGGCCTGCGGGTGGCCAGCGGTTCCGCGTGCACGGCCAGCGCGCTCGAGCCCTCGCACGTGCTGGCCGCCATGGGTGCGCTGACGCACGGCAACATCCGGGTCTCCTTCGGCCCGGACACCACCGAGGACGACGTGGACGCGCTCGCCGCCGCCCTGCACGAGATCGTGCCGCGGCTGCGCAGGGAGCTGACGTGACCCGCCCCGACGCAGAGCCCGACGACGCAGAACCGCATGACCCAGAGCCCGACGACCCAAGGCCCGACGACGCAGGGCCCAGCGAGGGGGGCTCTGCCCTGGAGCTCGACTGTCGAGGGCTCCCCTGCCCCGCCCCGGTGATCCGGCTCGCCCGGGCTGCCGCGCAGGTCGACGTCGGCGACCTCATCGCCGTCGCCGCCGACGACGTGGCGGCCGCGACCGACATCGCGGCGTGGTGCCGCATGCGCGGCCAGGAGTACGTCGGCCAGGCAACCGCGCCCGACGAGGTGCCGGTCTACCTGGTGCGTCGCGTGGTCTGACCTGCCCGAGCCGGCCTCACGGGCGTGCCGTGTGCAGGTACGGCGCGACCTCGTCGGCGGCGTCGGAGCCGTAGGCGGTGGCCATGCGCTCCAGGAACCCGCTGCGGTGCAGGGTGTACTCCTGCGTGCCCACGCGCTCCACCACGTACGCCGCCAACACGCAGCCGAGCTGGATCGCCCGCTCGAGCCCCACCTCCCAGGTGAGGCCGGCCAACAGCCCGGCGCGGAAGGCGTCGCCGACACCGGTGGGCTCCACCGCACGCACGCCGGGGACGGCCGCGACGTGCCACGATCCCTCGGACCGGTGGTCGACGCGCGCCCCCTCGGCGCCGAGCGTGACCACCCACATGCCGACCCGGCGATGCACCTCCGCGGCGTCCCAGCCGGTCTTCTGCATCAGGAGCTCGGCCTCGTACTCGTTGGTGACCAGGATGTGGGCCCCGTCGACCAGGTCCCGGATCATCTCGCCGTCACCGAACGCGAGCTGCTGCGAGGGGTCGGCCACGAAACGGTGGCCCCGGTCGCGGCACTCCTGGGTGTGGCGTCGCATCGCCTCGGGGTCGTTGGGTCCGATGAGCACGTAGTCGGCCGGCCCCACCCGCGCCATCACCGGTTGCAGCTCGATGTCGCGGGCCTGTGACATCGCGCCGGCGTAGAACGAGGCGATCTGGGCCATCGCCGCATCCGTGGTGCACACGAAGCGGGCGGTGTGCTTGTCCGCCGAGACCAGCACCGACTCGCAGTCGACGTCGTGACGCTCCAACCAGGAGCGGTAGTCCACGAAGTCGTGGCCCACGGCCCCCACGAGAACGGGCTTGAGCCCGAGGCTGCCGAGACCGAAGGCGATGTTGGCCGCACAGCCGCCCCGGCGTACCTCGAGGTCGGTGACGAGGAAGGACAGTGCCACCCGGTCGAGCTTGTCGGCGACGAGGGAGTCGGAGAACTTGCCCGGGAAGGTCATCAGGTGGTCGGTGGCGATGGAGCCGGTGACGATGAGGGACACGTGCGAAGACTACTGACCGGTAGGCGTTGGTGGACCCGCGAGTAACACCTAGCGTCGCTCACATGACGTACCACCGCACTCCCTACGAGGACGCCGAGACCCCGCACGAGATGTGCGACGACTGCCAGCAGGTCGGCCACAACATGCACCTTCACGAGCGGGAGGCCGACGTGCGCACCGGCGAGTACCTGGGAGGTGCGGCCGCACCTCCCGCAGCGCACCCCCACTCACGGGTCGAGGTCTCCGAGGAGCTGGCCCGAATGGCCGGCGGACTTGAGCTTCATTTCGACTGAGCCCCCCCGGAGAAAGCTCTCTGCGGAGAGACCGACGGCCGGTGACCCTTGCGGGTCACCGGCCGTCGACGCTGAACGGGGCGGACGCAGGACAGGGCAGGGTCAGTGGAACGAGTCCCCGCAGGCGCAGGAACCGCCGGCGTTGGGGTTGTCGATGGTGAAGCCCTGCTTCTCGATGGTGTCGACGAAGTCGATGAGGGCGCCGTTGAGGTAGGGCACGCTCATCCGGTCGACCACGACCTCGACGCCGTCGAAGTCGGCCACGATGTCGCCGTCGAGTTCGCGCTCGTCGAAGAACAGCTGGTAGCGCAGGCCCGAGCAACCGCCCGGCTGCACCGCGATGCGCAGCTTGAGGTCGTCGCGACCCTCCTGCGACAGCAGGCTGCGGACCTTGTCGGCAGCAGCATCGGACAGGTTGATGCCGTCCGTGCGGATCTCGGTCTGGGTCTCGACCTGGTCGGTCATCCTGGTGCTCCCTGGGGCTCGACGTCGACGTGCGCGGCTCCGCGGGCCTGCCACGGACTGCCGTCTCTCGCACAATCGTCGCACACCGCCGGGTATTCCCGAAGGCCGCGAGGCCCGCGGTCGGCGACGTGCCCGGAGGGGCTCAGGCACGGGACCAGGTGCGCGCCACGCGCTGGGCGAGCTCTGCCAGGGCGGCTCGTGGTTCGCGCCAAGGCACGGTCCTCGCCCACCAGGTCGACCATGGCGTACGCCGACTCCACGCCCAGGGCGCGCGTCTCCCGCGAGCCGACGAGCACGCGACCGGCCAGCGCGATGCACGGGCGGGCGCTCTGCGCCGCGACCGCCGCCACGCCGTAGGGAACCTTGCCCGACCGGGAGGAGAAGTCGAAGGCGCCCTCCCCGGTGACCACGAGGTCCGCGGCAGCCACCTTGTCGGCCAGGCCGACCACCTCGGCGACGAGCTCCACACCGGGGACCCGCGAGGCTCCGAGCAGCAGCAGGGCGTAGCCCAGGCCACCGGCAGCACCCGCCCCCTGGGCCAGCGCGGTGCGACGGTGCGTGGCCGCTGCATAGCGCTCCAGCACGCCCTCCACCCACATGATGCGGTCGTCGGCGACCCCCTTCTGGGGTCCGTAGGTGCTGGTCGCCCCGATCAGTCCGAGCAACGGGTTGTCGACGTCAGTGGCAGCGACCAGCTCCACACCAGCCACGCGCGTCCGTGCCGCGGAGAGGTCGACCCGCTTCAGTCCGTCGAGGTCACGCGGTCCACCTTCGAGCCGGTCTGGAGGGTCGGACACCGCACCGAGGGCGGCGAGCAGCCCGGCGCCGCCGTCGTTGGTGGCGACGCCCCCCAGGCCGATGACGATGCGTCCGGCGCCGCTGTCGATGGCCGCCGCCACCAGCTCGCCGAGTCCGTGGGTGCTGGCGCGTTCGGGGTCGCGTCGCTCTCGCGGCGTCAGGTGCAGTCCGCAGGCCTGGGCAGCCTCGAGGTAGGCGGTGTCACCGTGCCGCAGGTACGCGGCCTCCACGGGGCGGCCGTAGGGGTCGGGCACGGTGACCTGACACAGCTCGCCGTGCAGTGACTGGTGGAGCACGTGCAAGAAGCCTGGGCCGCCGTCGGCCATCGGCACCTGCTCGACCTGGTCGTGGGGCGAGTGCCGCAGCCACCCCTCGGTGATGGCGTCAGCAGCCTCGGGAGCCGTCAGGGTGCCGGCGAACTTGTCGGGCGCGACCACGACACGCACCGGCACACCTCGTCCCACGCCTCCCCGGACGGCTGTCGCCCGGCATCGCGTCCAGGCTAGCCGCCCCGGCTCCGCGAGCCGATGCCATCTGCTTCGACACCAGGCGTCGTGGCCCCCGGGCAGACGCCGGGCTGGGTGGCGTGGGAGACAATGGGGCCATGACCACCACGCAGAACGGCCCCGCCGGTGGATCCGTGGACCTGCCCCTGCTGACCCTGGGACGGGACAAGGACCCCTCGTCCGAGCGCGGCGTGGACTGCCCCGGCTCACTCCCGGAGCCTTCTGACCCTGCACTGGTCGAACGCGCCCGCGCGGCGAAGGCGGCTCTCGGCGACCGCGTGTTCGTTCTCGGTCACCACTACCAGCGCGACGAGGTCATCCAGTTCGCCGACGTCACCGGCGACTCCTTCAAGCTCGCGCGCGAGGCCGCGGCGAGGCCGGTGGCCGACTACATCGTGTTCTGCGGGGTCCACTTCATGGCCGAGTCGGCCGACATCCTCACCGCGGACCACCAGAAGGTCGTCCTGCCCGATCTCGCCGCCGGCTGCTCGATGGCCGACATGGCCCGCCTCCCCCAGGTGGAGGACGCCTGGGACGCGCTGTCCGAGGCGGGGGTCGCCGACGTCACCGTGCCGGTCACCTACATGAACTCCTCCGCCGACATCAAGGCCTTCTGCGGCCGCAACGGCGGCGCCGTGTGCACGTCGAGCAACGCCGACGTGGCGTTGGCCTGGGCCTTCGACCAGCACGGCCCCGACACCAAGGTGCTGTTCCTGCCCGACCAGCACCTGGGCCGCAACACCGCCGTGCTGCAGCTCGGGCTCTCCCTCGACGACTGCGTGGTGTGGAACCCGCTCCGGCCCCACGGCGGCCTCACCCCGGACCAGCTGGCCGAGGCGAAGGTCATCCTGTGGAAGGGGCACTGCTCGGTCCACGGTCGTTTCAGCCCGCAGGGCGTGGACGAGGTCCGTGCCCGGGTCCCCGGGGTCCAGGTCCTGGTGCACCCCGAGTGCACCCACGAGGTGGTGACCAAGGCCGATCTCGTCGGGTCGACGGAGTTCATCATCCAGACCCTCGACGCCGCTCCTGCGGGCTCGGCCTGGGCGATCGGCACCGAGCTGAACCTGGTGCAGCGGCTGGCCGACCGCCACCCCGACAAGACGGTCGTCTTCCTCGACAAGACCGTCTGCTACTGCGCGACCATGAACCGCATCGACCTGCCGCACCTGGTCTGGGCGCTCGAGAGCCTCGCCGCCGGCCAGGAGGTCAACGTGATCGAGGTCGACCCCGACACCGAGCACTGGGCCAAGGTGGCGCTGCAGCGGATGCTCGACCTTCCCGGCAAGGCACAGCGCGACTGAGGGCACTGGACGACTCGGATGGGCGACTGGATGCACAGGGCGACTCGGGGCACTGGGCGCCCCGCCTCACAGGGCCGGTGCGTCCCAGAGCGCCATCCAGCGGTTGAGGTCGCGCTCCATCGGGAGCTCGCTCTTCAGCAGGTCGCGGACGTCGATCTCCAGCAGGTTGTCCCGCTGCTGCCCGCCGCTGGGGGCGAACGGGTAGAACGTGCCCTGCTTGTAGAGGTAGACCAGTGCCAGGGTGCGTCCGGACGCGTCGGCGAAGCCGACCATCGAGCAGAGCAGGCCCGTCGCGAACCCCTGCGCCTCCAGCGAGGTGTTCACCGCGTGCAGGTCGGTGACGAGGTCGCTGATGCCGGCCTGCTGCGCGACCAGCCAGGTGTAGCCGAAGGCGTCGGTGGCCTGCTCGACGTCGGGGTCGTCGTCGTTGTCGAGCAGCGCCACCAGGTCGGTCATGGTGCGGGAGAAGGCCGGGCCCTCGAAGGCCCGGAAGCAGACGCCACCCCGCCCGGTGGGCCGGAAGTCGCGGGCGCTCTCCAGCGTGAGCGCCGCGTTGGGCAGCGCGAACAGCGCCTCGAGCCGCGCCGGCACCGGCTTGCTCCGGCCGGTGAAGATCTCGCGCAGTCCCATCAGCCCAGTCCCATCCGCGTGTTCCTGCCAGCGGCTCCGCCCGAGGCGGCCTTCACAGCTGACCCCCGGGCAGGTCCGGTCCCCCGCCGAAGCCGCCGTCGAGCGGGCGACCGAGGTCGGCCGAGATCTTCGCCAGCTGCTCCAGCCGCTGCTCCAGCGTCGGGTGGGTCGCGGTGAGGGTCCGCAACGAGAGGCCGGCGACCGCGGGAGCGATGAAGAAGGCGTTCATGCCCGACGTGGCGCGCAGGTCTCGCTGCGGGATCGCGGAGATCTCGCCGGTGATCTTGGTCAAGGCGCTGGCCAGCTGGGACGGCTTGCCGGTCAGGTAGGCCCCGGCCCGGTCGGCGGACAGCTCGCGGTAGCGCGAGAGCAGTCGGATGGCCAGGAAGCTGATCGCGTAGACGACGACGCTGATGAGGATGATCAGAAGCCACACCGGGAGGGCGTTGCGGTCGCCTCGGCGTCCCCCCAGCATGCCCAGACCCCCGAACTGCGCGCCCCGCAGCACCATCCCGGTGATGATCCCAGCCGACGAGGCCATCGTCATCACCAGGACGTCGCGGTGGGCGACGTGGGAGAGCTCGTGGGCGAGGACCGCCTCCACCTCGTCCCGGTCGAGCCGGTCGAGCAGCCCGGTGGTGACGCACACCGCCGAGTGGCTCGGCGAGCGCCCGGTGGCGAAGGCGTTGGGGAGGTCGGTGTAGGCGATCGCGACCCGCGGCTTCGGCATGTCCGCCATGGCGCAGAGCCGGTCGATCAGGGCGTGCAGCTCCGCGGCCTCGTGCGGGGCGACCTCGCGGGCGCGCATCGCCTTGAGCGCAAGCGCGTCGGACTTGTACCACTGGAACCACGCGATGCCCAGCCCGGCGACCCCGATGATCATGGCCAGGCCGGCGTTCTGCACCGCCACCATCAGTCCGACGACCACCACGACGAACAGTCCGCCGAGCACGAACATGGTCAGGGTCATCCGGGTGGTGAGCCCGGCGTCACCGACGAATCGAGTTCTTGCCATCAGTCAGGGATGAGCCCCTCATCCCCCAGGAGCGCCCGCACCTCCTCCACGGTGGCGTCCTCCGGCGGCAGGATCAGGTCTGACTCCTCGAGCGAGTCGTCGTCGCAGCGGTCCCCCTGCTGGCGCACGGCGTCCAGCAGCGCGGTCATCTCCACCCGGAAGGACCGCTCGTCCCCGGACTCCACCGCGCGCTCCAAGGCATCGTCCAGGGCGTTGAGCGCCGGCAGGTGCTGGTCGGGCACGTCCCACTGGCCCTCGCCCATGATCCGGACGATCATGCTTCCTCCCCCTGGCGCTGCTCCTGCTCGACGACGTCCGGCTGCTCGGCGGCACCGCCAGCCTCGATCGCTCCCCGGCCCTGCGCCCCCGAGGTCAGGCCGGCCTGGCTGCGCAGCGCCTCGAGCTCGCGGTCGACCTCCGACTGGGAGGACATCGCCTCGAGCTCCCGGGCGATGTCGTCACCGCTGTTCATCGAGCTGGCGTCGTCGAGGGCACCGGAGGAGATCAGCTCGTCGATGGCGCCGGCGCGAGCCTGCATCTGAGCCGTCTTGTCCTCCGCGCGCTGCACCGCGAGACCCACGTCGCCCATCTCCTCGGAGATCCCGGAGAAGGCCTCGTTGATGCGGGTCTGGGCCTGAGCAGCGGTGTAGGTGGCCTTGATGGTCTCCTTCTTGGTGCGGAAGGTCTCGACCTTGGCCTGCAGCCGCTGGGAGGCCAGGGTGAGCTTCTCCTCCTCCCCCTGGAGCTGGGCGTGCTGTTGCTGCAACCCGGCGATCTGCGAGGTCAGCGCGCTCTTGCGGGTGAGCGCCTCCCGAGCGAGGTCCTCGCGTCCGGCTGCCAGTGCCTTCTGGGCCTGGTCGGTGAGCTTGTCGGCCTGCTGCTGGAGCTGGGTCATCTGCAGCTCGATGCGCTTGCGGCTGGTCGCCACGTCAGCGACCCCCTTGCGCACCTTCTGGAGCAGCTCGAGCTGCTTCTGGTAGCTGTAGTCCAGCGTCTCGCGAGGGTCCTCCGCGCGGTCCACCGCCTTGTTGGCCTTGGCCTTGAAGATCATCATCATGCGCTGCATGAGGCCCATCGGTGACAGCCCCTTTCGATGTGGACGCTGGGTGGTGACTGCCAGCCTACGAGGGTTGCCGCACTCATGGGGAGCGGGGAGCGCCGCCGTACGATGGGGGAGTCCCTCCGCGCGACCCTGAAGGGTGCCCGTTGTTCCGTCGCCAGAAGCCCGAGTCCCGTACGCCCGAGCCGGCAGCCACCGCTCCTCCGCGGCCCGGCTCCAAGGGACACCCCACGCGCACCCGCAAGGAGGCCCTCGAGGCACGCAAGATGGCCGCCAAGGCCGCGCGCAACCCGAAGGCAGCCAAGGGCGGCGACACGGAAGGCGAAGACCGAGCGCAGCCAAGAGATCCGCGCGGCGATGAAGGCCGGGGACGAGCGGTACCTGATGCCGCGTGATCGTGGCCCGGTGCGCCGGTTCGTGCGGGACTGGGTCGACTCCCGATTGTCGATGGCCGAGTTCGCGATGCCGCTGCTCGTGGTGTCCCTGGTCGCCACGATGGCCGGCGCCGCCGCGGTGGGCACGGGCGTGATGAACGCGACCGTCCTCGTCGTGGTCCTCGACTCGCTCCTGCTGCGCTGGCGGCTGCGCGGCCAGGTCAGGCAACGCTTCGGCAAGGAGCACCTCAAGGGAGTCACGTTCTACGCCCTCATGCGAGCGCTCCAGATGCGCTTCCTGCGCATCCCCAAGCCACAGGTGCGCCTGGCCCAGCCGCTGCCCAAGTACTACCCCCAGCCCTGACCCAGAGGGATACCCCCCGGGCCCGCGGAAACCGTCCGCCAGGGGCGACGGGCTGGTGTGGCGTGGGAGGGTCGTGGCATGCGGACACGGAACCTGGGAGCCAGTGGGCTCAAGATCAGCGAGATCGCGTACGGCAACTGGATCACTCACGGTGGGCAGGTCGAGAGCGACGCGGCACACGCCTGCGTGCGGGCCGCGCTCGAGGCCGGGATCACCACCTTCGACACCGCGGACGTCTACGCGAACACCGCGGCTGAGTCCGTCCTGGGCGAGGCGCTCGCGGGCGAGCGACGCGAGGGGCTGGAGATCTTCACCAAGGTGTACTGGCCCACGGGTCCCGGCCGGCACAACGACCACGGCCTGTCGCGCAAGCACATCATGGAGTCGATCGACGGGTCGCTGCGCCGGCTCGGCACCGACTACGTCGACCTCTACCAGGCACACCGCTACGACCACGAGACGCCGCTGGAGGAGACGATGGAGGCCTTCGCCGACGTCGTCCGACGCGGCAAGGCGCTCTACATCGGGGTCTCGGAGTGGCGGGCGGAGGAGATCCGCGAGGCTCACACCCTGGCACGCGAGCTGCACGTGCCGCTGGTGTCGAACCAGCCGCAGTACAACATGCTGTGGCGCGTCATCGAGGCCGAGGTCGTGCCGACCTGCGAGGAGCTCGGCATGGGCCAGATCGTCTGGTCCCCGATGGCGCAGGGTCTGCTGACCGGGAAGTACCAGCCGGGCCAGCCTCCCCCGAGGGCTCTCGCGCCACCGACGAGAAGGGAGGCGGCAAGGGCTTCATGACCCGCTACCTCTCCGACGAGGCCCTGCTGGAGGCGGTGCAGCGGCTGCGTCCCCTCGCCGACGAAAGCGGTCTGACCATGGCGCAGCTGGCGGTCGCCTGGACGTTGCACAACCCCAATGTCTCCGCCGCGATCATCGGCGCCACCCGACCGGAGCAGGTCCAGGACACGGTCGAGGCCAGCGGGGTGCAGCTCGAGCAGGATCTCCTCGAGCGCATCGACGAGGTGCTGGCCGACCACGTTCGGCGCGACCCGGCGCTGACCACGTCTCCCGCCAGCCGGGACTTCTGAGCACGCGGCCGGGCCCTGGCTTCGGGACCGTGGTGAGGCCCCGTTGTCAGGCCACTTGGCCGGCCCCCGCTGGGTTCGCGCTGCCGAGCGCTCAGTCAGGCGCGCAGGCCCATCGGCCCGTAGACCTCGCGGTCGCCGTCGAGGAGCGTCACCTGCTCGACGCCGTCGTCGAGGAGCTGGCGCCACTGCTCCCCCAGCCACGACTCGGCGTCGGCCTGGCTCGGGAAGCCACCGGCGGACTGGGAGTCCGGCGAGACGACGGCGCCGGAGGCGTCCAGGCACCGCCACGTCCACGGATGGCGACTCTCGTCCTCACCCGGCGAGGAGAAGAACGACTCGGTCGAGGGCGGCACGGGACCTCCGGTCATGACGAGGGTGGGCTGGGAGTGACGAAGGGCGGCTTGGTGATCTCGAAGACCTCCCGCCGCCCGCGGACGTCGACGACGACCTCGGCACCGTCGGTGAACCGGCTGTCGAGAAGCGCCAGGGCGATGCCGGTACGAAGCGTCGGCGAGAAGGTCCCCGAGGTCACCTGCCCGATCGGCACGTCGCCCGCGACCAGGACGCGCATCCCGGGTCGCGGGATACCGCGACCACGAGCGACGAGCCCCCGCAGCGTCCGCGCCGGTCCGGCCTCTCGTTCGGCCAGCAACGCGTCGCGGCCGCTGAACTCCGGCTTCTTCCACCCCACAGCCCAGGACATCCGGGCCTGCACCGGTGTCACGTCGGGGCCGATGTCCTGACCGTGCAGGGGGTACCCCATCTCGGTCCGCAAGGTGTCGCGCGCCCCCAGGCCGCATGGCCGCAGTCCTCCCTCGGCCACGTCGCGGCCCGCCTCCATGAGCGCGTCCCACACCTGGCCCGCCGCCTCGGACGGCACCACCAGCTCGTACCCCCGCTCGCCGGTGTAGCCGGTGCGACAGACCACGACCTCGGCGTCGCCGTAGCCGGCGGTGGCGAAGGACATGAAGTCGTGGCCGACCGGGAACCCGACCGCGCCCACGACCTCGTCGGACAGCTGGCCCTGGACGGCCAGCACGGCGTGCTCCTGGTGCTCGTCGGCGACCGTCACCCCATCCGGCGACGCCTCGCCGAGCATCCGGGCCACCGTCGAGGTGTTGGCGGCGTTGGGGATGAGGAACACGTGGTCGTCGGCGAACACGTAGGCGATGAGGTCGTCGAGCACCCCTCCCGTGTCCGGGTCACACGCCAGCGTGTACTGCGCCTTGCCGGGCTCGATGCGTCGAAGGTCGTTGGTGAGCACCCGGTTGACCGCATCGAGCGCACCCGGGCCGACGACGCGCACCTTCCCGAGGTGGCTGACGTCGAAGATGCCGACAGCGTCGCGGACCGCGCGGTGCTCCATCAACGTGCCGCCTGGGTACTCCAGCGGCATCTCCCAGCCGCCGAACTCGGCCAGCTTCGCTCCGAGCTCGACATGCCGGTCATGCAACGGGGAACGAGGCGTCGACTCCGGGGGGTGGCCCATGACCCGCAAACTACCTCAAGCAACCCGGGACCCCTGGGGCTAGCATGCGCCGGTGACCTCCTACACCCTGCGCAGCGGATCGCCCGAGAAGACCGCCACCGACGTCCTGGTCGTCGGTGTGATGGCCACGACGAAGGGACCCAGGCTGGTCCCCTCCGCGGCCGGCGTCCAGAAGGCGTTCGGCCGCAAGCTCGGTCCGCTGCTGTCCACCCTGGGCTTCGAAGGGAAGCCGGACCAGGTGGCCAAGGTCCCCACGGCCGGTGTCGTGAAGTCGCCCCTGCTCGTGCTGGTCGGGCTCGGCGAGGGCCAGACGAAGGGCGAGGAGACCGGCGTCGACCCTGCGCGGGTTCGGCGTGCCGCGGGGACGGCTGCTCGGGCGATCACCAACGCCGCCTCGGTCGGGCTGTGCCTGCCCTCCGAGAGCGCCGCTCACGTGCGTGCCGCGGTCGAGGGCTTCGACCTGGGGCGGTACCGGTTCGACGAGTACCGCTCTGCGGACTCCAAGGACGACCCGACCGACATCGTCGTGCTGAGCCCCGGGGCGCGCCGCGCCGAGCAGCAGGAAGCCGTCGAGACGGCCCAGGTGGTTGCCGCCGCAGTGGCCCGGGCGCGGGACTGGGTCAACACCCCGCCCGCCGACCTCCGGCCGCCCGTCTTCGCCGAGACGATCGTGGCCAGGGCGGGGGACGCGGGCAAGGCCAAGTCCTCGCGGACCCGCAGCGCCTCCAGGATCAGCGTCGAGGTCTTCGACGAGAAGCAGCTGGAGGAGAAGGGCTGCGGCGGGCTCATCGGCGTCGGGCGAGGCTCGCACAGCCCGCCGCGACTGGTGCGGATGACCTACGCCCCGGCCGATGCGCGGGGCCATCTGGCGCTCGTGGGCAAGGGCATCACGTTCGACTCCGGGGGGCTGTCGATCAAGCCCTCCTGCGTCCATGACCACGATGAAGATGGACATGGCCGGGGCCGCCGCCGTGGTCAACGCCACCGTCGCGATCGCCAGCCTGGGGCTTCCGGTGCGGGTGACCACCTATGCACCGCTGGCCGAGAACATGCCCTCGGGAAGCGCCACCCGCCCTGGCGACGTCCTGCAGATGTACGGCGGCAAGACGGTGGAGGTGCTCAACACCGACGCCGAAGGACGGCTGGTCCTGGCCGATGCGCTGGTGCACGCGGTGGCGGACGAGCCCGACTGCATCGTCGACGTGGCCACCCTCACCGGAGCCTGCATGGTCGCCCTCGGCGACCGCGTCAGCGGGTTGTTCGGCAACGACGACGACCTGCTCGGCCGGGTGGAGCAGGCGGCGACCACGGCCGGTGAGGCGGTCTGGCACATGCCGATCCCTGAGGAGATGCGCGAGAAGGTGCGGGGGAACTCCAAGATCGCCGACCTCGCTCAGCACAACGCCGAGCGGTGGGGTGGTGCGTCGTACGCCGCCGCCTTCCTCCGCGAATTCGTCGACGGCCTGCCGTGGGCGCATCTCGACATCGCTGGTCCCGCCTTCAACGAGAAGGGCCCCTACGGCCACGTCAGCGCCGGAGGGACCGGCGTGGCGGTCAGCACCCTGGTGGAGCTGGCCCGTGACCTGAGCCGAGCCGACACCGAAGGCTGACCTCCGGACGGGGCAACGCCCCGAGCTTCTCCGGCCGGCGGCTCTCGCTCGGCCTGACCCGGGACACCTTCGCGGACGGGCTGCTCAGACCTCGCCCGCCTTCCGGCGCCGGTTGTACTCCCGCATCCGCGGCGGGTAGCCCATCACCGAGGCGTCGTAGGACGGGATCTGGTGACGCTCGGCGAACTTGTGGGCCCATGCGGTCGACGGCACCCGACGCCGGGTCCACTCGCCGTCGTGGGCGACCAGGAGGACCGTCACCTCGCTGACCGCGGTTCGCGGCTCGAGGAAGGCCTCGACGCCGCGCCGCGAGGTGACGAAGTCGGCCAGGTGGCGCTCGTCGGTCGAGTCCGCGGTGCGCACCGTCGTGTAGCCGCCCGACGTGCGCTTCATGCGGCTCCTGCCGCCGCGGCGGAACCGCTCGAGGAATCCCATGGCGCCATTGTTGCTCAACACCCCTCGCCGATCTGCGGGCGCCGAGCCGGGAGCGCCGTCGGCTCGCGCGGCACCGCGACGGCGCCGGGGCCTTCGGAGGACGCCACCCCCATCAGGTGCTGAATGGTGCAAGGATGGGTAGGTCTTCCCCGCCGGGGAGCAGCAGCAGTCCCGAACCCAGCGACCCACACGCAGTGCGGCTGGCGATGCAGCCGCTGGCTAAGGAGCGATTGACCGTATGTCGACCCCCGTCACCCTCCCCGCACTCGGCGAATCCGTCACCGAAGGCACGATCACCCGCTGGCTGAAGTCCGTGGGCGACACCGTCGAGGTCGACGAACCGCTGCTCGAGGTCTCCACCGACAAGGTCGACACCGAGATCCCCTCCCCCGTGGCCGGCACCCTCCTCGAGATCAAGGCCGAGGAGGACGAGACCGTCGAGGTCGGTGCCGAGCTCGCCATCATCGGCGACGAGGGCGAAGGGGGCGCCGACGACGACAGCGCCGACGACGAGGACGCGGACGACGGCGACGAGGGCAGCGCCGACCAATCCGACGCACGGAGGAATCCGACGAGGATCAGTCCGACGAGGATCAGTCCGACGAGGATCAGTCCGACGAGGATCAGTCCGACGAGGATCAGTCCGACGACGAGGACGCGGCCGAGGACAAGCAGTCGTCGTCCGGCGGTGGCGGCGGTGGCGGTGGTGGCGGTGGCGGCACTCCGGTGACGCTGCCCGCGCTCGGCGAGTCCGTCACCGAAGGAACCGTCACCCGCTGGCTGAAGTCCGTGGGCGACACCGTCGAGGTCGACGAACCGCTGCTCGAGGTCTCCACCGACAAGGTCGACACCGAGATCCCCTCCCCCGTGGCCGGCACGCTCCTCGAGATCAAGGTCGACGAGGACGAGACCGTCGAGGTCGGTGCCGAGCTCGCGATCGTGGGCGACGGCGAGGCCTCCGGCGGCGGGGACGAGGGCGGCGGCGAGGCCGACTCCGACCAGGAGTCCGAGCCCGAGGACGACTCACAGGACGAGCCCCAGGAAGAGACCCGGGAAGAGGCTCAGGAAGAGACTCCGGCCGAGACTCAGACCGGGGAGACGGCTGACGAGCCCGAGGAGGAGCCCGCAGCCGAGACCGGCAACGAGGCCGAGACCCCCGACACGTCAGCCCCTGAGGCCAGCGCCTCCAGCGACAGCAAGGGCTACGTCACCCCGTTGGTCCGCAAGCTCGCGGCCGAGCACGACGTGGACCTCGACTCGATCGAGGGCACCGGGGTCGGCGGACGCATCCGCAAGCAGGACGTGCTCGAGGCGGCCAAGAGCAAGAAGCAGCCCCAGGAGACCGAGCCGGCGCCGGCAGCGGCGGATCGCGGCAAGGCGAAGGCGCCCACCGCACCGCCGAGCCCGCTGCGGGGCAAGACCGAACCGATGTCCCGGCTGCGCAAGACGATCGCCAAGCGCATGGTGGAGTCGCTGCAGGTCTCCGCACAGCTGACGACGGTCGTCGAGGTCGACGTCACGGCGGTCGCACGGTTGCGCGAGTCGGCCAAGAAGGGCTTCGCCGAACGCGAGGGCGTCAAGCTGTCGTTCATGCCGTTCTTCGCCAGGGCGGTCATCGACACCCTCAAGGCCCACCCCGCGCTCAACGCGGCCATCGACACCGAGAAGGGCGAGATCACCTACCACGACCACGAGAACCTCGCGATCGCGGTCGACACCGGGAAGGGGCTGCTGACTCCGGTGATCAAGAACGCCGGCGACCTCAACATCGCCGGCCTCGCCCGCCAGATCGCCGACCTCGCCGAACGCACCCGCGCCAGCAAGATCGGTCCCGACGAGCTCAGTGGTGGCACCTTCACCCTGACCAACACCGGAAGCCGTGGCGCGCTGTTCGATACCCCGATCATCAACCAGCCGCAGGTGGCCATCCTGGGCACCGGCGGCGTGGTCAAGCGTCCGGTGGTGATCGACGACGAGGACCTCGGCGAGACGATCGCGGTGCGCCAGATGTGCTACTTCGCGCTCACCTACGACCACCGTCTCGTGGACGGGGCCGACGCGGCCCGCTTCCTCTCCGACGTCAAGGCGCGGCTGGAGTCGGGCAGCTTCGAGATCTGAGCCGACCCGACGAACCGGACTCCATCCCGGCATGGGAGCAGTCACTAGGCTGCTCCCATGCGCTTCGTCATCGCCGGCGGGACCGGCTTCCTCGGGCAGACGTGGACGGCGCACCTGCGCGCCCATGACCATGACGTCGTCTGGTTGGTGCGGGGGGACCCGGAGGGGCCCCACCAGGTCCGATGGGACCCGTACGCCGGTGAGGTGGACCCCGGCGTCATCGAGTCGGCCGACGTCGTGGCCAACCTCGCCGGGGCGCCGCTGGCGCACTGGCCCTGGACCGACTCCTACCGCACCACCTTCCGTGACAGCCGCGTGGTCACGACCCGCGTGCTGGCCGAGGCGGTCGCCCGCTCCGAGCGCAAGCCGGCCTTCATCGCCCAGAACGGCATCGCGCCGTACGGCGACCGCGGCGCCGACGTGATCACCGAGGAGACCCCCACCGATGCCGACACCTTCATCGGGCAGGTGTCCCGCGACTGGGAGGCCGCAACCGAGCCCGCCGCCTCGGCCGGCGCCCGAGTCGTGGTGCTGCGCACCGGCGTCGTGCTCGACCGCGCCGGAGGGGCACTGAAGCTGATGCTGCCGGCCTTCAAGGTCGGCCTGGGCGGGCGCATCGGGCCCGGCACGCAGTACTTCCCCACGATCACGCTGCACGACTGGTTGGGGGCGGCCAGCTTCCTGGCCTACGCCGAGGAGCCTCACGGCGCCTACAACCTCACCGGTCCGGAGCCCTCGACCAACGCCGAGTTCACCAAGGCTCTGGGTCAGGCGCTGGGACGGCCGACCGTGCTGCCGGTGCCGGCGTGGCCGCTGCGCCAGCTCGGAGGGGTCGCGGGCGGGGAGCTGCTCGCCTCCGCGAGGGTGGAGCCGCACCGCCTGCTCGAGGACGGCTACGCCTTCGCCCACTGCGACGTGCACGACCGGGTCCACGCGGCGCTCGAGGGCTACCGGCCCGTCACGCCGCGCGCGCCGAGCTGAGCTGCCACCCCCGCTCACCGCGCTCGAAGCGGAGCAGGCTGCGTCCGTAGCGGCTGGCCGGCAGACGCCGTCGTCCGGCATCCGGCAGCTTGACCACCGCCGACGCGAGACGGTCGACGACGACCAGGACGACCACGGAGGCCTCTGAACGGCGAACCGTGACGGCCTGGACCTGGCGGACCAGACCCACCAGACGCACCCCGCGCCGCTGGTAGGACCCGAGCAGGGCGAGATCCTGGTCCGCCAGCCCACTGCCCGGTGGGTACAACCGGCGAATGGCAGCGCGGTCGCGCTTGACCAGCGCCCGCCCGCGACGCTGGTCCCACCGCGCCAGGACCCGCAGCGCCCGCGCCTGCGGACCGTCGCCGGCCTCCTCGGCCGGAGCCGGGGACAGCGACGAGCTCGCTCGGGCGGGCCCCTCCCCGACCAATGCAGGGGCCTGCCGCCGAGCGCACCCCCCGACGGTGAGCACGCAGGCAAGCAGCACGGTCAGGAGAACGAGGGGCCGAGGCATCAGACGATGATCGCGGCCCGACCGCTGCAGCGCGGTCGTTGTCCACAGGGGGCCGTCGCAACGAGAGGCTAGGCTCACCGTCATGGACAGCGGGCTGCGCTACCTGACCCCCGGCTTCGGTGACGAGGCCGTGGAGTACCGGCGGGCCTGGGAGCTGCAACGAGAGATCCACCGCGGTGTCGTGGACGGGGAGCCCGAGACCGTCCTGCTGCTCGAGCACCCCCCGGTCTACACCGCGGGCAAGCGCACCGAGGACCACGAGCGCCCCCAGGACGGCACTCCCGTCGTGGACGTCGACCGCGGCGGGAAGATCACTTTCCACGGCCCCGGGCAGCTGGTCGGCTACCCGATCGTCCGGCTGCCGAGCCACGTGCACGTCGTCGACTACGTCCGTCGGCTCGAGGAGGCGCTGATCGGCGCGTGCGGCGACCTGGGGGTGACCACCGCCCGGGTCCCGGGCCGAAGCGGGGTGTGGCTCGCCGAGGACGCCCGCGGCCCGGAGCGCAAGATCGCCGCGATCGGCATCCGTGTCAGCCGTGGCGTTGCCATGCATGGCTTCGCCCTCAACTGCGACGTCGACCTGGCCTGGTACGACCGTTTCGTCCCGTGCGGGATCAGCGACGCCGGCGTGACCTCCCTCTCGGCCGAGCTGGGCCGCGACGTCACGGTGGCGGACGTGGTGCCGTCGGTCCGCCGCCATCTGGACGCCCTGCTCGCCTGGGCGCCGTACGAGCGCACGCCGGACTATGCCCCGCGGCCAGACCCCGGACGCCGTCCGCGCGTCCCGGTCGTCAATCCCCTGACCTGACCGGGGAACGCGGGACGATGGGTGGGGTCCCGACCGCTGCGGCTGGACGACAACAACGCCTGGACGACGGGAGTGACGTGGACGACCTGGTCATCGAGACCTCCGGGCTGCGCAAGGACTACCGACGCGGCTGGCGGCGGAAGGTCTCCGCCGTCCACGACCTCGACCTCGCTGTTCCCGCGGGCTCTGTCCACGGGCTGCTGGGCCCCAACGGCTCGGGGAAGACGACGACGATCCGGATGCTGCTGGGGCTGGCGCGTCCGACGTCGGGTGAGATCCGGCTCTTCGGGGAACCGGTCCCCCGTCGGCTGCCGCGGGTGATCTCCCGGGTGGGCGCGGTGGTGGACCAGCCCCGTTTCGCAGCCAGGTTCAACGGTCGTCGCAACCTCACGCTGCTCGCGGACAGCGCAGGTGTGCCTCACCAGCACATCGACCGGGCCGTGGCCCGGGTCGGCCTCGGGTCGCACGACCGGGAGGCCTTCCGGACCTACTCCCCGGTGATGCGCCAGCGGCTCGCGATCGCAGCGGCCCTGATGAGACGACCCGACCTGCTGATTCTGGACGAGCCGACCCACGGTCTCGACCCGGCCGGCGTGCGCGACATCCGCCGGTTGGTCCGCGACCTGGCGCGCAACGGCCTCACCGTGCTGCTCAGCTCGCACATCCTCGCGGAGGTGCAACAGGTCTGCGACTCGGTGTCGATCATCGGCAACGGCGGGCTGCTCGCGTCCGGCGCTGTGGACGAGCTCGTGGGCAGGGAACCACCCAGCGGGGTGCGCCTCGGCCTCAGCGACCGGGACGCAGCGCTGGCGGCGCTCCGCGAAGCAGGCTTCGACGTCGTCCCGGACGGCCGGCATCTCTACGTCGCCTCGGTCGACCACCCCGAGGAGCTGACCAGGCTGCTCGCCGGCCGCGACCTGTGGGTGCGCGAGATGGTGCCGGACGGCGGGGACCTCGAGCAGGTGATGGTCGAGCTCGCCGAGCAGCGGTCGGAGTCGTCGCGGGGCCGCGGGGAGCCGGCATGAGGTTGCTCGCGGTGGAGGTACGCCGGTTCTGGTCGCGTCGGGGAATCGCGGTCGTGCTGCTGCTGGTGGTTGCGGCTGCCGTGCTGCTCGCGGGCTCGGCGATCTGGTCGACGCGCGGCGCCACCGAGTCCGAGGTCGCGGCTGCACAGCGGCAGCTCGACGGGGAACGGGCGGTACTCGAGGACGACTACCAGCGGTGCCTCCAGGCACCCCCGCCAGCCGGCGACGACGCCTCGGCGCCCTCCCCCGAGGAACGGTGTCAGGAGCTGGACCCCCAGCTCGACTGGTTCCTCCCCCGACCCGAGCTCGACCTGACGGCCCAGATGGAGGGCTACGGGCTGGCCCTGGCACTCATCCTGGCCGGTGCTGCCCTCGTGGTCGCGACGACGTTCGCCGGCGCCGACTGGCGCACCCGGGCGGTGAGCACCCAGCTCGTCTTCCGGCCACGACGGCTCTCACTGTGGCTGTCGAAGGCCGCCGCGGTGGTCCTCGGCGTCACGATCGTGGCCGCGGTGGTCACCGCCCTCTTCTGGACGTCCCTCGGCTTCGTGGCCTCCACCAGGGATCTCGACGTCGGCGGTGAACTGGTGGGTGAGGTGGCCCTGTACGGGGCACGGTCGGTCGCCCTGGCGGCCGCGTGCGCGCTCGGCGCCTATGCCCTCACCATGGCGCTGCGCAGCACGCTGGTCACGCTGGCGCTGGTGTTCGCCGCCGCTGTCGCCAGCGAGGCGCTGTGGGCCGCGCTCCCGCTGGAGAAGTCGAGCCAGTGGTCCTTGGCCGTCAACGTGCAGGCCTGGATCCTCAACGGTTTCGAGGTCTACGACGAGAGCAGCTGTGACCCGGGCCCCTCCTGTGACCCGACGTACATGCTGTCGGCCTCTCACGGCGCGCTCTACCTGGGTGCGCTGCTGCTGCTGGCGGTGGTCGTCTCCGTGGTGTCGTTCTCGCGTCGCGACGTCCCGTAGGCCCGGGTCCCTCGCTCAGCCGGGCGAGCCGGGCAGGTCGCACTCGGCGTACCGGGCAGTCGTGGGCCCCTTCTCGCAGGGTTCGACCCTGGTGCGGACGGATACGATGACCGGGATGTCTCCGCGCACCGCTTCCGACTCCCCGTCCACCGCCGCCCCGGACGGGCGCAAGCTGCTGCGCCTCGAGGCGCGCAACGCCCAGACCCCGATCGAACGCAAGCCGGAGTGGATCAAGACCCGCGCCCGCATGGGCCCGGAGTACACCGCGCTCCAGCAGCTGGTGAAGTCGGAGGGTCTGCACACCGTCTGCCAAGAGGCCGGGTGCCCCAACATCTTCGAGTGCTGGGAGGACCGCGAGGCCACCTTCCTCATCGGCGGAGACCAGTGCACCAGGCGGTGTGACTTCTGCCAGATCGACACCGGGCGGCCGGCACCGCTCGACCGCGGGGAGCCGCGCCGCGTCGCCGAGAGCGTGCGGACCATGGAGCTGCGCTACGCCACCATCACCGGTGTCGCACGCGACGACCTTCCCGACGGCGGCGCCTGGCTGTACGCCGAGACGGTGCGCGCGATCCACGAGCTCAACCCGGGCACCGGGGTGGAGAACCTCATTCCCGACTTCAACGGTGACCCGGACCTGCTCGCCGAGGTCTTCTCGTCGCGTCCGGAGGTGCTGGCCCACAACGTGGAGACGGTCCCCCGTATCTTCAAGCGGATCCGGCCGGCTTTCCGCTACGAGCGTTCGCTCGACGTGCTCACCCAGGCGCGGGCCGTCGACCTGGTCACCAAGTCCAACCTCATCCTCGGCATGGGCGAGACCCGGGAGGAGGTCAGCCAGGCGTTGCGCGACCTCCACGACTCCGGGTGCGAGCTGGTGACGATCACCCAGTACCTGCGCCCCTCGGCCCGCCACCATCCGGTGGAGCGCTGGGTCCGCCCCGAGGAGTTCGTCGAGCTGGCCGCCGAGGCCGAGGAGATCGGCTTCGCCGGCGTGATGAGCGGTCCGCTGGTGCGATCGTCGTACCGCGCCGGACGGCTCTACCAGCAGGCCATGGAGCGGCGCGCCGGCTGAGCCTGGCTGGTGAGACAATCCCGCCATGGCGAAGAAGAAGGGCAAGACCCCGGGCAAGCAGGGCCGCATCGCGCAGATGCGGCAGGTCTACTCGATGACGAAGCAGACCGACCGCCGGCTCGGGCTGATCCTGCTCGGCGTCCTCGTCGTGGTGACCCTGGCAGCGTTCCTGCTGTTCTGGTTCATCCCGCCGGGGTGGTTCTGGGTCGACCTCTTCACCGCGCTGATGTTGGGGCTGCTCGGGGCCCTCATCGTCTTCAGCCGACGGGCGACGAAGGCGCAGATGGCGCAGATCAAGGGCCAGCCCGGTGCCGCGCTGGCCGCTCTGTCGGTGCTGAAGCGGGGCTGGCGCACCGACCAGGTGGTGGCCTTCAACCGCAACCAGGACGTCGTGCACCGGCTGGTCGGGCGGCCCGGCATCATCCTGATCGGGGAGGGCAGTCCCCGGCGCACCCAGCAGCTCCTGGCGACCGAGCGGACCCGTCACCAGCGGGTGGTCTCCGAGGTCCCGGTCCACGAGATCCTGATCGGTGACGACGAGGGCCAGGTGCGGCTGGAGAAGCTGGTCAAGCACGTCTCCAAGCTCGACAAGACCCTCAAGCCTTCCGAGCTCACCGAGGTGCTCTCCCGCCTCAAGGCGATCGACGCCACCCGCTCCCAGGTGCCGATTCCCAAGGGTCCGGTGCCGACGTCGATGAAGGGCATGCGCGGCAACATGCGCGGCCGCTGACACCCCGCGGGCGACGGTCGCGCGGCGGTGCTCAGAACCTCCCGCCGCCGGGTGAGACCGCCTGCCGCGGTGGTGGCGGCGTGATCCGCACCGACTCCCCCCAGCCCTCGAACTCCACCGCCACCCGTCTCCGGCATCCCCGGCGGCGGCCGGCCCTGTGCCGTGAGAGCGGCAGCGGCATCGACGCGCAGCCGGTAGCGGGTCGCGGGGGCACAGTCCCGTTCTGGTCGGAGCAGGCCTTCACGGCGGCGACCGAGGACACCACGGCAGCGAGGACGTGGCGGAGACGGGGCATGGTGCGAGAGTAGTCACCCATCCGCGCGGAGCCGACAGACGAAGCAAGGGGCATGACCACCGACATCGAGACCGGCCATCGACCTCGCGTGGCAGTCGTGGGAGCAGGCATCTCCGGCCTGACCGCCGCCTACCTGCTCAAGGACACCCACCAGGTGACCCTCTACGAGGCGCAGCCCCGCCTCGGGGGCCACGCCCACACCCACGACGTCACGACTGGGCACGGGGACGTGCCCGTCGACTCGGGCTTCATCGTGCTCAACGACCGCACCTACCCGATGCTGCGCACCCTGTTCACCGAGCTCGGCGTGGAGACCCGTCCCACCGAGATGAGCATGAGCGTCACCTGCGGCGGCTGCGGCCTCGGGTACGCAGGCGGTCGCGGCGCGCGCGGCATCTTCGCCCAGCCCCGTCGCGCGGTGGACGCCCGTTTCTGGCGGATGCTGCTCCAGGTGCGCCGCTTCCAGCGCAAGGCCAAGGAGCTGCTCGCCGTCACCGAGGAGAAGGGGTCGGGACACCCCGACGACGGGCTCACCTACGGGGACTTCCTGCGGCGGGAGCGCTTCGACGACCACTTCCTGGCGCACTACGCCCTGCCAGTGGTCTCCTGCGTCTGGTCCATGGGTCACGACGAGGCCTTGGGCTACCCCGCGGCGTACCTCTTCGCCTTCCTGCGCCACCACGGCTTCCTCGACCTGGGCGACGCTCCGACCTGGCACACGGTCGTCGGTGGCTCCCGGGTCTACGTGGCGGCCATCGCCGACCGCCTGGCGACGGTGCGTCACGGGGCGCCGGTGACCGCGGTGTCGCGGACCACGGACGGGGTGGCGGTGCGCACCGACCAGGACACCGCCACGTACGACCAGGTCGTGCTCGCCACCCACGCCGACGAGGCGCTGCGGCTGCTGGAGACGCCCACGTCCGAGGAGAGCCGTCTGCTCGGCAGCTTCACCTACTCCACCAACCGGACCTACCTGCACCGCGACGAGACCTTCCTGCCGGACTCACGGGTGCGGGCCAGCTGGAACTACCGGCTCGAGGACTGCGACCACCAGGTCGACCGCACCCGGGTCTCCTACTGGATGAACCGGCTCCAGGGTCACGACGAGAGCCAGCCGCTGGTAGTGACGCTCAACCCGGACCGGACACCGTCCCAGGTGATCGCCGAGATGTCCTACGAGCACCCGATCTACACCACGACGTCGGTTGCTGCCCAGCGAGAGCTCGAGGTCCTCAACCGCGGGCCGATCGCCTTCGCCGGCGCCTACCAGGGCTGGGGCTTCCATGAGGACGGCTGCGCCTCCGGCGTCCGTGCGGCCGTCGCACTGGGGGGCCGCGACCTGCGGCAGCCGGTCGCGGTCGTCGACAGAACGGAGCTCGAGCTGAGCGGGGTCGCGGGATGACGGCGACGCTTGACGAACGGGTGCCGCTGCCCGCGGTCGCGCGCACCAGGGTCGGCCACCGCCGCACCCGGCCCTTCGACTACGCCTTCCGGCACCGCAGCACGTCGTGGCTGGTCGATGCCGACGACGCCGCCCAGCCGTTTCCTCGGGCGCTTCGCCGGGTGCTGACCGTCCGCGCCGAAGACCACCTGGGGACTGGGACGGGCACTCTGGGTGACAAGCTGCGCCGGCACCTGCACGACCGCGGTCTGGACTGGGACGTGGACCGCGTGCTGGTTCTGGCGAACGCGCGCACGTTCGGCCACGTCTTCGACCCGCTCACCACCTACTTCTGCTTCGGCCGCGACGGGGAGCTGACCGGCGTGATGGCCGAGGTCCACAACACCTACGGCGAGGCCCACTGCTACCCGCTCGAGGTGGACCGACGCGGCCGGACGAGCATGGACAAGGAGTTCTACGTCTCGCCGTTCTTCGCCGTGGAGGGGCGCTACGACATCCGTGCCCAGCTGACAGCAGCGCGGGTCTCGGTCAGCATCACGCTCACCCAGGAGGACGTACGGGTCTTCAGTGGGCACGTGGTCGGCGAGCTGGAGCCCGCGACGCGATCGCGGGTGTGGCGCGCCTTCGCCCGCGACCCCCTCGCCTCCCAGCGGGTCTCCTTCCTGATCCGCTGGCACGGGATCAAGCTGTGGCTCCGCCGGCTTCCCGTCGTCCCCCGTCCCCGCCACACCGCGAAAGGTCCCGCATGAGCTCGGCTGCCACCCCTCTCGACGTCACCGACACCCTGGCCGACGGCGCCACGGCGCCGACCCGCGGCGTGCCCCACGCACCACGGCTCCCGCTGCGCAGCGCCGCCGCCCGCGGGGCGCTGCGGCAGATCGTGCGGAAGGTCCCGGTCGCCGTCGAGTTCCCCGACGGTCGTCGATGGGCTTCCGCCACCGACGCTCCCGCGCTGCGGGTCCACGACGAGCGCGACTTCTTTGCCAGGATCGCCCACAGCCCGATGATCGGGCTCGGCGAGGGGTACATGGCCGGGGACTGGTCCGCGGCGCCGGGGACCGACCTGGCAGACGCGCTGACCCCGTTCGCGGCCACACTCACCGACCTCATCCCTCCGGTGTTCTACCGGGTGCGTCACTTGGTGCTGCCCCAGCTGCTCAGCCACGAGGAGAACACCAAGGACGGCTCCCGGCGCAACATCCACCGGCACTACGACCTGTCGAACGAGATGTTCGACCTCTTCCTGGACCCGTCGCTGTCGTACTCGTGCGCTCTCTTCGACACCCTCGACCCCGCACCGACGCAGGCCGACCACGAGGCTGCGCAGCTGTCCAAGATCGATGCGGTGCTGGATGCCGCCGGCGTGGGCGCAGGCTCCCGGGTGCTCGAGATCGGCACCGGCTGGGGCTCACTGGCGATCAGGGCGGCCCGGCGTGGGGCAACCGTGGTCAGCCTGACCATCTCCGCGCAGCAGGCCGAGCTGGCGCGCAGGCGGATCCAGGCGGCTGGTGTCGCCGACCGCGTGGAGGTGGTGCTGCGCGACTACCGCGACGAGCACGGACGCTACGACGCCGTCGTCAGCGTGGAGATGATCGAGGCGGTCGGTGAGAAGTACTGGCCGACGTACTTCGCAAAGCTGGACGAGGTGCTCGTCCCCGGAGGGCGGGCCGCGATCCAGGCGATCCTGCTCGAGCATCACCGCATGCTGGCCACGCGGAACACCTACACGTGGATCCACAAGTACATCTTCCCCGGGGGCCTGCTCCCCTCCGTCGAGGCGATCGAGGGCGTCCTGCACGACCACACCTCTCTCCGGCTCTCCGCAGCCCTCCACATCGGCCCCCACTACGCCCAGACGCTGCGGCTGTGGCGCGAGCGCTTCCTGGGCAACTGGCCGCAGGTGGAGCAGCTGGGGTTCGACGTGAACTTCCGCCGGATGTGGGAGTTCTACCTCGCCTACTGCGAGGCGGGCTTCCGCAGCGGCTACCTCGACGACGCGATCCTCACCCTCGAGCGCTGACCCAGCCGCCGCAGGCTCAGCAACGGCGAGCGGGGCTCAGCGGGTCAGGACCACGGAGCCGACGGCGATGTCGTGCAGGCCGCGGTTGTCGGAGTTGAAGACGACCGGGGGGATCACCAGGCAGATCAGGAAGGTCCGTGCGAGGGCACGCAGCAGCCCGACCGGACGGCCGTCGAGCCGCACCACCGCCAGGCGCGTCGCGAGCTGGCCGAAGGACCCCCCGGCGAGGGCGGTGAAGAACGTCGCCTCCACCAGGAACACCAGCAGGGGCAGGAACGTGCCCTGGTCGCGGCTCAGGTCGAGCGCCCGCTCGAGCAGTCCGGCCACCATGAGCGAGGGCAGCCAGTCCACCAGCAAGGCGAGGATGCGGCGGGGCCAGGAGGCCACCGACCCGGGGCCTTGCTCGGGGAGCCCGAGACGTTGCCCTGGGTAGTCTTGGGTCCCGGATGCTGCCACCTGGTCAGGCTAGCGACCCGCCCCAGTCACCCCGCCCGGCCGGGGGCAGGCAGCCCGGTCTCCGCCGTGGTCGGCGTAACACCGCCGAAACACACGGGATACGGTGAAGTAACCGCGTGACCGTACCGTCTCAGCCAACTGGCGCCACCGGCTGCGCGCCCAGATGGTGCAGCGTCGCACCATCCACCGCTCGAGAACCAGGTCGCGCGTGCGGCCGAGGAGGACCCGAATGTTCGCGAACAGCGACGAGTTGCTCAAGTACCTCAAGGACGAGAACGTCGAGATGGTCGACGTCCGTTTCTGTGACCTGCCCGGCATCATGCAGCACTTCACCGTGCCGGTCTCGTCCTTCGATCAGTCCGTCTTCGACGACGGCCTGAACTTCGACGGCAGCTCGGTGCGCGGCTTCCAGGCCATCCACGAGTCCGACATGTCGCTGTTCCCGGACCCCACCACGGCGTACCTCGACCCCTTCCGCGACGCCAAGACGCTGGTGGTCAACTTCTTCATCCACGACCCGCTCACCGGCGAGGCGTACTCGCGCGACCCGCGCAACATCGCCCGCAAGGCACAGGCCTACCTCGCCTCGACCGGCATCGGCGACACCGCCTACTTCGCCCCCGAGGCCGAGTTCTACGTCTTCGACTCGGTGCGGTTCGAGACCCGGCAGAACGCCGGCTTCTACTACATCGACTCCGAGGCCGGCGCCTGGAACACCGGCTCGGAGGAGAACAACCGCGGCTACAAGGTGAAGTACAAGGGCGGGTACTTCCCGGTCGCGCCGTACGACCACTTCGGTGACCTGCGCGACGAGATCGTCATCGAGATGGAGCGCGCCGGTCTGGTCGTCGAGCGGGCCCACCACGAGGTCGGCACCGCCGGCCAGGCCGAGATCAACTGGCGCTTCGACGAGCTGCTGAGGTCCGCCGACGACGTCATGAAGTTCAAGTACCTGGTCAAGAACGTCGCCTGGCGCAACGGCAAGACCGCGACCTTCATGCCCAAGCCGATCTTCGGCGACAACGGCTCGGGCATGCACTGCCACCAGTCGATCTGGAACGACGGCGAGCCGCTGTTCTACGACGAGTCCGGCTACGCCGGGCTCTCCGACATCGCCCGCTACTACATCGGCGGCATCCTCAAGCACGCACCGTCGCTGCTGGCCTTCACCAACCCGACGGTGAACTCCTACCACCGCCTGGTGCCGGGCTTCGAGGCTCCGGTCAACCTGGTCTACAGCCAGCGCAACCGCTCGGCCTGCGTGCGGATCCCGATCACGGGCGCGAACCCGAAGGCCAAGCGCATCGAGTTCCGCTGCCCCGACCCGTCGGCCAACCCCTACCTCGCCTTCTCGGCGATGCTGCTGGCCGGCATCGACGGCATCAAGAACAAGATCGAGCCGCACGAGCCCGTCGACAAGGACCTCTACGAGCTGCCGCCCGACGAGCACGCCGACATCCCGACGGTGCCGGCCTCGCTCGACGCGGTGCTGGACTCGCTGGAGGCCGACCACTCGTTCCTGACCGAGGGCGACGTGTTCACCCCCGACCTGATCGAGACCTGGATCGACTACAAGCGCTCGGCCGAGATCCAGCCGGTCGCGCTGCGGCCGCACCCGCACGAGTTCGAGCTCTACTTCGACATCTAG
>CAWDDN010000016.1:0-25103 GCA_963801135.1 uncultured Actinomycetota bacterium | reverse complement strand
GCGAACCGGGCGACGTCGCCGACGTCGGCCAGGATCCTCGCGGCGACCACGGGTCCGACGCCGTACAGGTCCATCAGGTGCGACCCGCGGGCGAGGACCATCGACTTGAGCTCGGCGCTGGCCTTCTTCATCTTCGCCTCGACCGCGACCAGCTCGGCGAGCTCCTCGGCGGCGATCCGTCGGCGGGTCTTCCCGGCGATGTCGCGAGGCCGGACGGAGGCGAGCATCCGCTTGGCCTGACCGGTGCTCAGGTTCTTCTTCGCCTGTCCGGGAAGCAGTTCGGCCAGCAGCGCCTGCAGCCGGTCCACGGTCTGGATCCGGCGGCGGGTCAGGGTGTCGCGGCGTTCGACGATCAGCCGCATCGCCTCGAGCTCACCGTCGACGGTGACCTGACGCAGGCCCGTGGTGCGCACCGCGACCATCGCGATGGAGTGCGCGTCGTGCGGGTCGGTCTTGTGGCCCGCGCCGGTGTCGAACAACCGGACCCGGGCGGCGAGCTTGGCCGGGACGTCCACGACCTGCTCCCCGTCGGCCAGCAGCCGCTGCGCCAACGGCCGGCCGACCCCGCCGGCTCCCTCGACCGCCCACACCCGCGCCGGCCACGCCCTGGTGTAGGTGCGCAACGCCGCGTAGCCGGCCTTGTCGGTGGTGAACCGGCCATGGCCCAGCTTGTGCTCCTGGTCGTCGACGACCTCGATCGTCGCCGACAGCTTGTGGGGGTCGACCCCGATGACGACGTGCTCCATCCGCGTACTCCCGCCTGCTTCTCGATCCGACATGGACGGCGAGGTGGGCAGTGCTACTACGAGCTGGGCAGTCCCTTCTTGAGCCACGCCTCGTCACGGCACCCGGCGGGCAGCAGTCCGAAAGAGAGCCACACCGGTGCTGCTGGTGGGCAGCCGCATAGAGAGCGTCCCGCCGAGCGCCTGGAGCGAGTCTGGCCAGACACCGGACCTACCCGGAAGTCTCTAGTAGCCGCGAACTGGGCGTCCCGGGCCACCTCGCGCCGCCCCCGGTCCCTCGTTTGATCACGCGCCCTGTGGACAGCTGCGGCAGCGTTGTCACACTCACCACCTAGGGTCGCTGACCATGGACTTCGACCCCCGCGAGTTCGACCAGCCCTCGATGTGGACCACCTACGCCGACCTGAAGGGACCGACCGTGGCGCTGCTCACGCAGCGTCCGCCAGCTCGAGCCGACGATGGGCCCCTCGACGACTTCACGGAGGTAGTCGACGGTCTCGGACTGCACGGTGCCGTCGCGGCGACCGCACTCGTGACCGAGGGCTGCGGTCTGCTCGGAGGGCGACTGGACAAGCACCCGCGGACGATCGTCGCGCTCCTGTCACGGGTCGTCGCCTGGCGAACCCCAGTCGGCGTCACCGTCAACGCGACCCTCTCCGCGTGGGTGGCCCACAACACCAACCAAGCGATGACTTGGTGCCAGAAGATGCTCGACGACGGTGACGGCGAAGCGCTGGCGCGCGGGTACGGCGAGCGCCTCATCTTCCTCCTGGAGACCTCGGCTCTCTGGGCAGGGCGGCCCCCGTGGGAAGAAGGGCAGGGCTTCGCCGATCGCTTCTTCGCCGAGACCACCTGACACTGGAGGACCCGATGCATCAACATCCCCTGCATCGCGAGGTCCACGTGCCTTGCGCGTGCTGTGCCGTCAGAACCGCGTTCACCCTCACCTCGAGCTCCGACCAGGTCATCTGCAGGAGCTGCACACGCCACCAGGGCGAGTCACTGGCCAAGGCCACTCTTCGAGATCGTGACCACGTCGGTCTCTGGTCGTCCGAGGTGGAGCTCGTGCGCGAGGAGTTCGCCGCGCACCGCGCGCAGGCACGGACGGCGCAAGAGCAGTTGACGCGGCAACTCGAACAGGTTCGGCTCGAGAATCAAGGGCTCCGTCAGGCCCTCGAGCGCGGCTTCGAGACAGCCGCGCCGGCGGACGTCCAGAAGATCCTCACCGACAACGTAGTGAAGGAGGCGCAAGAACAGCGCGACGCTGCCTACCGATCCAGGGACCACGCCTACCGAGGCCTATGGGCAGTCGATGACCTCCACCACGAAGCGGAGGAGCCGGACCAGTGCTCGTGCGGCGCTGCCTCGTGCCCCGTCCTCGAGGCGATGGGGCACGTTCGCCAGTCGCTCTACGACTGGGAGAACAAGCAGATCGCACGCGCCCGCGAGGGGCGCGACCACGGGCTACCGCGGGACCACCCCGAATACAGAGATCAGCGATGGTGAGCAATTGACCGCGTGACCGCTGGTCGACCTAGAACTGCCCCACATCGCCGCCATACAGCGCGCCCTAGGCACAACCGACCATCCGCGGGTCGCCAGACTCCGTCTACAAGGGCCCGACGCCTGCAGCCCCTCATTGAGTGCGCTGCAGTCTCGACCCGGCGCGCCTCGCGTGGGGCATCGTTGGGATGTTGGAACCTTGAGATGTGCCTGACGAAGTGCAGGGGACAGGCGGGGGCCCGGGTCTAGCTGCCCCCCCAGAGAGACTCTCGGCCTTCTTGGCACGAGTGCTTGAGCAACTTTCCCTTAGCGCTTGGCTGCCGGCGGCTTACCTCACGGTGTCACTCGCGGTGATGTATCGGCTGGGGCAGCAGAAGAACCTTGACGTGGAGGCGGCCGTTGTCGCTCTGACATCAGACCCGGTGACGCTACTTGTGGTGACTATTCCCATCGTCGTCTTGGCGACTCTGGTCACGCAGTCATTCTCGTTTGAGGCGATCCGAGCACTCGAGGGTTACTGGCAGCGTCGGTGGCTACTTGGGTGGCCTCACCACGGTCTGGTGCGCTTCAGGATGAAGCACAAGAGGTCTCTCCACACGCGGTTCCAAGTTGCGAGAAACAAGGCCTTTGCGTCTGCTCGTGGGCCGATGCTCCTCGACGGCCGTCCAAAGGAGGTCGTAGACGCGATTGAGGCGGACCTGCTCGAACTTGATCGTGGTGAACTTGATGAGCGATGTGAGCTGCTTCGGCAGAACACAAACTGGAGGGACTACGGGGACCCCGTACTCGTTTCGAAGTTCGACCGACTTCGGGTGGCACTTCAGGAGTATCCCGAGGATGGGTTCGTGATGCCGATGAAGTTGGGCAACGTGCTTCGGTCGACCGAGACCAAACTTGAGAACGCTGGCGGCGACGTCGGAACCTTCGCCATGCGCAGGCGGGGTGCCGTGGACACTCGAATCCAGTTACAACACGATCAGTTCCGCACGCGGCTGGACATGTACTGCATCCTCGTTTTCGTCGCTGTAGCGCTCGCCGCTGCCTGGCCAGCGATCACCTGGGACGTGCCTCATAGTTGGGCAGCCGACCTCGTTCGTTGGCTGATTGCGCCCTTGGGAAATCTTCTTCTGGCCTTTGCTGCGTACCGAGCAGCGATCGCGAGCGCGCGAGGCTATTGCACAATTCTGCGACTCATGGATCAGACAGCAGACAGTCGAGCGGACTAGCGAGCGTCTCCTGTACTTGGAGCCCCTCGACGCAGCGAGACGCGGCATCTAGGGCACTTCGAGGGCAGCTCGCGGTTGTACCCCTTGCCACACACAGGGCAATGGGCTGAGGCCATACCGGCCACTTCCCCTGGGGTCCGGTCGTCAGTCACATGCCCAATGTCCTCCGAATCGAAGCCGCGCGTCAAGGCTGCGATGTCTACGGAATAGAGGCCGAGGGGTTCGCGTCCCCGAAAGTATGCGGGACGTTGTCGCGGGCCCGACCGCCCTGAAAGGGGCTCTTCGACTTTGAGCGGGGCGCCCTGACCTGAGTGGGCTCGTGGCCCCGGTCATGCTGTTGGTCTCTACTCCTTCAGCAGCAACGAGGCCACGAGCATGATCGACAGTACGTCAGTGCTGTTCGGGCTGGAAGACGAGTTCGTCGTCACCAGCCTGGAGCGGCTGAGCAGCAGCGACCTGAGGGTCGTGATCGAGCACCGGGACCGGGAAGCGCCCTGCCCGACCTGCGGGGCGGTCACCTCGCGGGTGAAGGAGCGGCCGCTGGTGCGGATCAAGGACCTGGACGCGTGCGGGCAGGTGGTCGAGCTGTGGTGGCGCAAGCGGCGGCTGGCCTGCCCCGAGCCGCTCTGCGGCACAGGTTCGTTCACGCAGCAGTCCGAGGCGATCCCGGTACGGGCGCGGCTGACCCGGCGGCTGCGCGTGGCGATCGCGACCGAGATCGCCACCGGGAACCGGGCGGTCGAGGAGGTCGCCCGCACCCATCGGGTGTCCTGGCCGACGGCGCACCGGGCCCTGGTCGCCGCCGCCGCGCGGTGGCTCCCGGAACCCGAGCCCACCAGGGTGTTGGGGATCGACGAGACCCGCGCCCGGTCGGTGCGGTGGGTCCTGGCCGACGCCGGATGGCGACGGACCGACCCGTGGCTGACCAGCTTCGTCGACGCCGACACCACCGGCCTCGGCCGGATGCTCGGCCTGGCGCCGGGACGGTCCGGGGCGTGCGTGAAGGAGTGGCTCGCCGAACAGACGCCCGAGTTCCGCGACGCGATCGAGGTCGTCGTGATCGACACCTCCGCCCCGTACGCCTCCGGGATCCGGGCCGCGCTTCCTGACGCCCGGATCGCGGTCGACAAGTGGCACCTGGTCGCCCTGGCCAACCAAGTCGTCACCGAGGTGAGGCAGCGGGTCACCCGCGAACGCTACGGCCGGCGCGGCACCACCGCCGAGAAGGTGTGGGTCAACCGGCAGCTGCTGCTCACCGGCTACGAGCACCTCTCCACCAAGCAGCGCGCCCGCCTGAAGACCACGTTCGCTCTCGAGGACCCGACCGGGGAGATCGGTGCCGCCTGGGGCGTCAAGGAACGCCTACGGATGCTCCTCGGCGAGAGCGACGAGCACCGGATCCGGCACCGCCTGTACCAGTTCTATCGGGACGCCGCGAGAGCGGACATGCCCGAGACCACCCGGCTCGCCACCACCATCGAGACCTGGTGGCCAGCCATCCACGTCGCGTTGACGATGGACGTCACCAACGCCCGCACCGAAGGGTTCAACCGGATCATCAAGAACACCAAGCGCGTCGCCTGCGGCTTCCGCAACCTCGAGAACTACCAGCGCCGGATACTCTCAACCATCGCGCTCACCCGAGCACGACGAGACGCAGCATGACCAACGGCCCTGCCCCGCGGAAAGTCGAAGAGCCGCGGAAAGGGGCACCGCACCGCCGACACCGCGACTCGGCCCGAGTCGGCACCGCCTGACGCTGGAAGGGTGCTCTTCCGAGCATGCGGATGACGTCCGGGACGGTGTTCTGACGAAACTGCCAGACCGACTGAAACGGTCTTCGCGGAGTCTCCGCTCCCGCCGTGCGAGCGGGTCTTGGATCTACTTCAATCCGCCGACTTGCTGGCCTTGTTTCGCCAGCGGCTTTCCGAAAGGTCGCCTGGGTTTCCGACAAGAGGGTTACAGATAGCCGGCAAAGAGAAGGATGCAGTCCGACCCTGCTTCGGGAAAGTAGGTTATCGCTCGGTACCAGCTTCCCGATTCGTCCTCGGCCGACATGGCAACCTCCGGGAGGCTCCAATCATATTGGCGGGCGGTGCTCTGCAGATAGAGCGCTGGCGGCGACGGGGAGAGCTTGGCAAATCCGGATTTGCGAACCGCAACGGCAATATCTTCGCACGTTGCCTCATATCGGATTACCCCGCCGGTATCGATGGTGGAGTAGGTAGCAAATTTGACGTCGTGCACGCTTTCCGGAATGTGGATTCCAAACTTGCTGGCTGTCGACTCAAGCGTCGCCGAGGTATCCGCCCGCGGAAGGGCTCTTGGGTCCGGGTTCTTGTGTGAGCAACCGGCAAGGGCCAAGACGAGCATTACACCCAAGGACAAGCTGAACGTTCTTGCACTGACCCCTCCACCATGCAAAACCGCGTCCCCCAGGCCGAAGTCGCAGGCCTGGGCCCGGCTACGTGGCTCGACCATGTGTAGAGGATAGGTCGTTGAGCCCATTCGCACCGCTGAGCGACCGCATCGCACCCGGAGTGACTCACTGCGCCGCCTGTGACCGCCGGTCACACCAGTGACAGTGCCATCGCCTCGTAGGCGGCACCTTTGCAGCCGACGACGACACGCACTCGAGCCGCGTCCCTCAACGCGGCACGGAGGAGATTGCGTTCGTTGCCGCCGTCGGTCTTCGCCGTCACGGTGATGCCGAGCTCCACGGCCGCGTACCCACCCGGAACCTCTCCACCGTCAACCCACACGGTGAGCCGGTAGGGCGGGACCAGAGCGAAATCGTCTCCGTACCGGACACTCACCCTGGTTACTGTGCCTTCCACGGTCTGGTCTCGGTCGGCGTCGCAGGCGGGGGCGCGCAGGAGCCGCCGGATGGACGCCGGCAACGGGTCGTCCGTGGTTGACCACACGGCGCGCTCGGCCACCAGATACTTCGCGGGGTCGAGGCCGGGCAGGGCGAAGACGTCGACCGTCCGGTCCACGACCGGGCCGCCGCCGTCGTCACAGCCGGGTTCAACGGCACGGCCGACTGGCACGAGGTCGCCCGGTAGAGCCGCGAGGTCGTGACGCCACGAGTAGGTCCGTCCGTCCCGCGTTAGCGCGCTCGAGCACATGGCGTTCTCCCCACCACTCAGGGCGTCGAGTCGGGGGAAGGACCACACCGCCGCGGCACCGAGAAGGACGAGCACGACGGCGGCGGCCAAGAGCCGTGGGGACGGGCGGGACCGACGACGGCCGCGCGGTGTGGAGGTGGGTGCGCCGGTCAGCAGCTCCGGGCGGTATCGGGGGGCGTCCTCGGCGGCATCGGTGAGCTGATGCCTCAGGTGGTCCTCGAAGCGGGTCATGGCTGCGGCTCCCCGGTCGTAGAGGTTGGGGCCTCCGGGTCGTCATGCTCGCCGATGGCCTCCCGGAGGCGGGGGAGGGCTCGATGCACGAGCGAGCGCACGGTGGCGCGGGCACAGCCGAGGACCTCGGCGATCTCCTCGTCCGGCAGGTCGCCCCAGTACCTCAGGACGACCGCGGCGCGCTCACGGTCACCCAGGCCGCGCAGCGCCTCCAGCAGCGCCACCCGGTCGGCGACGTCAGGGTCGACGACCGGCTCCGGCCGCCACACCCGGGGAAGCACCCGCCGGCCAACCGACTCTCGACGGCCCCGGCTGTGCTGCTCGTTGACCAGCGCGCGCCGGGCGTACGCGCCCAGCGAGCCCACGTCGCTCAGGTCCCGCTCGAGCATCCGCAACAACACGGTCTGGACCAGGTCCTCGGCCTCGGCGGCCCGGCCGCCGGTGAGCAGGTAGGCCAAACGCAACAACCCGTCGCCATGCTCGGCGGCGAACGCCGACACCCGCTCCCGCGGCAGCACGCCTGGACCCTCCATGTCGTAGAGACGCCCGGGGCGCCATCCCTGTTGCAGCTCGCGCCGACGAGAATGTCAGATCTCAGGCCCTGACGACCTTGGCCACTCACAAGCGCCCTCGAGACCCGGGCCCTCACGCGTCATTGCGCCGCGAGCCGGACGCATGGCTGCGCCCACGATGGACTACCCCGGCAACACCCCGTCGAGTGAGCGGAAGCCGGCCTCGCAGACGGCGTGTCCTACTCACACGACATGACGGGTGAGCGTCCCAGCGCCGCGAGGCGCGGTGCTTGAGGTCGTGCTGGGTGGATGCCCTGGCGGCGGGAGTCACGCTTTTGCACCTCCTTTCAGATGTCTGGCGAAGAATCCCGCGGCGCTGTCGCCTGCGTGTTGCGGGACGCCGGTGTGGCCGCCCATGTTGGCGTGCAGGCTCTTGTCCTTGGAGCCGAACCTGTCGAAGAGGTCCAGGGCCCGCCGGCGGTCGTTCCCTTCGTCATCCCACTGGAGCAGGACATGCAGGGGAATCGTGACCCGGCGAGCCTCCTCGAGCATGGTGCGGGGCACGAAGCTCCCGGCGAACAGACCGGCAGCCGCGATGCGCGGCTCGACGGTCGCCAGTCGGATGCCGATCGAGATCACCCCTCCCGAGTAGCCGACCGGGCCATCGAGCTCAGGCAGTGCCAGGAGCGCGTCAAGAACTGCTCGCCACTCCGGGACAGCCCGTTCGACGAGCGGGAGGATCAGCCGATCGATGAGCTCGTCCGGCACCCTCTCGCCGGCCCGGAGGGCCTTCCGCAGGTGGACGCGGGCCTGCTCGATCGCGGGTATGGGTGGCCGGTCGCCGCCGCCGGGAAGTTCGATGGTGGCCGAGGCGAAGCCGTCCGCCGCGGCGCTCCGGACACGAGCCAGCAGCCGGGGCCGCATGGTGCCCAGTCCACCGGGGTGGCCGAGGAGGATCAGCGGGACCGATCCGGGCGAGGACCCTGGCGTCCACAGGATCCCAGGAATCTCGCCGAGGGTGAACTCGCGCTCGAGGACGCCATCGCCCAGACGGTGCTCGGAGGTGAATCGCATGGTCATGCCTTCCGGGAGTGCTCGTGGACGGCGCTCCCGGACGACCTACCATCCGGCCGTGACTGCCGAGGGGAGGACCCTTGTCGATCCGTTCACGGGTACCACCTCCTCGCTCTGGTCCACGGCCGCCGGCAACCTACCGCCGACACGCTTCACCCGACAACAGACTTGCCCTCCTCCCACCCTTGCGCTCCTGCCCTTGCCGTTGGGCACGGTCCTCAGCGGCGTCACAGCGCCGCGTGCGGACGTAGTCCCACCTCGATCGCCGATGGTGTGCCTAGGCTGCCGTGGTGTCGAGAGTCCGACGGATCGTTGAGTTCATCGAGCGTCAGTACGTCACCGGGCAGGGCGACGTGCTCGAGAACGTCGAGGCGCTGTTCTGCGAGGAGGTCGAGTACCACACGGACGCTGAGACGCTGACTCGGGATGACCTCGTGGCCATGGGCCGGGCTGTGCGTGACAGTCCTCGAATGGGTCGCACGTTGGAGGCGTCTCGGTTTCGTGAGGAGAGGGACGCCGTGTACTGGCATCTGTCTGCGGTGCTGCCCGGGTTCGGTGAGGACGGCGCCGACGTCACGCAGGAGAGCGATCTCGTGGCGCGGTTCGCGAACGACGGCAGAATTCGCGAGGTGTGGTCGTCGAACTCTGTGTGACGACCCGCGGCATTCCGCCGCCTGTCGAGCGCCCGGATCAGTCAGCAGATCCGACAGTCGTCCCGTAGCCGCCCTTGTCGGCCCGGGCCGGGCGTGGGCGGACGGCTTCGGCATCACACGGTGTGGCGAGCACGGTGGGGCTGTGGATTCTCACAGACGGGTTCGTCGCGCCAGGCATTCACAGGAACGCAAGGCTCCAACGACCTGCAATCGGGCGTAGCGTCCCGGCCGTCCCAAGGCCCATCGGAGGAGACAGAACCCAATGCGTCGACTTACTCCCACTGTGTTCGTGGCCATCGCCGCGACGCTCGGTCTCACCGTCGCCCCGGCAGCGGCTGACGGCGAGGGCGGCCGAAGCGGTACGCACCGCAACGACAACCGTGCGCACGGCACCTTCGACCACCTGTACGTGATCATGCTGGAGAACCACTCGCAATCCAGTGTTATCGGCGACGCCAACGCCCCGTACCTGAACTCCCTCGCTGACCAGTACGCGACGGCGACGAACTACTACGGAGTGACGCACCCGTCGATGCCGAACTACATCGCGACCATTGCCGGTGACAACTTCGGCATCCAGGACGACGAGGACGAGAACGTCGTCAACCTGGACCGGCCGAACCTGGCCCAGCAGCTGACCCGCGCCGGGATCCGGTGGGGGGCCTACATGGAGGACCTGCCGGCCAACAAGCTCGACCGTTACTGGCCGAACGACTCCACCAAGCTGTACGCCAAGAAGCACAACCCGTTCGTGCTCTTCGACAGTGTCAAGAACAGCCCGACCGAGATGGCCAAGGTCAAGGACTACACCGATCTCAAGGGCGATCTGAAGGGATCTGATGCGCCGCAGTTCGTCTGGATCTCACCGAACCAGTGCAACGACATGCACGGTGGTGTCTACACGGCCGTCGACGGGCACCCGGAGACTCCATGCCCCTACGGGTCGACCAAGGACGACGCCAACGACGCTGCCCTGAAGCAGAAGGCCGACGACTTCGTGAAGAACGCCGTGACCACCATCATGGACAGCAAGGCATGGACCATGAAGTCCGCCATCGTCATCGTCACCGACGAGAACGACTACACCGGCAACGAGCAGACCGGGGGATGGGAGTCGGCCGAAGGGTGCTGCGGCAGCCCGTACGTGGCTGCCCACGACCCGCGGATCTCGGCGGACTGGCCCGGCGGCACCTACGGCGGCGGCAAGATCCCCGCGATCGTTGTCACCGGCAACGGTCCGCACCACGTCGTCGACAGCACGCCGTACAACCACTACTCGCTGCTCACCACCATCGAACAGAACTGGGGGCTTGCCTACCTCGGCCACGCCGGTGAGGCCTCTGAGGGCGTGGTTCCGATGTGGAGGGCCTTCGCCCGCAAGTGAGCGCCTGACTCCCCCGGTGATGCCCGGCTGAGCCGCGATCCCGGGCGGCCGGACATCGAGGCCGCCAAGCGCGGATTGACGGCGAAGCGGATGCACTGGTGCCGGCAAGGGAAGGGCCCCCGAGAGGAACCGAGGGGTCCCTTCCTGCGAGCCGCAAATCCGCCGCATGTCGCTGCGCGACCACGAGCAAGACCGAAGCCTCACGTCCCATGCCGATGAAAGGAACCTGGACGATTCCGCCGCGGCGTGCACCTCGGCGAACGCCTACGCCTCGCCCCCAGCAACCCGCGCCACGACGACTTCCCGGTCGCCGCCTCACCCTGACAGCGACCTAAACAGGAGCAGCTCGGCAACTGCCGGGACGCCCACCACCTTGCCGGCCCAACTGCTGCACATCGCCGCGAGTCGACATAGGGGAAGAGCCCCGTAGATTCAGTGGCCCCTGTGGGGGCGCCTCAGGTGGATCCCGGTCGGCGAGGGGCGGGGGACCAACGGTTCCTTCTCTCCGTTCAACCCGGGACCGTTCTCGTCGTGCGGAATGATGTCCCAGCCCCCGTGGTCCCACATCCATGCATAGGCGAAGCGGTCCACGAAGGGAGTTCTGAACCAAGCCCGGACCCAGCCCGGGACCCGGTCGAGTCGTGGCGTTAGACCATGCCTCGGAGGTACCCAGTTCCACGCAGGGCGAGTACCCGCCGGCGGTTGCCATCCCCCGGGCGAGCGCACGATGCCGCTCTTAGCCACGGGACAAGTGTTGCACCGGGTGGAATGGCGTAACCGCCTCCCAGCTGAATCGTGCTGTCCAAGATCAATGCGAGCCGGAAGTGACCCACACCGCCGCCAGCGGACTCACCCGCGGCTGTGCCGACGGCCGCGACCCCGAGACTTCCGTTCCAGATTGATGCCCGCCTCGGCGTGACGGGCGAGCGCGACGCTGTTCACCAGCGCGGCGCTGGCAAGATTCGTGCCATGAGGGTTTGGCGTCCCGGGCTCCCTGCCGGGGTGTGGTGGGTCGCGGGCGGTGTGGTGGCGGTGGAGCTTGCGGTTTCGGCGCGTTACGGGTTCCACCGCGACGAGTTGTACTTCCTGGCGGCGGGGCGGCGGCCTGCGTGGGGCTTCGTCGACCAGCCGCCGCTTACCCCGCTGTTGGCGCGCGCGCAGGAGTTGCTGCTTGGCACGTCGCCCACGGCGATCCGGGTGCTGCCGGCGTTGATGATCGGAGCGGTCGCGGTGCTGGCTGCGCTCATCGCCCGCAGGCTGGGCGGGAGGTCCAGCGCGCAGGTCTTTGCTGCGGTGGCCGCTGTCGGCTCGGGCGTGGTGCTCGCCTTGGGGCATCTGCTCGCGACAGCGTCAACGAGCGTGCTGCTGTGGACGGTCGTCCTCCTGCTGTTCGTGCGGCTGTTGGACGGTGGCGACCCCCGCGGGTGGCTGGCAGTCGGCGCAACGGTCGGAGTGGGCCTGCTGAACAAGGACCTCGTCGCCGTGCTGGCGGTCGCGCTGCTGGTCGGGCTTCTCGTCGGGCGGCGGGCCTTGTTGCGTTCGCGGTGGCCGTGGCTGGGCGCGCTGCTGGCCGTGGGGATCGCCGCCCCGAACTTGGTGTGGCAGGCCCGCCACTCCTGGCCACAGCTCGAGATGGCCCAGGCACTGGCCGCGCGCAGCGAGGGCAGGCTCGCATTCTTGGTCCAGCAGGGCCTGCTGCTCTCGGTAGTCCTCGCCGTCCCAGCCGCCGGGGGGCTGTGGTGGTTGCTGCGCTCGACGCGTTGGCGACCGGTGGCAGTGGTCGTGATCGTGGTCGCGTTGACCTTCCTGTTCCTCGATGGAAAGGCGTACTACCTCGCGCCCACCTACCCCACCCTTCTCGCGGCGGGTGCGGTCTGGCTGCAGGGGCTGGGTGCGGGTCGACGTCTGGCGATACCGCTCGGCGTCACCGTGATGGTGAGCTTGGTGCTGTCGCTGCCGATCGTGCCTCCGCCCCTGGTGCGCTACGTGGATGTCAGCGGCGAGCTCGCCGAGACCGTGGGCTGGAACGAGGTGGTGGACCAAGTCGACATGGCCTATCGGGCGTTGCCGGACCGCCGAAACGCGGTGATCTTCACAGCCAACTACGGTGAGGCGGCCGCGATCGAGGTGCTCGGCGCTTCACGGGGACTACCCCAACCGGTGAGCGGGCACAACAACTACGGCCTTTGGGGGCCACCCACCGGGCTCGGCCCCATCCTCGGTGTCGGCGACGTGCGCGACACCCTGTCCTTGGTGTGCGACGACGTCGAACAGGTCGCCACGATCGCCAACCCCTGGGACGTACCCAACGAGGAGAACGGCCAGCCGATCCTGCTCTGCCTACACCCAACGAGGCCACTGGCCACGGTATGGGAGCAGGTGCGGCACCTGAACTGAACCAACAGTTCTGCCTGCAACCGGTGCGTCCCACCGGCGCCCAACGCGCCGTGCGGCCCCCCGCCCTCGGGATGGCAGTTGCCCGCCGTGGCGGCCCCGCCTCGGTCACCTTCGACTCAGCAAGATGCGAACCGCCCGCGCCGGCGCAGCAGGCTGGATCAGGCACGGCATCCGAGCATCCATCAGGGCTCCTCCTCGAGTCGATCGACGAGAGCAACGATGCTCCGCCGGCGACCAAGGAGATCACCCGCAAGAAGCAGTTCCGGACGGACCCGGCGTCACCAAGAGTTGCTGCATACCGCCGCCTGTCGACTGCGCGCCCGGCGACCGATCGCGGTCTACCCGGGAATTGGGACGGTCGTGTACTGCCGTCCTGATCGTCGCATCCGCCGCCCCGGAAGACTGCTAGCCCGGTGACGGGCGCGCTTGGGCGAGCGTGTCGAGGTCGCGCACGGCGTAGCGGTGGTGCTCCCATTCCTCCTCCAGGATGGTGCGCAGGCACGAGAGCACCGTCTCGGGGTAGTCGGGGGCGTGGGGGTTCTTCCGCGGGGATGCGAGGTCCTCGGCGGTGACGTTGGCGATGTAGTGGCGCACCATGGCCTGCCGGTCCGCTCGAGCCTCGAGGACCTCGGGGAACGGTGGCGGCTCGGCGGAGAAGTCCGACGCATCGAAGGCGGGGCTGTCGTCGTCGTTGGGCAGGCCGGCCGGGTGGTAGGGCCGGCTTCGTTCAAGGATCGCCTTGCCCAGCCAGGTGTCCGTGGCCATGACGAGGTGGCGCAAGGTCTGCGTGAAGGACCATTCGTTGTCGACGGACGCCTCGAGCGTGCCCGGTGGCATCGCCAGAGCCCGGTCGAGGGTGCCCTGCCAGGTCCGCTCGACCGCCGCCCAGGCCGCCGAGAGACCTTCTGGGGTCTCGGCGTCGCGCAGCGCCCGTCCGGGGAACCGGCGATTCAGCTCGGCATCGACCATCGGTACGACGTCGACCCCGTTGACCACCAGTCCGCTGTCACCTTCCATCAGCCACGGGGACTCGATCTCCATGCCCGCGACCTCGCTGCCGCGCACGACAGCGCCACCGAAGTCGCACCCGATGAACCGAGACCTGCGCAGGCTCCGGTTCCGGAACGTCCTGTCTCGCATGCTGTCAGGCTGGCGCTCAGTCACCGGTCGACCTTGGCACAGGGCGCCGACACCCGCCAGTGACCCAAACCCGGACCTCGTGCCGCGTCCGACTGGCCAATGCCCGAAAGCCACACCCGCCCTCTGCACGACGCTCGCCTTGGAGTGCCCCACTCCGGCACCCCTCTGATGTCAAGACGCCGGGGTGAGGGGTCTTGGGGTCGTCCTCGGGACTGTCCGGATTCCGGTGTAACTGGCCCGACACGCCAGCAACGCTGGCGAGGAAGGCCGGTCACCGATGACCGAGACAAACTCGAGCGTGAGCTCGATGCCGAGAGAACCGAAGAAGACGACGACGCCGGCGGAGGTCGAGCGTGCGGCGGTGCGGCAGCTGGTCAAGGCCGCCCGCGCCCGAGGTGATGACCTGACCGGCCCGGACGGGCTGTTGAAGACGATCACCAAGGAGGTGCTGGAGTCCGCGCTCGAGGAGGAGATGAGCGAGCACGTCGGCTACGACAAGCACGCCGCCGAGGGCCGCAACGGTGGGAACTCCCGGAACGGGACCCGGAGCAAGACGGTGCTGACCGACAACGCCGGCAAGGTCGAGATCGCCGTGCCGCGGGACCGGGCGGGCACGTTCGAGCCGGTGATCGTCAAGAGGCACCAGCGCCGGCTGAGCGACGTCGACGCGATCGTGCTTTCCCTCTACGCGCGGGGACTGACCACCGGGGAGATCTCCGCGCACTTCGCGGAGGTGTACGGCGCGGACGTCTCGAAGGACACCGTCTCGCGGATCACCGACAAGGTCATCGAGGACATGCAGGCATGGTCCTCGCGGCCGCTGCAGGCGGTGTACGCGGCGATCTTCATCGACGCGATCATGGTCAAGGTCCGCGACGGGCAGGTCGGCAACCAGCCGTTCTACGCCGCGATCGGGGTCGACCTGGCCGGCCGCCGCGACGTCCTGGGCCTGTGGGCCGGCACCGGCGGTGGCGGGGAGAGCGCGAAGTTCTGGATGAACGTGCTCACCGACATCAAGAACCGCGGCGTGGCGGACGTGTTCTTCGTCGTCTGCGACGGCCTCAAGGGCCTGCCGGACTCGGTCGCGGCGGTGTTCCCGGCGGCGATCGTCCAAACCTGCATCATCCACCTGATCCGCGGCACCTTCCGGTACGCCTCCAAGCGGTACTGGGACCAGCTCGCCCGTGACCTGCGCCCGATCTACACCGCGCCCTCCGCGGACGCCGCCTGGGCGGCGTTCGAGGAACTCGAGGAGAAGTGGGGCAAGCCCTACCCGGCCATCCCCAAGCTCTGGCGGGCGGCGTGGGAGGAGTTCATCCCGTTCCTGGACTACCCCGTCGAGATCCGCCGGGTGCTCTGCTCCACGAACGCGATCGAGTCCCTCAACGCCCGCTACCGGCGCGCCGTGACCGCCCGGGGCCACTTCCCCACCGAGCAGGCCGCCATGAAGACGCTGTACCTGGTCACCCGGTCCCTGGACCCCAAGGGGCTAGGGCAGGGACGATGGGTCACCCGGTGGAAGCCTGCCCTGAACGCGTTCGCCGTCACCTTCGCCGACCGCATGCCCGCAGCCGAGACCCTGTAACCGAAATGCCAGTTACACCGGGATTCGGACAGACCCCGTCCCCTGCCGAAAGTCTCTAGTAGCCGCGAGTCGACCCGATCCTGTGACGCCGTGAGCTGCTCCGCTGCCAAACTCCGGCCCATCGAGGTCGCTCGCCCTTGGCCCCCTCACGACGCACACCGGCGGGTGCGTACCGCGTACAGACCGTCGCGGCTGGGAAGTGTGCGTCTCATCGCCGCGTAGCGACCGCCCGGAAGTCAGCCTCGACTGAGCCATCTCGGTAAGTCGGGCACGAACGGCGGGAGGTCGGGGCGGAACTCCTGGCGTATGCGTTCGATGATCCCGTTCAGACCCTGCTCGGCCATCGGTGGGGACCTCGTGAGGGAGACCGCCTGGCTCTCCACTGAACCCGGGGCGGTTCACCTGACCTCGATCTGCTTCATCTGCCCTTCCTCCTCGTGCCCGCGGCTCGGTTCCCCTGGTTCCGCGTGGGTCGAGGGGTACGGCGAGGGTTCCAACTCTCCGGTGTCCGGGAGCCCGAGCATCACTCGTGCGAGGGACAAGACAGATGACGACCAACGGGGCCAAGAACGGCTGGCGGATCGCGACCTGAACCTGCGTCCAACCGCCGCGTGCCGCGCAGTGTCATGTCACGGGCGGATGCCTGCTCGGCGACTCATGGGTCGTCCAACGAGCCGACGTCGGCGATCTCCCACGCTTCAGTGATCTTCCCGTCGTCAAGGTGGCAGATGACCGCCTGATCCATACGGAACGATTGCCCTCCTCCTCGGATGCCGGCGAAATCGTGACGCAGTGTCCCGGTGACGATGACACGTGCCATTTCCACGTTTCCCTGGGCTACGACTTCCTGCACCTCGTGGCGAAGGTCGGGCATTGCTGTCACTGCGTCGCGCCACACCTGCTTCTCTGATTCAAGATCCGCAGTTGAGAGCCCGCGTGGTGCGTGGACCACGACGTCACGATGCAGCAAGTCATCGAAGGCCTCGACATCACCGCGGTCACCGGCGGCCAGCCAGCGGGCAACGACGGACGGGGGCTGATCCATCCCTGATTGTCTCTCCCAGAGCGATGACAGGTCCCGTGGAAGACCGGCTGACTCTGCCCGTCCGCGGGCACTTGCGTGCGGTCCGCCGTCAACATGGCGCGAACCCTCACGTGCGTCTCTACGCCCCCTGCCCGGCCCAAGGCGTCTCGAGGCCTTGCCTGACGAGCACGACCCTCGGTGTCCCGATCAGGCTCGGCTCCAGTCACAGGGTCAGCGTCCCAGAGGAGCGGGGCCCGGACCGCCTCCCGCGTGCGTCTCTACGCCGCGTAGCGATCGCCCTGTCAGCGTCGAGTTCCTGCCTGTCAGCCCGAGCGCGGGTAGCCGTAACCGGTCGGGTTGGCCAGAACCGCGTCGGTGGTAGCCCCGGCCTCTGATTCACTCATCGCGACTTGGCGGAGTAGGTCGACCGCTCTCCGCCGATCTCTCGACTCGATGGCGGCGTCGAACTGTTCCATCAGACCTGCCACGAACAAGCGCTCGTTGACCGTCATGCCGCCGTAGTTCGGTGGTTCTGCGCTCATGCTTCGCACCGTAGCGCCGAGCCTTCGGGCCGACGGCTCGGCGCCGCCGCCCCGTCCAGGTCCGCGTCTCTTCGGCGCATGCCCGCCCAGATTCATCCCCACAGTCTTATTGCGCCCGGTTGCCTCGGTAAGGGCCATTACTCGCCTTACCTGAAGTTGGGAGCGTCCCAAGGATCCGCCAGATCCGCAGGGAGCGCCACGCCATGCTTCTCGGCGAGACCCTTCACCCAGTAGTTGACGCCCGCGTCGGTGACCCAGCGCTGTTTCTCCTCGTCGTTCTGAGTCGCGCCGTTTCCCTTGGACCATGCCGTCACCGCCCGGCCGTCGCGGTAGCCGGCCTTCATCGCATACTCACGCACCTCGTGCTTGTTAGCACCACGGTTGTATCGCTTGTTGATGGCGTAGATGCCGCCCAGGTACGTGAGGCAGCACCAGTCCTGCTCCTCGCGCGTGCCGACCACCTTCGGCTCGACGAGCGGTTCGTCCACTTCCGGGTCCCAGACAGCGTCCTGCTGTTCGCGGCCCCGCGTCGCGAGCGACCCGGCACCGCCAAGCGGTGATTGGGATGTGATGGACGTGTCCCCGTCGAGCAGCTTGTCCAGGGCGTCGGCGAGGTTACGGCTCGTGGTGGCGATGGCACTCAACGCTTGCCGGGTAGTTTGCTCCATACGCCAACTGTATCGGATCTGTACCGATCTGTAAATCTGAATGCGCATCCAGCTGTCGCTCCGGTCCTGGACCTGGAGGCTTCCCACCTGCACATCGGGTAACCACGAGCATGCTCAGGCGAGCGGCCGGCTCAGACAAGCCCGCCGATGGTCCTGCTGAGACTGCGTCTCTTCGCCGCGAATCGCCGTACAAAGTCACCGTGCACTCGCGCTCAGGCGGGCAAGTAGCCGTTCCCCCAGCACCACGTCGTGCGGTAGCTCCCTCAGCGCCGACCCTTCGACGTCGGCGCTCTGACGTCGAAGGACAGCCGCGAGGAAGGCCCAGTGGCTCGCCGCCATGTCCTCCTGCGAGTACCCGTCGAACGCCTCATCGGGCCCGACGACCACCCGTGCTGTGTCCTCGATCTCCTCCGCCGACGTCGAGGACCAGATGTCTGGAGGGCCAGAGACACTCCAACCCCGATCCTCGAGCAGGAGCACTCGGTCGCCGTTCGAGAGGACGGCCTCGTGCCTCGCTGACACCGACAGCCGTCGAGGGTCAGCGATCGCGTCGTCGACCTCTACGGACGTCACCAAGCGCGTCACATGCACCACACGCTCATGATCACACCGAGGTGCCCGGGACCGCGGCCCGTAGGGTCGCAGACCTGCTGCATTCCGCCGCGTATCCACGCAGGAGAGCGGCGCCACCAATCGGTCGCTAACGTGGGCGCCGATGTTTCCCAACGGCAGCCGCAACCCGAACCTCGCGGGCGCAGTGGTTCCCTTGGCCCTCGCCACGTCCATCTTGTTGACCGGGTGCTCACAGAACGGCGGCGTAACCGTTCCAGAGGGCGCAGAGGATCTGAGGCCCTGCACCATCCGCAAGATCGACGTCGCTGCACTCAGCGAGATGGGCGAGCCCGGATGTGACCTCGAAGGGTCAATTCTGGTCTTTCCCAACGGCCGGGAAATGACACTCGGTGCTCCCGGCTGGAACGGAGGCTCGACAGATTCCCGCTCCGGAGAGTGGATTCGAGCGGCAGCATGGGGTGTCCCAGGCGTTGGAGCGGCATACATCACCCACGGCAAGGTCACGGTGTGGGGTTCAACGCCTGACGCTGTAGACCTGCAACTGCAGTTGCTTGCACGCGACGGTCTCGAGGACTGAGGGACGGGCGGAGGCGTCTTCTCGTGCCGGACGTCACCGCCTCCGTAAACCTGCGTCTTAGCGCCGCCTGTCGGGCGCGGCGCCCGGGATGGAGCTGCCCTACTGGTGATGGTGGCGGCGTGGGGCGTTCTCCGAGAACCCGCTAGGTCTCGGTTCGGACACGCGTCCTGCGCAAGCGTCGTAGGTGTTGGAGGTGCCTACTACGGTCCGCAGTCGAGGGGGATCGACACGACGGCAGTGCGCCATGTGACGCCAACTACCTCCCACTGCCAACCCATAGGGAAGGGAAAACAAGATCAGATGACCGACAATCCGCAGCAGCCCCAGTACAAGCCCGGAGACGTCGCCAACGGCCACCGGCTCGGTGAGGACAACGTCTGGCGGCCGCTGAACCAGCCGGGCCCCCAGGGGGCCGCGATGGGTTCCGAGCCGGCCACGAAGGCCGGTTTCACAGGCTGGATGGGCCGCCACAAGGTGCTCACCGGCATCGCGGCGTTCGTCCTGTTCGCCCTGCTTGTCAGTCCGTTCATGGGCGGTGACGACACGGCCCCGGCCTCTGCCTCCGCGCCGACGACCGCGAGCGCGTCGACCACAGAGCCCACGGCTGAGGATTTCGTCATGCCCTCCGACAAGGAGGTCAACGCGCTGTTCGACACTGTGTGGGAGGACGACATGGTCGAGAGCAGCAGCAGCGTGATCTACCTCCGCAACGAGGCGGCCAACCAGTTCGGGGACGGCGATGGCGGGAAGTTCGAGACCCTCGCGCAGTCGTACTTCGACGAGAAGGTCGCCGCCGCCGAGCGGGCCGAGGCTGAGGCCAAGGCGGCCGCTGAGGCGAAGAAGAAGAAGGCCGCCGATGCACGCAAGGCCAAGATCGACGGAGCCACCGCGCCCAGCGACCGTGGCATGGCCAAGATCCTGAAGGACCCGGACGCCTACGCCGGTCGGTACTTCGTCGTGTACGGCGAGATCACCCAGTTCGACTCTGCCACCGGCCCCGACGCATTCCGCGCCGACGTCGCGAACCGAAACACCACCGAGTACGGCTTCTTCGACGGCGAGAACGCCATCTTCACCGGGACGGAGAAGCGCCTCAACGACTTCGTCAACGGCGACGTGTTCAAGGCCACCGTCAAGGTGACCGGCTCGCTGACCTACGACACCCAGATCGGCGGCAGCACCACGGTCCCCGAGTTCGAGATCATCAAGATCACCCGCATCGGCAACAACGGGTGAACTGAAACGGCACTGGCGGACGCCCACGTCTCTACCGCGCGACTCCAGAGCCGCACGTGGGCGACCGCCGGTACGTTCCGGTGCAGGCCTGATTGGCAGTGCACGACTCGCGACCACCACCCATCTGGGGTCGGTGGCGGAGAGGCATCGGCCCAGGGCGCTCGCCCCCGGGGCTTGGGGACTACATGCGTGACCCCCGCATGTTCGACGTCGTCGATGACCTGCCCCACTCCGCCGCGAGTGACCTACTGACCGGCTCGAGCGCGTTGCGGAGATCCTAAGAATGGGGTCTGACCGAGACGAGTCGCAACGGATGAGGCTGTCGCGTGGACAGGGCGGACAACCGTCGCCGTGTCAGTGGGCTCGGTGGTTGCATGTTGAGCACGCTCGCCCACTCTGCACCGAGGTCGGCCTCGACCAGGGCGCGGTCTCCTGCTAGCAGTTCGCCTGTCTGCCATTGTCTGTCCCACACGGGGACCAGGTAACTGAGCGCCGCAATCACTACCAGGAAGACTGCCATCCACGGCACGCCTTGTTTGACTGCCTGGACGACCGCGATGGCGGCGACCACGAGCCGCAGCCGCCATCCGAGAGCGACGAACGGCATACGACCGAACCCCTGGGCTATCCCGCTGACCAGAGCTTTGAGCGCCAGCCACGGCAGGGACCAGAACGTGATTGCGAGGTCGTTGCGCGTCCAGCCTCCACGCACCAGAGCCCCGGGGTGTCCGATGATGGCGGCGGCCTGGCCTTGGGTCAGCCTGCCGTCTTCAACCGCGTCCAGCACCCCTTGGGCGATGAGCACACTGTGCCGGCCCACCGGTTGCGCGGCGATACGGGTATCGCCGCCGCAGATCCACAAGCGCACTAGGGGCGGGCCAAGGGCGCTGCGGCACAGCAGCGTCACAGCCGGGGCGATCGTCGCGCGCTCGGCCCCGGTCAACGGGTGAGCCCGGTACAAGACACGAGCGATGGCGGACTCACCGCGGCCGCGCAGCAGCAGCACCATCGTCGCGAGCCCTCCGACGAAGAGCGCCAACCCCGCCGCGGGCGGCAGCACGGCGCCGACCATCCACGTCAGCACGGTGCTGACCAGCAGCCCAGGGCCGACCGCCAACGCCTTCGACACCCGTCGCGGCACGACGCCCCACCTCCTCACTGACCCCATTCAGCCTAGCCCGAGAAGAAGCACCAACCGTGGTGGTGACCCCCGCGGGTCCACCTCCTGCTTGCGGACCGTGTGAATCCCAGTGTCCACACGGGCACCGACACCACACCCGGTTATCCACAGATCGCGACCGTGCCGGTGGAAGACCGAATCTGGCAGGGCGTGATGGAGGGGGTCAGAGAAGAAGGAGCAGGACATGCAGACTCACAGCTCGACCGGCACGTGGATGCAGTCGTGGGGGGAGGTGGTCGCCCTCCTGAACAGAGCCGCCGACATCGGCGTCGAGGCCGCGGAGATCGACCCGGCCCTGCACTCGACGGCCTGGTGGGCCGATCTGGTCACCGCCGCGGCCGTGCAACTGCTTCCACCCGAGCACGACCACGCGCTCAACCAAGTCACGCTGCCGGACCACCTGCTCGAGCTGGGCTTCGCGGCAATAGTGCGGGCCGCGCACGAAGCCGCTCTGGCCATCCCGATCGGCCAGCTGCCCGCGCCGGCGCCGATCGTGATCGCCGAGCTGACCGCCCTCGCGAACGAGGTCGAGCAGTGACCGCGTCCGCGCGACCACTGCCCGGTGACGCCCGCAGCGTCGGCGAGCTCCTCCGGGACGCAGACGTCACCGCGAGAGCCGCCCTGTGGGATCCCAACCCCGACCAGGCCAAATCACGGGTACGCGCCTGGGGGTCCCTTCTCGACGCCGCCTGGCAACTGTGGGACGCCATCCCCGATCAGGACCGCGACCCGGTCATGGACCGCATCGCCAGACCAGCGCGAACCATCCACTCGGACGCGGCATGGCCGGGCGCCGGCCCGAGCGACCCGATCCTGCAGTCCGCCGCCGACTCCATCCGCCACGCCGCGATGCTCGTCCAGGAGCGGCGGCTGCGGATCCCACCCCTGACGCCCGAGGGGGCAGCCGACGCGGCGGCCGCGCGGACCCGGCTCATGCACACGATCTACGCCGCCTCCCACGCGGTCGCTCTCTCCCTGGGACACCATGTTCGCGACCTACAGCGCCGCTTGGAGGCTGGACGGACCATCCCGACCGGGGACTCCCTCGTGCGTGCCCGCGCCACCCGTGACCGCGCCACCCTGATCGAACGTCTCGCCGGCGGCTACCTGGAGAACCGGTGGCCGACCGTGGTCGAGGGAGAACACCAGGACCGGCCGGTGACCTCACGGCTCGAGGCGGCCGCCGCCAGGTGGGACATGGCCGCCCACCGAGCCCTGGCCCACCAGCCGAGCATGGCCAACTTGGCCACCGTCGTGCGCGGCCAAGCCGGCATCGTCGTCGCCGCCAAGATCGTCGACGCCGCCGCCGCCCAGACCGGTGTTCTCGACCGCCGCACCCACGAGCAGCGGATCGAACCCGCCACCACCCGGCTCGAACGCACCTGGGCCCGCCTCGACAAGGAGCTGCACCAGATGCTCGGACAGGACCGACGACGCGACCCCCAGCTTATCCACGCCGGCAACGAGCTCCATGCCGCCCTGCGCGCGATCACCCACCAGCACAACGGCCTGGCCACCCCACACGCCATGGCCGCCCGCAGCGACCTCACGGCAGTCACGCGGATCCTGCACCACTCCGTCGCCGCATCCGGCGACCTCGCCCAAGCCGTCCGCGACACCCTCCACGACTCAGGGCTCTCCGGCAACGCGCGAGGCGTGCACTCCATCGCCACCGAACTCCTCGGACCCGACCAAGTCACCCCTTGGGTCAACCCCGCCGACATCGCCAACCACCGCGAAGTCGCACTCCTGCAACCCTTACGCGCTGCGCTCATCGCCCACACTGACCGCGTCATCCTCGCGGCCCGGGTAGTCGACTCGGCCACCAGCGCACTCCAAGAACCCCACGGCACCACGCCCGCCGGCCACCCCGCCATCTCCAGCGGACGCCAACACCAGGACCGCGCCCTACCCTCGGCTGGCCATGCAGCTCCCGCGATCGGCTGCGAACGCTGATCGAGGGAGGTGCGAGGTGTCGCGACCGTCAGGTCGACGAGTCAGTTCGCCTCGCCCCAGATCGCACTCCCGACGCGCGCGGCCGCCTCGATCCGAAGTGAGTCGATGACGTGCTGGTACCGCGTGAGCAGCACGGCCTGACTCCACCCCATGAGATTCATGACGACACGACCATCAACTCCCTGAGCGAGCAGGATCGTGGCGGCAGTGTGCCGCGCGTCGTGCAGACGCGCCGGTCGGACATTCGCTGTGGCCAACAAGGACTTCCAGACCCGATGATCCGAGCGGGGGTCGGTCGGCGATCCATCGGCTTGCGGGAACAAGAGGTCCAAGTCGGTCCACGCGGGGCCTGCCTGCAGACGCTCTTGCGCCTGCATCCGGCGGTGCTCCAGGATCTGTGAGCGCATCTGCGGGGGGATGGCGAGGACTCGTCGGCCCGCCCCGCTCTTGGTGTCATCGAAGTGCAGCCCACCACCGTGCCGCTGGCGACAGCGCGCCGGTGAGTGGGAAGGGCTCGCTGAGCCGCAACCGTGTTCCCAGGGATGCCGCTGAAGCTGTCGCCGTACGTTTAGGGTGCTGGCCGCGAGGTCGACATCGCTCCACTTCAACCCGAGCGCTTCCCCTTGGCGCAGGCCTAGCGCCAGCGCGAACGACCAACGAGCCGAGTTTCGGACCTTCTGCGAGGCATTGATGATCCTTCGGACCTCGTCGAGGGTCAGTGGTTCAACCTCGGTGTGCGGCACGCGCGGAACGGTGGCGTAGCGGCACGGATTGGCGGGGATGAGCCCGCGGCGCACGGCCGTCGACATCGCGGCTCGAAGGGTCCTGTGGAGGTTGCCGGCCACGATGGGACTCGACCTTCGTGCGACGCCGTCGAGGAGGTCGTCGACCTGGCGCACGGAGAGATCCTCCAGCTTCGTCCATCTGATGGATCCACAGTGCGTACGGATCAGCGCCTCGTACGTGGTGAACGTGCGAGGCTTCCGACTCCGCCTGATCTGAACCAGCCACTCGTCCAGCCACTCACCGACGGTCTGTCTGGGTTTCGCGGTCGTCAGTCCGGCGCTTGCCCGTCGTTGTTCCTCGAGGGCCGTGACCCGTTCGGTGACAGCGGCCTTTGTGCGCGCGCGAACGTGTCGGCGGACGGTCTTGCCGTTCTCGTCTCGCCCCATGGTGACGAAGCCGTGCCAGGTCCCCTTGTCGTCTCGGTAGATCGACGAGCGGAGGTTGGCTGAGCGACCTCTGCTCACGACGCCACCAGTCCTGACGCGTAGTCCTTGAGGTCTTCGGGCCGGAAGAGGGTCCGCTTGCCGAGCTTGACCCGTCTGAGCGCTGGGTCGTTGCGGATCAGGCGGAACATGGTCGCGCGAGATACCCCGAGCCAGCTTGCTGCTGCGGAGATGTCAAGGAGGTGGTCGCCGTCGTCGGCGAGAGTCAACGAAGCCAACGTGTCGAGGTCGGCGCGGATGGCCGCTTCATGTTCAGCCATGGCGGCCAGGCGCTGCTCGATCCGCTCGGCTATCGCGCGGATGTCGGTGACGCTCATCTCGGACACACCATCCGGAAGCGAGCACGGCACCCGTCGGGGATCATGGCTGCACGCCTCTCGGGTCGATGAGACGTCCTGAGAGGAGGGGAGACGGTGCGACTCCCTGCGACCCTCTGAGTCGCTCAATTGCACCGCCAATTGCACCACTTTGGCCATTCTGGGCTTCACGAGACACCTCTGTTCTCGACTGAAACACCGCCTGACCTGCAGTGATGCGTGGTG
>CAWDDN010000015.1:0-51343 GCA_963801135.1 uncultured Actinomycetota bacterium | reverse complement strand
GGCGCGGTTCGGTCCCGCGTCCAGCACCCAGAGGCGGACACGCTCGTCGACGCGGGCGGGCAGCGGGTCGAAGGCGTACTGGGTCGCGCCCCGTTGAACACCACCGCGTCGGGCCGCTCGCGCTGCCTCTCGCTCCAGGTCCACCAGCGGGCCGTCGTCGCCGAGGTAGTACTCCGACTGGACCATCACGTAGCCGCGGTCCACCTCGGGCAGGTTCGCGGCTCGATCACGACCGCGCCGAACATGCCGTTGGCGATCTGTGCGCTCATCGGCGCCGTCGAGCAGTGATACATCCAGATGCCCGCCTTCGTCGGGTGAAGCGGTAGACCAGGGACTCACCCGGCGCGATCGTGCGCATCGGCCGGTCCGGGGCGAGCGCGCCGCATGGAAGTCGATCGAGTGCCCGATCGACCCGTGGATGACCAGCTTCACCTCGAACACGTCGCCCACCCGGCCGTGCAGCAGCGGCCCGGTGCGCTGCCCCCGAACGTCCACAGCTTCTGTGTGAGCCCCGCGCCACCTCCCGCACCTCTTCCTCGACGCGCAAGGTCACCTTGCGGACCGTCGGTCATCCAGGGGCGTCAGCGCCGCGTCGCGCGCCTCGAAGCTGTCGCCGGGGCCGGTGTGGAGGTCGAACCCCTCGGGCGGGCCTCCTTCGAAGTCGTGGGCGTGGATGCTGTGGTCGTGGGTCTCGACAGGCTCCACCGCCGAGGAGCCAAGCTCGACCGCCGAGGAGCCGGGCTCGACCGCCGGGGAGCCGGACCGCCGAGGCCCCGGTATTCGTCGCCGACGGCGGGTGCGCCGGTCACGCGGACGTCGAGCACCATCCCCATCGCCGGTGGCCCAGCACCGAGCACCACCCGTCCAGGTCCCGACCGACCACGCCCACGTCCAGCGTCGCGGTGTCCCCGGGGGCGATGCGCTCGGACCGGGCACCGCTGTCCAGCACGAGGTCGTGGGTGTCCTCCGCGTCGGTGTTGACGAGCTCGACCACCAGCCGGTCCCCCGCCGGCACCTCGACGGTGTCGGGGAAGTAGCGCATGTCGCGAGCCTCCACCCGTACCGTCGTCGTCTCCCCGGTTGCGCTCACCCCGGCCGAGGCCGCCGCTCCTGGAACCCCGAGCGCGAGCGGGTCGATCGCCACACCGGCCGCCACTGCCAGGACGGCCGCGGCCAGGCCGCTCACCGCGAGCCCCCGCAGCTGGCCGGGCGGTCGCGCGCTGGGCGGACGGGAGTCTCGCCGCGGACCGGGCGAGCTTCGCCCGCACGCCGGTCTTGATCGCCAGCACCAGCAGCGGCAGGAACGCCGTCAACGCCGCGAGCACCAGGATCGAGGCCGACACCCGCACCAGCGATGGCGACGGCAGGAGCATCAGCACCAGCCCGGCGTTCGCCGCGACCACCCGGAAGGCGCTTCCTCGGTCCAGCACGGCGGTCGCTGCCCGAACCGGCGTCGGGCCCCCTCCCAGGGCGACGGGCACGAGGTAGGACAGCGCCCCCAGAAGCACCTGCGCCGCGAAGCCGGCTGCGGCGAGCGGTACGCCGAGCCCGAGCGCCGCGATCGCGCCCGGCCAGCCGCCGGTCGCCAGGAGCGCCACCACCAGGGCGCCAGCAGGCCGACCAGCCAGACCATCCCGGCCAGGACCGACCAGGGAGCGAACGTCGTCGGCGGCTTGCGCCGGGCAGCGTCGACGAACGGCACGGCGAGCACCCCGATGCCGACCAGGTACGTCGCGACACCGGCCGCCACGGCGTACGTCGAACCGGCGAGGGCGCCACCGGAGGCCGCCAGCACCGCCACCACGAGGATCGGCAGCGCCCGGCCCGCGAGCCGTTCGGCGCTCCCGGCGATCCGGGTCCGCAGCATCGTGGGCCACAGCGTCAGCAGGGTGCCCAGCACCGTCAACCCGACCCAGCCGAGCACGTTGAGGGTCACGTGGGCGTAGAGGACCCGGTCGTGCCACGCGCCGGAGAGCCCGGTGGCCAGCAGCACCCCGAGCAGCGCGCCCACCGGCAGCAGCGACGATGCCGCGACGTAGTACCGCACCACGCCGGCGAACCGGGACCCGAGGGTCGACCGCAGCTGGCGCAGCAGGGCAGCCATGTGCCAACCGGCTGCGACCGCGACCGACGCCGCCCCGACCCCGACCACGACGACCTCGTCGAGCAGGGCCCCGGTGATCACGGCCAGCGCACCGAGGTTGTGCAGGCCGAGCCGGCGGATCCGGTTGCGTGCTGCCTGCTCGCTCGGCGCGCTGTGCAGGAGCGTCTCGGTGAAGTACGAGCTCCACACGTGGATCGCGTGGCTCACCGCGCCGAGCAGGAGCAGGTGCAGCATCAACCAGCGGGGCGCCGGCATCCACGGATGCACGAGTGCGACGAGGACGAGAGCGCTCAGCCATGCCATCACCGGGAGGTCGCGGAGGGGCTGGAAGCCGCGGCGCCTCGACGTCATCGGGAGCCTCCGCGAGACAGCGACGACCAGCCGGCGCAGCCGAGGAACCCCAGCAGCGCGACGATGTTGAGCAGCCCGCCGACCTGCCAGGCCACGTGCGAGCCGAGCGCGTCGCCGACCCACAGGCGCAGTACCAGCGAGACGTGCAACAGCGCGAGCGGCACTGAGAGCACGGGGTGGTAGGGCAGCGGCCGGCGGACCACGGCCGGCAGGATCACCGGCGCGTGCGCCATCACCATCGACACGGTGAAGCCGAGGAACACCGCGTGCACCACCGCGTCGTACCGCACACCCTCCACCGTGACGCCGCCGACCAGCCAGGTCGCCCCGGCGACGGCCAGCCAGGCGTAGCCGGCAAGCATCGCCCAGGCCATGTACCGGGGGAGACCGGCGCCTCGGACGGTGCGCCGGGCGACGTCGCGGGTGGCGAGCAGTCCGACCAGCGACAGCAGCGCAAGGCCGAGGAGCGGATACCCGACCGCCGGCCACAGCAGGGTTGCCACCACGGCGGCGGCGAGGCCGCAGGACAGCAGCAGCACCGGGGTGCTGGAGGCGAAGGCCAGCCGGGCCAGCTCGAGACGCTCCCCGACGATGGTGAGTACGACGAACGCCACCAGCCACGGAAGCAGCACCGGCACCGGGGTGTTCCCCAGCCACAGCAGCGCCCCGCCCAGGCCGAGCACCCCGCCGAGCGCCTGGACCAGCACGGCGTCGTCGCGCTGCCGCCGCCAGAGCGGGACGTAGAGCAGCACCAGGCCGGCGGCGCCGAGCGCCAGCGAGGTCCCCGCCACCGCCGGCGGTGCCGGTGAGAGGAGCAGCACTGCGCCGGCCCCCAGGAGCGTCGGGGCGGCGTACCCGGCCCGGTGGCCGAGGGCGACGGCGCGTTCGAGCGTGACCAGGGTGCCGACGAAGCCGAGCACCAGCAGGACCCCGTGCACCTCGGGGAGCCGGTCGGCGGTGACCGGCGCTGGCAGCTCGAGCAGCAGCAGCGCGGCGTCGAGTCCCGCGAGCATCGCGACGGCCGCGGGGAGCAGGAGCAGTCCGCGTGCCGGAGCGCGACGCCCGCCGACGGGGGTACTCCGCCGCGGCCCGACCGGTCGGACGGGCGGCCGTCCGGGCGGCTGGACGACGGTGGTCACGGGGTGGGCTCCCGGGTTCGGAGGTGGAGCAGGCAGGCGCCGGGTTCGGCGAAGGGGAGCAGCTCCACCCCGGAGTCGTCGGCGTCGTACTCGGCCATCGCACCGAGGGCGATGCCCAGGTGCACCGAACAGATCACGTCCGGGTGGCGGCGGGCCGCGTCGAGCAGGGGGCAGCGCGTCAGCCGCAACGTGCGGTGCTCCTCGTCCGCGCGAGGGTCGAAACCCATCCGGCCCAACACCTTCGTGACCTGACGGCGTGCCCCGATCTCGGTCCCCTCAGCGGGGCGGCCGGTGGCGCGGGCGAGGTCGTGACCCCACTCGGCTCCGGCCACCACCGCCTCCTCGGAGGGCTGCGCGCTCGTGCGTTGGAGGGCTGCTGCCAGGGCGGTGGCGAGACCGGCGTACTCGGTGACCTGGTTGGCGCGGCTGGTGGCCCGGTACAGCCAGGCTGGCCGACCGCGACCGGCTGGATGAGCGGTCTCGCGGTCGGCCAGGCCCGTGTCGAGGAGCTGCTGGAGCTGTTCGCGGACGGTGTTGACGTGGAGGCCGGCCTGCTCGGCGAGGTCGGCGAGCGACCAGGAGCGGTCGCTGGCCTCCAACGTCTCGAGGAGCGTGGTGGCTGCCCGGGTCAGCCCGTTCCGAGCCTGCGAGGCGGGGGAAGGGCGGGGGCCCACGACATTTTCCACGGCACAGAGTGTAGTTTATTGTCGTCACTGAATGCCAGCTGACCCACGTGCCCTTCGAGGAGAGAACCCCATGGACGTCGAGCTCGCCCGCAACCCCCAGGACGCCGAGGCCGCCGAAGCGGTTCGCACCCACCACGCCCACATGGCCGGGCGCCTGCACACCCTCGCCGAGGCGGTCGTCACGGCGGCCACCCAGGCCGATCGGGCCGGCGTGGAGGACGCCCGCACCACGTTAGTCACCTGGGCCGAAGGCGAGCTGGTCCCGCACGCGATGGCGGAGGAGGAGGCGATGTACCCCGCCGCCCACGCCCAGCCCGAGGGGCGGCTCCTCGTCGACGGCATGCTCGCCGAGCACGGGGTCATCACCGGTCTCGTCCGACAGGTCGCCGAGGCCGGCGACCCCGTCCGGGCGGCCGCGGCGGCGACCGCCGTACGGGTCATGTTCGACGCCCACCTCGCCAAGGAGAACGACCTGGTCCTGCCGCTGCTGCTGGCCACACCCGGGGTGTCGGTGGCCGGTCTGCTCGGTGGCATGCACGAGCTGCTCGGCGAGGAGGAGCACGACCGAGGCGAGGGCGCGCATGCGCACGGCGCGGCCGAGAGCCAGGGCGGCGACGGCTGCACCTGCGGGGAGAAGGACCCCGCCGGCCATCCCGAGCTCGACGCCCGAAGCATCCCGCACGCCATCCGGCACGCGTCCATCTTCGGGGCGCTCGACGGCGTGGCCGCGGGCGGCGGGCTCGTGCTCGTCGCTCCGCATGACCCGCTCCCGCTGCTCGACCAGGTCCAGCACAGGTACGGCGGGGCCTTCGCGGTCAGCTACCTCGAGCGCGGTCCGCAGGCCTGGCGACTGCTCTTCCATCGTGCGGCAACTGGCTGAGCGCTCCGGGAGCCGCACGTCGCGCGGCTGGCGGTCGTTGGCTGCGCCGGTGCCCTACCACGAGCCCATCGCCAGTGCTCACTCCCGCTCACTCGCCCCGATGGGTCGTCTGCCGGCTGGGGCGAGGAGCTGCTCGTGGTGAGCGTGCGCGGCCAGGAGCGCGTGCAGCACCCGGGTTGCGGCGACGGCCTCGCAGGGCGCTGTCGTGGCGGCCAGCTCGTAGACAGCCGCGGTCATCGCCCGGGCCTCGGTACGGACTGCATCGGCCAGCAGACGTGTCTCAGGGTGATGCCGTGCCTCCAGCAGCCAGCTCTCGTCGGCCTCGAGATGCGGCAGCAGCTCGGTGAAGCAGAACCGCGCCAGGTTGTCCCGGGCGTCGGGGAACCGTTCGACGTCGTCGGCGGCAGCCCGAACCTGCCGTCCGGCATCCAGGAGCGCCAGGCGGAGCGTGTCGTGGTTCGGGGGTGGCGAAGCGGCTGGCAGCGCGCCGCTCCGGGGCGGCTCGTCTCGCATGTGGTGTCCCGACACGTTTGTCACCTCCGTGGCGACCGGCGACGGGTGCCCGGCTCGTTGCGGCGGCTGCCAGGCCGGGAGCCTCGTCCCTGGGGTGGCGCCACTCCGTGCTCGGAGTCGAAGCCCTGAGCCTCGACCGTGCGGAGGGTTCGCAGGGCGTCGAGCAGGGCCTGGTGACGGCGTCGGAGGTCCGCGAGATCGCTGAGCGCCAGCTCGTATCGGCTCCGGTAGTCGTCTCGTTGCTCCACCGTCCTGCGCAGCATGTCCAGGGCGGCATAGGAGTCGGCGGGGACGGCTGCCGGCACAGATTCGGCAACGGCGTACGGCGGCTGGACGGGGGCTTCGCCCGGCTGTCCGCTGTGCGCGGCGGCGCCGTTGGTGTGGGCAAGGTCCGTACGTCGTGGGGCCTCCAGGGCCGGTTCGAGTGTGTCGAGCTCATCCTCGAACGGGTCGACCGGGTGCGGTTCGAGCTCGATCTTGGGGAGCAGCCGGTCCATCCACCGGGGCAGGTACCAGGCGGCCCGGCCGGCGAGAGCCATCAGCGCGGGGACCAGCACCAGGCGGACGATGGTGGCGTCGATGGCGATCGCGATCGCGAGGCCGAATCCGAACAGGTTGACGACTCGGTCGTCGTTGAGGAGGAAGCTGGCGAACACCACCACCATCACCGAGGCGGCTGCGGTGATCACGCGGGCGGTTGCGGCGATCCCGTCGGCGACCGCGGCCCCGGCCTCACCGGTGCGCAGGTACTCCTCGCGGACGCGGCTGAGCAGGAAGACCTCGTAGTCCATCGAGAGGCCGAACAGCACCGCGAACAGCATCATCGGCGCGAACGACTCGATCGGCCCCGGTTGCGCACCGAAGAGGCCGGAGAGCCAGCCCCACTGGAACACCGCGACCACGACGCCGTAGGCGGCGCCGACCGAGAGCAGGTTCATGACCGCTGCCTTGATGGGCACGAAGAGCGATCGGAACTCCACCAGCAGGAGCAGGAAGCTGAGCCCGACCACGAAGCCCATGAACCAGAGCATCCGGTCCTCGAGCTTGTCGGCGAGGTCGATGTTGGTGGCGGTGGCCCCACCGACGTGGACCGACGTGCCGTCGGGCTGGTCGGCCAGGGCATCGTCGCGCAGGAGGTGGACCAGGTCCTCTGTCTCCTGCGCGTCGGGCGAGGTGGTCGGGACCACGGTGAGGACGGCGGTGTCGCCGGGCTCGTTCACGGCAGGCGGCGCGACCCGCTCGACCCCCTCGACGGCGGCGATCTGGGCGGCCAGGTCGGCGGCGGCCTTCGATGTCTGCTTGGGCTTGCTGCTGTCGTACTGGGCCGTGACGAGCAAGGGGCCCGTCCAGCCGGCACCGAAGGAGTCCTCGACGAGCTCGTAGGCTGCCCGTTCGGTGCTGTCCTCGGGGGCAGAGCCGTCGTCGGCAGTGCCCAGCCTCATGTCGAACAGCGGGACAGCCATCGTGGCAAGGACCGCTACCGCGGCGAGCAGGTAGGGCCACGGGCGGCGCTGGACATGGCGGGTCCACCGGTGCCACCCGCTGATACGCCCACCGCCATGGTCGAGTCGGGCGCGTCGCACCCGGAACCGGTCCAGGTCGTCACCGAAGACCCCCAGGAGTGCGGGGAGCAAGGTGACGGCGGCGAGCATGGTGGTGGCGACCGTGATGGCGCTGGCCAACCCGAGGGTCGCGACGAAGGGGATGCCGATGGCGTACAGCGACAGGATCGCGATGATCACCGTCGTGCCGGCGACCAACACAGATCGGCCCGCGGTGGACAGCGCGATCGGGATGGACTCCTCGGCGGAGTGTCCGGTCGCGAGGCCTTCGCGGTGTCGGGTGACCACCAGCAGTGCGTAGTCGATGCCCACCCCCAGGCCGATCATGGCCGCGACCACCGGCCCGGCGGTGCCGATGGAGACCTGCTCGGACAGCAGGAAGATCACGCCCATCCCCAGGCCGAGCGCCAGCACCGCCGTGATCAGCGGAACCAGCATCGCGAAGACCGACCCGAACGCGAGCAGCAGGACCAGCACCGCCGCGGCCAGCCCGATCGCCTCGTTGCCCGACGGGTGGTTCTCCGCATCCAGCGCGGCTCCGCCGAACTCCACCTGGACACCGAGGTCCGCCACGCCGGCGAAGGCGTCCTGGGCGGCCTCGATGTGGTCCTCATCGATGTCGGCGGCACGGTCGGTGAACCGGACAGTGGCGACTGCCGTCGTCTCGTCCTCGGAGACCATGGCGTGACCGCCTCGGTACGGCGACGTCACCGACGACACACCGTCCTGCTCGGCGACCTTCCCCACCGCCGCGTCGACGGCCTTCCGGACCTGGGCGCGGGTCACGCCGCGCTCGTCGTGGAGGACCACCTGCATGCCGTCGCCCGACATCTCCGGGAACCTCTCCTGCAGGGCGTCGTAGGCGGCCTGGGAGTCGGTGTCCTCGATCGAGAGGTCGTTGCTGAACGAGCCGCCGGAGATCTGCCCAGCAGCGAGGACCCCGCCGACCAACAGCAGCCACGTCACGATCACCAGCCATCGGTGGCGGACGGAGAATGTGGCCAGTTCGCTCAGCATCACGGCTCCCGACGTTTCTTGGAGGGTTCCTGACCCAAGCCCCCAGGTCGAGGAAACGAGACAAAGATGTCTCGATTTACTGGAAGGATACATCAGAGCGCTCGGCACGCAACTCGCTACGTTGGGGTCATGGCGACAGAGGAAGGAGCGCACGCCCGAGCAGACGCGCTACGAAACCGCGCGGCCCTGCTCGACGCTGCAGCCGAGGTGCTCGCGGAAGAGCCACAGGCATCCCTGGCCGAGGTGGCCACCCGTGCTGGGCTCGGCCGGGCGACGCTCTACCGACACTTCGAGAACCGTGAGGCGCTGCGGGAAGCCATCCGGGCAGAGGTCCTGGCCCGGGCGTCGGCCGCTCTGGCCGACGCGAACCTGCCGGAGTGCGACACCCGCGAGGGAATCCGGCGGTCCGCGGCCGCGCTGGTCCCCCTGGGAGTGAGGTTCCGGATCCTGCTCACCGAGGGGGCTGAGGCCGACCCCGACTTCGTGGCTGCTCGCAACGAGGCGCTGGCACCGCTATGGGCGCACCTGGCCCGCGGTGTCGAGGTGGGGGAGCTCTCGGGGACGGTGAACGGTGCCTGGCTCGGGCTGGTCCTCGCCGGACTGCTCATGGCCGCCGTCAGGGCGGCCGCCGCCGGGCTGATCGACCCGACAGAGGCCGCCGACCTGGTGGCGGACTCGTTCATCCATGGCTTCGGCCGCAGCTGACCCCGCCCGTCCCCTCACGTCGCGTTCGCCTGCGTCGGGGCCATGCCCACCCGGGCGGCGCCCTGACCTCTCGGGTGGGCCTGGGCTCTCGTCACGCGAGCTGGTCCTGCTCGGCTGTCCAGGAGCGCGGGGGCCGGCGTGGGGGGTGTCACCCCGTGCGGCTCCGAAAGCGCCGCACAGTGGGCGGCCCGCCAGCCCCCGCGTCCGCCAGCACCGTCGGCGGGGCCCGACAGTCTTCACTGGCGTGACCCAGCATGGACGAAACGAGACAAGCGTGTCTAGTACTCACGTCGATGAGACGAAGAACTGTCGCCACCGTCGTGGCCGGCCTGACCGTGGGAGCGACCGTCCTCCTCACCGAGGTCGCAGTACCGACGGTCGCGGAGAGCCGGGTGCGCGACCAGCTGGCGCCCTTCGCGTCGGTGACCAGCGTGGAGATCTCCACGTCTCCCGCGGTCATGTTGATGTTCGGCCGCGTCGACAGCGCCGCGATCCGGCTGTCATCGGCCACCCTCGATGCGAAGACCCTCGATCCGGAGATGCTGGACAGGGCCAGCACCGTTGAGGTGCTCGACGCTCAGGTCGACAGGTTGCGTGCGGGTCCGCTCGATGCGCGGTCGGTGGTGCTCAAGAAGCGCGGGCCGGCACTGGAGGCCTCGGCGAGGCTGGACGTCGACCAGATCGAGAGCCTGGTGCCGGGCGCTCGGCTGAAGGTCGAGGACGAGAAGGTCTTGCTGGAGCTCCCCGAGCTGCCGCTGCCACTTTCGATGCCGGGTCCGCTGCAGCTCCAGATCGACGTCGAGGAGGGGGACGTGGTCGCCCGGCCTCGGCGCCGCCTCCGCCCTGCTGCCGACGCAACGCCTGCTCGACCGCCCCCAGCTGTCGGTCACCCGCTTGCGCAGCCGCATCGCCGATGGGCAGGTCGACCTCACCGCCAAAGCCACCGTCACGGAACAGTGATCGCAGTGCCGGCCAGACTCGAGCAGCGACATTCCCTTCGGTCGCGGTTTCCAGTCGTCAGGTGACTGAGAACCGCGACGCAGCCGCTCCGGGCTAGGACTCGTCGCCGCCCCACACCATCGAGTACACCTCGAAGCTGGTGCCGTACGTCGTGCCGATCTTGCTCCCGATCGGGCGGCAGAACCCCTCGAGGAACTCCTCCTCGTCGAAGTTGTCCCACCCGAGCCCGTCGATGTAGGCCCGGTGCGCGCGCAGCGACTCGACGCCGAGCGGAAACGTGTCGCTGATGTCGACGGCGTGGCGGCTCTCGGGCGACCCGCCCGCCCACACCGCGCGGACGCCGTCCCACTTCTCCAGGCCCTGCTCGATCTGCTCGGGGAAGACCCAGCGGTTGGCGGCGTCGCGGACCCCGTCGAGGACGGCTCGCCCCGTCGCCATGTGATCGGCCTGGTTGAGGGCGCCGGGCCCGAAGGTGTCGCGGAAGTTGAGCGTGATCACGAACTCAGGACGGTGCCGGCGCACGACCTCGGCGATCGCCCTGCGCAACGGCAGGCCGTACTCGATGGTGCCGTCAGGAAAGTCGAGGAACTCCACGTTGTCGACTCCGACGACGCGAGCCGACTCGATCTGTTCGCGCTGGCGAAGCGGGAGCGCCTCCTCGGGCGTCATGCCGTCGATTCCGGCCTCACCGCTGGTGAGCATGACGTAGGTGATGTCCTTGCCCTGCCGCGTCCACCGCGCCACGGCCGCGGCCGCGCCGAACTCCATGTCGTCGGGGTGGGCGACGATCGCCACCGCCGTGCTCCAGTCCTCGGGCAACGACTTGAACTTGGGCTGGTCTGCCATCTGAGCCTCCTCTGCCGGAAGTAGTGAGCATGCCACCAGTGGGATGCCATGGCGAGGACGGATGGGGTGTCGCCGAGAGGCGACAGCGCGGGTCAGGCAAGGGTGCGACGCAAGAACTCCACCTGGGCGCCGACGACCCGCTCGAACTCGTCGCCGCGGTAGATGTCGAAGTGACCGACTGGACGGTGCACGATCTCGACCTGCGGCGCCCGTCCGAGGTGGCGGTCGGTGGCGCGTGCGGGGGCCACGCTGTCCTCGGTGCACACCGTCACGTGCATCGGACAGCGCACGTGGCGAGCCTTGGCTCCGGGTCGGTAGCGAAGGATGTCGAACACCACGCGCGCGGCGACCTCGTTGCGGAAGTCCAGGCCCTCGGGCACCAGTCCCAGGTAGCCGTCGATCACGTCGGGGGCGCTCATCAAGGCGACGTCTCCCGGCTCGCCCGCGAGCGGAACCATGACCGGAGGAGCTCCGCGACGTGCCGCGACCAGGTCGCGGGCGGCCAGGGCAGTGAGCTTGGCCGAGGTCAGCGGAGGGATGGCCATCACCGACGCCGGGCCGTCGGTGAACGGGCACTGGGAGACCACGGCTGCGACGGGCACCTCGGCCGCGGTCGCGATCACGTGACCGCCGCTGAACGAGGTGCCGAACAGCGCGATGCGGGCCGGGTCGAGGTTCTGCTGAGCGCGAACGTAGGCGACGGCCGAACGCCAGTCCTCCAGCTGCCGAGGCACGGAGAGCAGCTGCCGGGGCTCGCCGTCGCTGTCGCCGAAGGAGCGGTAGTCGAAGACCAGACATGCGAATCCAGCCGCTGTGAACCGCTCTGCCCAGGCAGCAAGCTGCATCTCTCGCACCGCGCCCAGCCCGTGAGCCATGACGACCACCGGGGGGCGCTCCACTCCCTCAGGACGGTAGAGCCAAGCGCTGCACTCGGCGTCGCCGGAGCGGAACCGGATGTCGGTACGGTCGGTCATCGGACCTCCTGAGGGCGGATAGTCTCGGCACGCACAGCCTAGGGGCGGTAGCTCAGCCGGTCAGAGCAGAGGACTCATAATCCTTGGGTCGTGGGTTCGAGCCCCACCCGCCCCACCAGATCCCGACCGGATGCCCTGCCCTGGAGCCGCTCACGGTCGTAGACCACCCCCTGCGGACGAAGCGGCAAGGCCGGGTCGGGGTGCTGGGGAGATGACGACCAAGCGATCAGCCACTGCCGCGGTCCTGTGCCTCCTCGTGTTCGGCGCGGGGGCGGCGTGCACTGACGACAACGGCTCTGCGGCTTCCGACACCACAAGCTCGACGAGCTCAGCCACGGCGGCGAGCTCGTCGACGCCGGCGGTGTGCGCCGATGTCGAAGCCCTCCGCCGCTCGGTCGACGAGCTGCAGTCGGCCCAGCTCGGCCAAGGGGCGCTCGATACGCTCTCCGAAGAACTCGAGGCGATCCAGGGGACCGTGGAGGACCTGACCGACAACGCCTCGGAGCAGTTCGCCACCGAGGTCGATGCGACGGAGTCGGCGGCCGACTCGCTCCAGTCTGCCCTCCAGGCAGCCACGGACTCACCCTCGACGGCGACGTTGCGGGCAGTCGGAGCCGACATCCGCGCACTCGGTGACGCCGTTCAGAATCTGGGTGACTCGGTCTCCAGCACCTGCTGAGGCTCACGACGCGTCCGCCGCGGATCACCCCGAGACGGTACGTGCTGCGCACGTCGAGCCCCTCCGAGGTCGCGCACTGACTACACCTGATGGAATGCGCTGCCCTGACGCGGTGCCGGCCGTTCGGTCACAGCGGTGGCGCGCGACGGGCCCCGCCGGACAAGGAGCTCCCCCGCCCCAGACTCGGGGCGGGGGGCGCACTTCCTTGTGACGTCAGTTCGCGCCTGCGCACCCGTGCACAGCCAGGACCGAGACGAACGCCTTGGCGCCTCCGGCGTAGTTGGAGTGGGTCGACGTCCCAGCCTTCTTGGCCGGTCCGATCAGCTGGCCGAACGACGCGTCACAGCTCTCCTTGATCGTCTTGCCGGGAGGCATGTGTTCGGATGCGGACGCCGGGGCGGACCCGAGGCCGAGGCCGAGGACGGCTGCTCCGACTGCTAGGGATAGACGCATGGGATCTTCCTTCTGTGTGGGCGGTGCCATCGGTCCCGGCCGTCCACATGGTTTCCCCGTGCAACCTGTGGGCTGCGAAACCGATTGGCCTCCGTTGCACGGTAGGCAGGTTTCGATCAGGCGTTGGAGGGGCAGAAGGCCCCGGTAGACCTGGCCAAGGTCCGTGCGCCGCAGAGCATTTAGGGGCGTAGGTCCCGGTGTATGAACCGCTGTACATACGCGTGTACATACCCGGCAGCTCATGATCCTTGGGTCGTGGGTTCGAGCCCCACCCGCCCCACCAGAGCCCCCCCGCGTTCGCTATCGCTCACACTCCGCACCGATGACCTGCTCGACGCTCACGCAGGTGTCCACTCCGCGCTCGGGCAATGCCCGGTCGCGCCCGCGGCCGCCGTTGAGATAGTCGTCGTCGTTGCTGCCCCCCAGGTAGTCCCGGCCGCCGCGCGCGTAGATGGTGCGGGGACCGACCAGTGTCTCCCAGAAGTACTCGTCGGCGGCCGTGCCGTAGACAGTCCAGTCGCCGTCGGGAAGCCGCACCGTGGTGAACCCGCTGATCGCGACGTCGACAGGCGGCGTCCGGCTGAGGGTGGTCACCCCGGATCCGAGGTCCATGACGCCGCTGGAGACGTCACGGGTCCGGAGGTCCAGACGGTTCTCACCCGGTCCGCCCTGGATCAGCTGATCCGGGGCGTCGACGAGATAGTCGATCACCCAGTCGTTCCCTCCGTGCCCCGCGATGCGGTCGGCGCTGGCGCCCCAGTCCGCGATCTCGTCGTTGCCAGGACCGCCGAGAAGGATGTCCGGGCCGCCCGAGGCCATGAGGTGGTCGGGGCCTCGCTGCCCGCGGACGATGTCGGCCGCGCCGTCGTCACCCGGTCCCAGCACATCGGCGCTGATCACGTCAGCTCCCGCCCGACCTGCGATTCTGTCGGCGCCTCGGCCACCGGACAGGTGGTCGGCGTAGACACTGCCGAGCAGGACGTCGTCGTGGTCGGAGCCCTTCACGTACCAGGCCTGGGTCGCGAGCGTGTCCATGCCCTGGCCCTGGGCGGTTCCGAGGGTCAGATCCACCTGCATGCCGCGGACCGCGTTGGAGTAGTCGACCACGTCGGGGATCGGAGCCGGGAGCTTGCGCGGATCGGCTCCCCCGACCAGGCGGTCATCGCCGGGGCCACCGCGCAGCGTGTCGTTGAGCAGGTGCGGTCCGTCGCGGTCGTCTTTGTACAGCCCGGGGCCGCCGAGGAGCCGGTCATCGCCGTTCCCGCCGCTCAAGGTGTCTGCGCCGTACCCGCCGCAGATCAGGTCGGCCCCACCGAGACCGGAGAGGGTGTCCGAGCCGTCTAAGCCGGCGATGACGTCCCTGCCGCGGGTTCCCACGAGAACGTCGTTCGCGCTCGTTCCCACGATGGTCGCGGGCACACCGGCACAGGTCACCCGGGCGGTCGCCGCTTCCGTGGGCAACAGCGTGAGCGGGACGAGTGCGGCGATCGCGCATACCCGGGCAACCGGCCGTCGTGACTGCTTGGCCATGAAGTCCACCCCCTCCAGGGAGGCGGGGCGGACAGCCCCGCAGGACTCACTTCCAGTGTGCGCTCGTCAGGGGCTGCCGGCGTGGAGACATGCGTCACACGGTCTTGCTGCGGCACACGTGCGAGGCACGCACCCGGTTCCTCAGTCCTTCGCGGGCTCGAGCGGCTCGGTCCGCCACAGGTCCGGTTCCGAGGCCAGCCAGCGTTCGGCGTCGCCGCGGCCGAGGCCGGCGGCAGCGTGGAAGAAGTCCCGGTCGAACATCAGGTAGGACAGCAGCTCCCCCTGCAGGGGGCTGTCGCTGCCGAGCAGCCGGTGCATCACGTGCAGGTCCGGGTCGCTGAGGGTCCCGCGCAACGACCGGTGGTTCGCGCGGAAGACCTCCATCGCCAGCGATGCAAGGGTTTCGCCGCGATCGGGTGAGACAGCGACGAACGGGAGCGTGCGGTACGGCGGACGGTTCCTCGCCTCTCGGTAACGCTGTAGCGCGGGGGCGACCTCCGGGTCCGCGGCCTGCATGTTGACACCCGCGAGACGGCGTAGGTCGTAGCGCAGCGGGTCGTCCATCACCGCTCCGAGCAACGTCGCACCGCCGTCAGCGAGGTCCACGGGGACCTGGTCCCGTTCCGGGTCCGGGTCGGGAGGACGCATGCTCCCGGTTCCCACGACGACGATGCGGTCGGCTCCGAGCTCCACCGCGGGAGCGAGCGGAACACGCCGACGAGTGGCTCCGTCGACGTACCAACCTGCCTCTTCCTCGGGGTGCTCCACGCGCACGGACGGGAAGAGCGCGGGGATCGCTGCCGACGCCATCAGATGCTCGACACCGAGCCGGGTCCGCACGTACCGGCGGTGATGCTCGCGTGGCGGGTCGGGAAGCGCACCGGATCCACGCGACTCGGTGAACATGACCACCTCGCCGGTGCGGACGGCGGTGGCGGTGACGGCGGTCGTCTCCACGAGACCGCGCTCGATGTTGCGGTGGACGGCGGACCAGTCGATCGCCCGGGCCAGCGTGGTGCTCAGCGGTCCGGTGCCGAAGATCCCGCGCAGCCGGAACACCGACAACCCCAATGTCTCCGACGTGTAGCGCGCCAGCACCATCGGCACCTGGCGCCACAGCGGCTGGATCACGTGGGGCTTGGTGACCTGCTCCAGCAGCTGCATCAGCCGGGCCGCCTGCTCCTCGGCCGGCAGGGCGGCGTACGACGCCAACGCGGCCGTGATCAGGCCGCCGGCACTCGTGCCGAGCAGCAGCCGCGGGGTCTCGTCGCGCTCCTCGAGCACCGGCAGAAGAGCCTGCAGCGCCCCCACCTGGTAGGCGGACCGCGCCCCTCCCGCGTCCAGCACCAGAGCGGTGCGCCCCTCGGTTCCTCCGCGGGCAGCTGAGGAGTTCATCCGGCGATCGTAGGCGGCCACCGACAGCGTCAGGCCGTCCAAGGGCATCGATCAGGCGCCGGGGAGCTGGCTCACGACCGCGAAGCCGGCCACGTATCCGACGAGGACACCGATCCCCTCGAAACCGATGCCGTGCCGCTGGCGCCTGATCAGGCCGGTGGCCAGGATGCCGACGAGCACCATCGCCCACGCCACGGTGAACAGGTCCGCGGTGGTCAGTGCGGTGTAGATCGACCCCTCGCGATAGGCCCCGTCGGCGGCCGCGATGAACAGCAGGTCGAACGCGTTGCCACCCACGATCCCACCGACGGCCAGCGTGAGCGCCCCTGCCCGGACGGCGGCCACGCTGGTCACCAGCTCCGGCATCGAGGTGACGACGCTGGTGGCGAAGGCACCCACGACCGTGCCCGACAGCCCGGTCTCGTCGGCCAAGGCGAGGCCGGACTGGGCGACGACGTAGCCCGCGACCACGAGGACGCCGGCCAACGCCACGAACTGGACGGTGAGCGAGCGCAGGCTCGCGCCCTGGGACTCCGGGTCGGGCTCGTCCTGACGGGTCTCGGGCGTCACCTTTGCCTCCCACATCGGATTCTGCTCGACGCGTCTGAGGACCCAGGTGCCGTACACGTAGGCACTGACCAGCAGGACCGTCACCGGGCTCAACCCGAAGGCGGTGACGTCGGGGGTGGCCGCGCCCAGCACCACCACCGCCAGCAGGATGAGCAGCAGCAGGCTGTTGAAGAGGTTGCCCAGCGATGCTGCGGCGTGCTCGAGGTTGCCGCGCCGGTAGGCCAGGTCCGCCACGACGATGAAGGCGGTCTGGACGGCGATGCCACCGATCGAGTTGCCGACGGCCAGGCTGGCGTTGCCGCCGGAGGCTGCGACCACGCTGACCACCAGCCCGGAGAGCGACGTGGCGGCGCCGAGCAGGAGCGCCCCGGCCAGCGCCTCACCCATCCCGGTGATGTCGGCCAGGACGTCCACCACCCGTGACAGTCGTGTGCCGGCAACCCCGATCACGGCAGCGGCCACCAGCAAGGCTGCCGTCGCCAGCAACGGGGAGAGGCTCAGGTCCACGCGAGCCAGGATCCCCGACGAGAGCAGTCGGGAAGCACCGAGTGGCGAACCTCACAGGAGAGCAACTCACCCCAGCCGCGGGGACAGACCGGCACCGTCAGCTCGGCATAGAGTCGAGGTCATGACCGACTTCCCCTACGCGGAGCGCTTCCCGGTCAACCGAACGCTTCCCGACCACGGGCGGACCACCGAGGACATCCTCGCCGACCTGCAGGAGATGGCGACCGAGGAGGACGCCTTCTGGGAGACCGGCAGGTGCTCGGGCACGATGTACTCGGGCGACCACGAGCACTACCGCTTCCTCAACGAGGCGTTCGGCATGTTTGCCCATGTCAACGTCCTCCAGCGCGATATGTGCCCCAGCGCCACGAAGTTCGAGGGCGAGATCATCGCGATGGCCCTCGACCTCATGCACGCCGGCGACGTCCGGGACTCCGAGCCGGCCGGCATGGTCACCAGCGGCGGCACCGGCAGCATCCTCCACGCCGTCCTCGCCTACCGCGAGCACGCCCTCAGGCATCGCGGCATCGACCGCCCGAACTTCGTCAAGCCCGAGACCGGGCACCCGGCGTTCGACAAGGCGTGTCACCTGCTGGGCATCGAGCTCCGCACGGTGCCGGTGACCGCGGACACCACGGTCGACCCTGCCGTGGTGAGCAAGCAGGTCGACCGGCAGACGATCGCGATCATGGGGTCGGCAACCAACTACGGCTACGGCACGATCGACCCGATCGCCGAGCTGGGGCAGGTCGCCCTCGAGCACGAGACCGGCCTCCACGTCGACGGCTGCCTGGGTGGCTGGATCCTCCCGTTCGGCGAGGAGCTGGGCTACGACATCCCGGCGTTCGACTTCCGCGTCCCCGGCGTCACCACCATCAGTGCGGACACCCACAAGTACGGCTACTCGCTCAAGGGCACGTCGACGCTGCTCTTCCGGGACAAGAGCTACCGCAACGCGCAGTACTTCCAGCTCGCCGGCTGGAGTGGCGGCAAGTACATGTCCCCGGGCATCGAGGGCTCGCGCTCCGGGGGGCTGCTGGCCGCGACCTGGGCGGCGATGGTCCGCTACGGACGTGAGGGCTACCTCGGGCACGCCCGCGAGATCTTCGCGACGGCCGAGCGGATGAAGACGGCGGTCCGGAGCCACCCGGAGCTGCGACTGCTGGGCGCCCCCACGTTCTGCTTCAGCTTCACCTCCGACGCCTTCGACATCTACCACGTCAACGACGCGATGCGGGAACGTGGCTGGAGGTTCAACGGCCAGCAGTACCCCAACGCGATCCACATGGCCGTCACCCGGCCCCAGACCCAACCGGGCCTGGCGGAGGCGTTCGAGCGGGACCTCGCCGACGCGGTCGAGCAGGCCGGCGCCAAGCACGCCGCGGGGGAGGAGGCGGCCAGCAGCGCCATCTACGGCGGGGTCGCAGGCGGGCTCACCGACGAGGTCGAGGAGTTCATCGGCGCGATCATGACCGACATGCTCGACACCCAGCAGGGCCTGCCGCCCGCGGAGGGACAGGAGCCGCGACGGTGACCGAGCGCCGGCTGGTGCTGGCCGTCGACCTCGGCACCGGGGGACCCAAGGTCGGCTACGCCACGACCCGCGGCGACGTGGTGTGGTGGCGGCACCGGCAGGTCCGCACGACCTACGGCGAGGGCGGCCTGTCCACCCAGGACCCGGACGAGTGGTGGCGGCTGGTCGTGGAGACTGCGCGCGAGGCCGTCACCTCGGGAGCGATCGACCCCGCTGAGGTGGTCGCGGTCGGCACCACCGGCCAGTGGGCCAGCACGGTGCCGGTCGACGGGGCCGGGTCACCTGTCGGTGACTGCGTGATGTGGACCGACACCCGAGGGGCGCCGCACGCGCGCGCCCTGGTCGGTGGACCGGTGCAGGGCTACCGGCCCGACCGGCTGGCGACCTGGGTTCGACGCAACGGTGGCGTGCCGTCGACGTCGGGAGCCGACCCGATCGGGCACATGCTGCACCTGGAGCGGGACCAGCCGGCCGTGGCCGCGGCCACCCGGTGGTACCTCGAGCCGGTCGACCACCTGGCGATGCGCTTCACCGGCGTCCCGGCTGCCACGCAGATGTCGATGACGGCCGCCTGGTTGACCGACACCCGGCACCTGGGCCGGCTTCGCTACGACGACCGGCTGGTGCGGCTCTCCGGCGTGGAGCCGACCAAGCTGCCGCCCCTGGTGCCCTCGCTCACGCCCATCGCGCCGGTGCAGCCCTCGGTCGCGGCCGAGATCGGGCTGCCCGACACCGCCGTGGTGGTCACCGGGATGCCGGACCTGCACGCCGCCGCCCTCGGCTCGGGATGCGTGCGCGAGCACCAGACGCACGTGTCGATCGGCACCTCGGGCTGGATCAGCTGCCCGCTGACCCGGAAGAAGACCGACGTGCTGCGGATGAACGCCACGGTCCCGGGCCTCGACGACCGCGGCTACCTGCTGGGCAACAGCCAGGACAGCGCCGGCCGCTGTCTGCAGTGGTTCCGCGACACCGTCGCCAGCGGCTTCGGCGCCTCGTCGATGTCCTACGACGAGGTCACCGCGCTCGCCGGCACCGCACCGCCGGGCAGCAACGGCGTGATCTTCACCCCGTGGCTCACGGGGGAGCGGAGCCCGGTCGACGACCGCTCGGCGCGCGCCGGCTTCCACAACATCTCCGTCTCCACCACGCCGGCCGACCTGGCGCGCGCAGTGCTGGAGGGCGTCGCGCTCAACACCCGATGGCTGCTCGAGGCGGCCGAGCACTTCACGGGCCGGCGGCTGGAGCCGCTCCGCATCATCGGCGGCGGCGCTCAGTCGGACCTGTGGTGCCAGATCACCGCCGACACCTGCGACCGCACCCTCGAGCGGGTTGCCGAGCCCCTGCTCTGCGGCTTGCGCGGCGTCGGCATCGGCGCCGGTCTCGCGCTGGGTGACATCGTGCGGGACGACGTCCACGGTCTCGTCCCCGTGGACGCGACGTTCTCCCCGGACAGTCGGACCCGGTCGACGTACGAGCGCCTCTTCACGGCCTTCCCGCGGCTGCATCGGGGCCAACGGCACCTCTTCCGCACCCTCAACGGCTGACAGCGAGCACCTACCCGACCGGCGAGACCTGGACGATCGCCTTGCCGAAGCTGTCGCCGCGCAGCAGCCCGCGGAAGGCCTCGGGGGCCGACTCCAGTCCCCGGACGACGTCCTCGCGGTAGCGGACGGTGCCGTCGGCGACCCAACCGGACATGTCGCGGACGAAGTCGCGCCTGTGGCTACGCGTGAACTCGTCCTGGATGAACCCCCGCACCGTCAGGCTTCGGCGCAGGACCAGCGCCATGAACCCCGGCAGCCGATCAGGGCCGCGGGGCGCCAGGTAGTCGTTGTAGCCGGAGGCCAGGCCGCAGACCGGTATCCGGGCATAGCGGTTGACGTGCCGCAGCACCTCGCGGGTGACGTTGCCGCCGACGTTCTCGAAGTAGACGTCGACACCCCCCGGAAGGGCCTCGCGCAGGTTCTCGGCGAACGTGTCGGCCCGGTGGTCGACCGCGGCGTCGAACCCGAACTCGTCGAGCAGGGCCCGGCACTTGGCCTCCCCGCCGGCAATGCCGACGGCGCGGGCACCCTTCGCGCGGGCGATCTGGCCGACCGCCGAGCCGACCGGGCCCGTGCCTGCCGCGACCACGACCGTCTCCCCGGGCTGGGGGCGGCCGATCTCGAGGAGACCGGCGTACGCGGTGAAGCCGGGCATGCCGAGCACGCCCAGTGCCGTCGAGACCGGTGCACGCTCCGGGTCGAGACGCCGCAGCCCCTTGCCGTCGCTGATGGCGTAGGTCTGCCAACCGGAGGAGGAGAGCACCCAGTCGCCGACCGAGTAGTCCTCGGAGCGGCTCTGCTCCACCCGACAGACGGTGCCACCGACCATCAGCCCGCCGAGGGGCACGGGCTCGGCGTAGGAAGGGGCCTCACTCATGCGTCCCCGCATGTAGGGGTCCAGGGAGAGGTAGACGACGCGCAACAGCACCTGCCCGTCGACCAACGCGGGCAGCTGCTCCTGGACGAACTCGTAGGTCGAGTCGTCGGGTTCCCCGACGGGTCGGCGGGCGAGGCGGACTTGGACGGACGTCGTCACCCGGCCAGCATCGCAGCCGCCGGGGTGGGGCGCCTCGGGGCACCTGGGGACCGGCGCTGCGCGGGAGCTGCGAGGGATGTGGCTCTGGGCGACCCTTCGGGTTATCCTCGTGCGGTTCAGCGTTCGGCCGAATCCGCCGATCGCGTGCGGGGAGCCAGGGGCGTACCTAGCGTGTGACAGGTAGGTCCGCGTGCTCGGACTCGTACGAACTCTGTCCTTCCCACCGCACCCATCCTTGGAGGTCGCTGTGCTTCGTCGCAGACTCCGCCGCCACCCGCTCGCCCTGCTCCTCACCGCCGTGCTCATGGGCACGCTGCTCGCCCCGGCTGCTGCTGCCTGGCAGCCGCCCGGGGGCGCGGTCTACAACAACCCCTACGGCAGCCACGCCGACAAGTGGCGCATCGTCGAGACGGTCCAGCAGGCGGTCCGCAACGCGCCCAGGGGCTCGACGATCATGATGACGATGTTCCTCATGGACGGGAAGAAGACCGCTGACGCGCTGATCGCCGCCCGCAACCGGGGAGTCAACGTCCAGCTCGTGTTCGACGGCAATGACGGCCGCTCGGCGATGGCACGCCGGATGGCGCGGGTCTTCAACCGGGACAACAAGCCCGGCCAGCCGATCCCTGCCCGGTGGGGCGCCGACCAGAGCTTCGTGGTCTTCTGCAGCGGCAGCTGTCGAGGCGCCGGGCCGCACAACAACCACACCAAGTTCTACGCCTTCACCCGGACCGGCACTGCGAGCAACGTGGTCATGGTGAGCTCCTCCAATCTCAACGCCGGCGGTGCGGTGCGGGGATGGAACGACATGTGGATCGCCAAGGGTCGGGCCAAGATGCTGAGCCAGTACGCCCAGATCCACGGCGAGATGTCGCGTGACAAGCCCGCGGGCAACCGGTACCGCCAGCTCGGTGACGGCAATCTCACCTCGCGGTTCTTCCCCAAGCCCAAGGGCGCCGACCCGGTCATGGCGGACCTCAACAAGGTGAGGTGCCGCGGTGCCACCGGGGGAGCGGGACGCAACGGGCGCACTGCCATCAACGTCTCGATGTTCGCCTGGAACGGCGACCGCGGCATGAAGATCGCCCGCAAGCTGGTGCGGCTGGACCGTGACGGGTGCGACGTCTCCATCATCTACGGCGCCCCCAGCAAGCAGGTGCGCCTGCTGCTCAGCGGCTCCGCGCGGCGGGGCGGCGTGAAGCTGTGGGACAGCCGCTACGACCGCAACGGCGACCGTGTCTTCGACGTCAGGACCCATGAGAAGTACATGCTGATCAACGGCCGGTACGGCGCGGACAGCTCGGCGTGGCGGGTGCACACGGGCAGCCAGAACTGGGGCCGCGGCACCTTGCGCGGTGGCGACGAGAACACCCTGACCGTGGTGAGCCGCGGCGCCTACGGCCGGTACATCAGCCGGTGGGACTACATCGCGCGCCACTGGACTGTCCGGCGCATCGGCTGAGGATTCGTCGGTGAACGTCAACGAACGGGTGATGGAGGCATCGCCCGAGGCGGTGTGGCAGGTGCTCGCCGACGGCTGGCTCTACCCGCTGTGGGTGGTCGGGGCCACCCGGATGCGTGACGTCGACGACCACTGGCCCGCCGTGGGGGCACGGCTGCATCACTCGGTGGGGGTGTGGCCGGGCGTGCTCGACGACGAGACCGAGGTGCGCGAGGTCGAGCCGATGCGACGGTTGGTGCTCAACGCCAAGACCTGGCCCTTCGGGGAGGCGATGGTCTCGATCGAGCTCGACGACCTCGGCGGCCGGACACACGTCACCATGCGCGAGGACGTTGCCGGCGGGCCCGGCAGGCTGGTGCCCTTCCGGCTGCGGGCGCCCGTGATCAGGATCCGCAACGTCGAGGCGCTCAACCGACTCGCCCACGTCGTCGAGGGGCGCACCGCCGGCTGACCCGACGGGTGACCACCCTCGGTCTCAGCGCGACGACAGCGGGTTGACCCTGCCCAGCCGGTGGTGTGCCAGTGCCGCGCGCGCGGCGTTCATCCCCGGCGCGCCGTGGACCCCGCCACCTGGGTGAGCGGATGCCGAGGCCAGGAAGAGACCGCTGATACCGGTCTCCGCCCTGCCCGATCCGGGCACGGGGCGGAACACGAGCTGCTGGTGGAGGTTCGAGGTCCCTCCGTTGATCGCCCCTCCGAGGAGGTTGGCGTTGCGGGCCTCCAGCTCGTGCGGGCCCATCACCCGGCGGGCGACGATTCGGGACTCGAAGCCGGGTGCGTACCTGGTGACACGAGCCTGCATCCGGTCGGCGAAGCGCTCGAGGTCCTCTCGGTCCCAGACGCCGCGGATCCCCTCGCCGCCGGCGTCCTCGGATGTCTGCTGCGGGACGTGGGTGTAGGCCCAGGCCGACTCGGTGCCGGCGGGGGAGCGGGTCGGGTCCGCGGTCGTCATCTGACCCATCAGCAGGAACGGGGACGCGGGAACGTATCCGGTGGAGACCTGCGCCAGAGACTCGGTCAGCTGTGCGACCGAGTCGCTGATGTGGACCGTGCCGGCCGCCGGGTCCAGCGGGGTGCCCCAGGGGATCGGCCCATCGAGCGCCCAGTCGACCTTGACCGTGCCGGGGTCGAGCTGGAAGGTGCGCATTCCCTTCCTCACCCGCGCCGGCAGGTGGTCCGGGGCGACCAGCCGTCCGAAGAGGTTGGGAGCCACGACGTCGGCGACCACGGCGCGGCGAGCGGTGAAGCGGTGGTCCTCGGTCCGGACCGCGACCGCTCGACCGCCCTCGACGTCGATCCCCACCACCTCGGACTCACAGAGGATCCGACATCCGAGCGACTCCGCACGGTCGGCGAGTGCCTCGGTGAGTCGTCCGGCGCCGCCCTGGGGGACCGGGAAGCCGACGGTTTGCCCCAGCATCGTCAGCAGCAGCCCGAGGAGACCCGAGCCCGGCGCGTCCGGGGGGATGTCGCTGTGGCCGGCGTTGCCGGCCAGCAGCAGCCGGGCGGCTTCGCCGCCGAACCGCTGCCGAGCCAGGTCGCCGACCGGCGTGAGCACCTGCTTGACGAAGCGCAGCCCTCCCACGCCGGGCAGGGCGGCCAGCGCTCCCAGGCCGCCTCGCACCGGGGGGAAGGGACTGAGCAGGGATCGCACGATGTGTCCGCCGATCCTGTCCCACTCGGAGCAGAGGTCGAGCCATGCCTGTCCGTCACCGGAGTGCTGCCGCTCCAGCAGCGTGGCGGTGTCGTGCCGGTCGCGATGCTGCACGGCCCACTGGTCGCCGTGGAGCGGGTTGGCGAGCACGGCGGGGGCGTGCACCCAGCGCAGGCCGTGGTCCTCCAGCCGGAGGGCCTTCAGGCCGGAGGATGCGGCGGCCAAAGGGTAGAACGCACTGAAGGTGTCGTGGACGTACTCGGGGTGGAGCTCGCGGTCACTGCGCACCGCGCCACCGACGGTGGGTTGGGCCTCGAGCACGAGCACCGACCAGCCGGCGTCGACGAGGCGGTTCGCGGCGACCAGTCCATTGGGACCCGCCCCGACGACCACCGCGTCGTAGGAAGCAGCCACGCCCGAGGCGCCGGTGTGCCCGGAGCAGGAAGCGGGGGGCATGGTGGAGGCTTATCCCGATGTCGACGGTGGCAAACCGCGGGCCGACGGTGGATCGAGCTGATCCGCTGACATGTCAGGATCAGGTCTTTAGCCTGGATGAGTCCCCGCCCCCGGCCCCGAGGATCTTGTGCCTTTCCCCCGTTTTCGCCGTGTCCTTGCCTTGACCGTCCTGCCGCTGGTGCTGCCGTTGCTGCTTCTCGGGCTCACCGCAGCCCCCTCGTCGGGGGTGGGCCCGACGTGGCCGCACACCACGGTGCTCAAAGGGCAGTTCACCCTCATCCCCTTGAAGAACGCCGCGATGATCAGCCGCACCCGGCACGGGTACGTCTACCGCGCCGGCCAGCAGCACAGCCGCCTGTTCGTCACGCAGACCAGAGGAGGGCTGCGCTTCCATGACAAGGGCACCAGGCAGCTCCGGTCGATCCCCGAGGCCTGTCGGCGCGTGAAGGTCAGGCGCGGGATCGCAGCGGTGTGCCGGGTGCCGGCGAGCATCAGCCCGCGCAGCCCGATGCTGCTCGAGATCTGGCCGCGCCTGGGCAACGACCTGGTGGACGGGTCCACGCTGCCCGCGAGGTTTCAGATGTCCGTGCTCGCCGACGACGGCCGCGACATCGTGCGGCTCGGGGCAGGCGACGACTTCGTCAACGGTGCCATGGGCAACGACGTGGTGCGGGGAGGTGCTGGTGACGACTGGATCCGGACCGGTATCGACCACGACGTTCTCATCGGAGGTCCGGGCAACGACAAGCTGGTGGGATCCGACGGCCGCGACGTTCTCCGTGGCGGACGCGGGGCGGACTGGCTCGGCGGCGGCAACGGCGCCGACCGGCTGTACTCCCGCGACGCCGGCCGCGACGTGGTCTCGTGCGGGGGTGGCCTCGACCGCGGCCTCGCAGACCGTGCGGACCGTCTCAGCGGATGCGAGCGGCTGCCCCGGCGCTGACCCGATGTCGAGGTGACCGATCACAGTTCGCCGATTCCGACCCATGGGAGGATTCGGGACTTTAGTCTGGGACCTAAGTCATCCGCATTCATGGGAGGAATCGTGACGACCCGCTCCGCACTGCGCTCCGTGCTCGTGCCCGTCGCTGCTGCTGCCCTGGTCTCGGTGGGGCTTGCCGCCCCAGGCCAGGCGGTCGGCCCGTCGTACCCGCACACGACCGTCCTCAAAGGACAGTTCAAGCTGATCCCGCTGAAGAACGCCGCGATGCTCACGCGCACTCAGCACGGCTACCTCTACCGGGCCGGCCAGCAGAACAGCCACCTGGAGGTCACCGAGGTCGCGGGCGGGCTCCGCTTCCACGACTCCGGGACCCGCGAGCTTCGCACGCTCGACTCCTCCTGCACCCGGCAGAGCGTGTCCGAGGGGATCGCGGCGGTGTGCCCCGTCCCTGGTGACGTGAGCGCCGCCTCGCCGATGCTCCTGGAGGTCTGGCCCCGGCTGGGCAACGACTTCGTCGACGGCTCGACCCTCCCCGCTGCGTTCCAGATGTCCGTGCTCGCCGACGCGGGCGCGGACACTGTGCTCCTGGGGGCCGGTGACGACTTCGTCAACGGGGCCCAGGGCAACGACATCGTGCGCGGCGGTGCGGGCGACGACTGGATCCGCACCGGTCGGCACCACGACAACATCGACGGCGGCCCCGGCGACGACAAGCTGGTCGGGTCGGGCGGCCGCGACGCCATCACCGGCGGGACCGGCGCGGACTGGATGGGGGGCGGCGCCGGCGCCGACAGGCTGTTCTCCCGCGACGGTGGCCGCGACGTGGTCTCGTGCGGTGGCGGCCGCGACCGCGGTCTGGCCGACCGCATCGACCGTCGACGGCGCTGCGAACGGACGGTGCGCGCTCTCGCCACGGTCGTGGATGAGCCGCCGACCGGGGAACCCACTCCTCAGGAGCCGAAGACGCAGGAGCCGACGCCGGGGGGACCCACCGCTCCTGATGACCCCAGCATCCCCGACAACCCGCCGGCTCCGACACCGACGGTCCAGGACGTGGGCCCCTGGTACCCCTACACGACGGTCCTCAACGGGCAGTACCCGCTCATCCCGCTCAAGGACGCGGCCATGATCACCCGGACGCCGTACGGCTACCTCTACCGGGCGGGCCAGCAAGACAGCCACCTGGAGGTCACCGAGGTCGCCGGCGGGCTCCGCTTCCACGACTCCGGCACCCGTGAGCTTCGCACGCTCGACGCCTCGTGCACGCGGCAGAGCGTGCCCACCGGCATCGCCGCGGTGTGCCCGGTGCCGGACTACGTGACCACGGCCACGCCCATGATGGTGGAGATCTGGCCCCGGCTCGGCGACGACTACGTCGACGCCTCCAGCCTGTCGGCGTCCTTCCAGACCACCGTGCTCGCCGACGCAGGCTTCGACACCGTGTACGTCGGAGACGGCGCCGACTTCGTCAACGGCGCCCAGGACGGAGACGTCGTCCGCGGAGGTGCGGGCAACGACTGGATCCGCACCGGTATCGGCAACGACGACATCTCCGGCGGCTCGGGTAGCGACAAGCTCGTGGGCGACGACGGCAACGACGTCCTGCGCGGAGACGCCGGCCTCGACCGGATGTACGGCGGCTCCGGTGCCGACCGGCTGTTCGCGAACGACGGAGTCGGAGAGACCCCCAACTGCGGTGGTGGCTCGGACACGGTGACGGTCGACTCGTTCGACCGGCAGCGGGAGTGCGAGACGGTCACGGCTGGCTGAGCCGGCGCTCCCGAAGGCCTTCGATCAGTCGTGCACGCGGGTCCGCTGTCCCAGCATCGCCTCAAGCCTGATGATGGGGCGGTGACCCAGGACCTCACCGCGGCCGACCGACGCCGTATCGCTCGCCGGCTCGATCGCGCCAGCGGCGCCCTGAGCAGCGCCGCCGTCGCCGGCATGGAGGCCGACATGGCCTGGTTCAGGCAGGCGTCGGCCGAGGACAGGTCCTGGATCGGTCTGGTGGTGCAGGCGGGCATCCGTGAGTTCGTCTCGTGGTTCCGCCGTCCCGACCACGTTCCCGAGGTGAGGAACGAGGTGTTCGGTGCAGCGCCGAGCACCCTGACCGGCGTCGTCTCGCTTCAGCAGACGGTGGCGATGATCCGCACCACCATCGAGGTGGTGGACGAGCAGCTCGAGGCCACGGTGGGCGTTGCCGATGCCGCCCCGGTGCGCGAGGCCGTGACCCGCTACGCCCGCGAAGTCGCGTTCGCCACCGCCGAGGTCTACGCCCGCGCCGCCGAGCAACGAGGCGCCTGGGATGCGCGGCTCGAGGCCCTCGTGGTCGACTCCCTGCTTCGCGGGGACGTCGACAGCGACCTGGGCTCGCGTGCCAGTGCGGTGGGCTGGCAGGACCTCGGCGCCGTTGCCGTGATTCTTGGCGCGGTCCCGGCGCAGCGGGAGGAGATGGCAGGACAGCAGGGTCGGGTGGTCGATCAGGTCCGACGGGCCGCGCGCGAGGCAGGTCTCGAGGCACTGGCGGCGGTCCACGGCGACCGGCTGGTGGTGGTCCTCGGCGGTGCCGAGCTCCCCGCTGACGCCGCCGGCAGCCTGGTCGAGCACTTCGGAGACGGACCCGTCGTGGTCGGCCCGACGGTCCCCGACCTCACCGCGGCCGTCGAGTCCGCCCGCGCCGCGTCTTCCGGATTGCTGGCTGCCCGCGGGTGGCCGGACGCCCCGAGGCCGGTGTCGTGCCAGGCCTTGCTCCCGGAGCGGGTGTTGTGCGGCGACGCGGAAGCCGGCCGGCAGCTGCGCGACGAGGTCTACCGACCGCTCCGCGACGCCACCGGGAGCGTGCTCGAGACCGTCGCCACCTACCTGACCCAAGGTGGGTCGGTGGAGGCGACGAGCCGGCGCCTGTTCGTCCACGCCAACACCGTCCGCTATCGGCTCCGCCGCGCCACCGAGTGCGTCGGCCTCTCACCGCAACAGCCGCGCGACGCGTTCACGCTTCAGGTCGCCCTGGCAGTGGGACGATTGGATGACGCCGCCTCGCCCGACCAGGGGGCGCCCTCGACCGACTCGTGACCCGCCGGTAGGTCAGCCGGTCACGCCTGCGGTTGTGCGGATCCCACAACCGCTGCGGGGGCAACGTTGTGGGCAACGACAGCGAGATCGGGCGCCTCTGCTCGGCACAGTGAGCGTCGTGCTCGTCGTCCTCGCTCCCGGTCAGGGATCCCAGAAACCAGGCTTCCTCTCGCCCTGGCTGGAGATCCCCACTGTCGCCCGCCGCCTCGACTGGCTCTCCGCCGTGGCCGGGATGGACCTGGCTGAGCACGGCACCACCTCCGACGCGGAGACCATCCGAGACACCGCGGTCGCCCAGCCCCTGCTGGTCGCCGCGGGGCTGGTCGCCTCCCTCGAGGTGTTCCCCCAACCCGCGGATGCCTTCGGTCAGATCGGCGCGGTCGCGGGCCACAGCGTCGGGGAGCTGACCGCGGCGGCTGGGGCGGGGGTCATCTCGGCCGAGCAAGCGATGGTGCTGGTCCGCGAGCGCGGCCGGGCGATGGCCGCCGCCGCCCGGACGACCGCCACCGGGATGGTCGCGGTCCTGGGCGGGCAGCCCGACGACGTCCGAGACGCGCTGGCCCGGCACGGACTGAGCGTCGCCAACGACAACGGCCCCGGACAGCTCGTGGCAGCCGGCACCCTCCAGCAGCTCGCGGCACTGGCGGCCGACACTCCCCCGCGGGCGCGACTCACGCCCCTGCCCGTCGCCGGGGCCTTCCACACCGAGCACATGGAGCCCGCGGTCGGCGCGCTGGAGCGCCTGGTTCCCGCGGTGACGACTCACGACGCCCGTACCGCCATCGTGTCGAACCGCGACGGCGCCGTGCTGCACGACGGCCGTGTCGTGCTCCGTCGCATCGTGGAGCAGGTGCGTCGCCCGGTGCGCTGGGACCTATGCCTGCGCACGTTCGCCGACCTCGGCGTCACCGGCATCCTGGAGATGCCGCCGGCGGGAACGCTGACGGCGATCGCCAAGCGCGCCCTGGACGGCGTGGAGACGTTCGCGCTGCGTGCGCCGGACCAGGTGGACGCCGCGCGGGACTTCTGCGAGCGGCACGGTGAGCCCTCTCCGCTGGAGAACCATCCCGTGTGGCGACTGCTGGTCGCGCCTGCCACTGGCACCTTCACGGCCACCACCGATCTCGCCTCGGGTTCTCGGGTGCCCGAACACACCGCGGTCGGGACCGTGGCGACCCGACGTGACCGGACCCCCGTCACCGCCCCCTACGGCGGGACAGTGCTCGAGTGGCTGGTCAGCGACGGCGACCCGGTCTCGGCCGGCCAGCCGCTGCTGCGCCTCCACCCGGAGGCGGTGAGCCCATGACTGCTGCCCGACTCCCGGGTAGCCGGCCCGGACGAGCCACCGCGCTGCTGGGTCTCGGCGTCCATCGCCCGAGCCGCATGGTCGGCAATGCCGAGGTCGTCGCCGCCATCGACTCCACCGAGGAGTGGATCGAGCAGCGGTCGGGAATCCGCACGCGGAGGTGGGCGACCGCCGAGGAGACCCTGCTGGCGATGTCGCTCTCCGCGGCCCGTCGAGCGCTCGACCATGCCGGGCTCGAGCCGCGCCAGGTCGACTGCGTCGTCCTGGCCACCGTCAGCCACCTCGAGCAGACCCCGGCCCTGGCCACGGCGGTCGCCCACGAGCTGGGCACCGAACGGGCTGCCGCGTTCGACATCTCCGCGGCGTGCGCCGGCTTCTGCCACGCGATCTCGTTGGCTTCGGACATGGTGCGCGCGGGCAGTGCCGGCCACGTCCTCGTGATCGGCGCCGAGCGGCTGTCCGACCTCACCGACCCCACCGACCGCGGCACCGCGTTCCTCTTCGCCGACGGAGCCGGGGCAGTCGTCGTCGGCCCCGCTGAGGAGCCCGGCATCGGGCCCGTCGTGTGGGGGTCGGACGGTTCCCAGGCGGCACTCATCCGGCAGCGTGAGCCCTGGGATACCGCGATCGCCGCCCCCGACCCCCGGCTGCCCGCTCTGGTGATGCAGGGGCAGGCGGTGTTCCGCTGGGCGTCGTTCGAGATGGCCAAGATCGCCAGCGAGACCCTGGACCGCAGCGGACTGACCGTCGACGACATCGACCTCTTCGTGCCCCACCAGGCCAACCGGCGCATCACCGATGCCATGGTCCGGTCCCTCCGGCTGCCCAGCCACGTGCGCGTGGCGCACGACATCGCCGAGCAAGGCAACACCTCGGCGGCTTCGATCCCCCTCGCCCTCGACCGCATGGTGGTTGACGGTGAGGCGAGCAGCGGCGACCTGGCCCTGCTCATCGCCTTCGGCGCCGGCCTGGCGTACGCCGCCCAGGTCGTGAAGGTCCCGTGACACGCGGCGGGGTCGACCCGACCTCACCGCATCGCCGAGGCGCACCTGCCCAACGAAAGGAACCAACCGCATGACCGTCACCACCCATGAGGACATCCGCACCCAGCTTGCCGAGATCGTCCACGAGGTCGCCGGCACTCCCACCCGCGACGTGCAGCCCGAGAAGTCGTTCATCGACGACCTGGACGTCGACTCCCTGTCCATGGTGGAGATCGCCGTGGCCGCTGAGGAGCGTTTCGAGGTGAGCATCCCCGACGACGAGATCAAGAACCTGCGCACCGTCGGCGACGCCGTGACCTACATCGAGCGCGCGCAGGCCTCCTGATCATGGCACCGCGCGTCGTCGTCACCGGCCTGGGTGCGACCACCCCCGTGGGGGGTGACGTGGCCAGCACCTGGAGCTCCCTGCTCGCAGGGAAGTCGGGGGTGCGGCGGCTGGAGCACGAGTGGGCCCAGCAGCTGCCGACCCAGATCGCCGCCGAGGTGGCCGTCGACCCCAACGACGTGCTGGACCGGGTCCAGGCCCGGCGGATGGACCGGTCGGGTCAGCTGGCGATGGTGGCGGCCCTGGAGGCATGGGCGGACTCGGCGTTGGACACCGGCGCCGCGGACCCCGAGCGGCTCGGCGTGGTGGTCGCCTCCGGCATCGGGGGCGTGCAGACCCTGCTGTCCAACTACGACGCACTGCTCGCCAAGGGGCCGCGTCGGGTGTCCCCGGTCGCCATTCCCATGCTGATGCCGAACTCCCCAGCGGCACGGGTGGGACTCGCCGTGGGCGCCCGAGCCGGGGTCCACACCCCGGTGTCCGCCTGCGCCTCCGGCAACGAGTCGGTGGCGCTGGGCCTCGACATGATCCGCGCCGGCCGTGCCGACGTGGTCGTCGCGGGCGGCACCGAGGCCGCGGTGCACCCGCTGCCGATGGCGGCGTTCGGTCAGATGATGGCCCTCTCGCGGCGCAACGACGAGCCGGAGCGAGCCTCCAGACCGTGGGACCGAGGGCGGGACGGCTTCGTGCTCGGCGAGGGGGCGGCGGTCCTGGTGCTCGAGTCGGCCGCCCACGCCGAGGCCCGGGGTGCGCGCGTCTACGCGGAGGTGGCGGGAGCCGGCATCACAGCCGACTCCCACGACATCGCTCAGCCCGACCCCGCGGGCGCGGGGGCCGGCCGGGCGATGACCCTCGCGTTGCGCGATGCCGACCTCACACCGGCTGCGGTCCGGCATCTCAACGCCCACGCCACCTCGACACCACAAGGGGACGTGGCCGAGGCGCTGGCGGTGCGGCTGGCCCTGGGGGAGGCCACCGACGACGTGGTCGTGACGTCGACCAAGTCGATGACCGGCCACCTGCTCGGGGCGGCCGGGGCGCTGGAGTCGGTGGTGACCGTGATGGCGCTGCGGGAGCGCGTCGCGCCCCCGACGACCAACCTGGAGGTCCCGGACGACGTCGACCTCGACATCGCGACCACGGCACGACCGCTCCCCGAGGGAGAGGTCGCCGCGCTCAACAACTCGTTCGGGTTCGGCGGACACAACGTCACGGTGGCGTTCTGCTCCGTCTGAACGCATCCGCCCGGACCGATCCCAGCCCCGACCCAGGAGACCCGATGACCCTGCTCGACCGCACTCCCGCCGGTGCCGGCGGTCCCGACGTGACCTCGGACCGTGACCCGCGCGACCCCCAGGTGCGCTTCGCCGAGCTGCTCGACCCCGGCAGCGTCGGCACGCTGGCTGCTGCCCCCGAGTGCGGCATGGCCGCCGCCACCGGCAGCGTCGCGGGCTCGCCGGTCGTCGCCTTCTGCGCCGACCCTCGCGTCATGGGCGGGGCGCTCGGTGCCGAGGGTTGCCGGGTCGTGGTCGAGGCCTATCGACGGGCTCTCACCGACGGCGTCCCCATCATCGGGATCTGGCACTCCGGTGGGGCGCGGCTGGCCGAGGGGGTTGCCTCGCTGGACGGCGTGGGCCGGATCTTCGCGGCGATGACACGAGCCTCCGGGCGGGTGCCCCAGGTGTCCCTGGTCCTGGGGCCCGCAGCCGGGGGAGCGGCCTACGGACCGGCGCTCACCGACGTCGTCGTGCTGGGGCCGCGGGGAAGGATCTTCGTGACGGGTCCTGACGTGGTCCGATCCGTGACTGGGGAGGACGTCGACATGCTGCGTCTCGGTGGCCCGGAGCCGCACGGGCGGCGCTCCGGCGTCGTCCACGTCGTGGCGGACAGCGACGACGAAGCGACATCGCGGACCCGCCAGGTGGTGGCGCTCCTCGGCGCCCCGGGAAGGGTCGACCCCGGGGTCGTCGCGGACCGCGACCTGAGTGTGGCGCTGCCCGAGTCCGCCCGTCGCGCCTACGACGTCCATCCCCTCGTCGAGTCGGTGCTCGACGAGTCGACGGGGATCGAGCTCCACCCTCGGTGGGCACCCAACGTGGTCACCTCCCTCGGCAGGTTCGGTGGTGGCAGCGTCGGAGTGCTGGCCAACAACCCGATGCGCCTGGGTGGGTGCCTGGACGCCGCCTCTGCCGAGAAGGCGGCTCGTTTCGTGCGCATGTGCGACGCCTTCGGCATCCCGCTGCTGGTGCTGGTGGACGTGCCCGGCTACCTGCCTGGAGTGGGGCAGGAGTGGGACGGCGTCGTGCGGCGCGGCGCGAAGCTGCTGCACGCCTTCGCCGAGGCGGTGGTCCCGCGGGTCACCCTGGTCACGCGCAAGGGCTATGGCGGGGCATTGGTCGCGATGAACTCCCGTTCCCTCGGGGCAGACGCGGTGCTGGCATGGCCGGACGCGGAGGTGGCGGTGATGGGGCCGGTCGCTGCGGTCCGGGTCCTGCACCGACGCAAGCTGGCCGAGGTGCCTCCGGAGCAGCGGTCGCACGTGGAGCAGGAGCTGGCCGAGGAGCACGCGCGCATCGCTGGAGGCGTCGAGCGTGCCGTCGAGCTGGGGGTCGTCGACGCGGTCGTGGCCCCGAATCGGACGCGTTCGGCTCTGGCCGGCGCCCTCGCCCGAGCTCGTGCATCGCGGTCGGACGACCGTGGGGTTCACGGGAACATCCCGCTGTGAGGGCCGGGCAGGAGATCCGTGCCGAGCTGCCTGCCGGCGTGATCGCGGTGACGGCCTCCGTCGGGGACGAGCTCGAGGTCAGCGACCCCGTCGTGCTGCTGGACTCGATGAAGATGGAGATCCCTGTCGTTCCCGAGCGGGCCGGGCGGGTGACGGAGATCTGCGTCTGCGTGGGCGACTCCGTGCGTGACGGCGACCTGATCGCGAGGCTGGCATGAGCGGGCGCTCCGTGCTGGTGACCGGGGGCAACCGCGGCATCGGACTGGCGGTGGCCGAGAGGTTCGCCGCGGCGGGCGACTCCGTCGCCGTCACCTATCGCTCGGGGGAGCCCCCGTCGGACCTGCTGGGGGTGAGGTGCGACGTGACGGACGCGGCGGCAGTCGACGCCGCCTTCGACGAGGTGGAGAGGCAGCACGGGCCGGTCGAGGTGCTCGTGGCCAATGCCGGGGTCACCCGCGACGCCTTGGTGCTGCGCATGGGCGAGGAGGACTGGGCCCACGTCGTCGACACCAACCTGACCGGGGCCTTCCGCGTCGTTCGCCGGGCCGCGCGAGGCATGCTGCGGATGCGGCGGGGGCAGATCGTGCTCGTCTCCTCGGTGGTGGCGATGCTCGGATCGCCCGGACAGGTCAACTACGCCGCGAGCAAGGCCGGTCTGGTCGGAATGGCTCGTTCGCTGGCGAGGGAGCTGGGCAGCAGGAGCATCACCGCGAACGTGGTGGCCCCGGGCTATGTCCGCACCGACATGACGGCAGGTCTGCCCGAGGACCAGAAGGCGACCTACCGGTCGGCTGTGCCCCTCCAGCGCTTCGCCGAGCCCGCGGAGGTCGCGGGGGTCGTCCACTGGCTGGCATCCCCAGACGCGGCGTACGTCACCGGAGCGGTGATCCCGGTGGACGGGGGGCTCGGGATGGGCCACTGACGCAGCCCGGAGCGACATGAATGTCAAGCGAACAAGAAGGAACACGATGGGAATTCTCGACGGCAAGCAGATCCTGGTGACCGGTGTCACCCACGACACGTCGATCGGGTACGCGGTCGCGCGGGAGGCGCAGGAGCAGGGTGCGACCGTCGTCGTGTCCAACTTCGGGAGGGCTCTCGGCATCACGCGCCGTGTCGTGAAGCGACTTCCGCAGGAACCAGCAGTCCTCGATCTGGACGTCACCGACGAGGGGCACCTGGGCCGGTTGCCGCAGCTGCTCGGGGAGCATGTCGATCGTCTGGACGGCGTGGTGCACTCGATCGCCTACGGAAACCCGGAGACCGTGCTGGGGGGCCGCTTTCTGGAGGCGCCTTGGCCCGATGTCGCGCAGGCCCTCCAGGTCTCGGCCTACTCCCTGGCCTCGCTGACGCGCGCGTGCCGCTCGCTCCTGCCGCAGGGTTCCGGAGTGGTCGGTCTGACCTTCGACGCCACGGTGGCGTGGCCGGCGTACGACTGGATGGGGGTCGCCAAGGCGGCGCTGGAGTCCTGCTCCCGCTACCTGGCGAGGGAGCTGGGCCGTGACGGCGTGCGGGTGAATCTCGTGGCAGCGGGGCCGTTGGACACGTTGGCGGCGAAGGCGATCCCCGGTGTCGACGACCTCGCGTCCCTGTGGCAGGACCGGGCACCGCTCGGATGGAACCCCAAGGACGCCGAACCCACGGCCCGGGCCGTCGCCGCGCTGTTGTCCGACCTGTTTCCCGCCACCACGGGCGAGATCATCCACGTCGATGGTGGCCTTCACGCGATGGGAGCGTGACGATGCTCGACGAGTCGGTCGTGGGGCGCAGGGTCTCCCTCTCGTCGCCGCACCAGGTGACGGCTGAGAGCATCCGTCGCTTCCGTGAGGCAACCCTCCAGGGTGGTTCGGAGCGGCTCGCCCCGCCGACCTACCCGATCATGATGATCACCCCCCTGCTGACACAGCTCCTCGACGAGCTGGGGGTGCCCCTGCGCCATGTGGTGCACGCGAACCAGTCGTTCGCTCACAGCCGGCCGGTGCTGGTCGGCGACCTTCTCGACGCGGCCTTGACGGTGCGGTCGGTGCGCAGCGTCGGCGACGACGATCTGTTGTCCTTGCGCGCGGACGTCCACGACCACGAGCGCGTCCAGGTGTGCTCGGCGAGCACCACCCTCCTGCATCGGACCGCGGCATGGTGAGGGCGGACGTCCTGGCGCCGGTGGGTGCGCGCTTGGAGCCGAGGTCCTACCGCGTCACCCGGGATGACCTGCTCCGGTACGCAGCGGTGAGCGGAGACGACAACCCCATCCACCAGGACGACGAGGCGGCGCGGTCGCTGGGTCTCACTGGGGTCGTGGCCCACGGCATGCTGACGATGGCGCTGGCGGCCCGCGCGGTCACCGACTGGGCCGGGGGGCCGGGCCAGGTCAGGCACCTCGGCTGCAGGTTCGCCCGCCCCGTGCCGGTCCCTCCCGCACCCGGGGCAGCGCGGGTGGACGTTGCCGGCCGGGTGTGCCGTGTGGATGAGGAGGGGGTCCACATCTCCCTCGAGGTCAGCTGCGACGGACGACCGGTGCTGGCGGTGGCTCGTGCCGTCGTCGCCTCGCTGGCGGCTATGCGCTGAGCTCGGTCTCGACGGCCTGCCGGTGGCCACGCAGTGCGGCGCGTCCCGTGCGCAGCAGCTCGGAGAGCCGGGCGAGGGCCGCAGCCCCACCCTCGAGCTCCCCGGTGTCCCCGAGGTGCTGGAGGACCTCCGCGGCGTCGGCGACCCGGGTCAGGCCGATGTTCCCCGCGCTCCCCTTGAGGCTGTGTGCCAGGAATCCGAGCGTCTCGGCATCTCCGGCGGCAAGGGCTTCGCGCAGGCGCGCCTCTGTCCCCGGCGAGTTGCTGAGGAAGTTGTCGATCGCTCGGTCGAGGTAGGCCGTGCTGCCGGGGATGAGCTCGCGGAGCATCTGGAGACGGCCCAGGTCGAGGTCCTCGTTGTCGGGCGCCACCGGGGCCGGCGGCTGCGGCTCCTCGTGGGGCCGCGGCAGGCGTGGCGAGTCGTGGAGCCATCGCCCCAGGGTCACCGCCAGGGTGTGGGGGTCGATCGGCTTGGTGACGAAGTCGTCCATGCCTGCATCGAGGCAACGTTGGCGCTCGCCGTCGACGGCCGCCGCGGTGAGGGCGATGAGGGGCAGACTCCGTGTCGACTCCCGGGCCGCGGTGCGGATCGCTCGCGCGGTGCCGTATCCGTCCAGTCGCGGCATCTGGATGTCGAGCAGCGCCGCGTCGTACTGGTGGGCCTCCAGCAGCTCGAGCGCGACCAGGCCGTCCTCGGCGGTCTCGACCTCGTGGCCGAGTGCCTTCAGCATGCCGGCTGCGACCATGCGGTTGACCGGGTTGTCCTCCACCAGCAGCACCCGCCGGGAGGGTCCGCGGGCTCGCAGTGCGCTCTCGACCCGGCGACCGATCACGGCACCACCGGTCGGCTTCCCCATCCGCATGGTGAACCAGAACCTCGACCCCTCCCCGGGCGTGGAGTCGTAGCCGATGTCGCCTCCGGCCAGGGTGACCAGCTCTCGGGAGATGGCGAGCCCGAGGCCGGTCCCCCCGAAGCGCCGTGACGTCGAGGTGTCCGCCTGGCGGAAGGGTTCGAAGAGGCCCTCGACCGCGGAGTCGATGCCGATCCCGGTGTCGGTGACCTCACAGCGCAGCACCCACGCGTCGTCCCCGCTGTCCTGCCGGGATGCCTGGACGTCCACCACGACCGAACCGTCATCGGTGAACTTCACCGCGTTCGAGACGAGGTTGTTGACGACCTGGGCCAGCCGGGTGGGGTCGCCGCGGAGGACGTCGGGCAGCTCGTGGCCGTACTGCACCTCGAGCCGAACGCCCTTCTGGTCCGCGCTCTCGCGCTGCGTGGCGACCAGCTGGTCGAGGGTCTCGCGTACGGCGAAGTTGAGGCGTTCGAGGGTGAGCTGGCCCGCCTCGATCTTGGAGAAGTCGAGGATGTCGTTGATCAGGCTCAGGAGCATCCGGCCCGAGAGTCCCGCGCCCGTAGCGAGCTTGCGCTGCTCGTCGTCGAGCTCGGTCTGGAGGAGCAGCTCGTTGAGGCCGATCACGCCGTTGAGGGGCGTCCGGATCTCGTGGCTCACCATGGCCAGGAAGTCCGACTTCTGTTGCGAGGCGACCATGGCGGCGTCGCGTGCCTCCTGCATCTGCCGGGCGATCTGTTCCCGCAGGGCCACCTGGTTCATCTGGGCCGAGACCTGGCGGACGAAGCTCTCGATCATCTCGTGGCGGTAGAGCGGCGGTGCCGACTCGATCGCCAGCACCGCGAGCAGCTCGTCACGCACGAAGACCGGGAAGGCGACGGTCAACCCGGCTTCGTCCCACACCACGTCGTGGGGCTCCAGCACCTGTCGGGCGAGAGCCAGGTCGGACTCGAGCAGCGTCGGGTCCTCCACGTCGACCAGTCGGTCGGTCTCGTCGAGGTAGATCGGCTCCAGGTGACCGTCGTGGTGTCGGAAGCCGCGCGCTCGTCGCCAGTCGTCGTGCAGCAGCACCAGGTGCTTGGCCTGGGCCAGCAGCTCATCGAGCGTGGAGGCCTCGTTGGCGGCCGTGGCGACGGCGTTCATCAGCCGGTTCTGGGCGACCTGGTCACGCAGGGCGAGCTCGGTCTCCATCGACTCGGTGACGTTCTGGAGGGTGCCTTCGACGCGGAAGATCTTGCCGTCGGGGCCGCGTCGTCCGACCCCTCGCACCTTCGCCCAGGTCCAGCCCCGGTCCTCGTCACCGATCCGCATCGTGAACTCGTACGGTGCGCCGCCCCGCAGCACTGCCCGCGAGTGCCCGATCAGCCCCTCACGGTCGTCCGGGTGCACCAGCGAGGCGAACGACGCAAGATCGGTGGGGAAGAAGTCGGGGTCGAGCGCGAACGTCTCGATGAGCTCCTCGGAGGCCACGATCAGGCGCGACGAGCCGTCCGTCGTCCAGCCGCCCATGCGGGCGATGCGTTGGGCATCGGCCAGCTGGGTGCGCGACTCCGCCAGCGCCTGGGTGATGTCGCGCCGCTCCTGGTAGGGCGTGAAGCGCACCAGGAGACCCTGGACCCCGCTGGTCTTGTCGCGGAAGAGGCCCTCGCGCAGCAGCATCCACACCGGTTCGCCGTCGCGGGGGTGAAACAGCGTCTCCACAGCGTCCTCGAAGGTGGGGCCACCGGCCATCACCTCGCTCAAGTGGTCGGCGAACTGATGGGCACCCTCCTCGTCCACGGTGTCGTAGAAGGTGACTCCCGACATCTCCTCGGTCGGGACGCCGTAGAGGTCGGCCATGGCCGGGTTGGCGTAGAGGGTGCGGGCGTCGAAGTCGATCAGCCAGATCGGGTCAGGGGAGGACTCCACGATGTCGCGGTACACGCGCTCGAGATCCATGGTGCTGCCTCCCAGGCTCAACTGTAGGAGGGAGCGGCCCAGCCGGTGAGCGATTTGGGAGTATTTTCGACCGGCTCACAGCGCCGCCTCGCAGCCGGGGCTCGGCAGCCCCTGGCACCGGCGGGAGACGGCACCGTGGTCCACACTGGGGGCCATGCCAGCGAACAAGGTCGAGGTCGAACGTCCCCAGCTCGAGGGCAGTATCGCCGTGGGTCGAGGACGGCGCCTGGGGTTCGCGTCCTTCGGGACGCCGCACGGCCGCGCCATCCTGTGGTTGCACGGGACACCCGGCGCCCGTCGTCAGATTCCCGTCGAAGCGCGCTCCTACGCCGAGGAGAACGACCTGCGGATCGTCGGCATCGACCGGCCGGGAATCGGCTGGTCCAGCGCGCACGTCTACGACAACGTCCTCGGCTGGACCCGTGACCTGGAGGTCGTGGCCGACACCCTGGGAGTGGGGGAGTTCCACACCATCGGTCTCTCCGGAGGCGGCCCCTACGCACTCGCTGCCGGTGCCGCGATGCCCGACCGGGTCCGCGGCGTCGCCGTCCTCGGAGGCGTTGCGCCCACCATCGGTGAGGACGCTGCGGCGGGCGGCCTGGTGCGGCTGGCCGTTCCGGTGGCGCCCCTGCTGGGGTTGACCCGCGTGCCGTTGAGCTTCGCGTTGAACAACGCGATCCGCTTGGTGCGACCGTTCGGCGGGACCGCGATCGACGCCTACCGTGCGTTCCAGCCCGAAGGGGACAAGAAGGTCCTGGGCCGACCGGAGTTCCGCGCCATGTTCCTCGACGACCTGCTCAACGGCAGCCGCAAGCAGATCAGCGCCCCGCTCTCCGACCTGCTGCTGTTCACCCGTCACTGGGGCTTCGGTCTGGCGGACGTGAAGGTACCGGTGCTGTGGTGGCACGGCGACGGGGACCACATCGTGCCGTGGCGCCACGGCGAGCACTGTGTCACGAGGCTGCCGCGGGCCGAGCTCTTCACGCTGCCGGGGGAGAGCCACCTCGGGGGCATGGCGCTGGCCGAGCACGTTCTCGGCAGGCTGCTCACGACCACCCGCTGACCGCGCGATCCGCGCGAATTGTGTGAAAGGGGTTACTGCTGGTGCAGTTGTGAGTAACATGGGTGTGAGACAACTGCACAGGAGCCACTCATCGCGCGGTCGGAGACCGCGTCGGCACCCGCTCGGACGAGATCGCTGGGGAAGGCGTACCTCGACGCCGATCACAAGGGAGGCCACCGGTGAGTTCTCGTCATGCGACCAGGGGCGTGCTCTACGTCCACTCGGCGCCGTCCGCGCTGTGCCCACACATCGAGTGGGCGCTCAGCGGGGCGCTCGACCATGCCGTCAGCCTGGAGTGGACTCCGCAGCCGGCTCAGCCCGGCAGCTACCGTGCGGAGTACTCCTGGTCGGGGGAGTCCGGCACTGCCGCCGAGATCGTCTCGGGTCTGCGGGGCTGGAAGCAGCTGCGTTTCGAGGTCACCGAGGACGCCTCGGTCGGGCTCGAGGGCTCCCGCTACTCCTGCACCCCCACCCTCGGTGTGTTCCACGCCGTGACGGGTACCCACGGTGACCTGATGATCCCCGAGGACCGGCTCAAGGCCGCCGTGGTCAAGGCGGCGCTGGGAGAGACAACCCTCGAGGTCGAGGTGGAGAAGCTGGTCGGCAAGCCGTGGGACGACGAGCTGGAGACCTTCCGTCACGCAGGTGACGGCGCCCCGGTGCGCTGGCTCCACCAGGTCGTCTGACCGGCGAGGGGCCCGCCCAGCCGGGCCCGGGCCTGGGGCTCTCGGGGAAGGAGCCTCAGGCGCTGAGGACGCGCTCGACGTAGTCGACGTAGTCGCCCACGGTCACCAGGTCCTTGACGTCGTCGTCCGGGATCCGGATCCCGAAGCGCTCCTCAGTGGCCACGACGATCTCCACCAACGCGAGTGAGTCGACGTGGAGGTCGCCGCGCAGCGCCTGGTCCGGGCGGACGTCCTCGGCAGTGACGCCGTCGGCGACCTCGACGACGATCTCGGCGAAGCCTGCTGCGACGTCGTGGGTGGTGCTCATCTCAACTCCTGTCGGGGGCCGGTGGCCACGGCATCGTCGCACCAGCCGCACCCGTCGGCTGCCGCAGGGGGGTCGCCCGGCTGTGACGTGAAACATGTTCCACCGGGCTGTCGGCGGCCGGTTGCGGCGCGGGAGGATGGGCCCCGACGTGACCGAAGGGGCCGGGGACGTGACCGACGACAGCGACCTGCAGTACGTGACCATCCACGGGCATCGCCGTGCCTACGTCAAGAAGGGCGAGGGACCGCCGATCCTGCTGCTGCACGGCATGGCGTGCGACCACACCACCTGGCTGCCGATCATCGACCGGCTCGCTGAGCGCCACACGGTGATCGCGCCGGACATGCTGGGGCACGGTCACTCCGACAAGCCGCGGGCCGACTACAGCGTGGGTGGCTACGCCAACGGGATGCGCGACCTGCTCACGGTGCTCGGCATCGACCGGGTCACGGTGGTGGGACACAGCCTCGGTGGCGGCGTCGCGATGCAGTTCGCCTACCAGTATCCCGAGCGCACCGAACGACTCGCCCTCATCGCGCCGGGCGGCATGGGGAGCGAGGTCACGCCCATCATCAGGGCAGTGACGCTGCCGGGCTTCCACACCGTGATGGGTCTGGTGACCCTTCCGGGGGTGCGCCACGTGCTGGGCGGAGCGATGCGTCGGCTGAACGGCTTGGACCACGCCACGTTGCGTGACCTCGGCGAGGTAGCCGACATCATCGACCACATGAAGGACCCGCGCGAGCGACGGGCTCTGGCTCACGTCGTCCGCGCCTGCATCGACCTGCGAGGACAGATCATCACCATGGTCGACCGCGCCTACCTGTCGCAGGAGATGCCGATGTGTTTCATCTGGGGCGAGGACGACCGGGTGATTCCCGCCAAGCACGCCGAGCACGCCCGTCAGGCCGCTCCGGAGTCGCGGGTCCACGTGCTTCCCGGTGTGGGCCACTTCCCGCACAAGGACGCCCCCCACGCCACCGCCGACCTGGTGCACGACTTCATCGTCGAGACCAAGCCCGCCACGCACCACAAGGCTCGGTGGCGGGCCCTGCTGACCCACGGTGCGCCCGACGGTCGACGGATCCCCGACTCGCGGGTCGTCACCGTCGCCTGACGAGCACCGGCCTCCTGGCCGGGGGTCGAGTCCCGACCCGTGGGCCGCGCGTCTGATCAGACGCCGAGCGCCTCTGCGGGCAGCCGGGAGGCGCTTTCGGTCTGATCAGACGCCGAGCGCCTCTGCGGGCAGCCGGGAGGCGCCTGCGGTCTGATCAGACGCCGAGCGCCTCTGCGGGCAGCCGGGAGGCGCTTTCGGTCTGATCAGACGCAACGCTCCCTCAGGCGTCGGCGCCCTCTTGCGCGACGTCCGCGACGGCGGTGGGGTCATCGATGCGGTACTTCTCGAAGGCCTTCTGGACCACCTTCTGCTCCAGCTCGCCGGCCTGGGCGAGGGCGTGCAGCGCCGCCACCACGACCGACTCGGCGTCCACGTGGAAGAACCGGCGGGCCGCCGGCCGGGTGTCGGCGAAGCCGAACCCGTCGGTGCCCAGCACGTGAAAGTCGCTGGGGACCCACTTCGCGATCTGGTTGGGCACGGCGCTCATGAAGTCGCTGACCGCGACCACCGGCCCCTCGGTCTCAGCGAGCTTGCGGGTGACGTACGGCGTCCCGGGCTCCTCCGAGGGGTGCAGGAAGCTGCGCTCCTCCAGCTCGATCGCCTCGCGGGCCAGCTCGTTCCACGATGTCACCGACCAGGTGGAGGCCCGCACTCCCCAGTCGTCGCGCAGCAGCTCGGCGGCCTTGGTGATCCACGGGAAGGCGACACCGGAGGCCAGCAGCTGCACCGCGGGGCCCTCGTCACCCTCCGGGTCCGCGACCTTGTAGATCCCCTTGAGCAGCCCGTCGACGTCCAGGTCGTCGGGCTCGGCGGGTTGCCGCACGGGCTCGTTGTAGACGGTGAGGTAGAAGATCACGTTCTCGCCGTGGGGGTTCTCGTCGGTGCTGCCGTACATCCGCGCCAGTCCGTGCTGCACGATGTGGGCCAGCTCGTAGGCCATTGCCGGGTCGTAGTGCACCACCGCAGGGTTGGTGACCGCCAGCAGCGGGGAGTGGCCGTCGGCGTGCTGGAGCCCCTCGCCGGTGAGCGTGGTGCGGCCCGCGGTGGCCCCGATCAGGAACCCGCGGGCGAGCTGGTCGGCCATCGCCCAGATCGAGTCGCCGGTGCGCTGGAAGCCGAACATCGAGTAGAAGAAGTAGATCGGGATCATGAACTCGCCGTGGGTGGCGTACGCCGACCCCGCGGCCGTGGTGGTTCCCATCGACCCGGCCTCGGAGATGCCCTCGTGGATCAGCTGACCCTGCGGGGACTCCTTGTAGGCCATCAGCAGCTTGCGGTCGACGGACTCGTAGAGCTGTCCCGACGGTTGGTAGATCTTCTCCTTGGCGAACATCGAGTCCATGCCGAAGGTGCGGTACTCGTCCGGAGCGATCGGCACGATTCGCTCGCCGATCCCCTTGTCCTTGATGAGGTCCTTGACCAGCCGCACCAGCGCCATCGTGGTCGCCACCGACTGCTTGCCCGACCCCGCCTTCAGCTCCTGGTACATGTCGTCGCCGGGCAGCGTGAGAGGCGTGGCCCTCACCCGGCGTTCAGGCAGGCTGCCGCCGAGGGCCTTGCGGCGCTCGTGCAGGTAGTCGATCTCGGGCGAGCCCTCACCCGGGTGGAAGAAGGGCGCGCCACCGGTCGCCTCGTAGTGCTCGTCGATGTCGCGGTCGGACAGGGGGAGACGCAACCGGTCCCGGTAGGACTTGATGTTGTCGAGGGTGAGCTTCTTCATCTGGTGCGTGGCGTTCTTGCCCTCCAGCGCCGGGATCGTCCACCCCTTGACGGTCTTGGCCAGGATCACGGTCGGCTGACCGACGTGCTTGGCCGCGGCATCGAAGGCGGCGTACACCTTGTGGTAGTCGTGGCCGCCGCGGGGGAGCTTGCGGATCTGGTCGTCGCTCATGTGCTCGACCATCTTGCGAAGCCGGGCGTCACTGCCGAAGAAGTCCTCCCGGATGTAGCCGCCGCTCTCGACCGAGTAGGTCTGGAACTGCCCGTCGGGCGTGGTGTTCATCTGGTTGACCAGCACGCCGTCCACGTCGCGCGCGAGCAGCGGGTCCCACTGGCGGCCCCAGACCACCTTGATCACGTTCCAGCCGGCGCCGCGGAAGTAGGACTCGAGCTCCTGGATGATCTTGCCGTTGCCGCGGACGGGGCCGTCGAGCTGTTGCAGGTTGCAGTTGATGACGAAGGTCAGGTTGTCCAGCTCTTCGCGAGCTGCGACGCCGATGGCGCCCAGGGACTCCGGCTCGCCCATCTCGCCGTCACCGAGGAACGCCCAGACGTGCTGCTGACTGGTGTCCTTGACGCCACGGTTGTGCAGGTAGCGGTTGAAGCGCGCCTGGTAGATCGCGTTGATCGCGCCGAGCCCCATGGACACCGTCGGGAACTCCCAGAACTCGGGCATCAACCGCGGGTGGGGGTAGGAGGACAGGCCCTCGCCCTTGCCGTGCTGCACCTCCTGCCGGAAGTAGCCGAGCTGCTTCTCGGTGAGTCGTCCCTCGAGGAAGGCGCGGGCGTAGATGCCGGGGGAGGCGTGGCCCTGGATGAACACCTGGTCACCGCCGCCGGGATGGTCCTTGCCCCGGAAGAAGTGGTTGAAGCCGACCTCGTAGAGCGATGCCGAGGACTGGTAGGTGGCGATGTGGCCGCCGACCTCGAGGCCGGGGCGGTTGGCGCCGGAGACCATGATCGCGGCGTTCCAGCGGATGAACTGCCGGATCCTGCGCTCGACGTCCTCGTCCCCGGGGAACCATGGCTCCCGCTCGGGCGGGATGGTGTTGATGTAGTCGGTGCTCCGCAGCGCCGGGACCCCTACCTGCTTCTCACGGGAGCGCTCGAGCAGCTTGAGCATGACGAAGCGGGCGCGGTCACGGCCGCGCTGCTGGAGCATCGAGTCGAAGGAGTCGATCCACTCCCGGGTCTCCTCGGGGTCGATGTCGGGCAGCTGGGTGGGCAGCCCCTCGTGGATCACCGCAGCGCGTCGGTCCGGCCGCGAGCCGGCTCCCGTGCGCTGCTCGGTCTCGGCCCCGCTCTGGTCGGTGCCCTTGCCTTGCGCATCGTCACTCACGCCGCCATCTTGTCAGCCGCCCGAAGTACTCGCGAGTAGACCGGAGCCCGAGGGGTAAGGCTGGGGAAGGTTGCGCGGGAGCCGCGCATCTAGTGGACTGGTCGGGTCACATGAGCCAAACAGAGATGGAGGAGCACACGTGAGCGCGACCCCCGGGGGCGCCGACACCAAGAGCCTGGGTGCACGGCTCGGGTACGCGTCGGGCGTAGTTGTCCAAGAACTCGGGTGGGACGAGGACGTCGACGACGCCATCCGCATCGAGATCGAGGACACGATCGACGGCGACATGGTCGACGGTGACCACGGCAACGTGGTCGACAGCGTCCTGCTGTGGTGGCGCGATGGTGACGGCGACCTGGTCGACGCACTCGTGGATGCCCTGACCGACCTCGCCGACGGCGGCGTCATCTGGCTCATCACCCCGAAGGTGGGTCGGCCGTCCGCGGTCGAGGCCGCGGACATCACCGAAGCAGCTCCGGTGGCCGGCCTCGCGGTGACCACCACGTTCGCTGCCGGGAAGGACTGGACCGCCACGCGGCTGGCGGCTCCCAAGTCCGCCCCACGTTGACGACCACATCTCATCAAGGGGGCCATGTGAACAAGGGCAAGCAGGCGACCGCGGTCGTCGAGGACACGGTCACGAAGGCCAAGGTGCTGCTGTCCAGCGGCATCATCAAGCCGTACGGACCGAGGACACTGACACGTCTCCTCAAGACCGTGCGCACCTGGGGGGTGGGCCCTGCTGGGGGGTTCGCCACGCTCGCGGTCCGTAACCCGGATGCGGTCGGCATCGTGGACGAGCTGGGCGAGCTGACGTGGAAGCAGGTGATGGACCGCGCCACCGCCCTCGCCGATGCCCTGCGCGACATGGGCGTCGACGCCGACCACGGCGTCGCGGTGATGGCTCGCAACCATCGGTTCTTCATCGACGCCACGATCGCCACCGGGCTGCTCGGGGGCGACATCCTCTTCCTCAACACCGCCTTCTCCAGCCCGCAGCTGGTGGAGGTGATGGACCGCGAGGGCCCCAGGGTCCTGGTGTACGACGAGGAGTTCGCCGAGCTGGTCGAGGATGTCGACGACAGCATCCAGCGCGTCGTCGGCTGGGTCGAGGAGGGCGAGACGCCGCAGGGCGACGTCGCCACGGTCCAGTCCCTCATCGAGAAGGGGAACCCGGACGCCTCCTTCGGGGCGCCGGACCGGGAGAGCAAGATCATCATCCTGACCTCGGGCACCACCGGGACTCCCAAGGGTGCCCCCCGACAGGATGCCGGCGTGGACGCCGCGGTGTCGCTGCTGTCGCGCATCCCGCTGCGACGGGGCTGGACGTGCCACATCGCCGCGCCGCTCTTCCACACCTGGGGGTTCGCGCACCTCGCACTCGCGATGCTGCTGGAGTCGAAGATCGTGCTGCGACGGCGCTTCAAGCCCGAGGACTGCCTCGAGGCGATGAAGGAGAACGACGTCGACTCCCTGGTGGTCATCCCGGTGATGATGCAACGCATGCTCAAGCTCGACCAGGAGGTGCTCGACCGCTACGACTTCGCGAAGCTCAAGGTCGTCGCGGCCTCCGGTTCCGCCCTGCCCGGGAACCTGGCGGAGAAGTGGATGGACACCTTCGGCGACAACCTCTACAACACCTACGGGTCGACCGAGGTCGCCTACGCGACCATCGCCACCCCGCAGGACCTGCGCGAGGCACCCGGGACGTCCGGCAAGCCGCCCCATGCGACCGAGGTACGGATCTACGACGACGAGGGCAACCAGCTTCCGCCCGGCGAGACCGGCCGGATCTTCGTCGGGAACGGCATCCTGTTCGAGGGCTACACCGGCGGCGGCAACAAGGACATGATCGACGGCCTGATGAGCTCGGGCGACGTCGGCCGGTTCGACGAGGCCGGTCACCTGTTCATCGAGGGCCGCGACGACGAGATGATCGTCTCGGGGGGTGAGAACGTGTTCCCTGCCGAGGTCGAGGACTGCCTGGCCAAGCACGATGCCGTCCACGAGTGTGCCTGCATCGGCGTCGACGACGAGGACTACGGCCAGCGACTCAAGGCCTTCGTGGTGCTCGAGAACGGGGGAGACGTCTCCGAGGGCGACCTCAAGCAGCACGTGAAGTCCAACCTGGCCGGATACAAGGTGCCGCGTGAGATCGAGTTCCTCGACGAGCTTCCGCGCAACGCCACCGGCAAGATCCTCAAGCGCGACCTGGAGGAGGGCGGGGACGACGACAGGGACGACGAAGGGGCCGACGGCTGAGGTGCTCGAGGTCGGGACTCACGCGCCGGACTTCTCCCTGCGTGACCAGCACGGCCGGACCATCGCCCTATCCCGGCTGGCGGGCGAACGACACGCGTTGGTGGTCTTCTTCCCCGCGGCGTTCACCAGCGTGTGCGACGCCGAGCTGCGTGAGCTGCGCGACTGGTGGCCCGAGCACGGCCGGGACGACACCGATCTGATCGGGATCTCCTGCGACCCGATGTTCTCCCTGCGCGGCTACAGCGACTCCGAAGGCATCGACTTCCCCTTGCTCAGCGACTTCTGGCCGCACGGCGCGGTGTGCCGCGACTACGGCGTGTTCGACGAGCGCTCCGGGACCGCGGAGCGGTCCTCCTACCTCGTCGGGAGGGACGGCCAGGTGGCGTGGTCGGTGCACAACGCTCGCGGTGACGGGAGGCCGCTCGCGGGGTACGAGCGAGCCCTCGCAAGGCTTCACCCTTAGGGGTGGACCGAGCCGGGTGCCCGTGGTTCAATGGTGGCCGCAGCCGCTGGTGACCCGAGACGCCAGCGGCTGCATCATTTTTCGGTTCGAAGCGGGGTCGGTGGGCGGACGCCACCGCCCGCACGGGGTGGGCGCGATAGCCTCCTCACCGTCGTCGGGGCGTATAGCTCAGCGGTAGAGCTCTGGTCTTACAAACCAGCGGTCGCAGGTTCGATCCCTGCTGCGCCCACCGACTAGTCTGCGTCTGCGGTGCCACGGGTGGATCTCGCAGTCTGGGGAAGGCCAGCCCTGCCCTACTCCCGGGGTGCCCTTAGCGCTGGAGCACCCAGTCGGCGCAGCGGGTCGTCTCGAAGTAGTCGCCGGCAACGACGGACACCGTCGCAGGCCCGGCTGTGATGTTGTTCGACTTGATGTTGTTTCCGTTCGCGTCTGCCAGCACTGCGTAGTAGCAGTTGCCGCTCCCCCCCGTCTTGTAGGTGCCCGGCTTCATGTCGACGCCCACCTCGAAAACCCCGTCACCAGGGATCGTGTTGTTCGCGATCTGCTTTTCGGCTATGCCCACCGCTCGTTCGCGACGCGAGACCGCCTTCTCCGCGCGTCGAAGCCCGGCTTCCGATTTGGCGACGGCCTTCTCGCGGGTCTTCAGTGCGTCCTCGGCATCGACGACCGCCTTCTCGCGAGCGGGCACATCACCGGCAACTTGCTGCAGTTCCTTCTCGGTGGCAGCCAGCTCATCCTGCGAGTCATCGAGGTCGGCTTGGGTTTCGCTGAGTTTCTGGTTCAGCGTCTGATACTCAGCGGAGTCTTGCGGGTCCGCCACGCCTGCGCTGGCCGCGCCGATGACTAGCCCCGTGACCAACGCGACCGTGGCAGCGAGCCAGTTGCGCTTGTACCAGGGTGTCTTCGTTCCGATGCCAGCAGTGCTCGTTGGTCCAGCGGAAGCAAGAGCAGGGTCACTGCCGGACGACGTGGCGCCTCGGGATCGAACGTGCTCAGACCACTGCTCGCCTGTCCAAAAACGTTCTTGCTGGTCGTCCACTGGATACCAGCCAGATGGCGTTTGCGGATTTCCTTTGTCAGTCATGATTCCCCCCAGAATCGGTGTCTTCGATGGACGTTAGCAGTTGTCGGCGCTTGGGACTCGTGGATTGCAGGGCTGACGGGAGTGCTGGTGCGAGGCATACTTCGCACGCATGACCCACAGGGCGGCCGGCACGCGAAGCATCAACCTCGGTGACATCCTGGAGGCCGTCGCCGACGCCGTCCCGGACCGGCCCGCCGTCGTCACCGAGCACGCCACGTCGACGTACGCCGAGCTCGACGAGCGCACCACCCGGCTCGCCAACCACCTGGTCTCGACCGGTATCGAGCCGGGCGACCACGTCGCGGTGCACGCGATGAACCGGATGGAGTGGGCGGAGAGCTTCCTGGGTGTGATGAAGGCGCGGGCCGTGCCGATCAACATCAACTACCAGTACCTCCACGACGAGCTGGTCTACCTCTACGACAGCGCCGGCTGCGTGAGGGCGATCATCGCCCCCGAGTACCTCGAGGCGGTCGCACTCGACCTCGCCGACGTACCTCAAGTACACCGATCCTGCCTTCGGCGAGGAGTACGACACGGCGCTGGCCGCCGCCTCGCGGAGCGTCGGCCGGCCGCACCGCGGACGACCACTACGTCCTCTTCACCGGTGGCACCACGGGCAGCCCAAGGGCGTGATCTGGCGCAAGAGGACATCATCAAGCGGCGCTCAACGCGATCGGTTGGGAGCGCCGATCGAGTCGTCGAGCAGCTCGCCGCCGAGGCCGCCGCCAACGAGAGCCCGGTGGTGATGCTGCCCTGCGGGCCGATGATGCACGGCGGCAGCCAGTGGATCCTCGGCAACGCCCACGTCGCCGGCGCCACCGTCGCGCTCTACACCGGGCCGACACTTCCACGCCGAGAAGCTTCCTCGACCTGGTGAGAAGGCCCGCGCCGTCTCGCTGGACCCTCGGCGACGCGATGGGCCGTCCGGTCGCGAGGCGATCCTGGCCGAGCCCGACCGCTGGGACCTCTCCAGCCTGGCGGCGGTGTCCAACGGCGCCGCGCCGCTGTCGGAAGGCGTCCGCGAGCAGATCCGCACGGCGCTGCCCGGGGTCGATTCATTCTCGACTCCTACGGCTCCTCGGAGTCCGGCGCCACCGCGTCCCGGATCGACGACGGCAGGAGGGCCCGGTCGGTGTTCAACGTCGGCCCCGAGACCACGGTGCTGCGTCGCGACATGACCCGGGCGCCCGCTCGGCGTGGTCGGCATGCTCGGCCGCAGCGGCCGATCCCGCTCGGCTACTACAAGGACCAAGTCAAGACCGCCGCGACGTTCAAGGTGGTCGACGGCGTGCGCTGGTCGATCCCCGGAGACCGGCACGCAGCGAGGAGGACGGCTCCGTCAGCGTGCTGGGCCGCGGCTCGAGTCTGCATCAACACCGGCGGCGAGAAGGTCCACCCCGAGGAGGTCGAGGCCGTGCTGCTCGCCCACCCGGCCGTCTTCGACGCCGCGGTCGTGGGCGCCCCGCACCAGCGGTGGGGCGAAGCGGTCACCGCTCTGGTGCAGCTCCGCGAGGGCGCCAAGAGGAGCCGGACGACCTGCGGACCCACGCCGGCAGCTGATCTCCAACTACAAGGTCCCCAAGGAGTGATCTTGTTGTCCGAGGTGCCACGCACCGCGGTCAGCAAGGTCGACTACCGGCGAGCCAAGGAGATCGCGCAGCGGTACGCGGGGAGCTGACCGGCCTCGCCCGCCAGTGACCGCGGCCCTAGTCTCGCACCATGCGGTTGCGTGAGCTGGTCTCGGTCCTCGAAGCGCGCTACGACCCTGCCTGGGCCGAGGCCTGGGACGCCGTCGGCCTGGTGTGCGGCGACCCGGAGGAGCAGGTCGACCGGGTGCTCTTCGCAGTCGACCCCGTGGCGGCGGTGGTGGACGAGGCGATCGAGCACGAGGTGCAGGCGGTGGTGGTCCACCACCCGCTGCTGCTGAGCCCCGTGAGCTCGGTCGCGGCGTCGACACCGAAGGGACGGGTGCTGCACCGGCTGGTCCGCCACGGCGTCGCCCTGTACAC
>CAWDDN010000014.1:0-10400 GCA_963801135.1 uncultured Actinomycetota bacterium | reverse complement strand
GCGTCCGCGTGCTGGACGAGGCGCATCAAGTCGGTCCGGGCCTGCCTGATATCGACATCGACGGTGCCGATTCGCGTGTCGCGGGCACGGCGTTGACGACAATGGCTCCCGCGACGGAGTCGATGGGGTCCCCACGGTCCGGTAGGACGGAGTCGTGACACCGGACAACACCAGACGCCTTTGGCTGCTGCCCCACGAAAAGCTGCTTCTTCGTGCCTTCAACCCCCTGCGGGCGCGGAACCACGAAACCAATGAAGGTGGGCAGCGCATGTTGCAAGAGCACGGTCCAGGTGGCGCAATGGTTGCCATGGCCGGAGCGCTCGATGGCCTCATCGGATTCGCGCTGGGGTTGGTAGGGGTCGTGATGTTGGCGGTAAGCCTTTGCGGCTGGGCATACCTCTTCCTGCTGGTTGGCCTAGCCTCGGCCCTACTTGCGGGATATACGCGGTTGGCAGACCACCACCATGCGGGCCGACGACGTCCCGGCATGGTCACCGAAGGTGTAACCGTCGTCTCACCGTAGTTCCAAATGAGGGACGGCACCGCGTCTCCGCAGAGGGCACGACCCTGTTAGCCCCGTGCCTGGATCGTTCGCAGAAACGCTCGCTCATGCCGCCGCGAGGACGTTCGAGCGGGGGAGTGTGTTCCCGGCCTGAGTCCTGTGCCTCGATACAGTCCTGTGCGTGTTCGTTGCCGAGTTGAGCCATTTCATGGACATGTCGGAGTCGACGCCCGGTCCGGCCCGCCGGTTGGCGGGGCACTTGTACGGGATCGTTCGGGCAGCGACGGCGGGGGATGCCGGCATCGGGTGGATGAGTGCGTTGCCGTGTCGTCGGCGACCTGGTCATCGACGTTGCCCTGGTTGGTTGGTGGTGTCTCGGCCTGACCCACCCGGCGCGATCCGTTGGCGGTGCAGTCACTGTGGCGACGACGGGCTGGTCACTGGCTGGGAGGGCACGCCGTTCGACCTGCGACGCTCTGGGATGACCCTGACCCGCCCCGTCCTGGAGGTCGCGTTGACGGTGGAGGTCGCCGCAACGCTGCGCGAGTTGCGGTTGCTCGACGCTGAGTGTGAACGGCTGGTGTACCGCGTCCGGGTGCGCGAGGGGCAGCCGGTCCTGTCCGCGACGGAGGATGAGCTGGAGGAGCTTGGGGGGTTTGTCGCGGCCGAGGCTAACCACGAGCCGAACCGGCGCAGGCAGCGGGCACTGGACGCTGCGCTGGACGCGCTCAGCGACGGCGAGGTCGACGCCGCAGGTTGGTGAGCGCAGGACCAGACGCGATCCTGTCCTGTGGATCGGGGGCGGGCGGGAGGGCGCGGTGTCGCTCGAACGGTGGCGTCCTGGGGGAGTGGCGCCGACTACCTCGATGAGCTGGCCACCAGCGCGGCCAGTTCCCGGTCGGGGCTGACGTGGCGGCCGTACAGGGGTCCGCACGGGGTCCTCGAGAGCTCGAAGGACAGCTCGAGGAGGTCGACGTCGGCCTGTCCGTTCCGGCGGTGCTCGGCCAGGAAGGCGAACTCGTTCATGGATCCGCGAAGGCTGCGGTCCGTGGTGGGTCCGAGACGATGGGAGGTCGCCTCCTTGGTCTCGGCGGTGACCAACGGTGCGGGCACCGCGTGGGCGGTGAGTACCTCGGCCAGGTGGTCGGGGAAGCGGTCGAGGAGGGTGGCCGCTGGGGCCAGCGGCATCAACACCGGGAGCAGGGTGTGCTGGCTGACCAGCAGCGCGACCTGTCGCGGTCGCCACGTCAGCGCGGTGGCGTACCAGTCCCCGAGCATCGTGGTGGACACCTCGTCGGCGGCGTTCGGCGGCCCGAGGCGCTGGAGCAGTGTGCGGGTTGCCCGGATGATCACCACGGTCCGCATCCTTTCAAGGGAACCGGAGGTGGGGTGACAATGTCGCCATGTCGTTGGCGGAGCTTCGTGCGGAGCTGCGAGGGGCTACCTACCGCGGTGATGGTCCTGGCAGCGGTGGCCGTCCTGGACTCTGGGGTGTGGCCGCGCGAGATCCTCCAGATGGTCGGGGACGCCGCACTGGTAGCTCTCGGGAGCGGAGCGGCCGGCGCTGATGGCGTGGCCCGCCGATCCGTGACGGAACTGCACCGCCGTGGCTGGGACGGCGACCGCGAGCTGGCCGACGCGTTGACGGCCGCGCTCGGTGGACCTTCAACAGCTCTGGTCTCGGCGCCGGTGGACCTGGAGGAGCTCTCCATGGTCCTGGAGGGAGACCCAGCCCAAGGAGGTGGACGCATCGACCTGCGCACCGGTCAGGTCTGGCCCACCGCCTACGACGACGACGTGACGAGGACGAAGAGGACGACGAGGAGGAGGAGGACGACTCGCGCTGGCTGTGGGTTCACTGCGAAGGGTCCCGGCCGGGTTACCGCGACATGGAACGGTTCATCGACACCCTCACCGATCCCGGCCTGGCCGAACTGCTCACGGTGGCGATCAGCGGACGTGGCGCGTTCCGCCGGTTCAAGGACGTCTTGTGGTCGCGCCCCGAGGATGCCGAGCGGTGGCACGCCTACAGCGAGGACAGGTCCCGCGGTCGAGCCCGTGCGTGGCTCGCCGGGCAGGGCTTCACCCCGGCCGTCCCGCAGTCGCGGGACGGCGACGCTTCCGTCACCTGATCACCCGCACGCCAAGACGTTGGCCGGGCGTTTGGCGCGGGCGGGGACGGGCCGACTCGAGGTTGGGGCCTCACTGCGGGAACGTGGAGGAGAGCCACAGCCGGCGTCCGGCTCGGGTGACGAAGTCAGGTTGCGGGACCAGTCCTTGGTCGATCTTCCTGATGGCCGTTCTACGAGTGACGCCGAGACGACGCGCCACCTCACTGACCCCGATCACCCCCGGCGGCAGTACCGCCCCGGGGTTCGGGTAGGGGCCGTGCCCCTTGGTGCTGAACGCCACCTGCTGTGGCGGGACTCCGGCGGCCTCTGCGATGGCGCGCAACGTCCACCCGTCGCGACGGAGCGTGACCCACTCGGCCTGGGTGGCCGTGTCGATGTCATACGGGGAGAACGGGTCCGTGCTCGATCGTGGAGCGGCTGACCAGCTGGTGGGAGACGCCTTCCTCACGGGCGATGTCCACGACCCGTTCGCCGGCGCGGCGGCGGGCGACCCACCGGTGGGTTCGCTCGTTGAAGTGCCCGGCCAAGACCTGTCGGGGGCCTAGAACGCGCGTCGGTGGTGGGAAGGGCCCGAACGGGGTGGTTGCGCGTCGCACGGTGCCCTCGGTGACGCCGGCACGCCAGGCGATGAGCGAGGTTGACTCGCCATCGCGCCGGCGGGTGAGCCAGCCAAGCGCCCGGTAGTGCTCAGGCATCCGGTCCAGCCCGCAGATCACGCGGGGCAGTGGCGGTGCCCGACGCTGCGCCCATCGGGCCTGAGCGGGCAGCGGGCCAGCTGGTGGTGTCGTCGCCACTGTGCTCGAGCCCAGACCCACGACCCGATCAGGCTCAGACCGATCCCGGCCACCACCCCGAGGTAGAAGTCGGCGCTCACCCCGGCACCCGCTTCAACGTCCGGTAGATCGTGGCCCGCGAGACCCCGTAGTCGCTGGCCAGCTCAACCATCGTGTACTCCCCGGAGTCGAAGTCCTCGCGCAGCTTCTCCGCCCGCCTCCCACGCAGCTTGGGCGGCTTGCCCTGCATCTTCCCCTTGGCCTTGGCGATGGCCAAGCCCTCCTTGGTCCGTTGGGAGATCAGGTCCGCCTCGAACTCGGCGACCATCGCCAACGCGTTGAACAGGAACCGCCCGACAGCGTCGTTCGGGTCGTGCACCGAGGACCCGATCTGCAGGGCAGCGCCCTGCTCGTACAGCTTGGCGACGATGTCGCGGGCGTCCGGGACGGAGCGGGCGAGCCGGTCCAACCGGGTGACGACCAGCACGTCACCGGCGCGGACGGCGGCGATGGCCTCGCGGAGTCCTGGCCGGTCGGTGGTTGCCTTCCCGGTCCGCTTGTCGGTGTACACCCGCGCCGGCTCGATGCCCATGCGGGTGAGCTCGATGAGCTGGGCTGCCAGGTCCTGCCGGTCGGTGCTGACCCGGGCGTACCCGATCAGCACCAGGAACCGGTGATCTGACGCAGCTGGAAAGCTGGCACGGTGGCTCGTCTCGATAGAGGGGTGTTCGTGAGATCGTATGTCGCGCGGGTCTAGTGCGACACCTGAGGCCAACCCTGATTCTGGGTCTCGAGATGTCAGAAGTCGCTTTCATTCGATGTCAGAAGCCGGCTGCACTGGCCCCCTACAGGGGGATCCACACCGGAGCATCCTCGCCTGGTGCTCGCTGTCTCGGCATCGGTCGCGAAGCGGCCGAGTGATCGTCGACCGTCTCGATTGACGATCGTCACCGCACACGGTCGCACCTGATTCGGCACTCGCGGCGGAACGGGGCACGCGCCGGCTTGGAAGCGGCCGGGCTACTGGCGACTTAGCGTCTCGGCACGTCTCGGCACGTCTCGCTGAGCCACTCGCCCGGACTCTTCTCCCGGACGGTGTCCGCCCTCGCCGATAAGGTGCGACGATGACGACCGTTTCGAGGAACAGCAGTCTCCAGTCTGCGCGCGAGACGAAGAACGATGAGTTCTACACCCAGTGGGCAGACATCGAGCGCGAGATGAACGCCTACCTCGAGTACGACCCCGACGTCTTCCGCGGCAAGGTGATCCTTCTCCCGTGCGACGACCCGGAGTGGTCCAACTTCACCAAGTTCTTCGCGCTCCACTTCATGGACTTCGGCCTCAAGAAGCTCATCTCGACCTCGTACGCCCCGGACAGCAACCCGGCGGGTGTTCTCTACCAGACGACGCTGTTCGAAGCTGAGGACCCCAAGTTCGACCCGACCAAGACGCGTGCCAACGGCAAGGTCTTCACCCTCGAGCCGAAGGACATCAACGACGACGGCGTCGATCAACATCGACGACCTCCGGTGGGAGTACCTCGAGGGCGACGGCGACTTCCGCAGCGCCGAGGTCACGGCACTGCGCGACGAGGCAGACATCGTGATCACCAACCCGCCGTTCAGCCTGTTCCGGGAGTTCCTGGCCTGGCTCGTCAAGGGCGGCAAGAAGTTCTCGATCATCGGCAACAGCAACGCGACCACCTACAACGAGGTTTTCCCGCTTATCCAGACGAACAAGCTCTGGAAGGGCGCGACCGCGAACAGCACCGACATGGTGTTCGGAGTCCCTAAGGGTGCGGGGGTGGCGAAGCCGACCGGCTGAAGGCGGAGCGGCTCGGCTACCCGTCAGACGACGAGTACGACTACACCCGGCTTGGCAACTCCTGCTGGTTCACCAACATCGACCACGGCCGCCGGCACGAACCGCTTCAGCTGATGACGATGGCCGACAACCTCAAGTTCAGCAAGCACAAGGAAGTTCGGGGCGACGGGTACCAGCGCTACGACAACTTCGACGCGATCGAGGTGCCGTTCGTCGACGCGATCCCGTGCGACTATGACGGGATGATGGGTGTGCCGATCACCTTCCTCGACAGGTACAACCCGGACCAATTCGAGATTGTCGCAACAGCGATGACCGGGCGATGAGATGGCAGCGGCGCTTGGGGGTCACGCCGCTCGGGCCTGATTACGTGCGCGCAATCACGGCGACGCACCAAGTTGCGGCATCGCGAGCACCAAGCAGGCTGTCTTCAAGCGCATCCTCATCCGGCGGAAGGACGCGCTCGTGAAGACCGAACTCCAGCCATTACACCGTCGACGCAGGTCCTCGAGGGCTTCGTCTACAACGAACTCGAGGGCAAGGGCCTGTTCGGGCTCGCCGGCAAGCTCGTCATCCAGCCCGAGTACCAGCGGAACTACATCTACAACGACGGCAAGAGGGATGTCGCCGTGATCGACTCGCTGCTGAAGGGGTATCCGCTTGGGCTGATCTACTTCAACGTCGAGGGCGACGACCTTCGAGGTCCTCGACGGTCAGCAGCGCATCACCAGCCTCGGCCGGTTCGTGACCGGCAAGTTCGCGATCAAGGTCGACGGCAAGGAGCAGACCTTCTCGTCGCTGCCCAAGGACGAGCCAGCACAAGATCCTCGACACCGCGCTCGTCTACGACTGCGAGGGCACCGAGAAGGAGATCAAGGAGTGGTTCGAGACGATCAATATCGCCGGCATGCCGCTTAACAGGCAGGAGCGCTGAACGCTATCTACTCCGGGCCCTTCATCACCAAGGCGAAGGCTGAGTTCAGCAACTAGAGCAACGCGAACATGCAGAAGTGGTCGTCCTATGTCAAGGGTGATCCGAAGCGGCAGCAGGTCCTCGAGGAGGCGCTGGACTGGGTCGCGTCGTCGCAGGGCATGACGTCGACGCCTACCTTGCGCAGCATCGGCACGACACCGACATCTCCGGGCTGAAAAACCTACTTCACCTCCGTCATCGACTGGGTTGGCGGCGTCTTCACCCGGCCCCCGGACAAGGAGATGCGCGGACTCGACTGGGGCCGGCTCTACGAGAGCTACCACTGGACGTCCTACAACGCGGCCGCATCGACGCAGAGTCAACGAGCTTGCGCGGCGACCCGGCGGTGCACAACAACGAAGGGCATCTACGAGTACCTGCTCGGCGGCGAGACGAACCCCAGCTGCTTGACGTTCGCCTCTTCGAGCGAAGCACCGAACGCGTCGCCTACGAGCAACAGACGAGAAGGCCAAGGCAAGCGGCAGTCTCGAACTGCCCGCTGTGCGCGATTGGTACGGTGCGCAACAAGACCCGCGATCTACAAGCAGAACGAGATGGACGCCGACCACGTGACTGCTTGGTCCAAGGGCGGCTGCGACCCCTGTCCAAACTGACAATGCTCTGCGTGACCCACAATCGCGCAAAGGGCAACAGATAAACTCATTTCGTCGACCGATACGACCCTATACGACTAGCGCCAGTCGTATCGCGCCGTATAGGTGCCGGTGCGACGGTCTCGGGACGTGTGGCACCGACCTGAGACTGGGCGACTCTTCGCTTCGACCCTCGTGCATCTGGACGGGGGGGCCGGTGCTCAGGTGTCCCATTCGCCGGTGGACTCTTCGTGCTCGTGCAGCCTGATCAGCACCCTGGTGAAGTCGAGGCCCAGCTCGGTGACGGTGAGGTTGTTGGCGGTTTCGTGGATGATCCCGGTGTCTCGCCAGTAGCCCAGGGTCCAGTCGATGGCGGCTTCGTTGGCCCGGGCCACTGCCTGGGACAGCTCGGAGGCTTGGGCGGGGTCGAGACGGTCGGAGACGAGGCGGTTGAGCGGGTTGACGGGGGAGTGCCCCCACCAGGTGAGAAGGTCTTCCACGGTGCGGGCGTCTCCGAGCCCGACCGAGAGCAGCATCCCGAGCAGGGGGTCTGAGGTCAGGTGCCCGGCTCCGCGCTCGTAGGCGGCGATGAGGGCGATGAGGCCGGTCATCACCCACCCCTGGTCGTCGGTGCCGGTCTGGGGGATGGCGATGACGCGGGTGCTTCGGATGTCAAGGAACCCGGCCTCCACCGCGCCCCGGTAGAGCCGGTCCAGCCCGAGGTGGTCCCCGGCGGAGCGCCAGGTGGGTGCCCGCTCACCGAGCTCGGTGAGCATCCAGTCGTCCAGCTCGAGGTCGGCGATGGCCTCGCGTGCGGTGGCCGGGCGTAGCAGCCCGGCCGCGGTGACCGGCTTGCCGTCGGGGCCGATCCAGTCCACGAGGGAGCGGATCCGTTTCTGGTATTCGGACCGGCGGACCTGCCCGGCGACCACCCGCACGTCCTGGACGGGGATCGCCTCGTCCTCCTCCTCGTCGGGTTGGCTCATCCCGTGGGTGGCGGCGTACGCGGTGAGGTCGACACCGGCCAGGAGCTGGTTGGCGGTGGCTGTCATCTCTGCGGAGGCTTGGCTGCCTGCCCCGGCAGGTCCGGGGGATCGGGCGAGCCGCTCCTGCTGCGGGAGGGCGTTCCAGGCCTGCGGTGACGGCGGCGAAGCGGGCGTTGGCCTCCTCGATCGAGTCGACGTCCTCCAACGGTGATGCCGATCTCGCGTCCGAACGCGAGCAGGGACTTCGACGCCCCGTACGCCGCGGGGTCGGCGAGGCGGTCGCGCATCGCCGCGGCCGAGCGGCGCGCCTCACGGGTGAGCACCTTGACGTCCGCGGAGCCAGAGGCCATCCGGCCGGTCGCGCGCAGGAACCGCCAGAACGTCTCCAGCGTCGCCACCAGGACCTCGACGTCGGGTGGGTCCAGCGGGCCGTGACCGGGCCAACGAACCGTCATGAGCTCGGCCGCCGACCCCTCAGGCCACGACGTGCCCGGGCGGCGATCATGGGTGTCACGCAGGGAGAGCGCCGTCTCGAGCAGGTCCACGTCCAGCGGTCTGCGGGCCTTGGCCGACCACTGCTCGGCGTGGGTGATCAACAGGCGGTAAGGGTCGTCCACCCGCCCATTCTCCTCGTAACGGTCCTCATCTGGACCAGCGCTCGTGGGCTGACTGCCGGCTCATCCCCGCCGCGGACCCGATCGTCGACCAGGGAACACCGCGATCCCGGGCAGCCCGGACGGCGTCCTCGAGGCGATCTGTCGCGCGTCGTGACTCCTCGCGGGCGTTGCGGATCTCCTCGACGACGGTGGCCGGCGCCAGGTGGTCCTGCTGCCACTCGGCGATGGCGAGGGTCTCGACGTCGGGTCGGTCGCTGATCCACGTGTCGTCGTCCTCGCAGTGAACCTTCCGCGCGCCGAGGTCTTCCAGCGCGGCGGAGGGGACTCGGGTCCACGTGTGCGGGCTGACCCAACCCGCCGGGGGCGGTGCTGCAGTCGCAGGCGAGCCGCCACCCGGTCACCTCGCCCGCGGGCGGGTGACGTGTTCGTCGTAGGGAATCGAGCTCCCATCTGGAGCGACATGGACCGGGACACCGCCAGGGGCAATGCCGCTACCCGCGGCGCCGTCGGCGAACAGGACCTGCAGGTAGCCCTCGTGCCGGGGGTGCGCTTCATGGATCCACCCCATGATCAACCGGTCCCCGTCGCGTCAGTGAGCTGAACCTGGGCGTGGTTGCTTGAGCCGGGCACGCTGTGAGGCCGCGACCATGCCGTACGACGCGGTGGCTGCCGCCTTCATCTGGCCCACGGGGTACTCACCGCCGAAGTTCACTCGGCGAGGTGGCTGTGGTGATCGCGCTGGCCAGCCGAGCGGCCAGGTCGAGGAACCGCGCCGCCATCGACAGGCTGGCCTCCGCGTTGTCCAGGGCCAGCTCGTCGCCGGGCAGGGTATGGCAGGCGTGCCTCAAGCAGAGGACCGCGGCCAACAGCGAGGTACCTGAGGACCGCCACTCTGACTGCCTCGTCGCTGGGATCCGCAGACCAGGTGTCTGCGTGGCGCAGTCTCGTCAGCGCCAGGAGCGCGGTGAGGTGGTGTTCTGCGAGGCGGCGTCGGAGATCCTCCAGCTGGTCCAGGACGACCGCGGTTCGGGTGGGGTCTGGCGCGCGGTGCGGATCTGGTAGCGCAGGTGCGCGACGTCCCGGTCGCGACGGTGCAGGCCCTGCGAGAGCGTCGAGATGGCCGTGAGCGCTGCGGCGCGGTGCCCGGCAGCCAGCTCAACTAGGGTGCCGCAGTCCTCAGGCCGCCCGGGTCCCGCCGCTGAGGCCCTCGTCGCCGCGGCCGCCAGTGGTGGTTGACCTTTCGGAGTGAGGGCACGACGGGCCTGCCCGTTCATCCAGGGCCGCGCGGCGCCCTCGCCGTCCAGCCCGTCGAGGGCTTGCCCCAGTGGCCCGCGGGCTTCGTCACTTCGCACCATCGACACGCCGGCCCCGCCGGCCCGGCGTGACCGGCGCGAGTGGGGGGCGTCGTTCACCTGGGGCACGCCCTCCACCAGGTCTGCGAGGGTCCGCTCGGGGCGGGACAGGCGTGGTTCGGCACCCGTGATGTCGAGTGTTGTGGCCGCATGGTGGGTGACGTCCTGGCCCATGTTTGCCTCCCGGTCGGATCCTCCAAGCGCCCGAACAGCGCCTGCTCACTCCAACAAGTCCGACAGCGCCCCTTGGCGGACACCTGAGAGCCATTTCGTCGTGACTTTGCGACGAACGGTCGATCGAGGTCCGCACCACAGACGCCGCGTGTCGGCGGCGACACCGACCGCCCGCTGGGAGGGGCGCCCTCTTGCGGGTCAACGCCCGATCATCGCAGGCCCCAGGGCAGCTGGGGCGCTGCTGGGCGAGGAAGCGATACAGCAGTTCCCTCACCACGTTCGGTGTCTACCCAGCTGAGCTCGTCCGCGACGGTCAACCGGACCTCGACGCCCAGAGCCGGCTCTCGCGTCACGTCGACGCGGCCGCCGAGGCTGTCAGCAAGCTACTGCTCGAGGTGGGCTCTGGCTTCCGCCCGAAGCTCACGCCCGGTGGGCACTCATCCCCGGGACTGCGAAGTGGCACAGTTCATGGCC